>CAWCHB010000008.1:0-132084 GCA_963795225.1 uncultured Alphaproteobacteria bacterium | reverse complement strand
GCCGAGATGAACGAGCGGGTCTGCAGCGACGCCTTGGTGATACCGAGGAGCACCGGGCTGGCGACAGCCGGCTTCTTGCCGGCTGCGACCATCGCCGCATTCATCTCGTCGAGTTCGACACGATCGAGCTGCTCGGACTTGATCGAGTCCGTATCGCCCGGATTCCGTAACCTCGACCTTCTGCAGCATCTGGCGAACGATCACCTCGATGTGCTTGTCGTTGATGGTCACGCCCTGCAGCCGGTAGACGTCCTGGATCTCGTTGATCGAGTAGTTGGCGAGCTTCTTCCACGCCCTTGATCGCCAGGATGTCGTGCGGTGCGGGATGGCCGTCATAGACGAAGTCGCCGCGTTCGATGCGATCGCCGTGTTGCACCGCCAAGCTCTTGCCGCGCGGGATGAGGTACTCGACGTCTTCGGCGTTGGCGTCATCCGGCTTGATGTGGATGCGCTGCTTGTTCTTGTAGTCCTTGCCGAACTCGATGGTGCTGAAATCTCCGCGATGATCGCGTGATCCTTCGACGGCGAGCTTCGAACAGCTCGGCGACACGCGGCAGACCGCCGGTGATGTCGCCCGAGCGTGCCGACGAACTGGGAATACGCGCCAGAACGTCGCCCACCTTTACCGTCCGCACCGGCTCCACCGACAGAATGGCGTCGACGGGCAGCAGATAGCGAGCATCGCCACGACGTGCGACCTTGATCGGCTTGCCCTTGCCGTCCTTAACGATTCAGCCGACTTGAGGTCGGCGCTGCGAGGCGAAGCGCGCCAATCGACGATGACGCGATTGGTGGTGCCCTTCATCTGTCCCTGTTCTCGCCACCGAGGCGCCCTCCAGCAGATCCTCGAAGTCACCTTGCCGTTCACCTTGGTGAGGATCGGGCGGGTGTAGGGATCCCACTGGGCGAGCTTTGGTGCCGCGCTTACGGTATCGCCTTCCTTGACGTGCACCGCGGGCGTCGTAGTGCACTTTGGTGCCGTCGCCGAACTCCTCGCCGCTCTGGTCGACGATGACGATCGACATCGTGCGCGTCATGGCGACTTCACGCCCTGGCTGTCCTTCACGACGCGGAGATCCTGATCTTCACCGTGTCCGTCAAGTTTCCACTCGATGAACGAGCTGTCGACCGAGACTTCGGCCGTGCCACCGATGTGGAAGGTACGCATGGTGAGCTGCGTGTCCGGCTCGCCGATCGACTAGCGGCGATCACGCCGATCCGCCTCGCCGATGCTTAACGGCGTGCCGCGCGGCAAGATCGCGCCCGTAGCACTTGGCGCAAACGCCGGTGACCGTATCGCAGGTCGAGCACCGAGCGGATGCGCACTTCCTGCACCTGCGCCTTCTCGATCAGCTCCGCATGACGCTCCTCGATCAGCTCGCCGATTCTTGACGAGTACCGATCTGCGATTGGCGGGGTCGACGATGTCCTCGGCCGCCGTACGGCCGAGCACGCGGTCGGCGAGCGAGACGATAACCTGGCCGCTGTCGACGACAGCCTGCACGCTGATGCCGCCTACGGTGCGCCGCATCGTCCTCGTAGATGATGCTGTCCTGGGCGACGTCGACGAGACGGGCGCGTCAGGTAGAGCCGAGTTGGCGGTCTTCAGGGCGGTGTCGGTGAGACCCTACGGGGCGCCGTGATCGAGTCGAAGTACTCGAGCACCGACAGGCCTTCCTTGGTGTTCAAGATGATCGGCGTCTCGATGATCTCGCCCGACGGCTTGGTCATCAGGCCGCGCATGCCGGCAAGCCGCTCTTCGATCTGCGCAGGCGAGCGACGGGCGCCGGAAAGCGACATCATCCAGACCGAGTTCATCTGCTTCTCGCGGCCGTCCTTGTCCTTCTGCACCGAGGAGATGTGCTCCATCATCTCCTTGGCGATCTGGTCGAGGCACTTCGACCGACGCATCGACGACCTTGTTGTACTTCTCGAGCCGCGTGACCAGGCCGTTCGTCGTAATGCTGCTCGAACTCGAGCACGAAGTTCGGTCGTCTGCGCGGCAGAATCCTTCGCCTGGAGTCCGGGATGAACATGTCGTCCTTGCCGAACGAAATGCCGGCCTTGGAACCGATGTCGGAAGCCGAGTGCCATGATCGGTCGCAGAAGATGACCGCCTCCTTCTGACCGCAATTGCGGTAGACGGCATCGATCATGCCGGAGATGGCCTTCTTGGTCAGAAGCTGATTGACGAGCGCCGGCTTCACGTCCGGCTTCTTCGGCAACAGCTCGGCGAAGGACGCACCGCGTCCGGCGTGGTGCGAAAATCTCGATCACCGCATTGCCGCTATCCGTTCATCGTGTGGAAGCGCCCGCGCACCTTGGCGTGCAGGCTGACGCCGGCTTCGAGCGCGTGCCGCGCCCCGGAGACCGAGCCCAGCAGCATGCCCTCGCCCGGCTCGCGGTCGCGCACGATCGACAAGTAGTAGAGCCGAGCACGATGTCCTGCGACGGCACGATGATCGGCGAGCCGTTGGCCGGATGCAGGATGTTGTTGGTCGACATCATCAGGACGCGCGCTTCCAGCTGCGCTCGAGCGAGCGGGACGTGCACGGCCATCTGGTCGCCGTCGAAGTCGGCATTAAATGCCGGCGCAGACCAGCGGATGAAGCTGGATCGCCTTGCCCTCGATCAGGGTGGGCTCGAACGCCTGAATGCCGAGGCGATGCAGCGTCGGAGCGCGGTTGAGGAGAACCGGTGCCGCGGATCACTTCGTCGAGGATATCCCAGACTTCGCCCTTCTCCTTCTCGACGAGCTTCTTCGCCTGCTTCACGGTCGCCGCCTGCCCTTGGGCCTGCAGGCGCGCGTAGATGAACGGCTTGAAGAGCTCGAAGCGCCATCTTCTTCGGCAAGCCGCACTGGTGCAGCTTCAGCTCGGGACCGACGACGATCACCGAACGGCCGGAGTAGTCGACGCGCTTGCCGAGCAGGTTCTGGCGGAAGCGGCCTTGCTTGCCCTTCAGCATGTCGGCGAGCGACTTCAGCGGGCGCTTGTTGGCGCCGGTGATGACGCGGCCACGGCGGCCGTTGTCGAATAGCGCGTCGACCGCCTCCTGCAGCATGCGCTTTTCGTTGCGGATGATGATGTCCGGCGCGCGCAGCTCCATCAGCCGCTTCAGACGGTTGTTGCGGTTGATGACGCGGCGATAGAGGTCGTTGAGATCGGACGTGGCGAAGCGGCCGCCGTCCAGCGGCACCAGCGGGCGCAGCTCGGGCGGGATCGACCGGAACGACGGTGAGGATCATCCATTCCGGGCGGTTGCCGGATTCGAGGAACGCCTCGATGACCTTGAGGCGCTTGCCGAGCTTCTTCGGCTTCAGCTCGGTGGTCGCCTCGGCGATCTCGACGCGCAGGTCGGCCGGCGATCTTCGGCAGGTCCATGGCGACAGCATCTCGCGGATGGCCTCGGCGCCGATACCGGCGGTGAAGCTGTCCGGGCCGTGCTCGTCGAGCGCCCGGTTGTAGTCCTCCTCCGAGAGGAGCTGCTTCTCCTTGAAGGCCGTGATGCCCGGCTCGATGACGATGTAGTGCTCGAAATAGAGAACGCGCTCGAGATCCTTGAGCGGCATGTCGAGCAGCAAGCCGATGCGCGAGGGCAGCGACTTCAAGAACCAGATGTGGGCGACGGGCGCGGCCAGCTCGATGTGGCCCATGCGCTCGCGGCGCACCTTGGCGAGCGTCACCTCGACGCCGCACTTTTCGCAGATGAGGCCCTTGTACTTCATCCGCTTGTACTTGCCGCACAAGCACTCGTAGTCCTTGATCGGACCGAAGATGCGCGCGCAGAACAAGCCGTCGCGCTCGGGCTTGAACGTGCGGTAGTTGATCGTCTCGGGCTTCTTGAATCTCGCCGAACGACCACGACAGGATGTCGTCGGGAGCTCGCGATGGAGATCTTGATCTGGTCGAAGGTCGGAAGCGGCGCTTGCGTCTTGAACAGGTTTGTAATCTCGTTCATCCGTCTCTCCATTCGGGGCGTGGCCAGCGCCCCGTTGTCAGACTTGCGATAACCGGATCGCGGTCGATCCTCGCAGAAAACGGGCTCTTGGCGTCATTGAGCCCTTGTATGCATGCGCGTCTTTCACGCGCCGACGCCCGGGGCCCTGACGGGCCCCGGACTGAAGTTCAAGCGGTCATTCGGCTGCCGGCGGAAGCTGCGCCAGCTTGGAGGGCGGCTCTTCCTCCGGCGCCGGAATGGCGGCGACGGCGGAATTCTCCAGCTCGACATTGAGACCCAACGCCCGCATTTCCTTGACGAGCACGTTGAAGCTCTCGGGCACGCCCGCTTCAAACGTGTCATCGCCACGCACGATCGCCTCGTAGACCTTGGTACGGCCGGCGACGTCGTCCGACTTCACCGTCAGCATCTCCTGCAGCGTGTAGGCGGCACCGTAGGCTTCCAGTGCCCACACCTCCATTTCGCCGAAGCGCTGGCCGCCGAACTGCGCCTTGCCACCCAGCGGCTGCTGCGTGACGAGCGAGTACGGGCCGATGGAGCGGGCGTGGATCTTGTCGTCGACAAGGTGGTGCAGCTTCAGGATGTACTTGTAGCCGACCGTGACCTTGCGATCGAAAGCTTCGCCGGTACGCCCGTCGAACAATGTCACCTGTCCGCTGGTGTCGAAACCGGCGAGCTTGAGCATCTCGACGATGTCAGGCTCTTTCGCGCCGTCGAACACCGGCGTCGCGATCGGCACGCCCTTGGTCAGCTTCTCGGCGATCTGGCTGAGCTCTTCGTCCTTCACGTTCGCCTTGAAGCTCATCCTTGTGTAGACCGACGCCATGGCATCGCGCAGCTGCTTAGCCTGCCCGCTCGCATGGTAGTTCTGCAATGCCTCGTCGATGATGCGACCGAGGCCGCGGCAGGCCCAGCCCATGTGCGTCTCGAGGATCTGCCCGACGTTCATGCGCGATGGCACGCCGAGCGGATTGAGCACCACGTCGACGTGCGTGCCGTCCTCGAGGAACGGCATGTCCTCGCACGGCACGATCATCGACACGACGCCCTTGTTACCGTGACGGCCGGCCATCTTGTCGCCCGGCTGGATCTTGCGCTTCACGGCGACGAAGACCTTGACCATCTTCATGACGCCGGGAGGCAGCTCGTCGCCGCGCTGTAGTTTGTCGACCTTGTCGACGAAGCGCCGCTCGAGGCTCTTCTTGGCCTCCTCGTACTGCTTGTTGATCGCCTCGATCTCGCTCTGCGCCTTCTCGTCCTTGAGGCCGAACTCCCACCAATGGCTGCGGGGAACTTCCTCGAGGATTTCGTCGGTGATGTGCGTGCCCTTGCGAGCCGTCTTCGGACCCTTCGACACTTCCTTGCCGATCAGAGCTTCCTTCAGACGCGCATAGACGTTGCGATCGAGAATCTGCATCTCGTCGTCGCGGTCCTTGGCGAGACGCTCGATCTCTTCGCGCTCGATGGCCATCGCACGCTCGTCCTTCTCGACGCCGTGACGATTGAACACGCGCACTTCGACCACCGTGCCGGAAACGCCCGGCGGCAGGCGCAGCGAAGTATCGCGAACGTCGGAAGCCTTCTCGCCGAAGATGGCGCGCAGCAGCTTCTCTTCCGGCGTCATCGGGCTCTCGCCCTTCGGGGTGATCTTACCGACGAGAATATCGCCGGGGTTCACTTCGGCGCCGATGTAGACGATGCCCGCCTCGTCGAGGTTCTTCAGAGCCTCTTCCGAGACGTTGGGGATGTCGCGCGTGATCTCCTCCGGCCCGAGCTTGGTGTCGCGGGCCATCACCTCGAATTCCTCGATGTGGATCGAGGTGAAGATGTCGTCGGAAACGACGCGCTCGGAGAGGAGGATGCTATCCTCGAAGTTGTAGCCCATCCACGGCATGAACGCGACGAGCACGTTCTTGCCGAGCGCCAAGTCGCCGAGGTCGGTCGAGGGACCGTCGGCGATGATCTCGCCAGCCTCGATCGCGTCACCGACATGCACCAGCGGACGCTGGTTGATGCAGGTGTTCTGGTTCGAACGCTGGAACTTGCGCAGGCGGTAGATGTCGACGCCGGGCTTGGACGGGTCGGTCTCGGCCGTCGCGCGGATAACGATACGCGTGGCGTCCACCTGGTCGACCACGCCGGTGCGGCGGGCGGCGATGGCGGCGCCGGAGTCGCGGGCCACCACCTCTTCCATGCCGGTGCCGACGAGCGGCGCCTCGGCACGGATCAACGGCACGGCCTGCCGCTGCATGTTCGAGCCCATGAGGGCGCGGTTGGCGTCGTCGTTCTCGAGGAACGGGATGAGCGCCGCGGCGACCGACACGAGCTGCTTGGGCGACACGTCGATGTAGTCGACCTTGTCCTGCGTCACGAGCAGCACGTCGCCCTGGTAACGGCAGGTGATGAGGTCGTCGGTCAGCTTGCCCTTGGAGTCGACCTCGGCGTTGGCCTGCGCAACGTGGTGGCGCATCTCTTCCATGGCCGACAGGTAGACGACCTGGTCGGTCAGCTTGCCGTTGACGACCTTGCGGTACGGGCTCTCGATGAAGCCGTACTTGTTGACGCGCGCAAACGTCGCCAGCGAGTTGATAAGGCCGATGTTCGGGCCTTCCGGCGTCTCGATGGGACAGATGCGGCCGTAGTGCGTCGGATGCACGTCGCGCACCTCGAAGCCGGCGCGCTCGCGGGTCAGACCGCCCGGGCCAAGCGCCGACAGTCGGCGCTTGTGGGTGATTTCCGACAGCGGGTTCGTCTGGTCCATGAACTGGCTGAGCTGCGAGGACCCGAAGAACTCACGCACGGCGGCAGCCGCCGGCTTGGCGTTGATCAGATCCTGCGGCATCACCGTATCGATATCGACCGAGGACATGCGCTCCTTGATGGCGCGCTCCATGCGCAACAGGCCGACGCGATACTGGTTCTCCATCAGCTCGCCGACCGAGCGCACACGCCGGTTGCCGAGATGATCGATGTCGTCGATCTCGCCCTTGCCGTCGCGCAGATCGACCAGCGTCTTGATGACGGCGAGGATGTCCTCCTTGCGCAGCACGCGCATGGTGTCGGGCGCGTCGAGTTCGAGGCGCATGTTCATCTTCACGCGGCCGACGGCCGAGAGGTCGTAGCGCTCGGAATCGAAGAACAGCGAGTGGAACAGGTTGGTCGCCGCCTCGATCGTCGGCGGCTCGCCGGGACGCATCACGCGATAGATGTCCATCAGCGCTTCCTGCTGATTGGCATTCTTGTCGACGTTGAGCGTGTTGCGGATGAAGGGCCCGACGTTGACGTGGTCGATGTCGAGGATCGGGAAATCCTTGATCTTCTGGTCCTTCAGCTCGGCCAACAGCTCCGCATCGAGCTCATCGCCGGCCTCGGCGATGATCGTGCCCGTCTCGAGATCGACGATGTCGGTGGCGATGTAGCGTCCGGCGAGATCGTCGGAGGATACGAGCACCTCCTTGAGGCCGCCTTCCGCCAGCTCACGCGCCTTGCGGGCGGTGATCTTCTCGCCGGCCTTGATGATGACTTCGCCGGTCTTGGCGTCGGCAAGGTCGGCCGCCGGCGTCATGCCGCGCATCTTCTCCGGCACGAACGGCATCTTCCAGCCGCGCTTGGATTCCTTGATCTGGATGTGCTTGTAGAAGACGCTGAGGATCTCTTCGTCGTTGAGGCCCAGCGCGTACAGCAGCGTCGTCACCGGCAGCTTGCGGCGACGATCGATGCGCACATAGACGATGTCCTTGGCGTCGAACTCGAAGTCGAGCCAGGAGCCGCGATAGGGGATGATGCGGGCCGCGAACAGCAGCTTGCCCGAGGCGTGCGTGCGCCCGCGGTCGTGATCGAAGAACACGCCCGGCGAACGGTGCATCTGCGAGACGATAACGCGCTCGGTGCCGTTGATGACGAAGGTGCCGTTCGACGTCATGAGCGGCATGTCGCCCATGTACACGTCCTGCTCCTTGACGTCCTTGATCGACTTGGAGCCCGTCTCCTCGTTCACATCGAACACGATCAGGCGCAGCTTGACCTTCAGCGGCGCCGAGAAGGTCATATCGCGCTGCATGCACTCGTCGACGTCGTACTTCGGCGGCTCGAACTCGTAGCGCACGAATTCCAGCGTGGCGCGTCCCGAGAAATCCGAGATCGGGAACACCGACTTGAACACCGACTGCAGACCGTGATCGTCTGAACGGCCGCCGGGAGGCTCCTTCACCATCAGGAAGTCGTCGTACGAGCTCTTCTGAACCTCGATGAGGTTCGGCATCTCGGCGACTTCGCGAATGGATCCGAATTTCTTCCGGATGCGCTTGCGGCCGTTGAACGTCTCAGCCATTTCCGCTCCTTGTGATCTGCGCAGGTGACGGCCCGCGCGACTGCTGCTGCATGGCAAGGGCCGCCAACCCTCGCTTTAGCCTTTAAACGGCTCACCGGAAGGCCCGTTTGAGGGTTGCATGCCCCTCAAAAGACCCTCCGGAAAGACGTCCAGATGCCTGCCCTTGCGAACAGGCGGAAGCAGGCAACCGGCACGATCAGTGCCGGCCGCCTGCCGCCTCGATTACTTGACCTCGACAGTCGCGCCCTGGTCCTCGAGCTGCTTCTTGAGCTTGGCAGCCTCGTCCTTGGTCACGCCTTCCTTCACGGCCTTGCCGCCGGCCTCGACGAGATCCTTGGCTTCCTTGAGGCCAAGACCCGTGATGGCGCGGACTTCCTTGATGACGTTGATCTTCTTTTCGCCGCCGGCCTTCAGGATGACGGTGAACTCGGTCTGCTCCTCGGCAGCCGGGGCTGCGGCGCCCGGAGCTGCGGCAACGGCGACGGCAGCAGCCGCCGACACGCCCCACTTCTCCTCGAGCAGCTTGGCCAGCTCGGCGGCCTGCAGCACGGTCAGGCTAGAGAGATCGTCTACGATCTTCGATAGATCGGCCATTTTGTTACTTCCTTCGGTTTGAACCTAATGACGCATGCAGTTCTGAACTGCGCTCTTTGGTGTTCGTGGCGCCTTCGCGGGCGCCGCCCGTGCCGTTATGCGGCCTCGCCTTGCGACGCCTTCGCCTGAATGACGCGCGCGAGCTGTGCACCCGGTTCTGCAATCGTGCGGGCGATTTTCGTCGCCGGCGCGTTGAGGAGACCGATGAGCTTGGCTCTGAGCTCGTCCAGCGATGGCAGTTCGGCGAGCGCTTTGACGGCGTTCGCGTCGAGGATCGTCGAGCCCATGGCGCCACCGAGAATGACTAGCTTTTCATTCCCCTTGGCGTAGGCGACCGACGCCTTCGCAGCCGCGATCGGATCCTGCGAGTAGGCAACGCATGTTTGCCCCTTGAAGAGATCGGAGATCGGTTCGTACGAAGTGTCCTTCAGCGCGAGCTTCGCCAGCCGGTTTTTGGCTACCTTGACCTTGCCGCCAGCCTCTTTCACACGCTTGCGGTAGTCGGTCAGTTGGGCGACCGTCATGCCGGCATAGTGGGCGACAACGACCAACCCCGTGTCTTTCAACACGGCGTTGAGCGACGTCACGAGCTCACGTTTCGCGGCTCTATCCACCTGCTCACTCCAGATTACGGATCAGCTTCGCTAAAGCTGGTCCGCGGGTTGCACCTTGCCGCCATGGCGGGAATGACCCCGCTTCCGGCGACGCTTCGTCTGTCCAACCGCGCGCTGTGAGGCGGCACGGTGCTGACCCAGGTTCAAACCGGCTTTGCTCTCTTGTGGAGAGCTGAAACCGGGTTCGCTCCTGTCTCATGCGGGCCCTGATTGAGGCTTAAGCTGTCAGCATCCCGGAAGATCTGACGGCACCCACAGTCTCGGACAGTCTTCCGGAAGGCGAGCCGAAGCTCATCTCCCGGACATCGCGTGCCACTCCTTGCGAAGCGGCGCGCGAATTCCGTGTTGCCCTCTTAGGCGAGGGCCTGCCCGCCGTTGAGGCTGGCGCTCTCGATCTTGACGCCAGGCCCCATCGTCGAGCTGATCGAAACCTTCTTCACGTACGTGCCCTTGGCACCCGGCGGCTTCGCCTTCACCACGGCGTCGACGAACGCCTTGATGTTCTCGGCGAGCGCGTTCGCCGTGAAGCTCGCCTTGCCGACGCCGGCGTGCACGATGCCGGCCTTCTCGACGCGGAACTCCACCGAGCCGCCCTTGGCTCCCTTGACGGCGGTGGTCACGTCCATGGTCACCGTGCCGACGCGCGGGTTGGGCATCAGGCCGCGTGGGCCCAGCACCTTACCGAGACGGCCGACGAGACCCATCATGTCCGGCGTCGCGATGCAGCGATCGAAATTGATCGTACCCTTCGACACCTGCTCGACGAGATCCTCCGCGCCGACGACATCGGCACCGGCCGCCTTCGCCTCGTCGGCCTTGGGGCCACGCGCGAACACGGCAACGCGCGCCGTGCGGCCGGAGCCGTTCGGCAGGTTGCAAACGCCGCGCACGAGCTGGTCGGCGTGCTTGGGGTCGACACCGAGGTTCATCGCCACCTCGATGGTCTCGTCGAATTTCGCCTTGGCGCGCTCCTTGATGAGCTTCACGGCTTCTTCGATCGTATAGGCGTGATCGCGGTTGACGCCTTTGTCGGCCGCCGCCTTGCGCTTGCCGCCGGCAAGACGCGTCTGCTTGATCGCCTCAGGGCTGAGTTTCGCTGCCATCGTTCTTACTCCTTCACCTGAAGGCCCATCGAACGGGCAGAGCCGGCGATCGTCTTGGCCGCGGCCTCGACGTCGTCGGTGTTCAGATCCTTGAGCTTCAGCTTGGCGATGTCGCGCACCTGCGCCATCGTCACGCTGCCGGCGACATCGCGGCCGGTCGCCTTGGAGCCCGACGTGATCTTCGCCGCCTTCTTGAGGAAGAACGAAGCCGGCGGCGTCCGCATCTCGAAGGTGAAGGAGCGGTCGGAGTAGACCGTGATCTTCACCGGGATGGGCGTGCCCTGCTCCATCTCCTTCGTCTTGGCGTTGAACGACTTGCAGAACTCCATGATGTTGACGCCGCGCTGACCGAGCGCGGGTCCGATGGGCGGCGACGGATTGGCCGCCCCCGCCGGCACCTGCAAGTTGATGTAACCGTCAATTTTCTTTGCCATGGTCTCCCCTTAGCACTTGACGGGAAGGGGCTTTCCTTCCCAGGGTTAGCGGTGCAACGGGCCTGTCAGGGCCCTCCCGCGGATTTCCGCAGGGAGGCCTCGTGAGAGGCTGTCCTTGCGGGGCTGGCATGCAGACGAGCGTTGGCCCGACTGCAAGTTCTTGGCGTGGTGCGTGACGTCCGGGCGCTTAACCCACCACCTTCTCCACCTGGCCGAACTCGAGCTCGACCGGCGTCGGACGGCCGAAGATCGACACGGCGACTTTGACCCGTGAACGTTCCTCGTCGACCTCTTCCACATGCCCCTGGAACGAGGCGAACGGTCCGTCGGCGACCTTCACCTGTTCGCCCACCTCGAAGGTAATCGAGGGCTTGGGGCGCTCCACGCCTTCCTTGACCTGGTGGAGGATGCGCATCGCCTCATCCTCCGAGATCGGCATCGGCTTGTTTTCCGCGCCGAGAAACCCGGTGACCTTGGGCGTGTTCTTGATCAGCAAGAACGCCGGGTCCGTCATCTCCATCTTCACCAGCACGTAGCCGGGCAGGAACTTGCGCTCGGCCTGCACTTTGCGGCCGCGCTTCACCTCGACCACTTCCTCGGTCGGCACCAGGACTTCCTCGAACAGATGCTCGAGGCCCGCTGCCTTGGCGCGCTCGCGGATCGCGTCGGCGACCTTGCGCTCGAAATTCGTGTAGGCGTGCACGATATACCAGCGCTTCGCCATTGCCGCTCTTTCGGGGCGCGTCTGCGTAACTTGGGTAGACACTACTTTTGAGCTCCGGTTCAGCGGTTCGCGCCCAGCACGAGTTGGACGAGCCATCCGATCGCTTGATCCGTGATTAGGAAGAATACCGAGGCAACGCTGACCATGATCAAAACCATGAGGGTGGTGATCCACACCTCTTTCCAGGTTGGCCAAGTGACCTTGGAGGTTTCCTGACGAACCTCCTGAATAAACTCGATGGGGTTGTATTTGGCCATTAATCTGACTTTCCCGGGCGCCATGCGACAACCTGACGCACCCAAAGCGTCGGCCGTTGGCACATCCGGCGCCCTCTGCACGGATGTGACCAAACGAATTTGGCAGGGGCGGAGGGTCTCGAACCCCCAACCTTCGGTTTTGGAGACCGACGCTCTACCAATTGAGCTACACCCCTTTCGCGTGGTAGCGCGCGCTGTCCTCCGCGGGGGCGGCATACTTAGCGGAACTTTTCCCCGTTGTCACTTGCTAGTGACGAAATTGTCGCGAGGCGGAATCAGACCGCCGGCTCGACCACCACGGCGGTCCCGTAGGCCAGGACCTCCGTCACTGCCGAGGCGATTTCGTTGGCATCATAGCGCATGGCCAGGACGGCGTTGGCGCCCATTTCCCGCGCATGTTCGACGAGCTGGTCATAGGCCTCGGAGCGCGTCTCCTCGGCCAGCTTCGTATATAGAGTGATATTGCCGCCAAAGAAGATCTGCACCGCGGCCCCGATGTTGCCGATCACGCTACGCGACCTGACGGTGAGGCCTCGCACGATGCCAAGATGCTTCACCACCCGATACCCGGGCAGGTCATTGGTGGTGACGACGAGCATTCCCTCGCTCCTTTGTGGGAGGTGCTTCCCTCCCCCGGCGGGCGTTGAAGTTTCGTACAGTGCCGACGGCAGTAAATGGAGCGGGTGAAGGGAATCGAACCCTCGTATTCAGCTTGGAAGGCTGCTGCTCTACCATTGAGCTACACCCGCGAGGCCGGCATGCGCGGCCGGCGAGCCGCCGGGGACACCGGCGACTGCCAGGAGTGCTTCGCTTAGCGGATTTCCGCGCCGGACTCTAGCGGGGACCGCGCTCAGTCGTCCTGCTTTTTGACCAATTGCAGGTCGACCGGGTTGTAGAACAGCTCGAACTTCTTGCCGTCCTTGTCCTTGGCATAGACCTCATAGCAGGAGCCCTCGATCTTGGACTTGGTGACCGTATATCCCGCCGCCGTTGCAGCGGCCTCGGCCTCGGCCTGCGGCTTCCACTTGTCCTTCGGCTCCTTGGTGCAGTCGTCGAACCCATGCGCCATGGCGGGTCCAGCGAGGGCCACGGCGGCGAGGGCGAAAACTGACCCTTTGAGCAATGCGTCGAACGTCATTGGTTTCCTCATGTGAAAAAACTGCTGCAGCCAGGTGCCTGGCATGCGCCGAAAGTCCGGCATTGTATACATGGCAACTCTACTTTGACGGACAAATGACGGCCGCAAATCTTTTACCGACGGCGGTGAGCTTGACGAAGCAGGAGCAGCCGGGTTTGCTTAGGGCCGTGCACAGGATCGTCAAACATATCGTGATCGCATCGCTGTTCGCCGTGGCCATGCTCGGCGGCGGCGAAGTGCCGATCCTGCATGCCTCGCTGTTTGCCGACGCGCACGCGCTGGCCCACGAGCAAATGGATCATGTAGCGCTGCATGATCACGTGCACGACATCGGCACGGTCAGCGACGCGGGGCACGATCATCCGCAAAGTCCATCTGGCCCCGACCGCGGCTGCACCCACGCACACGCCCATTGCTGCGCCGCGACTGCGATCCTGACCGCCGGGGTCTCTCCGCTGGCCATCGCCTTCGTCGCCGTGCAGCACCCCCAGCGCAACGCCGCGCTGCCGTACGGGCAGCTCTCCAATCCTCCCCTGCGCCCTCCGAGAGCCTTGGCTTGATCGGAAGCACGCTAAGGCGTGCGCTCGACGATCGGCACGGGTCAAGCCAGGGCGGTTCAACGTCGCCAGTGGCAGAGCGAGCGGCATGTAGCCGTGAACCCACCCGTGCCGAGAAACCGCGGCTCTCAGGTCATTGGGACATTCATGATGACGCGCATTCTTTCGGCAGCACTGTGCCTGCTGTTCATCGCAACCACCGCGCTCGGTCACGGCGGTGACGACCACGCCCACGACGAGCCTGCGCCGGCCGCTGCGTCCGGCACCGGCTCTTCCGCGCCTCGAACTCACCGGCTCCAACCTGGAGCTCGTAGCGACCATCGGCGAGCGGCAACTGACAATCTACCTCGACCAGATTGCCAGCAATGAGCCGGTCAATGACGCGGTCATTGCCGTAGTTGCCGATGGCATCGCCGCCGGAACCGCAAAGGCCGCCGGCCCCGGCACCTATAGGCTCGCCGCGCCGTGGGCCGACGAGCCTGGGATAAAGACGCTCAAGTTCTCCATCACGGCAGGCCAGACCGCGGCGGTCCTGGAAGGCAAGCTCGAGATCGCGGCCGCTGCAAGCACCGCACACGCGCCGGCGGTCTCCTGGCAGGCGTTGCTGCACCAGCCGCACACGTGGATCGTTGCGGGAGGCGGGTTGGTGCTCGGCTTCCTGCTGGCGCTCGCGCTGCGCTCCGCCCGCCGGCCCGGCGGCGGGGCAGCCGCTCACGCTCATCGCGGCCTTGATGCTTACCGCCTGCATCGACCTCGCCCGCGCGCACGAAGGGCATGATCATGACGATGATCAGAACCCCGCTGCCGCCGTGGCACAAGACGAGGCGCCGCGGCGTCTGCCGGACGGCGAAGTGTTTCTCCCCAAGCCGACGCAGCGACTGCTGCATGTGCGCACGATCATCGCCAAGCCCGAGGAGGCGCGGGAAGCGCGCGAGCTCATCGGCACCGTGGTGCCAGACCCTTCGACGTTCGGGCAAGTGCAAGCCCCGATGGACGGGCGCATCGAGCTTCCGGAGCGCGGCATCTCGCACGTCGGACAACACGTCAAGGAGGGCGAGGTGTTGGCGCTGCTTGTCGCCCAGCATTCCCATCGCCGACCTAGGGACCATGCAGCAGCTCACGGCCGAGGTCATCGGCAAGCTGCGCATCGCAGAGCAGAAGCTCTCACGCCTTACCCGCATCGCCGGCGTCGTCGCCCAGAAGGACATCGACGACACGCGCGCCGAACTCGAGGCGTTGCGCGAACAGCAGCGCGTCCTTGCCCCCAAGGGCGCCGAGCGCATCGAACTCAAGGCGCCGGTCAGCGGCATCATCTCGCAGGCAAACGTGCGCGCCGGACAGGTGGTGACGACGCGCGATACGCTATTTGAGATCGTCGATCCGCACCGTCTGTGGATCGAGGCCATCGGCAGTGCGGCGCACGCCGCGCCGGACATCACCGCCGCCTACGCCAAAGACCCCGACGGTCATTCCATCAAACTATCCTACGTCGGCCGGGCGCCTGCGCTGCGTCAGCAGACGCAACCCCTGCAGTTCAAGGTCGACGAGGTCCACGAAGGCTTGGTCATCGGCTCGGCCGTGAAGGTGTTCGTGCAGCAGGGCGATGCCGTGAAAGGCACGGTGCTGCCGGATGCCGCCGTGGTGCGCGGGCCGGATGGGTTGCCGCGCGTATGGGTGAAGGTCTCTGCCGAGCACTTCCGGCCGGTGCCCGTCCGCCTTGCGCCTCTCGACGGAACAAGCGTCCTCGTTCTCGACGGTCTCGAATCCGGCAGCCGCGTCGTCGTCGAAGGCGCCGAGCTCATCAACCAAGTGCGCTGAGGGGCCCATGTTCGACGCAATCATTCGCGCCAGCCTATCGCATCGCCTCTTCGTGCTCATCGGCGCCCTGGCGCTCACCGTCTACGGCCTGATGACGCTGCGGCAGCTTCCCGTCGACGTCTTCCCCGATCTCAATCGGCCAACCGTGACGCTGATCGCGGAAGCAGACGGTCTCGCCCCCGAGGAAGTCGAGCTGCTCGTCACATTCCCAATCGAGACGGCGATGAACGGCATGCCGGGCGTGACCCGCGTTCGCTCGGTCTCCGGCGTCGGGCTATCGATCGTCTACGTCGAGTTCGATTGGTCGGTCGACATCTACCGCGCGCGCCAGCAGGTCGCCGAGCGTCTGCAGTTGGTGCGCGAGCAGCTTCCGCCCGATGTTGCCGCGCAGATGGGGCCGATCTCGTCCGTGATGGGCGAGATCATGCTCATCGCCATGTCCAGTACCAGCGTCGATGCGATGACGCTGCGCGAGCTCGCCGATTTCACCGTGCGCCCGCAATTGCTGACCGTTCCCGGCGTCGCCCAGGTCATCCCCATCGGCGGCGAGGTGCGCCAGTACCGCGTCGTCCCCGATCCACGGCGCATGGCCAGCCTCGACATCAGCTTTGAGGCGATCGACAACGCCTTGAAGCAGTTCGGTGCCAACACCGGCGGCGGCTTTGTCGATCTCAAGGCACGCGAGGTGCTTATCCGCAACATCGGTCGCACGAACAGAATAGAGGACCTCCGCAATCTGGTGGTCGCCTACCGCGAGGGGCACGGCGTCTCGCTTAGACAGGTGGCGGACATCGACTTTGCCGCCCGCCCCAAGCGCGGCGACGCCGGCTTCAACGGCAAGCCTGGTGTCATCCTCGCCGTGCAGAAGCAGCCGGACGCCGACACGGTCTCCATCACCCGCAAGATCGAGGCCATGCTGCCGGAGCTGCAGCGCGTGATGCCCGAGGGCGTGCGCACCACCGATGTCCAATTCCGCCAGGCGAGCTTCATCGAGAAATCGATCGACAACCTCGTGCGCGTGCTCATCGAGGCGCTGATCTGCGTCGCCGTCGTGTTGTTCGTGTTTCTGCTCAATTGGCAGACGACGTTCATCTCCCTCGTCGCGATCCCGCTTTCGGTGCTGAGCACGCTCGTCGTCTTTCAGATGATGGGACTGTCGATAAACACCATGACCCTCGGCGGTCTCGCCATCGCCATCGGCGCCCTCGTCGACGACGCCGTGGTCGACGTCGAGAACATCTACCGGCGGCTTGGGTTGCACAGAGCGGCAGAGGGGCGCGACCGGCGCAGCATCATCGAGGTCATCGCCGCGGCGGCGATGGAAGTGCGCTCGGGCATCGTCTACGCCACCATCATCATCGTACTGGTGTTCCTGCCGGTGTTTGCCCTGTCGGGCATCGAGGGGCGCCTGTTCACGCCGCTGGGCATCGCCTTCATCGTATCGATCCTCGCCAGTCTCGTCGTATCGCTGACCGTCACGCCGGTGCTCAGCTATTGGCTGCTGCCGCGCATGCGCCACCTCGCCCAGCACGACACCGGCCTCACGCGTACCTTGAAGCGCTGGCAGAAGGTAGGTCTAGAATGGTGCTTCGAGCGGCCCCGCTTTGTCATCGCCCTGCC
This sequence comes from uncultured Alphaproteobacteria bacterium, assembly GCA_963795225.1. GTDB lineage: Bacteria > Pseudomonadota > Alphaproteobacteria > Rhizobiales > Hyphomicrobiaceae > Hyphomicrobium_A. Next base: position 114,935 of record CAWCHB010000008.1, on the reverse strand, counting down.
GGCCATCGCGGTCGCCGTTGCCATTGCCGGAGCACTAGCGCTTCCCCGCGCCTTCCTTCCGACGTTCAACGAAGGCACGGTGCTGGTCAGTGTCGTCCTGCAGCCCGGTATCAGCCTCGCCGAATCCAATCGTCTTGGACGCATCGCCGAACAGATCGTCGGCGCGGTGCCGGAGGTCCGCTCCGTCGGTCGGCGCACGGGGCGTGCCGAACTCGACGAGCATGCGGAGGGCGTCCACAACAGCGAGCTCGATGTCGATTTGCGGAAATCGGAGCGCAGCCGCGAAGCCGTCCTCGCCGACATTCGTTCGCGACTTGTCGGTACTCCCGGCTAGCATCACGGTCGGGCAGCCTATCGCCCACCGGCTCGATCACATGCTCTCGGGCGTGCGCGCGCAGATCGCGCTCAAGATCTATGGCGACGACTACGATACCCTGCGCGGGCTCGCAGCTGGCCTCGAAGCGCGTTTGAAGGCGATTCCCGGCGTCGTCGACCTGCAGACCGAGAAGCAGGTGCGCATTCCGCAGATGCAGGTACGTGTCGACTACGCGAAGGCGGCGCTCTACGGGCTCAACCCGAGCCAGGTGACCGCCGCTTTGGAGACACTCTCCAACGGCAAGGTCGTCTCGCAGATCATCGATCAGTCGAAGCGTTTCGATGTCGTCCTTCGCCTCAGCGACGACGACCGCAGCGCGCGCGCGCTCGGCGACATGCTGATCGAGAGTCCGGCCGGCCGCATCCCGCTCAGCGCCATCGCCGACGTGAGCGAGACGGACGGCCCCAACCAGATCCAGCGCGAGAACGCTCGCCGGCGCATCGCCGTGTTCGCCAACACCGACGGCTCGGACATGGCGCGCATTATCGCCGACATGCGCGAGGCCATTGCCGAAACAAAATTCCCGCAGGGGTACTTCGCCAGCCTCGAGGGACAATTCCAGGCGCAGGAGGAAGCCTCGCGCATGATTGGATTGTTGTCGACCGTATCGCTGCTGCTCATCTTCGTCGTGTTGTACACGCGCTACCGCTCGAGTGTGCTGGCCCTCATCATCATGGGCAACGTCCCCCTGGCGCTGATCGGCAGCGTCGCGGCTCTGTGGATCGCCGGCCAGCCATTCTCCGTCGCCAGCGCCATCGGCTTCATCACGCTTGCGGGCATCGCGACGCGCAACGGCATCCTGAAAATCAGCCATTACATCAACTTGGCGCTGTTCGAAGGCGAGAGCTTCGGGAGGCAGCTGGTGATACGCGGCACGCTCGAGCGCTTGACGCCCGTGTTGATGACGGCGCTCGCCGCCGGCATCGCTCTCCTGCCGCTGCTCATCAACGCCGACGAACCCGGCAAGGAGATATTGCACCCGGTCGCCGTGACCATCTTCGGCGGGCTCATTTCGGCCACCTTGCTCGACGCCTTCCTGACGCCGACGCTGTTCCTACTGTTTGGCCGCAAGGCGCTGGAGCGGTTGCAGGGCGAGAACACCGAGGCGGCGCCGCAGGGCGCCTTCTAATCGACTGCCGTCTTCAGGACTTCGGCCAGCGTACCGATGAGCTGGTCGATCTCGTTCTTCTGGATGATCAGCGGCGGCGCCAGGGCGATGACATCGCCTGTGGCGCGAACGAGGATGCCGCGGTTGAAGGCCTCGACGAAGCGCGTGTGTGCCCGCTTGCCCGGTTCGTCCGGGAAGGGTTCGAACTCGATGGCGCCGATGAGGCCGATGTTGCGGATGTCGATGACGTGCGGCAGTCCGCGCAGGGAATGCACCGCCTCCTCCCAATAGGGCGCCAGCTCCGACGCGCGCGTGAGCAAGCCCTCCTCTTGCAGCGTATCGAGGGTGGCGATGGAAGCCGCGCAGGCCAGCGGATGGCCGGAATACGTATAGCCGTGGAACAGCTCGATCGCCGGTTCGGGACCGGCCATGAACGCGTCGTAGATGCGCGACTTCACGAACACCGCGCCCATCGGCACGGCGCCGTTGGTGATGCCCTTGGCGGCGGTGATCATGTCCGGAGAGATGCCGAAGTAGTCGGCGCCGAACGGTGCCCCGAGCCTGCCGAAGGCGGTGATGACCTCATCGAGAATGAGCAGGATGTCGTGCCTGGCGCAGATGGCGGCGAGGCGCTGGAGATAGCCGTGCGGGGGCACGAAGACGCCGGCCGAGCACGCGACGGGCTCGACGATGACGGCGGCGATTGTGGAGGCGTCGTGCAGCGCGACGAGCCGTTCCAGGTCGTCAGCCAGTTCGGCGCCGTGCTGCGGCTCGCCGCGGCTGAAGGCATTGCGCGCCGGATCATGCGTGTGCCGCAGATGATCGACCCCGGCGACGAGCGCGCCGAACATGCGCCGGTTGGAGGCGATGCCGCCGACGGCCGTGCCGCCGAAGTTCGCCCCATGGTATCCGCGCTCGCGGCCGATGAGGCGCGTCTTGCCGCCGTTGCCCTTGGCGCGATGATAGGCGAGCGCCAGCTTCAGTGCCGTGTCGACCGCTTCCGAGCCCGAATTGGTGAAAAAGACGTGCTCGAAGCCGGCCGGCGCGATGTTGATCAGCCGCGAGGCACATTCGAAGGCGCGCGTGTGCCCCATCTGGAACACGCCGGCAAAGTCGAGCGCACCGGCCTGCTGGCGGATCGCCTCGACGATCTTCGGCCGACAGTGCCCGGCGTTGACGCACCACAGCCCTGACGTGCCGTCGAGGACGCGGCGACCGTCGGCCGTGCGGTAGTGCATGCCTTCGGCGCCCACGAACAGGCGCGGCGCGCGCTTGAACTGGCGGTTGGCCGTGAACGGCATCCAGAAGGCATCGAGGTCGTTCGTCGTCAGCGCATCGGTCACTGGGCACCTAGGGGTCGGGACGGGCTCGCGCCCCGTCGAGGGCGCCAGCTAAAGTTAGTTCGCGCGTGGGAAAGTTCGGCCTGGAAACTGCCGCTTTTTAACCATACGCGTAGCGGGAGTACGAGCGGGCAGACTTAGTGCATCTCTGGCAACTGGCACGCAATGACAGTCGTAGTCGCGTTCGTGAGCCGCAAGGGTGGCGTCGGCAAATCGACGTTCGCCCGCGCGCTCGCCGCCGTGGCAGCCCGGCGCGGGCTGGTCACGACCTTGGCAGATCTGGATAAAGATCAGCAGACCGCCGTCCGCTGGCAGCGTCTGCGGGAAAAACATCAGGTCTTTCCGCCGCTCACCGTCGAGGCCTACGCCCATGTCGACGCGGCAATCGCCTGCCAGCCGGAGGCGGATCTCCTGATCATCGATGCGCCCGGCAATTCGCCCGGGCCGACCATGGAAATCGCCAGCGTGGCGCACTTCGTGGTGCAGCCTTCGGGCGCCTGCTTCGACGACCTGCAGCCGGCGGTCGAGCTGTTCTATCAGCTCAAGGCGACCGGCATTCCCAAGCAGCGGATGTATGTGGCCTTGTCGCGCATGCTGCACCCCGATGAGGAGGACGCCGCCCGCGCCTACATCGAGGTTGCCGACTTCAACGTGCTGCCGGGAGCGAGCGTCGAGCGTGCGCGTTACCGCGAGGCGCACAACCGCGGTCTCGCCTTCATCGAGAGCCCCGAAGAGGATCTGAGCGGATCGGCGGGCGTCGCGCTGAGCGCGCTGCTGACGAAAGTCATTCGCAAGCACCGCGCCCTGCGCCCGCGCCAACTGGCGAGCGAACCGATGCGCCAGCTCACCTAATTGCTCGGCGACAAAGAAAAAACCGCCTCCACCCTGGGGGTGGTGGAGGCGGTTGCAGCGTGCTCGCGCACGCGGTCAGTAAACGGTCAGGTCAGAACTTGTACTTGAAGCCGGTCCAGATGGTGCGCGCCATGCCGGGCTTCATGCCGTCCTCGCGATCCGAGATGTAGAACTCGTTGAGGAGGTTGTCGCCGGCCACGTACACGCTGGCACCCGTGTTGCCGAGGTCGAGGTTGAAGCGCGCCGACAAGATCCACACGGAAGGAACCTGGCCGTCTTCGCCGGCTTCCTCGATTTCGCACTCATAGCCATTGACTGGGCCGTTGCCGCCGATCTCGTCGCACTCCTCCACCGGATAAGTGCCGTTCGGAGATTCGACTCATCGGTGAAGAACGAGCCGCGGTAGGTCCACGTGGTGCTGGCGTTCCAACGCCAGCCCGTGGTGCCCTCGACGCCGACGGTCAGCGCGGCAACGTGGAACGGCACCTCCGGCAAGTGGCTGCCGTTGAAGCTGCCGATCACGTTTCCGAGTTCGTCGAGTTCAGGCGCGTCGGTGAAGACACCGCGGGCGTAGGTGTAGTTGCCTTCGGTGAAGAAGTTGAGCGGACCGCCGGTGAACGGCTTTGAATTGAGGCGCCCGTAGAGTTCGACGCCGCTGATCTCGACCTCGTTGGCGCGTCCATAGGAGCGGTCGCCGGCGTCGGAGAATGAAGAGCCGAACTGGTAGTCCTGAATCAACTGGTAGAAGCCGGCGACCTCGTAGTCGAACCCCTTGATGGCCGACGACCGGAAGCCGAGGTTGAAATTGTCGCCGAGTTCGTCCGGCGCTGGGAAGTCGTCGTTGCGCAGGACGCCGGTCGACATGCCGCGGTGATAGCCGCCATACAGCGTCGAACGGTAAAGCCCGGTATAGGCGAAGGCGATGCCCGGAAGTGCGTTGAAGTTGGAGTAATTCTCTGTGCGCCGATCGGGGTTGAAGTTGATGCCTTCGATCGCGAGGCACTCGTCCGGAGCAAAGGGAGCAACCGGGCAGGGATCTTCCTCGCCGGCCTCACTCTCTTCCTCGGCGACCACGCGGTTGGTGCGGGAGATATTATACCACTCGAAGCGGATGCCAGGCAGCACGTTGAAGTCGCTGGCCACGGCGATATTCGTCTGCAGGAACGCCGATACCGTATTGGCATTCAGCGAGCGATCGAAGAGCGTTGCACCGGCACTGTCGCCGTCACCAAGGATCTGACCATCGAGCCCGAGGAAATTGCGGTTGGTCATGTCCTGGTATTCGTAGCGGATGCCGGCCTGGATATCCTGGTTGAACCCGAGCAGGTTGCGATTGGCCCATTCGGTCCGGATCTCGCCGCCCAAGTGACGGAACGTCCGCAGACGTCCGAACATCGTGTCCTCGCCGAAGTAGTAACCCTCTTGCGGGGCACCGAATGGGACCGGTGCGTCGCCGAGCGTGCCATCGGGAAAGGATTCGGGCGTTATCGTCTGATAGCGATCGCGTGTGTGCTGCCCGGCGTAGACGCGGCTCGTTACCGTCGTGTCATCGTCGAGGTAGGCGTTGTGAACGATTTGCCCGCGCCAAACATCACCGACGTATGTGTTGAGAATCGAGCCGGGTGCGTAAAGCGACTTCATATGGCCCAACTGCGAGAAAGCACGCTCCGCGGCACCCTGGTGGAACGCACCGAATGCCGCAATAGCCTCATCCTCGCTCAAGCCCTGACCAGCTGCGAACGGATCGGGCTCCTCGATACTCCTGCAGGAAATTTTGCTCGTCGTAGTTGTCGCGCTGGCGCGCGTAAGTGAGCGAGACGACGAGATCGTCGTCGACGCCCTTCCAGCCGAGTGCGCCGTGGAAGTCGTTGAAGCGCAGGCGCTCGGTATCCCATGAGCCCTGCTGGTCGGCGCCGGTGTACGACAGCACCAAGCCGACGTTATCCGCGTGCTGGCGCGTGTGGATGTGCCAGCGATAGGATTTGCGCCACTCGCCGTCCTTGCAGTTGCCCTCGAAGCAGCCGCCCTTGAGATCGGTGAAGCCGATACCACCGCTGACGACCGTCTCCTCCGGCCCGAACGGCGACAGCGCGCGCGCGTTGATGATGCCGAAGTTGTTGTTGGGGCCGTGGGTGAGGATGGTGCCGCGGATGACCTCGAGGCTTTCTACGCGCTCGGCCGGGGCCCAGTAGTGCACCGACGGGTCGAGCCACAGCGCCAGGTTCGAGGTGTGGCCATCCTCCATGACCAAGAGCTTGCGCGAGCGGCGGGCGGGCGAGCCGCGCATGCCGATGCCGCCGTGCTGGCCGGCGCCGTCGTCGTTGATCACGATGACGCCGGGGACGCGCGTCAGCGCCTCGTTGAGGTTGCGCGGCTGCTGCTCTTCGAGCTGCTGCGGCGTGACGTTCGTTGCCGAGCTCGAGAAGCCCTGCAGGTTCGTCGGGGTCAACTGGGTGGGATTGATTGGCGTGATGGCGCTTTCGTAGGCGCGCTCGGCGGCTCCGACGCTGCCCGTGGCACCGTAGACGGAGTTGGGGTTGATCGTTTCAGGATCGGGCGCAGCGACAGCCGCCGGGGCCTGCGGCGGCGGCGAGACCTGCTTCTTCTTCGCGGCCGATTTCTTCTTGGCGGCGGGTGCGGGCGTCGGCTGCTTTTGGATCACCTCGACCGGCGGAAGCTGCTCGGCCGGGGGCGCCGGTGTCGGCGCCTCCTGTGCGGCGACGATGGTCGGAAATGCAGCGAGAACGCCCGCGATGAACGCGGGTACGGCGCGGTTTGAACGCATTACTTTTTACTCCCCCACCCTCGGCACCAAACAGCGCCGACGGCTACTCAACCCCTACGCGGGAGCAAAACGGGAAAGACCCGATGGCATTATTCCCCTGCCATTTGCTCCCAACTGCCATTGGTAGCGGTGGGATTGAGACGCGGAAATTTCATTGATTGACAAAAACGCTTCCAAACTTGCGCGCCGTGACTGTGCACTCGCCGGTTGCCGTGTGTCTCGGTGGTTACATCTCCGTGCCCTGACGCGACACTCGGTCAGCGCTACGGCCGCTGGAAGCCGGCCTGTCTATGGGCGTTCGGCAGCCCGGCCGACACGGGGATCCACGCGTCGAGGGTCACACCGCCGCCAGGGCGACTGGTCAGCCGCATCTCGCCCCCGGTTGCCCACACGCGTTCGCTCATCCCGGCAATTCCGTAGCTCGGCTTCACGCCGTCCGGAAAGCCACGTCCGTTGTCGGCAACGACGACATGGATAACGACGCCGCCTTGGGCCCGAATGACCGGGGGCGCCTCCTCGTCCAGCGCCTGCCCTATGGAGATGTCGACAGCCGTCGCGTCCGAATGACGAAACACGTTGGTCAGGCCCTCCTGCACAAGACGATAGATCGTCAGCCTGCTCGTCTCGTCGCAGGGCGGCATGTCGTCGTCGACGGCGAGGTTGATCTCGACCTGCGAATGGCTCTCGCGCAGCAGCGCCAACAGGGACTTTAGTTTGGCCTTCAGTCCGTATTCCTCCAGACCCAAGGGCCGCAGCTTCTGTAGCACCCCACGGTTCATACGCTGGATCGTCTCCATGCGATCGACGACCGTATCGCACGTCTGCAGCAGCTTCTCACGGTCCGCGCCACCGCGTTGCAACTCGCCCTTGTGGGCACTAATCGCGGCCCTGACGGCGAAGAGGTAGGGTCCGAGCTCGTCGTGCAGCTCACGCGCCAGATCCTTGCGCTCCTCGTCCTGCACGTGGATGATGCGTTGCGCCAAGCGCCGGTTTTCCGAGATCGTAGTCTCCAGCGTCGTCGCCAGGCGGTTGAGCTTGCGGCAGATATCGGAAATCTCGGGCGGACCCTTCTCGGGAACGACTACGTCGTATCGCCCCGATTCAAGCACGATCAGCGCGTCGCCGACTCTTTTGATGGGCTTCAGCAAGTGCGCGATGAGCAGGCTCGTGAACAGCACCGCGGCGATGGCCAGGGCGATGGCGCCGAGCGTGAAGCTGACGATAGAGTTCCAAATCTCTTCGGCCTCGTCCGACACACGCGGAGCGATGACGAGTTCGCCGAAGTCCTCCCCATTGACGACCACGGGTATCTTGATCGGAGGCGGTGGGGCGCCAAGGCGCGCCAGCCAGGAAGGCGTATTGCCGGCTAACGGCTCGTCGGGCAGCGCGTGGGGCGCGGGATCGTCAATACGATAAATATGAACGTGGCGAAGCTCCTTTAATCCGTCGAGGAGCACTTGTAAGCGCGCGCCAGCGTCACTGGTTCCTTGCAGGCTGGCGACCGTGGTTTCCACGAACTCCCTGGCCAGCCGCATGGTGCTGTCGTTCTCGGCGTGGATGCGCGGCCCAGCGCCGATGACCATGGCGGCGACGAGAAGTGCGACACCGAGGGAGGACAGCGCAACAATCAGCGCGTTGAGCCTGAATCTGACGGACATTTGCTCGCTTCCTTAGACGCAGCCGATCAGGCGGGAAGCGCGGTGCGGCACCAGATTCTTCCCGAATTTGACGGGGTCGCTTTCCCGTTGCATTCTGCAACGTTATACCAGGGCTTATCTCAACGCCGAAGCGGGTCCGCGTGAAAGTTCTAGTCGTCGACGATCACCCCATCGTGCTCTCCGGTTGTCGGGCTTTACTGGCCGAAACAACCGACATGATCATGCTCGAAGCCTGCAATGCAGCGACGGCTCAGGACGTTTACGCGGCTGAAAGTCCGGATGTGGCCGTCATCGATATCAATCTGCCTGACATCTCCGGATTCGAGCTTGCCCGCAGATTACAGGTTCGCCACCCTGGCGCTCGCATCCTCATGTTCAGCATGAATGATGACCCGATGTTCGCCGCCCAGGCGATCGAAGGAGGTGCAAAGGGCTACGTCAGCAAGAGCGACGACCCGCAGTCCTTCATCAACGCAATCCGTGCGGTCTATGCCGGCAGGCACTCGTTGCCACAGGACATGGCGCAAAAGATCGCCTTCTTGCGCAACGCCGGAGACTCGGTCGATTTGTCGTCGCGCGAGCGCGAGGTGCTGCGGCTGCTCGCCAAAGGCAAGAGCATGTCGGAAATCGCCGCCCTGATAAACGTCTCCTACAAGACGATTGCCACCACGTGCGCGGCTCTGCGGGCCAAATTCAGCGCGCGCACCCCCATGCAGCTCATTCGCATTGCGGTCGAACAGAAGATCGTTTGACGCGCGATGCCCGTCAGGGGGCATACCCTTCAGCCGGCGGCAGCTCCGGTCGCGGTAAGCATAATGATCCTTTAAGATACTGCTTCATTTTGGCATACGTTAAGCGGCACTAGGACAGTAGAGAGCCATGGCGTGAAGAGCGGCCCGTTCGACAACTTCCCGAGGCGCGGTGTGGACCAATCTCCGCTGCGAGCTGCGCTCACCGAAATGACGGCGCAGGTCGCCGAAGGCGAGATCGGGGAGCTTGCGCGGTCGGACGTCATCGCGCTCGGGCGCCTGCGGGACTATCAAGGCCACATCGATCGCGCCTCTACCCTGCTGCACAGGCTTCAACCGGATCTGGTCGCCGGCGAGACTCTTTCGATACGGGAGGCCGAGCTCAGCCGTTCCAACTGGGCCTTCATTCTGGCGATATGCGCCTCTGGCTTTTTCTGGCTGGGCATCGCCTGGGCCGTAGCGGCATTGGTGTAGTGGCCGGCTGCGCAGCGGCCGGGACGCTCAATGCGCGTTGCGATAGGCCGCCGGCGAGATGACCGTCCATACGAGAATGATGAAGTCGCGGGCCAGCGACCAGTTCTCTATGTAGAACAGGTCATACTCGACGCGCTTTTGCATCTTGTCGGGCGTGTCGGTCTCGCCCCGCACGCCGTGCACCTGCGCCCAGCCCGTGATGCCGGGTTTGACGTTGTGGCGGCGCGCATACCTGGCAATGATGTGCTCGTACTCCCGGTTGTGCGACAACGCGTGCGGCCGCGGGCCGACAAGCGACATCTCCCCCCTGACCACGTTGATCAGTTGCGGAAGTTCATCGAGGTTCCAAGCACGCAACCACCGACCGACGCGCGTGACGCGCGGATCGTCTTGCGTTGCCTGAGGGACGACACCGCCGTCATCGAGCGTCACCATGGTGCGAAACTTGATGATGCGAAACGCCTTCTGATTGAAACCATAGCGGCGCTGGCGGAAGAAGATCGGACCCGGGCTATCGAGCTTGACGAGGACGGCTACGGCGGCCAGCAGCGGAGCTAGGGCGACGAGACCGAACGTCGACAGGACCAGGTCGAAGGCCCGCTTCTGCAGCAGCTCGAAACGCGACAGCGGCAGTCTGACGAGCTGCAGGCTGGCGATCGGTCCCAGACGCGCAAGCTGGGCATTCGAATACTTTTGCAAGGCGTGGCCGGGCCCCAAATGGATCTCCGTCGGCAGGGTCAGTAGCGACTCGATGCAGCCGTCGATCACCGCCTGATCCGACCAGGACGTGATGATGAAGATCGCGTCTGGTTCCACCTGCCGGATGCTGGGCAGAATGCCGACGAGCTCGCGTTGCAGGGCCTTTTGCCGGGCGATGGGCGTGCCGCTCAGCGCCGTCTCGCTCAAGAAGCGGCAGCCGATTATTTCGATGCCGCCTCGGCGCGGCTCGTAGACCGCAAGAAATCGCTCGATCTCGCCGGCATTGCCGATGAGGAACACACGCTTGGTTGCGATCAATTGTGCCACCGCCGAACGGTGAACGAGCTGCACCGCGACGTAGCGCAATGCCAGAAGCGTCAGCAGTCCTGAAGCGTAATAGAGGACGAACCAACCGCGCGAATAGAAGTCGGTCACCTTGCCGACGAAGCCGACGATGAGCAGGCAGACGAAAGTGACGTTCCATAGCTGCGCTGTGCGCCGTGCGTGCGGCGTCAGGCTGAGGAAATTGCTGAGCTGGTACTCGCCGCGAAACAGGTTCGATATCACGACAACCGCGGCCAGCACCGCGCCCACACGCAGGAATGACAGTACGTCGCCGGCCGATGAATAGACGATCTCGTGATACGTGACGCCTGTGATTGCGGCCATCGCGACGATGGCGAGGGCATCACCGAGACCAATTGCAATAGAAATGGCTTCGCCGGTCAGCTTCTTGCGGTTGCGGCGCGCCCTATCGGCGCCCGAGCGTGAGATGAGCGTATGACTCATTGGCCGTGATCTAGTCTCGCAAACAGTGCGCCGCGTTCACCCGCATCGAGGATGCGAGACTTGGATGCGAGACTGGTGCCATTGCGGGGCTGTGGTCCCGAACGTCCGATTGTCTCGGGCTGCACCATAGGACTTCCCCCGAACTGCTCGGCCAAGCACCCAGAGATGCGGCGTAACGTTAACGGGCGCTTCAGATTGAGCCGAACGCCCCAACGTTGAACGGTCGCGTCGAAGAGGGCGCGAGGGGGGTTCGCAGGTGGCGACGACACAGAGGCTTGCCGCCGCGGCGGTGAACCAGACAACCTTTGCTGCCCGTTATGGCATCGACATCGCCTCGATCGGGCGCCTGCCAATCGCGGTAATCGGCCGCGAAGCTTCAGCGGAGGTGATGATCCGCGCCGCGCTCGAGGCGCGGGGCGAGCGGGGGCCGGCACTTTTCGTCACCTCGGCAAACGGCCAGGTGATCTCCGAATGCGCCCGCTCCCCGGCGCTGCGCGAGCTTTTCCTTTCGGCCGATCTCATTCATGCCGACGGCATGCCGCTGGTGTTTGCCTCGCGCATCAAGGGCAGGCACCGACTGCCGGAGCGCGTGGCGACGACCGACCTCTTCCATGACGTCGCGCGCCTGGCGCAGAAGACCGGTGCGTCGTTCTACCTGCTGGGGGCCAGTGCAGCCGTCATCGAGCGCGCCGTGGCGCGGGTCCGCGCCATGTATCCCGGCTTGAAGATTGCCGGCTACCGAAATGGCTACTGGACGCCTGACGAAGCAGACAATGTGATCGCTGAAATCAACGACAGCGCCCCTGACATCCTCTGGGTCGGGATGGGTGTGCCGCGCGAGATCGCGTTCTCGGTGCAAAACCGCGGCAAGCTCACCAACGTCGGTCTCATCAAGACCTCCGGCGGACTCTTCGACTTCCTGTCCGGCAAGAGTTCGCGCGCGCCGTCGTGGATGCAGTCATCCGGTTTGGAATGGCTCTACCGCCTGTCGCTCGAGCCGCGGCGTCTGATCCGCCGCTACGCCAGCACCAACCTGCATGCCGCCTATTTGCTACTCTCTGCAAGCTCCAACACCATTGGTGAGCAGTAGCTTCCAACGGCGCCTCCGAGCTATGATCTGCTGCGATGATCTACGGAGAGGCCCGTGTATCAAGCGGCTTGGCGGCAGACGGCATACCGGTTCGCTGACCTCAAGGAGCTGATGGCCAAGGCGACGCCGGTGCGCTCCGGCGACGTCCTGGCGGGCGTTGCTGCAACGAGCGCCGAGGAGAACGTCGCCGCCAAGATGGCGCTCGCCGACGTGCCGCTGAAGCGTTTCCTCGAAGAGCTGCTCATCCCCTACGACATCGACGACATCACGCGCCTCATCGTCGACGGCCACGACGCGGCGGCATTCGCGCCCGTCTCGCACATGACGGTCGGCGACTTTCGCGACTGGCTGCTCTCCGATGCGGCGACGACGGAGGTGCTGGCCAGGCTGGCTCCCGGCATCACGCCGGAAATGGCCGCCGCCACCTCCAAGATCATGCGCAATCAGGACCTCATCCTCGCCGCCCGCAAGGTCGAGGTGGTGACGCGCTTTCGCGATACCATCGGCCTCAAGGGCCGCATGGCCGTGCGCCTGCAGCCGAACCACCCCACCGACGACAAGCGCGGCATTGCCGCCTCCATCGTCGATGGACTGATGCTCGGCTGCGGCGACGCCGTCATCGGCATCAACCCGGCCAGCGACAACACGGCCGCGATACTCGACCTGTTGGCCATGCTGGACGACGTCATCCAGCGCTTCGACATCCCGACGCAGAGCTGCGTGCTGACCCATGTCACGACCTCCATCGAGGCCATCTCGCGCGGCGCTCCTGTCGATCTCGTCTTTCAGTCGATCGGCGGCACCGAGGCCGTCAACGCCTCGTTCGGCGTGACGCTCGGCATGCTGCGAGAAGGGCGCGAGGCGGCGCTGTCGCTGAAGCGCGGCACCATCGGCGACAACGTCATGTACTTCGAGACCGGCCAGGGATCGGCCCTGTCGGCCGACGCGCACCACGGCGTCGATCAGCAGACGCTCGAGGCGCGCGCCTACGCCGTCGCCCGCACCTTCAAACCGCTGCTGGTCAATTCCGTCGTCGGCTTCATCGGCCCGGAGTATCTCTACAACGGCAAAGAGATCATCCGCGCCGGCCTCGAGGACCACTTCTGCGGCAAGCTCATGGGCCTGCCGATGGGCTGCGACGTCTGCTACACCAACCACGCCGAAGCCGACCAGGACGACATGGACGTGCTGCTGATGCTGCTCGGCGCCGCCGGGGTTACGTTCGTCATGGGTGTCCCCGGCGCCGACGACATCATGCTCAACTACCAGTCGACGTCGTTCCACGACGCCTTATACGTGCGCGAAGCCCTCGGCCTGCGGCGCGCACCCGAGTTCGAGGCATGGCTGGCGCGCATCGGGCTCGCCGATGACCGGGGCAAGCTGCTGGCAGAGCCGGCGCAGGCGCTGCTCGAGCATGTCAAAGGGCTGGCCGCATGAGCGACGATGCCCCGTGGCCGGCCTTGCGTCGTTTCACCGAGGCGCGCATCGGCCTGGGGCGCGCCGGCTCGGCGCTGCCGATCAAGGAGGTGCTGAGCTTCGCCATGGCGCACGCGCAGGCGCGCGACGCGGTGACGACGCCGATAGACTGGGCGCCGATCGAAACGGAGATGACGCGCCTCGGGCTGCCGACTGTCCGCGTCGACAGCGCCGCGACCGATCGCGACACCTACCTTCGGCGACCGGATCTGGGCCGGCGGCTCGGCCCCGAAGCGCGGCAACGACTCGCCGGCATTGCCGGGCCGGCGCCCGATCTCCTCATCGTCATCGCCGACGGATTGTCGTCGACCGGCGTCGCCGCCAACGCCGCCGACCTGATCGGCGCCCTGCTGCCGTTGGTGCGCAAAAGCGGCTGGACGCTGGGACCAATCGTGCTGGCCAGCCAGGGGCGCGTCGCGCTCGGGGACGATGCGGCCGAGGTGCTGGGCGCGCGCGCCGTCCTGGTGCTCATCGGCGAGCGGCCGGGGCTGTCCTCGCCCGACAGCCTCGGCGCCTATCTCACCTACGCGCCCCCGCGTCGGCCGCAAGGACGGCGAGCGCAACTGCGTCTCCAACATCCGCCGCGGCGGCCTCGGTGCGGACGAAGCGGCCTTCAAGATCAACTGGCTCCTGCGCGAAGCATTCCGGCGTGCCCTCACCGGCGTAGGGCTGAAGGACGAAAGCGACTTTCTGCTCGAGGGCGCTCCTGCCGCGCCCCCATTGGCTGAGCGGTCGCAATCCTAGGAGCGGGCGTGACCAGGCGGCCACGGTAACCCGTATAATTCGGGCGCGTGCCGACGCCTGACCACGAAGAGTTGCTAAGCTTCGCTGCCGAGCTGCGCGACTAATCGTCCGACGCCGGCGTCCAACTCTTGCGTTTGCAAATCGCCCCGAAGTGCCGTTATTCGAGCGACGCGACGCCGGTGCTGTGTACGGCAGGGATCCAAGGACATCATGACCATCGAAGCATCCGTAGGGGGCCGTCGCGCCCTGACGCGCGAGGAACGCAAGGTCATCATCGCCTCATCCGCCGGCACCGTTTTCGAGTGGTACGACTTCTATCTCTACGGCGCGCTTGCGCAGATCATCGGTGCGCAGTTCTTCGCCGCCTACAGCGAGACGCAGCAGAGCATCTTCGCGCTGCTCACCTTCGCCGCCGGCTTCATCGTGCGCCCGTTCGGCGCCATCATCTTCGGCCGGCTCGGCGACATCGTCGGGCGCAAGTACACGTTCGTCGTCACCGTCGTACTGATGGGAGCGGCCACGTTCCTCGTCGGCCTCCTGCCCAGCTACCACACCATCGGCGTAGCGGCGCCGATAGCTCTCATCGTCCTGCGCATGCTCCAGGGCCTGGCGACCGGCGGCGAATACGGCGGGGCGGCCGTCTATGTCGCCGAGCACGCGCCACAGAACCAGCGCGGCTTCTTCACGAGCTGGGTCAATACCACGCCGACGCTGGCGCTGCTGCTGTCGCTCATCGTCATCATGTTCACGCAGATTGCGCTCGACGCCGGCTTTCCGCCGGTGGTGCAACCCGACGGCTCCAGCCTCAGCGCGTTCAAGTCGTGGGGCTGGCGCATCCCATTCCTGCTGTCGGCCGTGCTGCTGCTCATCTCGCTGTACGTCCGCCTGCAGATGCAGGAGAGCCCGGCATTCCAGCGCATGAAGGCCGAGGGCGCGGCATCGAAAGCGCCGCTGCGCGAAGCCTTCGGCGAATGGCGCAATATCAAGATCGGGTTGATTGCCCTTTTCGGCCTCGTCGCCGGGCAGGCCGTCGTCTGGTACACGGCGCATTTCTACGCGTTGTTCTACATTCAGAACATTCTGCAGGTCGACCAATTCACCACCAACGTTCTCGTCGCGTGGGCGCTCATCGCCGGTGTCGGCTTCGTCGTCGTGTTCGCCAGCCTTTCCGATCGCATCGGCCGCAAGCCGTTGATCCTTGGCGGCTGCGCCCTCGCCGTCGCTTACCTACTTCCCTCTGTTCGAACACCTGACGCGCACCGCAAACCCGGCCCTCTATCGCGCGCAGAGCACGTCGGAAGTCACCGTCAAAGCCGATCCGGCCGACTGCTCGTTCCAATTCAATCCGACCGGGAGCGCCAAGTTCAGCACCTCGTGCGACATCGCCAAGTCCGCTGCTGGCCAAGCGCGCCGTCCACTACACGAACGAGGATGCGCCGGCGGGGACCGTCGCCAGCGTACGCATCGGCAAGGCGGATCCAATCCCGGCCGACGCGGCGGATTTTCCGGCCAAGCTCGCGGCCAGCCTGACGGCCGAAGGCTACCCGACGACAGGGCACCCCGAGACGGTGCGCATCCCCATCGACCCGCAGGCAGGTCTCGCCAACGTCGCCAGGGTGTTCGACATCTGGAGCGCGCAGAAGCTGACGATCATCGGCATCCTCGTGGTGCTCATCATGATCGCCGCCATGACCTATGGTCCGATAGCGGCGGCGCTCGTCGAGCTATTCCCGACCCGCATCCGATACTCCGGCATGTCGCTGCCCTATCACATCGGCAACGGCTGGTTCGGCGGCCTGTTGCCGGCGACATCGTTCGCCATCGTGGCAGCGACGGGCAACATCTATTCGGGGCTGTGGTACCCGGTGAGCGTCGCCGCGGCGACGCTCGTCATCGGCTTCTTCCTCGTGCCCGAGACCCACAAGCGCGTCGACGAGTTTACTTGAAGGTAGGCCTTCACGCTGCCGTCCTCAGCGCCTCGGCAACGGTCGCCAGGATCGTCGGAGCGAAGTACGGCTTGTCGACTCGGAGCTGATCGCGATCGGCGACGCGCAGGCCCATCTCACCGTAGCCGGTGGCGAAAATGAATGGGGTATTGGAGCCCCTCAGAGTGTCGGCGATCGACGCGGATGTGTGTCCGGATCCGAGGTTGACATCGAGCACGGCGACGTCGATGGGGCTCTCGGCGATCAGTTTCGCCGCCTGATCGGCGTCGTGCGCCGGACCGACGACGGTGCAGCCGGCCTCCTCGAGGATGTCGACGAGGACCATTGCGATAAGCGGCTCGTCCTCGAGGACCAGCACGCGCTTGCCTGTCAGCAGGTTGGTCATGCTCGTTTCTCTAATGGGAGCGCCAGCTCGCAGCGGAAGCCGGTGCTCGGATAGTCACACGAATAGGCCGCACCCGATTGCGCTGCGAGCGAGCTGAGGAGCCGCGACCCGAATCCCTTGGGCCCCGGCGCCTTCACCGGAGGCCCCCCCTCCTCGCTCCACGAAAGGTGCAACTTGGCGACCGCCGTTGAAGGCTCGACTTTCCACCGCAGCTGGATGCGGCCCTCGCCGTTGGCGAAAGCGCCGTGCTTGACCGCATTCGTTACCAGCTCGTGGAGCGCCAGCGTCACCGACAGAGCATCCCGCGAGGACAGGAGGGTATCTTGTCCTTCGAGCGAGACGCGGGAGGCGGTCTGCGGATTGCGATGCGGCGCGAATGTGTGATCGAGAATATCGCGCAACTGCGCGCCTTCCCAACTCGAGCGCGTCAGCAGGTTGTGACACGTCGCCAGCGCTTGAATGCGTGAAAGAAAACGTTCCTTCTCGGCGCCGCGCGCGCCGTTGAGACTTTGCAACGCAATCGCCTGCACGGTCGTCAGCATATTCTTGACGCGATGATTCAGCTCCTGAATCAGCAGCGTCTGTGCTTGTTCCGCCTTCTTGCGCTCGGTGATGTCGAGCGTGAGGCCGGTGAGGAAATTCGGCTGTCCACTCTCGCCCGCCACAAAGCGGCCCTGGTCGCGCACCCAGCGGATAGCCCCATCACGCCGCTTGATGCGGAACTCGGCCTCGTACACGCCACGCGCTTCAACGGCCTCCGTCCACGCCGCCACCGCGGCAGACCGATCCTCCGGATGGATCTCTTCCAGACGCTCGTCCACCGTCGTTGACGAGTCCATGGCCGGTAGACCCATGATCCTGTTGAAATTTGCGTCACGCTGACTGATCTGTGTTTCGAGATTGCGGCGCCACGTTCCCATGCTGGCGGCCGTCAGTGCCTGACGCAGCAGTTCCTCGCTCTCTTGCAGCCGTACATTCGACTTTTCTAGCTCCGCGGTGCGCTCGGTGACGCGCACCTCGAGGTCCGCTGCCAGTTCCTCGAGCTGCCGGTTCTTCCGGTAAAGCTCGGTGAAGATGCGCACCTTGGCGCGCAGGATCTCCGGAATTACGGGCACGGGAACGTAGTCGACCGCACCCGACTTGTAGCCCCTGATGCGATCGAGATCGGTGACTTGGATGGCCGAGATGAAGATGATCGCCGTCTTCTCGTAGCGCGGATGTCCGCGGATCATCTCCGCCAGCTGGAAGCCGTCGAGATCTGGCATGCACACGTCGACGAGCACGACGGCCACGTCCGTTTTCAATAGCGCACCCAACGCCTCGCTGGCGTTGTTCGTCTTGATCAGATTCTCGCCGAGCTCGCCGAGGATCACCTCGTAGCTCAACAGCTTTGCCGGCTGATCATCGACGAGCAGAATGTTGACTGGTTCGCGAACGCTCATCTTGCCCGACCTACCGGTGCAGCCACATGCGCAACGCCGCCAGCAACTGCTCGGTGTTCACCGGCTTTGCTAGGTAGTCGGACGCGCCGGCTTGCAGACACTTTTCCCGGTCCCCTTTCATGGCCTTTGCCGTGAGCGCGATGATGGGCAACCGCCGCCACCTCGCCTGCTCGCGGATGGCCTGCATGGTCTGATACCCATCCATCTCCGGCATCATGATGTCCATCAGCACAATGGCGACGCCGGGAGTGGATTCCAAGCTGTCGATCGCCTCGTTGCCCGTCGTCGCTGTTACCACGTTCATCCCGCGGCGCTCCAGGACACTGCTGAGCGCAAAGATGTTGCGCGCGTCGTCGTCGACGAGAAGCACCGTGCGTCCGACAATATCCTCGTCGGACTCGTGCAAACGCTCCAGCATGCGCTGCTTGTCATGCGGCAGATCGCCGACAACACGGTGGAGAAACAGCGCCGTCTCATCGAGCAGTCGCTCCGGGGACTCAACGCCCTTCACCACGACACTGCGCGCCATTGTATGCAGTCGCGAATCTTCCTCGGCGGAAAGCTCGCGACCCGTGAAGACGACGACAGGAATATTCGCCAGCCCCCTGTCCTTGCTCAGCTGATCCAGCACGTCGAAGCCAGACATGTCGGGCAACTTAAGGTCGAGCACCACGCAGTCGCAGGCATTGCTGCGCAGGAACTCCAGCGCCTGCGTTCCGTCCGACGCGGTAGAGATGTCGATGTCATCGTGGTTCAGCAGCTCGCGAATGCCGAGCTGCTCGGCGGGATTGTCCTCCACGACGAGCAACTGCTTGCGCCGCGGCGCACTGAACTCCTTGATGCGCATCAGCGCATCGCGCAGCCCGTCGACCGAGGTCGGCTTGGTCAGGAACGAGAATGCACCGTGGGCCAGCCCGTGCTGACGATCCTCGTCAAGGGTGATCATCTGGACCGGGATGTGCCGCGTCAGCGGATTTTGCTTGAGCTGGCTGAGCACGCTCCAGCCCAGCATGTCGGGCAGGAACACGTCCAGCGAGACAGCATTTGGATTGAACTCCGTAGCTAGCGCCAGCGCCTCGGCGCCGCGCTGCGCGACCAGGACCTTGAAGCCGTTGTCGTGCGCGAGGTCCATGATGATGCGCGCGTAGTGCGGATCGTCTTCGACGACAAGCAACACCGACTCACCGGGATTGAGGCTGTCGCGATCGTCGGAGATCGATTCCACCGTACGGTCGGGAGCGCGTAACTGCGCTTCCAGGGACCGCGGCCGTGCGCTCGGCTCGACTTCCGCCACCAACGGTCCGATGTAGTTCTGCGGCAGGAACAGAGTGAAGGTCGAACCCATGCCGGGCGTTGAACGCAGTTGGATCTCCCCACCGAGCAGCGTCGCCAACTCGCGGCTGATGGCGAGGCCAAGGCCGGTACCGCCGTACTTGCGGCTGGTCGAAGCGTCGGCCTGCTGGAACGCCTCGAAGATGATCTTCTGCTTCTCAGGTAGAATGCCGATGCCGCTGTCGGCCACTTCGAACGCGATCACGCTCGAAGCGTTGCTGAGGATCGGATGCTCCGGGTTCCAGCCAGCCGCGGCGGCCGAGGCCGTCAGGCGCACGCCACCGTTCTCCGTGAACTTGAATGCATTCGACAGCAGGTTCTTCAGCACCTGCTGCAAGCGCTTGCTGTCGGTAACGATGCTGCGTCCCAGGCTCGGATCGAGCTCGAGCTCGAACGACAGGTTGCGCCCTTCCGCTTCGTGACGGAACGGACGCGCGACGGTGTCGAGCAGGTTCGACAGGTAGAGCTCCTCGGCATCCACCGAGACGGTGCCGGATTCGATTTTCGACAGGTCGAGGATGTCGCTGATCAGATTGAGCAGGTCGCTGCCGGCGCCATGGATGGTGCGGGCGAACTCCACCTGCTTGTCGGAAAGATTTCGATCGGCGTTCTCGCTGAGCTGCTGGCCGAGGATCAGGATCGAGTTGAGCGGCGTGCGCAGCTCGTGGGACATGTTGGCGAGAAATTCCGACTTGTATTTCGAAGTCAGCGCCAGCTCCGTCGCTTTCTCTTCGAGAGCGCGGCGGGCGTGCTCGATCTCCTGGTTCTTCGCCTCGACCTCCACGTTGCGCTCGGCGAGCTGCTGCGCCTTCTGCTCCAACTGCTCGTTGGTCTTCTGCAGCTCCTTCTGCTGCACCTGCAGCTCGCCCGCCAGCTCCTGGCTCTGCTTCAACAGACCTTCGGTCTGCATCGTCGCCTCGATACTGTTCAAGACGATTCCGATGGAGGCCGTGAGCTGCTCGAGGAAGCTCAAGTGCGCCTGATCGAAGTCGTGCAGCGAGGCAACGGCGATCACCGCCTTCAAATGATCTTCGAAGATGATGGGCAAGACGACGATATTGCGCGGTAGGGCTTCCACGAGGGACGGTCCGACCCGCACCGCCGTCTCGGGAATATCGGTGATAAGAATCCGCCGCTTTTCGACGGCGCACTGACCGATGAAACCGTCCCCGAGTTCGATCTCTCCAGGGTAGCCGCGTTCGGGATGGTCGGCGTACTTGCCGAGCAGTCTCAAGTGCGATCCGCCGTCGGTCCCCATCTGGTAGATGACGCCCTGGTGGCCGCGCACCAGCGGCACCAGCTCCGACAGCAGCACGCTACCCACCGTCGACAGATCGCGCTGGCCCTGCAGCATGCCGGTAAAGCGTGCGAGGTTCGTCTTCAGCCAGTCCTGGTCGGTGTTGCGCTCCGTCGTTAGACGGAGGTTGTCGATCATGGTGTTGATGTAGTCCTTGAGCTCGGCCACCTCGCCGCGCGCATCGACCTGAATGGAGCGCGTCAAGTCGCCTTTGGTCACCGCAGTCGTCACTTCGGCGATAGCGCGAACCTGGTTCGTCAGGTTGTCGGCGAGCAGGTTGACGTTGCCGGTGAGGTCCTTCCACGTACCAGCGGCACCCGGCACGTTGGCCTGACCGCCCAGACGGCCTTCGACACCCACCTCGCGCGCCACCGTCGTCACCTGATCGGCGAAGATGGCCAGCGTATCGGTCATGTCGTTGATGGTCTCGGCGAGGGCCGCCACCTCACCCTTCGACTTCACCGTGAGTTTTTGCTTGAGGTCGCCCTCGGCGACCGCCGTCACCACCTTCACGATGCCGCGCACCTGTTCGGTGAGGTTGGCGGCCATGACGTTCACGGTGTCGGTCAAATCCTTCCACGTGCCGGCGACGCCCGGCACCTGTGCCTGGCCGCCCAGCTTGCCCTCGGTGCCGACCTCGCGGGCGACGCGCGTCACCTCGCCGGCAAAGCTGTTGAGCTGATCGACCATGGTGTTGATGGTGTTCTTCAGTTCGAGAATTTCGCCCTTCACATCCACCGTGATCTTGCGCGAGAGGTCGCCGCGCGCGACGGCCGTCGTCACCTCGGCGATATTACGCACCTGCCCGGTAAGGTTGCCGGCCATGGAGTTGACGGAGTCCGTCAAGTCCTTCCAGGTGCCGGCGACGACACCGGGAACCACCGCCTGCCCGCCGAGCCGCCCTTCCGTGCCGACCTCGCGCGCGACGCGCGTCACCTCGGCGGCGAACGAGCGCAACTGCTCGACCATGGTGTTCAGCGTCTCCTTGAGAAGCAGGATCTCGCCGCGCACGTCGACGGTGATCTTCTTCGACAAGTCGCCGCTGGCGATGGCGGTCGCCACCTCGGCGATGTTGCGCACCTGGGCGGTAAGGTTCGACGCCATGAAGTTGACGTTGTCGGTGAGGTCCTTCCACGTGCCGGCGACGCCGGGGACCTGCGCCTGGCCTCCGAGCTTACCTTCGGTGCCCACTTCACGGGCGACGCGCGTCACCTCCGAGGCAAAGCCGTTGAGCTGATCGACCATGGTGTTGATGGTCGCTTTCAGCTCGAGAATTTCGCCCTTCACGTCGACGGTGATGCGCTTCGACAGGTCGCCGCGGGCGACGGCCGTCGTCACGTCGGCAATGTTGCGCACCTGCGTCGTCAGGTTGCCGGCGAGCAGGTTGACGTTGTCGGTCAAGTCCTTCCACGTGCCGGCGACGCCGGGCACGTTCGCCTGACCGCCAAGCCGGCCTTCGGTGCCCACTTCGCGGGCGACGCGCGTCACCTCGCCGGCGAAGCGATTGAGCTGATCGACCATGGTGTTCAGCGTTTCCTTCAACTGAAGGATTTCGCCGCGCACGTCGACGGTGATCTTGCGGGAAAGGTCGCCACCGGCGATGGCGGTCGCCACCTCGGCGATGTTGCGCACCTGGTCGGTGAGGTTGCCGGCCATGGAGTTGACCGAGTCCGTCAAATCCTTCCAGGTGCCGGCGACACCGGGCACCTGCGCCTGGCCGCCGAGCTTGCCTTCCGTGCCGACCTCGCGGGCGACGCGCGTCACCTCGGCGGCGAAGGCGTTGAGCTGATCGACCATGGTGTTGATGGTCTCTTTCAGCTGCAGGATTTCGCCGCTGACGTTGACCGACACCTTCTTCGACAAGTCGCCCAAGGCCACGGCGGTCGCCACCTCGGCGATGTTGCGCACCTGGCCGGTGAGGTTGGAGGCCATCGAGTTGACCGAGTCGGTCAAGTCCTTCCAGGTGCCGGCGACGCCGCGCACCACGGCCTGACCACCCAGCTTGCCTTCCGTGCCGACTTCGCGGGCGACGCGCGTCACCTCGCCGGCGAAGGCGTTGAGCTGATCGACCATGGTATTGATCGTCTCTTTCAACTCCAGCACCTCGCCGCGCACGTCGACGGCGATCTTCTTCGACAAGTCGCCGTTGGCGATGGCGGTCGACACCTCGGCGATGTTGCGCACCTGAGTTGTCAGGTTGGACGCCATCGAGTTGACCGAGTTGGTCAGGTCCTTCCACGTGCCGGCGACGCCGCGCACCACGGCCTGGCCGCCGAGCCGCCCTTCCGTGCCGACCTCGCGGGCGACGCGCGTCACCTCCGAAGCAAAGCCGTTGAGCTGATCGACCATCGTGTTGATGGTCTCCTTCAGCTGCAGGATTTCGCCGCTGACGTTGACGGTGATCTTTTTCGACAAGTCGCCGCCGGCGATGGCGGTCGCCACCTCGGCGATGTTACGCACCTGGTTGGTGAGGTTGGACGCCATCGAGTTGACGTTGTCGGTGAGATCCTTCCACGTGCCGGCGACGCCCGGCACCTGTGCCTGGCCGCCCAGCTTGCCCTCGGTGCCGACCTCGCGCGCGACGCGCGTCACCTCGCCGGCAAAGCCGTTGAGCTGATCGACCATGGTGTTGATGGTGTTCTTCAGCTCGAGAATTTCGCCCTTCACGTCGACCGTGATCTTGCGCGAGAGGTCGCCGCGGGCCACGGCCGTCGTCACCTCGGCGATATTGCGCACCTGCGTCGTCAGGTTGGCGGCGAGCAGGTTGACGTTGTCGGTCAAATCCTTCCACGTGCCGGCAACGCCCGGCACCACGGCCTGGCCGCCGAGCCGTCCTTCCGTGCCGACCTCGCGCGCGACGCGCGTCACCTCGGCGGCGAACGAACGCAGCTGATCCACCATCGTGTTGATGGCTTCCTTGAGCTGCAGGATCTCGCCGCGCACGTCGACGGTGATCTTCTTTGACAAGTCGCCCATGGCGACGGCGATGGTCACCTCGGCGATGTTGCGCACCTGCGCGGTGAGGTTGTTGGCCATCGAGTTGACGCTCTCGGTGAGGTCCTTCCAGACGCCCGTCACTTCCGAGATTTGTGCCTGGCCACCGAGCTTGCCGTCGGTGCCGACTTCGCGCGCGACGCGCGTCACCTCGGAGGTGAACACCGAAAGCTGCTTGATCATGGTGTTGACGATGGTGGCGGAGCGGAGGAACTCACCCTCCAGCGGTCGCCCGTCCACATCGAGACGCATGGTTTGCAGAAGGTCACCCTGGGCGACCGCACGAATGGTGCGCGTGACCTCCGTCGTCGGCCACAGCAGGTCGTCGATCAATTGGTTGATCGACGTTTCCATGCCGCCCCAGGCACCTCCGGCGGAACCGATGCGGACGCGCTGCTTGGTCTTGCCCTCGCGCCCGACGACCTGCCCGACCCTATCCAGTTGCTGCGCCATCCGGTCGTTGGAGGCGACGATATCGTTGAAGGTATCGGCGACCTTGCCCCAAAGGCCGTCCCAGTCGCTTGGCAGGCGGACGGAAAAGTCGCCGGCGCGCATGGCCCCGAGGATGGTTAGCAGATCGCGCAGCTCGGCCCCCTCGGGGGACCCGTTGGCGGGGGGTGGAGACGTTGATTCCGGATATGCCTCGTCACGAACGGAATCAAGCACTTCGTCTTCCATTGAGCCCCTCCCAGAGCGATAGGGTCGCCGGCTGCATACGCCCACTCACCCGGCACCAAAACGGCCGGCCATGCGATCCGTTCCATGCTTTGAGAAAAATCGCTCTTGCGATCGGCATAGTTGCCGCTCCGCACGACCGGGCGATAGCCGATGGACCTAATCCGGTCCGGCTCTACAGGCGCGCGCGGCATGCTGGCAGCCGCGGGGGGACCAATGCGGCCGCTTCGATGCGCTCGCAAAGGCCTTCCGGGTTGTTCGCGCGCATGGTCGCCGAGTGGCGTCAGCTGACGTCGGCTCTACTCTGCGGCGATGCGCACTGCGTGCGGCTTCTGGAACAGTCGCTGGCGCACCAGATCGATGTGCAACCGCAGGTGATAGAACTGATCGGAGAAGTTCAGCGGATAGCGGATGCGCCGCACGCCGGCGTCGATCCGCTCGATCTCCGCCTGATAGCTCGCGAGCTCGCCGCGCTGCGCCGGATGGTCGAGGTTCTTCTCCAGCGCCTTGAGCTGCCGGTACCAGTAGAGCAGCCTACGCCGCACCGTCCAATTGTAGACGCTGGGAATGACCCGCATCATCGGCAAGAGGATCACCAGCGATGGGATCAGGAGAAGCACGGTCTGGGCGCCGTAGTCGGCGATAAAGGCGGTGACCGAATAGGAGAAGCCTGCTTCGTGCACGGCGGGTGCAATCGACCGCAAGGCGATCGGCAGCTCGCCGGTCTTGAAGAGCTGTCGCGTCTCCTCGGCGACCCTGTACTCCGGATCGCTGATATGCGGGAAGGTACCGGGACGGAAGAACAGCACCGGGTCGCCCGCCTTATCGAAGGCCGAGCGCGGATTGTTGAGGACCGCGAACGTGAGCAGCGACATCAGCGATGGTTCGAGGTCGGCACGGGCGACGAGCGCAACGCTGGTCGCCAACAGCATGATGTCGCCCGCCGGCGTCACCGGATCGAATTCGACGGCGCCGCGGTTGAGCATCACTTTGGCGAGCGCCGGGAAGCGGTTCACGTAGGCATCCGCTTCCAGCGCAAAGTTCATCAGCCGCAGGCCGGGGTTGTGCAGCAGGCTCTGGATTCGGTCGGTGTCGGCGGGCTGGATCAGAAACGCAGCGTCCGCTTTGCCGGAAGTGATCTGCGAGCCATCGATGCTCAACTCTTCCTCGACGATGAGCGCGTTGCTCTTCGACACCTCGATGCCGTTGGCGCGCAAAAGCTGCGAGGCGATGCGACGTGCGCCGCTCTCGCGCGTGCCGGTGAGGATTCGTTTGCCTTTGAGATCGCGCAGGCTCTCCCCCGTCGCGTCCGCGCGCACGAAGACCCAGATCGGCTCGTAGAACAGTCGTCCGACCGAGCGCAGCTTGCCGAGCTGCTTGCTCTGCCAGTCCTGCGCTTTGCTGCGGGCGAGCCGGCCCTGCATGCTGCCGACGAGCCCGCCCTTGACGAAGCCGGCGTCGAATTGTGGCGTGTCTGCGACGAGCCCCTTTAGCGTTTCGAAACCCTCAGCCGCGGGCCGCAGCACCACCTTCACGCCATAGGGCTCGAGCGCCTTCTGGTATGCCGCGCCCAGCTCCTGGTAATGGGGCAGACCGCCGGTCGCGATGACGATCTGGCCGTCCGAGCCCTTTTGGCCAGTCAGCGCGTAGTAGCCCGCCGACAGGGTGGCGACGACACCGAGCGCGACGATGGTGACAACCTTGGGCAGGTTCGACATGAAGCCCCCTCGAGCGGACATCCCGAGGTGCATGCCTAGCATCCCGGCGGCGAGATGGGCTCATTCTTCGATGGCAACTCGGTGGCGAGAACGCAATGGGGCGGGGAGAACGTCGCTCAGGAGCGGTTCCCAAGCTACCGGCACGATCGCGAGACAGAAGAGGGGGTTGGTGGAGAGGGCTGGATTCGAACCAGCGTAGGCGAAGCCAACGGATTTACAGTCCGTCCCCTTTAGCCACTCGGGCACCTCTCCCCGCACCTTGACTTCACTCTAGGGCGCCAGGGCCTCTAAATGAAATCGCCCCGCGCAAAGGAGCGGCAGGGCGGACGCTTTATCCGCACCGGCCCCTTGGATGTCAAATGGAAAAGCGGCAGGATGCGCGCCCTGCTTCGAGCCAAAAATTCCCATGAAACCAACCTCCCCGAATAGACACCGCGGCCCGCAGCCGCCGCGAGGCAGCGATGGCCGGCGGGACAGCCGCGCGGGCGGGCGGCAATCGCGGCCGCAGCGCCCCGAGCGCCGGCCGTTCGATGAGGGCCGCGTGCAGCTGTACGGCGTCCACGCCGTCGAAGCCGCCCTGCGCAACGACGCCCGCAAGGTGCTGCGGCTGCTGATGACCGAGAACGCCGAGAACCGCCTGTCCGAGGCCGTCAGCGCGCGCCAAGCCGCCCCTGAGCGCGTGTCGCCGCGCGAGCTCGATCGCATGCTGGGCGAGGATACGGTGCATCAGGGTGTTCTGCTGGACACCGAGCCGCTGGATGAGCCCGACCTTGCCGTGCTCGCCGAGCGCGCCGAAGCCGGGCCCCTGGTCATTCTCGACCAGGTGACAGACCCACACAACGTCGGCGCCATCTTGCGCTCGGCGGCCGTCTTCGGCGCCGCGGGGCTGGTGATGACCCGCCGGCACAGTCCGCCACTCGACGGCGCCTTGGCGAAGTCGGCCTCCGGCGCCTTGGAGCTCGTGCCCGTCGCCCTGGTGCCCAACCTGGCGCGGGCCATTGCCGAGTTGAAGGAGTACTATTGCACGATGCTCGGCCTCGACGGCGACGCGGAGAAGCTGATCGAGGACGAGCCGTTCACGGGCCGCGTGGCGTTGATCCTCGGAGCAGAAGGCAAAGGTCTGCGCGAGCTGTCCCGCAACAGTTGCGATCGCTTGGTGCGCATCGCCACCAGCGGGCCCATCGGCAGCCTCAACGTCTCCAACGCGGCGGCCATTGGCCTGCATCACGCTGCCTGGAAACGATCCGCGCGCTAGCGAAAAAGCACGAGGGCGACGGCATCGCTCGCCATCGCCCTCGAAAATAGCTCAGTTGCTTCGACGTCAGTCGCAGATCAGCGGACGCGTGCAAACGTAGTCGCCGCCGCGGCAGACCAGATCACCGTAGCGGTTCTCGAAACAACGCCGGTTCTCCCAGCCGCAACGACGCGGCCCGCGATAGCAGGCCGGTTCCGGCCCGTAGTCGTCATACTCGTAACCACCGCGGCCGCGCGCGCTCGCGGCGGCTCCGAGGATACCGAGACCGATGATTCCGGCCGCGACACCGGCGGCTATTCCCCGGCCTCTTCCAGCCTGAGCCTCTTGCACCGACGCGCCGGCAAGGCCCGCGGCCAACACAATCGCCATCAACGAGTGCAGGATCTGCTTGATCATGCCACGCCTCCCAAATCTGTACCGCGTCCCGAGCGGCATCGCGCATCGCGAGAGAGGAAACGCGGCGCAGCACGCCTTGTTCCTCTCTCTGCGCTAAGCCTCGCCACACGAATGTGGCCTGACCGCGGACCTTGTTCGGCAGCTTCGTGACCGCCTTACTTCAGGTAGCCGCCGCCGCAGCAACCGGGAGCCGGCGCGGCAACGGGATAGGCGACGTAAGCGGGCCCATAAGCGCGGCGCGGTCTCCAGAAGCGACGCGCATACTGCCCATAGGGGCGGTAGAAGCGATCGTCGTAGCCGGCCGGCATATAGCGGTAGGCGCCCGGATAGGGCACCAGCGTGGCGTACTGATAGACGTTGGAGTAGCGGGGGTAGTAGATGAAGTGGCTGACGGGTTGTGGCCCGCACCAGCCTGCCGGGGCACCCCGGCACCAGCCCCGTGCTTCTGCGGGGGCCGAGACGACGCCCATGAGAATGGCGACGCCGATAGCGGCGAGTGAAGTGTTGAAACGCATGCGCAAACCCTCGACATGATAAACTGACGCAACTCTTTCCACCCTGTCAGGATATGGCTAAGGAAGGGCTAACCACCGCCCCGCGACGGCGCGATCGCGGCGCAGGCAGCACGTCTGGTTGTCGTAAGATCTGCGCGATATAAGGCAGCGCGCCTCGCGCGAGCCGGCTTAGCTCAGTTGGTAGAGCACCTGATTTGTAATCAGGGGGTCGCAGGTTCAAATCCTGCAGCCGGCACCAGCATTTCAATGACTTAGGCGCGGGGTTCTAGCGTCTTCGATCCGCACAAGCAGCTTGGCGGAACGAACCCCGGCCTCCTCTGTTGGCGCCTGCACGTGCAGAAGTTGCATACACCTGATCGCCCACGCCGCGGCGATAGTCCCTTGCAACCTTGTGCCGTTTAGATAGTTGAGCTACATTGTAGCCCAACCGTTGATGGATGATTGAAATGAACGACGAAGTGGTACGCGCACGTATCCCCGCTGGCATTAAGAAAAGCGCCAGGGCGGTGCTGCAGAAGATTGGCATGACGGAGTTCTGAAGCCTTCCGGATGATGATGTATCGCATCGTCGCCGAGAAGCAGCTTCCGTTCGCGCCCCTCGTGCCTAACCAGACGACGATCGAAGCGATGCAGGAAGCCCGCAGCGGCGGGTTGAGGCGTTTCGACAACGCCGCAGACATGTTGGCTACCCTCAATGATGAAGAAGAAGAGCGGCAGCAGATCCCTTTTAGGGCCGCTGCTAGGGCAGCCGCCAAACCCGCCCGTCGCCCAGCGTCGCGAGCCGCGCGGCGTTGAGCCGACTCGGCGATTTGCGAAGGATCTGGTACGCGAGAAAAAAGGTAAGTCGGCCAAGGCCGGCAAGGACTTAGAATTCGTTATTAGAAGAAACGATCAAACTTCTTGCGGCGGACAAGCCCCTGCCCGAGCGCTATTTCGACCATCCCATGCAGGGCGAGTGGAACGACCACCGCGACTGTCATGTGAAGCCTGATTTAGTGTTGATCTATCGCAAGGTCGGCGAGGACACTCTGCAGCTCGTGCGACTGGGTTCGCATAGCGAGTTGGGCATCTGAGGCCCAAGTGCGCGTGCTCAAGTCCCTGGCCAATTACAAGCGTCCACGGCGAAGGAGGGCGAAATCGACGCCCCTATTTTCGATGGGAGTGCTATCCGACCAGTGATCCACATGGGTGAACACTGCGGCATGGCGGGCGGCGAACCGCGAGCGGCACTCCCCCCGCATCAGGCTGCCACAAAGCTCCCGTCTACTGCCCCCGGTATTGTGCCGATTGGAGCCAAAAGAACCCCATGCGCATATCTATGCTTTTAGCCGCCGCAATCGTCGTGCTCGCCACTGCGCTAGCCGGAGCCCAGACGCTGCGGCTCGACCGCGACGGCGGCTTCTCTTTCAAGTTCGGCCGCGACGACCGCCGCGGCGACGTCGAAGGCAAGCGCGCTTCGTGCGAGGTCTATGCCCGCATCGCCGTCGTGCAGGCGGACGCCAACTTGCGCTTCCGCTGCGGCCTGCGCGGTCCGGCGTGGGTGAACAATGCGGAGCCGCATTTCCGCTGGTGCCGGTATGTGCCGCGCCGGCAAATTGCCGATGAGCAACGCGGTCGCTCCGTGGAGCTGCAGCGCTGCTTCGACAAGCTCGGCGACTTCGACGACGACCGTCGGGGACGCTGATCTAATCCATCGCACCGTCACGGCGTCAGCGCGGCGCCGTGACGGCATTCTTGCCGACTTCGGGGCGTTGTGGCACCCGATTGGATGCGGGCGAAAAGACAACAACCGGCAGGAGCCTTCCCATGGACGCCAAGAGCCTCGTCATCATCGTGCTGCTCGCCGCCGTCGCCGTGCTCGGCTACCTCTATTACGAGCACTCGCGCCACGGCATCACCATCGACACCCCGGCAGTGAAGATCGAGGCGAAGTAGCCCGCACGCCGTTGAGCGCGCTCTAGGCTCCGCGCTCGCCACCGCGCGCGAGCAGGCGTCCGATTCCCACCAGCGCCAGCTCCAGGGCCACGAACACGAGCACGAGCCCGGCAGTATTGAGAAGGGCGCGCGGGTATCCCAGTTCGGCGGCATCGATAAACGGGTACGGATACCAGCCCGTTGCCGCGCCGTGGATCACCGTCCAGACGAGATAGGCGAGCGGAAAGCCCAGCGCGCTGAATCCGATGCGCCAGTCGAGCTCGCGCTTGTCGACGAAGACGAGCCAGTCGATGACGAACAGCGGCGGCGTCACGTAGTGCAGCATGTACTCGAAGAACATCGGCCACCCCTGCCGCTGGCTCAGGTCGCGCAGCAGCAGATAGTAGATGACGCCCACCATGATGATGTAGCCGGTCACCGCGGTACGCACGGCCGGACGCGTGAGGAACCGTCCCGCGGCCGAATGCGGCGCCACGAGCGGGACGAGCAGCGTCGCCGCCGCCAGCACATTGGTGAGGATCGTAAAGAAACTGAAGAACCTGAGGGACGATCCGGCCATGCCGCCGAGGCTGTCGCCGCGGACCAGCAGCCAATACTGCGCCACGACGCAAACGGCGGTGAATGCCCCGGCAGCGGCGCGATAGATCGTCTGCGGCATGCAGTGGAACTAGAGGTCCGCGGCCCGCTTCGCAAGCGCC
Source organism: uncultured Alphaproteobacteria bacterium (assembly GCA_963795225.1). Lineage (GTDB taxonomy): Bacteria > Pseudomonadota > Alphaproteobacteria > Rhizobiales > Hyphomicrobiaceae > Hyphomicrobium_A. Next base: position 84,207 of record CAWCHB010000008.1, on the reverse strand, counting down.
GACACAAACGCCTCAGATGCCATCGGGATTGTGGGCATCCCGCTCGCGGTCGATGAGGCGGCCGTCGGTGCGTTCGTTGCCGCGCTCGGGCTCGGCCCGCTCCTCGGCCGTCACCGTGCCCTCGTTGCGCTTGCGCTTGGGCGCGCCTTCGCCTTTGGTCTCGCGGGCGATCCGGGCTTTTCGGAGGGTCTCTCGGCGTGTCCATGGCTGTCTCCTCGCCGTTCGCTTGGCTTCTGCGCTTCCAGAACGTATGGAGACGCCCTCCAGTTCAATGCCACTCCGGTCCAATGCCCGCATGAGCCCCCGCGCCCCGCACCCGCCGATCCTGCAGCACGCCGCCGAGCTGCTTGCCGGCTATGACGTGATGTTTTGCGACGTATGGGGTGTGCTGCACGACGGCCATCGCGCCTTCGAGGCCGCATGCGACGCCCTCATCCGCTTCAAGGCGGGCGGCGGCACGGTGATCCTCGTGTCGAATGCTCCCGTCCCGGCGGAGGGAGTCGCCGGCATGCTCGATTCCCGCGGGGTGCCGCGGCAAGCCTACGACGCCATCGTCGCCTCCGGCGAGCTGGCCCTCCGCCACATCGCCGAGCAGGGCTACAAGCGCATCTTTTGCATCGGCCCCGCCGATCGCGATCGCCTGACGTTCAGCCGCCTCGAGGCCGACCAGGTCGCGCTGGAGGACGCCGATGCCATCTTGTGCACGGGCCTCAACGACGACCGCAACGAAACGGCCGACGATTATCGGCCGCTGCTGGAGAAGGCACGGGCGCGCAACCTGCCCTTCGTCTGTGCCAACCCCGACCTCGTCGTCGATGTGGGCGGCAAGCAGTATCTTTGCGCCGGCGCCATCGCCGACCTCTACGAGCGCATGGACGGCAGCGTGTTCTGGGCCGGCAAGCCGCACGCCAACGCCTATGCGGCGGCCCGCGCGGCGGCTGAGGGATTGCGCGGCAGGCCGGTGCCGCTGGAGCGGATCATTGCCATCGGCGACAGCTTGCGTACCGATCTCAAAGGCGCGGAAGCCGCGGGAATTCCTGCGATTTTCGTCGCCTCCGGCATTCACCGGGACGAGACGATGAACGCGACCGCCTTGTCGGCCGACAAGCTGCGCCGGCTGTTTGCGCCGCCCGCCCCCAGCGCCATCGCGGCGATGGAGCGCCTCGCCTGGTAGCCGCGCGCGCTCGTTGCGGTGCCCCCGGACTGCGTCTACACTTTCCCTGCGGTCACGGTTGGGGGAGACGATCATGCGCTGCGCTTTCGCTTTACTGGTTCTTGCCGCCTTGGCGGCGTCGACGGGTGCCATCGCCGACGACACGGGCTTTGCCTACTCGCACAACCTGCGCAAGGAAGGCGGCCGGTTGTGCATGTCGGATCACTATCATTCCGGTTCCGGCTCGGGCCGCAGCAAGGGTGCCGCGCAAGCCGCCGCCGCGCGCTCGTGGGCCGACTTCACCAACTTCGAGTACGGCTCGGCGTGGGCCCGCTGGTCGGTCGCGCGCAGCAAGTCGGTGCGCTACACGAAGGACGCCAGCGGCTGGAGCGCCGACGTCGACGCACGGCCGTGCCGCGGCTAAGCGCTTGCCTTAGCCCGTTAAACGGTCGCCCGTTTACGATGCGGTTACCTTAACGGTCCATCCTGTACGGCAGGACGCCTAACCCCGTCCGTCGTCATCGTATCCGTCCAACGTCTCTCCGCTCGATGCAACGAGCGCACCCGTTTCGTCGGGAACTGCTCCGTGCGCTCGGGCCGGACACCATTGCGCCCTGACGTTTAGGACCGTCGTACAGGAATTGAGAAGGCAATGATCGCAACCAATCCTCGGATCCAAGTCTCACGCGTGCCGTACTGCGCTCATCACCGTTGCCGGTCTCGGCGCGGTCAGCTCTCTTCGCTTCGCAGGCCGTCGCCGTCAGCCCGCAAGTGCGCAACGCCTGCGCCGGCGACTACCTCAACAATTGCAGCAAGTATCAGCCCGAGAGCGCGCAGACGCGCAAATGCATGCGCGCCGTCGGCGCTCGCCTCTCCAAGGGTTGCATCAACGCCCTCGTCGCCGCCGGCGAGATCTCGAAGGCCGAGATCGCCCGCCGTTCGGCCAGCAGCCGCCGCTAAGTAGCTGCTAGCCTCGAATTTGAAGGACCGCGCGCCCTACCGGTGCGCGGCCTTCTGCGCGGCGATTAACCAGTTCAGCAAGCGACTCAGCTCTGACTGGCGAACGATGCATCGTCGCTGAGGCCGCCCATGACCAGACTGCTCTACGGCATCGAGGACTACCTCGAGGACGCGTCGCAGGCCGAGCGCCTGCCCCGCTGGATGCGCCGTATCGTCCTCTCGATCGGCCGCACGGTCGGCGAGACGGGCGATATCATCTTCCGGCGTCGCGCCGGATTTTAGTCCGCCGACAGGACGACGGCCGCCCATCAGGCACTGTTTGTCGCTGTTTCAGGCGGTAGCAGTGTGCCCCCCGACCTGCTAATGAGCGCTCCGAACTGCAGCATCTGGAGCCCCCATGAGCGACGCCGAAAGCCAAGCGCGGAGCGAAACCGCCGCTCTCATCCGCCGCTACTACGAGGCCTTCAACTCCGGTGACAGCGCCGGCATGATCGCCTGCCTGACCGACGACGTCATTCACGACGTCAATCAGGGCGAGCGACGCCAGGGGCTGGACAAGTTCAAGGCCTTCAACGCGCGCATGGACCACCACTACAAGGAAAAGCTCGAGAACGTCGTCGTGATGGTCAGCAAGGACGGCCAGCGCGCCGCGGCCGAGTTCAACGTGCACGGCGTCTACAAGGCCACCGACAGCGGTCTGCCTGAAGCCTCGGGGCAGACCTATGTGCTACCGGCCGGCACATTCTTCGCCATCCGCGACGGCAAGGTCGCCCGCGTCACCACATATTACAACCTGACCGACTGGATCGCGCAGGTCACCGGCTAGTGTCCCGATTCCGAAGTTCGCCGGTGCTCGCTGCTGGGGCGGGAGCGAACTTCGGAATCATAAGGGACACTGGAATCATAGACTTGCTAGTGTGATTCAGATCGAGAAATTCACTCGACACCTCGCCGCTGATGACTGCGAATTTCTCGATCATCACACTAGGCCGGAGCTGAACAAGGTCAAGCGACATGCTCGTCACCATGCTGAGGTGCAAGTTGCACCGCGCCACCGTCACCGAATGCGACCTGCACTACCAGGGCTCGCTGAAGATCGACGCCGACCTCATCAAGGCCGCGGGCTTCCTGCCCAACGAGCACATCGAGGTCTACAACATAGACAACGGCGAGCGCTTCACGACCTACGTCATCGAGGGTCGCGCCGGCAGCGGCGTGATCGGCCTCAATGGTGCGGCAGCGCGCAAGGCCTGCGCTCGGCGATCGCATCATCATCTGCTCGTACGCCGCCGTCGATATGGAAGAGGCCAAGACGCACAAGCCGCGCATCGTCGTGCTCGGCGCCTCCAACAAGATCGACCGCATCACCGACAAGCCGACCGTCGAATAGCCGGGCCTGAGGGGTTGCCATGGCGCTGGACGTGAAATCCTTGACCGGCGAAGAAATCCGCTCGGTGCTGCCGGCGCTGGCGCGCCTGCGCATGGTCGTCTTTCGCGACTGGCCGTATCTGTACGACGGCACGCTGGAATACGAAGAGACCTACCTCGCCAAGCTCGCGGCCGCCCCCGGGGCGGTGTGCATCATCGCCCGCGACGGGGACGCGATCGTCGGCGCCTCGACCGCCGCGCCGATGATCGAGCACGCGGACGAGTTCGCCGAGCCGTTCGAGAAGGCCGGCTTCGACCTCAACAAGATCTTCTACTGCGGCGAGTCCGTGCTGCTCAAATCCCACCGCGGGCATGGCCTCGGCCACGCCTTCTTCGACGGGCGCGAGGCGCACGCCAAAAAGCTCGGCGGGTTCACGCATTCGACCTTCTGCCGCGTCGTGCGCCCCGACGATCATCCGCTGAAGCCGGCCGACTACGTGCCGCTCGACGGATTCTGGAACAAGCGTGGATACGCCCCGGTCGACGGCCTGGTCGCCAGCTACGCCTGGAAGGACATCGACCAGGACGCGGAGACCGATCACGCCATGCAGTTCTGGATGAAGCCGCTCACCGTCACCACATAGGCGCCCATGAGCCACCGCCAGACCCTCAAGGTCGCCTCCGCGCAATACCCGATCGATCAACCGGCTACGCTCGATGCGTGGCGGGACAAGATCGCCCGTTGGGTCGCCGACGGCGCCGAGACGGGAGCCGAGGTGCTGGTATTCCCCGAGTATGCCGCGATCGAGCAAGCGGCAGCCCTCGGCGAGCAGGTCTATGGCAATCTCGATGCCACGCTGCAGGCGGTGGCCGATCTCGAAGTCGATCGCGTCAGCCTGCACCAGGAGCTGGCTGGGAAGCACCGCGTCCACATTCTCGTGGGCAGCGGGCCGGTGCGCAAAGGCGAAGGCCGCTTCGTCAACGCGGCGCAGCTGGTGACGCCCAAGGGCAGCATCGGCGTGCAGGAAAAGCTGATCATGACGCCGTTCGAGACCGACTGGGGCATCTCGGCGGGCAAGCAGGTGCGCCTGTTCGACACCGTGCTCGGCATGATCGGGATCAACATTTGCTACGACAGCGAATTCCCGCTGCTGGCGCGCGCCATGGCGGAAGCCGGCGCCGAGCTGCTGTTGGTGCCCTCATGCACCGAGCGCGTGTCGGGGTATCATCGCGTGCGCACCGGCGCGCGGGCGCGGGCGCTGGAGAACCAGATCGCGGCGATCGTCAGCCCGACCGTGGGCGACGCGCTGTGGTCGCCGGCCGTCGACCGCAACAGCGGCGCTGCCGGCATCTACGTGCCGTCGGAGCAGACGGTGTCGGACACCGGTATCCTGGCGCAGGGCGAGATGAATGCCGCGCAGTGGGTGACGGCGGACATCGACCTCGCCCGCCTGCGCCACCTGCGCACGTCCGGCGAGATGCGCAACTACATCGACTGGCCGAACCAGCCGGGCGCGGCGAAGCTCGCCGACACGGTCGAGATCGTCACCCTGGAATAGCGGTATCTGTCATCCCGGACGCAGCGGAGCGGCGATCCGGGATCCAGCGCATGATCAGTCGAAGACACACCTCAGAACGACGCCTACGGCGGGACCTCAACCGAACTCAACGCCACAACAGGTGTCATCCTCGGGCTTGGCCCGGGACCCAGCGCGCAGCAAGCTGCCAAGCGAGGAATTGGACGAGGACGTGCCGCAGCACAATCAACCGTCGCGCAAGCTTAGGGTTGGATCCTCGGGGCAAGCCCGAGGATGACAGTGTGGGAAACGCATCAAGTCGACGAGCTGGGACCTCAACGCCTACTTCAGCGCCCATGTGATGGTCACGTTGGCTTCGAGCGTCTCGGTCCCGCGCTCGATCGGCACCGCTTCCGCCTTCATCGCCCGCGCCATCACTCTGCGTTCGTCGGCGTCGCGTTCATGCACTGGGCGTGCTCGAGCGGCTGAGCCTGACGAAGGCGTAGAAATAGCCGAGCCAAAGGACGATGGAGAGGCCGTAGAAGACGATGGTGCGCAGCGACCAGAACGGCCAATTGCCGGCCGGGCCGATGCGGATCACGTTGGGGTACCAACTGAAGAGGGTGGAGCGCCACCGGTTCCACATGAGGGTCATCTCGGTGTTGCGCGACTGCGCGGTTTTGGCGTCGTTGAACACGCGCTCGCTATTCCGCTTCAGCCACCACCAGGAGTCTTCATTGATCAGCTCAAGCCCCCGGTCGGACCGGTTGCGCATGTAGATGTATTCGATGTCGGTCGTATGCCCCCTCGCGTCGGGATCGCTACGGCGCACTTCCGTTCCCGTGACGATGCCGGTCGTCCACGTCGGACGCGCGTATTCCCATCCGAACCAGAGGGGGATACCCACCACGAGTGCGGCGACGGCCAGAACGGGAGCCTCTCTGCGCCATAGAATGAAGGCTAACAAGAGAATGGCGATAAGGAGGATGAAGCCGATCGACGTCCAAGCGTAGAGCATGGGTTCAAACCTCACCATGAACGAGCCTAGGAACGGACAGGGCGCCGAAGCTTCTGCTTATCTCGAAGCTCCTGCTCGTCCCGCTGGCCGCCTGAATGAGCTTGGTATAGCCGCTTAGTCAAGCGCCCAGGTGATGGTCACATTGGCTTCCAGCGTCTCGGTGCCACGCTCGATCGGCACCGCTTCCGCCTTCATCGCCCGCGCCATGACCATGGGACGCGGGGGCTCACCGCCGCCTTCGACGATGGTCAGCACTTCGCCGACCTCGGCACCCGCCGCGGCGGCGTAGAGCTTGGCGCGCCGCAGCGCATTGGCGACGGCCTGCTGGCGTGCCTCGTCGAGCAGGGTCTCCGCCTTGCTGACTTCGAAATTCAGCCCCGCCGTCTGGTTGGCACCGGCGGTGACGAGCCGGTCGAGGATATCGCCGAGCTTGTCGAGATCGCGCACCAATACCTGCACCTCGTTGGTGACGCTGTAGCCGTCTATCTTCGCGGCCTGCCCCTCGATGGGTCGCGTATAGCGCGGCTCGACGCGGAACGAGGCGGTCTGGATGTCCTTGGGATCGATGCCGCTTTCCTTCAATCCCGCGATCACCTTCTGCATGGCGGCGGTATTGTTGGTCAGCGCCTCGCGCGCGCTGGCCCCGTCGGCGGTGACACCGGAAGTAATCCGAGCCTGGTCGGGCTCGACGCTCACCGTGCCGGAGGCTGAGACGGTAATCGACCGCCGGGGCGCTTTGTCATCGGCTTGAGCGAGGGGCGCGGCGGTGAAAAGGGCAAGTCCGACAACGGCGGTTCGAATGCTGGTGGCGAGGGAACGCATGTTTTTGCCTTGGGCTGTGTTGAGAGAGGTGCTGCTGCGTGACGATAGGCCCCCTTCGCGGACGGTTTCGCGGCGAAATCGGTGGCTTTCGGGGGCAATGGTAAGTCTGGTATGAGGGGCCGTCCTGCCCGGCAAATTCTCAATTCTCGCGGCGGCCGGGGCCCGTAGCTCAATGGTTAGAGCTGGCGGCTCATAACCGCCTGGTTCCAGGTTCGAAGTCCTGGCGGGCCCACCAATCCTTAACGCTTTGCGCACCACAACCGGGGTGGAACTCCCCGGCGGGGGCGGCGTTGGGTGTGTACTTCGGGCGAGTGAAAGCCCCAAAAAACAACAACAGCCTCTACCCGCTATGCTGCCGTAGCTCTCGTTGCGGCAGCTTTTCTTTGCGCGCAGCGGACTTACGGCAGCAGGTCCTCAACGTCGCCGTGCGGCCCCGATCAGCGCAAGCAGCGCCAAGGCCAAACAAACCTCAGTCGGCCTTCTTGGTCTTGGCAAGGTAATCGTCGACGTCAGCTTTCGTGACTTCCTTGTTGTCGACCAGTGCTTGCAGGCACGGCTTCGACAGCTTCAGAGCATTGGTCTTCATGCAGGCGCGGAGCTGCGGGCTGCCGACCACCATATTGTTGCAATAGGCGATGTAGTCCGGCTTGCAGGCAACCTTGACCGCTTCACTGACGGCGAAGGCGTTTCCGGACAGCGCGAGGAGCGCAGCAATCGCAGCGGCGTTCAACTTGAGCATCAACAGTCCCCCTTGGTGATCCGCGTGCAGCGAGAATCGCGAGCTTTATAGCCGGCTCGAATGCAACGCGGACCGCACTCGTGGAGGAACCGATGTCGCATGCGTTGGTTCCGCCGCACCGGTGAACGCCGGGTGCACCCGCGCACTGTTGCGGCATTGACGCTGCTGTTGCCGCTGGTGAGCTTCCTGATGAAGCCGCGTGTGCGCCGCCTGCCCGGCGCCGCCTCGGGCATGCGCTTGCAGAAGCTCAGCCGTCGGCTGCTCGCGCGCTAGGCGGCCTCGCCGTTGGCGGAAACGATGGAGATGCCCTCGCCTGCGTGCACCGCCTTCAGGCGGCTGACGTCGTCGAGCGCCATCGCCCAGATGTTGCAGGGACTCGCCATGCGGATTTCGCCGCGCCGCGACACGGGGGTGGGACCGAAGCCGATGGCGATGGCGTCGCCGTCCGGCCAGAAGGCAATCTCGCCGGCGTTGACGATCTCGCGGGCGCCGGGCTCGGGGTCCGAGCTGACCGGGGCATTGAAGTACATCTCATGCCCCCACAGCTTGGCTTCGGCGTGGATGGGCAGCGCCGCCCAAATGCGCTCGGCGGTCGGCGTCTCCAGGAGCCGCGCGCGGATGGCCACCTTTCCCGCCCGGATTACAATCTCCCGCATGTGCGTCTCCCAAGTCGGACGGTCTCGTGCCGCCGTTGCAGCCACTCTCTCATTGGGAGGGGGCGCCAGCAATAGAAAGCGAGGCAACCGTGGCGACGCCTTCTGGTTGCAGCCGCACGTGCAGACCCACTGGGGAGCACGTGCAGAACGCTGCTATGTCGTTCCAGGGCCTCGGAAATGTCGGGCGAAAGGCGCGCCAGGCAGATGCGGCCGATGCGTGTCTGTTTGTATGCAAACGCGCCACGCCCGGGAAGGCGCAGCGCGTGAGGCGTATCAGACCGCCATGCTCAGGCCGGCGGCGGGCCGAAAATCAGCACCGCGTTGAGGCCGCCGAAGGCGAACGAGTTCGACATCGCGTAGGTGACCGTCGAGCTTGCGGCCGACGTTGGGCACGTAGTCGAGGTCGCACTCCGGATCGGCTTCGTCGAGGCCGATGGTCGGCGGCACCCAGTTCTCGTTCATCGCCTTGATGCAGGCCACGGCCTCGATGCCGCCGCCGGCGCCGAGCGGATGGCCGTGCATCGACTTGGTCGAGGAGATGGCGAGGTTCTTGGCGTGGTTGCCGAACACCGCCTTGATGGCGCGCGTCTCGTTGGTGTCGTTGATGGTCGTCGCCGTGCCGTGGGCGTTGAGGTAGTCGATGTCCGACGGCGCAAGTCTGCGCATCGTCGAGCGCCAGCGCATGGCCTCGTTCGGCCCCTCGATGTCGGGGTTGACCATGTCCTTGGCTGTCCGACGTCATGCCGTAGCCGACGATCTCCGCGAGGATCGTTGGCGCCGCGCGCCTTGGCGTGCTCAGCGATTCCAGCACGAGGATGCCGGCGCCCTCGCCGAGCACCGTGCCGTTGCGCTTCTTGGCGAACGGGAAGCAGCCCTCGCGGCGACAGCACGTGCAGCGCCTGCCAGGCCTTCATGGTGCCGTAGTTGATGACGGACTCCGATGCGCCGGCGATGGCGACGTCGACCAGGTCGTTGCGGATGTAGTCGCGGGCGATGCCGATGGCGTGCGTCGCCGTCGAGCAGGCGCTGCAGGTGGCGAAGGTCGGTCCCTTGACGCCGAACTCGATGCCGACGTGGGCGCTGGCCGACGAGCCGATGATGCGCAGCAGCGTCAGCGGATGGGTGGCGCGCTTGTCGTCGATGAACAGGTCGCGATAGGACTTCTCGAAGGTGACGAGACCGCCGGCGCCGGAGCCGATGATGCAGGCCGTCGCGATAGGGGTCGGCGAACGGAACTGTCAGCCCGATTGCTTCACCGCCTCGTCGGCCGCCGCGGCGGCGAACCACGAGTAGCGGTCGGCGTGCATGATGAGCTTGTCGCGCTGGAAGTGCTTCAGCCGCGCCTTGGGGTCGAAGTCCTTGATCTGCGCGGCGATCAGGATCTTGAGATCCTCGAGGGGAAAGCCGCCGAGCGCCGTGACGCCGCACTTGCCAACTTTCATGGAGTCCCAGAATTCCGGGACCGTCTGACCGATCGGCGTGACGACGCCCATCCCGGTCACCACGACGCGGCGTGCACCGTTCGCGTTTGCCATTTAGTTCCTGCCGGTCCTGAGCGGCGCTGAGACGCCGCGAGATAATCAGATTGCGAGCCGGCGGATGCCTTGAGGGGAAGCTCGCGAGATCAGGCCAGATGCGCCCACAAAGCGCCCGGGCCGCCCGTCATCAAGCCTTGGCGCCAGCCGCTGCGGGACCCTTCGCCATCAAATCCTTTACGCGGTCAACGACGGAGCCGACGGTCTTGAAGTCCTCGACGTCCTCGTTCGCGTTGTAGGGGATCTCGATGCCGAAAGTATCTTCGATGTCGAAAACGATCATTGCAAGATCGAGGGACTCAATCTTGAGATCCGTAAGCGGCGTCGACAGCGAGATGTCGTCGCGCGGCTCCTTCATGTGCTTCTTCAGGATCTCGACGATCTTGGTGCCAACTTCGTCCATATCGTTCTCCCACCCCCGCTCAAAAGAAGCCTGGGGCCCGTATTACTTCGTTCCTAACTAGTGCAAGCCCACTAGCACAACAAGCTGTGGCGTCACATATCCTTAAACGTCCAGCAAGTCTAGCTGCGGGGGCCTGCGCCGGCCCAACCCGGCACGGCGCACACATCCGTAGGACCGATCATACGAGCCTGCTGTCCTTTAGGGTACAGCAAAACCTCTTCACAACCCTTGCGCTGCCCACAGTTGCCGTTGCCGCCGCTCTGGCCAGCGCCCCGCAAACGTGTTCAATAACAAGGCGGATTTCAAGGACCTGTTACCCGATTTGCGCGAAGGGCCCGCAACGGTCCGGCAACGGGCTCGGCGTATATTTCGAGCTCTGCCTGGGAGACGCTCGAGGATGACGAAAGGCCGCCCCCCAGCTCCGGCCAACGCGTCGCAGCCACGCATGCCTTGGCTCAACCACTATCCTAAGGGTGTCGACTGGCACATGCCGTTGAGCGTCGCGCCGCTCTACCGGCTTCTCGACGACGCGGTCGCCGCCTATCCCGAACCACCCCTGCACGACCTTCCTCGGCAAGACACTCACCTATCGCGAGATCGGCGAGAAGGTCGACCGCGCCACGCGCGGGCTGCAGCGGCTCGGCGTGCGCAAAGGCATCAAAGTCGGTCTGTTCCTGCCGAACTCGCCGACCTTCATCGTCTTCTTCTTTGCCGTGATGAAGGCCGGCGGGACGGTCGTCAACTTCAACCCCCTCTACACCGTCGCCGAGCTGACCCAGCAGGTGAAGGACAGCGACACCGAGCTGATGGTGACGCTCGACTTGCAGGTGCTGTTCGGCAAGGTGGAGGCGCTGCTCGATGCCGGGTGCCTGAAGCGCGCCGTCGTTGCCTCCTTCCCGGCACTTCTGCCGGTGACCAAGGCCGTTCTGTTCCGGCTGTTCAAGTCGAAGGACCTGGCGCGGCCGCTGGATTCGGCGGCCCGCGAGAAGATCATCCTCGAAGCCGAGGTGATGGCGGGAGACGGTCACGCCGAGAAGGTCAAGATCGATCCGCGGACCGATGTTGCGGTGCTGCAGTACACCGGCGGGACGACGGGCACGCCCAAGGGCGCCATGCTCACGCATGCCAACTGCTACGTGAATACGCAGCAGGTGGCGGCGTGGAGCCCCGACCTCGGGAGCGGCACCGAGCGGGTGTTCGGTGTCCTGCCGTTCTTCCACGTCTTCGCGCTGACGGTGGTGATGAATGTCGCCATCAGCCGGGCGGCGCATATCGTCATCATGCCGCGCTTCTCGCTCGACGAAGCGCTGAAGCTGATCGACCGCGAGAAGCCGACGATCATGCCGTGCGTTCCGACGCTGCTCAACGCCATCATGAGCCACCCGCGCATCAAGAGCTTCGATCTCTCGTCGCTGAAGTTCTGCCTGTCGGGCGGCGCCGCCCTTCCCCTGGAGGTGAAGCAGCAGATTCGAGGCGATCACCGGCTGCAAGGTCGTCGAGGGCTATGGGATGTCGGAGACGTCCCCCGTCGTCACCTGCAATCCCATCGATGGTCCGGTGAAACCCGGCTCGATCGGCGTGCCGCTGCAGGGCACCATCATCTCGCTGCGCGATCTCGCCGACCCGACCAAGGAAGTGCCGGTCGGCGAAAAGGGCGAGATCTGCATCAAGGGCCCGCAGGTCATGCTCGGCTACTACAAGCGGCCCGAAGATACCGCCGAGCAGATGGTGGGCGAGTTCCTGCGCACCGGCGACGTGGCGCGCATGGACGAGGACGGCTTCTTCTTCATCGAGGACCGCATCAAGGACCTCATCATCTCGTCGGGCTTCAACGTCTATCCCCGGCGCGTCGAGGAAGCGATCTACGAGCACCCGGCGGTGGCCGAGGTCACGGTCATCGGCATCCCCGACAAAAAGCGCGGTGAGGCGCCGAAGGCGTTCATACGCCTCAAGCCCGGCGCCTCCGTCACCGTGCCGGAGCTGTGCGAGCATCTCGCGGCACGCATTTCGAAGATCGAGATGCCGGCCGAGATCGAGTTCCGCGACGAGCTGCCGAAAACGATGATCGGCAAGCTCTCCAAGAAAGAGCTGAAGGCCGAGGAAGCCGCCAAGCGCCACCAAATGGCCTAAGACGGCTTCCTGTGGCGCGGTCGCGCGCTGCTAGCTCAGTCCGAGCTGATCAGTGGCAGGTCGATGCCCTTGATGCGAACCGTGCCATCCAGCTCGACATAACCTTTGTCGTACTTTTGGCTGGCGATGTACTCAAAGCTTCGCCGATGCTCTTTGAAGCGATGGAAATAGGAGCATTCGTCAGTCGAGACATTGTCGATGTCATCGAGCGCCGCGTTGGACACCAGGATTTCAACGCGCTTGCCTCCATCTCGCATGATGAAGCGCACAATTCCCCGAGATGTATCTTGAACAGCCGGTATCGCAGCCCGTGTGAGCGGCATGGGCGTTCCCCCTTCCGTTGATGATTGCCTTCCCCGCAATTCGTCAACGCTGCACGCCTCGATGACAGTTGTGCTCCACGATTGCGCAAAAATAATGTCGGCGCATGCATGTGCACGCGACACCTCGTGCGCACGCGCCGCTCGTCATGGCAGAGCCATGCTCCGCACGGACGGCGCGGACGCACACACGTCCTCTGCGACGTAGCGAACAGCATCGCGGGGGCGTGCAACGGCCTCAACACGTGTCAGTTGGGGACGCCGCTCGCGCCCAACTAATCCCCGCCCCTCGCAGCGCGTCGCATACTCCCCCCATCCCGCCCCGCTGAAGAGGGTCGAGATACTCGAGACGTTCCTGTTCGAGGGCGGGCTGCAGGTCGGGTACACGTGCCGTCAACGTACGGTCTCGACTACCTGAGGCTGCGCCGCGCCCACCTGGTGAAAGTCCGGGAGGGGGAAACCCCTGCAAGACGCCGCGGGTATGCCCATGAATCGCTGCTGCGGGGCGGCAACCGTCGCTCAAAAAACGTAAGACAGCGTTCGCGGCGTTTCCCCGCCCCGCAGCCTCCCTCGCTCTTTGACATCCCTCGGGGCGCTCGCCCGCGAGAACACGAAGGCGTGCCTCAGCGATAGAGGTCGGCGCGCGAGGGCGGCACAGCCGGCGGGCGCTTGGCGTTCTTCGACACCAGCGTCTGGAAGATGCGCAGCGTGCCGCGCGAGAACGCCAGCGACACGCCGGCCAGATACGCCACCCAGATCCGGTACTTCTGCTCGCCGACGTGGCGGATCGCCTCCTCGCGGTTGGCGGTCAGCCGCTCGCACCAAAGCTTGCACGTACGCGCGTAATGCAGGCGCCAAGCCTCGACATCCAGGATCTCGAAACCCGCGCGCTCCATGGCGAAGATCGAATGGCCGATATCGTCGAGCTCGCCGCCGGGAAAGATGTACTTGGCGATCGCCTTCTGCTCCGGGCGCAAGCGCTTCTTGAACCACCCCTGTTTCGGCGCACGTCGCGCGATCGCGTGATTGAGGAACAAACCGTTCTCGGCGAGCAATTGCTGCATCTTCTGCATGTAGCCGGGAATGTTCTTCAGACCTATGTGCTCGTACATGCCGATGGAGGCGATCTTGTCGAACTGCCCCGCCATCATCGAGTAGTCCTTCAGCTCCACGGTCACGCTTGTCCTCGAGGCCGAGGCGCTTGATCTTCTCCCTGGCGAAGGCGAGCTGCTCCTCCGATAGCGTGATGCCGTGCGCGGTGACGCCATAGTTCTTCGCCGCATGGCAGATGAGCCCGCCCCAGCCGCAGCCGATGTCGAGGAACCGCTCGCCCGGCTTCAGCCGCAGCTTGCGGCAGATCATCTCCAGCTTGTCGCGCTGCGCCTGCGCCACGTCGTTGTTCCAGTCGGTGTAGTAGGCGCAGGAGTAGACCATCTCCGGGTCGAGGAAGAGCGCGTAGAAGTCGTTCGACAGGTCGTAGTGGAACTGGATGTAGTCCTTGTTGTCGGCGGTCTTGCGTTTGCGGCCGGTGATCTCACCCTCGAATCCCTGATCGTCGCCGACGCTCGTCGCTGCGGGCGGTAAGGAACGGGTAGAGCTGCCGGGCGAACTGCAGCGCATCGCGCCCCTTCAGCTTGACGGAGCGGCCACCTTGATTGAGCTGCGAGCCGAGGTCGATGAGCGTGCCGCCGGAAAAGTCGATGCCCTTGTCGACGTAGTGGCGGATGAAGTTGTCGAGCGTCGGCCAGCGCAACAGCGAGCCGATCACGCCGGCGTCGGCGATGCTGATCTCGAATGGACCGGTGACGTTCTTGCCGAGCGGCGTAAGCGAGCCGTCCCACAGGCGCAGCGAAGCGTTGAGGTCGAGCTTGCCGGCGAGTTCGCGGGCGAGACCGCGCGCTGACCTCGAGCTGCCGCGCCGCCTTGACGGCCTTGTCCTTAGCCATGACCAATGCGCGCCCCGCGTTGCTGATGGTTCGCGGTGCGTCGCATACCTTCCCGCCCCTGTCGAGTAGGGTTGTCCTCCGCCCCGTCACGTCATCTTCAACCGTCATGGCCGCGCAGGCGGCCATCCACGCAAGTCTCCACGAACGCTACAGGCGTGGGAGGCATTGATGCAGTCGCGGGCTACGCTCTTAGCTTTCCGGCAGTATAGACTGAAGCTGGCGTGGATGGCCGCCTGCGCGGCCATGACGAAAAGGGTGCCAACAGCAACCTACGCGGCCTGATGCAGCTCGGCGGCGTCCTTCGATTCGAGGATGGCGGCGACACCCATGCCGCCGGCGGTGCAGATGGAGATGAGCCCGCGCCCATGATGCTGCGACAGCAACTTGGCGAGGTTGCCCACGATGCGGGCGCCGGTCGCGGCAAACGGATGGCCCATCGCGATCGAAGAGCCGCGCACGTTGAGCTTGGAACGATCGATCGAGCCCATAGGCTCGGCGCGGCCCAGCACCTCCTTGCAGTAAGTCGGATCCTCCCAGGCCTTCAGCGTCGCCAGCACCTGGGCAGCGAAGGCCTCGTGGATCTCGTAGTAGTCGAAGTCCTGCAAGCGAAGTCCGGCGCGCTCCAGCATCTTGGAGACGGCGATCGTCGGCGCCATCAGCAGCCCGTCGCCGCCGACAAAGTCGTTGGCACTCGCCTGCGAGTAGGTGAGATACGCCTGCACCGGCAGGCCGTGCTTGGTCGCCCACTCCTCAGAGGCGAGCAACACCGCGGCGGCGCCGTCGGTGAGCGGCGTGGAGTTCGCCGCGGTGAGCGTGCCGCGCTCGGTCTTGTCGAAGGCTGTCTTGAGCGTGCCCAGCTTCTCTAAGGTCGCGTCGATGCGGATGTTGTTGTCGCGGTAGACGCCGGCGAACGGCGCAACGAGATCGTCCATATAGCCGTCCCGGTAGGCCTCGGCTGCCTTGCGATGGCTTTCCAGCGCGAACGCGTCCTGCTCGGCGCGGGTGATGCCCCACTCCTGTGCCATCAGCTCGGCATGCTCACCCATCGACAAGCCCGTGCGCGGCTCGGCATTGGCGGGCGCATTCGGTGCCAGCTCGCCCGGGGAGAAACCTTTGAACACCTTCAGCTTGTCCATGAAGGTCTTCTGCTGCGCCGCTTGCGTCAGGCGTTTGGCGAGCTTCTTCGACACGACTATGGGCGCGTCCGAGGTCGTGTCGGAGCCGACTGCGATGGCGGTTTCGATCTCGCCCGTAGCGATCTTCGCGGCGCTGCCGAGGCCGCCCTGCAGGCTGGTGCCGCAGGCCTGCATCATGGTGATGCCGGGCGTCGAAGCCTTGAGGCTCGTGCCGAGCACGGCTTCGCGCGTCAGGTTGAAATCCTTCGAGTGGGTGATGACGGCGCCGCCGACCACCTCGTCGATATGCTGACCCTTGAGCTCGTAGCGATCGACCAAGGCATTGAGCGCGCCGGTCATCAGGTCGAGGTTCGACAGGTCGGCGTAGAAGGTATTTGAGCGGCAGAACGGAATGCGCGCTCCGCCGACCACTGCGACGCGTCTCAGGAAACGTTGCATACTGACGTCCTCGCTCGGGTCGCGAAAAAGGGGTTCCCTCCCGCTTTGCGGGGGAGGGTTAGGGAGGGGGGTGTCCACGACATCGAGGGCAGCGCACCACCCCCACCCCGACCCTCCCCCATCGAGGGGGAGGGAGATAGGAACGATGGCCCAGACGCTACAAGATTGCTTGGCATTCGGCGTACCCGATTACTCAGCGGCGGCGGCGCGTGCAGGCGCTGCCGGCGATTGCGATGCCTTGTAGTGCAACGGTCCGCCACGGAAAGGTGCAAAGCCGGTGCCGAAGATGACGCCGGCATCGGCAAGATCCGCGCTCTCGACCACCTGCTCGTCGACGCTGCGTTGCGCTTCGGCGATCATCGGCTCGACCAGCTCGCGTCCGAGACGTTCCATCTCCGCCTTGTCGAAGGTGCGGCCGGTCTTCTCCGGCTTGCCGTCCTTCCAGACGTAGAAGCCTTCGCCCGTCTTCTTGCCGAGCTTGCCGGCGGCGACGAGCCGGTCGAGCTTCGAGCCTTCCGGCGAGAACTTGAGGATCCGGGCGACATGCGCGCACACGTCCAGCCCGACCGTATCGGCAAGCTCGATCGGGCCCATCGGCATGCCGAAGGTGCGCGCCGCCTCGTCGATGCGCTCCTTGTCCTCGCCGTGCTCCAGCCGCTGCATGGCGCCGAACATGTAAGGCGTGAGGACCCGGTTGACGAGGAAGCCCGGCACGCTCTTGGTGATGAGCGGGAAACTTGTCGATGGCGGCGACGAAGGCCGCGCCGCGCTTCACCTCTTCCTCTCGCGACTGCACGCCGCGCACCACCTCGACGAGCGGCATCTGCGCCACCGGATTGAAGAAGTGCAGGCCGATGAGGCGTCCCGGATCGGGCAGACCGGCGGCGATGTCCTCGATCTGCAGCGAGGACGTGTTGGTCGCCAGCACGGCGCCGGGCTTCATCTTGGCTTCGACCTCGCCCAGAACCTTCTGCTTGATCGCGAGGTTCTCGACGATCGCCTCGATGACGACGTCGGCGTGGTGGATGTAGTCGCCCTTGGGATCGGCGATGAGGCGCGCCTTGGCCGCATCGCGCAGCGCCTTGGTCTTGAACTTGCGTGCAAACAGCTTGCCCTGCGCGGCGATGCCCTTGGCGATCTGCTCGGCCGAGACGTCCTGCAGCGTCACTTCCATACCGGAGGCGACACACCAGCCGGCGATGTCGGCACCCATGGTACCGGCGCCGATGACGTGCACGCGGCTTGGGCGCCACCCGAGCTTCTTGGGTGCTTGCCCCTTTAGCAACTCGGACAGCCAGAATACGCGGCGCAGATTGCGCGATTGGTCGGACGCCATCAGCGGCGCGAAGGCGCGCGTCTCGGCGGCCTTCATCGCCTCGTCGTTACCGCCGTAGCGCTCGAACAGATCGATCAGCCGATAGGGCGCCGGATAGTGATCCTCGCGCGCCTTCTTGCGCACCTCGGCGCGCATGCGTTTGGCCAGCAGGTCGCGCGCGGGCCACTTGGAGAGTAGCTGCTTGGCGAATCCGGCAGGCTTCGATTTGCGATTGCGCAGAACCGCCTTGCGCGCGGCCCACGGCAACGCGCCGCGGCTATCGACCAGCTGATCGACGAGGCCCATGCCGCGTGCGGCGGAAGCGGACAGCATCTTGGCCGTCAACATCGCCTGCATGGCGGCGGGCGCGCCCGCCAGGCGGATGGAGCGCGCAGTGCCGTTGAAGCCGGGGAAGATGCCGAGCTTGACCTCGGGGAACCCGAGCTTGGTGCCGCTGTCGCGGGTGGCGATGCGGTAGTGGCAGGCAAGTGCCAGTTCGAGCCCGCCGCCAAGGCAGAAACCGTTGATGGCGCAGACGACGGGAACCGGCAGCCGCTCGATGCGATCGAACAGCGCGGTGACATGGCGCAGCTTTTCGATGACGTCCATCTCGGTGGTGAAGTCGGCGAACTCGCGGATATCCGCGCCGACGATGAAGCCGCGCTCCTTGGCGGAGATAATGACAAGGCCGCGGATCGACTTATCGCGCGCGCCCTCCTCCACCTTGCCGACGATCTGCGCCAGCTCTTCCAGTGGCCGGCGCCCAAGCGAGTTCTGGCTCTCGCCCTCGCGGTCGAATTCCGCCCAGCCGATGCCCCACTGATCGACGGAGAAACGCCAGTCCTTGAGTTCGGGCAGCGGACGCGACAACGCCTTGAACATCGCAACTCCTCTCGGCGCCGCGTCACGGCGCCTAAGAAAGGCCCCGTGCCGCTGCACCCTTTAATCTACTCTGCCGCAGCGCTTTCAACACCGCGCGAATTGTGACCCAACGGTCCAGCGCTCGACTTGTAGTTGGGCTTCAACGAGGCGGGATCAAAGTGATCGACGGCGATGACGCGGGCCGTAAGCGCTTCCAACTCGCGCAACTGCTGGCCTTCGCTCTCCGTCACGACGCCCTGTGCCATCGCATCCCCGATCCAGTCGATGCCGTGGTACCGGCGCAGTGTGCCCGCGCGGATGGCGCGTTCAAGCTTCTTTTCCGCTTCCTCGGCGGCGACGGTTTTTTTCAATGTCACCTCGAGGAGGCCGGTAGGATCGTCGGCGTCTTTCGACACGTAGATATAGCGTGTCAGCCGCTCGCGGACCTCGGGGGCGTCGAGCACCAATTTCACGGCGCGATGGCCGAGGTGGTCCGGGGCCGGCCGGTACGGATTGCCGAGCGGGAAGGCGACGATGCGCATTGCCCAGCGCGCCGGTGCAACGGGGAAATTGTCGACAACACCGCGCAGCGCTTCCTGAAACTGGTAGAGGCCGTTCATCGCCGCCAGATCGACGAACGTGCGGTCGCTCGACAGGCGCCCGTCGTCCTCGAAGCGCTTCAACACGCAGGCGAGGATGTAGAGCTCCGATAGAGCATCCGCGAGCCGGCCCGATAGCTTCTGTTTGGTCTTCAAGCTGCCGCCGAGCGACGCCACGGTCAGATCGGCGACGAAGGCAAAGCTGCGCGAGCAGCGGCTGAGCTGGCGATACCAATGCGCCGTGTCGAAAGACTTCTCCGGCGCCTGGGCGAGCAGCCCGCCGGTCAGGTTGTGGAAGAAACCACCGCAGGCGTTGGAGACCGAGAAAGCAACGTGATCGCCGAAGGCGCTGTCGAAGGCGTCGAGCCCGCGCTCGGCGTCGGGGTCCTGCGCCGCCTGAATCTCTCGGTACAAATACGGGTGCGAGCGCAACGCGCCTTGCGCAAAGGTGATCAGCGTGCGCGTCAAGATGTTGGCGCCCTCGACGGTGATGCCGACAGGAACCATCTGATACGCCGACTGGAGGTAATTGGTCGGGCCATCGCAAATGGCGCGACCGCCGTGAATGTCGAACGCGTCGTTGACGGCGCGCCGCATACGCTCGGTCGTCGAATATTTCATCAACGCGGAAATCACCGAAGGGCGCTCACCGCGCGACACCATGGCCGCGGTGACGCCGCGCGCCGCCTCGGTCGCGTAAGCCGACTCCACCAGGCGCGCCAGCGGCTCCTCGACACCCTCCATGCGCCCTATCGGCAGACCGAACTGCTTGCGGATGCGGGCATAGGCGCTCGTCACGCGCAGCATCATCTTGGTGCCGGCGGTGGCGCTCGACGGCAGCGAGATGGCGCGCCCGGCGGCGAGGCACTCCATGAGCATTCGCCAGCCCTGGCCCGCCATGGCTTGCCCGCCGATCACATAGTCCATGGGGATGACGACGTCGCGGCCCCAGTTGGGGCCGTTGGGGAACGCGGCGCCGGCCGGCAGATGCCGACGGCCGATCTGCACGCCGGGATGCGTCGTCGGAATCATGGCGACGGTGATGCCGACGTTCTCACCCTTACCCAGGATGTCCTCGGGATCGAACAGGCGGAAGGCGAGGCCGAGGAGCGTCGCCTGCGGACCGAGCGTGATGTAGCGCTTGTCCCAGGAAAGGCGGATCGCCGGCTTCCCGTCGGCGCCGCGAATGACGGTACCGATATCGCGCATGGTGGCGGCATCGGAGCCCGACGTCGGCCCGGTCAGCGCGAAACACGGGATCTCCTCACCCTTGGCGAGGCGCGGCAGATAGTAATGCTTCTGTTGGTCGGTGCCGTACTTCTCGATCAGCTCACCGGGGCCGAGCGAGTTTGGCACCATGACGATGGTGACGACATCGGGCGAGCGCGAGGCGATCTTGCCGATGATCAACGATTGCGCCTGGGCCGAGAATCCGAGACCGCCGTGCTCCTTGGAGATGAGCATGCCGAGGAAGCCGCGCGATTTGACGAAGTCCCAGATCTTCCCGGGGATTTCCCGCTGCTCGTGGCGCACCTGCCAGTCGCTGATCTGAGCGCACAACTCTTCCGTCGGGCCGTCGAGGAAGGCCTGCTCCTCCGGAGTGAGAACGATTGGCGCGATTGAGCGCAGCTTGTCCCAGTCGGGGGTGCCGGAGAACAGCTCGGCATCGAAGCCGACGGTGCCGGCCTCCAGCGCCTGCGCCTCGGTGTCGGAGACCTTCGGCAGCGTGCCTTTGACGAACTTGAAAATCGGGGCCGACAGCGCGGCACGGCGAACGCCTGGTATCGCCATGACGGCGAAGGCGATGACGAACAACCATAGCAGGAAGCCGAATACGCCGGTTTGCCCGTGCACGGCCTCGGCGCGCCAGATGAGCGCGGCGACGGCCAGGGCAGCCGCCCACGCCCAAAGCGGCGCCTTGTACATACCGAGGGCGAGGATGCCGGCCAGCAGCGCGACGCAGAACAGAAGCTCAGCCATACCTTTAGCCTCCGGGGTCGTACCTTGGGCGGGCTCGGAACCGGTCGCAAGCTAGCGCGCGACGCATTGCGTTGGCGTTAAGCTCAACACGAGCTTTCGGCACGTCTCAATTGCATCAAACGAAGGGCCACCATCCTAGCGTTCCGGCAGGCCCAAGGGGCGGCCACTATAGCCCCTTTCCAGCCAGAGCGAGACCCTGCGGAGCGGGCATCGTTGGCGGGGCGGGGGGTTACGATCCAATCCGTTGCGACGTGTGGGTTATCTCCTACACCCACCGACCTACTCTGAGACCGCAGCTCCTTCTCCAGAGGTACCGAGGGCGAGGCGTGGATGCGTGCTATGGCGCGTGCCAGTCGCAGGGAACCTCGCGTTCCACATCACGAGCGAAGGTGTCCTTCGTCGTGTGACGCTGCAGCTCTGGATCCCACGCCGGGAACGCCAGTTTGCCGCGGGCCACGTACGTAAGCTTCTGGCCATCGAGCGCCAGTACCTGCCGCACCTCTCGGTTGGCCGTCACATAGCACCGACCGACGCTTATCGAGTTGACGTCTACCATCATCCGCTTCCCCGATGAGTTCAGCAGCGGCATTCTAGCGCCTGCGACGCTGCTGCGGCGCAAAAACGGCAGGAAGTGACGTTGCGGCGCAATGTGCTCAAACCGTCTTGCCGCCGGCGCCGCCTCTGCCCTACTTTCCGCAATTGTCATTTGGGCAGTCTGGGTTGGACACGTACATGCGCTTTCCCGGCACCAATCGGAGGAAACAATGAAAATCTATCCAACCCTAGAGATTCCGGAGACGCTCGCAGCGGGTCCCGGTCCGGGAAACACCGACCCCCGCGTGCTTGAGCGCTTCGCCAAGACGGGCGTCGCCGATCACATGCAGAAAGACGTCGTCCGCGGCATGCTCGAGGCCAAGGAGATGCTGCGCGATCTGTGGGGCACCAAGAACGTCTACACCTATGGCGTCGCGGGCACCGGCTTCTCAGGCCTCGACTGCGTGCTCTCGCTCATCCTGCCGGGCGACAAGGTCGTTGCCTTCCCCAACGGGACGTTTTCCGGCATCGACAGCCTGACCATCCGCATGAAGGCGGCGACGGCCGAGGAGCTGGCCGCCGACTCGCTCAACCCGAAGGCGGCGAGCGTGACCATCGTCGAGACGCCGCACGGCCAGTCGGTGACTGGCGAGACGGTCGACAAGGCGCTCGGCGAGAAGAAGCCGCTGTGGGCGTTCATGGCGCACTGGGAGACAGGTTCGGGCCGCATCAACGACCTCAAGGGCTTTTCCGATGCCTGCGTAAAGCATGGCGTGATGGGCATCGTCGATGCCGTGTCGAGCCTTGGCGTCGCCGATTTCAACATCGACGACTACCCCGGCGTCGTCGCCTGGGCGTCATGTCCGCAGAAGGGCGTGCTGTCGCTGCCCCTTACTTACGCTCCAGTCAGCTTTACCGACAAGGCCATCGAGATGGTCAAGAAGCGCGGCTGCCGCACCTACGTTCATCACCCCATCCTCGATGCGCGCCACTGGGGCATCGTCGACGGCAAGGACGTGCCGAATGCGGCCTACCACCAGACCCATTCGTGCTACGCGGTTGCCGCCTTCCACGAGGCGCTGCGCATCATCCTCGGCTACGGGCGCCGTCGCAAAGCCTCCGACTACGCCTATCACGAGAAGGCGCTGAGGCAGGCGGTCGAGGCCATGGGCTGCGACGTCACCTCCAACATGACCAGCCTCATCGTGCTCAACCTGCCGGGCGCGCTCAAGGGCAAGGAGAAGGACCTCGTTGCCGGCGCGCGGGCGGAGGGCTTCGGCATCTGGCCGACGCTGTCCGAGCCGGTGCAGGTCCGCATCGGCATCCTCAACCAGCTGTCCCCCGCACAGATATCCGAAATCGCCAGCCGCTTCGCCGACGCCATGCTTGGCATGGGCGCCACTTTCGACAAGCAGAAGGTGCTCGGCGGGCTCAAGAACTACTACGCGCAGGCCGCCTAGCCGCGGCAGCGGGAGGGGCCGCGTCGCGGCTCCTCCTAGTTCCTGTCCTGGCCCTTCAGTTTTCTGAACTGCTTCTTCACATCCTTCAGCCTGTCGTTCGGCGGGTTGAAGGTCATCTTGGTGCATTTCGGCGGCTGGCCGATGTAGCCCTTCGGGCACGGTTTATGCGTTAATTTCGTGCAATTTGGCGGTTTGCCGACGTAACCCTTTGGGCACTTTGGCAACGTCAGCCTCACGCAGTTCGGTGGCGAGCCGATATATCCTTTGGGGCACCCCGGCGGCTTCCTGCAATTGGGCGGCTCGCCGACTTGGCCTGTCGGGCACCGGGCGTTCGGATCGACGCAGCCCCTGCGCGTCCACTTCCAGCCCTTCTTCAGGCAGTCTTTTATCAGATCTGACTGCGAGCCGCCGGGAGAGCCCGTGCAGACATAGGCATTCTTGCCGGTCTGACGGCGTGTCGCGCCTTTCGGACACACACAGCTCCAACGTGGCGGCATCATTTTCAACAGGGCGAGATTGCCGCCTACGCACACCGGCTTCGACGGTAGTGTCGTATCGCCCGAGGGTGGAGCCACGGGGTGCGCGCAGTACACAACGCGATCGCCGCGCCGCCGCTGCTTCACTCGCCAGCCCTTCTCGCTCCAGTCCTGCGGAACCTGCTTCCAGCCGACCCAGCAATGCAGCGGTGGCGTCGGTGTGGATGGTGGCGTCGACGACGGAGGGGTCGTTGGGGGGGCGGTATCAGCGCCCTCGTTGGCTTCCCCGGTGTTGCCGTTGCCGCCGTCGGGCACGTCAGGAACGTCGCCCCCGACGATGTCCTCAGGCGTGAACACGGGCTCCGCCTCGAACGACGGCGGCCTTACCACGAACGGGAACGCCGCCTCGAACGGTTGGCCATCCTTTTGCAGACTGGCCCACTTGACGGGATTGCCTACGTCGCCGTCGGGAGTGATACGAATGAGCTTGCCGGGCTCGTCGTGCAGTCCGCAGTCACCCCTCTGGTTGCAAACTTCGATAGCGCCTTCGATGAGCAACAGCCAGGACATGCCGCTCGTCTGAACATAGACATCGAAAATCGTGCCACGCACGGTGATCGCCGCTGACGGCGTGCGAATGACATATGCGGGCTTGGCAGCGATGCCAGTGATGAACCGAAAGCTGCCCCTGACGAGATTGAGGACGATGGCGCCGCCGGAGATGTCGGGCTCGTAGACAAATTCGTCGAGCAGCAGCCGTGAGCCGGGCCCGAGCGCCAACTGCGTATTGTCGCGTAGCCTGATTTCGCCTGTGCCGTCCGCGCCGACCTCGATCAACTCGTCTTGGCGGACGTTGTCGCCCTGAGCCAACCGTCGCTGGTCGGTCTCGTATTCAGCGGTAACGAGGTTGACGATCTTGACGGCGGCACCAATGTCTTCGCCTGGCGCGGCAATCGCCGGCGCCCCGCTCAGCAGCGCGGCGCTGATCAATAGGAGTAGTTTGAAGCGCATGACGAATGTACCGCCTGCTATCACCCCCGTTCATAGCCAAGCTGCCACCCTAACCGGGCCTCAGCTGGATCGATGTTCCCTGGGGAACAGGCCCCTGGCCTTCCAGACGCGTTCACCCGGGTCTCATGCGTGCACGGGTGCCAATAACCCACGCGCCAATTGATACGCCGCCCCTATTAACTCGGCGTATGGATCGGCGCTACGATTGTAGTTTCCAATAGGTCAACGTTGCGCAGCCTGACCGAGGCACCGGACGGGCTGCCCACGCTGGCAACAGGCTTCTTAGACCATCTTGCCAATGACGTTCTTCATTTCGTCGAACGAAAAGGCCCGCAGCGTCTCCGAACGGACGTAGCCGCGGGATGCAACACTCAGCATAAGTGCGGTTTCACTCTCGTCGTCCGCCGCCTCGCAGATGGCAACGACGTCGTGGCGGCCGAGCGTCCAATACATATCCTTGACGGCTACACCGCTTTTTTTGGCCAAGTCCCTAAAGGCTTCCGCGCGCGTTATCGTCTCTTTGACATTGCGGATGCCCTGATCGGTGAAACTGGCGAGCACAACAAACGTGGTCATGGGATCCTCCTTTGCAGGCTCCCTCGTAAAGTGCCCCACGTCCAAGTCATCGACCATTAACGCCGCAATGGCCGCTCGTGCAACGTGCGTTCAGCCTTTGTGGGTCAGGGCCGTGTTGTCGTTGAGGGCGTCCGAGATGATGGCGTGGTACCAGGCGAGGCTCTCGGCGTAGTTCTTGCGCCGCAGCTCTTGGCCTTCCCCCTTCTGGGAGATGAAAGGGTCGTGCGGCACCAGGATCAGCTTGCCGTCCTTGTCACCCGGCGTGTAGTCGGCACCGATCTTGATGCTGTCGTCGGCGGCGAGAAGCGACCAGCACGTGTTGCGGTAGCGGGCAACGACAGGATCGCCACCCTTGAGATCGGCAAGCAGGTCGGCGGCGACGATGCGGCCTTGGCTATTGGCGGAATAGGCGGACTTGGGCATCTCGGCGGCGATTGCAGCATCGCCGATGACATAGATTCCGTCGACCTTGGCGGACATGAAATTTTGCGGCCGGATCGGACACCAGGCGCCTTCGGTACAGCCGGCTTTGGCGGCAATGCTTCCCGCGGTCTGCGGGGGGATGACGTTGACCACGGCACCCTTGAGCTTGATGCCGGACTTGGTCTCCACCTCCAATGCCTTTGGATCGACGCGGACGACGTCGAAGTTGTCGATCTCGTTGGTGAGGTTCAGGTCGACAATTCCGGCGTAGTACTTCTCGAAGGCCTCCTCGAACGCCCCCTGCTTGGAGAACGTCGGTTTGGCGTCGAAAATGACGAGCTTCGACTTCGGTTTGTGCGTCTTGAGGAAGTGACCGATCATGCAGGCCCGCTCGTAAGGGCCCGGCGGGCACCGGTACGGATTGCCCGGCACGGTCATGACGACGACCCCGCCGTCGTCCATGGCCTCGAGCTGCTTCATCAGCAGCAGTGTCTGCGGGCCAGCCTTCCATGCGTGCGGCAAGATTTCCGCTGCCTCGGCCGAGTACCCCTCGATGGCCGCATAGTTGAAGTCGATGCCGGGCGACAGGACGAGGCGGTCGTACGTCAGCGTCTGTCCGCCGGCGAGAGTCACGCTCTTCTTGCCGGCGTCGATTGCCGTCGCCAGGTCGTGGACGATGTTGATGCCGAGCTTCTTCAGACCATCGTAGCTGTGCTGCAGCGACGCGAAGGTGCGGAAGCCGCCGAAGAAATGATTGGAGTTGAAGCACGTCGTATAGACGCGGCGCGTTTCGATGACGGTGACGTCGAGGTCAGGCGCCTCGGTCTTGAGGATACGCGCTACGGTGCCTCCCCCCGCCCCGCCACCAATGATGACAACCTTGGCGCTGCCCTGAGCGACGGCCGGACGTCCGATGAGGCCCGAACCTGCAGAGGCAAGCGCCGCTGCCCCGAGCAGCCGCCCGAACTCCCTACGATCGATCATGTCGTGGTGCCTTGTTGCCGGCCCGTCGTTGCCCCTATCGTACGCCCAGCCCGGATCGTCCGGCAACTTACCCTTTGTAGAGATGCATGGTGCAGCGGGGCAACGACCATAGGATGCGCGACCGGCGCACAATTCTGCTCGGAGGCGCTGCTGCGGCGGCGCTGCTTGCCGTGCTGCATCGGGTGCCCCGCGTGCGGGCTGAGGCGAGTGCGGCCGAGTCTGCCGAGTTCGGGGCGGCGCTCGATGCACTTATCGGCAAGGGCGCGGCCCGCGACGGCGGCCTTACACTCGACCTCCCCGAGACCGTCGACAACGGCGAGTACGTACCCGTCGCCGTATCGGTCGATAGCCCGATGACGGCAGAGAACCACGTCAAGGCTGTGCACATCCTATCGACGGCGAACCCGCGGGCCGCCGTGGCCACCTTCCGCTTCACTCCCTTGTCAGGGAAAGCGGCCGTCACCAGCCGCATGCGTCTCGCCAAGACGCAGGATGTCGTCGCCGTTGCAGAGATGAGCGATGGCAGCCTACTCGTCACGCGACGCAAGGTCGACGTGAAGGTCGGCGGCTGCGGGATCTGAGGACGCAACGACATGATGAAGAAGCCGCCGCGCATCAAGATCCCCGAGGCGATCAACGCCGGGGAGCTGATCGAGGTCAAGACGCTGGCAACGCACGTCATGGAAACGGGCAACCGCAAGGACCCGTCCGGCACGATCGTGCCGCGCGACATCATCCATGCGTTCACGGCGAGCTTCGAAGGTCAGGAGGTGTTCTCGGCGACGCTCGGCTCAGGGATCGCCGCCAATCCCTACATCGCCTTCTTCATGAAGGTGCCGGGCCCTGGCACGCTGACGCTCACCTGGCTCGACGATGGCGGAACGACGACGGTCGAGAGAGTGCCGCTGAACGTCGCCTAAGAATGCGCGTCGGGCGGCGGCAGTTGGCGCGGCTCGCGCCGGCGCGGCGGTGACGTGCGGGTATAGATATCCTGCATTACAGCGCGCAAGCGTGAGCCGAGTGCCTGCAGCTTCGGCTTCAGTTCACGCCACTGCGCTTCGATGCGCGGCCGCAAGGAAAGCCAAGCGGCACGCACGTAGTTCGTCACCCGCCACTTGACGATGCGGCCGTAGCGCCACGGCCATGACGCGCGGATGCGGGCAAACAGCGCCTCCTGCCAAGGCACGAAGATCCCATAAGCATACGCAAACCATGGGATCTGCATCAGTGCCGGCTTGGTGAGCAGAAATATGCGGGCAATGAGCGCCGTCGAGGCAAGCTTGGCGGCGACGATAATCGCACCGGCGGTGATGAAATGGCCCGTGGCGAGCAGATAAACGCCGAGCAGCTTGGCCGGAATGAGAATGACACTGGGCACGGCAAGCGTAAGCAACGCCCCATAGGGAGGCAGGCCGGCGATCCACAGCTCGGTCAGCGCCCACACCCGGAAGCGCGCCAGGCGCGCCATCAGCGCCGATAAGGGTCGCCATCCCCATTCCTCGAAGAGGAGGATGAGCGCGACGAGGACGTTGATCACCAGTACGATGATCGGACGCACAAATTCCCAGGCAAAGAGCACGACGCGGCCGGCGAGCATCACCGCCGGGCCAATGACATAGCGAAGCTGACGCACTGCGGCCTCGAGCGAGGCCTTGAGTTGCTGCCACATTGATGACGCCTCGACCGATGCCATCGGCCTCCCATGGCCGCTCCCTGTCACCCTACCTTAGAACGAAGCAAAGGTGCGCAACGCGCGAACGATGCGCGCGGCTGCACGCGGACAATTTGCCTCGCGTCGGCAATGTCTCCGGCGTTGACAGGCACGCTCATCTTTCTATACTTTCGCGGTATAGAAACTTACGGGGAAACGTGACGATGAGGTTTGTGAAGAGCGGCGCACTCGCAGCGCTGGTGCTGGCCGCAGCGAGTTCGCTCGCCGTCGCCGCCGAGCATGAGATCAAGATCAAGAACACCAACGGCAAGGGCAAGTTCATGGTGTTCGAGCCGGAGTTCCTGAAGGTCGACCCCGGCGACACGGTGAAGTTCGTTCTCGTCGACAAGAATCACAACGCCGAGTCGATCACCGAGGTCTGGCCCGAGGGCGTCGCGCCATTCAAGGGCGAGATGAACCAGGACACCGAGTTCGTTGCCGAGAAGCCCGGCATTTACGGCGTCAAATGCCACCCGCACTACACGATGGGCATGGTGGCGATCATCGTTGCGGGAGAGCCGACCAACAAAGATCAGTTCACGGCCTTTAAAGCGCCCGGCGGCGCCAAGAAACGCTGGGAGGAACTCGCCGCGCAGGTGAAGTAGCCAACCTATTTCAATCAGTGCAGTCGGGCTCCCTGGATGGCACCCGGTCTTCCGTCTGCGCTGTGCCGGCCGCCCTCCCGCGGCCGGCTCCCCCTCCCTATTTCGCCGTCATCAGGCGAATGTCCTCCGCCCGCACCCCGGCTTGCTCGGCGTCCTCGAGCGCGTGCGCCAGATCTTCCCGCGCCTTCTCGGCCTGGCGCTGGCGCGTCCACAAGCTGGCGTAGAGACCGCCCTCACCCATCAGCTCGGCATGCGTCCCCTGCTCGACCACGCGACCCTTGTCGAGCACTAGGATGTTGTCGGCGTGCACGATCGTCGACAGCCGGTGGGCGATGACGAGCGAGGTGCGGTTGCGCGCCACCTGATCCAACGCGTCCTGGATCTCTTTTTCGGTGTGGCTGTCGAGTGCACTCGTCGCCTCGTCGAGAATAAGAATAGGCGGGCCCTTGAGGATAGTGCGGGCGATGGCGACGCGCTGTTTCTCGCCTCCCGACAACTTCAGTCCACGTTCGCCGACCATGGTCTTGTAGCCGAGCGGGAGAGTGCGGATGAAGGCATCGATCTGCGCCAGGCGCGCGGCGGCGTAGACCTCCTCGTCGCTCGCCTCCGGACGTCCGTACTTGATGTTGTAAAAGATCGTGTCGTTGAACAGCACGCTGTCCTGCGGCACGACGCCGATCGCTTGACGCAAGCTCTTCTGCGTGACGTCCCGGATATCTTGGCCGTCGATCGTCACGCGCCCGGCTTCGATGTCGTAGAAGCGGAAAAGGATGCGGCCGATCGTCGATTTCCCCGCACCGGAAGGGCCGACGATGGCCACCATCTTCCCTGCCGGAACCTCGAAGGAGACGTTCTTCAGCACCTGTCGGCGACCCGCCTCATAGGCAAAGGTCACGTTGTCGAAGCGGATCTCGCCCTCGCCGACGACGAGGGGCTTGGCGCCAGGCTTGTCCTTGATCTCGGGGCGCTCCTCGATCAGCGCAAACATCGAACTCGAGGTCGACCAGCCCTTGTTTGATCTCGCGGTACACCATGCCCATGAAATTGAGCGGCATGTAGAGCTGAATGAGCAGGGCGTTGATCATCACGAACTCGCCGATCGTGTGACCGCCGACGACGATGCCGCGCGCTGCTAGAAGCATGCAGGCGGTCATGCCGATGGTGAAAATCAGCGCCTGGCCCGTGTTGAGCACGCCGAGAGAGCGGAAGGTCTTGATTGCCGCCTGCTCATAGCGCGCCATCGAGGCGTCGAAGCGGCGGGCTTCCAGCTCCTCGTTGCCGAAATACTTCACCGTTTCGAAGTTCAGGAGGCTGTCGATGGCCTTGGTGTTGGCCTCGGTGTCGCTGTCGTTCATCTCGCGCCGGATGGCGATGCGCCGCTCCGACGCCGAGAACGTGAACCACATGTAGAGGGCGACGGTCGCCAGCATGATGACGACATAGCGCCAGTCGAAATAATACAGCAGCATGCCGCACACGAGCGCCAGCTCGAGCGCCGTCGGCACGACGTTGAGGATGCCCATGCGGATGATGAGCTCCACGCCACGCGTCGCGCGCTCGATCACGCGCGACAGCCCGCCGGTGCGCCGCTCTAGGTGGAAGCGAAGCGACAGTCGGTGCAAGTGCTCGAAAGTGCGGTTGTTGAGTTGGCGGACGGCGTTCTGGCCCACCTCGGTGAAGATCACGTCGCGAACCTGTGTCAGCCCCATCATGACGACGCGGCCTGTTCCGTAAGCAAGGATGAGCATCACGACGCCCAGCGCGATGCCCTGGCCGGCGCCCAAGCCGCCAGGACCGGCCGGTCGCGGCTAGCATGTCGGTCGCGTCCTTGTAGAACACCGGTATTGCGACGGTGACCAGCTTGGCGATCAGCAGTACGCCGAAGGCGAGCACCACGCGCGCGCGCAGGTCCGGCCGGTTCTTCGGCCACACAAGCGGCATCAGTCCGCGGAACACTTCCCAGTGACTGGCGCGCGCGGCCAGATAGGTCTCCTCACGCTCGTCACCGGGAGCGGCCGGTATCGCGGGAGGAAATGACATGAGACCTGCTGGTTGCTGGATCGGTTGGAAGCCGCACGCCGATATGACGCGGCGCGCAAAAAGCCGATGGGCCACTGGCACGCGTCGGGCTTACGTCGCTTTGCCGGCCTAGCGAATATAGTGGCGCCCGTGCCGATGGGTAAGGCCGCCACGCCGATGCTTGAGCGGTCGGACGCGATACGCCCGTTCGGTGTAGATGTGACGGGGTGCCGAGGCATGCCATTTGGCATGATTGCGGCTGCGTGGCTTCTGGAACACGCGGCCGCACCGGCAGTCGCAACGACGGTCGACGTAGACGGCTTCGGCTGCGTAGGCACGGTGCTTGCGACCATGCGCTTGGGCATACCGCGGCTTGCGGTGCTTCTTGTGTGCGTACGCGCGCTTATGCCGGTAGGCGCTCGCGTGCTTCTCGCCTTTGCGCCACCTGGCAGCCGTACGCTTGGCCGGCTTCTTCTTGACGACGACAGTCGGTTCCACCTCGGCTCCGACCGCCTGCTCGCGCGCCTTCGGCGTAGCCTCGCGCACAGGTTCGGGTTCCTTCGGCTTTTGTTCCGGCGTAGACGGCGCTTCGGCGAGGGCGGAATTCTCACTTGCAGGCGCCAGGCGTCGAGGCCCCCGGTGTCCTCGAAGCGTCCGCTGCTATTGGTGCCTTTACGGATGGCGTCGTCGGTGTGGTGGCGCGTTGTCCTGCGTCCGGTGGCGTGACCGCTGCCGGTGGAATTACCGGAGCGGGCGACATGGCCTCGGCGCGGGCAGTCTCCTTGGCGCGCGCCGCAGCTTCCGAGCGCCGCGTCGCCGCGGCGTCGATCTCGGCCTGGCGTTTGGCTTCAGCCTCGGCTTGGGCGACGGCCTTGCGCTCGGCGGCGTCGGCCGCTTCCGCCTCGCGCTTGGCGTCTTCCGCCTTGCGTTTGGCTGCCGCTTCAGCAGCGATGCGCTTCTCTTCGTCGGCTTTGCGCCTTGCGTCGGCTTCGGCGGCAAGCCGCTTGTCCTCTTCAGCCTTGCGCTGTTGCTCTGCCTCATCGGCGAGGCGCTGCGCGTCAGCCTCCGCCTTGCGCTTGGACTCCGCTTCAGCGGCGACGCGCTTTTCTTCGTCGGCCCCGCGCCTTGCGTCGGCTTCGGCGGCAAGCCGCTTGTCCTCTTCAGCCTTGCGCTGTTGCTCTGCCTCATCGGCGAGGCGCTGCGCGTCAGCCTCCGCCTTGCGCTTTGCCTCGGCCTGCTCAGCGAGCCGCTTATCGTCTTCCGCCTTGCCCTTCGCCTCCGTCTCGTCGATCGCGCGGCTGGTATCCGCGGCCTGGGCTTCCTGCTTGATGCGCTCGGCAGCAGCATCGTCCTTGGTTGCGTCCGCAGTCGCCGGGGGCGGTTGCGCAGCCATTGGCGTGGGTGGCGCTTGCGGCGGCGGCTGCGTGGCGACTTCGGGCGGCGGCTCGGCGCCGGGCACCGGCTCCAGCAGCGGCTTGACGATCTCGGTGCGATAGGAACGGTTGGCGCGCGCCAACCAATCGCGCACGACCTCGACGAGGCCGCTCCAGCCGCGCAGCTCGCCCTGCGGCTCCTCGCCTGCCGCTGGCGCCGGTGTCTGCGCCGCCGGCGGCGACGCCTTGTCGTTGCGCTGCACGATGACCGTCCAGCCGTCCTTCTCCTTCAACTGCGTGATGACAAGATCGTCGTAGGCTTGTGCAGAGCGCGCCAGCCAGTCCCACACCGGCGCGAAGGCGCCATTGTTCTCGGTCGGAGAAGTCTGGGGAGCGGCCTGAGCCATACGCTGGCCGCCGTCGAGAAGGTCGCTGAAGCGGTTCGATGCGGCGCCGGCAAGATCCTCGGCGCGCTGTCGCAACTGCGGCGAGACCTGGGTTGCTTCGTTCTCGGCGGTGACGGCGCCCGGTACGCTGAGCAGCGCCAGGATAAAAAGGGAACGCATACTCGACATCGGCGTTTTCCGCTCCCGGCCCCCCTCGCCGCGCCAACACGACGGGGATTTCCCTTGTTTATGGCGGTTCTCTAATACGGCCGCCTAGTTACTGCGTTCCATTAAGCACAACTCCGGCAACGCGCCAAACCTGCATCGAAAAAGCGGATAACGGGGAGACGACCGCCCTTCGAGGGCGCCGCAATTAACGCTCGCGAGCCGTCTACCCTGAGCTGTCACGCGGGCGCATCGATACCCATATTGAATGTCCGCAGGGACGACTTGAAGAGAAGAAACGGACGTTTGGATGACCAAGAAACGAGTGAACGGGGCGAAGATCCGCCGACCGGAACGCAGTGTCTGCGTCTACTGCGGATCCGGCCTGGGACTAAATCCTGAATACACGGCTGCCGCACAGACGCTTGGTGCTGCCTTTGCGGCGCGCAACATCGGCCTCGTCTACGGCGGCGGCAGCCTCGGCCTCATGGGCGAGGTCGCGCGTTCCACACTCGAGCACGGCGGCCACGTCACGGGCATCATCCCCGGCTTTCTCGTCGAGAAGGAAGCGATGCTGCGCGACGTCAACGAGATGATCGTCACCGAAGACATGCACGAGCGCAAACGGCTCATGTTCGAGCGATCGGACGCGTTTGTAGCTCTTCCGGGCGGCGTCGGCACGCTCGAGGAGCTCGTCGAGCAGCTCACCTGGGTGCAACTCGGCAGGCATACCAAGCCGGTAGTCGTCGCCAACATCGACGGCTTCTGGACCCCGTTCCTCGCGCTTCTGACGCACATGAAGATGGATACCTTCATCCGACCCGGCCTCGACTTGCGCTTTACTGTGGTCGACGACGCATCGCGCATCGTGCCGGCCATCGCCAGCATATGGGACGACCGGCCGACGACCTCCGGGGAAGCAGTCCTGGCGAAGTTCTAGTTCAGCAGCTCATAGCGAACCGGGTTGGCCGGGCATCCGGAAAAGCCGCACTCGAGCAGCGCACTCGCTGCATTGAGGCCGGTGAGCCCGATGACCAGCCACACCGCCATGCCCTCGAACGTGTTGCGGGTAGGCGCGTTCGGCTGCGGCGCGAACTGTCTGCCGAACGTCAGCATGACGGCCGACCAGAGGATCGCCCCGACGAAGCAGAGAAAGGCCCACGTGTAGAAGTGCAGGCCAAGGAAGGGTGATCCGAACCCGGCGTCGCCCGGCATGATGTGCAGCAGGATCTGCCGCGCGGCGATGGCCGCCCCCATCAACGCTGCGATGATGACAAGCCCGTAGTTGGCCGGTTTTGGCCCGTGCCGTATCGTCAGGATGGGTCCGACGGCCAGTCCCGTAAGTGCCACCCTCTGCAGCAGGCACAGCGGACACGGCACCTCGTCGTAGACCAGTTGCCAGTAGAAAGCCAAAACGAGCACCGCCGACACGGCGTAGAGCGCCAGCGCGTTCAGGCGGATCGCGAGCTTAGGGGTCATATCCACCGCAATCGCCTCGCTAAAACGACAATGGCAGCGCGTCCGTGGCGTGACGCAGATAGAGTGCGGCGGTGAAGACGAGGCCAGCGAAGAACACGTAGACGGCCGACGGCGCCTCATGGCGCCATGCGAGCCACATGGCGAGAGCAAAATTGAAGAAGGCGATGAAGAATTCCATGCAACCTGCCGTCGGTTAGGCTCTGATCCCAGCATGACGATGGAAGCTGAGACTAGCCCGAGTCGGCCGGTCGAGCGCGGCGCATATCTGACGAACATCGCGCAAGCCGGCACGTTGCTGGCCGGCTTTGTCGCCCTGCTGGCGCTCATCCTGCGGCCGGAATTCGGCAATGGCGGCATCGCCATCGCCTTGCTCACTGCCGCCGCCATCGTGGCGCTCGCAACCCGCATCGCGCCGTCGAGCCTCATGCGCATCTACGGCGCGCGGCCGTACGAGGCCGGCGACCTCGCTCAGTTCGACCGAATTACCACGGAGCTGGCACGTCGCGCCGGTCTGCGGCGCGCGCCACGAATCTATGTGGTGCCGAGCATGTTGCTTAGCGCGTTCTCGATGGGCTCCTCCCGGCAATTCGCCATCGCGGTGACCGAGGGCCTGTTGAGGCGCCTGACGATGCGCGAGGTCGCCGCCGTCCTGGCGCGCGAGGTCGCGCACGCGCAGCGCGGGGACCTTGTCGTGCTCGGCATCGCCGACTGGATCTCGCGTTTCGCGCAAGCGGGCTACTACGTCGGTTTGGCGCTAGCGGCCCTCAACATCTTGCGCGGCATTTCCGGTGGCGAGGCGGTATCCTGGCTCAGCGTCGCACTTTTGATCCTGGCGCCGGCGCTGATGACGCTGTTGCAGCTCGCCCTGTCGTCGGCGCGGGAGATCGATGCCGACCGGGCGGCGGCACTGTTGACCGGCGATTCTCTTGGCGTTGCATCCGCCGTGTCACGGCTCGACCCTATACCCGGCTCGGCCCTCGACGATCTGCTGCCGCCGGTGCCCGCTCGCAAGGTGCCACTCCCGTCGATGCTGCGCTATCCACCACCTTCCGACCGGCGCATTGCTCGCCTCAACGCCTTTCAGGCGCCGCCCATGCCGCCGCTCGACATCGCCGAAGGCCCGCGCATCTCGCTGATCGGGGTTGGTCCTATCGAGATGCGGCCGCGCTATCGATGGCCGGGCGTCTGGTTTTGAATGCGGTGGGCATGGTTCCGGGGGACGAGGCAGCAAGCCGCGCTTGCACCTTCCTCGCCTTTGCGCCTATCTGCCGGCATGGCTGAGACGACGACCTCCGGGGCTCGCGAGCGCATCGACACGGACGCGCAAGCCGCCGCCCTCGTCCACAAGATGCGCGGCGGCGAGCGGCGTGCCACCGCTTTGGTCATCACCGAGCTGGAGCGGCTATCGACGGCGGCGCCCATCCTGCTGCGTGCAATGCAGCCGCACCTCGGGCATGCGCTGGTTGTCGGCTTTACCGGTCCGCCAGGGGCCGGCAAGTCAACGCTCGTCAACGCGGTGATCGCCGACCTGCGCGCGGCGGGAAAGACGGTCGGCGTCATTGCCGTCGACCCCTCGAGCCCCATCTCCGGCGGCGCCATACTGGGCGACCGCATCCGCATGACGTCAGCGCTGGACGATGACGGTGTGTTCGTGCGTTCGCTGGCGAGTCGCGGCTACCTCGGTGGGCTTTCCCCGGCGGCGGTGCGCATCATCGACGCGCTCGATGCGGCAGGCCGCGACGTGATCCTGCTGGAGACGGTCGGAACCGGCCAGAGCGAGATCGACGTCGCCGAAGTGGCCGACGTGCGCGTCGTCATCTCGGCACCGGGCCTGGGCGACGATATCCAGGCGATGAAATCCGGTCTGTTGGAGATCGCCGACATCATGGTCGTCAACAAGGGCGATCGGCCCGGCGCTGAACAGACGATGCAGCAGCTGCTTGGGCGCGCTGTCGATCCGCGCCATGCGGCATCGATCGGTGCCGGTCCTCAAGACGACGGCGACGACGGGCGAGGGCGTGCCGCAGCTCGTGGAGGCGATGACGGCGACCGGACGTGCCCTTGACGCTGCCGGTCCGATGGCACGGCGCCGCCGGCGGGCGCGCTATCTCATCGCCCGCGCCGCATCCGACATCGTCGCCGAGCGCGTGCGTGCGGGTGGGCCTGCGGCGCTCGACACGCTCGCCGATCAAGTCCTCAGCGGCGCCATCGGACCTGCTGAAGCGGCGCGGCGCCTGCTCGACACGTAACGCGCGCAAAGCAGAAAGGGCGCCCGCAGAGGCGCCCTCCTGGTCAACGCATCGCGGGGTGTCCCACGCGGCGATCAATCTTCCTGTAGCTCGCGGCCCTCGCCGGACGTGCCGCGACCGGAGCCCTCCTTGCGCATCTGATAGCCGCTCTCGTCCTCGGTGGTCGGCACGCGGGCAGCCGGGTTGTCGTCGGCGGCCGGATCGGACGGCGTCGTCGCATCCGGGCCGGGGATCGTGTTCGCGTTGGAGTTCGGGTCATCCGGCAGACCGTCGTCGGCCGCCAGAGCGGCAGTACCGAAGCAGCCAAGCGCGAGCACGGCAGCCATCGCAGAAATGGTCTTGATCTTCATGATCGGACTTCCTTCCTGAGCTCCGCCGCGGTCGCCGGCGGTTGTTGCCTGTTCCCTAACCAGGTCCGCCTGCGACCGGGTCCGTTGCGATCCTGGCCAGCTAGAGTGGCAGGGCCAACATTCAGCTTCGGGGAAGGTTGGTGCTCCGTAAAATTTGCTGGCGCTATTGTCTGCATTGCGCGGCATTCCGCGATCGTTGCGGCCCTCGCCACCTTCGTGGGATGCTGTCGAACCAAGAGCAAACGCGCGGGGCAAAGTACGACCGATGGCGGTAACACCCGGGGAAGCCGTCGAAACGGGGGCGGGCATCTTTGCAGGTCAGCCGCGCGGGCTGTCGACGCTGTTCTTCGCCGAGCTGTGGGAGCGTTTCTCCTATTACGGGATGCGCGCTCTGCTGACCCTGTTCATCGTCGCGCCGCTGACGACGGGCGGCCTCGGGCTGACGACGGTCGAGGCCGCACGCATCTACGGCAACTACACGATGGCCGTATACCTGCTGGCCATTCCCGGTGGTTACATCGCCGACCGCTACCTCGGTGCGCACTACGCCGTTCTGATCGGCGGTGCCATCATCGCGTTAGGGCACTTCACGCTGGCGATACCGGCGGAGACGTCGTTCTACCTCGGGCTGGGGCTCGTTGCCATTGGCACCGGCTTGTTCAAGCCGAACATCAGCGCCATGGTCGGCGGCCTCTACGCACCTGGCGATGAGCGCCGCGATGCGGGCTTCTCGATCTTCTACATGGGCATCAACGTCGGCGGCTTTCTCGCCCCGTTGGTGACGGGCTTCCTCGCCCAGAGCGACACCTTCAAGAATTGGCTGAGCGCCAATGGATTCGATCCAGCCGACAGCTGGCACTGGGGCTTCGCCGCCGCCGGCGTCGGCATGACGCTCGGTCTCATCGCCTATCTCATGCAGGCAAAGCGGCTGGAGCACGTCGGACGCGCGCCGGCAGCGGCCGCGGGCTCGTGGGGCACCAGCATTCTCGTCATCGTCGGAACGCTGGGCGTCCTGGTGCTGACCGTGCTTTCGGACGATCCGCGCTTCCACTGGCTGCGCGCGGCCTTCATCGTCATCCCAGTGGCCGCCATCGTCTGGTACGCCATGCGCGGCGACATCGACGGCCAGCGCCTTGCCGCCATCTTCGTGTTCTTCATCGCGGCGATGGTCTTCTGGGCCATCTTCGAGCAGGCGGGCATCACCATCGCGCTGTTCGGGCAGGACCTCACGCGCAACGATGCCTTCGGCTTCCCGTTCCCGGCCGCATGGTTCCAGTCCCTGAATTCGCTGTTCGTGATCATCCTCGCACCGCTATTCGCGCTCGCCTGGCTTCGACTTGGCCGGCATCAGCCATCGAGCCCGGCGAAATTCGCCTTCGGGCTGTTCTTCCTCGGGCTGTCGTTCCTGCTCATGGTGCCGGCCGCGATGCTGACCGCCGAAGGCCGCGTCAGCCCGCTGTGGCTGGTCGGGCTGTTCTTCCTGCAGACGGTGGGCGAGTTGTTGCTCAGCCCCGTCGGCCTCAGCACCATGACGCGGCTGGCACCGCCGCATCTCGTCGGGCTGGTGCTCGGCGTGTGGTTCCTCGCCGCCGCGTGGGGCAACAAGCTCGCCGGCATCCTCGGCAGCGGCTACACGGCCACCGATCCCAACGCGCTGGCGGTGTTCTTCCTGCAGCAGGCGGCGATGGTCGGCGTCGCCACGCTGGCGCTGCTGCTGTTGGTGCCGTGGCTGAAACAGCTCATGGGCGACGTGCGCTAGTGCGGCCGGTTCGCGTTCTCGCGGGCTCTCGCCCCGAGGATGTCAAAGAGCAAGATCCACGCGCCCACCGGCCGGCTCGCCGGAGTGCGAGTCGGTGGGCGCAACAAAAGAGGGAGCGCGGGCGCCGAAACGCTGCGTCCTATTTTAGTATGGGCAGCCTTGCGGCGCCCGCGCCGGCTGCTTGCCGTGCCGAGGGTGCGGTCACATCGTCAGCGCGCCTTCGATCCCGCCCTGCGCATCTGATGCCAGGGTCTCTAGGCATTCGGGATCGGCCGCATCTGCGCTCCAAGGGATGCCGAGCGCCGCTGCCGGAGGGCGTCCGCGCAGTCTGTTGCCATTCTGCGCAGCCTCGAGTCCACGGCCCCGATCTATGAGGAGAGCTAATCCTCGCGACGGACGCGGGAAGCTTCCGCGCCTGCCTCCACCGGGCCGCCGTCCCTGCCCCGCTTCAGACGCTCAGCTGCTGCGTCCCTCGTGGGCAAGGCGCGGGCAGTATGCATGGGCTGGAGATGGCGGGGATAACCTTCCGCTTTGACCCGAAGCGGAATCCGCGGCCTACGCAACTCGCCATGGCTCAAGGGCGCCCGCTCGAAACTTGAGCGCACCGAATCAGCTACAACAATTCTGTTCAGAGCTTCCCCAGTTGCGTTGGTTTGATATCTGAAGCAACCAACGAAAGCTCGACTTTAGCCATGATGATCCGACGCGGCGCAACGCGTCCCCTTCTCTTCGCCTCTGCCGTCGTGCTTCTGGCACATACCGAGGATGCTCGGGCCTCGCCTGGCTGCGACGCGGTGAATGCCGGCGGGTGGGACCAGACCTTGCCGCCCGCTCCGGGCAGCTTTGGAGCCACCATCTCCAACTTCGAGGCCGGTGATGAACTCCAATTCAACGTCACGACCAGCGCCGGCGTGAGCTTCTTTCGGCTTGATAGCGTGCCAGGCACTGACGTGCTTGGGTTTGGCGCCCCTGGATCAGGGACATACACCGTCACCGCGCCCCATACCGCCT
The DNA here is from genome assembly GCA_963795225.1 of uncultured Alphaproteobacteria bacterium. Taxonomy (GTDB): domain Bacteria; phylum Pseudomonadota; class Alphaproteobacteria; order Rhizobiales; family Hyphomicrobiaceae; genus Hyphomicrobium_A. Next base: position 44,740 of record CAWCHB010000008.1, on the reverse strand, counting down.
TCCGGACCGTCAATCAGGGCTTCGTCAACAGCATAACAATTACCGCGACCTGCACGCCTGCGCCGACCCCCACACCGTCGGGCGCGAGCTACGACCGTGCGGTGACGAAGGGCTTCCTGCTGTCGCGCATCAACGGCATTCTGCTGAACTCGCCGGGCGCGATGAGCCTCGTCAACCGCAACAACACGACGGTCGGCGGACAGCGCATGGCGGGCGCGGGCAATGCGGCAAGCGGCGCGGCGTCTTTCGGCAGCGTCATGGGTCTGGGAGCAGGGCTGGGCGCATCTCTCGGCGAATTCACGGGCCGTGGCGCGTCGCGCTTCGATGATCCCGATGCGACCTCGATGGGATCGAAGAACGTCCAGTTCTCGCAGAGCCTTTCGGGCCTGCGGCGGCAGGCAACGGCTGCACAGATGGAGCGCATGTCGCTCGGTGCCGGTGACGGGGCGACGCTGCCGCTGGCCTATGAGATCACCTCGCCCTGGGACATCTGGGTGGAGGGCCGCTACTCGGGCTTCTCGGACGATGCCGGCAACATCGACCGCGACGGCCACGTCGGCCTGCTCTACGTGGGTGGCGACTACCGCGTGGCGCGAGCACATGATCGTCGGCGTGCTGGCGCAGTTCGACTGGTCGAAGGACGACAGCGGGGTTCTGGCCTCGAGCGTCGACGGCAACGGGTGGATGATCGGCCCGTACATGTCGATGCAGGTGCACGAGAACGTGTTCTTCGACTTGAGGGCATCGTGGGGACGGTCGGACAACGACCTCACCGTGGGGACGACGACGGGATCGTTCGACACCTCGCGCTGGCTGGTGAAGGGCACGCTGGCCGGCAACTTCGTACATGACGCCTGGCGCGTGACGCCGACGGCGGAGCTGGCCTACGTGACGGAGAGCCAGGACGCGTTCACCAACTCGGCGGGGACGTTCGTCGCAGGGCAGGACGTGTCGCTAGGGCGGCTGCAGTTCGGTCCGGAGGTGGGCTACCGCTTCGCGCATACGGCCGACACGTTCATCGAGCCGTTCGCGGCCATCAAGGGCGTGTGGGACTGGGACAACCCGAACGTTCAGATCATCGACGGGTTCGTGGTCGGGGCCGGCGATTTCTGGGGCCGGCTCGAAGGCGGCCTCAACGTGACGACGGCTGACGGATGGCTGGTGCGCGGCCTCGCATCCTGGGATGGCGTCGGCTCCAACGATTACAACGGCTACACCCTCCAGGGCATCGTCAACGTTCCGCTGAATTGACCTGGCCGGCGAATGTCCAGGGGGGGGTGCCACGGATTGTGGACTTCCGGTTTTGGGATCGAATGACAATCGCTGTGAACTGAAGCCAAGCGAACCCAACGACCGCAATTGGCCCATACCGGACGCGCCCGCACGTCCGCGCTACGCCGCCTGGGCGTTGTCCTTCATCAGCTTGTAGTTGATCGAATCCAGCAGCGCCTCGAAGCTGGCGTCGATGATGTTGGGCGAAACGCCGACGGTGAACCAGCGATTGCCGCTGATCGTGTCGTGGCTCTCGACCAGCACGCGCGTTACGGCCTCGGTGCCGCCCGTGAGGATACGCACCTTGTAGTCGACGAGCTCGACGCCCTCGATGTGCTTCTGATAGCGCCCGAGATCCTTGCGCAGCGCGCGGTCGAGCGCGTTGACGGGACCGTTGCCCTCGCCCACCGACCATAGCGGTTCGTTGTCGCCGTTGACGAAAACCTTGACGATCGCTTCCGACACGGTGACGAGCTTGCCGCGCGCGTTGTGGCGCTTCTCGACCATGACGCGGAAGCTGTCGACCGAGAAATAGCGCGGCACGCTCTCCAGGGTGCGCCGGGCCAGCAGCTCGAACGACGCTTCCGCCGCCTCGTAGGAATAGCCGGAAGCCTCGCGCTGCTTCACCTCGTCGAGCAGCTTTGTCACGCGGCTGTCGTCATTGCCGACGGGGATGCCAAGACGCTCGATCGTAGCGAGGATGCTCGACTTTCCGCCCTGCTTGGAGACGAGCAGGTGACGCTGGTTGCCGACGCTCTCCGGCTCGATGTGCTCGTACGTCTGCGGCTCTTTCAAAATGGCGGAGGCGTGGATGCCGGCCTTGGTCGCGAAAGCACTCTCGCCGACGTAGGGCGCGTGGCGATCGGGGTTGCGGTTCAGCACCTCATCGAGGATGCGGCTGGCGTGCGTCAGCGTGCGCAGCCGCTCGGGCGTGACGCCGGTCTCGAAGCGGTCGGCGAACTCGCTTTTCAGCAGCAGCGTCGGGATGATGGACGTCAGGTTGGCGTTGCCGCAGCGCTCGCCGATGCCGTTGAGCGTACCCTGGATGTGCCGCACGCCCCCGCGCACCGCCATCAGCGTGTTGGCGACGGCATTCTCGGTGTCGTTGTGCGTGTGGATGCCAAGGTGCGTGCCGGGCACCACCTTCGCCACCTCGGCGACGATACGCTCGACCTCGTGCGGAAGCGTTCCGCCGTTGGTGTCGCACAGCACCACCCAGCGCGCGCCAGCCTCGTAGGCGGTACGTGCCACGGCGAGCGAATACTGCGCGTTGGATTTGTAACCGTCGAAGAAATGCTCGCAGTCGATGGCGCACTCGCGGCCCGTCGCGACCACGGCCTTTACGGACTGCTCGAGGCCGGCAAGGTTCTCCTCGTTGGAGATGCCGAGCGCCACGCGGACGTGGTAGTCGGACGACTTGGTGACGAGGCAGATGGCATCGGCGCGCGACCCCAATACCGCCTGCAAGCCGGGGTCGTTGGAGACGGACCGGCCGGAACGCTTCGTCATGCCGAAGGCGGTGAGCTTCGCCGTCTTGAGTTTCGAAGGCTCGCCGAGAAATTGCGTGTCGGTAGCGTTGGCGCCGGGAAAGCCGCCCTCGACGTAATCGACGCCGAGGTCGTCGAGCACGGCGGCGATGCGCCGCTTGTCTTCCACGGAGAAGTCGACGCCCGTCGTCTGCGCGCCGTCGCGCAGCGTCGTATCGAACAGATAGAGCCGTTCCTTCGTCATACGCGTTTACCTGCCGCCTGCGCGACGGCATCCTTCCGATTTGTTCGTGCTCGGCGCATCGCGCCTGCGCGCGAACGGGCGCGCAACGTCGTATCGAACAGATAGAGCCGTTCCTTCGTCATACGCGTTTACCTGCCGCCTGCGCGACGGCATCCTTCCAATTTGTTCGTGCTCGGCGCATCGCGCCTGCGCGCGAACGGGCGCGCAACGTCGTATCGAACAGATAGAGCCGTTCCTTACTCATTTCACTCACACATATCCGAAGCTGCGCGCTGCCACCCAGAAGGCGAACAGGGCGATGCCGACTTTGATCAGCGACATAGAACAGCCAGTGCCGCGGCTCGGGCGTGTCCTTGTGCCAGTCCTCACTCATCGCACGCCACTCACCGGCTGCCACACGTCCGTGTCGTGATCGGGGTGCTGGTTGGAAACAACCGAGTCCAGATAGTTCGCGTACTCGGGATCGTCACTGGGGTGCCGCTCAGCAATTGCATCCAGCCGCCACAACCACGGAAACTGCATGGGCAACGCCATCTGCACCACCGGCTCGATCTTGGCCGCTTCATCGAACGACGCGACCGTGACATCGAGCCAATGCTCGAACTCCCACGTCAGCGGCGTGCCGCAGTTCTCGCAAAAGCCGCGCTTGCCCGTGTTCGAGGAGTCGAAGCGCTTCCGCTCGCCGCGCGTCCAGGTGATTTTGTCGTAGGCCACTTTGACGAAGAGCCCGAAGGCGCCGCCGGTCGCCTTCTGGCACATGCGGCAGTAGCAGACGCTCACTTCATCGAGCGGTCCTTCCACCGTGAAGCGCACCGCGCCGCATTGGCAGCCGCCGCTCCACGTCCGTGCCCGTCCCTGTTCTTGCGTCATCGCGCCAGCTCCCACACAACAACCGTCATCCTCGGGCTCGTCCCGAGGACCCATGGTTCAGCATGCTCCCAATTCAGACGTTTGGCTTGACCCCAACCAACAATGGCCAATGCAGCAGCAAGCGTAGGGTTGGGTCCTCGGGCCAAGCCCGAGGATGACATCGGGGCGGGCGTCGGCGCTGCAATTGCCATGCTCTGTGAAGCGGTCATCGCGCCAGCTCCCAGGTTGTGACGATCTCGCCGGTGGCGGGATCCTTGGCATCCTTGAGGACGACCCCGGTCGCTGCAAGCTCCTCGCGAATCCGGTCCGCTTCCGTGAAGTTCTTGGACTTCCTCGCTTCGCCGCGCCGCGCCACGAGCGCTTTCACGCGCACGGCAAGGTCGGGGTCGATAACCTCCACCAAGTCTGCACGCTGCACGCGCGCGCGCCAACGAGAAACGTCGAATCCGAGGAAGGTCGCCGATGCCAGCCACTTCTCGCCGGCCGTGTCGTTGCCCCCCTTCGCCTCCTTGGCGAGCTCGTGCAGGCGAGCAATGGCGAGCGGCGTGTTGAGGTCATCGGCCAGTGCATCGATCACTGCCGAATCCGGCAGCCCGCCTTCGACCAATGAGCCTCCGAGGCGGTCCGTGATCTCGCCCCACCGGTCGAGCGTCGCCTGCGATTCCTCCAGACTCTTCTTGGTCCAGTCGATCGGCTGGCGATAGTGGGTGCGCAGCATGTTGAAGCGCACGACTTCGCCCGGCCACTCCTTCAACAGGTCATGGATGGTGATGAAGTTGCCGAGCGACTTCGACATCTTCTCGCCTTCGACCTGCAGAAAGCCGTTGTGCAGCCAGTAGCGCGCCATCACCGGCGTGCCATGCGCGCAGCGCGACTGCGCGATCTCGTTCTCATGGTGCGGAAAGACGAGGTCGATGCCGCCGCCGTGGATGTCGAACACCGGGCCGAGGTGCTTCTCGGCCATGGCCGAGCACTCGATGTGCCAGCCGGGGCGCCCCGGCGCCGCGATGCCGGCAGGCGAGGGCCATGAAGGCTCGGCTTGTTTCTCTCCGACGGCTCCGCCTAGCCGTCTTGGACGGCTTCCACAGCACGAAGTCCATCGGGTCTTTCTTGTACGGCGCCACCTCGACGCGGGCGCCTGCCGTCATCTCGTCCAGCGTGCGGTTCGACAGCTTGCCGTAGTCCGGCATCGACGGCACATGGAACAGGACATGGCCCTCGGCGACGTAGGCGTTGCCGTTGGCGATCAGCGCTTCGATGAGCGCCTTCATTTCCTCGATATGCTCGGTGGCGCGCGGCTCGACCGTCGGCGGCAGCACGCCCAGCGCCTTGATGTCGTCGTGGAACTGCTTGGCGGTGCGCTCGGTAAGGTCGCGGATCGACACGCCTTCTTCGGCGGCGCGGGCGTTGATCTTGTCGTCGACGTCGGTGATGTTACGCACGTACGTGACGTGCTTTGCGCCGTACTTATTCCGCAGCAGGCGGAACAGCACGTCGAAGACGACGACGGGTCGCGCGTTGCCGATGTGCGCGTAGTCGTAGACCGTCGGCCCGCACACGTACATGCGCACGTTCTGCGCATCGAGCGGCACGAACCGCTCCTTGCGACGGGTCAACGTGTTGTAGAGCATCAATGGATGCACTTCGGCCATGACGGTCCCTAGATTGCCCGGGAGCCGCTGGCGGGGCGTTTTTCTCTGTCTTAGGATTTAGGCAAAGAAGCGCGCCACGCGCCAGCGATGATTGCTAGCTCGAAATAATGATAATGCCGCACAGATTGACGGCGCGTGTGGGCAGCTTGCGCTTCATGGGCGCCGTTATGCGCAAGATCGGCTGGTGGCGTCAAGCGCGGGTGCGCCATCGCCGCAGGTCAGCGTTAGTTTTCCGCAAGATAGCGCTGCACATCGCCCAAATTGCTCCGCATTGACCCCCTAACCGCTGGTGTCCATAGTCGCCTTCGCAACCGGCTCGGCAAAGGGACTGCTGGCCTTTGGAATGCGCCACGGCAGGACAGATTGAGAATGCGTGAAGCACGTGCCCGGCGGCATGCCCTCGGCGCGGCCATTGCGGTCGCCGTGATGCTGGCCGCCTGCCCGGCGTCGGCGCAGGGCTGGTGGCCGTGGAGCAATTCCGAGCCCGAGCGGGCGCCGGTTCCCAACGAGCCCGTCTATCGCGAGCCGCCCCCGCCCCCGCAAGGTGAAGGCCCGGCGATGCAGCCGCCGGCCGGCCGCGCCCCGGATGCCCAGGAGCCGCCGTTGCAAGGCGCCCCGGCGGTCAACTGGTCGACCAAGAACCCCATCTGCCTGCAGCTCGAGCAGCGCCTCGTGCAGGAAGGCAGCCGCTCGAGCCAGACGCGCGATCGCCTGCCCGCCATCGAAGCGGAATTGCGGCAGGTCGAGCACGCCTATGAGCAGAGCGAGTCCGACCTCGAACGCTACGACTGCTACGAGTACTTCCTCTTTTCCAAATCGCTGCGCCGGACCCGCCGCTGTGTCGATCTCGCCCAGCAGCGCGAGCAGACGCAGCGCCGGATTTCCGAGCTGGAAGCCCAGCGCCAGCAAATCGCTTCGTCGGGCGGGGAGTCCTATCGCGACGACATCGTGCGCGAGCTCGCCCGCAACAACTGCGGTGCCAACTACACGCAGGAGGCGCGGCGCTACGAACGTGGCGGCGGCGACTCTTCGTCAATCTGGCAGGACGAGGGCGAGAGCAGTTTCTCGGGCCGCTGGACGCCGTTTGGCGGGGCGCAGTCGGGCGCCACCTACCGCACCGTGTGCGTGCGCCTGTGCGATGGCTATTACTTCCCGGTGAGCTTCTCGACGCTGCCGAGCCACTTCGAGCAGGACGCCGCGGCGTGCCAGTCGAAGTGTGCCGCACCGGCCGAGCTCTACTACTACCAGAACCCGGGCGCGGCGATGGACCAGTCGGTCGCCTTCGGCTCGCAGCAACCCTACACCAGCCTCAAGACGGCGTTCCGCTATCGCAAGGAGCTGGTGCGCGGCTGCTCATGCAAGGAAGCCGAGTACGTGGCGCCGGACGCTCCCGCCGGTCAGGAAAAGCGCGCCGGTGCCGATGCGACGACGGGTTGGGAAGCCCGCTCCGACGCCGACGCGCAGGGACAACAACAATAGGCGGCTGCACGCATCCCGACTTTGCGCCGCGTCGCTGGACAACGGATCCGCTACCCGCCGATGCTCCGATCTGCCCGCCCCGACAACGCGCGGCGCGGCTGGGACCTCCCGACGGGCCACGCGATGCCGACGGCACTCATGCGCAAGTTCTCCGGCGCCCGCCCCGACATCATGCACTAGGCTGTGATCCCGACTAGGACGGTCGATGATGGAATCTCTCTGGTTCGAAGTGGCGGTGGTCAGCAGCATGTTCGCCTTCGGGAACATCTTCTTCGGACATTTCGAGGAGCACACGCCGCGCTGGAGAAAAGTAGTCAAGATGGTCCTTTTCATCGCCGTCGTGGTCGGACTCTCGGCGTTTCTCGGCAGAGCGTGGGCGTTTGGATTCTTGGGGCTCGGATTGCTCGCGGTTACCTACATTCATGCCATCTGGCTTCCCAGCAAAGGCATCAACGGATGGACGGGCGAGCCGAGGGACAAATACTACGCGCTGCGCGGATGGACCACGCGGAGATAGCGCGCCTGTTCCCGTCAGGCCGTGCGCCCGAGCAGACGCGCCTCCGTCCGATCGCGGCCGATCAGCGGCAGCAGCAGCTTCAATTCCGGTCCGTCCTCGCGCCCGGTCAACGCGAGCCGGAGCGGATGGAAGAGAGCGCGCCCCTTGCGGCCGCTCGCCGCCTTCAGCGCGGCGATCCAGGTTTCCCAGGTCGTGTCGTCCCAAGGCTCTTCAGGTAGCAGCGCGGCCGCCTTGTCGGTGAGCTCGCGATCCTCGATCAGCGGCTGCGTTGCGCCGCTCACAATCGTCCACCAGTCGCCGGCGTCGTCGAGAACGGCGAGATTGCCGCGCACGGCCGACCAGAAGGCCGGTCCGCCGTCGATGCCGCGCTGCTCCAGGCGCGCGGCGACGCCGTCGTACGGCAGCATATGCAGCAGCTTGGCGTTCAAGCCTCGCAACTCGTCGGGATCAAAACGCGCAGGCGCCGTCGATATCTTGTCGAAGGCGAAGCGGCGCGCCAGATCATCGAGGCTCGACTGCGGCTCGATCGCGTCGGAGGTGCCGATGAGCGCCGTATAGGCGGCGAGCGCCAACGGCTCCAGACCGGCCTCGCGCAGGCTGGCGATCGACAGCGCACCCAGTCGCTTCGACAGCGCCTGGCCATCGGCGCCGATGAGCAGGCTGTGATGACCGAATGCGGGCGGATCCGTCTCCAGGGCCTCGAAAAGCTGCACCTGCACGCCGCTGTTGGTGACATGATCCTCGCCGCGAATGACGTGCGTGATGCCGAACTCGGCGTCGTCGACGACGCTCGTGAACGTGTAGAGGAACGAGCCGTCGGCGCGGATGACGACCGGATCGGACAGCGAGCCGACGTCGACCGTCTGATCGCCGCGGATAAGGTCGTTCCACGACACGATGGTCGGCAGCGGCGTCAGGCCGTCCTCGGAGTTGGCGAGCCGAAAGCGCCAATGCGGCTTGCGGCCCTCCGCCTTCCAGGGCGGCGCGCTCTGCGTCCGTCAGTCTTAAGTCCGGTGCGATCGTAGATGGGCGGCAATCCGCGCGCGAGCTGGCGCTTGCGCTTGCGGTCGAGCTCGTCCTCGGTCTCGTAGCAGGCATAGAGGCGCCCGAGGCTTTTCAGCTTTTCGGCAGCCGCCACGTAGCGGCCGGTGCGCGCCGACTGGCGTTCCTCGCGGGTCCAATTGAGACCGAGCCATTCGAGGTCGTGGCGGATGCCGTCGGCGAACTCCTCCGTCGATCGCTGCACATCGGTGTCGTCGAGGCGCAGCCAGAAGGCGCCGCCTGCCTGTCGCGCGAACAGCCAATTGAGCAGAGCCGTGCGGATGTTGCCGACGTGAAGTCGGCCCGTGGGGCTCGGCGCAAAACGAACGATGGGGGCCATGCGGGAGATTTATCCAACGCAGCGAATGGGCTGCAACCTATAAGGCCCGCATGCGAGAACTCAAGGTCGGTATAGTTGGATGCAGGGCCCCGCCGCCTGCTTGGTCAGAATTTGATGACCGCGCCGGTCAGCAGAAGATCGAGATCGTCGAGCGGCGCATCCGCGATCGGCCCGTTGGCCACGACGCCGTTGAGCTGCCGGAGCTGCAGCTCGCCCTCGACGTGGCGATAGGAAAGGTAGAGAATCATCGCCGCCTTATCGATGCCCTGCGCGATGCCGGCACCCATGATGTTCACGTCCGTATACCACTCGGCCCAGTTGCCGACGCCGGTTGGATTGAGGGCGTCGCCGGCGCGAACCGTGCGGCGCGTGCCGCCGGCGCCGTCATAGTCGTAGTACTCGCCGTAGATGGTGGTCTTGCCGAGGTCGTTGAATTTTCTCTCAACGCCCGCCTGCGCCGCCCAGAAGAACTGGCCCTCGTCGACGTTGGTGCCGGAGAAGCGCTGCGTGTCGCGGATCAAGTTGTCGACCTTCAAGCCGGTGCCGAAATTCAGGAACAGACCCGACGTCTCGTGCAGAACGCTGAACGATCCGCCGTAGTTTTGGCAGTCCTGGTTTGAGTGTACTGTCTGACCGTCGGGGGAGATATTGTCGACCTCCGCGGCGGCGCATACCGCGAGCTCGGCGCCGTCGATCACCTCGAGGTAGCCCACACCGGCCTCGAACTTGACGTCGCCGAACTCCCCCTTGTAGCGCAGCGCCACGTCCCAGAACTCCTTCGTACCCAGCGAGGCCGTCAGAAAAAAGCCGTGCACGGCCGGCGATTCGTACTTCACCATATCAAAGCCGCGCTCGCCTTCGCCCGGCTGATCGCCGCTGTCACCGATGAGCCGCCGCCAGGAAATGCCGCTACTCGTCAGACGCCCGTTGACGGCTGAGCGCAGCAGCATGCCGAGGCCCGTGTCCTCGACGTCCGAGTACTTGGCGAAGGATTCCGTCTGCGTGAGGTTGATCTCGGTGATCTTGTCGGTCGCCGCGTTGCTGAGGCCGACGATGAGCGTGCCGCGATGCTTCTCCTTCAGGTACCAGTAGATGTCGCGCAGGTCGAAGCCGACATCGTCCGGGTTGTCGTCGCCCTTGGGGTCGATCTGGCTGACTCGCTTGGAGTTGGCCGTGCGGATGCCGATCTCGATCTTGAAGCCGGCTTCCCAGTCCTTGTCGATCTTCGCCTTGCCCTTGAAGCCGAAGCGCGTGCGCTGGTTGTCGTTGGTGACCTCGTAGACGTCGGCTTCCTTGCCGTCGTACCAGCCGAGCAGCGCCTGGTTGACGAGACCATAGATTTCCAGGCTGACCTTCCGGTTGCCCTTGCGCGCCACCGTGCTCTCCAGCTCGGCGATGCGTGCTTCGAGATCTGCACAGCAGTCGCTGTCACCGGCCGACGACGGAGCTGAAGCGACGAGCGCTACGAGGAAAACGAGCGCAGCCGCGCCCATCCCTCGTCGAAACACCTCATCCATCAGCATGCTCGCGTCCGATCCGTTCTCGTCCAGACCGTCATTAAGAGCTGATTCGTGAAATCCTATTGTGTCGGAACGGCTTCGCAGGAGCGCGCGATGCGTTCGCTAAAGCGGACGCCTTGCATCTGCGTTTCGAAGGCGCTGCGTATCAGCGAACTTGATGCCGAGCATTTCTGCGCGGCCGCCGAAAGCATCAGGATGGGATTCGTTATTACGAACCGACCCTCAGGGCGTCTCGCGAAATTTGTTCACGATCGGATAGCGGCGATCGCGCCCGAAGTTGCGCGAGGAGATCTTCACGCCCGGCGGCGCCTGCCGGCGCTTGTATTCGGCGAGGTACAGCAGCCGCTCGATCTTCTTCACCGTTTCCGCCGCGTGGCCGCGCTGGACGATCTCGGCAAGCGGCATCTCCCTCTCGACGAGCGACACGAGGATGTCGTCGAGCGCCTCGTAGGGCGGCAACGAATCCTGATCGGTCTGGTTGGGCCGCAGCTCCGCCGTCGGCACCTTGGTTATGATGCTCTCGGGGATCACTTCGCCGGCCGGCCCTTTGCCGCCCTGCGGCACGTGCGCATTGCGCCACCGCGCCAGCCGGTAGACCTCCATCTTGTAGAGGTCCTTGATCGGGTTGTAGCCGCCATTCATGTCGCCGTAGAGCGTGGCGTACCCGACCGACATCTCCGACTTGTTGCCGGTGGTCAGCACCATGCCGCCGAACTTGTTCGACAGCGCCATCAGGATGATGCCGCGGGCGCGCGCCTGGATGTTCTCCTCGGTGGTGTCGGGCTTTGTGCCCGCCAGCGCCGGGTCAAGGGTCTTGGCAAGACCGCTGACGGCATCCTCGATGGGAAGCGTCTGGTAGGTGACGCCCAGCGCCCTGGCGCAGGCGTCGGCGTCGCGGATGCTGTCACTCGACGTGAAGCGATACGGCATCATCACCGCGCGCACGCGCTGCGGGCCTAACGCATCAACCGCGATTGCAGCGACCAGCGCGCTGTCGATGCCGCCAGAAAGGCCGAGAATGACGCCGGGGAAGCCGTTCTTCTCGACGTAGTCACGCACGCCGAGCACGCATGCCTGATAGGCAGCCGCGTCGCCGTGATCGATCACGGCACGTTCGCCCGGCTCGCAGCGCCAGCGGCCGTCCGTCCTCTTCCAGTCGGTCAGCGCGAGCTTCTCTTCCCACGCGGGCAACTGCACCGCGAGGCTGTTGTCGGCGTTGAGCACGAACGAAGCCCCGTCGAAAACGAGCTCGTCCTGGCCGCCCACCTGGTTGACGTAGATGAGCGGCAAGCCGCTCTCCACGACGCGGGCGACGGCGATGTTCATGCGCACGTCGGGTTTCGTCCAATCGAAGGGCGAGCCGTTGGGCGAAATGAGAATCTCGGCGCCGCATCTCGGACAGGCATTCGACGACGTCGGGACCCCAGATGTCCTCGCAGATCGGCACGCCGAGGCGGACACCGCGAAAGTTCACGGGGCCAGGCATTGGCCCCGGCGAGAACACGCGCTTTTCGTCGAACACCCCGTAGTTGGGCAGGTCGACCTTGAAGCGCACGGCCTCGACCTTGCCGTTGTCGATCAGCACGGCGGCGTTGTAGACGTGCCCGCCCTCCGGCCAGACGGTGCCGACGAGCACGCCGGGGCCCGGGCCCAGCTCGGCGGCCAGCGCCTCGACGCGCGCGCGCGCCGCGGCGGGAAACGCCGGCTTGAGGACGAGATCCTCAGGCGGATAGCCGGTGACGAAAAGCTCGGAGAACACGACGAGATCGGCACCGAGGGCGGCAGCCCGCGCACGCATTTCGCGCAGCTTGGCTACATTGCCGTCGATGTCACCCACCGTCGGGTTCGCCTGGGCGAGCGCGATCTTTAGTTGCGTGGGGGCGGTCGTCATAAGAGTGCCGCTGGGGCTCCTATACCGCAGCCATCCTAACTAGGCGAACGCGGTGATCGGCGCCGGCGCGCTGCCGGCATCGTCTCGCTGTTGCTTCAAACGCTCGGCAATCAGGAAGGCGAGCTCCAACGCCTGGTCGGCGTTGAGGCGCGGATCGCAGAGGGTGTCGTAGCGCTCTTTCAATTGCGCCTCGGAGATGTTCGCCGATGCGCCGCCGGTGCACTCGGTCACCGGCGAGCCCGTCATCTCGACGTGAATGCCGCCGGCCGTGGTGCCCTCGGCGCGGTGGATGTCGAAGAACGACTCCGCCTCTTTGAGAATGCGGTCGAAGGGCCGCGTCTTGAAACCGTTGGCGGCGCTGATGGTGTTGCCGTGCATCGGATCGCACGACCAGACGACGACGCGGCCGTCGCGCTTCACGGCGCGGATCAGCGCCGGCAGGTGCTTTTCCACTTTATCCGACCCGAAGCGGCAGATGAGCGTCAGCCGCCCCGGCTCGTCGGTCGGATTGAGAATGTCGATGAGGCGCAACAGGCCATCCGCGTCCAGCGACGGCCCCACCTTGACGCCGACGGGATTGCGAATGCCGCGCAGGAACTCGATGTGCGCGTTGTCGGGCTGCCGCGTCCGATCGCCGATCCACAGCATGTGACCGGACGTTGCGTACGGCGCCTGCGTGCCGCCCGCCTCGTCGCGGCGCACCATCGCCTGCTCATAGCCGAGCAGCAGCGCCTCATGGCTGGTATAGAACGAAGTGCGACCCAGCGCCGGCACGCTGTCGGCGGTCACGCCGCAAGAGCGCATGAAGCGCAGCGCCGTCTGGATCTGCTCGCCCATCTCCCGGTACTTCTTGCCGAACGGGCTCTTGTGCTCGAAGTCGAGCAGCCAGCGCAGCACGTTATCGAGGCTGGCATAGCCGCCTTCGGAAAACGCGCGCAGCAAGTTCAGCGTCGCCGCCGACTGCCGATAGGCCTCGAGCTGACGCTGCGGGTCCGGCACGCGCTCCGCTTCGGTGAACGCCCCGCCGTTGATGATGTCTCCGCGGTAGCTCGGCAGCTCCTTGCCGTCGACCTTTTCGGTGGGCGAGGAGCGCGGCTTGGCGAACTGGCCGGCGATACGGCCGACCTTCACCACCGGCACGCCGCCGGCATAGGTGAGGACAACGGCCATCTGCAGGAAGACGCGGAACAATTCGCGGATGTGGTTGGCGCCGTGCTCGGCGAAGCTCTCGGCGCAGTCGCCGCCCTGCAGCAGGAACGCGTTGCCGGCGGCGACGTCGGCGAGCGCGCGCTTCAGCTTGTCCGCCTCGCCGGCAAAGACGAGCGGAGGGTAGGACGCGATCTTGGCTTCCACGTCCGCAAGCGCGACCTGGTCCGGGTAGTCCGGCACCTGGACGATAGGCTTCGACCGCCAGCTATCCGGGGACCACGCTACCGCCATCTCCAACTCTCCTTCGGCGCGACTGCGGGGCCGGAAGTGGTCCAGCGCGGTAACGCAAGCGCATCGTTTTCAGGGCATTATGCCGTTCGTCGCAGCATATAAGCTACCCGGGGCGGCATGACCAGCGACCGGGCGCGGGAATGTTGCATACGCCAACGAGCGGGTCATGAGCGCTAGGGAACCGTCCTTTACCTTCGGCATCGAGGAGGAATACCACCTCGTAGACCTCACGAGCCGTGGCTTTGCCGCCGCCCCGACCGAACTTATGAAAGAGTGCGAGCGCGCCCTCGGCAAACGGGTTGCGCCCGAGTTCTTCCGTTCGCAGATCGAAGTCGGCACCAGCGTCCTCAAGGACTTCAAGGCCGCCCGTAAGGAGCTCGCCGGCCTGCGCCGCACCATCGCCGACGTTGCCCAAAAATACGACATCGCACCGATCGCCGCCTCGACGCATCCGTTCGCCGATCGCTCGACGCTCGAGACGACGCCGAAGGCGCGCTACCAGGCCCTCGCCCAGGACTTCGCCGGCATCGGACGGCGGCTCGCCATCTGCGGCATGCACGTGCACGTCGCCATCGACGACGACGAGCTGCGCATCGATCTGATGAACCAGGTGCGCTATTTCCTGCCCCATCTCCTGATGCTGTCGACGTCATCGCCGTTCTGGCAGGGGGAGGATACGGGTCTCAAGAGCTATCGCCTCGCCGTGTTCCACGAGCTGCCGCGCACGGGGCTGCCGCAGCGCTTCGAAAGCTTCGGCGAGTATCAGCGCACCGTCGACGTGCTGGTGCGCAACAAGGTGATCGAGGACGCCACCAAGATCTGGTGGGACCTGCGGCCGTCGGCCAAATTCCCCACGCTGGAAATGCGCGTCACCGACGTGTGCACGCGCATCGACGACGCCATCTCCATCGCCGCCCTCTTCGCCTGCACGCTGCGGCTGCTGTGGCGATTGCGCGCCGCCAATCAGAAATGGCGCTCGTATCCCTCGTTCCTCATCGAGGAGAACCGCTGGCGCGCGCAGCGCTACGGCGTACGCGATACGCTGTTCGACTTCGGCAAGGGCAAGCTCGTACCTTTCGCCTCGCTGATCGACGAGCTGCTCGATCTTCTCGCCGAGGATGCCGCCGTGCTCGGCTGCGAGCGTGAGGTGCGGCACGCGCTCAACATCGCAACCGGCGGCACCAGCGCCGACCGGCAGGTGGCGCGCTACAAAACGCTCCTGGCGGACGGCGTCGACAACGACGCCGCGCTTGTCGGAGTCGTCGACCAGCTCATCGCCGAAACCGTCGCCGGCACTTGAAGCGTGCGTCGCTCGGGACGTCATCCCGGCACTCGTTGCCGGGATCCAGCCCCCAGCACGTGATGGAGCAAGCCGTTAGATGGCATCCCGGGGACAAGCCCCGGGATGACACATTGAGGGAAAGCTTCCGTCGTGCGTTAAAGCGTGGCTTGCATGCCGCCGTCGACGGCGAGCTCGGCGCCGGTGATAAAGGCACTCTCCTTCGAGGCGAAGAACGACGCCGCACTAGTCGAAGTCGTCGACCAGCTCATCGCCGAAACCGTCGCCGGCACTTAGCCTGCTCCTGCTGCCCAATTCCCGTCATGGCCGCGCAGGCGGCCATCTACGCCAGCCTCAGCAAACGCTTCTGGCGAAAGCCAGGCCGAAGCTTGCGGCTCCCTCAACTGCACATCCGACGTTGTGCTTGTGTAGACTTGCGTGGATGGCCGCCTGCGCGGCCATGACGAGGTGAGCGTGCTCGTGAGGAGGCTAAAGCGTGGCTTGCATGCCGCCGTCGATGGCGAGCTCGGCGCCGGTGATGAAGGCGCTCTCATCCGAGGCGAAGAACGATGCCGCACTTGTCGGAGTCGTCGACCAGCTCATCGCCGAAACCGTCGCCGGCACTTAGCCTGCTCCTGCTGCCCAATTGCCGTCATGGCCGCGCAGGCGGCCATCTACGCCAGCCTCAGCAAACGCTTCTGGCGAAAGCCAGGCCGAAGCTTGCGGCTCCCTCAACTGCACATCCGACGTTGTGCTTGTGTAGACTTGCGTGGATGGCCGCCTGCGCGGCCATGACGAGGTGAGCGTCCTCGTGAGGAGGCTAAAGCGTCGCTTGCATGCCGCCGTCGATGGCGAGCTCGGCGCCGGTGATGAAGGCGCTCTCGTCCGAGGCGAAGAACAACGCCGCGTTGGCGACGTCCTCCGAGGTGCCGAAGCGGCGCAGCGGCGTCTGCTCCAGCAGCGCCTTGGAAAAAGCCTCGATGCGCAGCACGCGCTCGGTCAACGCCGTCTCGATGAAGCCCGGCGCCAGCGCATTCACCCGGATGCCGAAGGGCGCATATTCGACCGCCAGCCCGCGTGTCAGCGCCGAGATGGCGCCCTTGGTGGCGCCGTAGGCGGCGAGCGTGCGCATGCCGCGATGTCCCATGATCGAGGCGAGGTTGATCAGCGAGGCGCGTCCCGAGGCCTTCATCAGCGGGAAGGCGTCGCGGGCGACGCGGATGATGCCGTCGAGGTTCACTTCGCGCAGACGCGTCCACTCGGCATCGGTCATATTGCGGAAGTCGGCGCGGATATTGATACCGGCGTTGTTGACGACGACGTCGAGCCGCTGGTGCTTCTTCTCGATGGCGCGCAACAGCGCCGTGACGTCCTGGCCGCGCGAGACATCGACCGTCATCGCCGTGGCGCCGAAGCCCTTGGCGACAAGCGCCTGTGCCGCCTTCTCGGCGCCCTCCCCGTCGACGTCGGTGATGTAGACGTGCGCGCCTTCGGCGGCGAACAGCTCGGCCGTGGCAAGGCCGATGCCGGCGGCCGAGCCGGTGATGAGCGCGATCTTGTCCTGCAGCCGAGGCATCTCAAGTCTCCAACGTGATGGTGTGATTCAGCAGGCGGCTTCCGTCGGTGCGATCCACTTCTCGCGCATGGTGACGAGTTCCTCGGCCGAGGTCGGGTGCAGCGCCATGGTGTTGTCGAAGTCGGCCTTGGTGGCCCCGAGGCGCAGGGCGATGGCGGCCATCTGGATGATCTCCGCCGCGTCCTCGCCGAGCACATGACAGCCGACGACCTTGTTGCTCTCGCCGTCGACGATGAGCTTCATGAACATGCGCTCCTCGCGCCCGGCTAGCGTGGCCTTCATCGGGCGGAACGCCGCCTTGTAGATGTCGAGCTTGGTGCACCGCTCGCGCGCGAAGTGCTCGGGCAACCCGATGCTGGCAATCTCGGGCGTCGAGAACACCGCCGTCGGGATCAGCGTGTGCTCGATCATGCGGGGATTGTCGCCAAACTCGGTGTCGGCGAAGGCGTGACCCTCGCGGATGGCGACCGGCGTCAGCGCGGCCCGATCCGTCACGTCGCCGACCGCGAAGATGCTGTCGACGGAAGACTTCGAATATTCGTTGACGACGATATGACCGTTCCAGCCGAGCTCGACGCCCACCTTGTCGAGGCCGAGCCCCAGCGTGTTGGGCGCTGCGGCCGATGGCGAACATGATCTGCTCGGCTTCGAGCGTCGTGCCGTCGGTGAGATGGCCGACAAGGCCCGCAGACGTCTTCTCGAAATGCGTAAAGATGTGCCCGAACGAAAATCGGATGCCCTGCGCGGCGTAGGCATCGGTGACGCGGTCACGCAAATCCTCGTCGAAGCCACGCAGCACTTTGTCGCCGCGGTAGACGATGGTGGTGTCGACGCCCAGCTTCGAAAAGATGCCGGCGAACTCCATGGCGATATAGCCGCCGCCGGCGACGATGATGCTCTTGGGCAGGCGCGGCAGATCGAAAGCCTCGTTGGAGGTGATGACGTGCTCGATGCCGGGCCGCGGCTCGGCAAGCCAGGGCTTGCCGCCCGTAGCAATCAAAATCTTCTCCGCCGTGATCGTGCGGCCCGATTTGGCGAGCTGCACGGCGTTCGGCCCGACGACCGTTGCCCGCTCCTCGATCAGCTCGACGCCGACCTTGCCGAGCGTCGTGCGATACGCCGCTTCGAGGCGGGCCAGCTCCTTGTCCTTCGCCGCGATCAACGTCGGCCAGTCGAAGGTCGGCTCCGGCACCGTCCAGCCGAAGCCGCGCGCGTCCTCGAAGTCGTCGGCGAAGCGGCTGGCGTAGACCAGCAGCTTCTTGGGCACGCAGCCGCGGATCACGCAGGTGCCGCCGACGCGGTACTCCTCGGCGATGGCCACCTTGGCGCCGTAGCCGGCGGCGATGCGGCCGGCACGCACGCCGCCCGAGCCGGCGCCTATGACGAACAGGTTATAGTCGTACTGGGTCATCGGGGATCGGCCGTAGGCGTCACCTTCTAGCTTGTTAGATGCTGATCGGCTCGTCGCCTTCCTCGGCGCCGATCAACGTAATGCCGTTCGCACCGGCGATGACGGCAAGATCGGCGATGCCGATGAACAAGCCGTTCTCGACGACGCCAGGGATGAGCTTCAGCGCCTCGTCCAGTTCCTCCGGCTCCTCGATGCGCCCGAAGTGGCAATCGAGAATGAGGTTTCCGCTATCGGTCAAGAAGGGCTTGCCGCCGGACAACGTGCGCACGCTGATCTCGCCTTCACACCCGGCGTCGGCTGCAAGCGCCGTGATCATGTTGCGCGTCGCGGTCAGGCCGAACGGCACCACCTCGAGCGGCAGCGGAAAGGCGCCAAGCGTCTCGACCTTCTTCGAGGCGTCCGCAATGACGACCATGCGTCCGGACGCCGTGGCGACGATCTTCTCGCGCAAGAGCGCACCGCCGCCGCCCTTGATCAGGCGCAAGTCGCCGTCCACCTCGTCGGCGCCGTCAACGGTCAGGTCGAGAAACGGCATTTCGTCGAGCGTGGACATGCGGATGCCCAGCGCCTCGGCCTGCGCCTGCGTTGCCTGCGAGGTGGCGACGCAGACGACATCAAGCCCGGCCGACACCTTCTTGCCGAGCAGGTCGACAAACTTGGCCGCCGTCGAGCCGGTGCCGAGACCGAGCCGCATGCCGCTCTCGACATACTCCAGCGCGCGCTCGGCCGCTGCGGCCTTGAAGGCGTCGTTGCTCATGGCTTTCCCCGCGATGGCAGTCGAATGCCGCTGCCGTACGCGCAAGCCGCGGCGGACGCAAGAGCGAGTTGCAGGATCTGCTAGAGCCCACCCATGAGGGTGTACTTGGTCTCGAGGAATTCTTCGATGCCGTGATGCGAGCCCTCGCGGCCGATGCCGCTTTCCTTCATGCCGCCGAAGGGAGCGATCTCGGTGGAGGTGATCCCCTCGTTCACGCCGACGATCCCGTACTCCAGCGCCTCGGCGACGCGCCAGCAGCGGCCGAGATCGCGGGTGAAAAAGTAGGCGGCGAGGCCGAACGGCGTGTCGTTGGCCATGCGCACGGCTTCCTCTTCCGTCTTGAAGCGGAACAGCGGCGCCACGGGGCCAAACGTCTCCTCGCGCGCGACTTTCATCTGCGGCGTGACGCCGGTGAGCACGGTCGGCTCGTAGAAATTCCCGCCGAGCTTGGACGGCTGGCCGCCGATGACGACGGTGGCGCCATGCGCGACGGCGTCGGCAACGTGCTCCTCGACCTTGCGGACGGCATCCTTGTTGATCAGCGGGCCGACGGTCACGCCGGATTCGGTACCGGCGCCCACCTTCAGCTTCTTCACGGCCGCGGTAAGCTTCTCGGCAAACGCATCATAGACGCCATCCTGCACGAGAAAGCGGTTGGCGCAGACGCATGTCTGTCCGGCGTTGCGGAACTTGGAGGCAATGGCGCCGGCGACCGCACGATCGATATCGGCGTCGTCGAACACAATGAACGGCGCGTTGCCGCCCAGCTCCATGCCGACGCGCTTCACGGTGCGCGCCGCCTGCTCCATGAGGATCTTGCCGACCTCGGTCGAGCCGGTGAACGTCACCATGCGCACCAGCGGGCTCTCGGTCAGCGCGCGGCCGACGGGAACCGGGTCCTTGGCGGTGACGACGTTGAGCACGCCCTTCGGCACGCCGGCGCGCTGCGCCAGCTCGGCGAGTGCCAGGGCGGAGAGCGGCGTATCCTCGGCCGGCTTGACGACGACCGTGCAGCCGGCGGCGAGCGCAGGCGAAACCTTGCGCGTGATCATGGCCGAGGGGAAGTTCCACGGCGTGATGGCGGCGACGACGCCGATCGGCTGCTTCATGATGACGACGCGGGCATCGGCCTTGTGCGTCGGGATGGTCTCGCCGTAGACGCGCTTTGCCTCCTCGGCGAACAGCTCGACGAAGGCGGCGCCGTAGATGATCTCGCCCTTGGCCTCGGCCAACGGCTTCCCCTGCTCCTTGGTGAGCAGCAGCGCCAGCTCGTCGGCATGCTCGATGATCAGCTCGTACCAGCGGCGGATGATCTTGGCGCGCTCTTTGGCGAGCAGCTTCGACCAGGCCGGAAAGGCGCGGTGCGCCGCCTCGATCGCCGCATGCGTCTCGGCGGCGCCCATGGCCGGAACGCGGGCGATCTCCTCGCCCGTCGCCTTGTCGATGACCGGCATGCGTGCCTCGCCTACCCAGGCCCCATCGATAAAGGCTTGCGTCTTGAGCAGCGTGATGACGTTTTTGTCCATGGCAGCACCGGGTTATGAGGGCTGGCGGCCCAGCCTTTGTCTAAGATGCGCTCCCCCCGGTTTCAAGGTACATAACCCCGCCTGCGGCGCCACGGCGGCTCTCGTTGTCGCCCGTCGTGCGCTATCCGAGGATGCATGCGCGACCTGACCCTAGTCTTCGATCTGGACGGCACGCTCGTCGACACGGCGCCCGATCTCGTCGCCTCGACCAACCACGTCATGGATCACCTGGGCCTGCCCCGGGTCGACGAGGAGACCCTGCGGCCCTTCGTCGGGCACGGCGCGCGGCACATGATCGAGCGCGCCGTGGGGCCGGCGGCCGAGCGCATGACCCCCGCCCAGCACGAGGCGCTGCTCGCCCGCTATCTCGACTACTACGGCAGCCACATCGCCGTCGGCAGCCGGCCGTTCGAAGGGGTGCTGCCGCTGCTCGACAAGTTCCAGGCCACCGGCGTCAAGCTCGCGGTGTGCACCAACAAGATGGAGGGCATGTCGCGGCTGCTGCTCGATGCGCTCGACATGAGCCGGTACTTCACCGCCGTCGCCGGGCGCGACACGTTGAGATCGTCCAAACCGCATCCCGATGCGCTGCTCGGCACCATCGCTGGCCGGCGGCGACAAGGCGCGCGCCATCATGATCGGCGATAGCGGTGTCGACGTAGCGACGGCGAAGGCGGCGGGTGTGCCGGTCATCGGCGTCAGCTTCGGCTACACGGAAACGCCCGTGCGCGAGTTCTCGCCCGACGTCGTCATCGACCACTTCAGCGAGCTCGAGCCGGCCATCGCGCGGCTCATGCCGTCCTAGTCAGGACTGCCCGGCTTGTGCGGCCATAGCCGCCGCCCGACCATGATCGTCGCCGGCAGGAAAACGAGGTCGGCGATCAGCGAGGCGAGCAGCGTAAAGCCGCAGACGAGGCCGAACGTGCGCAGCGACGGCAGGTCGGAGAACACCGTCACACCGAGCCCGAAGGCGAGCACGATGGTGGTCAGGATGATGGCCGGGCCAACGAGCACGCGGGCGCGGCGGATGGCGTGCTCGGGCGCATCGCCCTTGCGTTCCTCCAATCGCAAGCGATTGAGGAAGTGGATCAGCGCGTCGATGCCGAGGCCGAAGACGACGAGCAGCGCCACCACCGAGGCAAATTCGAGCCCGGCACCCTGCGCCCACAGCAGCGCCCCCGACGCCAGAACCGGGAAGAGCCCCGGCAGCAGGCTGACGACGGCGACGAACGGCGAGCGGAAGGCGAGGCCGAGCAGCAAGCCGGCAAAGGCGACGCAGATCGGAATGCTCTCCTTCAACTGATCGATCATGCGCGCGCTGTTGCGGGCGGCGACTGCGGGCAAGCCGGTGACCGAAATCTGATAGCTCGGGTTGGCGGCGCGGATCGGGTCGAGCGAGCGGTCGATCTTCTCGACCACGGGCAGGATGTGGCTGGAGTCGACGTCCGGCAGACGGCCGGTGACCAGCACGGCGTTGCTCTCGGCAGCGATGAAGCGGCGGACGAGATGGTCGGGCAGGAAGCCGACGAACTTCTGCACGGTCTCTATGTTGTCGTCGCCCGCCTCGCGCAGCCAGCGCCGCAGGCTCTCGACCGACCACACGTTGCCCAATCCGGCTTCCTTCTCGAGGGCGTTGTGCACCGCGCCGATGACGTCGAGCGTCTTGGGAGAATAGAGCGGCGTGCCGTCGTTCCACTCGATCATCACGTGCACCGGATTGGCTCCGGTAAGCTTCTGGTCGATGCGGCTCGTGGCATCGAGCGCCTGCTCGCGGTCGGGCACCTGATCGGCAAGCCGGTAGCGCGTCGGCAGGTCGGCGAAGGCGGCCCCGAACAGGAAGAACAGGGCAATGCCGAGGATCGAATAGAGATAGGGCCGGTGCACCACGCGGTCGACGATCTCGCCGACGATGGTGCCAAGGCTGTCCATCAGGGCGTCGGCCGGCGTGTGGTCCTTGGCCAGCGTCTCCTCGTTGCGAATGAACATGATGGCGAGGATCGGCAGCACCAGAATGACGGCGACGAACGACACGCACACGGCGATGGCGCCGGCCTCGCCGAACGTGCGGATCAGCCCTGAATCGGAGAACAGCAAGGCGAGGAACGCCAGCAGGGCGACGCCATGCGCCAGCACGCAGGCCGGCCCGACGATGGTGATGGCAAAACGCACCGCCTGGAATCGATCGTCCCCCTCGCGCAGCCGTATGCGGATAGCGGACACCATCTGCATGCTGTCGGCGAAGCCCATGACCATGATCAAGGGGGTCATGACATTCAGGAACAGGTTCAGCTTGAACCCCATCCAGCCGAGGATGCCGAGCGACCAGATCACCGCCAGCACCGGCGGCAGCGCCGCCACCAGCATCAACGACACGCGGCGGAAGAAGATGACGGCGATGACGGCGCCGAACAGCAGCCCGAGGCCGTTATAAAGAATTTGATCGCGCTCGACGGCGTTGCGGATTTCCAACTGCATCACCGGCGCGCCGGTCAACTTGGCGACGAGCCCGGTATCTTTGAGCTGCTCGTCGACGACAGTGTTGATCTCGCCGATCACCACCCTCGCTGTCTTTTCCTCGACCACCTTGCGATCGAGCGCGATGATGATCATCGCCAATTCGCCGTCATCGGAAAGGAATTTGCCCTTGACGATGTCGTTGCTTTTGAGCGTTGCGATCATCGCATCGTAGGCAGGACCATCCGCGGGCAATTCGTCGGGCACGAGCGGGGCCGCATACCCCGACGCATCTGGCTTGGTGCGCGCCGACAGCATCGAGACGAGACCGGACACGCCGTCGATGAGCTGCAACTCGGTCGTCAGTCCGGCGAAGGCCTCGAGCTGCTTGCGCTTCAGCAAGTCCGGCCCCTCGACCACCACCAGCACGTCGTACTCGCTGGAGGGAAAGCGCTTGTCGATCGCCTCGTAGCGGCGGAATTCCTCGGTGTTGGTGCGAAACAGCTCGGACAGGGAATCGTCGACCTGGAGCTTGAGAACGCCCATGAGGCCGAGGATGGTGGCAATGACGACGAAGACAGCGACGAGCGTAGGGGCTTTCAGTGCGACGAGACCGAGCCTCTCCAGGCCCAATGAGAACACGAAGTTGCGGTGCTGCTCTTCAGCGTTACCCATGGCTCCCCCGTCGGCGCATTTTTTGGGCTTTTGCTTAGCAGCGGCCGATGCTTCGATGTCCCGTGCAAGTCCGCCGCGCGCCACGCGGAATCGGCACATGCGCGCGGATCGTTGCATTTGCCGCGCGGACTGTGAAGAGGCGAGCAATTTTGCCACTTCCGTGACGGTCGGGTCGCCCCAATATGGCCGTACGGGAGGGCTCCGGTCGGCCCGCCTTAGAGCTCTGCGGGATGATCCCCAACATGCTGCCGCCGATTGCACCGACGCCGCCCGCCACAACCGCCGTGCGCCGCCGTCCCCGCCGGCGGTGCGTTCCCGCGGTGCTCGCCCTGGCCTTCCTCGCAACGATGAGCGCGGCGTCGCTGGCTTGGGCGACGCCACAGCAGGCCCCCAACAGCCGCGTCGTCCTCGACCTCCCGCCAGGCTACGCGCCTTCCACGCTCTTCTCCGGATTTCAGAACGACGCCTCGGGCGTGTCCTTCATCATTCTGGAGGCCCCGGTCGGCGAGTACGACAAGATGGCCAAGGGGTTCACGGCCGAAGAACTTGCCAAGCGTGGCGTCACCGACGTGCGCCGGGGTGATTTGGCGCGCACCGATCCGCACGTCTACATGCGCGCGCAGCAGAAGTCGGCGGCCGGCGACTACGCCAAGTTCTTCGTGTTGTTTCGCACCGCGGATCAGACGCTCCTCGTTTCCGTCAACGTCCCGCAAAGGTCGATCGAGGACGGCAGCGTCAAGCCCGAGGAGATCGAGCGGGTGCTTACCAGCGCCAAGACGACGGAAAAGCCGGCGGTGCGTGACCTTTATTCGCTCACCTACCTCGGGCCCTTCAAGGAAGCCGGCACGCTGGTCGGCACCAGCAAGCTCTACACGCTCGATGGGCGGCTGGAACCGGAGCGCAGCGGCGAGACGCGCTCCGCCTTCATGGTGGCCCCCTCGCTCGACAAGCGGCCGATCACGCAGCCCGAGAAGCAATCCGTGGCGCTGCTGGCAAGCCTGCCCGGCTACAAAGACTTCAAGCCCGGCGCAACGCGCGCCATCACTATCGGCGGCCTCGATGGGGTAGAGGTGGATGCAGAGGCGATCGACGCCGACGACGGCCGGCCGATCCATTTGTACCAGGCTATACTGCTGGGGAAGGATGGCGGCTATTTCCGCCTCATCGGCATAGCGACAGCCGCGGACAAGGGGCGCATCGCGGCGGAATTTCCCAAGATCGCCCACTCTTTCGCGCTCGTACCCTGATGACGCACCTCCGTGCGGCTTGCGCCGACTGGCGGCGCAGACGATAGTGCCGCGCATGAGCGAAAATGCAGCAGCTTCCGGATGGGTCGTCCAACTGACGATCCCCGGCGTCCCCAGAGTGCAGCCCGAGGGAGCCAAGTGGCGCCCGGCGGAACTCACGGCACCGACGTTCCAATTCTTCAACGTCGCCATAGGGTCGGCCGATAAGGCCGTCGAGGCGGCGCGCAAGAAAGCCGGGGCTTCGGAGGAGGCGGCGCTACGGGTCGTGCGCTCCCTGTCGTCTTCGGAAATCGATTCCATCAAGTTGCGCGCCGGCGAAGCCAAGCCGGCCTGATCGGCCGTTCGCACCGGCCTTTAGCGCGCGCTTGGTGCCTTGACAGTTGCGGGCGGGGCCTCGCATAAGGTCCGCCCGGCGCGTGATATATGCGCATGCGGTCGGGCGGTTAGCTCAGCGGTAGAGCACACGCTTCACACGCGTGGGGTCATAGGTTCAATCCCTATACCGCCCACCATTTTCCCCCACAGATGTGGTGTTTTCTTCACTCGGAATCTGATGATCGGGTTACCTACGCACCGTCTGTGGGTAACACGAGGGTCATTGCTTGCGCCGGTAGCCGAAGAACTCGTCGACGGCTTCACCGAGACGCATGCCGAAGCGAAGGACCGGGTTGCTCTCCTGCTTCACCGGCCGCTTGCGGACTTGCCGCCGCGGGGCAGGCTCAGTGGACTTGCCGATCGATCCAGTCTCGATTGGCTGCGCTGACGGTTCCGGCAACTTTGCCACCATCGGGTTGCTGTTGATCGGCGCGGTCTCTGGGCCGGTAACGAGACCGGCGACGTAGGAGAAAGCGGCATCGCGGATCGCGTCGCGCGTGCCATCGGCGAATAGCCCCACGAAGCCACCGCTGCCAACGAGCGCGGCTCCGATGGCCCGAACCCACCGTCGCCGCCAGAACGGTTTTCGCGGGAGCGATCTCGTCGGCGCTCGCGTTATGACGCCAGCGGGCCGAACAGCCTCCATTGAGAGCTGATCGGAATGCTTGCTGAAGTAGTGAGTGAAACGCCGTCGTCCCATATCGGAGCCCCCGCGAGCCAGGGGATCCTATCGCGCGATTCGGCCCGGAGAGCATAGCCCCCAGGCTGGTGAAATCTGCGCTGCTGTGCACAGGCGCATCAGAGCGCGTGCACGACTTCTCACGTGATGGCGTTGTCGCTGATTTGTGCTCTAGCGTCCACACGTGTCTACAGGTGTCCCCACGTGTCCACACATGTCCAGACAGCTGTCCACCACGTGTACGCCACGTGTCCGGCACAGATCGTTAGGGCTTCTCGCCAGCTCCTGCCACCACAAGCGGTGATGACCGTCGGCTTCGGCGCCATACATAGCCGGCAGCCACATCATCGAACTCGTCTGAGTAGCGGACCGGTCTACGACTTGGGCGCAGGCTTGCGGTGATGCCGGATGTCGCCGGTGCGCGAGGGCGCGTGGTAGAGCGGGCAGGCGCTCATCGGGTTGTACTGCGAGCAGCAGGCGGGCTGGCCCGTCGCCTTATCGATGGCGTGCGAGACGCCGGAGCCGCAAGGGCCGCCGTGCTGTTCGGTGTTGTAGTCCCAGTTCCCGGGGTCGCCGTTGCCGTAGCCCAAGTATTCGGCGTTTGCGTTCACGGCGCCAAGGCCGAGCACCATCGCCGCGGCCACGCCGAGGATCGTCGCTTTGAGAGTTGCGTTCATTTTCTTCACTCCCTAGTGCCCGGCGGCGCCGACCGCTGAAATCGGACGACGGGCATCTAGAAAGCATGGGGATTGAGGCGCGCGATTTAACCGCGCGCGATGCTGATTTCACAGGTCATCGGTACTGAACGGTTAAGCGTCAGCGGCGCGCGGCGGCGGCCTCGGCGCTCTCGGCGCCGTACATGGTCAGCAGCGGGTCATCGAACAGAATGACCTCATCGTACTCGCCATAGCCATTGAACTTGCCGGCGATGGCGCGGGCGTAAGCGCCCATGTTGCCGATCTCGATATAGTCGCCTTCGGCGACCGAATCCGGCAGTAGGAACGGCCCCTTCATGTGGTCGATGGAATCGCAGGTCGGCCCCCAAAACTCGAACGGCACGAGGTGCTCCGAGGGATCGACGTCACGGCCGACGATGCGCGTCGGGAAGATGAAGCCGAGATGTGCGGCGTCGAACAGCATGCCGTAGGAGCCGTCGTTGATGTAGAGGTTGTCGCCGCGCCGCGCATCGACGCGCACGATCAGGCTCTCGGCCTCGGCAACGAGGGCGCGGCCGGGCTCGCACATCAGCTTGATGTTCTCCTTCACGGGCATCGTCTCGATGCTCGCGAGGATGGCGTCCATGAAGTCCTGCAGGGGCGCGGGGTCGCTGTCGGGATAGCGCGAGGGGAAGCCGCCGCCGATATCCAGGCGGTCGATCATGACGCCCGACTTGACGATGATGCGATGCACGTCGCCCAGCGCCGTAAGGTAGGCATCGGGTGTCGTCGTCTGCGAGCCGACGTGGAAGGTGAGGCCCAGCTCGGCAGCCACCTGGCGCGTCTTGACCAGCAGCTGCGCGGCCTTGTCGCCGTGCACGCCGAACTTGCGCTCCAAGGGGATGCGGCTGTTGATCGCCGTCACCGCAACACGCACCCACAGCAGCAGGTCGCGCGCGCCGCCGGTCGCCTCGACGATCTTGTCGAGCTCATCCTCGCCGTCGAGTGAGAACGAGCGCACGCCGAGCTCGTAGGCGCGGCGAATGGCGTGCCGCGATTTGACCGGATGCATGAAGTGCAGGTGCGCGTCGGGGATCGTCGCCGCATCCTCGATCTCGGGCAGCGAGGCGACGTCGAAATGGCGGATGCCGGCGCCATAGAGCGCGCCGATCAGGAAGACGGAGCTGTTCGCCTTGTAGGCGTAGGCGACGTCGCCGGGAAACTTCTCGAGGAACCAGCGCGCGGCGCGCCCTGCAGCATGCGGTCGCAGGCCACGTACCGGCCGCTCCGGCCGGGACTTGGCAATCAGCGCAGACGCAGAGGAGAGTTTCTCCATCGCATAGGACCTCCACCACCCGGGGGCGAACACGGGCAATTGCTGCAAAGCAGAGACCGCCGAAAACGAAAGAGCGCTGCATTTAGGGTCCGCTCACCCCCCTGTAAAGGGCTTTCTTGTGACAAGGCAAGCGGCTGGCGGGCGGCGGGGGACGGCAGGCGGCCTAGAGCCTTCGAGTAGCGCCTCGCCCGGCGGCCGATCCGGCCGCGTTCGCAAAGCCGTGGCGCAACAGGCTACAATCGTAACCGAACCGCGGGTTAGGGGGTATTCCCCAGCGCCCTCGCCCGCCTAAAACAGCCCATGAATTTCGGAAGACGGCCAAGTTGCGTGAAGCGTCCGTGATGCGTACCGGGGGCAGGATCCTGATCGACCAGCTCGTCGGTGAGGGCTGCGAGACGTTATTCACCGTGCCGGGCGAAAGCTTCATCGCGGCGCTCGACGCGCTCTTCGACACCTCCTCCATCCGCACCATCGTCTGCCGCCACGAAGGCGGCGCGGCGATGATGGCCGAGGCCACGGGCAAGCTGACGGGCCAGCCGGGAGTCGCGTTCGTGACGCGCGCCCCCGGCGCCACAAACGCCGCGAGCGGGGTGTATATCGCCCACCACGATGCGACGCCCATGGTTCTGCTCGTCGGGCTGATCGAGCGCGCCGACGAAGGGCGCGGCGCCTTTCAGGAGATCGACCTGCAAGCAATGTTCGGGTCCCTCGCCAATTGGGTCGGCGTCGTGCGCGAAGCCGAGCGCATCCCCGAGTTCGTGGCGCGCGCCTTCCGGGCGGCGCGATCAGGGCGGCCGGGCCCCGTGGTGCTTGGGTTGCCGGAGGACGTGCTGTTTGCCCGCGCCGAGGCGGCCGACGGAGTTCGGACCCAGTCCGCGGTGCCGGCGCCTTCAAGCAGTGAGATGACGCGCCTCAAGGCCAGGCTGGCGGCTGCCGAGCGGCCGCTGGTGCTGCTCGGCGGCGGCGGCTGGAGCGCCCAGGCGGCGGCGCACATCGCCAAGTTCGGCGAAGCATTCGACATCCCCATCGCCACGGCTTTCCGCCGCCAGGATCACATCGACAACCGCCACCCGTGCTACGTCGGCCACGCCGGCATCGACATCGACGCAAAGCTCGCCGCAGCCATCCGCAGCGCCGACTTGCTGGTTGTCGTCGGCGAGGGTCTGGGAGACGTGACAACGGGCGGCTATACCCTCGTGGCGCCGCCAAAGCCCGCGCAGTACCTCGTGCATGTCCATCCCTCGCAGGCCGAGCTTGGCCGGGTCTATCGCGCCGACCTGCCGATCCTCTCGACGCCGGAAGCCTTCGCCCGCGCGCTGGCGCGCTTGAAGCCACCGGCAAAGACACGCTGGAGCCGCATGCGGCGCGACTTGCGGGCAGCCTACGAGCGCTCGCTGAAGCCTTTGGCGAGCACCGGAGCCGTGCGCCTGGAAGAAGTCATCGCGGCGCTGTCGCGCGAACTCCCCGACACCGCCATCGTGACCAACGGGGCCGGCAACTACGCCGGCTTCCTGCACCGCTATTTCCAATACAAGGCTTGGCCGACCCAGTTGGCGCCCACCTCAGGCTCGATGGGATACGGCCTGCCGGCAGCGATAGCGGCGCAACTCGCCCACCCCGATCGGACTGTCGTGGCGCTCGCCGGCGACGGCTGCCTTCTGATGACGGCACAAGAGCTGGCGACCGCCGTCCAGTACTGCCTGCCGATCGTTGTCATCGTCGCCAACAACGGCATGTACGGCACCATCCGCATGCATCAGGAGCGCCATTACCCGGACCGGGTCGTCGGAACGACGCTCGTCAATCCGGACTTCGTCGCCTTTGCTCGCAGCTTCGGCCTGGACGCCGAGCGGGTAGAAAAGACGGCGGACTTTCTTCCGGCGCTGCACCGCGCTCTCGCCGCCGGCGGACCGGCGTTGATCGAGTTGCGGACCGATCCGGAGGCCATCAGCGCCCGCCGCTCGCTGTCGCAGATCCGCGGAAACTCAGAATAGATGTAGTGGCTAGCATCCCGGCTGCCTTACTCGTAAATACTTCGTTAAATTGACAATTGCTGCGTTATCCATTTGCAACTAAACGGTTAGACTAACGAGGTCTTATCGGTTACAGAACCCTCAACTCAATCGCAGACTCCCGCGTCGAGGGTTGTGGACATGGACCTGCAGGCCATCAAATCTCACTACGGAGCCAAATGGGCTTGGGCGCGCACCGGTGCGCTCATCCTCTTCCTGGTTACTGGCATCCTTCTTGTCGCATCGCTCGCCACCGCCCGCAGCCAACACGCGGGGCACGCGTTTGCAGGCTCCATCGTCGATCTCAACCCGTTTTCGACGACGAGCTGACCCCACCATTTCGATACTGCACTCTCCCCCCAGAAAAGCTTCATCTCCTCGGCCTCGGCTCCAAACGGATCCGAGGCCTTTTTTCTGGTGCGGCCCCTGCGGCCGGTGGTAATCGCTCGGCTCGTGCGGACAAGGAGCTGACGAATGGCGAGGGTGGCGTGGATCGGCCTCGGCGTTATGGGATTCCCCATGGCCGGGCACCTTTTCAAGAAGGGCGGGCATGAGATCACCGTTTATAACCGCACCCCCGCCAAAGCGGCCGCGTGGGTGGCCGAGCACGGCAGCGGACGCACGGCCGACACGCCAGCGACGGCGGCACTGAACGCCGACTTCGTCTTTTGCTGCGTCGGCAATGATGATGATCTGCGCACCGTCACGACGGGCGAGCACGGCGCTTTCAAGGGTATGCGCGCCGGCGCCACGTTCATCGACCATACGACGGCCTCGGCGGAAGTGGCGCGCGAGCTCAACGCCACGGGTCGCGCACGCGGCATTGCCTTCCTCGACGCGCCGGTATCGGGCGGCCAGGCAGGCGCGCAGTCGGGCACGCTGACCGTCATGGTCGGCGGCGACGAGGATCCGTTCGAGCGCGCCAAGCCGTTGATCGCCAGCTACGCCAGGGCGGTCAACCGCATTGGCCCATCGGGCGCCGGACAACTCACCAAGATGGTCAACCAGATCGCCATCGCCGGTCTGCTGCAGGGCCTGTCGGAAGCCATCGCCTTCGCCGAAGCCGCCGGGCTCGACCTCGACCTCGTCATGCAGACGATCTCCAAGGGCGCGGCGCAATCCTGGCAGATGGACAATCGCTGGAAGACGATGCACGAAGGCAAGTTCGATTTCGGCTTCGCCGTCGACTGGATGCGCAAGGACCTCGCCATCTGCCGCGGCGAGGCGCAGCGCAACGGCGCCAAGCTGCCGGTCACCGCGCTGGTCGACGACTACTATGCGGAAATACAGGCGATGGGCGGCGGCCGCTGGGACACATCGAGCCTCATCGCGCTGCTCAAGGCGCGCAACCCCAAGCCTTAGGCGGGCGCCGATGCAATCCTATCGCAAGGAATTGTGGTTCGACATTCCCGGCCGCCGCGCGTTCGTCAACATCACCCCGGACGTAGAGGCGTGCCTGCGCGACAGCGGCATCAAGGAGGGCCTGGCGCTCGTCAACGCCATGCACATCAGCGCCTCGGTTTTCATCAACGACGACGAGCGCGGGCTGCACCACGACTACGAGGTGTGGCTGGAGAAGCTGGCCCCGCATGCGCCGACGAGCCAGTACCACCACAATCAAGATCATCGGCGAGTGATCGCCTGACGCGAGTCCTGTTACAGTTGCTGACGCGTCAAGCTCGAGGGAGGCCGCGATGCTACAGATCACCGCTTTCTACGCCGCCCTGCTGGCGGTGCTGTTTATCTATCTCAGCCTACGCGTGATCGGCTGGCGGCGGGAGCACCGCGTCGAGTTCGGGCATGGCGAGGACTTCGAGCTTCTGCGCCGGATGCGGGTGCATGCAAACTTCGCCGAATACGTGCCGTTCGCGTTGGTGCTCATGGCGCTGGCGGAGAGCATGGCGCCACCGGATCTAATCGTGCACCTGGTTGGCGTGCTGCTGATCGTGGGACGCCTATTGCACGCGTATGGCACCTCGCAATCGCCGCCGATCATGCGCTACCGCGTATACGGGACGGTTTTGACTTTCACCGCCATCGGGATCGCCGCCATTGCCTGCCTAGCGCTTTCGACGTTTTTCCTCGTTGTCTGAAGCGCCGCCGCCGTCGTCGCCGCGTGCAAACTGCAGGGGCAGCGCGGTGGTGTATTTGATCTGCTCCATGGCGAAGGCCGACGAGACCTTGGCGATCTCGATGCGCGCGATCAACCGCTTGTAGAAGGCGTCGTAGGCTTCGATGTTTGGCACGACGACGCGAAGAAGGTAATCGACCTCACCCGACATGCGGTAAAACTCAACGACCTCGGGGAAGTCGGCGACGGCCTTATGAAAACGCTCGAGCCAGGTGAGGCTGTGTTGATCGGTCTTGATCGACACGATGACGGTGACGCCAGCGTTGACCTTGTGGGCGTCGAGGATGGCCACGCGGCGTTGTACGACGCCCGCCTCCTCCAGCTTCTGGATGCGTCGCCAGCAGGGGGTCGTCGAAAGACCCACCTCCTTGCCGATGTCTGCCACCGGGCGGGTACAGTCCTCCTGCAGGATGCGCAGGATCTTAACGTCCATGTCGTCGAGCATCGTGGGCGCCGGTGAAATTCTGTTCCGCAAATTTGCGTAAAGCGCACTAGACCCGCGAACCGCAACCTACGTCAAGCGGATAAGACGTAATGATATTCTACGATGCACCGGGATTGACGGACACCGTCAAAGGGCAATCTGCATCCCTTCCTCAGCCAGCATGACGCGTGGATCGGCGACGTGCTGTCGGTTGGCCAGCATGTCGATGCCCATGTGCGTGAGGAGCACGCGTCGGGCGCCCAGCCGATCGATGTTGCGCTCGATATCGCGCCACGTCATGTGGTAGCCGGCCTGTTCGCTAAAGCCGAAACATTCGGTGATGAATAGATCAGCGCCGCTTGCCGCCGGGATCAAACTCTCGACCCACTTGGTGTCGCCGGAGAAGGTCAGCACCTTCCCATCGGACTCGAGCCGCAACGCGTATGGCGGGGCCCCGCACGGATGCAGAACCTCGAACGGCGTGACGCGCACGGCACCGATGTCGAGTGGATCGCGTTCGGCGTACTCGACGAAATTCATCTCGAAGCGGCGCTCGATCTCCGTCGATTTGGGAAACAGAGCTTCGGCTGCTGCGGCGAAGCGCCGGGCAATTCCAGCCGGGCCGGCGATGGTCAACGGCGCCGTGCGAGCGGACACATAGTGAGCGTGCAGCATGAACCAGACCAGGCCGGCGAAGTGGTCGCCATGCAAGTGGGAGATGAAGATCGTCGAGACGCGATCGGGATCGAGGCCGAGACGTTGCAAGCCGATCAGTACGGTGGCGCCGCAATCGATGAGGAACTGCTCGTCGCGCACGGCGACGTGATAGCAGGTCTGCAGTCTGCCGCCTGAGCCGAAGGCGTCACCCGATCCAACAATGGTGACTTTCATACGCGCCTCACTCCGAGGTGCATATGCGTCCTTGAGGGCATCGGTGGGCTAGGCGCTTGGAAGGTCCGCATCGGGGCAGGACCCTACCGGTCACTCCCCGGCAGGACAATGCCCGAAAGCCCCGTTTTCCGCGCCTCCACTCGTGTTGCAGCACCAGACATTTGGATATTTTTCATTACTAAACACTTAGTTATGAAATTCTGCCGAGATTTAGTGACAACGTTAGTGGGCTACAAAGGCGCCGCCCCTTCCAGTCATGTGTGAATGAGATGACCACCAGCGCCATACCCGAGGATGTTGCGCGGCGTCGCAGCCGTCGCCATGCCCGCGTGCGCGCCTACAATGACCTGAAGGAGCGGCGTGCACGCCTCGCCGCCGGCACGTCCATCAAGCCGGAGTTCGAATACGAACTCCTCACCATGTTCGCGCGCAACGAGCTCGGTGCGGCTGTGACAATGCCGGCGCTGTATTCGCTGTTTGCAATCGCCTGCATGTTCTGGGCGCCGACGATCGACGCCGTCGTCTGGCTGATCATCGTTATCGGAGCCAAGGTCGCGCTCGTTGACCAAGCGCGCCGCTTCCTGGCACTGCCGCCGGCACGGGTCAACGTCGGCCAATGGCGCCATCGCTTCGTCATGCTGGAGCTGCTTAACGGCGTCGCGCTCGCCTGCTTCGCGCTGATCGGCGTCGGCGATACGCTTACGGCGCCCAGCGAACTCGTGTTCTCGTCGCATATCTTCATTTTTGCGACGCTCATTGTCGTGCTCGCCATCCGCACCATGTTCGCGGCCGGCATCCCGGCAATTCTCTACGCCGGTACGGTTCCCATGACGGTTGCCGTGGTCGCCCGCTTACTGCTGCTCGGCAACCCCTTCTACTTCGCTCTGGCGACGATGGCAGTCGGCATCTACCTCTACTTCCTGTTCCTGGCGCGCGGCCTGCGGTCCACGGCGCTTTCCATGCTCGAGTATCGTGCCGAAAAGGATGCGCTGATCGCCGAGCTGGAGGAGCAGAAGTCCGTATCGGACGAGGCCCGTCGGCGCGCCGAGGCCGCGAACACCGCTAAATCACGCTTCCTCGCCACAATGAGCCATGAATTGCGTACGCCGCTCAACGCCATCCTCGGCTTCTCCGAGGTGATGAAGGCGGAAATGTTCGGCCCCCTAAATAATCCGAAATACAGCGAATACGCCGGCAACATTCTCGACAGCGGCAAGCACCTGTTGCACCTCATCAACGAGATCCTCGACCTGACGCGCATCGAGTTCGGGGCGCTACGAACTGCACGAGGAGCCGGTGCGCCTCGCCGACATCACCGACGAATGCCATCGCCTCTTGAAGCTGCGCGCAGAGGGCAAGGGCATCGAAGTCACCGAGGAGGGCGTGCCCGATCTACCGGTCGTTTGGGCCGACCAGCGGGCGCTGCGCCAGATCTGCCTCAACTTGATGTCCAACGCCTTGAAGTTCACGCCCAAGGGCGGCCACATCACGCTGGCCGTCGGGTCGATGCCTGACGGCGGCCAATACCTTTCGGTGCGTGACACGGGGCCCGGCATCCCCGCCGATGAGATCCCGAAAGTGCTGCAAGCCTTCGGTCAGGGAACGCTCGCACACCAGACGGCGGAAGGCGGCGCCGGCTTGGGGCTCACCATCGTGCAGAGCCTCATCGAACTGCACGGGGGCAGCCTGGTCCTCACCTCGGAGCTGCGCAAGGGTACCGAGGCGAAGATCATTCTTCCCGGCTATCGGGTGTTGCGCGCCATGGTGCCGCTGCAGCCGCTCGGCAAGGAGACCCACCGCATCAAAGGCGTGTCACCACGGCCGCCCCGACCGGCGCGCCTACGCTCCAGAGATGCCGACGACGACGCAGGTGAGGCCGCCGTCGGCTAGCAACGGATTGGCCGCAGGGTCGGCATCCCGCCGCGTTGAACTAAAAGCGCGCCAACGCTACATACGGGGCGTGAGCAACGCCGCCCGTCCACCCGAAATCGAGACCCCGTGCGTCAAGATCTGCGACATCGACCGCGATACCGGTCTATGTTGCGGCTGCGGACGCTCGCTCGCCGAGATCGCCCGATGGTCGTCGATGTCGGATGCGGAACGGCGTCACATCATGGCTCTGCTCCCCAGACGCAAGGCTGAGCTTTTGGAGGGCGACGGCCGATGAGAGCGTGGGTCGTCCTGGCGCTGCTGATCGGCGCCGGCCTGCTTCTGTTCCTTCGTGGCGGATCCGAACTCCTCTCCGGCCTCAGCACCGGCGAGATCGTGACGATGGCCGCCGGTCTGTTGTTGGCCACCATCTACATTATCAGTCTCTTCAACGACGAACGCACGCGGCCGATGCAGGCGATCCGCTACGTCGTCACATGGCTCGCCATCGGCTTTGCCCTCATCGCCGGCTACTCCTACCGCGAGGAGCTTTCGGTCGTTGGCGAGCGCGTCGTCGGTGAGCTGCGGCCCTCGGGCGAGATCGTGTCATCGGAGGTCAACGAGGAGGGCGAACGAGCCGTGCGCGTTCGCCGCCGCATGGATGGCCACTTCGCCGTGCGCGCGTCGGTCAACGGTCAGTCGATGACGCTGATGGTCGATACCGGCGCCTCATCCGTGGTGCTCAAGCCGGCGGATGCGGAACGCGCCGGCGTCGACCTCACGAAGCTCTCCTATACCGTCGCCGTCGACACCGCGAACGGCATGACATATGCGGCAGCCGTCCGCCTGCGCACTCTCGCCATCGGGCCCCTCCTCGTGCGCAACGTGGATGCGCTTGTCGTACGCCCGGGAAGTCTTAAGGAAAACTTGCTCGGTATGAGTTTCTTAAGGCGTTTGCGATCCTATGAGTTCGCCAAGGATTACCTGACGCTGAGGGGCTAGCGCCGGCGCCGCGTCACGCGCTACGGCGACATTCCGAGAGCTGCATTCCAGACGATGAATCCCGGGACCCGACAACTGTTGCGCGAAGCCGTGAGCTGGGGCGTCGTTGCCATCATCTGCGTCGCCGCCTTCCTGCACTTCGACACCCTGAAGACGGGCGCCGAGCAGATGCTCGGCCTGCCGACATCGACTGAAATCGCCGCGGTGCAGCGCGTCCCTGCGTCAACCAAGCCGGCAAGACTCGGCTCCGTCGTCGAGATCGAGGCGGCGGACAACGGCCACTTCAATGCCGAGGTCGAGATCAACGGGCGAACCGTCGAAGTGATGATCGATACCGGCGCTACCATGGTGGCGCTGAGCTACGAAGACGCAGAACGCGCCGGTCTCCTGCTCAACGACAACGACTTCACCAGCGCCGTATCCACCGCAAACGGCATGGCTCGCGTCGCACCCGTCACGCTCGACCGTGTTTCCATCGGCAACATCACGGTGCGCAACGTGCCGGCCGCCGTGACCGAGCGGGGGCGCATGCGTACGTCGCTGCTGGGCATGAGCTTCCTGCGCAAGCTGTCGCGGTTCGATATGCGCTCCGGCCGGCTGGTGATGCAGGAATAGCGCCGCGCACCGCTGCGGTGCGTCTGCGGTGCGTCTATTGGGCAGAGAGCCGCAGGATCGACTCTCCCGGCGACGGCGTTTACACCTGCCGACCAATCCGACGGCCCGCCAAAGGGGTGATCCATGCTGCCGCGTCCGCGCTCCGATCTGAAGCCCAACACCGCCGATTACGAGCGCTTCCCGCTGGTCAAGCCGACCGGTTTTCGCGAGTACGATGCGCGCTGGCTGTTCCCCGAAGAGATCAACCTCATGGGTCTCACGGCCGTGGGCCTCGGCATGGCCACGCTGTTCGCCGAGCGTGGCGTCAAGAAGCGTCTCGTCGTCGGCCACGACTATCGGTCCTATTCCGCGTCCGTGAAACAGGCGCTGATCAACGGCCTGCTGGCCGGCGGCTGCGAGGTGCACGACATCGGCCTGGCGCTGTCGCCGACGGCCTACTTCGCCCAGTTCGACCTCGACGTCGAAGGCGTCGCCATGGTCACCGCCTCGCACAACGACAATGGCTGGACCGGCATCAAGATGGGCATGGCGCGGCCGCTCACCTTCGGCCCCGACGAGATGAGCCGCCTGAAGGAGATCGTTCTCTCGGGCGCCTTCAAGCCGGCCGACGGCGGACGCTACATTTTCGTTCCCGACATGGCCGAGCGCTATATGAACGCGCTCGCCGACCGCCCGAAGCTGAAGCGCAAGCTCAAGGTCATCGCCGCCTGCGGCAACGGCACCGCCGGGGCCTTCGCGCCGAAAGTGCTGGAGGCCATCGGCTGCGAGGTGGTGCCGCTCGATGCCGAGCTCGACTACACCTTCCCCCGCTACAATCCCAATCCCGAAGACATGGAAATGCTGCACGCCATGGCCGCGGCCGTGGTGAAGCACAAAGCCGACGTCGGCCTCGGCTTCGATGGCGATGGCGACCGCTGCGGCGTCGTCGACAACGAGGGGCACGAGATCTTCGCCGATACGGTCGGCGTCATGCTGGCGCGCGATATTTCGGCCCGTCACAAGAACGCGGTGTTCGTCGCCGACGTGAAATCGACCGGCTTGTTCATGACCGACCCGGTGCTGCAGGCCAACGGCGCCAAGGCGCTCTACTGGAAGACCGGTCACTCATACATGAAGCGCTACACCTTCGAGCAGAAGGCGCTCGTCGGCTTCGAGAAGAGCGGGCACTTCTTCTTCCAGCCGCCGCTCGGGCGCGGCTACGACGATGGCCTCGTCGCCGCGCTCGCCGTATGCGACATGCTCGATCGCGCGGGCGGCAAGACCATGGCCGACCTGAAGCGCGAGCTGCCGAAAACGTATCAGTCGCCGACGATGTCGCCGCACTGCGACGACGAGAAGAAGTACGGCGTCGTCGACAAGGTGGTCGAGCACTACAAGAAGCTCGCTGCCGACGGGGGCAGCATTGCCGGGCAGAAGATTCGCGACCTCGTGACCGTCAACGGCGTGCGCGTCACGCTGGAGGACGGCACGTGGGGCCTCGTGCGCGCCTCGTCCAACAAGCCCGAGCTCGTCGTCGTCGTCGAGAGCCCGGTGTCGGAGGCCAACATGAAGGCGATCTTCGCCGACATCGATCGCCAGCTGTCGAAGCATCCGGAGGTCGGCGCCTACAATCAGAAGATTGTGGCGTAGACACCGGCGTTCAGTTTTTTCCTCCGCGATTTCAAGTTGCTTTCCCCGTTGCCGGCGTCCGGCAGCGGGTGCAATACTCATGCGATAGTTGTTTGCATTATTTTCCGTGGGGGAATGCTCATGAAATTGCGAGTGGCGGTCGCGCTGTTCAGCGCACTGTTTGCCGTGAGCTTCGCCGCGCTGGCAACGCCGAGCGCGTTGGCGGGCGACGATGCAGCGAGCGACGGCGGCAGCGGCACCGGCGGCGGCAGCGGCACCACCGACGGCGGTAGCGGTACGGGCGGCGGCTCGGGTTCGGAACAGAAGTAGGTCGCACGCCAACCCAATCAGGGAGCCGTGACCGCCATGGTCGCGTCCGCCGATCAGCGCCCTTCGGGCAGGTTCCCGCTCTACTCCCTGCTGGTCTGCGTCCTGGCTATCGCCGCGGCGCTTGCCCTGCTCTATCAGCCGCTGCGCTCAAAGCTCGACAAGATCGAATACTGGACCGCCGACTGGCGGACGGTGCTGCTCGCCGACCGTACACCCGACAAGCATCCGCGCATCGTCCTCGTTCTCTTCGATCCCGCCACCTTCAAGGGCAACATCGTCTCGCCCATCCCGCGCGACGATCACGCCCGGCTGCTGCGCACGATCGCGGCGATGCAGCCCGCCGCCATCGGCCTCGACTTCTACTTCGTCGCCTCGCAGGGTCCCGATCCCGACAAGGCGATGCTCGACGCGCTGCATGAGATCGACCGGCCGCTGGTGGTGGGCGGCGTCGACGATCACACCAACGAGTTCGACGACGATCACTTCGCCTATCAGAAGCAGTTCCTCGCCGAAGCCGGGCGGCCCGTCGGGATACTTGGCGCTCGACTACGGTCCCGGCCACGTCGTGCGGCGCACCTCGCCGCCCGCTTGCCGGATTCACCGTTCCAGGAGAGCTTTGCGCGCCAGGTGGCGCTCGCGGCCAAGGCCGAGCTTACGGGACCCGGTACGTCGTCGGACCAGACGCGCATTGCCTGGCTCGTCGGCCCCGACCACGACAGCGAGCCGTTCTTCCGCATCTCGGCCAAGGAGCTGCTCGGCGACAGCAGCGACGCGCGGCGCGCCGAGATCGCCCAGCGCATCAAGGGCAACATCGTGCTCACCGGCATCGCCATGCCGAACTCCGACCTGCACGATACGGCCCTGTCGGTGTGGACCGAGCAGCAAGATGCTCGGCGTGCATCGTCCACGCCCACGTCCTCGCACAGCTGCTCGATGGCCGCTACTACTCCGAGCTCGACGGGACGCGGCGCGCTCCCTTCTGCTTGCCGGCATCGGGTTCGCCGGCCTGCTGCTTGCCTGGATGCTCGGCGAGCAGCGCGCGTCGCTGCTCAACCTCGGCCTCGCGACGGCCGTTCTCGTCGCCATCGATGCGCTTTGCTACTCGGGCCTCCGCCTGGTGCTACCCTTCACGCTCATGCTGTACGTGTGGTTCATCGGAGCACTCGCCGGCCGCCACCTGCGCGTGCTTGCGACGTGGGCAGCCGCGCGGGCCCGGGCGCCTGCGCCGCAGGCGGCATGAGAGTTCAAATCAAAGCAGCAGGTCGATCAGGAAGCGGATGGCGACGCTGGCCAGGAATGCGGCAAAGCACAGCTCCAGCGTGCGGCGAGGAATCCTGTGCGCCAGGCGCACGCCGTAGGGCGCCGCCCACACGCTGAGTGGCGCCACGATGACCAACCCGAGCAAGTTGACGAAACCGAGCGAGAACGGCGGCAGCCCTTCCGCGCCCCAACCCGCCCAGGCAAATCCAATGACGCCCGGCAGCGCGATCAGGGGGCCGATGCCGCTGGCCGTCGCCACGGCGGCGAGGATCGGCTTGCCGTAAAGCGTCAGCAGCGGCACGACGAAGGTGGCGCCGCCGATGCTCATCAGCGTCGAGACGAAGCCGATGGCCAGTGCGCCGAGCTGCGGCCAGGGGAACGGAGGTAGTTGATCGGCAAGGCGCCAGTCCTCGCGGCCGAACGCCATCTTGATGGCGATCAACGTCGCCGCCGTGACCCACACCCATTTGAGCGCGTCGCCGCTGGAATACTTGGCCGCGATCGTACCGAGCACGACGCCGGCGACAATGAATGGCGCCACCCGCTTCAGCAGCGGCATGTCGACGGATCCGCGCGCCCGGTGTCCGGCAAACGATTTGAGCGAGGTCGGCAGGATGATGGCCAGCGTCGTGCCGAGCACCAGATGCATGCGAATAGCCGGATCGACGTCGAGGACGCGGAAGACTTCGTAGAGCACCGGAACCAACACGCCGCCGCCACCGATGCCGAGCAACCCGGCGAGGAAGCCGGCGGCGACGCCGGCGACCAGCAAGGCGGCGATCAGCAGGGCGATCTCGCCCGCAGGGATGCCGAAATCCATAGGCCCGCCACCGCTTCCCTATTCCGCCGCAGCCAATGGAGGCCAGGCAGGTTCGACGAGAGATACCGCTTCGACGAGCGTGGCGAGCGGCGCCCCGTCGCGCGGAGCGTTCTCGCTCAAGTAGCGGCGGAACACGCGCGCGCGCGGCTCGCCGTGATAGAGCCCGAGCAGGTGACGGACGAAATTGTTGAGGCGTCCGCCGGAGGCGACGTGCCGCTCGATGTAGGGAATGAGCCCCTCGATCGCCTCTGCGCGCGCCGGCACCTTGGCATCGGGATTGAAGAAGCGGCGATCGACCTCGGCCAGGATATACGGGGTCTGGTAGGCTGCCCGGCCGAACATCACGCCGTCGACATGCTGCAGGTGAGCGTCGGCCTCATCGAGACTGGCGATGCCGCCGTTGATGACGATGGTCAACTCCGGATGCGCCGCCTTGAGGCGGTAGACGCGGGCGTAATCGAGCGGCGGCACCTCCCGGTTCTGCTTCGGCGATAGCCCCTGCAGCCAAGCCTTGCGCGCATGCACGATGAAGGTGCGCACGCCGGCGGCGGCCACGACATCGATGAAACGCTGCAGGTCGCGCTCGCTATCCTGCTCGTCGATGCCGATGCGGCACTTGACGGTCACGGGCACTTTGACTTGCTGCTGCATGGCGGCGACACAAGCCGCGACAAGCTGCGGCTCGGCCATCAGACAGGCGCCGAAGCGGCCTTCCTGCACGCGGTCCGACGGACAGCCGACATTGAGATTGATCTCGTCGTAGCCGTACGTCTCGCCGATCGCCGCCGCCTCGCCCAGCGCGACCGGATCCGAGCCGCCGAGCTGCAGCGCCACGGGGTGCTCGATATCGTTCATGCCGAGCAGACGCGTGCGGTCGCCGTGCAGGATGGCCGGCGCGGTCACCATCTCGGTGTACAGCAGCGCATGACGCGTGAGCTGGCGGTGGAAGGCCCGGCAGTGCCGATCCGTCCAATCCATCATCGGGGCGACAGAAAACTTATGCGATAGGTGCACGGCTTTTCCAACTACGGCGAACGTCGGCGGGAACCTACACGCTCGCGCCGGGGCAGGCTATCGCCGCCTCTTGAAGGCCTTGCCTGGCATAGAAATTCGCAGGGTTCATCGCTTTTGAGCCCCGACCCGACCGCAGACAATGCGCCATGCTGGTGTCACTGTTGCGGACTACCCGTGCTGGCGTCTGACGCATACAAGCGGAGGGCGTAATGCGGCACTCATTCATGCTCGTGGCGAGTCTCTGTGTCGCGGTCGGCACCGCGCAGGTTTCGGCGCAGCAAAGCAAGTTTGCTCAGGAGCAGGCCGCCGGCGATCTGGCTGGCGCCTATCAGGCCTGGCAGCAGGCGCGCGATACCGAAGAGAAGATAACCCTGGGCGAACGCGCGCTCACGCTCGAGGCAAAGGTCGAGGCATGGTCCTTTCCCATCCCGCGTCAACGCCTCAAGGCGGAGCTTTCAGCGAGCCTCGGCGCCCTTTACGTCACCCGCCCGCGCGGCGTGCTGGCCGACAACCTCGAAAAGGCGATCGGATACCTGCAAGCCGCCTTAACGACCTGGA
This sequence comes from uncultured Alphaproteobacteria bacterium, assembly GCA_963795225.1. Classification (GTDB taxonomy): domain Bacteria; phylum Pseudomonadota; class Alphaproteobacteria; order Rhizobiales; family Hyphomicrobiaceae; genus Hyphomicrobium_A. Next base: position 2,482 of record CAWCHB010000008.1, on the reverse strand, counting down.
CGCGTGAGGCGGACGCCCAGGACTGGGCAGCGGCGCACAATGAGCTTGGCATTGCCTACTGGCAGCGCCCTCGCGGCGAGCGCGCCGACAATCAGGAGACTGCGATCGGGCACTTTGAGGCCGCGCAAACCCTATTCGAGGCCGTGCCGGAACAGTGGGCGCAACTGCAGAACAACCTCGCCGTCGTCTACTGGAGCCGCATCCGGGGCGATCGCGCGCAGAACGTGGAGATGGCGATCGCTCGCTTCGAGGCGGCGCTGACAGTGTTCACGCGGGAGAAGTATCCCGACCGCTGGGCCGCAGCGCACAACAACCTCGCCAACGCTTACGGCAAGCGCCTGAGAGGCGACCAGGCGGACAATCGCGAGGCGGCGATCGCGCACCTCGAGGCGGCGCTGTCCGTGTTCTCGCGCGATACCCATCCCGGGCAGTGGGCCCAGGTACAGAACAACCTCGCCATAGCCTATCTCGGCCGCATGCGCGGCAACGTCGCCGACAACCAGGAGAAGGCCATCGCGTCGCTCGAGGGTGTGCTTGGCGTGTTCACGCGCGACGCGACGCCCCAGCAGTGGGCTCAGGCCCGGCACAATCTGGGAAAGACGTATGCCGACCGCATCCAGGGGGAGCAGACCGGCAACCGCCAGAAGTCGATCGCGAGCTTCGAGGCCGCGCTCACCGTGTTCACGCGCGATGCCGCGCCGCTCGATCATCTGCGCACGTCACGGCTTCTCGGCCGCGTACTGCTCGAGGCGGGCGAGTGGACACGCGTTGCGCCCATCCACGCCAGCGCGCGCGAGGCTTTCCTGTTGCTGTTCGGACAAGGCGTTTCGGATGCGGAAGCGCGCGCACTCATCGCCGATGCGGGTCCGCTGTTTGCCAATTCCGCCTACGCCGCCCTGCAACGCCACGAGCCCGAGAAGGCATTTGAGCTGGCCAACGAGGGACGTGCACGGTTGCTTGCCGTCGCCCTGAAATTGCAGACCGTCGATCTGCCGGCAGATCAACGTCGCCGGCTCGACGAATTGCGCGTTGCAATACGGGCCGGACAAGAGGCGGCCGACGCGGCACAAGGTACGGAGCGCGCCGCCGCCATCGACCGGCTGATCGGCTTGCGCCGTGAGCTGTTCGCAATCGTTGATCACGGCAGTCGAAGCAGTGCGGTGCCGATGACCGCGCTGGCCGAGGCCCGCCGCATTGCCGCTGCCGGCGGCACCGTCATCATGCCGGTGGTGACCGATTTTGGCGGCAGGTTGCTTATCGTGAGTGCCGCCAAGGACAGCAAGGACGTCACTGTTGTTGATGTTCCGGCCCTCAACACGAAGAGCCTCGCCGAGCTGCTTGTCGGACCCGAGGATGCGCCCAACACCGGCTGGACCGGCGCCTATTTCGTCAACTACATGGATGGTCCGGATGCTGACCGGCGCTGGCCGGAGTGGATCGCTGCCATCGACCGCATCGGGCCTGAGCTCTGGGGATTGTTCGGCGGCAAGCTCGATGCTGCTCTCAAAGAGCGCGGCGTCAAGCGCGGCTCACGGCTCGTGTGGTTGCCGTCGGGCTGGCTCGGCATCCTGCCGCTTGGTCTCGTTCAGGACCCGGCCACGAAGCATAGGCTCGCCGACGACTATCAGATCGTCTACGCACCGAGCCTCCAAGCGCTCACCGCGGGGCACGCGGCTCATCGCCAACCCGAAACGCGCGACGCTCGCAGCCGTTATCAACCCGACCGGCGATCTGCCCGGCACCGAGAAGGAGGGCGCACTCGTCGCCGCGCATTTCGCCAGCGCCGATCGCACCGTGCTCGCGGGCGCCGCGGCGACGCCCGACGCCGTCATCGCCGCGCTCAGGGGCAAGACCCACTGGCACTTCGCCTCGCACGGCACTTTCTCGTGGGCCGACGCGCGCCAGTCGGCACTGCTGATGCACGACGCGGCACCGCTCAGCGTTGGACGCCTGCTCGAAACTGCCGATCTCGGCCGACCGCGGCTTGTCGTTCTATCCGCCTGCGAGACCGGCCTTTCCGACATCACCAGCAGCCCTGACGAGTTCATCGGGTTGCCCGGCACCTTCACCGCACTCGGCGCCGCCGGTGTGCTCGGAACGCTGTGGCCGGTCTCGGATGCCGCCACGGCGCTGCTGATGGCCAAGTTCTACGATCTGCACCTGGAGGCGGGCCTCGATCCGCCCGCTGCGTTGAGCGGGGCGCAGGCGTGGCTGCGCGATGCGACCGGCGACGATCTCAACGGCTATGCCGAGGTCGCCGCGGCGCGCGGACGGCTGCAAGCGGCCCAGCTCGCATCGCTCGCAGAAGAACTCAAGCCGGAGTCACTGGCGCGTTCGCGCCGCAACGCGCCGCTCGGGCCGATGACGGGAGGCAATGAGACAGGCACGGTGCGTACCCCCTCGCCACAACTTGTGGCACATCCCTATGCGCATCCCTATTATTGGGCAGGGTTCATTTACACCGGGCAATAGAGGCTCCGCG
>CAWCHB010000007.1:0-127163 GCA_963795225.1 uncultured Alphaproteobacteria bacterium | reverse complement strand
CATGCAGAAGGTCGGCAACGAGGGCGTCATCACGGTGGAAGAGGCCAAGGGCCTCGAAACCGAGCTGGAGGTCGTCGAGGGCATGCAGTTCGACCGCGGCTATCTCTCGCCCTACTTCGTCACCAACGCCGAGAAGATGATTGCCGAGCTCGAGGACCCCTACATCCTCATCCATGAGAAGAAGCTGTCGAACCTGCAGCAGCTGCTGCCGGTCCTCGAAGCGGTGGTGCAGTCGGGTCGCCCGCTGCTGATCATCGCCGAAGAGGTCGAAGGCGAAGCGCTCGCCACGCTCGTCGTCAACAAGCTGCGCGGCGGCCTCAAGGTCGCTGCCGTCAAGGCTCCCGGCTTCGGCGATCGCCGCAAGGCCATGCTGGAGGACATCGCCGTCCTCACCGGCGGCCAGACGATCTCGGAAGATCTCGGCATCAAGCTCGAGAACGTGACGCTCGACATGCTCGGGCCGCGCCAAGCGCGTGTCGATCACCAAGGACGACACGACGATCGTCGACGGCGCCGGCAAGAAGAAGGACATCGAGGCGCGCGTCGGCCAGATCAAGGCGCAGATCGAGGAGACGACCTCGGACTACGACCGCGAGAAGCTGCAGGAGCGCCTCGGCCAAGCTGGCCGGCGGCGTCGCGGTCATCCGCGTCGGCGGCGCGACCGAGGTCGAGGTGAAGGAGCGCAAGGACCGCGTCGACGACGCGCTCAATGCAACCCGCGCCGCGGTCGAGGAAGGCGTCGTTCCGGGCGGCGGCGTCATGCTGCTGAAGGCCGGCAACGCCATCACCGCCAAGGGCGACAACGCCGACCAGGACGCCGGCATCGCCATCGTCAAGCGCGCGCTGCAGGCTCCGATCCGCCAGATCGCCACCAATGCCGGCGTCGAGGGCTCGATCGTCGTCGGCAAGGTGCTCGAGGCCCGCGGCCAGGCCTACGGCTACGACGCCCAGAACGACGAGTACGGCGACATGATCGAGAAGGGCATCATCGACCCCGCCAAGGTCGTGCGCGTGGCGCTGCAGGACGCGGCGTCCGTCGCCGGCCTGCTGATCACCACCGAGGCAGCCATCGGCGAGGCGCCGAAGAAGGACGACGGCCACGGCCATTCGCACGGCCATGGCGGCATGGGCGGCATGGGCATGTAGTCCGCGCCACCGCGCCCGAATCGAAAGCCGCTCGCAGGAAACTGCGGGCGGCTTTTTCATTATCGGTAGGATCGTCAGCGTGAGCTTACGGCTGCGCGTTCCAGCCGAAGGCGCGCAGCTCAGTCGGCATCATCGGATCGGTGTCCGGCTTGGGCGCTGCCGGATCGACCTTGATCAGCGCTTGCACCGGAGCGGTACGTGCGTGCGGTCTGCTGCACCGCCTGGCGCGGATGGGGCGCGGCCGTATCGCGCTTGGCGGGCTTTGCCGGCTTCGTCCCCATGTCCTCGATAACCGGAGCGTCGTCGGTAGACGCGGCCACGTCGGAAACGACGCCGTCCGTCGGCGGGCGCCAGAACTTGCTCGACTACGGGCTGGCCCGGTTCGGCAGCGTTGCATCCGTGTTGATCGAGGCGGTTTCCGTCGGAGCGATTGCCTCGGCCGCACCCAGCGGCGGCGCCGACTCCGTGTCGGCACCGAAACGGCTGCTCAGCTCCTCGGCGCGCGAGCGAACCGCCGAGGCTTCGCTGCTCGGTCTGCCCCGCGTGCGCGACAGGTTGCTGGGCCACCTCGGATCCCGAGGGCGCCACTTCGCTGGCCGGCTGTACGACCGCGGCGTCGCTCGTCGCTGAAATGGGCGCGCCAGGCATCCTGCAGATCGGGGAGACGGGCGCCGTCGAGGAAAGCCGGCATCGTGAAAGCCGGCCCGTCCGCCGTCGATGCTGCGCGCTGCTGATTGATCTCCATGGCGGTAGCGCCCGAGACGAGGCTCGTCGCCACCAACATGCCGAACAGACCGGTGCTTCCGTAGGCATTCATACGCTTTACCCCCCGACCGAGACGGCCGGCTGCAGGCGGCCCGAAGGCGCGCCTTTGATTAGCACATGCAGGACAATCAGCGTCCCACCCACCCAGTGTTGCCCGCAGCTTTTTTGCAAGCCGCCGGCAACTCGAAGACGGCGCGCCCGATGAGAGCTCTGCCCCGCTCCCGCGCGATTGCACTCGCGACGGCGTCCGCTTCGTCCAAGGGAAATATTAAAGCGCTACAAGGCGACAACATGGCGCCTGGGAGGCCTTGAAGCAGCGGACAAACCTCGGGGTGCAATTGCCTTTCGCCGCCGGAAGCTCGATGATCGTGGCAGCGGCGAGGCCGTTCGCTCGGGTCGCGGCCGAGCTCCTCGGCCTGCCCCAACGATAGACGGCGACGATCCTGCCTCCGGAGGGGCACGATGGACATTCGGCAGCTCCAGTACCTCGCTGCGCTCGCCCGCGAGAAGCATTTCACGCGTGCGGCCGCGGCCTGCAACGTCACCCAGCCGACGCTGTCGGGACGCATCCGCCAGCTCGAGCTGGAGCTCGAGGTGCCCATCGTCGAGCGCGGCCAGCGCTATCGGGGGCTGACCCCGGAGGGGGAGCGCGTCCTCAAGTGGGCGCACGTGATCCTCAAGAGCTGGCAGTCGATGCAGGAAGAGCTTGGGCACCTGAAGGACCATGACGCCGGCCTGTCGGGGCGCCTGGTCCTCGGCGGCATCCCCTCGGCGCTGCCGATGATCCCGCTGCTGACCAAGAAGCTGCGCATCAGTCACCCGGGCATCGACTTCACCATACTGTCGCAAAGCTCCGAGGAAATCCTGCGCGGCATCGCCGACTTCTCGGTCGACGTCGGCATTACCTATCTCGACAACGAGCCGATAGAGGGATTGCTGGCGACGCCGCTCTACGTTGAGCGCTATTGCCTTTTCGTCCCGGAAACGCACCCGATGGCCAACCGCACCTCGGTGACGTGGCAGGAGGCGGCGTGCGAGCCGCTATGCCTGCTGACGCCCAATATGCAAAACCGCCGCATAATCGACCGTGCCTTCGAGACGGCGAAGTGTCATCCGAGCCCGCGACTGGAGACAAACTCGGTCATTAATTTGTGTTCGAATGTGCGGCTCATGGGGCTGGCCAGCATCATGCCCCAGTATATATTGGATGTGCTCGGGAACATGTCGGGCGTGAAGGCCATTCCGCTCGATGCACCGACGGTCGAGCACAGTGTCGGTCTGGTGGTGGCCGCCCGCGATCCCCTCTCACCGTTGATCGAGGCGTTGCGCGAAACCGCTGCCTTGCTGACGCCGGCGTCCTTCGATGCGCGCGTGGACGCCTGACGCTAAATCACGCCCACGATGCTGCAGCGCAGCATTGGCCTGCTCGATTGGCACATCGAGAGGGCCGATTTGATCCGCAGATCACAAGTTGAGAGAAGTCAGTTTGCCGCAGTAGAAGCCGCAAAGGCACGCGTGAATGTCTAAGTCTACTCTAGAAGTCATCAAAGCAGAAGCCCCTCCCGGCAGCGACGTTCGCGCGCTCAGCATTTGCGCCGCGCATGACAACCGCCCGGATGAGCTGCTGGAGATCTTCCATGATCTTCAGCACGAGCTCGGCTACATCCCCGATCAAGTCCTTCCGGTCATCGCCAACGCGCTCAATCGCTCGCGTGCCGAGATCTACGGCGTGCTGACATTCTATCACGAGTTCCGCCGCACGCCCGGCGGCCGGCACAACGTCAAGATCTGTCGCGCCGAAGCCTGCCAGGCGATGCACACGCAGACGCTCTGTCGCCACGCGGAAGAAAAGCTCGGCGTGAAGTTCGGCGAGACCACCGCCGATGGTCAGTTCAGCCTCGAGGCCGTTTACTGTCTCGGCAACTGCGCCCTGTCTCCCGCCATGATGATCGACGGCGATCTCTATGGCTGTGTCGACAAGGAGCGCTTCGACACCATCATCTCCGACCTCGATCGCGGAGCCGCCGCATGATCAAGGTCTTCGTACCGCGCGATGCGGCCGCGCTTTCGATGGGCGCCGATGCCGTCGCCAAGGCGATCGCCGCGGAAGCCAAGAAGCGCAACGCCAAGGTCGAGATCGTCCGTAACGGCTCGCGCGGCATGCTGTGGCTCGAGCCGCTGGTCGAAGTCGAGACCGCCGAAGGCCGCGTCGCCTACGGCCCGGTGAAGCCGGCCGACGTGCCGGGCCTCTTCAAGGCCAAGTTCCTCAACGGCGAGAAGCACAAGCTCTCGCACGGCCTCACCGACGAGATCCCCTACTTCAAGAACCAGGAGCGCCTGACCTTCGCGCGCTGCGGCATCACCGATCCGCTGTCGATCGAGGACTACCGCGCTCACGGCGGCTTCAACGGGCTGACCAACGCGCTCACCATGGCGCCGCTCGACATCGTCACCGAAGTGACGACCTCCGGCCTGCGCGGCCGCGGCGGCGCCGGCTTCCCGACCGGCATCAAGTGGAAGACCGTCCACGACGCCAAGGCCGACCAGAAGTACATCTGCTGCAACGCCGACGAGGGCGACAGCGGCACGTTTGCCGACCGCATGCTGATGGAGGGCGATCCGTATTGCCTCATCGAAGGCATGACCATCGCCGGCATCGCCGTCGGTGCCACCAAGGGCTACATCTACGTCCGCTCCGAGTATCCGCACGCGGTCAACACGCTGCGCGAAGCCATCCGCATCGCCACCGCCGCCAACTGGCTCGGCCGCACCATCCAGGGCTCGCCGCACGACTTCGAGCTGTACGTTCGCATGGGCGCCGGCGCCTACATCTGCGGCGAGGAAACCTCGATGCTGGAAAGCCTCGAGGGCCGCCGCGGTCTGGTGCGCTACAAGCCGCCGCTTCCCGCGATCGAGGGCCTGTTCGGCAAGCCGACCGTCATCAACAACGTGCTCAGCCTCGCCTCGGTGCCGATCATCCTCGACAAGGGCGGCGAGTACTACCGCGACTTCGGCGTCGGCAAATCGCGCGGCACGCTCGCCTTCCAGCTCGCCGGCAACATCAAGCAGGGCGGACTGGTCGAGAAGGCTTTCGGCGTTACCGCACGTGCAGCTCATCGAGGATTACGGCGGCGGCACGCTGTCGGGGCGCCCTTTGCGCGCGGTCCAGTTCGGCGGTCCGCTCGGCGCCTATCTTCCAAATGACAAGCTCGATACCCAAATGGACTACGAGGCGTTCGTCAAAGTCGACGCCATGGTGGGCCACGGCGGCATCGTCGTCTTCGACGACACGGTCGACATGGCGCAGATGGCCCGCTTTGCCATGGAGTTCTGCGTTATCGAGTCGTGCGGAAAATGCACGCCCTGCCGCATCGGGTCGGTACGCGGCGTCGAGACGATGGACCGGATCATTGCCGGCGTCGAACGCGAACGGAACATCGAGATCCTCGAGGATCTCTGCAATACGATGACCGACGGCTCACTGTGCGCGATGGGTGGATTGACGCCCATGCCGGTGATGAGCGCGTTGCGTCACTTCCCTGAGGACTTCAACCGCCCGGCGGCACGCGCCGAAGCGGCCGAATGAGAAACGAGACGAGGAAACCCATGACGAGCGAAGCCACCGCCATGACGCTCATCAAGGAAAAGGACTACGGGACCAAGAGCGTCCACGCCGTCAACAACAAGACGGTGACGCTGGAGATCGACGGGCAGGAGGTCACGGTGCCGGAGGGCACCTCGATCATGCGCGCCGCGGCCGACCTCGGCATCATGGTGCCGAAGCTGTGCGCCACCGACAGCCTCGACCCCTTCGGCTCCTGCCGTCTCTGCCTCGTCGAGATCGAAGGCCGTCGCGGAACGCCGGCCTCGTGCACCACGCCCGTCGCCCCCGGCATCAAGGTCGCCACGCAGAACGACCGGCTCGCCCGCATCCGCAAGGGCGTGATGGAGCTCTACATCTCCGACCATCCGCTGGACTGCCTGACCTGCGCCGCCAACGGCGATTGCGAGCTGCAGGACATGGCCGGCGCCGTCGGCCTGCGCGAGGTCCGCTACGGCTACGAGGGCGAGAACCACGTTTTCGCACGCGCGAACGGCGAAGCAAACGCGCTCTGGCAGCCGAAGGACACTTCTAACCCCTACTTCCAGTTCGAGCCGTCGAAATGCATCGTCTGCTCGCGCTGCGTCCGCGCTTGCGAGGAAGTGCAGGGCACGTTCGCACTGACGATCGACGGTCGCGGCTTTGCCTCGCACGTGTCCGCCGGCGAGGACGAAGACTTCCTGCAGTCCGAGTGTGTTTCCTGCGGCGCCTGCGTGCAGGCCTGCCCCACCGCGACGCTGATCGAAAAGTCGGTCGTCGAGCACGGCCAGCCCGAGCATAGCGTCGTCACCACTTGCGCCTATTGCGGCGTCGGCTGCTCGTTCAAGGCCGAGATGCAGGGCGAGCGCGTCGTGCGCATGGTGCCCTACAAGGACGGCGGCGCCAACGAAGGTCACTCCTGCGTCAAGGGACGCTTCGCTTTCGGCTATGCCACGCACAAGGATCGCGTGCTCAACCCGATGATCCGCGAGAAGATCACCGACCCGTGGCGCGAAGTGTCGTGGGACGAGGCGATCCAGTACGCCGCCGATCGCTTCAAGGCGGTGCAGGCGAAGTACGGCAAGGGCTCGATCGGCGGCATCACCTCCTCGCGCACGACCAACGAGGAAGTTTACGTCGTGCAGCGCATGATCCGCGCCGCCTTCGGCAACAACAACGTCGACACCTGCGCCCGCGTCTGCCACTCGCCCACCGGCTACGGCCTGAAGCAGACGTTCGGCGAGTTCGCCGGCACGCAGGACTTCAAGAGCGTCGATCTTTCCGACGTGATCATGGTCATTGGCGCAAACCCGACCGACGCCCACCCGGTGTTCGCTTCGCGCATGAAAAAGCGCCTGCGTGAAGGGGCGAAGCTGATCGTCCTCGATCCGCGCCGCATCGACATCGTGAAGAGCCCGCACGTCAACGCGGACTACCATCTGCAGCTGCTCCCCTCGACCAACGTCGCCGTGCTCAATGCCATGAGCCACGTTGTCGTCACCGAGCACCTTGTCGACCGCAGCTTCGTCGCTGCCCGTTGCGACAAGGAAGCCTTCGCCCGCTGGGAGAAGTTCATCGCCGATCCGAAACACTCACCGGAGGCGCTTGAAGCCGTAACCGGCGTGCCGGCTGATGAAGTTCGCGGCGCCGCGCGCCTCTTTGCAACCGGTGGCAACGCCGCCATCTACTATGGTCTCGGCGTCACCGAGCACAGCCAGGGCTCCACCACGGTGATGGCCATCGCCAATCTCTCCATGGCGACTGGCAACATCGGCCGTGAGGGTGTCGGTGTGAACCCGCTGCGCGGCCAGAACAACGTGCAGGGCTCGTGCGATATGGGCTCGTTCCCGCACGAGTATCCCGGCTACCGCCACGTCTCTGACGAGGCGACGCGCCGGCTGTTCGAGAAGGAGTGGAAGGTCAAGCTCGACCCCGAGCCCGGCCTGCGCATTCCCAACATGTTCGACGAAGCTTCCGGCGGCACCTTCAAGGGCCTGTTCGTGCAGGGCGAGGACATCGCCCAGTCGGATCCCAACACCAGCCACGTCGAGCACGCGCTCGAGTCGCTCGAGTGCCTGATCGTGCAGGACCTGTTCCTCAATGAGACGGCCGCCTTCGCGCATATCTTCTTCCCGGGCACCTCGTTCCTGGAGAAGGACGGCACCTTCACCAATGCCGAGCGGCGCGTTAACCGCGTGCGTCCGGTGATGCGCGAAAAGCAGGGCATGGCCGAGTGGGAGATCGTCTGCCGCCTCGCCACCGCCATGGGATACCCGATGATGTACTCGTCTGCCGCGGCGATCATGGACGAGATCGCCCACATGACGCCGACCTTCAAGAACATCTCGTTCAAGATGCTCGATGAGCGCGGCAGCGTTCAGTGGCCGTGCAATGATGAGGCGCCGGAAGGCACCCCGGTCATGCACATCGACGAGTTCACGCGCGGCAAAGGCCGGTTCATGCTGACCGAGTTCGTGCCCACCGCGGAGCGCTCCAACTCGCGCTTCCCGCTCATCCTCACCACGGGGCGCATTCTCAGCCAGTACAACGTCGGCGCCCAGACGCGGCGCACCGAGAACGTGGTCTTCCACGACGAGGACATCCTCGAGATGCATGCGAGCGACGCCGAGGTGCGTGGCATCAAGGACGGCTCGCTGACCTCGGTCACGAGCCGCGCCGGCGGCACAACCCTGCGCGTCCAGATCAGCGACCGCGTGCCTCCGGGGGTCGTCCACACCACGTTCCATTTCCCGATCAGCGGCGCCAACGTTATCACCACCGAGAACTCGGACTGGGCGACCAACTGTCCCGAGTACAAGGTCACGGCGGTGCAGGTGACGCCCTCCAACCGTCCGTCCGAATGGCAGGACGAGTGGGAGGAGCGCGAGCGCGAGAACAAGCGCATCGAGAAGCCGCTCATCGCTGCGGAGTAACTGCGGACGCGCGAGCGTCCGAATAGTGGAGTTCGCGCGCCGTGACCGTTCGATGAGCGCCGCTGCCAAGATCGCCGAGAATGCCAAAGCGCGGGATGCCAGTCCCGCGCTTTGCTCCGTGCCGGCGGATGGGGTGTCGTTCGATGCGAGCGGCAACTCGACGCCCGTCACTTGGCAGCTTCCCGAAGAGGTGCCGATCGCTCTACTGATAAACTCTGTGTCCTACACAGTGATGATGGCGACGCCGGCCAACCTCACCGATTTCGGTATCGGCTTCGTTCTGGCGGAAGGCATTGTCCCACACCGTTCGGATATCCTCGGCGTCATCGCCATGCCGGTCGAGAACGGCCACGCCGTCGATGTGGCCATCGACGAGGAAGCATTGGCTGAAGCGCGCATGCCGCGCCGTTCGCTGGAGGGCCGCTCTGGATGCGGGCTTTGCGGCGTCGAGAATATCGCCGACGTCGTCCGCGTCACTGAGGCGGTGCCGCACACGGTGGCCCCGTCCGCCGAAGCTGTCCTCAAGGCCGCCGCCGAGCTGCCAAAGCGGCAGACGATGAATCAGTTCAATCGCACCGTCCACGGTGCCGCCTGGGCGACGCTTGCCGGCGATATCGTCATCGTCCGCGAGGACGTCGGTCGGCACAACGCGCTCGACAAGCTTATCGGTGCACTGGCCGAGAACGGCACTGACCTCGCCACCGGGTTCGTCGTCATGACCAGCCGTTGCAGCTTCGAGCTCGTTCAGAAATCAGCTACATACGGCATTGGCGCCCTCGTCACCGTCTCGGCGCCCACCGCCCTCGCGCTGCAACTTGCTCGCAAGGCGCGCCTCTTCATTGCGTCTCTGGCCGGCGACAGCGTCGTCGTCTTCAACAGCTAGTCACAACCCTCGGAAAGCACTGCCCGCATGGAAAACCGCGACATGATCCGCATGGCCAACCAGATCGCGGCCTTTTTCGAAGCCTATCCGCGCACGGAGGCACTGACCGGCATCGCCAATCACATCAGGAATTCGTGGACGCCCCGCATGCGAACGCAGCTCACCGAATACATCGAAGGCGGCGCGGAAGGCCTCAGCCCGCTGGTCACGGCGGCCATTGCGCCGAAGGCCAAAGCGAAATCCTGACACGCGCTTGCCGCGACCTTAGGCAGAACGCCGGTTGCGCGCTGCCGGCAATGATTGATTAGCCACCGGGCTGGCTAGGCCTTCCAGCGGCTTGCGGTCGCCTGTCGGCAGGCATAGTCTCGTTGAACATATCGACTGCGAGCCGCCGCCTTTGCGCCGCGGCGGAGGGCGCAGCCCCGCGAATGGCAGGAGGATAGCCATGGGCATCGCACTGACGCTGCAGGAATACCTGGACGACCACCACGTCCCTTACGACGTGATGCTGCACAAGCACACGAATTGCGCCTTCGATACGGCGCGCGCCACACACGTTCCGGGCGAACGTCTCGCCAAGGCGGTGGTGCTGACGCGCGAAGGCGGCTTCGTCGTTGCCGTCGTTCCGGCTACGGCGCGCGTCCGCCTCGACGTGATCGAGCGCATGCTGCATTGCCATGTGCAGCTCGCCAACGAGGACGAGATCAGCGAGCTCTTTCCCGATTGCGAGCTGGGAGCCGTTCCGCCGATCCCCGAGGCGTATGCCGTCGATGCGTTCGTCGACGAAAGCTTCGACAAGCAGCCGGACATCTATCTGGAAGGCGGCGACCACCGCAGCCTCGTGCACGTGACGGCCGAGGCGTTCCGCTCGATCACGCGGGATGTCCAGCGCGCGCGCATCGCCGTCTAGCGTTGCGCTATAGCGTGGCCGTCTTGTCGAGGTGCGCTACGATCAGCGGGAAGATATCGCGCGCGGCGTTCTTGCCGAAGATGCAGTCGATGTGTCCGTAGCCGGGAATGACCTGGCGATCGTAGAGCTGCCGCCCGTTTGCCTCCGCCAAGCGCTCCAGCGTGCGCGACGTGCTCTCCGGCTTGAAGCACGCGTTGTCGGCACCGTGCACGAACAGGATCGGCAGCGCCATGCGATCGACGTGCGGCAGGTACGTGTCGCGCCCCTCCGCATCGAGCAACCGTCCGTTGCGGGCAAATAGCGCCAGCTGCCGGAACGCTTCGATATTCGCCTCGCCGAACATTTCCGCCAGGCCCGACGTCACCGTCGCGTTGTTGAGCTGCTCGAGGTTGTACAGCCGGCCGTAAAGCGCGGTGATGCGGTTGCTCGTCGCCTCGTGCGTGCGCTGCGAGCGCGGCACCGGGACGATCGTCTGCAGAGCCTTGTCGAGCAGCCGCTCGCGCAGCGGATCGGCGGTGGTGGCGCGGGCGTTGACGACATCGATGCCCATCGCCTCGAACAGCTGCGGCGCGCGCAGATAGGCGAGCAGACGCTGCGGGAACCACGGCACCACGTAGTCGGTCGAGATCTGCGAGATGACGGCCGAGCGCACGCCTTCGAGGCCGGCGAGCAGCGACATGGTGAAGGTCGTGGCGCCGAAACAATGGGCGATGACTTGCACGGTGGACGACCGCGCGAGCGCGCGCACCTTGGCGAACGCCGCCGGGTAATCCTTCAAGGCAACGTCGTCGGCGTTCCATAGCTCGTGTGCATACGGCAGGTCGACGCTGGCCCGGTAGTCCAGCAGCCAGCAGTCGTATTCGGCAGCCACCAGATACTCGAGCATGTTGGTGTCGATCGTATCGATCGAGAAGATGAGGCTCGATACGCCGAGACCGTGCGTGAAAATCAGCGGCCCCTTGTTGCCGCCGCGATAGCGGGTCAGGCGCAAGATCTTGCCGTCGTCGGTGCGCACGAGGTGGATCTCGGGCTCGGGTACGCGCAGCGAGCGCTTCTTGCGCGTCGTGAATACGTCGTAGCGGCCCGAGCGCGCCAGCACCCCGCCGTAGGTATCGAACAGCTCGCGGCTGAAGAAAGTGCCGAACTTGCCGACGGCGCGCATGCGATCGGCGACGTCGCGGCCACCGACCCCGCGCAGCGTCTGCATCTGCACGTAGAAATCCGACGGCGCGATCTCCAACAGGCCGCGCGCAATGCGACCGAGCTGACCCTGGGCGCCCTTGGCGATGTCGACGTTGAGGCGGGTGGTGTCACGCCAGAGGTCCAACGAAGCGTCCGAGCGCACGACCTTGTAGCCGATGAACTGGTACTCGGTTCCGTCGCGGGCGCCGAGGGAGAAGCGATAGTCGAAACGCTTGGTCTCCACCGTGTGATCGTCGACGCGCATAAGGTTGAACTTGCCGTCGAATATCTCCAGCGGATCGGGCGATAGCGCCGGACACTCGACCGTACCCACGATGCGCCCGGCGTGCTGCTGATCGGACACGAAGCGATCCACATCGTCGACCAGCACCGTCAGCGTGAAGCTGCAGGCGTGCCCTTCCTCCTTGCCGCGCCGCGCCGCCGTCTCGTGCGGCAGCGTGATCACCGGCGATACGTAGCCGGCCATGCGCTCGGTAAATTCTACGCCTGCCGGCTTCAGCGTGTCGCGGCCGCCCGGCGCCGCAACGAGCAGCGGCGCGTCGAACTTTTGCGTCTCGGTGAATGACCAGCCCCGATCCTTGGCCAGATGGATCATCGCGCGTTCGGCGAGCGCCGTGATCGTCAGCAGCGGATTGACGCCCAGCGGGCGCGGAATGACGGAGCCATCACATACGTAGAGCCCGGCGAGCACGGCACCGGCCGACGCATCGGCGCGCCCATCGAACACCTGGCACTTGTGGTTGACGACGCCCGTCGTGCGGTCGCGGCCCATCGTGCAGCCGCCGAGCGGGTGCACCGAGATGAGGTTGTGTCCGAATAGCGTGTCGGTGAGCGGATTGCGCGTGTAGTTGCCCCCGGTCGCCTGCGTCGCCTTCCTCAGGTTTTGAGCTACCTTCTCGAAGATCGGCTGCGCAGACACCTTCGGCCAGGTCAGCTTGAGCCGCCCATCGTCGAGTGCCATGCGACCCTTGCCGTCGTCGTGGCTCATGACGAGGTAGGTCTGCGTCCGGTTTACCGCACCCTGATAGGCGCCAAACAGGAGGCTTTGACGCCGCCGCGCCCGCTCGCCGAGGAAGTCGATTACGCCGCGATCGGTGTCGTCACCGAACTTATCGCCACCCGTGGACAAGAGCGCCGGTAGGATCGGGGCCAGCGCCGAAGGGATCGAGCCTTCCTCGATGACCATGCCGTCCTCGAGCTTCGGGGTGTCACGCAGATCTATGAGCCCGGTAATGCACGGGCCTACAGGACCCGTCTCGGCGACCGGTGGCTCGCCGACGCCGATGCCGTTGACAGGCACGTCGTTGTTGTAGGCGAAGGCGAGGACGTCACCGTTGCCGGTGAAGCGTTCGCCGAGTTGATCGGAAACCGGCAGTCCTTCTTCGCGCGAGCGCAGCAGGATCTCGGTCGAACCCAGCGTTCCGGCGGCGAGCACGAGGACATCGCAGACGATCGACTGATCGGCGGCGGCGAACTTCTCGCGGTCGTGGCCGAGCGGCTCGAAGAAGACGCGCCAGCGCCCACGCTCCTGGCGCACGTGCGATACGCGCATCTCGGTGAATATCTCGGCGCCGTGGTGAAAGGCGTCGGCGAGATACGTCACCTGTACCGTGTTCTTGGAGCCGACGTTGCAGCCTGAGCAACAGTCGCCGCACAGCGTGCAGGCCGGCTGCTCGACGCCGGCGTAGTTGACCTGCTTTTCGAACGTCACGTTGATCGGCGGCCGCACGACATCCTTGCGTAGCGTGTTGCCGCTCACGCCCAGCGCGTTGAGCTTGTCGAGCGCCGGGCCGCGATACGGAACGGGCCGCAGCACCTCCAGGGCGCGCGTGAACCCTTCCTGGCGTGCCGGATCCTGCATGATCTCCGGCGGCCACACCGGATCATCCCATACCCGCGGATCGGGCGGCAGCGAGACGTTGGCGTTGACGAGCGAGCCGCCGCCGAGACCGCAGCCGACAAAGACGTGGATGTCCTTGCCCAGCCGCAGGTCGTATAGCCCGGTGGGCGAGCCCGAAACGCGCTTGCCGTCCTGCGAAACTTGGAATTGCTCCTGCGCCTCGATCATGCGATCGGGGAAGTCGCCGATGGCAAACTCCTGCCCGCGCTCGAGCACGGCGACCTTCTTGCCGGCGCGCGCCATGCGCGAAGCGGCGACGCCTCCGCCATACCCCGAGCCGACGACGACAACGTCGTAGCGCAGCTTCAGCTCGGCGACAGACTTCGACAATCGCCGCATGTCACTCTCCCTCGACCGGCGCGGGACTGCGCCGGCGCCAGCGTGCAAACCACGCGAGATTGCGCTCGCGCGCCTTGCCGCCCTGCGGCTCTGCCGTCGGTGCGGTCGGCGCCGCTTGCACCGGTGCGGCCTCCTCGCGCATCTGCCAGCCCCGATCGCGGGCGAGCAGGATCATGGCACGCTCGGCCAGCGCCGTGATGGTCATGAGTGGATGGATGCCTAACGGGCACGGGATCACGGCGCCATCGCAGACGTAGAGGCCGGCATGCACCGCATCGGGCGCCGCGCCGCGGCTGGCGTCGAACACCTGCCCCTTATGGTTGACAACGCCGGTCGCTCCGGTCTCACCCATGGTGCAGCCGCCCAGCGGGTGCACGGTCATCAGATTGCCGCCCAGCATCTTTTCCGAGACCGGATTGCGCATATAGGTGCCGCCCGTGGCGTGCGCCGCCGTCGTAAGTGCCGCTTCGATACGTTGGAACACGTGCTGCTGCGGGCCGTTTGTCCAATCGATGGTGAGGCGGTCGTCGTCGAGTCGCATCAGGCCATTGCCGGCGTCATGGCCGACGGCGAGAAACGTCTGGGTGTTGTGAACGGCGCCCTGGTACGCACCCTTGATGAGACTGTCGGTCGCGCGCTCCATCACTTCCAGCTTGTCGCCCAGCGAACGGTCTTCGTGCTCGCCGAAAACCGCAGCGCCCGGCGCCAGCATTCCCGGCAGTGCCGAGGCGAAGGCACTCGGCAGGGCGCATTCGCACATGGCGATGCCATCACGCACATTGGCCGTATCGCGCAAGTCGATCAGCGCGTTGACGGCCTGCCCGACCGGCGAAACCTGTGCCTTTGGCGGCTGGCCGACGCCAATACCGTTGACCGGCACGTCGTTGTTGTAGGCGAGCGCAATGGCGTCTCCGTTCGAGGTGAAGCGACCACCGAGCCAGCCAGAGAGGGCCAGGCCCTCGGCCTGCGAGCGCAGCAGGATTTCAGTGGAGCCGAGCGTGCCGGCGGCCAGGACAACGATGTCGGCAGTGATGAAGTACCTATGTCCGCGATGCGTGTCGGCCTCGGTCGGCATGGCCCACACGCGCCAGCCGTGTTGCTCGTCGCGGGACAGCGACAGCACGCGGATGCCGGTGAATACCTCGGCGCCGAATGCGGCCGCGTCGGCGATGTAGGTCGAGCGGGTCGTCGTCTTGGCGCCGACGTTGCAGCCGCCGCAACAGTCGCCGCACTCGATGCAAGCCTCCTGGTGCACTCCGGCGGCGTTCGGCCCGCTCTCGTAGGCCACGTGCAGCGGGATGGGCTTTGCCTGACGCTCGAAGGCCGAGGCGGCGATGCGTAGCGCTGCCACCTTCTGATAGGAAGGGCCATTGGGCGACACTTCCGGACGCAGCATGTGCCGCGCGCGCACAAAGCCTTCCGCCAGAAGTCTGTCGCGGCGCACCTCTTGCGGCCATGCCGTGTCCTCGAATACGCGTGCATCGGGCGACAGGCAGACGTTGGCGTTGATCAGCGAGGTGCCGCCAAGCCCGCACGCCATCAGCACGTGCACGTCCTTGCCGACGCGCACGTCGAATAGCGCCGTCGCTGACCCCAGCCGACCGTGCGGGCCGTTCATCTGCGTCTCGGCAGTGGCGCTGGCGATGCCGTCGGGGAAGTCGCCCGGCAGGAACTCGCGCCCGCGCTCCAGCACCGCCACCTTCTGCCCGCAGCGCGACAGACGCGAAGCGGCAACGCCGCCCCCATAGCCTGAACCCACCACGATCACGTCGTAGTGCGACTTCAGCTTCGAAGCGGGCAGCGACAACCGCGCCTGCATACGTCTAACTTCCCCGTCCTTGAGGCGCGCTGCCAGCCGCGCCCTTCTTGTTGTCAAACGATCGCCGATGCACCCGGCAGTTTGGTATTCGGTCGCTTCAGATCTCCAACGCGTATTTCGATCGGGCCCTCGATAAGGCTCGGCCGCAGCGGTCGCGTCGGCACGATGGCCGGCCCGCCGGTAACCCCGAAGCCGCGGTCCTTTGCCCGCTTCCACCCCCACCGGCGCGGCACGCGCCGCAGGCCGATCGGGTAGATGGTCAGCTTGTTCGGCTCGACTTTCATGCGCAGGAAATTCTTGAAATCGGCGATGCCCATCGACGCGAAGGCCTGGTCGCAGTGGAGGCCGAGGAAGCAACTGATTGTCAGGTAGGCGCCCCACACGAAGCCGGCGAAGAGACCGCCGATAAAAACCATTTCGAGTGGGAATATTACGATGGCGCGCAGCAGCTCGCGCACGTCGTTGTTGGTTTTCAGCTCCAACGTCTCAAGCACTGTCTTGGCCTGCGGCCACGCCACTTCGACGAGCCACATCGACGAAACGGAGACGGCAAAATATAAAAGGATCATCATCGAGACGTGTGCTGCCCAATGCAGCGTGCCCATCACCAGCCTGGCTTTATTGCCCCAGGCTCCATCGGCATAGAAGTAGAGGACGAGCCAGAGCATCACGGCCATGAGGCCCAGCATGACGTTCTGCGCTGCGGCAAGCGGCGTCAGCAACAGCAGATCCGGCCACCAGTGGAACGATGGGTCGAGGTTCAGAACATCGCCGACCGTCTTGTACTTGGTCGGGTCACTGCCCTCGAATGGCGTTCGGGCGAACACCCAGATGATCAGCCAGTAGATGACGCCCAGCGCGACCGCGAAGCCGTAGTTACGGAACGGGAATGCAAGCGTCGACAGGCTGAGGCGACGGCTGGTGCCGCGCGTCGGCCAGCAGGACGTCTCACCCGTGGGCTGGCCGTCCTTCACCTGGCAGCGCAGGTCGAGATCGAGTTTCTTGCCGCCCCACGTCACCTTGCGGATGTTCTTGAGGTAATGCGTCGGCGAGAAGTAGGCGCCGCCGCCACCCGCGGTGATGAAGCTCGTTCCGGCGTCCTTGTTGAAGTAGCGGCTGTAGTGATGCAGATCGCCGGCGACCACGGCAGCGATGCGCGCGCCGGCATCGGTGGCGATCTTCGTTATGGTGCTGAGGTTGTCCTCGCCCTGCAGCTTCTCGTCCTTGTCGTAGTTCCAGCTCGGTTCAGCCGTGCACAAAATAAGCTTCGGCGCTTCCGTCGGATGCGCCTTCATGGCCTCGGCGACACCCTCGAAGTAGAGAATCTGCCCGGCGTCGAGATACTGGGCGAGCTGAATGTCGGCGCCCCATATCCACCAGTTGTGCGGCAGACGGATCGCGAAATAGCTGCGGTGCTGCGGGCACAGCCAGCCGCCGATGCGATTTTCCGCAGCGTGACCGAAGCGGGCCTTGCAGAACATGTGGTCGAACGAGCTGAGCCCGTCGTACCAGTCATGGTTGCCGGGCAGCACGAAAAGCAGGCGACGCCAGTTGCCGTCCGGGGCGGGCGGCAGCGCCGTCGAATAAGGCATTGCGAAGCGCTCGCGGTAGGCGGTGCGCGTCGGAAACGGATACACTTGGTCGCCGCCCATGATCAGCATTTTGGCCGCGGGCAGCGAGCCGACGCCCTCGATATCGATCTGCGGCTGGCTGATGAGCGATGCCATCGCGTATGTGGAATCGAAGCCGTCACCGAGGTCGGCGACATAGTCGACCCATACCGTTTCGCCATCGCCGAGCTGGCGCAGGTCGGAATAGTTATAGCGGCCGACGACGGTTTTCATGATCTCCGGCGCGAAGCCGTCGATGGTCGCCTGCATGATGCGCTGATCGGCGTATTGCCCGAAAATCTCGGACACGATGGAACGCCAGCCGGTGCTGACCAGATGGGCGGGGCTGTACCAGCGCACCATCTTGGGGAGCGCTTTGAGATCGATCTCCCCCGAACCGTCGGCCATGCCGAACCCCCCACGCAACTTCTTATAGGAACGAGCCCCCCGGCCCGTACTCACTTGGAACGAGTCTAGGTTGGCTACCGAGTGGAGTCCAGAATGGCGGCGCGGCCATGGCAGGGTGTGTGGCCGGGCGGGCGCATCCCGGTCGGCTTCCCCGCGCCATACAAAGATCACCCGTCTGACGAATGCCGGATGAGTGTTGCCCGAACGGTATTGTGGCACGGCCGGAGCGGTTTTACGCACGAGACAGGGAGTGCGTATGCGTAGGAGAGTACCCATGAAAGTGAAAGCTGCCGCCCTGGTGCTCGGCCTTGCCGCCGCCGGGGTCCTACTGGCGCCGGTCGCCGGTTTCGTGAACCCGGCAGAGGCCGCCCGTTGCGTCACAAAACGCGGCAAAGGCTGGGCTTGGACCGAGGGCGCCGCCCGCTTCCAGGCCTGGGAGATCGTGGCCCAGCTCAGCGGCAACTGGCCGATCCAGACCGACACGTTCCGCAACGAGCGCTACAAGTGCCGCAAGGACGGCAGCGGCTATACGTGCCTCTCCTGGATCGACGTCTGTAAGTCCTGAACCGTACGGGCCTGACGCTTAGACGTCGTTCCTGCGGTTGTGCTGAACCGCGCTACCCGCGTGCGGCAGAAGACACGCACGCTGATTAACGTTAAACCCAACGGGACGGGCGCCGCGGCCGCTAAACAACAGCGCGCGGCGGCGGGCGCCTCGACATAATTCGCTCACCCGCACATGCTCGGGTGCAGCGAATAGGACAGGTGTAGGAGGTGCGTTGTGTTCGGCCGCGGTATCCCAGATCAAAAAACGCCTAGCGCAGCCGCGCCCTCGTCTCCATCCAGTCCCTTGACCCCACCGTCGCGCGACTTCACTGCCGCATCATCGCCGATGATGAGTCCCTCGAAGCCCGCCTCCGTCATCGGCGCCGACCTCGCCATCGTCGGCCAGAAGATCACCCTCGTCTGTCAGAGCGCGCTCGTGGTCGCCGGTGAGGTGTCGGGCGACATCCACGGCGACGACGTTACCGTCGGCGAGACCGGCAAGGTCAACGGCACGGTCAGCGCGCGCAACCTGTCGGTCCACGGCGAAGTCAATGGCGAGCTGCGCGGAGAGACGGTCGCGCTCTATTCCACCGCCCGCATCAACGGCGACATCGTGCAGAAAAACCTCGTCATCGCCGAAGGTGCGCGTTTCGATGGGCGCGTGCGCAGCGCCAAGGACGCGAGCGACTGGCAGCCGGTGCTCGACGCCGACACGCATCGCAGCGGTGTCTAAGGCTAATCGTCAGCTCAAGCTGAGTTCTTGTCGAGACCGGTGATGCGGTCGAGCAGCCGCGCCTTGCGCGTGCGCTTGATCTCGGTGCCGGGCGCCGCCTCGCCCGCCGGCTGCGACTCGCTGCCGGACGCATGTTCGACGCGCGTCTCGGCCGAAGCAGCGTCGAGTGCTTTGAGGAAACCGCTCACCCGGCGCGGCTCGTCCGCAGCGGCGCTGCCGTCGGCTGCTGCCTCCTCGCCTTCCTGACGGACTAGGCGGGCGACGCGCGGATCGTTGATGCGCTCGGCCAGTGGCCGCTTGGCAGCCTCGGCGGCCGGCATCGCCGAGCGGCGCGCAGGCCCCGAAGCCGGCATCGTGCCGGAGCCGAGGCGGCGCATCTCTTCCATGAAGTACGCCGCCTGCCGCGCCAGCTTTTCGTTGCCCGCCGCGAGTTCGGCGCGCAGCGCCTGAATGGTGCCCGACTGCTCCTCGGTCAGCGCCGTCAGCGCGGAAAGCCGCGCCTTCATGGCGATCTTGCTCTCCTTGACGACGCGATCGTCGCTGTCGGCGGCCTGGTAGGTGGTGAGCGCCGCCTTAAGCCGCGAGAGCTCGGCCGCCTGATCCTGATTGACCGACTTGAGACGACGGATCTCGGCCTGCGTCTGCGGATCGGGGGCTTCCAATCCTCTATCCATGGCCTGCAGCGGTGGCGGACCATCGGCGGCGGACCTGCCCTTGCCGACGACCTTCGCCGGTCGCATGGCGTCGCCGGCGCCGTTGAAACCAGAGGCGTCCGTCGCTTCGGCCGCGGGACCGGCGCGTGCGACCAGCGACTGCAAGCGCGCGATCAGCGCCGTCTGGTCGCGCGTCTTGGCACGCAGCGCTTCGATCTCGGTGCGCAACGCCACCTCACCATCGTACCGGGCGTCGCCGAAGCCTTCGCGGTTGCGCGAGGCGCGCGTATTGAGCGCCGCCTTCAGGCGATGCACCTCGTCCGTCTGCTGCGTATTGATCTGCGTCACCTCTTCGAGGGCGCGATGCTGCTTCTCGCTCGATTGCGTCAGCGACACGATCTCGCGATCGCGCTGGAACAGCAGCTTGCGAGCCTCGGCGAGCCGGTGCTCCACCTTCGGCAGGCGATCCATGATCGTCTGCTCGAGCACGCGGCGGGCGTTCTCGTGCTCCTCCAACGCCGTGCCTTGGCGGGCGACATCGCCTTCCAGCTCGCTGATCACTGCGTCGCGGCGGTTGAGTTCGACCATCTGCCGGGCAGACGCCTCGGCGGCCTCCTCGGCCTTGGTCTCGAGCTTGTGGATGCGGATGGCCGCCTCGGCGCGCAGCCGGTCTTTGTCCGCCCGTATCTCCGCCTCTGTCAGAGGCATGGAGCGTTTCAGCATCTCGGTGGTGAGTCGGGCAACGCGGCGCCGGTACAGCGGGGCGATAAACAACGCCAGCAAGGCTGCCGTGAGGAAGCCCAACGCCGCGAGCATGACCATCTCGATCGTGATCACGCCTGCGTCCTCGACTGCGCAACCTCACGCAACGCACATACCCCGCTTGCCCGCCGGCCAAGCCTTCCGCGATGCACAATCCGAGTAGAGAGTTGCGTCCGCAATGCTTTCATCCCGTGCGTGTCTAACCCGGGCTTCATGCGAAAGCCGCACGGCAACTCAAAACGGATTCCACGTTGGAGAGCGGGTATACTTCAAATATCCGACATTCGCACCTAGTCGCAGGCCTATCCCCGACCGGATGAGCGCCAAGGTTACGTTGGCCTGCGTCTGGTACTGGATTCCGACCCCGCCGACGATATAGGCGGAGCCCTGAACGCCACCATAACGCTCATAAATCTGGGAGGGGTCGCGAAGATTGTAAACGAGGACCATGGTTTTCGAGCCCTCGCCGCCGAAATCGTAACCAATCGATGGCCCTTGCCAGTAAACCTTGTGGGCTCCCGCATCCCGCGTATAGAGGGTGCCCTCTCCGTAGCGCAGCCCGGCCACAAAGGCCCCGCCGGCATCCGTGCCGAGGATGTAGCCATTCGGGCGCCCGGACTTGCGAAAGGCGTATTCGACGACGCCGGCCAGCCCTTTGCTCACCGAGCCGAAAAAGCGGCCGCCGGCATCGATGATCTCGTTCTGCGAATAACCGTCGTCCCGGGGCGGCGGGCCCTCGCCACGCGGACCATCGTATTCGCCCGGCGCGTGGTAGGGCTCACCATACCCCGGAGCCCTCTCATCGCGCGGTGCGGCCGCCTCGCGTCCGTCCTCGTAGCGGCGGTAGTTATCGCCTTCGCTGTAGGCGCCGTCGGGCCGATATGGCGCCTCCCTGGGCGCGGGGGCGATGGGTGGAGGATCGTTCGCCGGCGGAACATAGGCGTCGTTCCCCGTGCGTCCCCCTGAGTAAGGCCCATAGTCATCCTGAGCTTGGGCCGGGGGCAGGCAGATCGCCGCCGCACACAGCGCAGCAAGGACGCAGAAAAGCAGGGAGTAGCGAGGTTTGCCGGTTGGCAGCGCCATGGGAATTTCCATCGGTTGCGCCCGTCTCCACGGTGTTCCGTGGAGGCTGTTATGGTCAAAAGCCTTCGGCGCTAAGTGGCGCAAAAGTGTGGCCGTTGGGGCCGCCGGCTGTGACCTTATTGCGGCACCTTAGGCGTTTCAGGCGTGCGAATTAGCGGTTCGCGCGCCCAGGCGATGAAATGCGGGTTGGCGTATCCCGCGTCGCGCTTGCCATAGGTCAGCGATTGGCCGTCGAGCGTCGTCACACTGCCTCCCGCCGCGACGAGGATGGCTTGCCCGGCCGCGGTGTCCCACTCGCTCGTCTGGCCGAGTCGGGCATACAGATCCGCCTCACCGCGCGCGATCAGACAAAACTTGAGCGACGAGCTCGCCTTGCGCTTTTCCGCGATCGGCAGTCGCTGCAGAAACGCATCCGTGCTCTGCGAGGCATGCGAGCGGCTGGCGAAAGCAACGAGTGCCTGAGGATCGGGCTGGCGCGTTGCGAGGCGCGTGAGCACGCAGTCGCCAAGATCGACATCCCGAGCCGCGACCGGGATCGTCGCCTCGATGGATTCGGCGGGACCAACGGTTGCGTAGAATTGATCGAGGGCCGGCGCATAAATGATGCCGAAGACCGGGCGGCCGTCGACGACCAGTCCGATGTTGATGGTGAACTCCGGGCTGCCCTTGATGAAGGCGCGTGTTCCATCGAGGGGATCGACGAGAAAAAACGTGTCGCCAGTCGTGGGCACGCGTCCTGCCGCTACGGCTTCCTCGGCGATGACCGGAATTCCCGGAGCCGCGCGGTGCAGTCCTTGGGTGAGCACCGCCTCGGCCTCGTGATCGGCAATGGTCACGGGAGTCGCATCGGCCTTTGTTTCCACCGTCACGCCGGCGGCAAAATGCGCCATCTCGATGCGGCCGGCCGTCAGCACGGCGGGAAGCAACGCCTCGACCAGTGGAACGTATTCCTCTAACTTCATCTACCGCTCGTACCCTGATTCGTTTGCCGGAACTTGTGTCGGCAAAGCCGTAGCTCGGGTCGCGGCGGTGCGCGACTTCGCAACCGCGAGACGCGCACCGCGCGACAGACCTTTGCATCGGATGTCTGGCGCGTGTATCAGAAGGCAAGAACACTTCGCAAGCGGCCCATGTACGCTCCTATCGGGCATCCCCCGTTCTTGTCGGGGACTTTATCGGCCGCTCCCTCGTTCGGATCCTGCGACATCATAAAGGGGGCATCGATGGGCCAGCGTGCCAATCCGACGGACCTTGAACTCGCTGCACTCATCTCAAGCAAAATCTGCCACGATGTGATCGGCCCGGTCGGCGCCATCTACAATGGCCTCGAGATCCTCGACGAGGACGACGACCAGGAGGCGAAGAACTACGCCCTGGACGTGATCCGCAACGTCACCGAGCAGGCCTCCGCCCGCCTGCAGTTTTGCCGCTTTGCGTTCGGCGCCGCCGGCTCGGCCGGGGCGATGATCGACCTCGGCACCGCCGAGCAGATCTCCCGCGGCTTCATCGGCAAGGGCAAGCACAACCTCATTTGGAAGGCCCAGCCCGGCCACATGGGCAAGGACAAGGCCAAGCTGCTGCTCAACCTCGTCGCCAGCGCCATCACGGCGCTGCCGCGCGGCGGCGACATCGAAGTCCAAATGGCCGGCACGCTGGAAAACCCGAGCTTCCTTATTCGCTGCCGCGGCACCAACGCACGTCCGCCCCAGCACCTGGGCGAATTCATCGCCGGCGAGCATGCGCCGCCTCTCGATGCCATGACCATCCAAGCCTATTACACTTGGCGTCTGGCATCGACGGCCGGCATGCGCCTCGCCGTGCTCCAGGATGGCGCCGACATTCTTTTGTCCGCCAAGCCCGCCTGATCCTTCCGCGCTCTAGCGGACCGCTGTAGTTGCTTGCTAAGCCTCCTCGCCCGCACCCGCGAGCGAGAGGACCAACCGTGTTGCGTGTCGACCGCCTGCAAGTCACCGGACTGCCGCCCTTGAGCTTCGAGGTGCCGGACGGCGATTGCCTCGCCATCGAAGGCGCCTCGGGCGCCGGTAAGACTCTGGTGCTGCGTGCGCTCGCCGATCTCGATGCGGCGGAGGGCGACGTTTCCCTGGACGGCGAGGAGCGGCGCGAGCTGCCGGCGCACATTTGGCGGCGGCGGGTCCGCTACTGTGCCGCCGAGCCCGCGTGGTGGGCACACACACCGCGCGCTTGCCTGCCGCCGTCACCGCTTCCGCGCCTCGATCGGCTCATGCAGGCGCTCGACCTCGACCCCGCACTCCTCGATCGCCCGATTCCGAAGCTGTCGACCGGCGAGCGCCAGCGCCTCGCGCTCGTGCGTGCGCTGCTCGACGATCCAAAGGTTCTGCTGCTCGACGAGCCGACGGGCGCGCTCGATCCGCAGTCGGCGGCGCTCGTCGAGGAACTGATCCGCTTCCAGATTGCTGTCGGGGCATTGCGTCGTGCTCGTCAGTCACGATCGCCCGCAGGTGGAGCGTCTCGCGCATGCGCGCCTCGTCTTGTCAAAAGCCACGATGCCGGCGAACGGGAACAACGTGAGCGCGCCATGACCTATGTGTCGCTCACGCCGCTCGACATCGCCTTGGCCGCCGCCCTGCTCATCGCCAACGGCGCCATCTCCTGGGGCTTCCGCCTCGGCCTGGAGAAAAGCATCGCCATCGCCGCCGCGCGCATGCTGGTGCAATTGGCGCTCATCGGTATCGTCCTCAAGTTCATCTTCGTGCAGACGTCGCCGGCGTGGACGTTCGCGTTCGCGCTCGTGATGATCGTCGCAGCCGGCGTGGAGGTCGTCACGCGTCAACGCGGCGGCTTCTCCGGTTGGCATACGTTTGCGCTTTCCACCGCCACGCTGCTGTTCATCGGGACGTTCGTCGCGCTGCTCGGCGTCGGCGCCATCATCGGCCCGGATCCCTGGTATTCGCCGCGCTACCTGCTGCCGATCCTCGGCATGGTGATCGGCAATACGATGACGGCCGTGGCGCTGGTGCTCGACGGCCTCAACGAGGCGGCGAGCCGCGAGCGTGCGGCCATCGAGGCGCGGCTGGCGCTCGGCGCACCGCGCTTCGAAGCGCTCGCCGTTCCGCTGCGTACCTCGTTGCGCACGGGCATGATGCCGATGCTCAATGCCATGGCAACGACCGGTCTCGTGACGCTTCCCGGCATGATGACCGGGCAGATTATCGCCGGCGTCGACCCGGTAGGCGCCGCCAAATACCAGATGCTGATCATGTTCCTGATCGCCGGAGCGACGGCGCTCGGTTCGTTTCTCGCCGCCGTGGGCGGCGTCATGCTGCTGACCGACGCGCGCCAGCGGTTGCGTCTCGACGTTCGCTGAGTTCAAAAGCAAAACGCTCGCCGGCGAGGCGAGCGTTCTAAAAATTCGATCGGCCAGGCGCAGCCGGCTCACTCGGTGTGGGCTGGCTTGGCACCCGATGCGTGGTCAAGCGGCGGCACGGAAGCCGGACCCTTGCTGGCAGCGCTGGCCGCAACCGCGGCAGCGGCGGCCTCCTTGGCGGCGCTGGCGGCCGTCTCGGCTGCCTGGGCAGCGCGCTCGGCAGCGGCGGCGGCAGTGGCCGCGGCGGCTGCAGCGGCGGCACGATCCTGCTGCGGTGGAGCCGTCGGCGGCGAGACGTTCTTCTCGGCGAGGCCTTGGCCGGCCTGCAGTGCGCCGGTCTCGACAACGGCCGTTGGCGTCGCGGCTGGCGCCTCGGGTGCGGTCGCAGGAGCGGTGGTCTGCACGGCGGGAGTTGCCGCCGGCGTCTCGGCCGGGGCTGCAATCTGCTCGACTGGTGTCGTCGGGGCGGCGTCGACGGCCGGCGCTGCGGCAGTGTCCGTCGGCGCGGCAGCGGTCTGCTGCTGCGCGGGAATGCCGAGAGCTACTGCTTTGCTCACCGGGGCCGGAGGAATTTCGCCGTTGCCGGCGTCGGTAGCCTCCGCCTGCTCGGCGCCCTTGTTGTTGGGCTTGACGCCGTCACCCCAGCAGACGTTGGCGGAGGCGGTGCAGGTGTGCTCGTCGAATAGGATGACGTCGAGGAACAGCTCGCAGCTGACGTTCTTCTTGCCTGTCTGGTACGAGGCGACGCCGTTCTGGGCCGCCCACTCCGCGATGTGCTTGTCGAGCAGGTTCTTGGCGTCGTTGGTCGGGCCTTCCTTGCCGTAGTCGTTCACCGTGAAGCCGAACCGCTTGCAGGCCGCCTCAGCAGGCGCGGTCGCAGCGAGAACACTCACGAGCGCCGAGGCCACGGCGAGTGATAGCTTAGCGCGCATTGTCAGATCCCCCGTCGGCACGGACAAACGTCCGATTCTAAAGCCTTATAGCGGGGCCATAGGCCAGTGCCTAGGCGGCGCTCCTGCAAAGCTGTGCAGGACAAAAGTAGCGTAACCGCGGCGACTACGGCGGTTCAGTTCATGTAAGGTGAATCGCCACCGTTGGGGCCGATGCCCGAATCAAAAAAGAACCCGCTGTCGAATGGCCCGCCGGGCGACTGCTTGTTGATATACGGATCGATGTTGCCGCCGTGCAGCGCGAAGTAGCGGGCGATCTCCTCCGGCGTCGAACCCTGCTCGACCGTAGCCTCGCGGCTCTTGCGATAGGTGCGCGATTTCTTTTTCTGAGTGTATTCACCGGCATAGGCGCCCGAAGCAACAAAATTGCCGGCATCCCCGAGGGTAGCGAGCATCAGGACGCCGGCGGCGATTGCGGCACCTGTGCAGATCCGAAAAAGGCTCATGATCCAGTCCTTGTTGGTTCGAACCACCCTGTTGGGGCGGAGGATAATGGAAAACGCTTTGGCGGCGCACAAATCTCCATGCACCCCGGCATTTTGCTGCCGCCTGTCACCTGTCAACCACGCTCGAAGCACGTGGCAGCCAGGCGGACGCCCAGCGCCGTCCGCCATCCATCATCCTCCGGAGCTACCAGCGAATGGTTAACGATCGAAGACAAATTGTCCCGATTCGGCCAATCGCGCTGCTGCCCCGGGACAAATCGGGCGTGCTCAGCCCGTTTTGCAGATCGTCGAGGTACCGACGCAGTTGTAGCCAAGGCCACCCGGCTTGCACTTGTAGCCGTTTGAGGTGACGCGGTAGCCGGGCGTGGAGCCCGAGGCCATGTAGGCCGCCCAGACGCCCCAGTCGAACGACTGCAGGATGGCTTCCTTCACCTGGAACTTCGCCCCGTCGATGGACGTCGACGTGCCCGAAGCGGTTTTCCTGAAGCACTTGGCTTCGGCGCTGCCGCCAAACCCGGCGCACATTACGGCTACGGCCACGGCGACCGCGCAGGTCGATTTGATCATCTGTAAGCTCCCGAACATCCGCAATACCGACACCCCGAGCTTGCCGCAGACAGGCGCCGTTGCCCATGGCCGAGGCGCCCAGGTCGCAAAAAGTTCAGGGGATCGTGGCCGCGGGGTGACGCTGCGCGGCAACCGGGGGCGAAGCGGACCGGTCAGGACGCCTGCAGATTGACGGCCTTGGGTCCCTTGCCGCGCTTGTCGGGCTCGGTTTCGAAGGAGATGCGCGCGCCCTCGTCGAGACTGTCGATGCCGGCGCGCTCGACCGCGGTGACGTGCACGAACACGTCCTTGCCGCCGTCGTCGGGCTTGATGAAGCCATAGCCCTTTTGCGAATTATAGAACTTGATGGTGCCGCTCTGGCGCATCGCAAATCTCCTAACGTGCGCGACAACGAAAACGGCGCGACTCACGTGGAGGCGCACCGGGGGGAAGCTCGGAAAACTGTCCGCAATGCGGGAGGGGGAAAGCGCAGAAAAGCATGCGCGCGACAATCTCAAAAGCTGCGTAGTGTCTTTCTCGGGTCGATCATGCGCCCGAGCCATGAAAGTATCGGAGAAAACAATGGACGAGGCAAGAGGCTGGCAGCTCGCCTCGAGCCGCCTACGCCGCTTGCGTGCCGAGCTGCTCGATCCTGCATCCGGCGCCTTCACCCTGGGCTAGTACGGGTGCCAGCTCCGGCAGCAGTGCATCGAGCTTCGCAGACAAAGTAAACGGCGCATTCACGGCGATGAGGCCGGCGCCGTTGAGGCGCGTCTCGTCGGCGCCCCCGCGCACCATCAGCTCGATCGCCATCGCCTTCGGCAAGCCGAGCGCCGCTACTTCGCGACGGAAGGCGGCAACCGGCGCCATCTCCTTGATGGGGTACCAGAGCAGGAACGTGCCCGTCGCAAAACGGCGCGCCGCTTCCTTCAATCCACCAACGAGCCGCGCGAGCTCCCCCGTCTGCTCGAATGCCGGATCGATCAGCATCACCCCGCGCCGCTCGGGCGGCGGCAGTAGCGCCTTCAAGGCCGTCCACGCATCGAGTGCCATCACACGCACCTGCGGATCATGCGCAAAAAGCCGTTTCAGCTCGTCCTGGTCTTCGGGATGCAGCTCGTTGACGACCAGGCGATCCTCGGCGCGCATCAATTCGCGGGCCAGCAGCGGGCTCCCGGGATAGCGCACAAGCGCGCCGCCCGGATTGAGCCCCCGCACGACGTCGAGGTATGGCGCCAACACTTCTGCCGCGGCGGGCGAGAGCTTTGCCGCCATCACCCGCCCGATGCCCTCGCGCCATTCGCCCGTTTTCTGCGCCGCTTCGGAAGAGAGGTCGTAAACGCCGATGCCGGCGTGCGTATCGATGATGCGGAAGGGCGCCGGCTTGAGCCGCAAGTGCTCGATGACCAGGGCAAGGACGGCGTGCTTGACGACGTCGGCGAAATTTCCGGCGTGATAGGCGTGGCGGTAGTTCATGACCGAGGGTTCAGCGCGCCATGACCTGTGCTGTCAAGGGCGGTGCGGCCTTTGAAAGTGCGACCACCTGAAAATTCTTTAGCCCTGTTCCCTAGGGAACCGCGCGCCGCGGCGGCGGATGGCATTGTTGGGTCATCGAGAGCACGGAAGGCCACGCTCCTGACGCGCTCTCTCGGGTTTAGCTCCCCGTCTCCTCCTGACCTCGAAGCCCCGCGCTCCCCCCGCGGGGCTTTTTTTTGGGTGGCGCGAGCGGACAGAAACTTTGCGTGCGGCGAGTGGCAGCGCGAGCGGAGAACCGCGCCTTGGCGCGGGCGCCCTTGGCGCCTGACTGCCGTGAGCAAACGGCACCGACAGCCCTTTCAGCCGTGCAGAGCGGAGCGAGGCGCGGCTCGGGGCCAGTCCATGCGAAGCATGGCTGCGCCATGACGGGTCCCGGCGCGAGCGCCGGCCATCAGCTCGCGCGACAACGGCCGCAGGCAAAGCTTCTAACCGCGCATGTCAGCAAAAACTAGGCCTTGCGCTCCCATTTGCCCGCGGCGCTCTGCTGCCAATAGGTTACCGGACAACCCGCGCCTTTCGCTGCCGTCCATTGGCCGCGCGCGACCTTCACAGCCTCCGCGTCGTTGCCGTCGAACATATAGACGATGCGAACGAAACCGGAGAAACCCTCCGCCGCAGCGCCGTCGACGAGGAAGCGTACGCCGGCCCCGTTCGGCGTCTCGCCGGTTGTCGTCAGGTAGACCGGCTGCTCGGCCGCATGGCCGTCCTTGGCTGAGCCGTGCGCGAGGAAACTGTCTTCCTTATAGGTCCACAGGGCCAGGTCGATGGCGGCCAGCCGCTCTTGCGAGCCGGCCTGCACGACGGCGCGCCAGCCGCGCTCCAGCGTTTTCTCGACGAGAGTTCGGCAGCACGCTCTCGAGCGTCTGCTGCTCGAGGTGATAGAAAAGCACCTCCGTCGGCGCTGCTGTATTCGGCTCGCTCATCCGGGAATTATAGCCGCCCTGACGCGCCATTGCATGCCGTGCATGGCTTGGCAAAACATGCTGCGGCGCAAAGGCGAATAGCCCTTGCGCCGCCTAGGTGCCTTACCTACTTATCGTGGTCCGGAACGGCGCCAGACGTGCGGCTGTCGTCCGTGCGGGCGGTGAGCTTAGCGGCATCTTCGGGTTCGCCGCTGCTCCCGTCCCGCTGCATTCCCCCGAACATTCGAGACGATATCCCGCCGGTGCTCAGCGCTTGCTGGTCAGGTACCTCTTCGGAACCTCGCCGGCGGCGACGAGAGCGTCGACGCAGCGACGCGACAATGCCCGGCGCGACGCCAGCATGCAGCTGCGCAGCTCCGGCGTGCCGATCGAATACTTTGCACAGAAGCGGTAGTAGTCGCGTTCGCAGGCGGAGTTGACGCGCGCGGAGTAGGCGTTGGCCACCGATCCGCATGCAAACATCATGAGCACGGCAGCACCCGCCGCAGCTGCACGTAGCACCGGGCGCGCCCGGCCGTTGGAGCACTTCTGCATCGATCCCGATCTCGTTAGAGCTTCCCCTCGACCTCGCGGCCCGAGCCTCACGTCCCCGCTGCAAGCTCGCGAATCCACGCTATCGCGGGCGCCGCTGCAAGACCAGTGACCGAGCTGCCTCGGAAGGGAAAAAACGTCCTTAGCTCTTATGCTTAGCGAACGGATTATCGCCCTTGCGGAGATTGAAGCGGAGCGGCACGCCGGGCAGCTTGAAAGCTTCGCGCAAGCTGTTCGTGAGGTAGCGGATGTAAGATTTCGGCAGGTCCACGGGCCGCGAGCAGAAAGCCACGAACGTCGGCGGTCGCGCCGAAGGCTGCGTGATGTAGCGCAGCTTGATACGACGGCCTCCGACGGCGGGCGGCGAATGACGCGCCATCGCCTCCTGCAGCCAGCGGTTCAAATCGGGCGTCGAAACGCGGCGGTTCCACAGGTCGTAGGCTTCGAGGACCGCCTTCGACAGCTTCTCGACGCCGCGGCCGCTCAACGCCGAGAGCGGAACGAGCGCTACGCCCTGCACCTGCGCCAGGCGCTCGGCCAACGCTTCGCGCAGCTCCTTCAGCATCTTCTGCTTTTCTTCGACGAGATCCCATTTGTTGATGGCGATGACGAGGGCACGGCCCTCCTCCGTCACCAGATCGCCGATGGTCAGATCCTGATGCTCGAGTGGACGCTCGGCGTCGATGAGCAGCACGACCACTTCGGCAAAGCGGATGGCGCGGATGGCGTCGCTGGCGCTGAGCTTCTCGGCGGTCTCGCTGATCTTTGCCTTGCGTCGCAGTCCGGCGGTGTCGAACAGGCGCACCTTGCGCCCGTGCCACTCGAGGTCGCTCGGCACGCTGTCGCGCGTCAGGCCCGGCTCGGGTCCGGTGATCATGCGATCCTCGCCGAGCAGGGCGTTGACCAGCGTCGACTTGCCGGCATTGGGACGCCCGACGACGGCGACGCGGATCGGCTTCGAGGTCGCCGACGCCTCTTCAGCTTCCGCGTCCGTCTTGTATCTCGGCTTCAATCCGAGCGCCGACAACATCTCGGCCTCGAGGTCACCCAGGCCCTCGCCATGCTCGGCGGATATGGCGACCGGCTCGCCGAAGCCAAGCTCGAACGCCGCATAGAAGCCCTCCTCGGCCGCGCGGCTTTCGCTCTTGTTGGCGACGAGCACGATCGGACGTCCCGACGAGCGGACCAGCTTCGCGAACGACTTGTCGTCGGACGTTATGCCTTCGCGCGCATCGACGACGAAGAGCACCAGATCGGCCATAGCGAGGGCCGCTTCGCTCTGCTGACGCATGCGCTCGGCAATCGAGCCGCGCTTGGCCTGCTCGAGGCCCGCCGTGTCGACGATGATGACGGGATTGCCGGCAAGATCGGCTTCGCCGTCGCGTCGGTCGCGCGTCAGTCCGGGCATGTCGGAGACGAGCGCGGTACGGCCGCCCGTCAGCCGGTTGAACAGCGTCGACTTGCCGACGTTGGGGCGGCCGATGATAGCGATGATGGGGGAGGCGGACATTGGCGAGGCCGGGGGCGATTTCGTGGAGCGGCGCTTATCGCGCATTCGCTGCCCGGATGATAGAGACGCCGCCCAACCGGCGGGTTAAGGCCCCAGCGCCGCGGTGGCTTAGTTAAGCGCGATAAGCTTGGCGCTGTCCGTCAGCACGTACATGCGCCCTTGCGCGATCACCGGGGCGACGTAAACGGCGCTGCCAAGTTCTTTCTGGCCGGCAATCTTGCCGGTCGCGGCATCGACGCCGACCAGCGTGCCTGCCGAGGAAGCCAGCCAGAGGGTACCGCCCGCAAGCGTTGGCCCGGCCCACGCGCCGGTACCTGGGAGCTTGGTCGTCCATTGCGTCTTGCCGTCGGTGCGGGACAACGCCATGAGCTGGCCCTGGGTGTCGACGACGAAGACGCTGGCTCCGGCAACCGAGGGGGCCTGCGTGCCAGGGACGTTGATCGACCAAAGACGCTCGCCGCTCTCGGCCTGTGTCGCAACCATTCGCCCGGCGTGGCCCACGGCGAACACCGTGCCGTTGTCGATGGCGGGGCGGGCGGCGTCGCTCATCGATGTGAGCTGCGATGTCGTACGTGTCCGCGCGAGGTTCTCGGTCCACACCGACGAGCCGTCGGCCACGCGCATGGCGACGAGGTCGCCGGAGGGGTAGGGAACTACCACTATATCGCCGTCGACCGCCGGACTGGCGTTGGTCATCAGACTCGCCTGCTGCGGAAGGCCGCGCGTCGACCACAACTCGCCGCCGTCGGCACCGGCGAGGCAGAAGAAGCGGCCATCGAGCGTGACGACGAACACGCGATCG
Source organism: uncultured Alphaproteobacteria bacterium (assembly GCA_963795225.1). Taxonomy (GTDB): domain Bacteria; phylum Pseudomonadota; class Alphaproteobacteria; order Rhizobiales; family Hyphomicrobiaceae; genus Hyphomicrobium_A. Next base: position 95,300 of record CAWCHB010000007.1, on the reverse strand, counting down.
CCGACCGCCGTAGGCGCTGCACGAACGGGTGCCTCGAGCTGCTTTTCCCAGATCGACTTGCCATTCTGCGGATCGAGGGCGACGACGTTGCCGTAGCCGCTCGCCGCGTAGAGCCGTCCGCCGTCGATGGCAAGGCCGCCGCCGTAGCCGCCGCCGCTACCGCTGCCGCCCAGCGAGTACCAACTGCCGCTCGACTCGCGCTTTGGCTTCAATGAGGTGCGCCACGTCGCGGAGCCACCGGTATTGGAGAAGGCGCTGACGGTTCCGTCGGCGTCTAGGGTGAAGACCTGGCCGTTGTAGACGAGGGGGCTGGCAGTGATGCGCCCGACGCTGCCCGATCCCGTCCCCGCGTCTGCGCTCCAAACGACGTTGGCGGCGCCGCCAAAGGCGAGATTGCCGGGAGAGTTGTTGGGCGCACCGCCGGCCTGCGCCCAGGCGTCGTTGACCCGCGGCGCCGGCAGGACGATCGGCGCGCTGGCATCCGCCAGCTCGCCCGTCACCTGCCCTGTAGGCGGCATGATGGAGATGCGCTTGCCGGGGAGGGGAACAGCCTTCTCGGCGAAGGGGTTGAGGTTGGCGAGCTTGGGGAGCGAAGGCCCGTCGCCGGCGCAGCCGGAAAGCAGCACGAGCGAGGAAAGTCCCGCCCCTATCACGCCGCTATGCCGCGTCCCCCTCATGTATCCCACTCAGTCCTTTTTAGCGGGCGGCGTCGCCGGCGGCGCAGTGCCCGACTGTGGTGCCGCATTCGTAGGTGGCGAAGTCGGCGGCGTTACGGCGGGCGTACCCGGCGTGTCGGTCGTCGATTTCTTGGCGATCTCTCCGGCTGCGATCTCCGCCATCACGATTTGGGCTCGCTCGGTGATGCTCTGCGGCGTCGCCTGGTCAACGAACAACGGCGTCAGGATCGTGCGTGCGTCATTCGACTTGCCGGCCTTGAATGCGGCCAGGCCCAGCAACTCACGCGCGCTGTAGCGCCACGGGCTGGCGTCGCTCATCAAAGGGGTGAGCCGATTCTCTATCTCGGTAAAGTCGGCCTCGCCGACGCGAAGGCCGGCAGCCTGCAGACGGGCAAAATCCCGCAGCGTTACGTCGGCGCTACCGTCGTTGGCCAGCGCCTCGTATGTAGCGACCGCCTCTGCCTTCTTGCCCTGCTTGGCCTGCGATCCGGCGAGTTGCAGCTGCGCCAGCGTGCGGTAGCCGCCCGCGCCGTCCACTGCGATCTTCTCAAACTCTTTCTCGGCGCTGCCTTCTTTCTTGTCGTTGACGAGGAGCATCGCCTCCTCATAGCGCGCCCCGGATTCCTGGGCGGCGGTTAGACGCGAGCTCTCCCAGTACTTGAAGCCGAGAACGCCAAACACGATCGCAGCGGCGGCGGCGAGGATGTAGGTACCGTATTGCTTCCAGATCTTCTCGAGGCGTTCGCGCCTCAACTCTTCTTCGACTTCGCGGAGAAGACCGTCGTCCTGCTGTGCCATCGCGATTTAAGCCCCTGAACCTTGGCGCGTTTCTTATCCGGGGCCCGGCCGGGCTCTGGAAGCCGCATACATAGCCGACGGCATCCTCTGCGCAAGCGCTCGATCAGTTAAGCCGACCCAGGGAGACCTCCCGCCGGCCTCCTTAAGCCTTGCTGCTTGGGTTTTTCGACTTTTTCGTGGCCCTGCCGCCGGTTGCGCCGACACGTTCGACCGTTCGCGGCTCCTTGGTCGGCGCCCCATCCTGCATGGCGTACGTGTGTTCCGGGGTCGGGAAGGCGCGCGTGCGCACATCCTTGGAATAGGAGCGGATGGCGTCCTCGATGACCTCACCCACCTTGCCGAACTTCTTGACGAAGCGCGGCACGCGCGGGCTGAGGCCGAGCATGTCCTCCATGACGAGGATCTGGCCGTCACAGGCGAGCGAGGCCCCTATGCCGACGGTCGGAATGGGGATCGATGCAGTGATGCGCTGCGCCAAGGGCTCGGTGATCGCCTCGAGCACGACCGCAAAGGCGCCGGCGTCGGCAATCGCGCGCGCATCGGCTTCAATCGCCGCCCATTCCGCCCGCCGGCGTCCCTGGGCCTTGAAGCCGCCGATGACATTCACCGATTGCGGCGTCAGTCCGATATGCGCCATGACCGGAATGCCGCGATCGACGAGATAGCGGATCGTTTCCGCCATACGTCTGCCGCCCTCAATCTTAACAGCGCCACAGTCGGTCTCTTTCATTACCTTCGCGCAGTTTCTGAAGGCGACGGCCGGGCTCTCCTCGTAGGAGCCGAATGGCATGTCGACTACGACGAGCGCACGGCGCGCACCGCGAACGACCGCGCGCCCGTGCATGATCATCAATTCGAGGGGGACCGGAACGGTTGTCTCATAGCCGTGCATAACCATCCCGAGGCTGTCGCCAACCAGCAGGAAGTCGCAATAGCGGTCGGCGATCGCGGCCGTATGCGCATGGTAGGCGGTGAGCGCGACGATCGGCTGGCGCTTCTTCATCGCCGTAATGTCGGGCGCCATGAGGCGCTTCTGGGTGGTGTGCACGGACATGTCGTACAGGGTACTCGCTAAATGGACCGGCGTCGCGGCAACCTAGTGATCATATGGCCCGCAAACCAGTGGCGCGCCTGCCGTGCCTCGCACACCACGTTTGAAATGATTTTCGATTTCAGAGCCTTGCTAACGAAGATTTAGGGTTAAAATCATCATATAGATCGATCTCTTCAGAGACACTTCTCTTTTCGGCCGGGGGCTGCCTTGCAGAAGATTGTAAAAACCGACATCGGCGCCGTTTCTGGCTGCCTGCGTATGACCACCGTCGCGGCGTTCCTCGGAGCGGCCCTACTCGTTGCTGCGACACCCGAGCCGGCACAGGCTCAGTTCTACCCTTGGGGGCAGTGGGGCAACCCGTCCCCCTGGCAGCAGAAGCCGCGCCGTCGCCGCGCCGCGCCGCGCTACGTCGAGCCCTCGGATGAGAAGCCGGTAATCGCGCTCCCGAAGCCGAACGGCCCGCTGGTGATCGTCGTCTCGATCGGCAAGCAGACGGTCACCGTCTATGACGACAATAAGGTGATCGCCAAGTCGCCGATCTCGAGCGGCACCAGTTCGAACCCGACGCCGACCGGCATCTTCAGCATCCTGGAAAAGAACCGCTACCACTATTCAAATCTCTACGGCGGCGCGCCGATGCCCTTCATGCAGCGCGTCACCAACTCGGGCGTTGCCATGCACGCAGGCGATCTTGCCGGGCTACCCGGCCTCGCACGGCTGCATCCGTCTTCCCTACAGCTTCGCGCGCAGCCTATTCGGCATCACCGACATTGGCGCCCGCGTCATCATCAGCGACGACGACCTGACCCCGGCAGAATTCAACAGCCCGCGCCTGATCGCGCCGTTGCCGCCGGACAGCCTCGCAAACAACAGCGCCGGCCCCGTTCCCGCCGCCGCCACCGGCACCGCCGACGAGATGCTGTCCCTGACGGCAACCGAAGGCAGACAGAAGTCGCGCACGCGGGCCAGTGCCGCTGCCGCGCGTGTCATCGAGCGCCAACGGCTTGCTACCAATATCGTCGAGGCGGAGAACGCCAAGCGCGCCGCCGAGGACCAAGCGAAGGCTGCCGCTGCCGCCGCGCAGGACGGCAAGGAAGCCATCCGCAAGGAGCGCACCGAGGAAGGCCGTCTCTCCGACCTAGCGCGCAAGGCGGCCAAGGCGGCCGATGCAGCCGCCGCCGGCTTCACGGCGCTCACCGCCAAGATGGCGAAGATCGACGTTGCCGGTATCGACCCCACTGAACTCGAAAAGCAGTCGGCCGTTGAGGTCGACGAAGAGAAGAAGATGCTCGACGCTGTTGATGCCGCCGTCATCGCCAAGCGAGCAGCCGATGCTCAGGCCGGCAGAACCAAGCAGGCCGTCGCCGACGCCGTAGCGCTCGAAAAGGCGCGCAAGGTTGCCGTCGACGACGTGAAGAGCGCCGCCACCGTTATAGCCGACGCCAAGGACGCACTCGCTGCAGCCGATGCGCTGGAAGCGCGCAAGGACAGCCCGGTGTCGATATTTATCAGCGCCAAGACGGGGCGCCTCATCGCCAAGCTCGGGTTTGCGCAGGTGCTCGACGTGCCGGTCACGATCGCTGAGCCGGGCCGCCCGCTAGGCACCCACGTCCTCACCGCCACCGCCTTCACCGATGGCGAGAAAGCGCTGCGCTGGAACTCCGTAAGCCTGCGTCCATCCGAGAGCACGCAATACTCGCGTCGCAAGAAGCGCCGGCACGATGACGAGGCACCTGTCGCCGCCGCGGGCCACGATGCTGACGCCGCCAGCGCGCTGGAGCGCATCGAGGTCCCCAAGGAGACCGCCGACCTGCTCGCCGAACTGATGAAGCCGGGATCCTCGTTCATCATCTCCGACTACGGGCTCAGCCGCGAGACGAGCGCACGCACGGAATTCGTAGTCGAACCATGGCGCAGCCGTCCGGACAGCTCCAAGTCCCGCTACTACTGAAGGACGCGTACTTCGTTCGTGATACGATCCTGTCATCCCAGGGCTCGTCCCCGGGATCCATCCATCAACGCTTTCCGCACCTCCCTGCACGCTGGATCCCGGCAACAAGTGCCGGGATAACACTAGTGGGCGGCGCGCTAAGTCGCGGACTTCTCGATCATCACGCCAGCGGCGAGACGCCGATTAGTAGCTCGTGCAGGTAGAGCACGATGCCGACATACAGGGCGATGCCAAGGGCGACGACGATCAGGTCGTTGATCCACGGCCCGCTGCCCCTGCCGATCGGGCCGAGGTCGCCGCGCTTCTTCACCGAGATGCGGTCATAGACGGCGAAGGCGAGGAAGCTGCCGAACAGCACCAGCGAGGCCAGATCGCCGTTCGCCAGCAGATGCGCCAGCGCCCAGATCTTGATGGCGACGAGCATCGGGTGCTTGAGCATGACGTGAATGTGCGAGGGGATGTACGTCGCAACCAGCGCGATCATCGCCGGCAGCATCAGCGCGAGCGCTAGATGCCGCGTCCACGTCGGCGGATCCCACAGGATGGGGTTCTTCCCCGGATGGAGCTGCAGCTTGTGGAAGCCAAGAATGATGAGCGCCAAGCCCAGCAGCGACACTGCAGAGAACAGCACTTTGTAACCGGTGCTGCCGAAGCGGGCGATGAGGCCGTTCTTCAATTCGATGTTCGCCGGCACCAAATGGATCGCCAGGAAGAGGATGAGACCAAGCACCATCACCAGCATGTTCACGCTCTCCCCAGGAAAATTGCGCCGCGCCGGCGAATCGTTGCCACGCTACGGCCATCTCGATAGGCTTTTCTAGAGTTTCGGCGCTTCGGCGGCTAGTCCGCTGATCGCCCGAATGGTCGCGGGGACCGTTACCTTCGTCGTCTTTCGAGGTGCGCGTCATGCAGGCTTCCCGCGTTTCCGTGCGTAATACCTTGGTCGTTCCCACCCATCACCAGTTGCGTCCCCAGTTGCGGAATGCGTCCGATGCCTTCCAATTCGAGGGAGATCTGTCCATGACTGCTCGCGCCGAGGTGAAAGCGGATTTCGACGGTCCGGAAGACCGGCAACTCGCCGACGACATCGCGCGCGCCATGCACCATCGGCCGTTGATGAGCCGGCTGCATCGCGTCGAAGCCATGCATGGCAACGCCGACGGCGCAGTCGCGCGGACGGCGTCGCGTCTCGCGCCGGTGCCCGTTGCGCCGCCGAGCATCGGCGCACTGCCGCCGCCGATCCCCGTCGATCCGCGCTCGCTCGATGAGGTGATCGACGACCTCGGCCATGTCGCCTCGCCGCCGCCCAGCGCCGACTGGCTCGACAACGCGCGCCGCGAACACCGCCGGCAGCGCAACCGCAATGCCCTTGCATGGGTGACCACGGTGATGATCGCCAGCACCATCGTCGCCGCCGCCTTCCTGCTGCTGCGGGTCTAAGGCCTAAGGCAGAAAGCCCTTGTCGAGATTGAGCGACTGGCGGCCCACCTCGCGGCCCTTCCCGTCGCGATGCGCTGCCACCCAGGCCACGTGTGTGCCGGCGTCGGCCGACGTACGCGAGCGCAAATTGACGACGATCGTATCGCCGACCTTGCCGGCGATCGGCTGCAGCAACGGAAAATAGAGCTGCTCCCAGTGCGTGCGGGGCGCATTCGGCGCCGTCGAAAGGGCTATTCCTGGCGTCAGCTCGGCGCTCCACCACGTCGCAAAACCGTAGACGCTCGTCGCCGCCTTGAGCTTCCAGCTCGCCTCGCCCTTGCGCGACGATCGCCCGTCGGTGCCGAGATCTATGGTGTCCCACACCTTGCCCTCGAGCAGCTCCTCGGCGCCGAACGTTCGCACGTAGATGTTGTTGAGGCTCATCGCCTTGGCGACCGAAAGATCGAAGCCCGTCCTGTCCCAGGCGTCGAACTCTGCTTGCACCCGGTCGCTGACGACCGCTGCCACAAATTGCTCGATGCGTCGCGGAATGAAGACGCCCCCCGGCTTGAGGAAGCGCTTCTTTGCGTCGGCCAGCGTCTCGATGATGTGCTCTTCGAGCGCGTAGTTGCCGAGCGTTTCGGAGACCACGACGTCGACTTTCGGCGGATCGACCATCTCGGTGGAATGGCAGGGAATGAGATGGCAGTTGCGCGCGCCGTTGGCTTTCAAGACCTTGGAGGCAACTCCGGCTACTTCCGCCGCCTCGTAGAGAAACACCTCGCGGGCGCCGAGCTTGACGGCCATTAGCGCCAACAGCCCCGTACCGGTACCGATGTCGGCAACCGTCGTGACGCCCTTTTTGATCACCGCCCGCAGTGCCGCTTCGAACGCTTGGTTGCGCACGCGGTCGGCGATCAGCGTCCGATGGTATTCGATGCGCATGCTTGTTACAGCGTCAGATGTGGACCGCGGATCTGGTACAGCACCAGCGCGGTGGCCACGGCGAGATTGAGCGAGTCGAGCCGGCCGGCCATGGGAATTTTCACCAGGCGCGTGCACGCCGAAGTTAGCGGATCGGACAGGCCCGGCCCTTCGCTGCCCATGAGCAAGAGTGTCGGCGCGCGGTATTTCGCCTTGCGGAAATCCTCCTCCGCATCGAGGTGCGTTCCGACGACATCGCCGCGGAACTTGCCGGCCCAGCCGAGAAATACTTCGCGCGTCATCCGCGCGAGCGGCACCGCGAACACGGATCCCATCGTCGCGCGCACGCATTCGTGTGAATAGGGATCGCACGTCGACCCGATGAGCATGATACCGGCGGCGCCGACCGCATCGGCCGTGCGGATGATGGTGCCGAGGTTTCCTGGATCGCGAACTTCCTCCAGCGCCACCCAAACTGCGTCGCGCGCGACGGTCGCAGCCGGCGGCGGCTCGACCCAGCGCTGCGAAAAGACGGCAAGCATGCTCTGCGGATTGTCTTTCGAGGCGAGCTTGCCGAGCACCGACTCCGAAACTTCGAGACATTCGACCCCGGCTCGCAAGGCCCACGCAACGAGCCCCTGCGCGATGCCGCTTGCAGCGCTCCCGGCGCGATAAACGAGCGTCTGCGGCACGAAGCCATTGTCGCGCGCGGTAACGAGGATCGACGTGCCCTCGGCGACGAACAGCCCCGTCTCCTTGCGCTCCTTGCGCATCTCCAATGCGCGGATCGCCTTGACGCGGTCATTCTGCAGGCTGGTGATGGCCTTGGGCTGCAGCGTCATGCCATGCTCCTATAAGCGCGACCGCCGCTAGTTCCGTCATGCCGGCGCAGGCCGGCATCCACGCAAGTCGAGGCAAGCGCTCGGGGAGAAGGCCGTGACAAGGCCCGCGGCCAACTCACTCCGACATGCGGCGCAGCGAGCGAGGAAGCCGGCGTGGATCCCGGCCTGCGCCGGGATGACGTTGAGGCAGCCCCACACTCAGACATTGCCGGCGCTCCAGCGCGTATAGAGCGATGCCGGCACCGCCCGCTCGCCGCCCGTCTCGCGGATGGCGAGCTCGCCCGACTGGAAGGTGCCCCCGCGCCCCTTCAAGACCTCGCGGCAAAGCTGGTCGAACGCCAGCGACGAGGCGCGGATCGCGTACACGGTGAGCACCATGGCCGCGCCCGGGGCGAGCAACGCGGCGCAATCCTTCATCAGCGGCGGCAGGCTGGTGAACAGGTCCCATACCTCGCCGTCGGGGCCGCGACCGAACTTCGGCGGGTCGACGAGGATGACGTCGTAGGTTTTTCCCCGCCGCACCTCGCGGGCGACGAACTTCGTTGCGTCGTCGAGCATCCAGCGGATCGGAGCCGCCTCCAGTCCCGACGCGGCCTGGTTCTCTTTTGCCCAGGCGATTGCCTTCTTGGAAGCATCGACATGCGTGACGTGCGCGCCGGCCGCGGCAGCGATCAGCGAGGCGGCGCCGGTGTAGGCGAACAGGTTCAACACACGCGGCGGTTCGGGGCGCTTCTCGGCGAGCCGGGAGAGCATCCACTCCCAGTGCGGCATCTGCTCGGGAAACAGACCCATGTGGCGGAAGCTCGCCAGGCGGCAAAGCACCGTCGCCGCGCCGACCTTCACTGGCCAGCTTTCCGGCACCGGCTTGTCGATGCGCCACCGGCCCTTGTCCTCTTCGTCGTCGCCGGAGAACACCGCGTGCGCATGCCGCCACTCGCGCTCGGGCGCGGCCGGCGTCCACAGCGCCTGCGGCTCGGGGCGATCGACGACGATGGGGCCGAACCGCTCGAGCTTGCGGCCGCCGCCGCTGTCGAGCAGCGCGTAGTCCGGGAAGCCGGCGGTCTCGATGAGTTGCAGCCGCGCTGCACCATCCGCTGCCGGCTCGCGCGCGTTATCTCGGCGTCTTTGATTTTCCTGCGCCATGGGCAACGTCTTGGCGCATCGCATCGCCGCTGCAAAGCAAATTTCACCGGTTACGCGCGGTCGTTCATGCTGGCGTCAGCTTTCGAGCCGTAACACAAGCCGGCGTTAAGTCTTTAGCGCCTCGGCAGCGACGGAATATTTGCCATCCATCGTTATGCTGATGTGGCCTTGGAGCTCCGGCTCCCCGATAGGCCGCAAGCATCATGGTCCAGCGTATTCGCGGTGACGCCGCAGCGCTGGACCTCTTGCGCCGCTCCTACCAAAACCGCAAGCCTACCCAACGCGGAAGCCCGACTAGTCGATATCGGCGATCTCGACGTGACTGCCGCCTTTGATCCGTTGCGCCAATGCGCTTTCGATGAACGGGTCGATCTCGCCATCGAGCACGGCAGATGGATTGGTGCTCTGCGTGCCGGTGCGCAGATCCTTCACCAACTGATACGGCTGCAGCACGTAGGAGCGGATCTGGTGACCCCAGCCGATCTCCGTCTTGCTCGCCGCCTCGGCATTGGCCTTGTCTTCGCGCTTCTTCAACTCGAGCTCATAGAGACGCGACTTGAGCATCGCCCAGGCGATGGCGCGGTTCTTGATCTGCGAGCGCTCCTGCTGGCTGGCCACCGCGATGCCGGTCGGGATGTGCGTGATGCGCACGGCGGAATCGGTCGTGTTGACGTGCTGGCCGCCAGCACCGGACGAGCGATACGTGTCGATGCGGCATTCGCTCTCGTTAATTTGAATGTCGATGTCGTCGTCGACGACCGGGTAGACCCATACCGACGCAAAGCTCGTGTGCCGGCGCGCGTTGGCGTCATAGGGCGAGATGCGCACCAGGCGGTGCACGCCGGACTCGGTCTTTAGCCAGCCGTAGGCATCCTCGCCCTTGATCTCGATGGTGACCGACTTGATGCCGGCTTCTTCGCCGGCACTCTCCTCGAGCGTCGCCACCTTGTAGCCGCGTTGTTCGGCCCAGCGCATGTACATGCGCGCCAGCATCGAAGCCCAATCCTGACTCTCCGTACCACCGGCGCCGGCATGCACCTCCAGATACGTGTCGTTGCCGTCGGCCTCGCCTGAGAGCAACGCCTCGACGCTGCGCCGCTGCGCCTCCTCGTCGAGCTTCTTGAGCATGGCTTCGCCTTCGGCGATCGAGGCATCATCGTCCTCCGCCTCGCCGAGCTCGATGAGCGTAACGCCGTCCTCGAGGCCGCGTTCGAGATCGCGATAGGCGTTGATCGCGCGCTCGAGCTGCTGGCGCTGGCGCATCACCTTTTGCGCCCCCTTGGCGTTGTTCCAAAGGGCCGGATCCTCAGCGCGCTTGTTCAGCTCGGCGAGACGTTGCTGGGCAGTATCCCAGTCAAAGATGCCTCCGTAGGAGACCGAGGGCCTCCTTGATGGATTCCACAAGCTTTTGCGGTTCGGCACGCATCGTTCTCTCCGAGGCGGGAGCAATTTCAGGATGTGCGGATGGATATAGTCGCCGCCTGCGCGACTGTAAACGCGCAGGCAAGCCGCAGCCGGTGCGGCCTAGCAGATCAGGCGCGCTGCCTCACCACAGGCCCCCGCGACCGGAGCCATAGCCGGGGCTCTGACGCGGCGGAGGCTGATAGTAGTCGCCTGAAGCATCCTCGCGGCCAGGTTCGCCGCCGGGGCCCTGATCGGTGAAACCGATCACCGAGTAGGCATCGTCGGGCTCTTCTCCCGGCTTGAACGCCTCCATCATGCTCTGCGGGTCTTCCTCGCCGGCGCGTAGCCCGGTGCGCAGATTTATGCGCGCCAACTTGAGGCCCGGCGGAATGCGGAAAGGTGCGGCCGGGGTTTCGGCCAGGGCTTCCTTCATGAAGTCGCCGAACACAGGCGCTGCAATCTTGCCACCGGTATTGCCTTTGCCCATCGGTACGGGCGTGTCGTAGCCCATGAACACGCCGACGACGAGGTCGGGCGAATAGCCGACGAACCAGGCGTCCTTCTCCTCGTTGGTCGTGCCGGTCTTGCCGGCCAGCGGCCGCTCGAGCGCCTTGAGCGAAGTGGCGGTGCCGCGCTGGATCACGCCCTCGAGCATCGAGGTTATCTGGTAGGCGGTGTGCGGGTCCATGATCTGCACGCGATCGTCCGGCACCTCGGGCTCTTCCTGGCCATTCCAGGCGTCTACCTTGCAGCCCTCGCACACGCGCTGATCGTGGCGCCATACGGTGCGGCCCCAGCGATCCTGAATGCGGTCGATCAGGGTGGCACGCACTTGATGGCCGCCGTTGGCGATCGAGCAATATCCTGTCGAGATACGCAGCAGCGTGGTCTCACCGGCGCCCAGCGACATCGACAGCACCGGGAGCAGATCGTCGTAGATGCCGAAACGCTTGGCGTAGTCGGTGATGATCGGCATGCCGAGATCCTGAGCCAGGCGCACCGTCATCTGGTTGCGCGAATGCTCGACGCCGAAGCGCAGCGTCGAAGGACCGGCGGAATGTTCCTTTTCGTAGTTCTCCGGCTTCCAGATGTCCTGGCCGGGGCCCTGCTCGATCTCGATGGGTGCATCGAGGATGATCGACGTCGGTTTGTAGCCGTTGTCGAGCGCAGCCGCATAGACGAAGGGCTTGAAGACGGAGCCCGGCTGACGCCGCGCCTGGATGGCGCGGTCGAACTGGCTCAGGGCAAACGAGAAGCCCCCGACCACGGCCAGCACACGTCCCGTATTCGGATCCATGGCGACGATGCCGCCGCCGACCTCAGGGATTTGCATAAGTGTCCAGACGCCGCCGACATTGGCCGGATCTTTCGGCGCGACGTAGATCACGTCGCCCGCGGTGATTACGTCGGTGATCGTCTTGGGCGGCACCTTCTTGGTGGCCGATTTCGCCCACTTCACCTCTTCGAAGGTAATCTCCACGGCCTCGCGTTTGCCGACCAGAGAACCGTCCTGCTGCTTCTCCGGCCGCAGGCCGATCACCGCCTTGTTGGCTTCCGTCTTGAGCACCACCCCCAGCCGCCAAGGCTGAATGTCGGGCGGACGCTCGACGGCGTCCAGCGCTTTACCCCAATCGCCGGCGATGTCGAGCTTGGTCACCGGGCCGCGCCACCCCTTGGTCCGATCGAGCTGCACGAGGCCGTCCATCAGCGAGCGGCGCGCCGCCTGCTGCAGCCGTGGGTCGAGCGTCGTGCGCACCGACAGGCCGCCGTTGTAAAGCTTGTCCTCGCCGAATTGCGACAGCAGCGTGCGCCGCACCTCCTCGGCGAAGAAGTCGGCGGCGAAGATGTGCGCGCCGGTCTGGCGAAGATTGACGCCGAGCGGCTTGCTTTTCGCCGTCGTCGCCTCCTCGGCCGTGATGTACCCGTTCTCCTCCATCTGGCCGATGATCCAGTCGCGGCGGATCAGCGCCTGCTTCTCGCGCCGGAACGGATGATAGTTGTTGGGCCCCTTGGGGAGCGCCGCCAGATATGCGACCTCCTCGATGGTGAGGTCCTGCAGTTCCTTATTGAAGTAGCTGAGGCTCGCCGCGGCGATGCCGTAGGCGCCGATGCCGAAGTAGATCTCGTTGAGGTAGAGCTCGAGGATCTTGTCCTTCGAGTAGGCGCGCTCGATGCGGATGGCGAGGATCGCTTCCTTGAGCTTGCGCTCCATCGAGCGCTCGCTGCTCAGCAGGAAGTTCTTGGCCACCTGCTGGGTGATGGTCGATCCGCCTTCGGCGCGGCGGTCGCTGCCCTCGATCTTCGATTCAACCACCTTGTAGACGGCGCGCGCGATGCCTTGGAAGTCGACGCCGCCGTGCTCGTAGAAGCGCTTGTCCTCAGCCGAAAGGAAGGCGGCGATGACGCGCTTGGGAATGGTGTTGATGGGCACGAAGATGCGCCGCTCGCGCGCGTACTCGGCGATCAGCGCGCCGTTGTGCGCGTGAATGCGCGTCATGACCGGCGGCTCGTACTTCGCCAGGCTCTCGTAGTCCGGGAGATCCCGTGAGGTCTTCCACAGCAGGTATCCAGCGGCGCCGGAAGCGCAGATGAACAGAACTCCGGCGGCAGCGAACCCAAAGCCCAGGAAGCTCAGGAGCAAGCTCTTGCGCCGCTTGCGTCGACGCGGCGGCGGCGGATCGGACGAGTAGATGGGCTCCGGAGGGTATTCCGGCGGATATAATGGCTCGCGCATCAACCTCTAAATCCGTTGACCGTGCGTAGTGGGTTGATCTGGCATATCCGCGCGGGCCCGGTAGCTAGAAGGCGACGCCGCGAAGCAGGCACATTAGCACGGATTGTGGCATCAAGTCGTCGGTCACCGGAGATTAGATAACGTGGCGCAGCACCACGCCCTGCCGTTATCGCGCTTTTGCCGTGCGCTTGGAGAAGTATGAATTGACGGCCGCACCGATGGCAGCGGCGACACGCCGCTGCCACGCCGAAGAATTGAGCAGCCGTTCATCCTCGGCGTTGCTCATATATCCGAGTTCGACCAGCACCGAGGGCGTGTCCGCCTGACGCAGGACCTTGAAGGCGGCCGAGCGCCGCGGGCGACCCGACAGCGAAATGCTGGCCCCCAGACGCTTTACCAATGTGTTGGAGAAATCGGCTGAGAAGTTGGAGGTCTCGCGCTTTAGCAGGTCGATGAGGATATTGCGTACCTCGCCTTCCTCCTCGAACTTCGCCGTTTGCAGGCCGGCGATGGCGTCTGAGTTGTTCTCCTTCTCGGCCATGCGCCGCGCCTCCTCGTCCGAGGCCTGCTCGGAGAGCGTGTAGACGGTGGCACCGCGCACGATATTGGCGAGGCCCTTCTGGGCGATGGAATTGGCGTGCAAGGAGATGAACAGGTCGGCGTCTAGTTCGCGCGACATCCTCAGACGCTGATCGAGGGAGACGAATACATCGCTGACGCGCGTCATCCTGACGTCGTAACGGCGGCTTGCCGCCAACTGTTCGCGGAGCGCTTGGGCGACGGAGAGAACCAGCGTCTTCTCCTTGAGATTGCCCGAGCCGGCGGCACCCGGGTCGATTCCGCCATGGCCGGCGTCGATGAGGATAAGCGGCTTGGTCCGCTCCCCCTTCAGTGTCTTCGGCGCCGGTGTGGGATCGAGCTTGGGCGCCGCCGCGGCGCGCCCGCCGCCAGTGCCCGCTCCGAAGGATTGGACCGACGTCGAAGCCAGCTCGATGACGAGTTCAACTGCGGCGCCACCCTTACCAGCCATGTCGGCGCGTTTGATGACGACGGGGCCCGTCGTGTCGATAACGACGCGTGCTTTGCCTTCTGCCAGCAATCCGTAGCGGAATGCGGCGATCAGCCCGTTGCCGCGCAGTCCCGTTCCCTCGGGAAGATGGAAAGCGACGTCGGGCAGATCGACGACGACGCGATAGGGTTTGGAGAGGGTGAATATCTCAGCCCTCACGCCCGTCGAGAGGGCGAGCAGAAACGTGGTCGACCCGGCTACCGTCTTGATCTCGGCGCGCTTGGCGACGACGGCGGCGCTCTTGCGATGGACGCTGCCTGGATCGCCTGCGGCGCCGCTCGCCGCCACAGCCGCGCAGCAGACGGCCAGGACGAGGCGCATGCGGACGCCCGTCGGCCTCCACCGCCGAGCCAGCGCGTCATGTTGCAGATGCTTCCCCATCCCCTCAGCCCGCCGCCGACGCCGCTCCCCCGCGGCGATATTAACCAAACCTTTGCCGATTTTCCCTCATATTGCAGAGAGTTGGCCGGCCAGCTCGCAGCGCTGTCTATATAACATGCTTGCAAGCCTACCGGCGAACCCGTACTTATTACTTCGTTGCTGCAGCGGCGCTCTTTCGAGGACATTTGTGCGCCGCAAGAGCGAGTTGAACGGGCAACCGTCCAACCGTTCGCGCCGGTTCGCCGCTCCCCGCAAGGGACGGAGCCGCTGTAGACCGACGATCGAGTGGTTCGCCCTGCGCCGGCAAGCACATGCTCCGGGTCTTTATAGACGGCGGAGCTTTGAGCCTGAGGGCCAAGCTTGCGCCCGGCGCGACGGAAACCGCTCGAGACTGCCCAGCATCACTTGCATCGCTCCGATCTTCGCCCGCGAAAGGAAGGCGTACGGAGCAGGCGGATAACCGCCCGGCGCCCGCGCCGATATGAGGGCAATCCAGCGGGAGCGCGATACCCTTGCGCTCTGCGCAACCCATTGGAAGACCTTTCGAATGCTGAACTTCGGCATCAGCCATCTGCAGGCTCCAGCGCGCAACCGTCCGCGCCGCGGAGCACGTCCGGCTACGCCCGGCGGCAGGCGTCTGTGTGCCAACAGAATGTCCCCCGTTTTTCACCCATCATCGCAAACAATGACGCGCGCCCGAGACCGGCGCCTTGCCGCCCCTGAAGCAATTCGCATGCGGATTGCCGAACCAGGTGGCAGGCAGCCCAGCCGGCGCGCCGAGGATCGGCACACATGTCCAACACCAACAAGATGCTCATTGACGCCACCCATCCGGAAGAGACCCGGGTCGTGGTGCTTCGCAACGGCCGCGTAGAGGAATTCGATTTCGAATCCGCGGCGCGAAAGCTACTCCGGGGAAATATCTATCTCGCCAAGGTGACGCGCGTTGAGCCGTCCCTGCAGGCGGCTTTCGTCGAGTACGGCGGTAACCGTCACGGCTTCCTCGCCTTCAACGAAATCCACCCCGACTACTACCAGATCCCCATGGCCGACCGTCAGGCGCTCCTCGATGAGGAAGCTGCCGCGGAAGCTGAAGAAGAAGCCGCCGTCGACGCTCACGCCGAGGCTTTGGCCCGCCGCCGCGCCGCGTCATCGGTTCCCGATGACGACGATTCGGTCGATGTCCTCGAGCCGCGCGAAGGAGGCGATCCGCCCCCGGATGACGGCGACTATCACGATCACGAAGAGGGTGATGAGACGGCGCACCGCGCGCTCGCCGAAGCGGCCCCGGCCGACGATCGCCTGCAAGCCGACGCCGGCGAAGACTCCGACTTTGCCGCCAACGAGAACACCGTCGATGGTGCCACCCCCGAAGGTAGCCCCGAGGGAGAATCCGCCGGCAGCAGCGACGGCGCCGCCCGGGGAAGCCAACGCGGCACCCATCGAAATGGAGCGCGTCGAGCAGGTCGGCTCCGGCGAGGACGCCCTGGAGGAGCTCCCCTCGCGCCCGCGCCGTCGTCCGCGCAGCTACAAGATCCAAGAGGTCATCAAGCGTCGCCAGGTGATCCTGGTCCAGGTCGTTAAGGAGGAGCGCGGCAACAAGGGCGCTGCACTCACCACGTACCTGTCGCTCGCCGGCCGCTACACCGTCTTGATGCCGAACACCGCCCGTGGCGGCGGCATCAGCCGCAAGATCACGCAGCCGCAGGACCGCAAGCGCCTCAAGGCCATCGCCGCCGAGCTCGAGGTGCCGGAGGGCATGGGCCTGATCATCCGCACTGCCGGTGCCGCGCGCACCAAGCAGGAGATCAAGCGCGACTTCGAATACCTGCTGCGCCTGTGGGAGAGCGTTCGCGACCTCACCCTGCAGAGCCAGGCGCCGAGCCTCGTCTACGAGGAAGGCAACCTCATCAAGCGCTCGATCCGCGACCTCTATAACAAGGACGTCGACGAGGTGATCGTCGCCGGCGGCGAGGCGCACCGCGAAGCCAAAGACTTCATGCGCATGCTCATGCCGAGCCATGCCAAGAACGTCACCAACTATCAGGAGCCGGAACCACTCTTCACGCGCTTCCAGATCGAGCGGCAACTGAACGCCATGTTCAGCCCGTACGTGACGTTGCGCTCGGGTGGCTACCTCGTCATCAACCAGACGGAAGCGTTGGTTGCCATCGACGTGAACTCCGGCAAGGCGACGCGCGAGTTCTCCATCGAGGAGACCGCGCACCATACGAACCTCGAGGCTGCCGACGAGATCGCCCGCCAGCTGAAGCTGCGCGACCTCGCCGGCCTCATCGTCGTCGACTTCATCGACATGGAAGAGAAGCGCAACAACCGCGCCGTCGAGCGCCGGCTGAAGGAAGCGCTTCGCTTCGATCGCGCCCGCATCCAGGTCGGCCGCATCAGCCACTTCGGCCTCCTCGAAATGTCGCGCCAGCGCCTGCGCACCGGCGTGCTCGAAGGCTCAACCTCGCAGTGCCCGCATTGCCAGGGCACCGGCATCATCCGCTCGACCGAGAGCGTCGCTCTGGCGGTGCTGCGTGGCCTCGAAGACACCATAATGGCCGGCACGCGCGCGCCGCTCGTCGCCACGACGACGCCGTCCGTGGCGCTCTACATCCTCAACAACAAGCGTCCCTTCATCAACGACATGGAGGCGCGCCTCGGTCTGCAGATCATGGTCACTGGCAGCGACAAGCTGGCCGGCGCCAACTTCACCATCGAGAAGGGTGCAGCTCCGGCACAGCCGCAGCGGCGCATCGAGCGCAACGTCGTCAACATGGAATCGGGCTTCGAAGGCGAGGACGAGAACGGCGACTTCGAAGCGCGCGAACAGTCAGCGGCCGAGCCGAGAGAGGCTTCGGCGCGCCCAGATCGCCCAGAACGCGGCGAGCGTAGCGAAAGCGGAGAAGAAGGCGCGCGTCCCCGTCGTCGTCGCCGTCGCGGCGGCCGCGGCCGCGAGCGCGAGGAAGGCAACGGCCGCTACGCCGATAACACCCGCAGCGGCAACGTCGAGGATGTCGGCGGCGAGGACGAAGCGCCGGAAGCTTATGAGCAAGGTGGCGGCGAGGTTGCCGAGGGCGATCACGAGCGCCGGCATGAGGCCGGCGAAGCGCGTGGCGAAGAAGGCGAAGGCGGCGAGCGTACGCGCGAGCGCGGCGGACGCAGCCGCCGACGCGGTCGCCGTGGCGGCCGCCGCGGACGCGAGCGCAATGGCGAGCGCGGCGGCGAGGCGCGCGCCCAGAATGGCGCCAGCGAGCAGTCACCGTTGGGTGACGACCAGCCGGCATTCTATTCGGAAGGCGAGAGTCGCGGTGGCGAGAGCACATCAGGTCACCGCGAAGCGATCGCCGATTTCCCCAACTTGCCCGCCGATGGCAACCAAGAGCTTCCCGCCAGGGAGGTCCATCGTGCCCAGGAAGTAGCGAAGCCGCGCAAGGACGTTCCCGCCGCGGCGGCGCACGAAGCCGAGCCCGCCGCTCCTACGCGCCGGCGCACCGGCTCCAGCGAGCCGCGCCTGGAACGCATCGTCGTTGGTCAGCAGCTCGAGGTCTCGACCGAGGATGCCTCCGCATCGAACGCACCCGCGCGCAAGGGCTGGTGGCAGCGCAAGCTGGGCGGCGAGTAACCTCTAGCCACACGGCTACAAAGCAAAAAAGGCCGGAGCACAGCTCCGGCCTTTCGCATTTCTCAGCGGCTTCGTTCAGAAGCGGCCGCGATCGTGACCGCCATGGCCGCGCTTGCCGCCCATCGCCCAGCGATTGCCGCGAGGACCGCGGCCGTCCTGACCGAAGTGGCTCAGCACGCGGCCGGCTACCGCCTTCTGCTCCTCGCTGAACGAGGCGTAGAGCGGCTTCAGAACCTCGGCGTACTCCTTCGCCTTGGCGGCCTGCTCGGTCATCTTGGCGGCGCGAGCCGTCAGACGCTCACTGCGCTTCTCGATGCGCTCCGGCAGCGCCAGCTTGTCGCCCTTCTTACCGTCTTGACCCTCGGCTTTCTTGTCGGCGCGGCGCTCCTCGCGCTTCGCCTGCCAGGCTTCGCGTGCCTTGCGGCGCTCATCGAAGCTTGGCGCGGATATTAGCCTCGACGGGCGTCCAAAGCGCTTCCTGGTCGGGCGACAACTTCAAAGCCGCCTTGGCCATGGCGACGCGGCCATCCTGCAGGCGCGCGATCGTCTCCGGCGATGGCCCCCGTTGCGTCTCGCTCTTCTGGGCCGCCGGCACCTGCTCGGCCGGCGTCGCCTGCTGCGCCAACACGATGGTGGCCGGGATGGTCGCGGCCATCAGCGTGACGGCGAGCGCACGTGACAGATTATTCATGATTTCACTCCTGGATCCGTTTCGCAGCCGCGTCATCTGGTGCGCCGCTGTTGGGCAGAGGAACGCAACGGCCAGTGGCAATCCGTCGCCGTGCGCGCGCTGCCAGCAGAAAAGGGTTACCGGCGACCGCGCCCAAGCCTGGAGCCGCCGTGCCGCTTCGGCCATGTCGGCCGTCGTTCCCGCATAGGAAAACCGCAGATACTGGTTGCCACGCTGGGCATCAAAGTCGGTGCCTGGCGTTACCGCGACGCCTGTTTCCTGCAGCAGGCTCCGCGCCAACGCCGCCGCATCGCCGGTGATGTCGCCGACATCGCAGTAGAGGTAGAAGGCCCCGTCGGCAGGAGCGAACGACGTAAAGCCGGCCTTCGGTAGCTCCGCCAGCAAGAGCGCGCGGTTGTCGGCGTAGACGCGCCTGTTCGCTTCCAACTCCTCGACGGCATCGAAAGCGCCCAGCGCGGCGGCTTGTGCGATTGCCGGCGGCGAGATGTAGAGGTTCTGCGACAGTCGCTCGACGCTGCGCACGAGCGATTCCGGCAACACCATCCAACCGACGCGCCAGCCGGTCATCGAGAAGTACTTAGAGAAGCTGTTGATGACGATGACGTCATCGCCATGCGCCAATGCCGTTTGAGCGGCGCGCTCGTAAGTCAGTCCATGATAGATCTCATCGGAGATCAGACGCACGCCATGCTCGCGGCATACCGCGACCAGCTCGGCTAGACGTGCGTCGGAGATCATCGTGCCCGTGGGATTGGCCGGGCTGGCGATCAGCAGACCCTTGATGGCGTCGCGGCGCACCGCGTTGACGACGTCATTGGCCGTCGGCATCCATTCGCTTGCTGCTCCCGTTTCAAGCAGCACCGGCCCGCTGCCCGAGGGCGGTTAGGATATGCCGGTAGCAGGGATAGCCCGGGGAGGGCAGTGCCACCGCGTCGCCGGCGTCAAACGTGGCGAGGAAGGCGAGCACGAACGCCGCCGACGATCCGGCCGTCACCGCGATGCGTTCAGGCGCGACGGCGACGCCGTACCATTCGCTGTACAGCATGGCGATGCGCGCGCGCAGCGCGTCGTTGCCGAGCGCCATGGTGTAGCCGAGCGTCTCGGCTTCGAGTGCACGCGCCGCCGCCGCCCTGGCCGCCCTCGGCGCGGCAGTGCCCGGCTGGCCAACCTCCATATGGATGATGCTCTGCCCGGCATTCTCCGCCGCCAATGCAGCCCGCATCACGTCCATGACGATGAAGCTGGGAATGCTGCTGCGCACGGAAGCGGCGATCGGCCGAACCTCGCCTATCGTCGCTGCCGCGGCCTTCAACCGGCCGTTGTCCTGATCCTTCATGCCGCTCCATTACGCGGATGTAACGTACACCCGCCTCGTACGCCCCATTGCTGCCGTCGCCGGCGCTAATATCGCCGATGCGTGGTGAAAATTGCGCGGCCGGAATTCGCCATCGGGGCGCTTCTTCACACACCATCGAGGCTTGCGTTGACGCCGTTTAGACCCGTAACTAGGGTCCGGATCAACGCCTGGATTTCCTTGTTGCGAGCAAGGCCGATGACGCTAACACTCTCCACCGGCACGTGGTCGAAGTTCGCGGTGATGTGCGGCCTCGCCGCCATCGCGACCGTGACCGGCGCCGCCTCCGCGTCGGCGCAGAATCTGCCCCTCATCCGCGACAGCGAGATCGAGAACATCCTCAGCGATTACGCCAAGCCGCTGTTCAAGGCGGCCGGCCTCGGCTCGGGGCGCATCAAGATGCGCATCGTGCAGAACGACGCGTTCAACGCCTTCGTGCTCGATGGCAAGAACGTCTTCGTACACACCGGCACGCTGATGCAGGCTAACACGCCCAACGAGGTGATCGGTGTCATCGCGCACGAGACCGGTCACATCACCGGCGGTCACATGGCTGCGCTGCGCGCGCGCATCGCCAAGGATCAGACGCGCTCGCTGCTCGCGCAGATTCTCGGCATCGGCCTGATGGTCGCCGGCGGCGTCGCGGGCGGTGACAGCGCGCGCGACCTCGGCAGCGCCGGCCAGGGCGTCTTGTTTGGCGGCAACGAAGTGATCATGCGCTCACTGCTCGCCGAGCGCCGTCGGCAGGAGTCGGCGGCCGACCAGGCCGGCCTTACATTCCTCAGCGCGACGAAGCAATCCGGCCGCGGCATGCTGGCGACATTCGAGCGCTTTGCTGCCCAGGAATATGTCTCGGACGCGCAGAAGGATGCCTTCGCCCGCAGCCATCCTCTTTCCGTCGACCGCTTGGCGCGCCTACGCAAGCTCGTCGAGACCAGCCCCTACTTTACCGCCAAGGATTCTCCCGGACCTGCAACTGCGCCATGACCTGATGCGCGCCAAGCTGGCCGGCTATCTCGACAAGCCGGACACCGTGTTCAACCGCTATCCGCCCAGTGATCAGACGCTGCCGGCGCGCTATGCGCGGGCGCTGGCGCGCTTTTTCCAGGGCGGTCCTGGCGCATTGGAAGCGGCGCTTGCGGGCTTCGACGATCTCATCGCCTCGCGGCCGAGCTACGCCTATTTTTGGGAGGCCAAAGGCGACCTGCTGATGCGCGCCGGCAAAACGCGCGAGGCGATCCCACTCTTGCGCCAGGCGCTGAAGCTCGACCCATCATCGAGCCTAATCCGCGTGCAACTCGCCGGCGCCCTGCAGGAGGACCAAGGGCAGGCGGGCATCGTCGAGTCCGTCGGTCTTCTCCGCAAATCCCTGATTGACGACGAAAATTCGCGTGCCTATCGCCTTCTCGCCAACAGCTACTATAAGCAGGGCAAGCGACCCGAGGCCGACGCGATGATCGCCCAGGCCTACTTCATGGAGGGCGATCTCAAGCAGGCGCAGCTATTTGCCAAACGCGCGCAAACGAAGCTGCCCTCCGGCACTCCCGAATGGCTGAAGAACGACGACATCATCAACTACAAACCGCAGACCTGATCGCCGCTGCCACCCCGGCGCTCGGCCGCGATCTCCCTTAAGAGGCCCCTATGTCCCTAGATGCCCGTCCCAACCCGTTGCGCACGCTCGCCGAGCGCAAGGCGCTGTGGCTCGCCGTTCCCGCCATCGCCCTGCTCGCCGGCCTTGCCATGATCGGCAGCTGGTCGGTGACGCCGCCAAAGGCCGTAGCCCAAGCGCAGCCGGCACCTGCTCCGCCCTGCCCTTTTCCCGGCCGCAGTCGCCACTACTGCCGCTCCGCCTAAGCTCGAAACGCAGGCAACGTTCTCGCCGGAGCAAAAACAGGAGCTCGGCAAGATCATCAAGGAGATTGCTGTTCCGCCTAAGCCCGAAACGCAGGCGACATTCTCCCCCGAACAAAAGCAGGAGCTCGGCAAGGTCATCAAGGAATACCTCATCGCCAATCCGGAGATCTTCCTCGAGGCGCAGACCGCGCTCGAAGCGAAGATGGAGAAGGAGCAGTCCGAGAAGCTCAAGGTCGCCATCGCCGAAAACGCGCGCGAAATCTATCGGGATCCGAAGGCGGACATCGCCGGCAACCCCAATGGCGACATCACGGTCGTCGAGTTCTTCGATTACAACTGCGGCTACTGCAAACGCGGCCTGCAGGACTTGATCAAGCTCGTCGAGGGCGACCCCAACGTACGCGTCGTGTTCAAGGAGCTGCCCATCCTGTCGAAAGGGTCAGAGGAGGCCTCGCGCGTCGCCATAGCCGCCGGTCGCCAGGGCAAGTACTGGGACATCCACAAGGCGATGCTCGAAACCAAGGGCCAGATGAATGAAGCCAATGCGCTGGCCATCGCGACCAAGCTTGGACTCGACATCGAGAAGCTGAAGAAGGACATGGCCTCCCCGGAGGTCGAGGAGGAGATCAAGAAATCCGAGGCCCTCGCCAAGAAGATGGGCGTTAACGGCACACCGCATTTCCTCGTCGGCGACCGCGCCATTCCGGGCGCCCCCGAGGACCTTCACGACCAGCTCGCCAATCACGTCAAGGATCTGCGCAAGTCGGGTTGCTCCTACTGCTGATCACCGAGCGTAAGTGGCTGTCGGGTCGTACGTTTTTACCCCGGCGTCGGGGCCATCGGGGCCCACCGGGCTACCATCATGCGCGGCCTTCCGCCGTTACTTGAAAGCTGATAGATGGGGGTTCCATTCCGCCTGGAGCCCTGGAATAGCGGCTCACCGCGACGGGCAGCAAGGATCCCATGGCCAAGCCGATCTACGTCCTCAACGGACCCAACCTGAATATGCTGGGACTACGCGAGCCCGCTATTTATGGGACGGATTCGCTCGATGACGTGCGCCGGAAGGCGGACGCGCGCGCCAAGGCCGTGGGTCTCACCATCGATTTCCGCCAGTCGAACATCGAGGGCGAGCTCGTCACCTGGGTGCAGGAGGCGCGCGACAAGGCCGACGGGATCATCCTTAACGCAGGCGCCTACTCGCATAGCTCGATCGCGCTGCTCGATGCCCTGCAGGCAGCCGAGCTTCCGGCCATCGAGGTTCACCTCTCGAACATTTTTCGCCGCGAACCGTACCGGCAGCACTCATACATTTCATTGGGCGCCAAGGGCGTGATCTGCGGGCTCGGAGCCAAGGGTTACGAGCTGGCGCTCGAAGCCATGGCCGATATGCTGGCAGCTAAGCGTCGTGGCTAAGAGTAGCGGGCGGAAAGCAAAGCCGCACAAGAAGGAAAAGCGAAGCATGACGGCCAAGGATCAGGGCGACAACTCGGGAGACGAGCAGCGATTGATCCGTCAGCTCGCCGAGCTCCTCAACGAGACCGGCCTGAGCGAGATCGAGATCGAGAAGAGCGGGCTCAAAGTGCGTGTCGCGCGCACGCTCAATGTTCAATCGACGTTTGCAGCAGCGCCCGGGCACGTGGCTCCGGCTGCTGGCGCCGCGCCGGCTCCGAAGGGGCCGTCCGACCCCGCCAAGCATCCGGGCGTCGTCAAGTCGCCCATGGTCGGCACCGCCTACCGCTCAGCGGAGCCTGGCGCACCGCCGTTCATAGAAGTCGGCACCCAAGTCGCCCTCGGCGACACGCTGTTCATCATCGAAGCCATGAAGACGATGAACCAAATTCCCGCCCCGCACGCCGGCAAGGTCACGGCGGTCTACATTGAGAATGGCCAGCCGGTCGAGTTCGGCGAACCGCTCGTCATCATCGAATAAGGGAGAAACGGCGGTGGGCAGCAGGCAGTAGGCAGTAGGGACACCAGCTCTCCATCCCCCACTGCCTACTGCCTCTTGCCTACTGCCTGGAAACGAATGTTCGACAAAGTCTTGATCGCCAACCGGGGAGAGATTGCACTGCGCATCCAGCGCGCATGCAAGGAACTCGGCATCGCCACGGTGGCCGTGCACTCGACCGCCGACGCCGACGCGATGCACGTTCGTCTGGCTGACGAGAGCGTCTGCATCGGCCCGCCCCCCGCGGCCGAAAGCTACCTCAACATCCCGCGGCTGCTGGCCGCCTGCGAGATCACCGGCGCCGACGCGGTGCACCCCGGCTATGGTTTCCTGTCCGAGAACGCCCGCTTCGCCGAGATCCTCGAAGAGCACCAGATCACCTTCATCGGCCCGACGTCGGAACACATCCGCATCATGGGCGACAAGATCGAAGCCAAGGAGACCGCCAAGCGGCTCGGTATTCCGGTGGTGCCGGGATCGGACGGCGCGGTGAACAGCGAAACCGAGGCGATGAAGATCGCCAAGACGATGGGCTTTCCCGTCCTGATCAAGGCTACTGCCGGCGGCGGCGGGCGCGGCATGAAGGTCGCGCAGTCGGCCGCCGAACTCGGCATGGCCCTATCGACGGCGCGCGCCGAAGCCAAGGCGGCCTTCGGCAACGACCAAGTCTACATGGAGAAGTATCTCACCAAGCCGCGCCACATCGAGATCCAGGTTCTCGGCGACGGTCAGGGCAATGCGGTGCATCTCGGAGAGCGCGACTGCTCCTTGCAGCGGCGCCATCAGAAGATTCTCGAAGAGTCTCCGTCGCCGGCACTCAACGAGGCCGCGCGCCAGAAGATCGGCGAGACGGTGGCGGCGGCGATGCGCAAGATCAAGTACCGCGGCGCCGGCACGGTGGAGTTCCTGTTCGAGGACGGCGAGTTCTACTTCATCGAGATGAACACGCGCCTGCAGGTGGAGCATCCGGTGACCGAGGCGGTTACCGGCATCGACCTCGTGCTCGAGCAGATCCGCGTCGCCTCCGGCGCCCCGCTCTCGTTCAAGCAGAGCGACATCACCTTCCTGGGCCACGCCATCGAGTGCCGCATCAACGCCGAGAACCCGCGCACCTTCCGCCCCTCGCCGGGACAAATCACCTATTGGCACCCACCCGGCGGCCTCGGCGTGCGCGTCGACAGCGGCGTCTACCAGGGCTATCGCATCCCCCCCTATTACGACAGCCTCATCGGCAAGCTCATCGTCCACGGCAAGACGCGCAACGAGTGCCTGATGCGCCTCAAGCGTGCACTGTCGGAGTTCGTCATCGACGGCATCGAGACCACCATCCCCCTGTTCAATGACCTTCTCCAGCAGCCGGACATTGCCAATGGCCTCTACGATATCCATTGGCTCGAAAAGTATCTCGCCAAGTCATAGTTTGGTCGCCGACGCAGGCGATTGACGATTGCCGTAAAAGTTTTCACGCTAGTGTCCTGATCGCGAAATTCGTCTCAGGATGCGGCAAAGGTGGAACGAATTTCGCGATCTGAAGGACACTAGCCAAGCTAATGATCCTAGTGTGATTCAGATCGAGAAGTCCGCCTCACTACCTAGCCGCGGACCGGCGTAGCGGACGTCTCGATCATCACACTAGGCTCCGCCGCAACCTCAGGGCCACCCGAGCCGACGGACGAGATGGCTTCGCGCGACGACATCGTCATCGAGATCACCCCGCAGGTCCTCCTGAAGGCCTATACGTGCGGCATCTTTCCGATGGCGGAGAGCGCCGAGGACCCGGCGCTTTACTGGATCGAGCCGCAGCACCGCGGCATCCTTCCGCTCGATAAGGTGCATGTCCCACGCCGGCTCGCGCGGACGCTGCGCGCCGCCCCCTTCACGGTCAAGTTCGACACCGACATCGAGGGCGTCATCGAGGGCTGCGCCAGCTCGCGCCCCGGGCGCCGGTCGACGTGGATCAACGAGCGCATCCGCGGGCTCTACCGCGACCTGTTCGCTCTCGGGCATTGCCACACCGTCGAAGTGTGGG
Organism: uncultured Alphaproteobacteria bacterium; assembly: GCA_963795225.1. Taxonomy (GTDB): domain Bacteria; phylum Pseudomonadota; class Alphaproteobacteria; order Rhizobiales; family Hyphomicrobiaceae; genus Hyphomicrobium_A. The sequence continues at coordinate 69,394 of CAWCHB010000007.1, read as the reverse complement.
CGGGCAACCGTCTCGTGGGCGGCCTCTATGGCGTGGCGCTCAACGGCGCCTTCTTCGGCGAGAGCATGTTCTCCTACGAGCGCGACGCTTCGAAAATCGCCCTGGTCTATCTTGCTGCGCGTCTGGCGCATGGCGGCTTCCGCCTTCTCGACACGCAGTTCGTCACCGACCACCTGCGCCAGTTCGGTACCGTCGAGCTCAATCGCGAGGAGTTCCACCGGCTGCTGGAGAAGGCGCTCGACATCGAGGCCGATTTCCACGCCCTGCCATTCGACGCCACGCCCGATCTGATCCTCGCCATCCTCGAGGACGCGCATGCCCGGCGCTGAGGTACGGCGCCTGCCGGTGTAACCGGGGGAACAGCGGGCCACCCTCTCCTCACCTACAGATCGACATTGAGCCGGCTGACCTGCACCTGGGACCGCGCTCAAATCGGACGCGCCGCCGCGTGCGGCGCGTCTCCCCCTCTGGGACAGGAGACGACCCATGACCTCCGTTCTGAAGACTGTTCTGCTTGCCGGCACCGTGGTGCTCGCCATCCAACTCGGCGCCCTCGCCGCCCATGCGGGAGACCTGGAAGACTTGCTCGCCGCGCAGCAGCATGCAGCCGCGCTCGATGCCGCCACCGGCGGCGACAACCTCGTGTCGAAAGCCATTAAGGATGACGACTCCAAGGAGGTCATCGACACCCTGAAGAATCTGATCGAGGAGGTCGCCGAAGAGTAACTTTTTCGCTGCGCCGAACGTATCCCGTGTGAAGCGCCAGCGCTCCGATTTCCCGATTTCCGCCCGGACGTTGCCTCCCCGTCCTTCCGGGCGATGTGGCCCTCCAGCTTCCCCCGGCTGGAGGGCTTTTTTCTGCAAACGGCCCGAGGATCAGATCTCGTCGGCTTCTGTCACCTGCATGACGATGGGCGCCTTGTGATGCTGCGTCATCGCACCCATGAAGCTGCCTTCCAGATGCACATCCTTGCCGATCAGCTTACGCAGCGTTTCCTGCGTTGCGTCATGCTGCGAATAGACGTGGATCTCGGCGCTGGCGGGGACATGGTCGCTGTCCTCGGGGCCTTCCAAGCACATCGGCTCCGGCAACTTGAGGATGATGGCATCGTCGCGCTCGATCAGCCGGCCCTCGGCGATGGCGCCGTCCTCGTTGGCGCGCATGCAGTCGCCGGCTTGCGCCGCGCTCGGCATCGTTAGCAGCAAGATCAGGCCCAGCAGCGGCAAGCCACGACCCCACATGGTTGATCGCTCCTCATCGATAGCGGCACTCGGCTATAGCATGCCTTGTTGCCCGGATGCGCCTCGGTCTATAGGCAACGAGCGATGCAGACCTTCACCATTGCACCGGCGGAGCCCGGCCACCTTGCCGCCGTCGCCGCGCTATTTCGCGAGTACGCCGCGGCGCTCGACGTCGACCTCTGCTTCCAAGGCTTCGAGCAGGAGTTGGCGGAACTGCCCGGCGCATATGCGCCGCCGCAGGGCACCCTGCTGCTGGCGCGCGGCGAGGACGGCGCTGCGCTCGGCTGCGGCGCACTCCGCCCGCTCGATGCGAGCGCGTGTGAAATGAAGCGTCTCTACGTGCGTCCGGAAGCGCGGGGCACCGGTCTCGGCAGGGCGCTGGTCGCCGCTGTTGTCGCCGAGGCGACCCGTCTTGGTTACCGCGAGATCAAGCTCGACACCCTGCCGCAGCTCAAGGAGGCGATCGCGCTTTATCGCGACTTCGGCTTTCAGCCTATTCCGCCCTACGGCGATCACCCGTACGAGGGAACGATCTGCTTCGGCAGAATCGTCTAGCTGTAATTACCCCGGTGCTTCAATGTCTAACGCGCGGCACGGCCCTAACCGCCCAGGCTGCGGCCGGCAGCTCAATCAGGAGACCCACATGCAGCGGCTCGAAGGGATAAAGGCCTGTGTGTTCGACGCTTACGGCACGCTCTTCGACTTCGCTTCGGCAGCCGCCCGCTGCCAGGATGTGCCAGACCAGAAGCTGTCTGCCCTCACCTCACTCTGGCGAGAAAAGCAGCTTCAGTACACTTGGCTGCGTTCCCTTCAGAGCGACTACGCCGATTTCTGGCAAGTCACAGGGGATGCGCTGGACTTCGCCCTCGACAGCCTCGACATCGCGTCGGCCGACCTGCACGGCAAGTTGATGAACCTCTACCTGACGCCGGCGCCGTTTCCCGAGGTGCCGAGCGTGCTGGCGCAATTGCGCAAGGCCGGGTTCAGGACGGCCATCCTGTCGAACGGCTCAGCGACGATGCTCGACTCAGCGGTTCGCGCAGCCGGTCTCAGCGAACTTTTCGACGCGGTACTGTCGGCCGATGCCGTGGAAGTTTTCAAGCCCCATCCGCGTGTTTACGGTTACGGGCTGGAACAGCTCGGCCTGCGAGCGGACGAAGTCTCATTCCAGTCATCGAACTCCTGGGACGCTTACGGTGCCTCTGACTTCGGACTGCGTGTCGTCTGGTGCAACCGCTATGGCCATCGCGCAGAGCGGCTGCCTGGCGCACCCGACTACCAGGTCAGGACTTTGTCGGAGCTGCCCGAGCTTCTGGCGCCACCGGCGTAGTCGCTGCCAAAGTGGCTCAGAGAGCAAACCCTTCCTTGTAAATCTCAGGCTTGAAGCCGACGAGCAGCTTGCCGCCGCCGAGATCGAGCACCGGCCGCTTGATGAGCGATGGCTGTGCCAGCATCAGGTCGATCGCCTTGCGCTCGTCGAGGCCCTGCTTGTCGGCGTCGGGCAGACTGCGGAAGGTCGTTCCGGCGCGGTTGAGCAGGGTCTCCCAGCCGACCTTCCGGCTCCAGGACTTGAGCTGCGAGCGGTCAATCCCGACTTTCTTGTAGTCGTGGAACTCGTAGGCGATGCCATGGCCCTCCAGCCAGGCGCGCGCCTTCTTCATCGTATCGCAGTTGGGAATGCCGTAGATCGTCACCGGCTTCATCGTCGGCTATTCCCACTCAATCGCGAGGGCATCGGTTCAATGCTGCGCGGGCTCGAACAGCTCGACGAGGTTGCCCGAAGGATCGAGCAGAAGAACCTGCGCGCCCCCGGGCCCTGTCACGACGTCGTTCCTGAGCCGGACACCCTCGGCCTTGAGGCGCGCGATCTCAGCGGGCAGGTCCTCGACGATAAGGTGAATGCGGTTCCAGCCGCCGGGGCCCGGCTCGGCGCCGTCCGCCATCGTCCTTCCCGCCGAGCTTTTGTGCCCGCTCAGGAGAAGCCGCAGCGCGCCGCGCTTCACGTCCGCGAACGCGGGCGACTGGTTGTTGAGCAAGGTGAAACCGAGATGCTTTGTGTACCACGCGATGGAGACTTCGACGTCGCTCACCATGTAGCGCACATTAACGATTTCCGTGCCCATTTCCGACCTCCGTGACGCTACTTTAATTCCCGTTACAACACCGGCAACCCTCTTCACTCCCATTCGATGGTCCCCGGCGGTTTCGAGGTGATGTCGTAGACGACGCGGTTGATGCCGCGCAACTCGTTGATGATGCGCGTCGCCGTCGGCCCAAGGAACGGAGCTGAGCTATGGCTGCTGCGCGCGCCAGTTCTGCAACAGGCGGTCGAGCGAGACGGGCCCCGGCCCGGCCACGGCGAGCCAACCGAACAGTGCCATGTAGGCAATCTCTTCGAAGCCGAGCAGGGTGGCGAGTGAATCGACGTCGCCCCACTTGGCGCTGATGGTGGCGACGATCATGACGATGACGAGCGGCACGGCGGCGATGCGCGTGAACAGGCCGAGCAGCAAAAGCAGGCCACCGATGAACTCAACGCCCGACACGAACGGCGTCATGATGTGCGGAAAGGGAATGCCCCAGGAGATAAAGTTCTCGGTCACCAGCGGCAGCGCATTGAGCTTCGCCCACCCGCTCCACATGAACACCCAGCCGACGACGAGGCGGGCGAACAGCGGCGGCAGCCAGGCGAAAACGGCGGACAGGCGCTCCGGCCCGTTGATCAGGAAGTCGACGAGAAATTTCATGGGACCCTCGCGCATGCGGCTTTGCTCTCGCCGAACATTCGCGCGCTAGCCCGGCATTGTTACCGCCGCGGGGTCACTCCCACTCGATGGTGCCGGGGGGCTTGGAGGTGATGTCGTAGACGACGCGATTGATGCCGCGCACCTCGTTGATGATGCGCGTCGCCGTCGGCCCGAGGAAGGAATGCGGGAAGTCGTAGTAGTCCGCCGTCATGCCGTCGGTCGAGGTGACGGCGCGCAGGGCGCAAACAAAATCGTAGGTGCGCGCATCGCCCATGACGCCGACGGTGCGCACGGGCAGCAGCACGGCGAACGCCTGCCAGATCTGGTCGTAAAGCCCCGCCTTGCGGATCTCGTCGAGGTAGATGGCGTCTGCCTGGCGCAGGATCGCCAGCTTCTCCTCGGTGATCTCGCCGGGGATGCGGATGGCGAGGCCCGGCCCCGGGAATGGATGCCGGCCGACGAAATGCTCAGGCAGCCCCAGCTCGCGGCCGAGCGCCCGCACCTCGTCCTTGAACAGTTCGCGCAGCGGCTCGACCAGCTTCAGGTTCATGCGCTCGGGCAGGCCGCCGACGTTGTGGTGCGACTTGATCGTCACCGACGGGCCGCCGGTGAACGACACGCTCTCGATCACGTCGGGATAGAGCGTGCCTTGAGCGAGGAAGTCGGCGCCACCGAGTTTGTCGGCCTCCTCTCGAAACACGTCGATGAACAGCGCGCCGATGGTCTTGCGCTTGGCCTCGGGGTCCGCACTTGCCAGCCAGCGCGGCAAGGAAGCGCTCGCGCGCGTCGACGTGAATGAGCGGAATGTTGTAGTGACCCCGGAACAGGCGCACGACCTCCTCGGCCTCGTCTGTGCCGCAGCAGGCCGTGGTCGACGAAGATGCAGGTGAGCTGGTCGCCGATCGCCTCGTGGATCAGCACCGAGGCGACGGCTGAATCGACGCCGCCCGACAGGCCGGAGATGACGCGCGCCTTGCCGACCTGGGCGCGGATCTTGGCCACCTCGGCGGTGCGGAAATGCGCCATCGTCCAGTCGTTCTTCAAACCGGCGATCTTGTGCACGAAGTTGGAGAGCAGCTTGGCGCCGTCCGGCGTGTGCACCACCTCGGGATGGAACATCGTCGTATAGATGCGTCGCTTTTCGTCGGACGCCACCGCAAACGGCGCGTTCTCGCTCGTCGCCTTGACGGTGAAGCCGTCGGGCAGGCGCGTGACGCGGTCGCCGTGGCTCATCCACACGGGGTAGCGGTTGCCGACCTGCCAGACGCCGTCGAACAGTGCGGACGCTTCCTTGATGTCCACCTCGGCGCGCCCGAACTCGGCCGCATGACCGCCCTCGACGACGCCGCCGAGCTGCACGGCCGTGGTCTGCTGGCCATAGCAGATCGACAGGACCGGCAGGCCGCTGTCGAACACGCTCTGCGGCGCGCGCGGCGAGCCTTCGGTCGTCACCGAGGCGGGACCGCCCGATAGCACGATCGCCTTCGGTTGAAGGCGCACCATGGCCGCTTCGGCCTGGTTGAACGGCACGATCTCCGAGTAGACGCCCGCCTCGCGCACGCGGCGCGCAATGAGCTGCGTCACCTGACTGCCGAAGTCGACGATAAGGACGGTGTCGGTCACGAAAGATCCAAGGTTAATGCCCTGAGCGGCCCCATAGATCACCCGCCCGGTGGAGCGTCAAGGCGCGCCGGTGCCGCGATTCGCCAGGAATTTCAGGGCGCCCAAAAAAATTCGCTTCGCCATGTCGATTCCTGTCTTGGCCGTTCGACGTGTCATCAGAGCGAGGGAGTAGAGCCCGGCTCGAAAGACGCATGCAAAGGGAGAACAACGATGCGATTCATGGTGATGGTCAAGGCGACCAAGGATTCCGAGGCGGGCGTGATGCCGTCGGAGGAACTGCTCGGAGCGATGGGCAAGTTCAACGAGGAGCTGGTCAAGGCCGGCGTCATGCTCGAGGGCAACGGCCTGCAGCCGAGTTCGAAGGGCGCTCGCATCCGCTTTGCCGGCGACAAGCGCACGGTTATCGACGGCCCGTTCGCCGAAACCAAAGAGCTCGTCGCCGGCTACTGGCTCATCCAGGTCAAATCCCTCGCCGAGGCGGTCGAGTGGATGCGGCGCTGCCCCAACCCGCACAACGAGGGCGGCGAGATCGAGATCCGGCAGGTTTTCGAGCTCGACGACTTCGGCGACAGCGCGGCGCTCGACCTTCACCGCGACCTCGCCGACAAGCTCGCCAAGAAAAAATGACCTTTGGCCGGAGCGTGCTGCCGCGCGCAGCCGCCCGGCGCTTCGCAAACCTAGAGAAGGATATGACGATGCGATTCATGTCGATGGTGAAATCTTCAGAGGATCACCGCCTGGGACCCCCACCGCAGGCCCTGATGGAGGCGATGGACAAGCTCGGCGAGGAGATGACCAAAGCCGGCGTCATGGTCGACATGGGCGGGCTGCTGCCGACCGCCATGGGCGCCTACCGCGTGCGGCTGTCGCGCGGCAAGCTGAGCGTCACCGATGGCCCGTTCAGCGAAGCCAAGGAAGTGATCGGCGGTTATGCGGTGTTCGACGTGCAGACGAAGGAGGAAGCCATGGAGTTGACCATGCGTTTCATGGACCTCCACCGGCAGCACTGGCCCGAGTGGGAAGGCGAGACCGAGGTCCGGCAGTTGTTCGATGGCCCCGGCTGCCCCGACGTCTAAGCCCCTTGACCATCACACCCTCACTGCATCCAACAGGAGGACATCATGAAGATGGCCGCACATAAAATCACGACCTGCCTTTGGTTCGACACCCAAGCCGAACAGGCGGCGAATTTCTACGTCTCCATTTTCCAGGATGGAAAGATCGGGAGAACCGCTCGCTACCCAAACGAGGGGCAGGAAATTCACGGCAAGGAGGCCGGATCGGTCATGACCGCGGAGTTCGAAATCGGCGGGCGGACGTTCGTCGCCCTCAACGGCGGCCCGCACTTCAAATTCAACGAAGCCGTCTCGTTCCAGGTGCTCTGCGAGACACAGAAGGAGATCGACTACTTCTGGAGCATGCTCGGCAAAGGCGGCGAGGAAGGCCCGTGCGGTTGGCTGAAGGACAAGTACGGCGTCTCTTGGCAGGTTGTTCCGACTGTACTTCCGGCGATGCTGACGGACGCCGACCCCAAAAAGTCGCAACGGGTGACGAAGGCCTTCCTGCAGATGAAGAAGTTCGACATCGGAGCACTCGAGCGGGCGTTCGATGGCGCGAGGCCATAGGGCGGGTTAGCCAGGGGCCGTAGTTCCCGGCGGGCGGGCGGACTCCGTCGCGCTCGTTCGCCCTGCAGCTTGCACCGGCCTATTGCAGATGCTGGTATCGGTAGCCGTGACGGCTACCGATACACATCAGGCCATCGAGGCGGTCTTCCGCATCGAGCAGGCAAAGCTCATCGCCGGTCTGGCGCGTATGGTGCGCGACGTCGGCGTGGCCGAGGAGCTGGCGCAGGACGCTCTCCTCGCCGCGCTCGAGCAGTGGCCGCGCTCCGGCATCCCCGACAAGCCCGGCGCCTGGCTGATGGCCACTGCCAAGCACCGCGCGCTCGACCGTTTTCGCCGCGCCAAGCTGATCGAGCGCAAGCACACCGAGTTGGGTCATGAGCTGGCCGCTGAAGGCGAGGCGCGGATGCCCGACCTCGACACAGCGCTCGACGATGACATTGGCGACGACCTGCTGCGGCTTATGTTCACCGCCTGCCATCCGCTGCTCGGTAGGGAGGCGCAGGTCGCCCTCACCTTGCGGCTCATCGCCGGTCTGAAGACCGAGGAAATTGCACGCGCGTTTCTTGTTCCGGAGCCGACCATCGCCCAGCGCATCGTGCGCGCCAAGCGCACGCTGGCCGAAAAGCGCGTCCCGTTCGAAGTCCCGCGCGGGGCGGACCTCGACGAGCGTCTGGCCTCGGTACTGTCGGTCATCTACCTCATTTTCAACGAGGGATATTCGGCGACGACAGGCGATGACTGGATGCGCCCGCAGCTCTGCGAGGAGGCGCTGCGCTTAGGGCGCATCCTCGCCGAGCTGGCCCCGGCCGAGCCGGAAGTGCATGGCCTCGTGGCGCTCATGGAGATCCAGGCTTCGCGTTTGGCCGCGCGGCGAGGACCCGACGGCGAGCCGGTGCTGCTGCTGGAGCAGAACCGGGCCCGCTGGGATCAGCTCCTGATCCGCCGCGGGCTCGCCGCGCTGGCGCGCGCGCAGGCGCTAAACCCGTCGCCCGGCCCGCATGTCCTGCAAGCCGCAATTGCTGCCTGCCACGCCCGTGCGCACACCGCCGAGGCGACCGACTGGGCCCGCATCGTCGGTCTCTACGGGGAGTTGGCGCAGGTGATGCCCTCGCCGATCGTCGAGCTGAACCGCGCCGTGGCGCTCGCCATGCTGTTCGGTCCCGAGGCCGGACTGCGCATCGTCGACGCGCTGACGGCCGAGCCCGTGCTCAAGGATTATCACCTGCTGCCGAGCGTCCGCGGGGATCTGCTTGCCAAACTCGGCCGCGCGGACGAGGCGCGCGCCGAATTCGAACGCGCGGCGGCAATGACGCAGAACGAGCGAGAACGGGCGCTGCTGCTGAAACGCGCCACCGAGCTCGCGCGCTAAGCCCATCCGCGCGAAATCCGTTAACCCTGTCGCGTTTACGAAGCCGGCGCTGGCACGCGACTTGTTTGGAGTTTCGTAAGCCCTGACCGGCAGGTTCCGAAACTCGAGGCCCGCTGTCCGCCGCAGCCGCCTCCTCCTGGGAGTAATCCAGTTGGCCAACGTCGCCGCGTCTTACCTGGAGATTATCGCCGAGGAGCACGACGAAACGCTCGTCGCCCGCCGGCGCCGCCTGTTCCGCGAGCCCCCGAAGGAAAAGCTGCTGCGCTGGCTGATGGGCACCGCGTATGCCTGTCACCCCAAGCGGATCGTCGACCTGCCGTTCCTGTTGTGGGACACGGCGGCGGACATTTCCCGCGGTGGCACAAAGGTGCCGAGCGAGGCGACGACGCGACCGCGGCCCGACACCTTCGCCGGCGTATGCCGCGACATCACCCCGGAGCGCATCATCGCCGCTGCGCGCGGTGGATTTTTTCCTTGGTGTCACGTCGGCCCGCTCAAGTGGTGGACACGGCGCGAGCGCATGGTCCTTTTCCTCAGCGAGCATCACATCTCCAAGCGCCTGCGCCGCATCATGCGCAAGACCGACTACACCGTCACCTTCGACAAAGCCTTCGATGACGTGCTCAAGGCCTGCGCCGAGCCGCGCAAGGGACGTCCGCTGGGGCTCACCTGGGTGACGCCAAAGATCATGCACCTCTATGCGGCGCTGCACGATCTGGGCTTTGCCCACTCATTCGAGGTGTGGAGCGCCGACGGACGCCTGATTGGCGGCGGTTACGGCATCGCCATCGGCCGCGTCTTCTACACGGAATCGCAGTTCAGCCGCGAGAGCAACACCTCGAAGATGGGGTTTGCGTTGCTGAACCATCATCTCGCCAAATGGGGGTTCGTCCTCAACGACGGCAAGAACTTCACGCCGACATTGGTGGAGATGGGTTTCCGCAGCATCCCGCGCGCGGAGTTCGAAACCGTGCTGCGTGTCAACGGGAGTTCCGACGGACACGGCGGGGCATGGAAGGTCGAAGACGACCTCGCGACCATCGCCGCCTGAACAGCGGGCTTGGGTTGCCTCCAAAGCTACTCGCAGCCCGTCTGGGCTGCCGACAGCGCGGCAGGCTCAGCCATTAAGGCGCCAGATCTCGAAATTGAGCGCCGCGGCGAAAGTAACCCACAGGAAATAGGGCACGAACAGCAGCGCGGCCGAGCGGCGCACGGGCCAAGCAACGACAATGAAGGCGAGGATGGCGAGCCACAGCGCGCTCATGTCGATCAGCGCCGAGGTGATCTGCTTTTCGCCGAACATCAGAAACGACCAGGCGGCGTTGAGACCGAGCTGCAAGAGCCACAGCCACAACAGCGGCCCAAACCCCTGGGCGCGCCAGGCGATCCAGCCGGCGACGGCGATCATCACGTAGAGGATCGTCCACACGGGGGCGAATATGTTGTCGGGGGGCGTCCACGTCGGCTTCTGCAGGGCGGCGTAGAACGGGCCGGGCTCATACGTCATGCCGAAATACGCCGCGCCGGCGACGAGCAACAGGAATACCAATAGCTCGACGTACTTCGTCACGCGATGCACCCGTCGTTACGTTACTGGGCCGCTTCGACTTGCGGAGCCGCCGCCGGTTTGCCGACGATCGATAGGCGCTCCACCGCTGCCGCGAGGATCTGCCCCAGCAGTTCCGAGTATCGCATACCGGAGTACCCCGCCATCAAGTTGACCTTGCCGTCCCAGCACCAGCCGGGGTTGGGGTTCACCTCGAGCAGCTTGATCTCGCCCCTGGCGTCGGCGCGGAAGTCGAAGCGGGCGTAGTCGCGGCAACCCAGCCGTTCGAACAGGCGCGCCGAATGCTCGATCATCTGCTGTTGCTGCACTTCCGTAAGCTCCGCCTCCTGATACGCCACCTGGGTCCAGTAAGCGCTGTCGGGCTCCCACTTCGATTCATAGCCGAGAATCTTCGGCAGCTCGGGATCGAGCTTGGAGAAATCAACCTCGAGAATGGGCAGAGCACGCAGACCCTGGTCGGGATTGCCGACGAGGGTGAGCGAGTATTCGGCCCCCGTCAGGTATTCCTGCACCAGCACGGGGCGCTTGGGGAACGCGACGCGCAGCCGCTCGAGGTAGTCGAGCAAGCCCTTCTCGTTGCGCACCACGGCGTCTTTGGTGATGCCCTGCGAGCTGTCGCCGTAGTTGGGCTTCAAGAGCGCCGGAAAGACGGACGGCAGCGTGGCGCCCTGATCGCCGGGGCGCACGTGCGTCTCGAGCGGCACCGGAACGTCGAGCGTCAGCGCCACGGCGCGGACGAGGCCCTTGTCGTAGCAGGCCGCGAGCGCCGGCGGACCGGCGCCGGTGTACGGCAGGTCGAGTGCCTCGAGCATCGCCGGGACGTGCAGCTCCTTGAACGGATCGTTGTTGAAGCCTTCGTCGCACAGGTTGAACACGAGATCGGTGCGCAGCTCCGACAAGTCGCGGTCGAGCGTGGCGTGGTTGTCGAGGTAACGGAACTTGTATGCCGGCAGCTCCGACAGAGCGTCCTTGAGGCGGCGGATGGTGTCGTGGTCCTCGGCGTTGAAGGCGCCGCCGCGCTTCACCGCATCGGGCAAACGCGGATCGCCCATGACCACGGTCACGTCGATTTGCTGCACCTTGCCGCGCTTGCGGGCAGGAAGCTGCGGCGCATCGGCCGACAGAAGGATACGGCGCGCCATCATGCCGAGATCCTGATCGCGATCCGACAGCGCCTCGGCATTGCCGTGATGGCGGACGTTGCGGAAGCCGGTCTTCTCCATCAGCTTGCCGATGGTCTCGCGCGTGTAGAGGCGTTCGGCGTAAAACTGATCGGCAATGACGCCCAGCTCGTCATGGACAACGACTTCGCGCGAGATCAGCCGGTCACGGTCGCTGGACAGTGAGCGCTCGCGGCAGACGAAGTGATGCTCGTCGATCCATTCCCACGAGCGGCGCTCGAAGTGATCCGCCATATAGGCGCCGTCGGTGATGTCCAGCACGAGCTGGCCGGAGGGACGCAGTGTCTTACCGACGGCGGCGAGCACCTTCTCGTCATCCTGCTTGTTGGAGAAGTAGCCGAACGAGTTGCCCATGATGGCGACGCAGTCGAAGCTCGTCTCCGGCAAGCGTGGATTGCGCGCATCGCCTTCCTTGAACACGACCTGCAGCCGCTCGTTCTGCGCACGCTTCTTGGCGAGGCGCACGAGATAGCGCGAGCGGTCGACGCCGGTGACGTTCTTGAAGCCGCGGCGCGCAAGTTCGAGACAGTGCCGGCCCTGGCCGCAGCACAGATCGAGGATCTGACTATGGGCGGTGACAGGCGCCGCAGCGAGAATGAAATCGACGTCGCGGCGCGTGTTCTCCACGTTCTCGACGACGTCACCGTCGGTCTTGACGTAGAGCGCGTTGAAAAGTTTGCGCCACCACTCGGCGGGAAGATGCGCCTCCAGATCCGCAACGGGTCCGAGGCACGAGCGCGGCGATGGGCGCTTAGGGCGCTTCGCCTTGGCAACGGATGCCATGATGGACGTTCGTCCTCAAAGGGCCGCAGGCGGCGCGAGGCTCACTGCCCTCGTCAGCCGGCAATCGGCCGAACAAAATAACAGGCCCCTGTGGCCCCGATAGCTGGCGAACTTATTGGCCAATTGCGACTTTGCAAGAGGCAACTTCGAATTTTCCGCGGCCACGACGTCGGCAGCGATCAAGGTTGATGTCGGCGCATTAAAGCGATGAAGAAGCCGTCGGTGGCGTGCTGGGCCGGTGTCAATTGCAGGGTGTCGTCGCGCCCGTCCGCCGAGCGTGGCGCCTCGCCGCCGATCCGGTCGGCCCAGACCGCCGCAAACGGCTCGACGGCGAAGTCGCCGTGGCGCTCCAGGAACGCCTCGACCTGGTCGTGGTTCTCTTCCGGCAGCACCGAGCACGTCACATACGCCAGCGTACCCCCGGGCTTCGTCAGGCTGGCGCCGAGGTCGAGCACCCGCACCTGCTCGGCCTGGCGGTCGGGAATATTGCCCGGCTTGACGCGCCATTTCGCGTCGGGCTTGCGCCGCCAGGTGCCCGAGCCGGTGCACGGGGCATCGACGAGCACGAGGTCGAAACGTGGCCCCAGTGCCGTCAGAGCTGCTTCGTCGCCGGCATCCATCACCTGCACGTTGCGCACCCCGGCACGCTTCAGCCGCTCGAAGACCGGCCGCAGCTGCTTCTTGTCGGCATCGTAGGCGTAGATTTGGCCGGTGTTCTGCATCGCCGCGGCAAGGGCGAGCGTCTTGCCGCCGGCACCGGCGCACAAATCCAGCACCTGCATGCGCGGACCGGCCCCGGCGAGCAGAGCGGCGATCTGGGAGCCCTCGTCCTGAACCTCGAACCAGCCCTTGCCGTGCGCCGTCTCCGCTTCGAGGTGCGGGGACTTGCCGGCCCCTTCGGGCGCCGGGACGCGAACGCCGGCAGGCGCAAGCTGCGTCGGCGCGGCTCTGTAGCGGTCGAGCGCCTTCACGACCTTGTCCCGCGTCGCCTTCAGCGTGTTGACCCGCAGATCGACGGGCGCGCGGGCGGCGAGTGCTGCACCCTCCTGCACGGCATTGACGCCGAAGGCGCGCTCGAACGAGGGCATCAGCCATTCGGGGATGTCACCGGCGACATGCAGTGGCGTGCCTGCACGTAGCGCGCCCGCGAGTCCGGCTTTCTCGCCTTCGCTCAACGGGGCCACGGCATGCTCGGAGCCGTCGGCCGTCGCGCTGACCTCCTCGGGACTCATACCGAGTGCCCGCGGCGCCGCACCGAGAGCCAGAGAGCGCGGCGTGTCGCTGCCCATGCTGGCGGCGATGGACGAGCGCCGGCGCAAAGCGTCGAACACCAGCGTGCCGATGGCGGCGCGGTCGCCCGAGCCGGCGAAGCGATGCGCCTTGCCCCAGTCGGCGAGCGCCGAGGCCGCCGGCCTGTGTCTGTTGAGGATGTCGTCGAGGACTTCCGCCGCCGCCGCAATTCGCGCGCCTGCGCGCATGGCTTTAAGCTCCGGTGACGAGGATGCGGACGGCGAAGATCACCCACATGGCCACAAGGGCAGCCGCCCCCACCCCCAACGCCGCCCCGCGATGCCAGACGTCGTTGTGGCCCGTGTGGATGTAGGCGTGCACCAGCCGCGTCAGCACGAAAATCCAAGCGAGGATCATGAAGACGAGGCTGTTGGTCGAGGTGATGAGAATGAACGCCACCACCGCGTAGAACAGCATCGGCAGCTCGAGCTGGTTGTGAAAGCAGTTGGCGACCTGCGTCGCTCGCTCCGGCCAGCGCGGCTCGCGCAAGGCAATATCGCCGGGCCGGACAGTGCCCGAGCGCATCGCCCCCGTGCGCAAGGCCGCCATCCAGTAGAACAGCACAAAGGTCAAGCCGACTTGAACGAACACCGGCAGCAGCAGATCGGTAACAGTCATCGACTGGACCCTCAAATGTCATCCTCGGGCTTGTCCCGAGGACCCACGGCTCAACGGATTCCCCGATCGATCGTTGCGCACCGACGCATACTAATACTGGCACGTCGGTACTGTCCGAGAACTGGATCCTCGGGACAAGCCCGAGGATGACAGCTAGAGGCTGCCCTAGACGCTGCCGGGGTAGTTAGGGCTTTCGCGCGTGATGAGCACGCCGTGCGGATGGCTCTCGTGGATGGCCGCCGGCGACACGCGGATGAACTTGGCCGTCGCCCTGAGCTCAGCCAGCGTGCGGGCGCCGAGATAGCCCATGCCGGCGCGCAGGCCGCCGACGAGCTGGTGCAATACGTTCTCTGCCGGACCCTTGTAGGCCACCTGGCCCTCGATGCCTTCCGGCACGAGCTTCAGGGTGTCCTTCACCTCCTGCTGGAAGTAGCGGTCGGCCGAGCCGCGCGCCATGGCGCCGATGGAGCCCATGCCGCGGTACGCCTTATAGGTGCGGCCCTGGTAGAAGTAGGTTTCGCCCGGAGCTTCGTCGGTGCCGGCGAGCAAGGAACCGATCATCACGCAGGATGCCCCGGCGGCGAGCGCCTTCACGGCGTCGCCCGAATACTTGATGCCCCCGTCGGCGATGATCGGCACGCCGTGCTTGGAGGCTTCCTCGGCGCAATCCATGACCGCAGTGAGCTGCGGCACGCCCACGCCGGCGACGACGCGCGTCGTGCAGATGGAGCCGGGGCCGATGCCGACCTTGATCGAGTCGGCGCCCGCATCGATCAGCGCCTTGGTGGCTTCGGCCGTGGCGACGTTGCCGGCGATAACCTGCACGCTGTTCGACAGCTTCTTGATGCGCCGTACGGCTTCGAGCACGCGGCTCGAGTGCCCATGTGCCGTATCGACGACGATGAGATCGCAGCCGGCCGCCATCAATAGCTCGGTGCGGTGGAAGCCGTCCTCACCGACGGTGGTCGCCGCGGCGACGCGCAGGCGGCCTTCGGCGTCCTTGGCGGCGTGCGGGTGCTTCAGCGCCTTCTCGATGTCCTTGACCGTAATCAGGCCGATGCAGCGGTAGTCGTCATCGACCACCATCAGCTTCTCGATGCGGTTGGAGTGCAGAAGCCGCTTGGCCTCCTCCTGCGAGACCGATCGATCGACGGTGACCAGCCTGTCCTTGGTCATCAGCTCGGAAACCGGCTGCTCGAGGTTGGTCGCAAAGCGCGTGTCGCGGTTGGTGAGAATGCCGACCAGCCGGCCCTTGGATGAGCCCTTTTTCGGCGCCTCGACCACGGGCACGCCGGAGATCGAGTGCTCGGCCATCAGCGCCAGGGCCGATCGCAGCGAGGCTTCCGGGTTGATGGTGACCGGATTGAGCACGATGCCGAACTCATACTTCTTCACCATCGCCACCTGCCGCGCCTGCTCCTCGGGGGCGAGGTTGCGGTGAATGACGCCGACCCCGCCTTCCTGCGCCATGGCGATGGCGAGGCGCGCCTCGGTCACCGTGTCCATGGCCGAGGAGATAACCGGGATGTTGAGGCGGATGGAGCGGGTGATCTGCGTTGAGACGTCCGCCTGGCTGGGCATGATCTCGGAGGCGGCGGGCACGAGCAGGACATCGTCGAACGTCAGCGCGACGGCGGAATCGATAGTGAGCGGGCCATTCCGTGCGGCCATGCTGATGCGGTCTCCTGAGGGCTGGGCGACAAGGTTCCGGGGCCCAGCGCGGGAACGATGTCGGCAGGGCTATACCACCTAAGTCGGGGGGAGGGAAGCGAGGGGGTGGCGCGGCAGACTGGCGCCGGCAGCCAGGCAGTGGGCAATGGGCAATATGGGGCACGCGCCACTGCCGACTGCCTATTGCCCGATGCCGCTCGCACTCGCGCGCGTGCGCCAACCGGCCGGCTCGCCGGAGTGCGAGTCGGTTGGCCAGCGCAACCGGCCGGCTCGCCGGAGTGCGAGTCGGTTGCGCAGCAAAAGAGGGAGCGCGGGCGCCAAACGACCGCCATCCTAGTTACAAGTCCGGCGACCTTTCGGCGCCCGCGTGCGGTGGCTCTCCGTGCCGAGGGTGCGGTCACATCGTCAGCGCGCCTTTGGTCCCACCCTATGGCGTTCAACGCCGGGCTTACGCATCAGGACCGCTGGCGGCTGCGCTCCGCAAAGAAAGATGCGGAGCGCCGCTGCGCGACGGGCGTCCGTGCGTGGTGATTGCCACCGGCGCACAGCCTCGAAGTCCACGGCCCCGGCATCTGCGGCGAGCTTCACCGCACGGCAGGCGGATGATCGCAAAATCCGCCAGCCTCAACCGGGTCACCGTCCTTGCCCCGCTTCAGACGCTCAGCTGCTGCGTCCCTCTATCGGGCAAGGCTGTGGGGAGTATGGGGGAGGTGCGAGGGGCGGGGATTAGTTTCGCCGCCGTCAGCTATCTGATCCGGTAACGATCCGAAATCCCTGAACTCTGTGAATGAGCTCTGCGCTATACAGAGTGGAGGGTACACTCAGATCAATAACTTGCTTGACCTCAGAGATCTGAGTAACCCTCAATTTATCGGCCAGCGATGCCCATACCCAAACAACCGACGAACTAGGCGAGCTTCCCGCAGATTCCCAACCAAATTCCAGCTCTGATAACTTCAGGGAGTGCTTAATCTGGGCCAAATGCGCCCAAAACTCCTCACCATCAACCTCGCGATGCGGAATTTTGAACGCAGCGATCCCTGCGAAGTCCGCAGGCAGCACCAGCATGCGAATGGCAAGTCCATTTCTGCTGGCGCAAGATATCAGGAGTCGAATGATATCGCGGCACCATATCAAGGCTTGGCTCCCGAAAACGAAGCAGTGCTTTTCGTCATCGGTAGAAGAAGCACCGCCGCCGCTGACGTCGAGCCTCGCGCCCTTGCCCGTGACACGAATCATGAGGCTCTCGACTTCTCGAGAGACAGACGCCTTAAACCGACGCACTCTAGCGGCATAAGCTAGGGCCGCCTCGCCCGAAAGCTTTGCACGTTTTGAGGTAGAATCAATAACATCGTACCAAATAGCAAATTGATAGCTTACGCGCCCATCCATCTTCCCGAATTCGGGCAACCAAATCCAAGGTTTCCTGCGTTGTATCCGTAACGAATTTGATCCTCGCTTGGGTAATCCACTTGTCCCCCAGCGCAAATGCGCGAGCAAAATTTGTTCCATCGCTCGGTTGGCGCCCAATGCGTAACAATCGGTCAGAGAACCGCTTGTGAGGTTCTGGAAGGGCCGAAAGTTGTTTGATGATCGTCTCGACGAGTTCGAGAGGGATACGGTCCTTTCGCCGCAGTCTGCCACCTCGACCCCTAGCCGCCCACGTGAGCGCCATGACCATCGCGCCAAACCCAAGAGCACAATCAAGAAGTGCTAATCCGCATTGTTCAAATTGTTTCTGGAATTGAGCGGATTCTGATCGAGCCGACTGAGGGATGATTGGCCACCAAGCCTTCCAGTTATCTGCGAGAACATCGCCCATAGGTAGACTTTCCAGATAGGCTACGCCGCGGGCAAGTATGCTCGGTGGCCTGTTTTGAGCATGCCCAACGAGTTTTAGTACTCCTGAGTTTAGCGCTTGGTAGGGAAGACCGCGCTTTAGACCTTGAAGGACGCTAAGGCAGCTTTCTTTCGAGTGCCAATCAACCGCCGTCGAAATATTGGGAACCAACGAGCGTAAGCCATGCGTAATGATTGACAGTTCTGCGGCTATTGCCGCGCCCGCGTCTTTAGCCGTCGGGCAGCTCGCCAGCACAGAAAAATCTTCGTCATCCAGCACGCGGCCCGCGGCGTCTTTTGCGGTGTAGAGTCGACCGACAATTTGTCCGAGATGACGAGCTTCAGTCTGGGCTCTCGGATCTTCGAATGCCGCCTGCGGCTTCGCGCCGAGACGATACTTGCCGGAGTCGCCGCGTCTCAGCACGCCGCGATTCAGTAGATGGGTCGGCTCTGTTCTGACATGATGTAGAGGGATTCTGCTGCTGGTGATTTGCCAGCAGGGGAAACTCATGAAGCCACAAGAGTTCCAGGCCCTTCTCGAGCAGTTGGGTGACCTCTCTGAGGTTCAACGGTCGGCGCTGGCCGCTGCGCTCAAGGGCAACGGTTCGGCCGCCGATGTCATCGCACTGATCGAGACACGCTTCGCGGTGGCACCGGTCTGTGGCCATTGCAAGTCCGCGGCCTTCGGCTCCTGGGGTGTAGCGAGCGGGCTCAGGCGCTATAAATGCAAGTGCTGCTCACGCACATTCAACGCCCTGACCGGCACGCCGCTGGCGCAATTGCATCGCCGCGAGGCTTGGCTTGAATATGCCCGTGCGCTCGTCGATGGCGTGAGCCTGCGCAAGGCGGCTGAGCGTTGCGGGATCCATCTCGAGACGTCGTTCCGCTGGCGTCATCGCTTCCTGGCATCGCCGAAGACGGCCAAGGCGAAAGCCGTCACCGGGATTGTCGAGGCGGATGAGACCTTCATCCGGAAGTCAGCTAAGGGCTCGAAGAAGATCACCGGGCGGAGCCCGAGAAAGCGTGGCGGGACGGCCAAGAAGAAGGGGCTTTCAACCGACGACTACGACGCGGTTCTCATTGTTCGCGACCGCCATGGACAGACGACAGACGCGCTGCTGCCCGATCTTAAAGGGCGAACCTTCGCCGCAGCGTTGAGGCCCGTGGTGGCGAAGGACGCACTCCTCGTGAGCGACGGGCGTGCGGCTTACGGACAGTTCGCAGACGCGGCCAACATCCTGCACATCGCCATCAACGCCAGTGAGGGTCGGCACACGTTCGGCACCTATCACATCCAAAACGTCAACGCCTACACCAGCCGCCTCAAGGCATGGATGCGCCGCTTCAAGGGCGTCGCCTCGGCATATCTGGAAAGCTATCTGGGCTGGCGGCGCATGATCGAACGGGTGGGCGATCGCATCACACCGAGGCATTGCATCGCTGCCGCTCTCGGCTAAGCCCTACATCAACACAGATCAGAGCCGATGGGTCGACAGCCGGCTCTCGACCTTATCGGCAAGAAGCTCATTGTCAGAACGGGAGACGAGAGACACAGCGCCGTGAAGGTGAAAACCAACGCGGATTACCTCACCCTTGGGATCAGAGCCATAAACTCCTGTAAGGAGGCCGCGGCTCGGGGCCCCTCGAAACATCGTAACAAGAGACTTTTCTAGGGCAATCCGCGGAATGTCGGACGCTCTGGCCTCTTTCATAAAGCCAGCGCAGACCTCGTGGCATAAAACCAAAGCTTGATCATTGAGAAGGACATCCTCTCCGTGGCGATATGCACGGAATATAACGCCCTCTCTATGTGATAAGATCGGCACGGCAATGCCGAGATCAATGAGATTGTCAAGATAGAGGCTTGCATAGTTGACTCGCGAATGGGTTAGCTTCCTCTCATACGGCACTATATGTCGCGCAAGAAGGTGCCACGGAAACCCAACCGCTAATCTATTGCGGTGCGACGTAGAGCTACCGGTGTTCGAGAAGATCTTTCGGCCTAGTCGGTGCGCCTCACGCCGCGCCGGTAGCTCATGTAGGTGGAAAAGTTTCACAAAAGCCGTACTGACCCGCGCCGCGATTTCCTGCTCGTCCCCTCGTCGAAAGTTGCGACGAACCCCTTTTACAGCGAATACCTTTTGGAACTCTTCCGATGCTTGCTGATACGTGCTTCGCGGGATCGCCGATTTGCTTAGCGCATGCCGTCGTTTACCCTGCTCCGCCGCGGGGAACAGGAATTTTAGAGACTGAGCATGGGCCGCAACCAACTCCTCTCTAAACCACGGGCCAAACTGGCGAATACCTTCATTTAGGTCATATTCAGGTGTGCCAGCTAGACCAATGTCCCGCTTGACCGCATCGAGGAATAGCCTGCCAATATCAGCGCTCATTACGTATTGGCAAAAGCGAACTTTCGCCCGAATGGTTTCTAGTGACTTGTAGGCTTGCGTGAAAGAATCGGCTCTCCATTCGAACAGCTGGCGTGTTATCGTTTCGAACAGTTCATTTGCTTGGGCATCTGAAAGCGGACTTAAAGTTACGATCGGCACAAATCTCCCGCTATAGAAACCGGCTCTGGATCTTTTTAAGAATAGCCGCACTTTCACAATATCCACAACGTCGAATGAGACCGCGACGAACTTGTCGGAGATCGCGTTCAACATTTCCTCGCTCGGTAAGAACGTTATATAAAGAACGTCGCTTCCCGAGAATGACGTGTCAGTTACGTCGTGAGCGCTCCAGCCCTTTAGCATATCGAGTTGTCTGACTGCATCCGACGACAATCGAACAGCTTTTGTCAGGGGAAAGTACGTCAAATACGGAATACCCGCCTGCGCTAAAGCTCGCACTTCAGATGCGCAAAAGTTCAGCATTTCTTGCTGGCTGAGGCGACAAAAAACGTGGTCCGGGGTAATGAGCTTTTTGCACCAATTGTCGCGATCTAAAGCAAAGACATGGGTCTCGACTTGCGTTGTTCGTGAGTGTCGCCGCAACTCACTGACAGTTCGGCCAAGCGTCGATCCGAGTATCAACGTATCATCAATCAGGGCTAACTTCTTTCCCTTAAACCGCACGAGGGACTGATCTAGAATGTTGTCCGAGAACACTAGTCGTTTTGTCTGCGCCCCGCCGATATGAGCAAGCATGTCATGGAGGCGCAACGCTTTGCGGGCCATAAACACAATATAGTCAGCATCAATGTTCGAGACGTGGCGATTAAACTCAATAAGCTGTTCGACGATCGGAGAAGGAAAATTGGAAAGTATTTTGTCTCGCAATCTGGGCATGTTAATAAATCAAAAAAATGGATGACACGGGAATTCCCGTAAACACGGAAATAAGTTTCGCGTAAGGCAGAATTAGCAGGAACAGCACATGAGTTCAATCGCCTGCGCATCCACCCCCCGACCCTTGCCACCCGCCCCCGCCTCGGGCTAGCCATCCCCATGATCGGCCGTGAACTTTACGAGGGGGACACACCATGAGCGGCGGGCTGCTGGCGCTATTGGACGACGTCGTGGCGCTGACCAAGCTGGCGGCGGCGACGCTCGATGACGCGGCTTCGCAAGCGGTGAAGGCCAGCGCCAAGGCGGCAGGCGTCGTCATCGACGATGCGGCGGTGACGCCACGCTACGTCACCGGGCTGGCGGCCGAGCGCGAATTGCCCATCGTCGGCCGCATCGCCTACGGCTCGCTGAAGAACAAGCTGCTGTTCCTGCTGCCCGCCGCCCTGCTGCTGAGCGCCTTCCTGCCGCAGGCGATCACGCCGCTGCTGATGCTGGGCGGCCTCTACCTCGCCTTCGAGGGTTACGAGAAGGTGCACCACATGCTGACGGCGCCGAGCCAGACGGAGCAGAGCGTCAAGGTCGTTGCCGAGTTGGCGCAGGGCGACAAGGCGCTCGAGGACGCGAAGGTGTCAGGCGCCATCCGCACCGACTTCATTCTCTCGGCCGAGATCATGGCCATCGCCCTCGCCACCATCACCGCGCCCGACCTCGCCACGCAGGCGATCGTGCTGGCCCTCGTCGCCATCGTCATCACCGTCGCGGTGTACGGCGTGGTGGCGCTGATCGTGAAGGCCGACGATCTGGGCGTGCGCCTCGCCCAGCGCAACGGCTTCCTTTCCGGCCCCATCGGCCGCGCCCTCGTCTATGGGATGCCGCCATTCCTGGAGACGCTCAGCCTGATCGGCATGGTGGCCATGCTGTGGGTCGGCGGCGGCATCCTCGTGCACGGCCTCGCTACGTTCGGCGTGACGGCACCCGAGCATTTCGTCCACGATATCGCCGAGGTCGTACGCGCCGCGGTGCCGGTGGCCGGCGGCGTACTCGCGTGGCTGGTGACGGCGACGGGGGCGGCGATCGTCGGGCTCGCCGCCGGCGCGCTGACGGCGGCGGTCGTCGCCATCGTCGGAGCGCCGTTCCGCAAGGCCAAGGCGGGTCACTGAACGGCGCCGCGACTTCACGCGCGCGCGTGCCGATGGCGTCGGGTCTATTGCTGCGGGTAGTTGATGGCGGCGGTGTCGCCGTCGGGCGGGCACTTGAGCTCGCTCGATGTCGGCGCCTCGGTGCACTCGGCGCCGAACTCGGCGGCATCATCCTGCGTCAGCGGCTGCAGCGTCGCCTTGCACAGCATGGACTGGCCCGCGCCGGAATCGGAGCGAAGTTGCACGCTCCTGCCGACGCCGACAGCGAAGCGGAAGGTGCAGCTCTCGCCTTTCGGGCGCAGCAGCACGGTGACCATATTGTCATTGCGGGAAATCTGCTCGACGGCGAACGCATCGCCCTCGCCGTTGCCCAGCGTCACCACCTGGCTGGGTATAACCGAGAACGTGTCATCGGCGTGCGCGACGACCGGGAGCGCGCAAGCGACCGCGAAGCTTGCAATACACAGGGAGACGAGAGACGGGCGTGGCATGACCGATAGCCTCTCCAGAGCGCACAGCATCGTAACCGATCTCCTTGTGAAAGTCCTTCAAGCTACGGCTTGTGCACTGATGAAATTCTCGCAAGATTCAACGCGCACCGGCCGCGGCCCCGCACTTGGTTAAGGCGGGGTTGACGAGCAGGTTCCGCATAGCTGCCGAGTGTCGCGCGTAGCTGTTACCCGCGGAACACTGCTACGATGTGACCGGGCCCGAGTGCAGCGATGGTCGACGTCACCTTCCCCTTCATCATCCTGCTCGGCGGCCTGCTGGTGGGCATCGTGACCGCCCGCGTGCGCCGGCATACCGGTTGGCGCAAGGCGCTCGATATCCTCGTCGCGGCGATATGCGGACCATCGGCGACGATGTTTTGGGTGCGCATCGTCCCGCGTCTATTTCCGTCGTCCCCCGAGCAGCCGTACCTGAGCCGCGACTGGGCATTCTTTCTGGCCGACGTGCTGTGGTTCTCGCCGGTGATCGGCGGCTTTATCGGCGTCGCCGCGGTCGCCGCCGGCTTCCGGCTGGCCGGGCACGGCCCCGTGCGACCGCAGGAGAGCTGGGGCGAGAAGCTCGGCGATGGCATTCGCGTCGTCGGCTGGGTCTACGCGGTGATCTCAGTGGCGCTGATCGTCGGCGTCGTCATTCTCGCCTTCGCGTTCGAATTCGACCGGCATGCTGACGCCCCTGCTGTTCGTCGACCTCTTGATAGGGCCGGTGATCATCCTCTTCGGCTGGGTCATCGCCCGCCTCTTCCGCACGCCCGACGCGCAACCGGCCGCGCTACCCCCGAGTTGAGGCGTCCGGGTTAGATCGGGCGGAAGCCGGTCGCCAAGACGTAGAGCTCGGCGGAATCGGAGCGGCTCGCCGGCGGCTTGACGTGGCGCACGGTGGCAAAGCGCTTTTTCAACAGGTCGAGCAGCTCGCGCTCGGTGCCGCCCTGCAGCACCTTGGCGATGAACGTGCCGCCGGGGCGCAGCACGTCGCAAGCGAAGTAGCCCGCCGCCTCCGCCAGCCCCATGATGCGCAAATGGTCGGTGCGCGTGTGGCCAATGGTGGGCGCCGCCATATCGGACAGGACGACGTCTGCATGGCCGTCGCGCAACAGCGACTTCAGTTTCTCCTCCGCCC
This sequence comes from uncultured Alphaproteobacteria bacterium, assembly GCA_963795225.1. Taxonomy (GTDB): domain Bacteria; phylum Pseudomonadota; class Alphaproteobacteria; order Rhizobiales; family Hyphomicrobiaceae; genus Hyphomicrobium_A. Next base: position 45,784 of record CAWCHB010000007.1, on the reverse strand, counting down.
CTTGCTCAGTGAAGTCGAGATGCAGTACCTCGACGCCGGCCAGCGGCTCCATCGGCAGAATGTCGATGGCCACCACCTGCCCCTTGCCGCCGATCGACTGCACGCGCTCGGCGGCAATCTGGCTCCACCCGCCGGGGGCGGCGCCGAGGTCGACGACGTGCGCCCCGGGCTTCAGGAAGCGATATTTGTCGTCGATCTCGCTCAGCTTGTAGGCGGCACGCGAGCGCATGCCGTCGCGCTTGGAGGCCGAGACGTAAGGATCGTTGAGCTGGCGCTCGAGCCAGCGCTGCGAGGAGGGACGATGCTTACCCGCCGTCTTCAGGCGCACGTACATCTGGCGTTGGCCGCCGCCGGGGCCTTTTTGCGGGGGGGGCCCGCCGCGCTTCTGTGCCATTTCTCTATACTCTAAACGGGGCGGCGACGGCGGCGGGCCGGCGTCATCACACCATCCTCCACCATCAGCGTCGTCAGGATGCCTTCGCGCAGGCCGCGGTCGGCGACGCGCAAGCGCTCGCACGGCCACATGCGCAGGATAGCCTCGAGAATGGCGCACCCGGCCAGCACGAGGTCGGCGCGGTCGCGGCCGATGCACGGCTCGGCGATGCGCTGCTCGTAGGTGCGGCCGAGCAGGTCGGCGGTGACCTTGCGAACCTCGTCGACGCTGAGCCAGCAGCCGTCGACGCGGTTGCGGTCATAGCGCGTCAAGCCAAGCTGGATGCCGGCGACGGTGGTGACGGTGCCGGAGGTGCCGAGCATATGCACGCGGCGGCCGGCGAGGCGCTCGGACACCTTGTTCTGCGCCTCGAAGCTCTGCAGCCGCTGCTGCGTCTCGGCGACCATCGCCTCGAAATCGGCCGGCGCCACATGGCGGCCGCCGAAGCGCTCGGCGAGCGTCACGACACCGATGGGCAGCGACGTCCAGGCGACCATGCAATGCTGCGCGTCGAGCCGCCCGGCAAAGCGGCGGTCGCGTTGGCGGTTACGGCGCGTGAGGTCCAACAGGATGAGCTCGGAGGAGCCCCCGCCGATGTCGAACACGAGGACGCAGTCGCAGCTTGCGTCGATCAGCGCCGCGGAGCCCGATACGGCCAGTCGCGCCTCCACCTCAGGCGTCAGTATCTCGATCTCGAGGCCGAGCCTGTCGCGCACGCGCGCGAGAAACTCTCCGCCGTTCTCGGCGACGCGGCAGGCTTCCGTGGCGACGAGACGCGAGCGGCGCACCTTGGCGCGGCCGAGCTTGGCGGCACAAACTTTGAGCGCATCCAGGGTGCGCGCCATGGCGGGCTCCGACAGGCGCCCCGTCTGGCTGACGCCCTCGCCGAGCCGGATAATGCGCGAGAAGGCATCGACGACGCGGAAGCCGCGCCGCGATGGGCGGGCGAGCAGCAGGCGGCAATTGTTGGTGCCGAGGTCGAGCGCACCGTAAACGCCGTCGCTGCGCGGGTCGCGTCCCTCACGCGCGGTCGCCGTGGCGCCGTCGGCGCTGCCACTGTGATGTCCGGCAGGAGAGAAATGAGCGTTGATAGCGGGAAGTTCGCCGCCGCTGGCTCCGGCCTCAGGCGCTCTGGTGGCGCCGCCCTTGTCGGGATAGCCCTGCACAGTTCTAGCTCCAGCGCCTGGCATCTGGCCATTTCGCGGAAATCCGCGTCCGGCCGCGTCATCAGGCGTCTTCTGGATGACACTTGCCGCCAGTCTAGCAGCAATCGGCTCCCGGTAAAGCGCACTTCGAGGCAAAGAACTGTCCCCGTCGAGGCGGAGCTGAATTAGACTTAATCGATGCACCGCCTCGCCTTTCTTCCCCTTCTCGTTGCTGCGGCACTCTGCGGGCCAGGTGGGGGCAATGCGGCATTGGCCGCCGAATTGTCGGAGCAGCAGCGGTCGCAACTGCTGGCCGCCTACCCCGATCACCTGCAACGCATCGACGGCGGCGAGCTCGTCTGGCGCGATGGCACGCGCATGCCGCTCGACGACGGCAAGGGCGACAAGCCGTTCGAAGAATGGCTGGCGCATCCCGATGTCGCCGACATGCTGGCCGTGCCCTATCCGGCCGGAGCCGAAGCGACGCCGCCGGCCGTGAACATCGACCCCGGCCGCGCGCGCAACACGGCATTCTTCGACAAGGTCTACGGCAACTGCCGCGCCGGCGGTGTGGAGAAGAACCTGGAGACCGTGGCTTGGCTGCCAAAGCGGACGCAACAGCGATTGCCGTTCAACAAGGTCAATGGAGCGGCGCGCGCGCTCGCCGCGGTGAGCGCCGAACTGGACGCTCTGCCGGCCTCATTCGACGTCTTTCTCTTCCCATCGGCCGGCACCTATAACTGCCGCGTCATCGCCGGCACCGACCGCGTGTCGGCGCACGGGCACGGCATCGCCATCGACATTGCGCTGAAGCGCTCGCACTACTGGCGCAACGCGGCGCCCGGCAAGGACGGCGCCATCGCCTATAAGAATGAGATCCCCATGGAGATCGTGCGCATTTTCGAGAAGCACGGGTTCATCTGGGGCGGACGCTGGTATCACTACGACAGCATGCACTTCGAATACCGGCCGGAGCTGTTGGGCGCGGGCGGCGGCAGCGAGCCTCGGTGAAGGCGGGTTGCGGCCCTTCCGGCCACCTGTTATATGCGCCGCTCCGGCGGCTCCGGCCGTCGCGGATCCCGGCATTGGGGGATCGTCTAATGGTAGGACTGCAAACTCTGACTCTGCCTGTCTAGGTTCGAATCCTAGTCCCCCAGCCAATTTTGCCTGGCCCGAGCGACGGGTCCACTGCCTTAGCGTCGGTGTGCGGTTAGGGCAACGGAAGCTTCAGTCGGTCAAGCATGGCGCTGCTCATGGACGTTGATGACGGCCAATGACCTTTGCGCTGCGGGGCGTGGCGAATGTAGTCGTCGAGCCCTGCCGGATTGGGTTGCACCGGGGCGCCGGTGCTTTTGTCCTTTCCGGGCTGCGAGTAGCGGGAGGACTTCAGTCTGGAATTTAGAGAGCGGCACCGGCCAGCCTCTCGATCTGCTCGGCCAGCTTGCGGGCCTGCATGTCGCTCTCGAAGCGCAGCTGGCGCGCTACGACCAGCGCATCCTTGGGCTGAGGATGATCGAGGCGTTTGAAGCTCCACAGAGCACGCGCGCCGAATTCTGCAAAGGCGACCTTGTAGAGATCAAGCCAGTCCTGCTGGTCGTATTTAACTTTGTCGCGAAGTCATTCACCAAGGGTAGCTTGCGGCAATGGTCGAGACCCGTTGCGCGCACAATCTCCACGCGATGAGGGTTTCGATTATAATAGGGAAAAACGCTAGATCGGGACACTGCCTAGTCCCCTAGCCACTTTCGCCTGAAAACGACTTCACCATGGACGCCGGCGCGATTGGCGCGCTCCGCTCGGCTGGGCTAAAGCTTCGACAAGCATGAGCCAACCAGAGCGCGGCGCACCGTGACCGATCCCACCCGCAAGCTGACCGAGATACCCGCGGGTGTCGCCAACCTTGACGACTACGAGCGCCTCGCCGCGCAGCGTCTCGATGCCAATGCCTGGGCATATCTGTCGGGCGGCGCGGGCGATGAGATCACCGCGCGGTGGAATCGCGAGGCGTTCGACCGCATCGGGCTTTCCCCGCGGGTGCTGCGCGGAAGGCCCGGCGGGCATACGCGGCTGGAATTATTCGGCCAAACGTTCGTGCATCCGATCCTCGTCGCGCCCGTCGCCTACCAGCGGCTGGCGCACGCCGACGGTGAAAGCGGCACCGCAGTGGCCGCCGCGGCGCTCGACGCCGGGTTGGTGCTCAGCACCCTCGCCAGCGAGACGCTGGAGCAGGTTGCGGCGACAGCCGGACCGCGCCGCTGGCTGCAGCTCTACGTGCAGCCCGAGCGCGCCCATACGCTCGATCTCGTGGCGCGCGCCGAGGCGGCAGGCTACGAGGCGCTGGTGGTGACCGTCGACGCACCGGTGAACGGGGCACGCGACCGCGAGCGTCGCGCCGGATTCCAGCTGCCGCCGGGCGTGGTTGCGGCAAACCTCGCGAATTATTTGGCGCCGGCGCCGGTGGCGACCCCAAGCAGCATGGTGTTCGACCACTTCATGGCGGTGGCGCCGATCTGGAGCGACATCGATTGGCTGGCGGCGCAGACGCGCCTGCCGGTGGTGCTGAAGGGCATCCTGCACGCCGACGACGCGGAGCTCGCCATTGCCCACGGCGCAGCCGGCATCGTCGTGTCGAACCACGGCGGGCGGACTCTCGACACGCTGCCAGCCACCATCGAGGTGCTGCCGGGCATTGCCGATCGTGTGGCCGGGCGCGTGCCGGTGCTGATGGACGGCGGCATCCGCCGCGGCACCGACGTGTTCAAGGCCCTCGCCAGCGGGGCGAGCGCCGTGATGGTCGGGCGACCCATCGTCTACGGGCTAGCCGTTGCCGGCGTGCGGGGCGTAGCTCATGTGCTGCGCCTGTTGCGCGACGAATTCGAGATCGCCATGGCGCTGACGGGGTGCGCCACCCTGGCTGACATCCGCCGCGAGCATCTGCTGCGGCGTTGAGGGGTCGGCAAAACCGAGCTGTCGACGCAGCGATTTGGGCATTCTTGCGATGCTTCAAATTTCACCGAATTTCTAGACAAGCCATCAATCGCACCACGGCTAGATGCTCCCCAAGACAATGATCCGACACCGGATCGTTCCCACTGGGGCACCAATGATCCTCGACATGCCCACCGTTTCGCTCGTCAGCTTCTCGGCTACGACGGTGCTTGGTCTCGTTCTCTGCTTTGTATGGTGGCGCGAGCGCTCGAGCGCTCTGGTCGGCTGGTGGGGTCTTGCCCAGCTCGTCATGGCGTCGGGAATAGGCCTCGCCGCCACCGCGGCTTCAATCAACCATCCCCCTCTCAGCATCTTCGGCCAGGCGCTGATGGTGATGTCGGCGGCCATCGTGTGGATGGCGGTGCGCCAGTTCGAGGGACGAGAATTCAACCCGCTGTGGATTGCGGTATGGCCGTGCGGCGTCGTTATCGCCGCCGCAGCCGGCCTCGTCGCCACGTACGATCAGCGGCTCATCCTCGTCTGCACGTTGATGGCGACGCTCAACCTGATGGCGGCGGCGGAGTTCACCTATCAGGAGGACGAGCGCCTGGTGTCGCGCTGGCCGGCCATCGTGCTGCTGGTCGTCACCGCGACGGGGCTGCTCGCCTGGATGCCGCTGACGCTCATCATGCCGGTGCGCGAAGTCAGCCTGATCTACGCCAGCAAGTGGATGCCGGTCGTGATCATCATCCTGCTGCTCTGCCGCATCGCCCTGGCCTTCGTCGTGCTCACCATGGTGAAGGAGCGTCAGGAGCTGCAGCAGCGGATGTTCGCCCTCACCGATGCGCTGACCGGCCTGCCGAACCGCCGCGCGCTGTTCGCCGCCGCCGACGAGCTGGCCGCGCAGGGTAGGTATCTGCGCGGACATTCACTGGCGGTGATGGTGCTCGACCTCGACCACTTCAAGAAGATCAACGACACCTATGGCCACCGTTTCGGTGACCGCGTGCTGCAACTCTTCGCCGACACGCTGGCCGATGAGCTCGACAGCGGAACCATCCTCGGGCGTCTCGGCGGCGAAGAGTTCGCCGCCATCCTCCCTGGCGCCGACTTGAGCGCCGCTGCCGCCAAGGCGGAGCGCCTCCGCGCCGCGTTTGCCGACACGGCAGCCATCATCGATGGATTTCCCGTGGCGGGAACGGTGAGCATCGGCGTCGCCGCGCACGACGATATCAATTGCGATATCGGCGCCTTGTTCCACCGCGCCGACGGCGCCCTCTATGCGGCCAAGCAGACCGGTCGCAACCGCGTGCAGGTCATCGGGCCGACGGAGCCGATGTTGTTCGAGGAGACGGGCATCGATATGCACGTGGTGCCGCCACGGTGGTTCGGCGACCGCAGCGTGCCGGCACCCGCTGAGCGTGCCGCCCGCCGCTACCGTGGCTCCGCCGACGCAGCGTAACGATCCTACCGAACACCGAATGCGGAAGCCGTACGCGCGGCTCGACGCCGCTGCATGGCTGGTGGATAACTTTCTGCCGGACCAATATCCGACAGGCGCATCAGCAAACAAGGATGCGGACGGCGGGCATAGGACGCAGGGCGGCGCGCCGGCGTTCGCGCTAAGTGTGCCGGCGACGGGTTACGCGGGGAAGCGACGATGGATGCAGCGACGCTCTACACGGTGATAGCGGTCGCCTCGGGTTCGAAGCGGATGACCACCGAAAAGTTTCCGACCATGACGATTTGCGAGAAGGTGGCCGAGAAGCTGCGCAAGCGGGCGCCGCTGAGCACGGCGACGTTCTACTGCGTGAAACGGAAGGTCAACGCCCCGAAGCGCGTCGCGGCGCCGAAGCAACCGCCGACACCCGCCGTAGCCCAACCTGCCGCCTCGGTAGGCATGCCGCGCGAGTTCTACACCGGCACCACCGCGAAGCAGTGAGCAGGAAGCGGCGGAATTCTTTGCGCCTGGCCGGTACCCCGCTAAGACAATCCCTAAGCGAGCCGGGGGGCGGCATGTTCAAACTGGAAGAGAACGGCACGAACGTCAGGATCGAGCTGCTGGCCGGTCTGACGACGTACATGACGATGGTCTACATCGCCTTCGTCAACCCGGCGATCCTCGCCGAGGCGGGCATGGACAAGGGCGCCGTGTTCGTCGCCACCTGCCTTGCCGCGGCCTTCGGCTCGGCGCTGATGGGGCTTTACGCCAACTTCCCCGTCGCCATGGCACCGGGCATGGGCCTCAACGCCTACTTCACGTATTCGGTGGTGAAGGGCATGGGGCTGCCGTGGGAGGCGGCGCTAGCGGCGGTCTTTGCCTCGGGCGTGCTGTTCCTGTTGGTCAGCATCACCCCGGTGCGCCAGTGGATCATCGACAGCATCTCGGCGTCGCAGAAGCTCGCGATTTCCGTCGGCATCGGCTTCTTCCTCGCCGTCATTGGCCTGAAGGGTGCCGGGCTCATCGCCGCCGACCCGGTGACGCTGGTAACGCTCGGCGACTTGAAAACGCCGGCGGTGGCGATCGCGGTGGCCGCCTTCATCCTCATGGCCGCACTGGATGCCCGCAAAATCCATGGCGCCATCCTCATCGGCATCATGGCCGCCTACATCGCCGCGCTGGTGCTGGGCCTGGCGCCCTTCTCGGGCATCGCCTCGGCGCCGCCGTCGATCGCGCCGGTATTCCTCAAGATGGACCTCGGCGCCTTGTTCGACATCGCCATGGCCACGGTGGTGCTGACGTTCTTCTTCATCGTCGTGTTCGACAACACCGGCACGCTGCTCGCCGTCGCCCGCGCCGCGGGCATGACGCAACCGGACGGATCGGTGCCGCGGCTGGAGCGCGCCCTCGTGGTCGATTCCACGGCAGCCATGGCCGGCGCCGCGCTCGGCACCTCGACGACCACCAGCTACGTCGAGAGCGCCGCGGGAGTGAACGCCGGCGGACGTACGGGGCTCGTCGCCGTCACTGTCGCCGTGCTGTTCCTGGCGACGTTGTTTTTCGCCCCACTCGCAGCCTCGGTCCCCGCCTTCGCCACCGCCCCGGCGCTGGTCTTCGTCGGCTGCCTGATGATGTCGGCGGCCAAGGACATCGCCTTTGACGACGCGACCGAGTACGTGCCGGCGGCCATCACCATCATCGCGATGCCACTCACCTTCTCGATCGCCGATGGCATTGCCTTCGGCTTGATCGCCTATGCCGGCATCAAGCTGCTGGCCGGGCGTTGGAGCGAGTTACGGCCGGCCGTGGCGGTGCTGGCGGTGCTGTTCATCCTCAGGTTTGCGCTGCTCTAAACGACTTCGCTTCTGCTTCTTCGGAACAAAGCAGCCTTCGCGGCGGTTCGGCGTGAAAGCCTGTCGTCAAGGAGAGCGTTATGGCCGAGGTAATCGAAAGAGACATCGTTGCGGGACCGGATGGGGAGATCGTCGAGCGCAAGGTGGTCAACCGGCGCAAATTCTCGCCGCTTGCCGCACTGATATTGCTGGCATTCGTCGCCACATGCGCCGTCGTATTCTTCGGCGACCGCCTGGGTTTGCGCACCCCGCCGCCAGCTACCATTCAGGTCACGACGCCGACACCGCCGCCGCAGCCGACGACGGCTCCGTGAGCGGGAAGCACTACTCGACCTTCAGAAGCTCGCGCCGCAGATCCTGATAATCGGTCGGCGCGCGGCGCATAGGGACTGGCGCCGACGGGTTGGCAGTCATGCGCTCGGGCGCCGGCAGCCGCACCGGTGGCTCGTCCAGCACGGGCGCACTCCGGCGCGAAGGGTTGAGAATCCGCACGGGCTCGACGCCATCCTTCGAAGGCCCACGGGGCGGCGTCGCTACCGCGGTTGGACCGCCTGGAAGCGCGATCTCGGGCTCGCGCGGCATCCCACCGTTGATCAAGGCCAGCGCTGCGGCAACGGCAGCAAGCCCCACGACCCACCGCACGAGACGGTAGCGCTTTGGCGCCGCCGGCTGCCAAAGGACGTCAGAAGCTCGCTGCATGCTCGTCACATTCCGCAATGCCGGGTCGGAAGCTGTCTTCGATGCCCTCCACGATGGGATCGTAGAGGTGCCGCTCGTCGATGGGATAGATCAAGGCGAAGCTGTTGATTACCCGCCCCGAGCAGCTGAACATCACTTTCTCGTAGATCATCGTCTCGCCGCGCGTGCCCGAAAGCACCGACCAGCCAGCGCCGACCGGCGAATAGTCGGCTTGCAAGCCGGGGTATGACTCGCGGGCAATGAACCGTTGATAGGAGGCGGGCGAATGGCGCTCGGTGTTCTCGAACGCTCCGATGAGGAGCTTGGCTCTTCCGTCCGCCGTCGTGAACAGATCGCCGTCGCCCGCTTGCGACGTCCGACGCTGGGTGAAGACCTCGGCTGGGTAGCGCATCTGCAGGCCAAAGCGCGGGTTCTGATAGGGCGACCACCCAAGATCGGCGGCCGGACGCGCCACCGCAGCTGACATCGTCCAGATCGCCACCAGAGAAAACCAGAGAAAGGAGCGCATGGTTGCCTCGCTTTTCAGGTTGAACGGCGGGTCGGGGCGTCGGTTCCTGCCGGAGGTTTACGCCGCTTCGAGATTAGCCAAGCGCGTCCAGCCGGTCGTCTGTTACAAATAAATCATACTGGGTCACTCCGTGCCCGGCGACGGCTTTTAGCCCTGTCTTCCGTTTTCGCATCTGGACGCCGCAGTGTTGCCGCTTTGCGGCCTCTGGTCTGGGTCGGGGACTAGTGTCCCGCTTCCGAAGCTCGCCGGCTGGGTTGCGAGCGAGCTTCGGAAGCGTGAGGACACTAGAGATCATGGAGGTTCTAGTGCGATTCAGATCGAGAAATTCGCTCACTACATTGACGCTGCGCCGGCGAATTTCTCGATCATCGCACTAGGTCAGGATCCGCAAGGTGAGAAAGTTCTTCAAATCGGTGCTCGCCGTCCTGGTCATCGGGGCGATGACGGCGGCCGCGGTTTATTACACGCAGGGGTCTGGCCAGTCCCAGCGCGGCAAGCGTTGGGCGCGTTCCGACGGACCAGTGCCGGTGGTGGTGGCGCAGGCGAAGCTCGCCGACGTGCCCGTATGGCTGGAAGGCGTCGGCTCGGCAAAGGCCCGCAATCTCGTCACCGTGCGCCCGCAGGTCGACGGCAAAATACTGTCGGTCGAGTTCAAAGAAGGCCAGGAGGTCAAGAAGGGCGATGTGCTGGCGCAGATCGACCCGGTGACTTTCAAGGCGCAGCTCGACCAGGCGGTCGCCAAGAAGGCGCTGGACGAGGTGCAGCTCGCCAACGCCAAGCGCGACCTCGAGCGCTACACCAGCCTTTCCGCCAACGTCATCGCCGCCAAGACCGTCGATACCCAGCGCGCCCTGGTGGCGCAGCTCGAGGCGCAGATCAAATCCGACGACGCGGCGATCGAGAACGCGCGCGCCATCCTCGGCTATGCCAGCGTCGTCGCCCCCATTTCCGGCCGCACCGGCATGCGCATGATCGACGTCGGCAACCTCGTGCGCGCCTCCGACGCCGGCATCGTCGTCATCACCGAGGTGCAGCCCATCTCTGTGCTGTTCACCCTGCCGCAGCAGGACCTGCCCGACATCAACCGCGCGGTCGCCAAGCGCGCCCTCAAGGTCGAGGCGCTGGAGACCGACAGCAAGAGCGTGCTCGACACCGGCGAATTGCAGGTGATCGACAACCAGGTCGACCAGACGACCGGCACCATCCGTCTCAAGGCGGACTTCCCCAACAAGGATCTGCAGCTCTGGCCCGGCCAGTTCGTCAACGTGCGGATGCTGCTCGACACACTTGAGCAGGTGGTCGTCGTCCCGACCTCGGCCGTGCAGCGCGGGCCGGAAGGGACGTTCGTCTATGTCGTCGGCGCCGACAACAAAGCATCGACGCGTCCGATCAGCGTCGGCCAGCAGGACGAGACGCTGGCCGTCATCACCAAGGGCCTTGCACCATCCGACGCCGTGGTGACGACCGGCTTTGCGCGCCTGAAGGATGGCGCTGACGTCACCGTGAGCCAGCCGGAGGACCAGAAGCCGGCGGCTTCGTCCGACGCCGGAACCCCGCAGGCGAGCGCCGCCACGGTGCCGGGAGGCGATACGGCGTCGATCAACGCCGCCACGCCGGAAAGCATGCAGGGCGACCTGCGCCGCGAGTTCCGCCAGGACAAACGTGGCGATGGCCGGCGCGGCGAGGGCAGACGCGGGCCGCGTAGGGAAGCAGGTCCCCCGCCCGCCGCCACCCAATGAACGTCTCGGCCCCCTTCATCACACGGCCGATCGCGACCTCGCTGCTTGCCGTCGCGACCGTCATCGGGGGCTGGCTCGGCTACTTCTGGCTGCCCGTATCATCGCTGCCGCAGGTCGACTTCCCGACCATCCAGGTATCGACGCAGCTTCCCGGCGCCAATCCGCAGACCATGTCGACGCTGGTCACCGCCTCGCTGGAGCGCGAGTTCGGGCAGATCCAGGCGCTGACGACCATGACCTCGACGAGCTCGTATGGCCTCAGCCAGATCACGCTGCAGTTCAATCTCGGGCGCGACATCGACGCCGCCGCGCAGGACGTGCAGTCGGCGATCAACGCCGCCGGCTCGACGCTGCCGCGCAACCTGCCGTACCCGCCGACCTACGCCAAGGTGAACCCCGCCGATACCGCCGTCGTAACCCTGGCGCTTACCTCCGACATCGTCTCGATGCGCGATCTGAGCGACCTCGCCGATACGCTCATCGCCCAGCGCCTGTCGACGGTGACGGGTGTCGGCCATGTTTCGGTCGAGGGCGGCATTCGCCCGGCGGTGCGTATCCAGGCCGACGTGGCGCGCCTCGCCTCCTACGGGCTGTCGATCTCCGACCTCAACAGCGCCATTACCTCGGCCAACGTCGCTGGCCCCAAAGGCTCGCTCGACGGCACGCACCAGAGCTACACCATCGCCGCCAACGACCAGATCGCCTCGGCCGAGGCCTATCGCGACATTGTCGTCGCCTTCCGTAACTCGGCGCCCGTACGCCTCAAGGACGTGGCGACGGTGGAAGAGGGGCTGGAGAACGCGCGCGTCGGCGGCTGGTACCAGGGCACGCCCGCCGTCATCATCGACGTTCAGCGCCAGCCGGGCGCCAACGTCATCGAGACCGTCGACCGCCTGAAGGCGGAGCTGCCGCGGCTGGAACGCGCGCTGCCGAAAAGCGTGAAGCTGACGCTGGTGCACGATCGCACCGACACCATCCGCGCCTCGATCCATGACGTTCAGTTCACGCTGGTGCTCAGTGTCGTGCTGGTCGTCATGGTGGTGCTGGTGTTCCTGCGCTCCGGGCGCGCCACCATCATCGCCGGCGTTGCCTTGCCGGTGTCGTTGATCGCCACCTTCGCGGTGATGTACTTCTGCGGCTTCTCGCTCGACAACCTGTCGCTGATGGCACTGACCATCGGCACCGGCTTCGTCGTCGACGACGCGATCGTGATGATCGAGAACATCGTGCGGCACATTGAGAAAGGCGTCAAACCGCTGAAGGCCGCGCTCGACGGCGCCAGCGAGATCGGCTTCACGGTGATCTCGCTGACGATGTCGCTGATCGCCGTGTTCATTCCGCTGTTGTTCATGACCGGCCTCGTCGGGCGCATGTTCCGCGAGTTCGCGCTGACGCTGACCATCGCCGTCGTCGTCTCCGCCATCGTGTCGCTGACGTTGACGCCGATGATGGCCGCCAAGTTGCTAAAGCATCAACCTCAGGCGCGCGGCAATTTCGTCTCGCGCGCCTTCAACTGGGGCATGGACGCCACCGTCGAAGGCTACCGACGCAGCCTCGAATGGGTGCTGCGGCATCAGCCGGCGACGCTCATGGTCACGGCGCTGACGCTCGTCATCACCATCTGGATGTACGTCGTCATTCCCAAGGGCTTCCTGCCCTCGCAGGACACTGGCCTCGTCACCGCCGTTCTGGAAGCAGAGCCGCAGGTGAGCTTCGCCGAGCTGAGCCGGCTGCAGGCCTCCGTAACCGAGGCGGTGCGCAAAGATCCGGCTGTCGAGGGTGTCGTCTCCGTCGTCGGCGTCGGCCAGCTCAACCCGACACCGAACGTTTCGCACCTGAAGGTCACGCTGAAGCCGCGCGCCGAGCGCGGCGTGCTCATCGCCGAGGTGGTCGACCGCCTGGAGCGCGCAGTGGCGGCCATTCCGGGCATCACCGTCTATTTCCAGCCGGTGCAGGACGTGCAGATCGCGACGCGCACGAGCCGCGCGCAGTACCAATACACGCTGGTCAGCACCGACGCGGGCGAGGTCGCCGAATGGACTACCAAGCTCGCCGCCGAGCTGGCGCGGTCGCCATCGCTGAGTGACGTCAACCTCGAGACCATGGATGTAGGTCTGCGTACGCGCATCGATGTCGATCGCGACGTGGCCGGGCGGCTCGGCGTCACCGTGCAGGCGGTGAGCGACGCGCTCAATGACGCCTTCGGCCAGCGGCAGGTTTCCACCATCTACGCGCAGGCAAACCAATATCGCGTCGTTCTCGAGGCACTGCCGCAGTACCGCAGCGATCCTTCACGGCTGCACCGGCTTTACATTCCCTCGACCAACGGCTCGCAAGTGCCGCTGACGGCCATCGCCAAGATCACCTATACGACGGCGCCGCTGGCCGTCAGTCACCAGGACCAGTTCCCCTCCGAGACGATCAGCTTCAATCTTGTGCCGGGCGCGGCGCTGAGCGACGCGGTGTCGATCCTCAGCGCGGCGGAGGCCAAGATCGGCATGCCATCGTCGGTGACCGGCAGCTTCTTCGGCGACGCCAGCGAGTTCGCTTCCTCGCTGCGCTCGCAGCCGTGGCTGATCCTCGCCGCCATCGTCACCATCTACATCGTGCTGGGCGTGCTCTACGAGAGCTTCGTCCACCCGTTTACCATTCTGACGACGCTGCCCTCGGCCGGCATCGGCGCGCTCCTGGCGCTCATGCTCACGGGTCTCGATCTGTCGCTGGTTGCGCTCATCGGCATCGTGCTGCTGATGGGCATCGTCAAGAAGAACGCCATCATGATGATCGACTTCGCGCTCGATGCGGAGCGCGAGCGGGGTCTCAATCCGCGCGATTCCATCGTCGAGGCGGCGCTGTTGCGCTTCCGGCCGATCATGATGACGACGCTGGCCGCGCTGTTCGGCGCACTGCCCCTCGCCATCGAGAGCGGCGTCGGCTCCGAGATTCGCAATCCGCTCGGCATAACCATCGTCGGCGGGCTGCTGCTGAGCCAGCTCCTGACCCTGTACACGACGCCAGTCATCTACCTCGCCATGGAGCGGCTGAAGGCGCGGTTCAGCGGCCCGCGGGCCACCGGCACGCCGTCGGGCGCTGCCAGCATACCGGCCGAGTAGCGCCATGAACTTCTCGGCACCGTTCATCCTGCGACCGATCGGAACGACGCTCTTGGCTGCCGGCCTGTTTCTGCTCGGCGCCACGGCCTACTTCGAGCTTCCCGTCGCCAGCCTACCGGCGGTCGACTTCCCCACCCTGCGCGTGCAGGCGAGCCGCCCCGGCGCCGATCCGCAGATCATGGCGGCGACGATCGCGGCACCGATCGAGAAGCGGCTGGGCGAAATCGCCGGCGTCACGGAGCTGACCTCGGTGAGCAAGCAGGGGTCGGCGAGCATCTCGGTTCAATTCGACTTGTCGCGCGACATCGATGGCGCCGCCCGCGACGTGCAGGCGGCGCTGAATGCGGCCACCGCCGATCTGCCGGGTGATCTCCCCGACGTGCCGACGTTCCGCAAATACAATCCCTCGGCGGCGCCAGTGCTCATCCTCGCCATGACGTCGAAGAACCTGACGGCGAGCGCCATCTACGATGCGGCCGATACGGTTGTCGCCCAGCGCATCTCGCAGGTTCCCGGCGTGGCACAGGTCGAGGTCAGCGGTGCCGAGCAGCCGGCAGTCCGCGTGCGCGTCAACCCGACCTTGCTCGCCTCCATGGGCCTGAGCATGGAGGAAGTGCGCACCGCCATCGCCGAGGCCAACGCGGTCGCCCCGGTCGGCTCCGTCGACGGCGACAAGCAGGCCATCACCATCGATACCAATACGCAGCTGCGCGATGCCAAGGATTACGGCGCCATCGTCCTCAAGACGAGCAACGGCAACGTCGTAAGGCTGTCGAGCGTCGCCAGCGTCGAGCACGGCACGCGCAATACCCGATCGGTCGCCATGTTCGACAAGCAGCCCGGCGTGCTGCTGATCATCCGCAAGCAGCCGGAGGCCAACGTCCTCGACACCGTCGACCAGGTGAAGGACTTGATCCCCAACCTGCAGCGGTGGATTCCGGCGGGCATAGACATCCAGGTCCTGACCGACCGAACCGCCACGATCCGCGCCAGCGTGCACGACATGCAGTTTACGCTCGTGCTGTCCATCGCCCTCGTCATGATGGTCGTGTTCGTGTTCCTGCGACGCATGACGCCGACGGTCGCCGCCGGCATCACCGTGCCGCTGTCGCTGGCCGGCACCTGCGCCGCGATGTGGGCGCTCGGCTTTTCGGTCAACAACCTGACGCTCATGGCCTTCGCCATCGCCGTCGGCTTCGTCGTCGACGACGCCATCGTCATGATCGAGAACGTCTACCGCAACATCGAGGCCGGCATGGCGCCGATGCAGGCCTCCCTCGTCGGGGCGCGGCAGATCGGCTTTACCGTCATCTCGATCAGCGTGTCCCTGGTGGCGGCGTTCATCCCGGTGCTGTTCATGGGCGGCGTCGCCGGGCGCATGATGCGCGAGTTCTCGGTGACCTTGGTCGTCGCCATCGCCATCTCTGTCGTCGTCTCGCTGTCGGTCACGCCGACGATCTGCGCCCACTTCCTCAAGGCGCAGAAGGACGAGACGCACGGGCGCTTCGATCGCCTCGTCGAAGGCACGCTCGGCTGGCTGACGTCGGCCTATGCGCGCACGCTGCGCGTCGCCCTGCGCAATCAGGTGGTGACGCTGTTCTCGCTGTTGTGCGTCATTGTGCTGACGGCGCACCTCTACGTGCAAATTCCGAAGGGTATGTTCCCAGAGGACGACACGGGACTCATCATTGGATCGACGGAAGCCTCTGCCGACATATCCTTCGAGGCGATGCTGAAGCTGCAGATGCAGGCGCTCGACCTCGTGCTGGCGGACCCGGCCGTCGCGCACGTCGGCTCGTCGATCGGCGGTTCTGGGCCCGGCGGCGGCGGCAACAATCGCGGCCGTATGTTCATCAACCTTAAGCCGCTCGATCAGCGCGGCGCCCTGCCCACCAACCAAGTCATCAACCGCATGCGCGACAGCATGAAGGGCATCAATGGCCTCGAGGTCCGCATGTTCGCCTCGCGCGACATTCGCGTCGGGGCGCGCCAGGGCAACTCACAATACCAATACACGCTGTGGGATCCGGACGTCGACGAACTCAACGAGTGGGCGCCGAAGGTGCAGGAGCGCATGAAGCAGATCCCTAGCATCGTCGACGTGTCGAGCGACCGGCAGACGGGCGGCCTGCAGCTCGACGTCAAGATCGACCGCGATGCGGCTTCGCGGCTCGGCGTGCGCATTGCCGACATCGACTCGGCCCTCAACAACGCCTTCTCGCAGCGGCAAGTGTCGACGATCTACGCCCAGCGCAACCAGTACCGCGTCATCCTCGAGGTCGATCCGCGGCTGCAGCGCGACCCGTCCGACCTCAAGAACATCTACGTGCCGAGCATCGGCGGCGGCCCGCAGGTGCCGCTAGCGGCGGTGATCCGCGTGACGGAGAATACCGCGCCGCTGGTCGTCAACCATCAGGGGCCGTTCCCCGCGATGACACTGAGCTACAATCTGGCGCCGGGCAGCACGCTCGATCAGGCAGTGCGCGACATCGACGCGGCGATGGCCGACATCCACACGCCGCCCGGCCTGCGCGGTGAAATGGCCGGCGACGCGCGCGCGTTCGCCGAGCAGGCCTCGCAGCAGCCGCTGCTCATCCTCGCCGCGCTGCTCGCCGTCTACATCGTGCTCGGCGTCCTCTACGAAAGCCTGGCGCACCCGCTGACCATCATCTCGACGCTGCCTTCGGCAGGACTCGGGGCGCTGCTGGCGCTCTATGTCGCCGGCATGGAGCTGTCGATGACGGCCCTCATCGGCGTCATCCTGCTCATCGGCATCGTCAAGAAGAACGGGATCATGATGGTCGACTTCGCCCTCGACGGGGAGCGGCAGCGCGATCTCAAGCCGGCGGTCGCCATCTATGAAGCGTGCATCGCCCGCTTCCGCCCCATCCTGATGACGACGCTGGCGGCACTGCTCGGCGCCATCCCGCTCGCCATCGCCGAGGGCCCCGGCTCGGAGATCCGCCGCCCGCTCGGCATCACCATCATCGGCGGCCTCATCGTGTCGCAGCTGCTCACGTTGTATACGACGCCGGTGATCTACCTTCTGCTCGACCGGCTGCACCGGCGGCTTGGCGGCGCCGTCGAGACGGAAGCGGATGCAGCCCCTGCGGTCGAGGTCTCACCACAAGCGCACTGATCGAGCTCAGTCGGCCGGCATGACCACGCGGCTGAGCAGCCCCGCCTCCAGCCACGTCTTGAGAATGCCTGCCGCGCGCGAAGGCGCGGTCTCTGCCGTGTCGAACACCGCCATCATTTGACAGACCTCGCCGAAATCGGCGCCGCCGGTCGTAAGCTGCCACATCATGGCCTCCTCGGGGAGAGCTCGCGGAACATGGCTGTGGCCCCCTGCCGCCATACAAGGATGCGTGCCGCCTCTGACGTTACCGCCGGCAGTGGCGGCGGCTCCTCCGCCTTCAGCGCCAACCATATGGCAGCTGCGTTGGTCGAGGCTTCGAGGCAGCCGGCCGACGGGTGGGCGACGAAGGCGAGCGACGACCAGACGCCGGCGGGTATGGCAGCGAGATCGGCGATGCCGAGTGACGGTGCATCGCCCGCATCAAAGGCGTCGTTGAGCGCCCGCTCGAGCGCCGCAAGTTCGCCCAGCACGGGCTTTTGCGCAAAGGGCTCTGTCGCGCGCAGGAACTCAGGGAGAGCATGAGAGAACCACCGCGCATTGGGATGCTGCGAGGGATTGGCGGAGATGTAACTGCTCGCCATGGCGCGAAACTCGGGCTCACCCAGATAGCGGCGCAAGTGCTCGTGATCGTTGCCGACGACGTCGATGAGCCGCAGCACGTAGCCGTCGCGGTAGACCTGCAGAAGGTTGGCTTTCGTCTCCTTCGCGCCGTGGGTGAGATTTTCGAGGATGGCATTGTCACCCTCGAGGATGGCGCGCTGGAAGCGGTCCTGGAAGTCCTTGAGCTTCAATGCCACCTCCAAGGGCTCCCGTACTCAAGCGGCAGGCAACGCGGTGCCCGAGCGCAGCGATGGCGCGAGTACGGCGTCGGCGAGGGCACGGGCGTGATCGAGCTCTTCTATGAGCTCAGGGAGCGGCGGGATGTGGTCGTCGCGCTCGATCATGGTCGATACCGGTCCGAAGCGGCGCAGCGCCGCCTGGTACAGCTCCCACACTTCGGTACGCACAGGATGATCGTGCGTGTCGACAACGTAGTTCACCATGTCGCTATGGCCGGCGAGATGGAACTGGATGACGCGATCGGCGGGAATGCCGTTGAGGAAATCCATCGCTTCATAGCCGTGATTGAACGCGCTGACGTAGACGTTGTTGACATCGAACAGGAGCCAGCAGCCCGTGCGCCGCGTCAGCTCGGAAATGAATTCCCACTCCGGCATCTCGGAGCGGTCGAATTGCACGTAGGTGGACACGTTCTCCAGGCACAGCGGGCGGCCGATGCGCTCCTGAACGTGGAGCACGCGCGCCACGACGTGATCGAGCGCTTCACGCGTGTACGGGATGGGCAGCAGATCGTGCAAGTTCACGCCATGCACGCCCGTCCAGCACAGGTGGTCGGAAATCCATTTGGGCTGCACGCGTTTGGCTAGCGCCACGAGACCATCGAGATAATCTTCGTCGAACGGCGCGGTGGAGGCGATCGATAGCGATACGCCGTGCATGACGACGGGATAGCGCGCCGCGATGCGGTCGAGGATGGCGAGCGGCTGGCCGCCCGGCACCATGAAGTTTTCCGAGATGACCTCGAACCAGTCGACCGGCGGGGCGCCGTCGAGGATGTCGGTGTAGTGCTGCGTGCGCAAGCCGAGACCGAAACCCAGGTAGGGCGGCTTGCCGGCCGAAGGCTGAGCCGGATCGCCTGCCTTCGCCGACGCTGTACTCTGTGTCGTGCGAATGCGCATGGCGATCCGGCTCCTTGTCGTGTGTGGCGTGCCGAGCCTAGCTCTTCATCGGCTCGAACTTGGCGCCCTCGATCTTTTCGCACTCTTCCTTGGTCGTCTCGGTGAAGCCTTTGCCCTTGCAGGCATTGTGACCCCCGCAGGCATTGGTCTCGGTCTTGCAGGCGCTCTGGCCCTTGCAGGCGTTGGCCCCCATGCAGTGCCCCTTTTCGCCTGCCGCCATCTGGATCGGCGCGCTAATCGCCGTGCCGGCGAAGAGCAGGGCAGCGGCAGCGGCGGCGATAGCGGCGCCCGAGTTAATATCGATTTTCATGAGGGTTCTCCCAAATATGGCGAGGAAGTTGCATCTACGTAGCAAAAGCGGTCGGATACGAGGCACGAGCATAGTCCCACGACGCACTTCGTTGCCCGAGCCGCCTCTGGCTGATACGGAAGACAACCCTCAGGCGTTTCAAGGCCCTTCACGATTCATTGTTTGGGGAGCCGCTCTCGTGCCGGCCCTGCAGCATCCGGCCCCGTGTAACGACCGGGCCTCCAATGGCGAACACCCTACGAGGAGCTTCGTGGCTCAAGCGCGGCGTGAGGAGGAATGGGCAGCCTGGATGCGGGCAGCCATAGGCGGCGACGAGGCGGCATATCGCATGCTGCTGCAAGCGCTGTCTTCGGGCCTACGGGCGATGGTGCGGCGTGGCTTTGCGCAGGCTGGCGCCCCGCAAGGCGATGTCGAGGACGTCGTGCAGGAGACGCTGCTGGCGCTTACACTTGAAACGCAACACGTGGGACCCTTCGCAGCCGCTCGGGCCCTGGGTACGCGCCATTGCGAGGCATAAGCTGATCGATGCTTTGCGCCGGCGCGGAAGACGCATCCATATACCGATCGAGGGAGTTATCGACACGTTGGCCGCTGAAGAGGACCGAAGCGGTGTAGATCGCCACGATGCCGAGCGGCTCGTCGACGGGCTGCGAGGACGCCAGCAGGAAGTCGTGCGCGCCATCAGCCTGGAAGGCCAGTCGATCCGCGACGTGGCCCAGCGGCTGCAGATGAAGGAAGTCGCGGTGCGTGTGGCTCTGCATCGCGGTCTCAAGGCGCTCGCCGCCTTGCACCAGAAAGACGACGAATGAAGACCGACAACCTCATTGCTGCAATCTCGGCCGACGCTAAATCGGCCCGACCGCCCATCACGTCCGTGGTGTGGCTCGCGGCAGGCGCTGGCGTCATCGCCGCGGCGGTGTTGTTCTTTGTGCTGCTGCAGCCGCGTCCCAATATCGCCGAAGCGGTTACGGAGCCGAGGCTTTCTGTACAAGTGGGTGCTGACCCTGACATTGCTTGCCTCGGCGCTGGTGCTGATGCTGCAGCTGGCGCGCCCGCAACCCCTTTCCCGCAACGGCCTGCTGCTTTTGCTCGCGCCTGTCGGGGTGCTCGCTCTCGGCGTTGCCTATGAGCTGCTGTCGCTGCCGTCGTCCGACTGGATGCCGACGATGATCGGTACCAGCGCCGCGGCTTGCATGACGTATATTCCGATGCTGTCGGCGCTGCCGCTGGCCGCGCTCCTGCTAGCCCTGCGCCAGGGGGCCCCATCGCGGCCGGCGCTGACGGGTGCGGTAGCGGGCTTGGCCGCCACAGGCATCGGCGCCACGTTCTACGCCTCGCACTGCACCAATGACAGCCCACTGTTCATGGCAGCCTGGTACGTTCTCGGCACGGCGATCATGGCGGTTGCCGGCGCGTTCCTGGGCGCCCGCCTGTTACGCTGGTAGCGTTGCAAGGGTTCACGATTGAGCCTCGCCGATGGTGCCGCTAGGCTCGTGTCCGTAACAGAAACGGACAGGTCGAGGATCGTCAATGACACGAGCAGAGCTTGAGACCGTGTGGGCGCCCCGCCTTCTAGGCGTGCTGCGCATCGTCGCTGCCATCCTTTTCATCGAGCACGGCACCCAGAAGCTGTTCGGCTTTCCACCGCCGTCGCGGCCGCAGCCCGAGATGTTCGAACTGACCTGGTTTGCCGGCATCCTCGAGACCTTCGGCGGTCTCCTGCTGCTGATTGGTCTGTTCACACGCCCGGTGGCCTTCGTCCTCAGCGGCCTCATGGCGTTCGCCTACTGGATCGCCCACGCACCGCAGAACACGTATCCGGTTCTGAACGGCGGCGATGGGGCGATCCTGTTCTGCTTCCTATTTCTTTATCTGGTCGCGGCGGGCCCGGGCGCCTTCAGCGTCGACGGCGCGCGCGACCGGAACTAAGGGGCCGAATTGAGCGGGCAGGTTGCACAGTCCTCATGCAGCCGAGCTAAGTCAGCCTGTCCGCAAACCTATTGTTACCGGCGTCACGCAATCGCCGTTTGCGGTAGGCGGCCGATTTACCTTCGCCGGATAATCTGGCCGAATGCGCGACGGATTGCATGGTTAACGTCCGTTGGCCAAAGCGCGGGGTCTGGCGGGGTCTGCTGGCGGGGTCTGAGAGCGTAGATGCGTCCGAGTTACGTCGTCTTGATCCTCGTCGCGGTGGCCGTGGCAGCCGTAGCCGCTGCTCGGCCCCTTGCGTGGGCGCAGCGTCGAATCCGGATTTGAGGACGTGGGCGGCGCTGTTCGATCGGCGTTCTCGGGTTTCGGCGGCACCAAAAAGGCGACCGGCGAAAGCTCCCGCCCCCGAAGATCACCGTCAGTCAGCCCATCGCCCGCAAGGTCATCGAGTGGGATGAGTTCACCGGCCGCTTTGCCGCGGTCGAATCCGTCGAGGTGCGGGCCCGCATCTCCGGCTATCTCACCGAGGTCATGTTCACCGACGGTCAGGACGTGAAGAAGGGCGATCTCCTGTTCACCATCGATCCGCGGCCGTTCGAGCGCGCGCTCGATCAGGCCAAGGCGCAGCTCAATCAGGCGACCGTCAGTGTCAGCAACACCAAGCTCGACGTCGAACGCGGTCGCCCGCTGCTGCAGCGCGACTACATCTCGAAAAAGGCGTTCGACGATCGTGAGAACCTCGTGCGCGATGCGGAAGCCCTGGTGAAGATCGCCGAGGCGCGCGTCAAGGCGGCTGAGCTCGAGCTGAGCTTCTGCCGCATCACGGCGCCCATCTCGGGGCGCATGAGCCGCACGCTGGTGACGCCCGGCAACTTCGTCAGCGGCGGCGGCTCCGACACCGGCTCGACCATCCTCACCACCATCGTCATGCAGGACCCGATCTACATCTACTTCGACGTCAGCGAAAACAACGCCCTCAAATATCAGCGCCTCGCGAAGGCGGCCGGGAAGGCATCCGACGGCATTCTCGGGGCGGCGGTCGGCGTCGGCCTGCCCGACGAGACCGGCTTCCCGCACGACGCCAAGCTCGACTTCCTCGAGAATCGCCTCGACGAAGGCACCGGCACGCTGCGCGCCCGCGCCGTCCTGCCCAACAAGGATCGCTTCTTCTCGCCTGGCATGTTCGCCCGCGTGCGCCTGCAGGGCTCACCCGAGTACGAGGCGCTGATGCTGCCCGACGAGGCTGTCGCGACCGACCAGGCGACGCGCTTCGTCTATGTCGTCGGCGACGACGACGTTCCTGTCCGCCGCATCGTTGATCTGGGGCCGATCGACGACGGCCTGCGCGTCGTCCGCAAGGGCTTGAAACCCGACGATTGGGTCGTGCTGCGCGGACAGCAACGCGTTCGGCCCGGGCAGAAAATCGTACCGCGGCGCACTCCGCTGACAGTGTCTAACGCGGCACCCGGTGCTGACGCACCGGTCAAGCCGTAGCGCGGGCGGGACAGAGGCATGCGCTTTGCCCATTTCTTTATCGCCCGACCGATCTTCGCCTCCGTCCTCTCGTTGGTCATCCTCATCGTCGGGTCGATTGCCTATCTGACGCTGCCGGTTGCCCAGTTCCCCGAGATCGTACCGCCGACGATCTCCGTGACGACGTCCTATCCTGGCGCCAACGCAGTCACCGTCGCCGATACCGTCGCCTCGGTCATCGAGCAGGAGGTGAACGGCGTCGAGGACATGATCTACATGTCGTCCCAGTCGACGGACGACGGGAACATGTCGCTCAGCGTGACCTTCGACATCGGCACGGATGTGGATAAGGCGCAGGTGCTGGTGCAGAACCGCATCGCCGTGGCGGAGCCCCGGCTGCCGGAAGAGGTGCGCCGCAACGGCATCGCCGTGAACAAACGCTCGCCCGACCTGCTAATGGTCGTGCATCTGGTGTCGCCCGACAAAACATACGACCAAGTCTACATATCCAACTACGCCTTGCTCAATGTGAAGGACGAGCTGGCGCGTATTCCCGGCGTGGGCGACGTGACGCTGTTCGGCTCGCGCGAGTATTCGATGCGCATCTGGCTCGACCCCGAGCGGATCGCGCTACGCGGCATGACGGCCGACGAAGTGATGTCGGCGCTGCGGGCGCAGAATTTGCAGGTCGCCGGCGGCGCGCTCGGCCAGCCGCCGCAGCCCAACATGGGCGCTTTCCAGATGTCGCTGCAGCTGAAGGGACGGCTGCTCCAACCCAGCGAATTCGAGGAAATCGTTCTCAAGACGGGCGCCGACGGACGTGTGGTGCGGGTCAAGGATGTCGGGCGCGTCGAGCTGGGTGCGCTGAGCTACACCACGTACGGCTATCAGGACAGCTATCCTGCCACCGTGATGCCGATCACGCAGCAGCCGGGCTCAAACGCACTCGAAACGGCGAATGCGATCAAGGCCGAGATGAAGCGTCTTGCAGAGCGGTTCCCCAAGGGGCTGGAATACCGCATCATCTACAATCCGACCGAGTTCATCGAAGAGTCGATCTCGGAACTCTACCTTACGATTTTCGAAGCCGTGCTGCTCGTCGTCGTCGTCGTCCTGCTGTTCCTGCAGACATGGCGGGCGACGATCATTCCCCTCGTTGCCATTCCCGTGTCGCTGATCGGCACCTTCGCGGTGATGCAGGGCCTCGGCTTCTCCATCAACATGCTGACGCTGTTCGGGCTCGTGCTCGCGGTCGGCATCGTCGTCGATGACGCCATCGTCGTCGTCGAAAACGTCGAGCGAAAGTTGCGGGAGGGCCTGTCGCCGACCGAGGCGGCGCGCGTCACCATGACCGAGGTCGGCACGGCGCTGATCGCCATCGCGCTGGTGCTGACGGCCGTGTTCATACCGACCGCGTTCATCGGTGGCATCACAGGGCTGTTCTACAAGCAGTTCGCAGTGACCGTGGCGACCGCCACCATCATCTCCGCGTTCAACTCGCTGACCTTGAGTCCGGCGTTGTGCGCCATCTTGCTCCGCCCCCATGACGGCCATGAGCGGGAGGGCCTTGTCATGCGACCCGTGCACGGCTTCTTCCGCCTGTTCAACCGCGCCTTCGACAAGCTTGCTGCCGGTTACGCGGCCGTCGTGCGCGCCGTGATCAAGGCCTCGCCGGTCATGCTGGCTCTCTATGCGGCGCTGCTGGCGATTGCCGGGTGGCTGGTCATGCATACGCCGACGGGCTTCATCCCCAAGATGGACCGCGGCATCATCAGCGTGTCGCTGCAGCTCCCGCAGGGCGCCTCGCTGCAGCGGACCGACGAGGTGGTCCGCCGCGCCAACCGGATCGTGCTCGAAACACCCGGCATTGCCCACACCTCGACGTACACCGGGCGGTCGGGATCGACCGGGTCCAACGCCAGCAACGTCGGCGCCATATTCGCCATCATGGAAAATGCGCGCGACCGTGCAAGGCTGGGGCTGTCGGCAGATAAGATCGCCGACGACATCACGGCACGCCTCGATGCGATCGAAGAGTCGAAGACTTCGGTGTATATTCCCCCGCCCGTCCGCGGCATGGGCGGCCAGGCTGGCTTCTCGATGCGCCTGCAGAACCGCGCCAACCTGACGCCGGCGGAGTTCGAAACGATAGCCAACGACTTCATCGCCGCCGCCAACGAGCTGCCCGGCATGAAGAGCGTGTTCACGACATTCTCCACGCGCACTCCGCAACTCTACGTCGACGTCGATCGCGACAAGGCGCAGATGCTGAAGGTGCCGCTGGAAGCCATCTTCGAGGCGCTGCGCGTCTACCTCGGCTCGGCCTACGTCAACGACTTCAACATGTTCGGGCGCACGTTCCGCGTGACAGCACAGGCCGACGCCAGCTTCCGCATGCAGCCTGAGAACGTTGCACGCATCCGCGTGCGCAACGAAATGGGCCAGATGGTGCCCATCGGCAACCTCGTGACCTTCCGCAATGTCGCCGGCCCCGATCGCATGCCGCGCTACAATCTGTACCCGACGGTCGAGGTGAACGGCTCGCTGCAGCCCGGCATCGCCACCGGCCAAGCGATGCAGGAGATGGCGGCGCTGGCGAAAGTCGAGCTGCCGGCGGGCGTGACCTACGAATGGACGGACTTGTCGTACCAGGAGGCGAAGGTCGGCAACACCGGCTATTACATCTTCCTGCTGTCAGTAATCTTCGTGTTCCTGACGCTGGCGGCACAGTTCGAAAGCTGGTCGATGCCGCTCGCCATCATTCTCATCGTGCCGATGTGCCTGCTCAGCGCGTTGTTCGGCGTGACGCTTGCATGGTCAGGACATCAACATCCTCACCCAGATCGGCTTCATCGTGCTCATAGGCCTCGCCGCGAAGAACGCCATCCTCATCGTCGAGTTCGCGCGTCAGCTGGAGGACCAGGGCCGCGATACCGTTACGCGCGGCCGTCGAAGCCTGCCAGCTGCGCCTGCGGCCGATCCTGATGACGTCGCTTGCCTTCACGCTCGGCGTCGTGCCGCTCTACATCGCCACGGGTGCCGGCGCGGAGATGCGCATCGCGCTCGGCACCGGCGTGTTCTGGGGCATGATCGGCGTGACCCTGTTCGGCCTCATCTTCACGCCGGTGTTCTACGTCGTGATCCGCCGCCTTTCGACGCGCAAGCGCCAGGACGCCGCCGGTCTGCCGGCGCCGGCGGAGTGATCAGCGACGCAGGATGAGGGTGCCGGCGGCCAGGCGTTCCTGCCAGCCGTGGCGCTCCAGCTCGGGGTCGATGTGCTCCTCGTCCGGCCAGCCGACGCACAGGTAGGCGACCAGCCTCCATGCCGGCGGAACGTCCAGCGCCGCGGCGACCGTACCCGGATCCAGGATCGACACCCAACCGACGCCGAGACCGGCGGCGCGCGCCGCCAGCCACAGCGTCTGGATGGCCCCGACCACGGAATAGCGCAGCGTTTCCGGCATCGTGTTACTGCCGAGCCCGGCGCCGGCGCCCGTTTCCTCGTCGGCAAAGACGGCGATCTGCACAGGTGCGCGCTCGAGCCCTTCGAGCTTCAGCTTGGCATAGAGGCCGCGGCGCTCGCCCGCATAGAGGCTCAGGGCTTCGGCGTTGGCCCGCGCAAACGAGGCGCGCACGGCTTCACGCGGCTGGCGGCTTTCGACCAGCACGAAGCGCCACGGCTGACTGAAGCCCACAGATGGGGAGCGCGCCGCCAATTCGATGAGCGACAGGACGAGGGCGGGATCCACGGCATCGACCCGGAAGCGGCGCACGTCGCGGCGCCACAAGATGAGGTCACGCAACGCGGCGCGGAATGCATCGTCGAATTGCGGTGGCGCCGCCTGGTCGCTCACTCTCGTCTGACCGGCGCTGGAAATCGGCATGGCGGCCCGCTTGCCTTTGATCTGCATTGGAGCCGGCTTCAGACAGCGCCTTCGACGGCGTTCGGCCCGAGCAAACCTGCGGACACGGCCAGGCGGCGGGCGGTGAGCAGCACGATGTAGGCGACGACCTCGACGAGGCCGACATAGGCGAGGACGGCATAGGTGAACGCACCTTCGCCGTTGGGCAACAGCATGCCGGCGGCATACAGAACCGCCTGATAGGCGAGGAAGGCGATTGGGAGGCTAGCGCCAATCACGGCGACCACGCCATAGGGCGTAAGCGCGGCAATGCAAGCGCGCGCTGCGAAGTAAGCCGCGAGCGTCCCCAGACCCATGGCAAGGCCCCAAGCGAAAGCCTGCGCTTCCAACGGATAGCCGAGGAAGCCGAAGCCGACGACCTGATTGGTCAGCCAGATCGTGCCGAGGAGCAGAATTCCGTCGGCGCGATCGGAATCGAGGGCCGCCACTGCCGCGAGAGCGGCAAAGGGCACGGCACACGCAAATACGCCGGTCGCCAGCACGGTGGCGAGGGTCAGAAGCGCGATCCACAGGAGATTGCGCTCGGAGCTTCTGGCTGCTGCTTGCATGTCCGTTCCCTTTGGAAATCCGTGCATTAAGGCGCACGCCAGCGTGCCGAAACTATGCCATCTGCACGGCCATGAGAAGCAGCAACAACGCCTCGGTCACCTCTATGCCGGCGCCCAGACAATCTCCCGTGATGCCGCCCAAACGGTACTTCCAGTAGGCCGCAACGCCGGCAATGACGAGCAGGGCGGCCAGCAGCACCGGAGCCAGCCACAGGCTGAGCAGGGCGAGGACCAAACCTTCGGCCACCATTCCGCGCTTGTCGATGTGCCAAGCAAAGCGCTCCCCCGACCCACTCGCCAGCGGCGGCAGAAACGTCCCCCACACGAGCGCGCCCCAGCGGGCCCAGGCGGCGATGAGGACAACGGCACCGAGTGCCGGCGGGCTGGCGATCGCGGCCAGAAGCACGAGCTTGGCAATGAGCTGCAAGACGATGGCCATGGTGCCGTAGGCGCCGATGTGCGGGTCGCGAAGCACCTCGATGAAGCGTTCCGGCGAGCGGTGCGCGGCACCGAGTGCGTCGGCCACATCGGCGAGACCGTCGAGATGCAAGCCGCCAGTCACCCACACCCAAGCGACGAGGGCGAGGAGTGCGCCGATCCACGGCGAGGCAAGCGCGCCGGCCCACAGAGCGGCTGCAACGATCGTGCCGATGAGCGCGCCGATGGCCGGGAACCACAGTGCCGAACGCGACAGATCGGCCGGATCGAACACGGCGATCGGCGGCGCCGGCAGGCGGGTGAGAAACTGCAGCGCGTGCGAGAAGGCGCGGACGTGGGCATTGACGCTCATGGCTGAACGACCTCGACAATCTCACCCCATAAGTTGCCGCCGGAATCGCGTCCGGCCGACAGGGTGAGGCGCGTACCGGGATCGATCTTGAACGCCCACAGATTGGCGAAGGGAAGGCCGCAAGCGACGGCCAGTGCGGCGCGCATGGGGCCGGCATGCGTGACGACGAGCACGCGCACTCCGGCCGCTTCGGCGAGAAGCCGTTGAACGGCGCCGGAAACGCGCGCCTTGAGGTCTCCCCACTTCTCGCCACCGGGCGCCGCGTCCGCATCGGCGCCCGCATAAAGCGCGGCGAAGGCTTCGGCAGTCGAGGGGTCGGCGCGCAGCTCAGCGATCAGGCGACCGTCCCAATCGCCGAAGTCGAGCTCGGTCCAGTCCTCATCGAGGCGCAAGGCAACGCGCCTCTCGGCGGCGAGCCGTTGCGCGGCGGCGCACGCGCGCCGCCGGGGCGAGGCGATGATCAGATCCCAGCTGCGGTTAGCCGTCTGACGCTCGACTTGCCGCCAGCCGGCCTCCGACAGCGCCGGGTCGGTGCGGCCCAGAAGCCGGCCCGGCGTCTCCGTCGCGCCGTGGCGCAGCAGGTCGATCAGGATCATGCCGCGGGACCCGAGATACGCGCTTCCGCGAAGGTCGCCATTTGCGTGTGCAGGGCGCAGGCAAGCCTCAGAATCGGCAGCGCCAGGGCGGCGCCGGAGCCTTCGCCGAGCCGCAGCTTGAGATCGAGCACCGGCTCGGCGCCCAGCGCATCGAGGACAATCTGATGGCCGCGCTCGAGGGAGCGATGCGAATAGATGAGCCACGGCGCACAGCTCGGATTGATGCGGGCGGCGGCGAGAGCGGCAACCGACACGATGAAGCCGTCGATGAGCACCGGAATGCGCGCCTGCGCCGCGGCGATGATCGCTCCCGTCAGCGCGGCGATCTCGAGGCCGCCGACCGCCGCCAGGATCGACAACGGCGTTGCCGCCTCGAGCCGGTGCTTCTTCAGCGCCGCAGCGATGACGCGCGCCTTGCGGCGGACGCCCGCCGCGTCGAGCCCGGTTCCGGCGCCGACCAGATCATCGACCGAAGCACCGAGCAGCGCCGCGGCGATGGCCGTCGCCGCCGTGGTGTTGCCGATGCCCATCTCGCCGAGGATGACGAGATCGGCGCCGCCGGCGGTGACACGACCTATCGCCCGCTGGCCGGCGGCGAGCGCGAAGCTCAACTCTTCGGCGGTCATCGCCGGCTCTTGCGAAAAATCACGCGTTCCGAGCCGCGGCTTATCGGCGATGACGCCGGCAATCGGCCCGGGCGCCAGCGTGCCGGCATCGACGACGCTCAGCGACGAGCCGAGTTCGCGCGCCAGAACGGCAATGGCCGCGCCGCCACCGGCGAAGTTGCGCAGCATCTGCACGGTGACGTCCGAGGGGTACGCCGACACGCCCTGCGCCGTGATGCCGTGGTCGCCGGCGAACAACACGATGGGCACCTGCGCGGCACGCGGCCGGTCCGTTGCCTGCAGGGAGGCAAGACGAATGGCGAGCGTCTCCAGCACGCCGAGCGAGCCTAGCGGCTTGGTGAGCTGCCGCTGACGCGCCTCGGCCGCCGCGCGGCTTTCCGCGCAGGGCACGGAGCAAACTACTTCGATCCACGATTCTTTCACGCCGCCTCGGCTCCCCGCTCGAACTGCGGCGCAGAATGGAGCAGGCCGTCACAACGTCAAGGCGGTTTCACGGGAAGCCATCAGGCCCTGAGCGCGCGCCGGGCGCCGAGGTAGGCCCCCACGTGCGAGGCCTCCATGGGCCTGGCGAACAAATAGCCCTGCATAGTGTCGCAGCCCATGGCGCGCAGCAGCGTCAACTGCGATTGCGTCTCGACGCCCTCGACCGTGACCTTGATGCCGAGGCTCTGGCCGAGGTGGGCGATGGTGCGAACAATGGCCATGTTGTCAGGATTCGTCTCCATGTCGCGAACGAACGAACGGTCCACCTTCAGGCGGTCTATGGGCAGCTTCTTGAGGTGCGACAGCGAACCGAAGCCGGTGCCGAAGTCGTCGAGCGCGATTTCGACGCCGATGTCGTGCAGCTTCTGCAGCGACACGGCGACTCCCTCGGCGCTACGGCCGAGAAACACGCGCTCGGTCACCTCGACGCAAAGACGCTCCGGCGTCACGCTGCATTCACGCAGCTTGACGCGAACGAAGTCCGTAAACATGCCGAGTGCGAAATCGGCCGAGGTGACATTGACGGCGACACGACCGAAGTCGAGACCCTCACGTATCCAGGTCCCGGTCTGACGCAAGGCGGTATCGACCACCCACTTGCCGACCTCGGCCGCCGACTTCGCGTCGTCGAATATGCCATCGAAATCGGCGGGGGACAGCAGCCCGCGACGCGGATGGTCCCAACGCAGCAGCGCCTCGAAGCAGACCGGCTGCGAGGGATCGAACGAGACGATCGGCTGATAGACGAGGCGCAACTCGCCCGCCGCGAAGGCACGTTGAATGTCGCGGTGGAGCTGATAGGTCGTCTCGAAAGACGCGCGCATTTCCGGCACGTAGAATTGAAACCGGTCGCGCCCCATATCTTTAGCGCGATAGAGCGCCAGATCCGCGTTCTTCAGCAGCTCGCTCGCCCCTTGCGCATCGGCCGGATAGAGGCTGATCCCCATGCTGATCGTGCAGCGATGCTGCCCTCCGCCGATCGTCACGGGCCGCTTCAAGGAATCGAAGATGGCATCGATCGCCCGCTGCAGTACCGGCTTATCCTCTTTCACCGACATGAGAACGGCGAACTCGTCACCCCCCAGCCGGGCGACCCGGCCGTAGGGCGCCAGCGCACTCTGCAAGCGCGCCGCCACTTCTTTCAGCAGATCGTCCCCGGCGGCATGCCCGAGGATGTCGTTGGTATCTTTGAAGCGGTCGACGTCGATCAAGCCGACTGCGAACGTGCGACTATCCCCGGCCGCTTGCAGCATCGATCCCAGCAGCTCGTTGAACTGCAGCCGGTTGGGCAATCCCGTCAGGCTGTCCTGCTTGGCGAGATTCCAGAGCTGCTGCTCCAGCCGCTTGCGCTCGGAAATCTCCTCGGTCAGCATCATCATGCCGCCGATGGTGCCGTCCTCCATATGCCAGGGCCGCACTTCCCAGCGAATGATGTTGGTCGAGCCGTCGGCGCGGAGGAAAACTTCCTCCGGGGAGCTTTCGGTGGCACCGGCGAGGATGCGCCTGTGCTTCAACTTCCAATGCTCGGGCACTTCCGGGAAGACGTCGTAGTGACCGCGACCGATGAGGGATTGGTCGGGCAGGTTGTAGTCGTGCAGCCAGCGATCGGTGTGAGCGATGTAGCGCATGTCGGTATCGAACATGGCCACCGCCGCCGGCGCGTGCTTGATGAAGGCCTCCAGCGTCGAATGTGCCCGCTTCAACTCCGCCTCGGCGCGCCGCTGGTCCGTCACGTCGACATAAGTAATGAGATGGGCGCCGCCTTCGACGGGAACGCAGCGGATCTCCAGAACGCGGCCGGACAGTTCGTTGCGCTCGTTGGTGATCGGCACTGGGCTCAGTAGCGTTTTCAGCCGCGCGCTGATGATCTGCTCGACCGCCCCCTGTCCGTAGTCGCCGCGCTCGGCCCTATAGCGCACGAGCGTCTCGAGCTTGGGCGGCTCGCCCATGAAGAACGGATCGGGAAGCTCGAGCAACGTGCGGTACAGCCGATTGCAGGCGACAAGACGCAACTCGCGGTCGATCAGCGCCAAGCCGCCGGGGAAGTTGTCGATCGTCGCCTGCAGCGCCTGCGCCTGCTGGCGGATGGCGGTGATATCGGTGCTGATGGTGATGAAGCGCTCGATCTTGCCGGCGCGATTGAAGCGCGGAATGACGATGGATTCGAAGCAGACATCCGCGCCGTTCTTGGCACGGTCGCAGAGCTCGCCCCGCCACGTTCTTCCCGAATGGACCTTCTCCCACATTTCGGTGAGCGTCTCGCCGGTCTGGCGCCCGGAGCTGAGCATCTCATAAGGTCTGCCGACGAGCTCGGACTCTGCATAGCCGATCACTTGGCAGAAGCGATCGTTCACCTCCAGCAATCGTCCGCTGGGATCGGTGACGGTGATGCAGAAGTGTTCTTCGAGCGCCTGCCGATAGCCGTCTAGCCGATCGGCCGACTGACTAGGTACAGTCGAGGTGTCCGGTGCCTCGGACACAAGGAGGCGGCGCACCGGCCGGAGCCAGCTATCGGCCAGGGCAAGCAGCCGCGCGCCGAGGTCGCCTCCCTGAAATGCGCGCACGCCGACGCTCCGCTCAAATCAAACGGTGATTAGAGCCTGGAAAGCTTAACCTCTTCTTTCGAAATTAGCGCCGCCGTGGGCAGATCGTTTGACCACGGAGTCTGCTCCTCACGAGGGCGTGGTGGCGCTCAGCGCGTGTTGCTGCCGTCACGGCTGGCCGCCACGGACCGCTTCTTATCCTTGCTGGCGAGGGCGCCACCGCTCGACTCGCCCTTGCGGTCAGGGGCAAACGATCGATCGTTAACGGGCGCCAGCTTTGCACCCCCTGCCCGAGCCGTCTTTCCCGCTTTCTTGCCGCCTTTGGTCATATGTCCCTCCGGGATGTCCTCGATGCGAGCAACGTCGGAACGCATGTCCTCGTTCCGCCGCAAGCGCCGAAACCGCGATGCGTGCCGGTTGCGTAAATCCGAGGGCGCCCGATCACGAATGTCCCGTGATGGCGGGCGCCGTGCGACACCCGCGCGGCCGGCGCCTTCGACGGAGCGCCGGACAAGAAAATCCGTGTGGCGTTGCCGTTGTGCAACGGCCCACTATGACGCGGATGTTCAACTCCGCATCCGCGCTGGTGGGCGCGAACTTGCATTTCAAGGTGGAGGGGCTAATGCTGCCGACGCATGTCGCTCGCCGCCATCATTCTCGAGCAGCCCGCCGTAGCGCTGCGCGTGTTGATGGGCAGGAGATTCTCAATGCGTACCCTTTTCCTGTACGGCGGCATTTTTCTGCTCGCGGGCTTAAGTTTGCTTACCTCTCAGATGATTGTTGAGCACATTCCCTCCCGAGGGTCCCAGCTTGGGCAAGCCGTTGCACTGCGCAGCGAGATGCGCAGCGGCGAAGGAACCACGGACCGGCTAACGCTAATGATCGTGGTGCCCCTACTCGTCGTGGCATGCGTTCAGCTCTGGAGAAATCCTCCGTGATCGTTTTCATCTAAAACGGCGCAGACTGGCGTCACCGGGCCGGCGCGCCTTTGCTTTGGGGGATTTGCGTTCTTTCGCCCGTCCAACTCTCGGCGCGGGCGGCAGCCTGGGGATTGTGCTCCGCTAGCTTTCAATGTTCAAATGGCGCTACTGCTGGTTGCCGGGGGGCGCCTAGGCGGGCATTGGAGGAGGGATGCGGACGCGCAAGGCTATCGTTATAGCCAGCGTTGTTGGCGTAGCGGTCGGCGTAGCGGCTACTGCTGCCGTGATCAATCGCGGGCCGATTGTGCTGGCTCTCATCAATTCGAAGGCCGCAAGGGATCTGCTCGAAATTGCGCTTGAAAACACCGTCTACGCGCAGGACATCATTCAGCGCGACTTTCGGCGGGCTGTGCTGGCGCCGATGCGTGAAAAGCGCACGCCCACTCCGCCGCATTCCCAGCGCGACGAGCTGACGTCCGCCCTGCTTTCGACCGTCGTGTCATTGGATGAGGCCGGGGCCATCATCGACAATGCCACTCTTGTGTTCAATTATTTCGTTGAAGAGAACATAGGCGCGCGTTATCCGCCCCCTGAAACTTTGCAGCGGTTCTTTTCCGAAAATGTTGGTCAGTGCGGGGTTGCGGTCAGCACATTCATCAAAATGCTTCCGCCAGACTTAGCCAAGCAATTTCAAGATGTGAACATCATCGCCGACGACCCGGCAGGTCCGCTCCACGGCCACACCATAGCGGGAATCAGAACGGGTCGTGGCTCGCTTCTCGTGGACCTAACGTTCGGCCTAGTCCTCATTACCGCAGAGCCACGTTTCTCCCTAGGCACCTTCTACCGTAACAACTACCGGATGGCTGCAATCGGGGTGCAGCCCGCCGATCATGGAATTTCCAGGGAGCAGGGGATTAAAGATTATTGGTCCAGCATGGATCGACCACGGAGCTGGATTGCATATGGCCGCGAGCCCCTTGTCGCACGAAACAACCCTATCCGCGTTGTTGATGGCCTGATTGGCGAGCGCGACAACGATGCAGATTCTCTGCAGCGTATCGTTCGATCCTCCTATCATCGGTTTGCCGGCTCCCGATACGGCCAGTCCATCACGGCGTGGCGATTCGTGAACGAAACCGGGGACGATGCCGTCATCGAGTTCTTGTTGACCGACCGACTACCCGGCGCGCCCCCGACCTTGATGATCCGGGTCGATGATGAGCACGGATTTTTGGTCACCAGCGAGCAGATTACGGCGGACGGCAGTAGCTTTTCCGTGCGCCTGCCGGGGCGCGTTCCCAAGCCGACAATCCAGATATATGAAGTACCCTATAAAGACCGGTGGCGAGAGATCGATGCGGTCTCCATCAAGCTGATCAAGGCGACGTCGTCCGCCGAGTAGCGCTTGAGCTGCATGTGCGAGCCTGAGCACAAAGTCGTGGTGCCCAGGGCTGGAATTGAACCAGCGACACCGTGATTTTCAGTCATAGTTTCGTCGAGATAAAGAAGCATAGCAAGACCAGGAACATCCGAGTTCTATCGACATATTGGCTGGCATAAACATTAAGTTAGGATGTTTCCTTTGGATGCCTCCAGATGGTCGTGCGTACCTTTGGTTTCCTTTCGGATGTGTGCACGGCGTGTGCACAGGAGAGTGCAGTGCGCCGGAAAATTAGCAAGGCCGCGATCAACCAGTTGAAGCCAGACCAACTGCTGGCGGACACCGAGATCCGCGGATTTGTTGCTCGATGTCTACCGAGCGGCGTCGTTACCTACGGGCTGCGCTACCGAGTGATGGGCAAGCAGCGATGGCTCGGCCTCGGGCTCCACGGGCGGATTACGCCTGAGAAGGCGCGGCAGCTGGCCAAGATGCGCATTGGCGAGGTTGCAGCCAGTCGCGATCCCGTCGCCGAGCGGCAATCTGAGCGCGTGCGGGGCATGGATAGCGGCGCGACCACGGTTGATGGGCTCCTGGATGTGTTCCTCGACCGACACGTCCGCAAGAACCTGCGCACCGCTGACAATGTGGAGCGAATATTTGCCCGGTGTGTCCGTCCGCATATCGGGGCTAAACCGCTTGGCGAGCTGCGCCGTAGCGATGTCACTGGGATGCTCGACGCCATCGACGACGGGCGCGGCCCGGTCATGGCCGATCGCACCCTCGCCCACCTGCGCAAGGCGTTCAATTGGTGGGCGGCGCGTGACGATAGCTTTGTGCCACCTATAGTTCGCGGCATGGCGCGCACGAAACCTTCCGAGAGGGCCCGCAAGCGGGTGCTAGACGACGATGAGATTTGCGATGTCTGGGCAGCACTCGATTGTGCCAAGGTTCCAGCCCCTTATCCTAGGCTAGTGCGTACCCTCTTGCTGAGCGCACAGCGACGCAATGAAGTTGCTCGAATGCAATGGCATGAAGTCAGTGGCTCAACCTGGACGATCCCAGGCGAGCGGCGGAAGACGGCAGTCGACGGTGTGGTGCCGCTTACCCGCGAAATGATGCACCTCCTCGATGCTTCGAAAAAGCACAAGAAGGGCTATGCTTTCTCAACTAATGGCGGGAGGACGCCGTTCAGCGGGTTCGGCAAGGCGAAGCTTGCTCTAGACGAGGCGATCAACCACCGGCGCAAGCAGGAGGGCCGCCCTCCCATGCCACCCTGGGTGCTGCATGATCTGCGGCGCACAGCACGCAGCTTGATGTCGAGAGCGCACGTGCCGGCCGACATCGGCGAGCGCGTGCTCGGCCATGCCATACCGGGCGTCCGCGGGGTGTATGATCGTCATCCCTATGACGCCGAGAAACGGGATGCACTGGAAAAGTTGGCCGCACTCGTGACGGCAGTGTTGAAACGGCGGAGTCCAGCAGCGAAGGTTGGAAAACGCTCACGCCTAACAGCGAGCCCGGCTTTAGCTCCTGGCGGCTGAAACCAGCCGTTGTGTGTCGGTGATGTGCCCGCTGATGCGCCGAGCGTTGTTGGTTGCGGGGGCCTGCAACAGCCAGCGCAGTCACCACGAAATCCCGTTTCCATTCGAGCTCACGGCGTAACCCCTAAAGCTACCCGCTTGCGTCGCTCTGGGATCCGATAAACCCGAATGTTGCGTCCGTTGATCCGGCGATAGGACCTGCCTCCGCCAGTGAACCGCTTAAGGTGCGCAGCCACAGTCTGCCACGTTCTCTGAGGCAAATTCATTGAGTGGCAAAAACGGGGATACAGCTTCTTCAAGTCGCTCGCAGGGATGAGTTGCCCTGCGAGGTCAGCCTGCAGGCAATTCAGAAAAGCCCATGCGTGATAACGCGCGGATGGAGCGTCGAGCGGAGCGTCCTCCGCGTCGTCCCATATTCGCCACACGTCTGACTGGTTACCCCGGTTGTTGGGTACCCCCGCGTAAGCGCGAAAAGGCAATACTCGCTTAGCATAAGGGGGAGGATCGCCCGGCGGCAACTGGAGGAAGGCCGACCCCTTCGGCAATTCAAGAACAGCCGAGCGGGCCATCCTGTGTTCTGCCAGCACACAGGGCAGCGCTGGCGTCATGTCCGGCGCGACCGCTGACGCGTGTTGTGGCGCGCCAGTGGGCGCGTCGAGCCGGTCGTAAGTGCGCCGAATCAATTTCATTTCCTCAGAATAGAGCGGCCGGGGATGCGGCCCAACGCGGCAGTTTTCTCAGCCTAGGTCGTGCTGACGCGCAGCGATCACTAGGCGAATTCACCTAGATTCGGACCTCGGGCACCCTGCACAATGCCGGCTCCACCAATCACAGCGGACTTGGCCCACTTCAGTCGGGAAATCCGCTTTGGGCCAGCAGCGCCCTCAACCCCGTCACTGCGAATGGAGGCGATGGGCCAAAAGGCGACTCAACGGGCGGCGCGTAGGATCGGAGGCCGATCTGGGTGATGCCGCGATCGGCGCTACCGCCTCACTGGGCGTCGTATGATGTGAAATGAAGCTCGCTCCTCCGGAGGGAACCATCCGTCGTGTTGACTAAAATTGCAATCAGTACACGGAGAAGGGCTTAAGGGCCGCAAAGCTACGTTTGAGTTGATTGGTAGCGGTCCAGCCATGCTCTCGGAGTTTATTGTACGGAAGTCAACGGCGGCGGCCCGACGGACAGTGTTGTTTGCACTGTGCGGCGCGGGGGTGATCGTCGTTGGGGTGCTTATCGAGCTCTTGAGTTCTGGCAGTGCCGAACGTTCGGCAGCTCGACGGTTGGTGACAGCGTATCAAACGGGCGATCAGATCCTTTTGGCTGATGAACGTCTCACGATGTCGGCGAACTTGGCTGCCGCGACCGGAGACGAGCGTTGGATCGAACGCTACGAATTAAACATTCGCTTGATCGACGACGCTATTCGTCGTGCAACCGAAACGGCCCCCCCAGACGTCGGCAGGGATTTCGATGCCAAGACGCGCTATTCAAACGACCGGCTTGTCGAATTAGAACGTGCCGCATTCGCGGCCGTGCGTGCCGGGAACGCTAAGGACGCACAACGGCTTCTCAATAGCGGCTTGTATGCCTACCATAAGAGGGTGCTGAATGATGGAACTCGTACCTTCGTCAACCGTACGATCGCTGCCGAGCGCACTCAGCTCGACGCCATAGAGCGACGGAGTTGGGTCGGCATCCCCTTGGCACTGCTCATCTCGATTGGCTGCGCGGTCTTCCTCTGGCGTCGGCTGAACGCCAGTTTGTCGGGCTCTGTGTCTGCTTTCCTGCAAGCCGAGAACACCATCCGTACGCTGGCGATGAACGATGCCCTTACGGGCATGCAGAACCGGCGAGCCCTCTGCAGTGGGTTGCACGCGGCGTTAACGCGGGCTGAGCGGGACCGTACAAATGTCGCCACGCTGATGATCGACCTTGATCGTTTCAAGCCGATCAACGATCGGCACGGTCATGGGATAGGCGATCTTGTGCTTCAGGAGGTGGCCAGGCGCCTGAACGACGTCTTGCGCGACGGTGAGTTACGGGCGCGCTTCGGCGGCGACGAGTTCGTCGCCATCGCAGAGTTTTCGGGCGCTCGCGATACCATCCGGAAAATTAGTCATCGCGTCATCGAGGCGTTGGCGCAACCGATGAACTTTGAGGGGCTCAGGGTGCAAGTCGGCGCGAGCATCGGGATTGCCATCTTTCCAACCGATGCGACGACCGAAGCAGATCTGCTGCGTAAGGCCGACTTGGCGCTCTACCGCGCCAAGCAACAAGGTCGCGGGACGCTGCGCTTTTACGACGTCACCATGGAAGTGGACAGCGACGAACAGACTAAGTTGGAGGACGAGCTTCGCACTGCCGTTTCAAACGGAATTATCGTTCCTTACTTCCAACCGATCATTGATCTTGTGAGCGGCCGAACGCGGGGATTTGAGATGCTTTGCCGCTGGCCCCACGTAACGCGGGGCCTGTTGCAACCAGCCGAATTCATCCCGCTCGCCGAGACCGGCGGGTTCATCGATGAGTTGACCCTCACCATGCTGCGCATCGGCTGCACTCAAGCCCGCAGCCTGCTCGGAACGACGACGCTGGCGTTGAATATCGCACCTCAGCAAATAGAAGACGATTGGTTGGTGCAGAAACTTCTCGCCGTGCTTACTGAAACTGGATTTCCGGCGCACCGGTTGGAGATTGAGATCACCGAGCAGGCTCTCGTCAGTGATTTCGCTGCGGCGAAACAGATCATTACTTCGTTGAGGAATATCGGCATCAAAATCGCCCTGGACGATTTTGGTACCGGTTACTCCAGCCTTTATTATCTGGCGGAGCTCCCCTTCGACGTGATCAAGATAGACCGCTCACTCATTGCTACTCTGCACGAACGGGAAGAGAACCGCAAAATCGTAACGGCCATTGTCGGTCTCGGCAAAAGCCTCGGGGCCTCCACCATCGCCGAAGGCGTGGAAAGCGAACGGACCGTCGACTTTTTACGAGGCATCGGCTGTTCTGCGGCGCAGGGCTACTACTTCGGTAAGCCGGGCCCCATTGCCGACGCCGCAGAATTCATGAACCGCGAGCCTGTGATCAAACGGCGCGCCATTGCATAAATTGGCTCACGAGCGTGCTGAGTGGTTGAGCTCGCCTGGCAGCTTAGGTGGCCGCAACCGATACCAGGGCCGCAAACCTAGGTGGACGAAGTACACAAGCCGCGGCCAAGTCTGCAATGGGTCATGTGTGGACGGCTCCAGGCTGTCAAGGGATTGAGTACGTTGCAGCGCTGGTCGGAGCAGCCATCTGTTCGGCCTACGAGTGCGGCTCACAGGGCCGCTGGCCATAATGCCCTCCGCGGATCGGGTCCCGGTCAAAAGCTCGCATTCATCGATGCTCTGGCCCAAGTGGGTTGTCCCAATCACCGGATCGACCGGTTCTGCATTACGTGCTGTCTGCCCTTTCCAACCATCACACCGCGCCTACTGACGCGATCTCGTTCCTCGTCGCTTTGCCTAACGGGCGAGCGCCAGGGGTTCCCTGTAGCGCTCGCCTGTGGCCATCATCGCCCAAGCCATGCGCGCGATCTTGTTGGCCAGCGCGATCGCCGCGACTTTCGTCGGTCGCCGTTCGAGCAGCTTCGTGAGCCAGGGGCGATGTTTGCTGCCGTGGATCTTCGCGTAGCGGATGACTGCTAGCGCGCCTGCCGTGAACAAGCTGCGCAGATAGCGGTCTCCCTGCTTGGTGATGCTGCCGAGCTTCTCTCGCCCCCGCTCGAGTTCTGCTTCGGAACCAGACCGATCCAAGCCGAGAAGTCGCGGCCCGAGCGGAACGCCTTCGGATCGGCAACGCTAGCGACCAGCGCAGTTGCGAGCGCCGGGCCGACACCGGGCAGCTCGTCCAGCCGCTGGCACGTCTCGTTCGAGCGGTGCCAGGCGTTGATCTGCCGGTCGAACTCCAGAATCTGCGCCTTGAGCTTGCCGAGCAACGCGCCCAGGGCTTCGAGACACGCCCGCGCCACCTCGGGAATGCGTTCGTCCCTCTGATCGGCAACGGCGTAGAGCAACTCCTCCACGCCGTTGCGTCCGACCGGAGCGACAATGCCGAACTCGGCGAGATGCGCGCGGATGGTGTTGATGACCGCGGTCTGCTGCCGGATGAAGAGATGCCGCGTACGATGCAGCATCAGGCAGCTCTGCTGCTCGGGTGTTTTCGTCGGCACGAAGCGCATGCTCGGCCGCTGCACCGCCTCGCAGATAGCCTCGGCGTCGGCAGCGTCATTCTTCTGGCGTTTGACGTAGGGCTTCACGTAGGCCGGAGGGATGAGACGCACGGTATGCCCGAGAGCCTGCAGCTCGCGTGACCAATGATGCGAAGTGGCGCACGCCTCGATGCCGACCAGGCAGGGCGGCAGCTTCTTGAAGAACGCGAGAACGTACCGCCGCTTCAGCTGACGGCGCACGACGACGCTACCCGCGCGTCAACGCCGTGAACCTGAAAGACCGACTTCGCGATGTCGAGGCCGATCGTCGTGATTGCCGGCATGATGAGCTCCTCCGGATCCTGGTC
This sequence comes from uncultured Alphaproteobacteria bacterium, assembly GCA_963795225.1. GTDB lineage: Bacteria > Pseudomonadota > Alphaproteobacteria > Rhizobiales > Hyphomicrobiaceae > Hyphomicrobium_A. The sequence goes on along the minus strand of CAWCHB010000007.1, from coordinate 5,421 downwards.
GCCTCATCGGCAACCGATTCCAAGGCGCTTGCGCGCCCCGTGGGAGGAGCCGTCCACAGCATCAAGAGCCGACATCTCGCGCTTCGCTCTCATCGTCCGCTAAGGGCCATAAGCCGACATAGGCCGATAATCCGCGCAGCCAGCAGACGCGCGGAACGGGCATCGCCATCACGAAAGTCGCGCCCCAGATTAGCTTGAAGACTCCAACATGGTCAGTCGCGGCTGGCTGCTGCGTGTCGCGCATAACTCGCAAGAATCCGCGTCTGCGGACGCATCTGTCCGCCTTTCGAAGGCTCCAGCGTGAAGATGTAGTCGTCCGGCCACCAGCTACCGCCTGCCCAGGCCGCCCAGCCGAGCCAAACGTCCGAGTTAGCCTCCAAAGTGCGGCAGATGTCATTCAAGGCCGCGAGTGAAGTTTCGTCGGCGCCGGCGGCGAACTCGCCCAGAAATGCCTTGAAGTCGTTTTGACGGCACCATCGTTGAAAGGCCTCTATGCGCTCCGATCCGACTGCTCGCTCCGACGGCTGTGGGTGAGGTGCCAGAGGAGTCCGGATCGAAGTACTGGTGCACTTCGAACGCAAAATTATTCGCTGGATCCACGACGTTACTCATCACGGTGTTGCGTGCCGATATCCAAGAATGTGCGCCGGTGTAGGCGACCCCCGGCACGAGAACCAATTGCGACGCCCCTTCGCGGCGAAGGGCTGCGATCGCTTCATTGGCAATGACCAGCCACTCCTCCGGCTCAATCCCCCAAGGCTCATTCATGAGGCCGAAAATCACCGACGGAGTGCCTTGGAAGGCGCCGGCAAGTCGCGCGCAGAAATCCGCAAACGCCGCGCTCGGCACCAGCTTTGATCCGATAAGGTGGTCTGCGGCCCAGCCATCATCTGCCAACCGACGTCTCGCGTAGTTGTGCGTATCCAAAACGACGTGAAGGCCTTTGCCCGCAGCGTAGTCAACGACCGCAGTGAGGAGTGCCTGGTCGCCGGCCACGAAAGGTGCTCCCAGCGTTGGCTGCAATCGCTCCCAGCGAAAAGGCACGCGGATGAGGTTGAAACCGAGTTCGACGTAGTAATCAATGTCTGCCGGAGCAGGGTAAGTGTAATCCGTGCCATACGTGCCGGGCAGCTTGCCAAATTCTCCGCCGGCGAGATTGACGCCGGTAAACAGCAACCTTCCGCTCGCGGCGTCCGCACTGCGGGATGCGCGCGAGCCAACCCCGCTGGCGGCGATTGCCAGGCCGGCGCCTACCAAGGAGCGTCTTGTGAGCTGGAGCTCAAGCGCCCGGTACGCGTTGTTTGTCGGAGCCACGCCTCAATCCTGGTTAGTCGCGAACGCTCAGGCAACCTCACGACGCTGGATCGCGAGATCGGTCCAGTCGTTCAGCGCGGCACGAGGAAGAACCACCAGGCTTTGAGCCGCGAGCTTTGCCGGTGCAACGATATCTTTGGCCGACACCGCACCCTCCGCCTCTGCCTCATGCGTGGCAGAAGGCGTCGACCAAACGCTCTTGAGGACGGCAGTCGTAGCCGACCAAGCCGTGGCGCTCACCGTCGTTGCGACGAGCCCGGAGGTGAAGAGTTTGCGGATTAGCAGATCGCGCTCAACCCCCGGCTCCAAGGCGAACCTGATTCCGAGGAATTTCTGGTCCTGCCGGACAATGTGGCCAGGAATCAAGCCGACCTCGGGCACGAATACTTTGAGCCCCTGACCTATTTTGCTGACGACCGATTCGTCTCTGCTTGCTGAGCAGCCCGGCGCCCGACAGCGATATGTCCTTGAGGCGCCCCATCCTTCGTGCATCGCCGGGACCGACAATCCAGACCGGTTCATCACTCGCGAAGCGCTCCTCGATGCGTTTTCCGGCACCCTGCAGAGACAACATGCAGACGAGGAACAGCACCACGATGTTGTAGGCGGCCCAAATCGCAACGACAGGGATCAGCGCCGATTCGGAAATGATGCGCCATTCGGGAAGGACGTTGACGAGGATGCCGGCGGCGGTAAGTCCCATAAGGGTTGCAGCCGTCCAAAAGACCTTCCTGTCGTAACCCGCACCCCTCGCCGCCTTGCCCTTCGGCGTGACCTTGAACTTGAGACCGGAGGGCTTGACGAGAGTGAAGAGCAGGCTCGGCAAGATCTTGAAACTCTGGAAGGTGCCCAACACCTGCACCGCCAGCGGAAAGTATTCCTTTGGCGCGTACAGGCAAATGCCGCCGACCATCGCCAAGACCATGGGAACAAGATAGTGCACGAAGCCCTCGATGGTGACGTTCACCATCGGCAAGACGCCTGTCCACAGAAACACGAGCGGAACCACGCTTGAGAGGAAGAATGTCAGACTCTGGGTGAGCCAGTGCGTCGGCAAGAATAGCAACCGCTGCATGAACGTCAGGCCTTTGCCCAACGGCCCGGCGGCCAGATAGAGAATCTGCATAGCGCCGCGTGCCCAACGGCTTCTCTGGATGAAGAAGGCTTGTATGCCTTCCGGAGCCAAGCCGAAGGCAAGCGGCTCGCACAGGTAACGCGTTATGTAACCGTTGCGCAGCAGCATCAGGCTGAGCAACATGTCCTCGGTGATGGATTGCGTCGGCAGCGCGTCGCCTATCGAGCGCATCGCCGCGCGGCGCGTCACCGAATTCGATCCGCAGCAGAAGGCGGCGTCCCAGCCGTCGCGACTTGGCATGATGGCTTCGAAAAAGAAGCGCTGGTCGTCGGGAAGCGTCTTGCGCAAGGCAAGATTAGTCTGCATCGGGTCATGATTGTAAAACGTGTGCGGAATCTGAACGATACCTATTGCGGGGTCGGCGAAGAATCCCATGGTGCGCATGAGAAAATTGCGCTGCACGATGAAATCGGCATCGAACAGCGCAAAATATTCGGCGTTCGTCTTCGTCAAGGCGTGATTGATATTGCCGGCCTTTGCGTGCGCGTTGTCAGGACGGGTGATGTACCCCACGCCCTTCGCCTCACAAAATTCCTTCAGCCAAGGCCTGCGACCGTCATCAAGAACCCACACATTGAAATTCGGATAGTCAAGGCAAAGGGCGCCGACGATCGTCTTCTCCAAGACCTCGAGCTGCTCGTCGTAAGTCGCGATGTAGACGTCGACCAAAGGCAGGCTCTCGGCCCGCATCGACCGCAGCCGCGCCTCATGTGCATCAGCCTCGGCGCTGCGATCGCTCTTTCGCAGGAAGACGATGTAGAGGATCAGCGCATCGCCGATGGCCAACAGCTCGACGGTAAAGCAAAACCATATCCACCCAAGCTCATACCAGGGGCCGTCTGCGGGCAGGACGGTCGTAAAAAAACGCCAGTGGAGGTACCAACCAACCACCGCCCAAACGGTTGCGAAAACCAGAATTCGGGCCCACGGACGGGCGATCGGCAGCACCGGGCCCAATACGTAGATGGCCCCCACAACGAGCATGACCGGGGCAAGGACCTCGAGCAACGGCGCATCGAATAGCACGCTACTGGCTCGCTACCTTCTACGGCCGGCCTGAAAGAGGTCGACGAATGACCAAAAGAGCCCGCTTGCCGTTTCCATGACGGCTGGAGATGCCCGGTGGAAGCGCACGTCAGCCAGGCGACCGATATCGCAGAAATTGCTGCTGGCGGACTTCGCCTCGTCTCGCGGCAAGCTGACCTCAACGGTGATATTGCCCCGCGTGGGCGTAGGCACCTGCGCGGCGAGGAGCCGATCGTCTTCGTGAGCCGCTGAACCGCGCACTTGGCGGACAATACCTTGCCTCCAAATATCGCTGCCGATCAGACGCACGGACGCAGCATCACCGGGCTTGATCGATCTCGAATTCGCGCTCCGGCAATTCCACGGCGACGAACCTGTGGTCGCAGTCGGCAAAGTCGATGACGGTCTGACCCTGGGTTACGGCCGATCCGGGGCTAGCTGGGACGGACCAAACGACATGGTCTGGAGGAAGACTGAAGTTGTATTGCGCAAGTCGCTCCACGCGACCGCGCTCTTCCGCGATATCTGCCGTAAGCTGCAGCGCGCGCGCACTTTCCCTGTGCGCCTCGGTCTCGAGCTCCTGACGGCGAAGAAAGAGCCGCTCACGCTGCTGCTGCGAGTAAGGCACATCGTTGCTGGCGTCGCGTAGATAGACGCCCTTTCGCAGCGAGCTCAATTCGGCCTTCAAACGCTCGACGCGGGCGGCGGCCATCTGGCATAGCGCAGCAGTCGCCTCTTGCTTGGCCAAAGCCTCTGCTGAGCGAATTTGCGAGGTTGCACCGGATTTTGCGAGGCCCTGCATGCGCGTGCCGATATCGCGCCGTTGAAGGACCTCTGCGAGGCAGCCGGTACTCTCTGCTTCCGCTTCCTTGATCTCAAGGCCGAGTCGTTCGACTAACCCGCCTCGATACGCCTGCATGCGCTGCTCGAGTTCGCGATCCAGTTCCGCGATATCTGCAAGCTGCTTATGGGCGAGTTCGGACCGGTCCTTCGCCTCCGCTTGCTGACCTTCGAGCTCCAGGAGCCGGCGTCGGTCGGCAGAATCGGATTTGATGAGTGTCAACGTCGAAGCAAGATCGATGAACTTGCCCTTGCGAGGCAGCTCGCTCGAAAGATACCCCTCGATCGGCGCACGAACGCGGCTGATCTCCGAGTTGACGAACGCGGAAGAGGAAACGCGATAAGCGACGTAAGGGGCAAAGGCCCAGACGCCCACTCCTATAAGCAGGAGTGCCACTGCCACGCGCACGCCGCGTGCGCTGATGATTGAGCGGATGTTGGGGAGTCTTGCCATTGATGGGAGCCTCGAGGGTTACTCCTCAGGTTATCACGTGCGCCTCTCAGTCCGATTATGTGGACAGCATCAAATTGATTAAAATACCACTTATCCAATGTCGGTGATGGCGTGCACCCCGGAGGTGATGCCAAGCTGAGTGAGCAAATCCGGCTATTCCCAACCTCGATTGAGGAGAGAAGGGAATGGAGCCGAAACGATACATGCCTTTGCAACGGAGATTGGTCCACACAGCGGCCCCTGTAGTCGGGCGGACTATGCGTGCGGGCAACACGCGCCGTTGATCCCTTCGCGCTATTTTTTCAGCGCGTAGCATGCTGTGATGCTGCGACTGCCCCGGGATATCACCAAAGCATCTTCAGCCAGCCGAAATATCTTCCGTGTACGGATTACATTGGTTTTCGCAGAACGAAGCCATATTCCTGCCATCCCTCACCCGTGCCGTTCACCCGTGCCGTTCGCGAACGGCATGCGCATGAGGGATGGCAATCAGTCTCCACGGCCGGCCGCGTCGCGCCAGCAGTGTGCCTGAGCGTCGCATTCTGCCGCACGGACTGTCTGCATTTGGCAGAACGAAGCCATCATCTCAACGGATACGGCACGCCGCTGCCTCGGGGGCGCCGACCGACGAGCACCATCGCGTATGGATCAG
>CAWCHB010000006.1:0-246257 GCA_963795225.1 uncultured Alphaproteobacteria bacterium | reverse complement strand
GTGCCGGCGCCGTTCAACGAGTATTGCTGCCGTCGTCCAGTAGCGCCGCAGCTGCTTGCCGTCCTCCTCGTTCGCGTATCGATACGTGAGGCGCTCGCCGGCCGGACAGCGATAGGCGTCCTCGTCGAGGAGGTAGATGAAGTCCTGCTTGCCGAACCGCCCCGCCGCCTTGGCGCCCGATGTCATCGGCTTCGGCAGCGTGACCGTGATGCCGGCCTCGTGACACTCGAGTATCTCCGGGCTGTTGAAGTAGCCGCGATCGGCAACGGCTTCGAGCGTATCCGTTCCGAGAATCCGGCCTTTGCTGCCTTGCCGACGCGCGCCAGTTGCGAGCGGTCCGATCCCGAGGTCGTCACCTCGTGGGTGACGATCAGATGGTTCTCGGTCTCGACCGCCACTTGCACGTTGTAGCCGACGACGCCCGAGCCGCGCCCGCTGCGTTGCCATCGAGCGGCTGTCGGGATCGGTGAGCGATATCTGCTGATCGGGCGAAGCCAGCATCTTCCTCTCGTAGGCGTTCGAGGCGCTTCATCTCTCCGTCGAGCCTCGCCAGCTTCTCCTTCAGATGCTCCGCCTTGGCGGCAAGCGCCTCCGTCGGCTCCTGCCGGTCGGCTGTCTCGAGCTGGCTGAGGTAGCGTGCGACGCTCTCCTCCAGCTGCGCACGGCGCCGCTCCACCTTGCCCTTCGTGAAGTTGCTGTCGCGATTGTTGACCGCCTTGAACTTGCATCCGTCGATGGCGACGCTCGCGCGTCGCGAGCAGTCCCAGCTCGCGGCACAGCTCCACGAAGCGGGCGCAGACCTGGCGTAGGCCGAGGCCGTTGTCCTTGCGGAAGTCGGCGATCGTCTTGTGGTCGGGCACGAGACGGCCCAACAGCCACAGCAGCTCCACATTGCGCCCGGCCTCGCGCTCCAGCCGGCGGCTCGACTGCACCCGGTTGAGATAGCCGTAGATGTAGAGCTTCAGAAGCACCGAAGGGTGGAAGCCGGGCCGCCCCGTCGCGGCGGGCTCGACGCCGTCAAATCCGAGATCGCCGAGATCGAGTGCATCGACGAAGGCATCGATCACCCGAACCGGGTTCTCCTCGTCGATCCAATCCTCAAGACACTCCGGCAGCAGCGTCGACTGCCCACGATCTGCCCCTTCGACGAACCGCTTCATGATCATCCCCCGAAAATCATCAGGGGATCTTAGAATGGCAGCGCTTTTCACACAGCCAGGGTCAGAAGCGGACGTCGTGCCGACCCGCGCAATGTCCGCTTTGGGCCAAAAGCCGACATTCGGAGCGATCCCCCAACTTCGTCACGACCGCGCACCTAGGGACGCGGTTCCCATGCGCTTCTATCGCTTCTCACTTGCCAAGCATGCGATCGCTGATGATACGTCGCTGGATCTCGCTTGTGCCTTCGAAGATCGTGGTCAGGCGGGCGTCACGCCAATAACGCTCGACGCGTCGCTCGGTCGTGTAACCATTTCCGCCGTGGAGTTGCATGGCCTGATTGGTCACGCGCACGGCCATCTCCGTTGCCAAAAGCTTCACCTGTGCGCTCTCGCTTTCGGCGGCCTCGCCGACATCGAGCAAATGCGCCACCTGTTGCCAGTAGGCGCGCGCCTGCGCCACGTCCGCCGCCATGTCGGCCAGAGCAAAACGCAACGCTTGGAATTCGGCGAGCGCCTGGCCGAATTGCTCGCGCTCCTGAAGATATGCCCAGGTATCCTCCAACGCTCCTTGGGCCACGCCAACGGCGCGTGCCGCGGTGTGAACGCGCGCGATGTTGAGGCCGCGCTGCACGGACGCAAAGCCGCCCGCGTCCGCATCCGCCCCTTGGTCGCCGTAGAGCCCCGTGAGGCGATCGCTTTCCGGCACGCGCACGCCGTCGAGCACGAGGTCGTAGGTCATGAAGCCGTGATAGCCGACCTTGTCGATCACCTTTCCCGTCATGCCTTTTGGAAAAGTGCCCGGCTTCTTGACGACGAGAAACGGCTCGAGCCCCGCCGAGCGCGGCTCGCCTTCCTTTGCATCGCGCGTACGCGCGAGCACTTCGATGAAATCGGCATTAAGCGCAAAACCCGCCCACCGCTTCGTGCCGGCGAGCAGCCAGTCGTCGCCGTCGCGCACGGCGCGTGTTTCGACGCCCGCGAGGTCGGAGCCGGCGCCTGATTCACTTAAGGCGATGGAGCCGATCCACTGGCCACGTGCGGACTTCTTCAGCAGTTCGCTCCGGCGCGCTGCCTCAAGGGTCTGCGTGCCGAGGCCTTGACCGCGCGCAAGAATGCTTCCGACCGACAACCAAGCGCGCGCCAGCTCCTCCGAGACGAGGCAGTATTCGAAGACGCCGAGGCCCAAGCCCCCGCTCTCGGAAGGAATGGTGATCCCGAACCAGCCTCTCGCTCCCATCTCATCGATCAAGGAGCGGGGCATCTCCCCTTTCTTACGATCCAGCTCATCGGCCATTGGTAGCACCACGTCCCGCGCGAAGGCGCGAGCCTCGGCCTGCAGCGCGAGGCGTTGTTCAGTGCGCCAGGGTGAAAGCAACTCAACTGGGTTCGGCTGCCTGCGTTCAAACATGTGGGGAACTCGTTATTGGGAGCGCAGAAAAGCAACGATGCGGTCCCTTTGGGCCGCGACGCTACCTATAGGGATGCGGATCTTCTACTTGCGCCGCTTCGCTTGGCGCTACTCATGACCTGTTTCTCCAAGTCGAACCAGGATCTCGGCCCTAACTTCCTGCAGAGCCGCCGTGAGTAGTTTACGCATCCTTTCCTCCTCGAAGAGTTTCTTCATTTGCTCTTCGGTAGCGTCGTTCTCATGCAAAATCGTCTGGATGAGGGCGATTTCCCTCTGCCCGAGCTGACCAATGAACTGCGGCAATTCACTCATCATATCCTCCTGCCATATCGACGGGAGTGACCTATAGGTTACCGTCCGCATACCTCCAAGAAATCTGACGCACCGTCACAACCGTGCACTTGCTCCTTTCCATTTCTATGTGCATGGCGGACGGGGTACGGCATGCAGACATTCGGCGAACTCCTCGAAGGATATATCGCAGGTATAGGCACCGAGGAGCGGCTAGCGAGGTTCTGCGCACTTGTCAGTTCGTACCCCGACCATTTGACGGTTGACGCCGCCGATCTGGTTGCCGCGGCTGGAGTGGTCCCCAGCTTCCATGGCACGTATGCTGAGGCCTCGGCGCGAACGGCTGCCAGCAGCGCCTCTCATCGTGAACGGTGCGCTCCACGTCAGCTTTGGGTCTTGGTCGGGTAAAAACGCCGCCGGGAATGATAGGCCCGAGGTGATGGGCGCAGGTTCTGGACCGAGCCACCGCCTCACGCCCTGATCGCGGCCATGAGCGGCTCAATGCCCATGATGTTCATGACGCGGGTCAGATTGTAGGCCAGCACGTGCAGGGCCATCTCGGCGGCGACCTTTGGCAGCGTCCTTATCAAAAAATGCGTGGCGCCCATGCGGGCCTTGAGCGTTCCGAACGGATGCTCGACTGTCTCGCGGCGCCGGCGCATTGCTTGCGGATCGGCATCGAGACGCGCCTGCACTGCTTCAAGGACATGCTCGTGCTCCCAGCGGGGTGCGCCGCTCAGGCGCCGTTGTGCACTTCTTCTTCATCGGGCAGGCCCCGCACGCCGTCGTCCAGTAGCGACGCATAGCCTTGTCGTTCTCTTGCGTCGTCATGCGATAGGTCAGCGCTCGGCCTGCCGGGCAGATGTAGGCGTCCTGCGTCTCTACGTAGATGAAGTCCTGCTTGCCGAAGCGGCCTTCCGCTTGGAGCCCGATGTCATCGGCCTGGGTAGTATCACCGTGATGCCGGCCTCCTCGCAGGCGAGGATCTCGGGGCTGTTGAAGTAGCCACGATCGGCAACAACATCGAGCCTGTCTGTTGCGAGAACCGCCTTTGCGGCCTTCCCGACACGCGCCAGCTGTGAGCGGTCCGATCCCGAGGTTGTCACCTCGTGCGTGACGATCAGATGGTTCTCGGTCTCCACAGCCACTTGCACGTTGTAGCCGACAACACCCGAGCCGCGCCCGCTCGTCGCCATCGAGCGGCTGTCGGGATCGGTGAGCGATACCTGCTGATCGGGAGAGGCGAGCATCAGCTTCTCGTAGGCGGCGAGCCGCGTCATCTCCGCATCGAGCCTCGCCAGCTTCTCCTTGAGATGCTCCGCCTTGCCGGCAAGCGCCTCCGTCGGCTCCTGCCGGTCGGCTGTCTCAAGCTGGCTGAGGTAGCGTGCAACGCTCTCTTCCAGCTGTGCGCGACGGCGCTCCACCTTGCCCTTCGTGAAGTTGCGGTCGCGATTGTTGATGGCCTTGAACTTAGAACCATCAATGGCGACGCTCGCGGTTGTCAGCAGTCCCATCTGGCGGCACAGCTCGACGAAACGTGCGCAGACCTGGCGTAGACCGATGCCGTTGTCCTTGCGGAAGTCGGCGATCGTCTTGTGGTCGGGCACGAGACGGCCCAAGAGCCAGAGGAGCTCCAGATTGCGGCCCGCTTCGCGCTCCAGCCGCCGGCTCGACTGCACTCGGTTGAGATAGCCGTAGATGTAGAGCTTCAAGAGAACTGAAGGGTGGAAGCCAGGCCGGCCCGTAGCGGCGGGCGCGACGCCGTCAAATCCGAGTTCGCCGAGATCGAGTGCATCGACGAAGGCATCGATCGCGCGGACCGGTTCTCCTCGTCGACCCAGTCGTCAAGACACTCCGGCAGCACCCACGGTGCGCCGCACAAAGCCGCTCCGTCCCAACAGCCGACGTCTACCTGTCTTGGTCGAAGCTCACCTCATGTGACGGTCCTCAAGAAATACCGCGCGAGAAGTCGCTGATGCGGAATTGCCGCGAGAGTTAATTGTTAGTTAACGTGCCTCGACCTGTGGGTAAGAATCGGACAACGTCAGTTAAAGTGAATACGAACATTTCCGATCGCGTGTGATTCGTCGCGGTTTGAGTGCGTTCTCTGATCGCGCGCAATTGGCGTGGTGAAGCGGCAAGAGAACATCTCTCCGCTCCACGTGTGGCAAGTCGATCCAGCCATTTCTCTGCGGTGATATCCGCAGAAGAGCGCAGTGGCATCCTCGGATGTCGGATCGGACGACTGCAACGGCTACACCCTGCGGGGCATCGTCAACGTGCCGCTCAGCTAGCGTCTCTCTCGTCGGGTCTGTTGAGAAAACGTCGATATCGATCGGCCCGAAGGGAAGACCATGCTCGCCAAAAAGCGGTTTGCTCTCATCGGGGCTGCTCTCACGGTCGCAGCAGCCAGCAACTCGGCGCAAGCGGCGTGCACGAACGCCAGCAACTTCAATTCGATTTTGTTCCCCACGGCGACCAGCAGTGCAGACGGGTTTGCTGTTGGGGATCAACTGACCATAACGGCGACCTGGAATGCGGGGCCCGACACGACCACCGCATACGCCGAACTTTCTGTGAGCGGCAGCCCGGTCACACCCATCACGGGCAACTTTCCCGTCGTCGTGGTCTACACCGTGAGCGCGCCATTCGGCCCGAGCACGACATTTGTGATCGAGAACACCAACAACGTAAATGCGATCAATATCAGCGTGACCTGCGTCGCCGGGCAGACGCCCGCGACCCAGAGCTATGACCGGGCGGTGACGAAAGGCTTCCTGCTTTCGCGCATCAACGCGATGTTGCTGAACTCGCCGGGCGCGATGAGCCTCGTCAATCGCAACAACACGACGGTCGGCGGATCACGCATGGCGAGCGCGGGCCATGTGGCGAGCGGTGCGGCGTCTTTCGGCAGCGCCATGGGATTGGGAGCGGGGCTCGGGGCGTCTTTCGCTGCCACCGCGGGCCGCGGTGCCGCCCGCTTCGATGATGCGGATGCGGCGGCGACGGGATCCAGGAGCATCCAGTTCTCGCAGAGCCTTTCGGGGCTGCGGCGCGAGGCGGCGCAGACGCAGATGAGACACGACCGCATGGCACTCGGTGCCGGCGACGGGGCGACGCTGCCGCTGGCCTACGAGATCGCCTCGCCCTGGGACTTCTGGGTGGAGGGCCGCTACTCGGGCTTCTCCGACGATGCCGGCAACCTCGACCGCGACGGCCACGTGGGCCTGCTCTACGTCGGCGGCGACTATCGCGTGGCGCAGCACATGATCGTGGGCGTGCTGGCGCAGTTCGACTGGTCGAAGGACGACAGCGGGGTTCTGGCCTCGAGCGTCGACGGCAACGGGTGGATGATCGGCCCGTACATGTCGTTGCAGGTGCACGAGAACGTGTTCTTCGATCTCAGGGCATCGTGGGGCCGGTCGGACAACGACCTGACGGTTGGGACGACGACGGGATCGTTCGACACCTCACGCTGGCTGGTGAAGGGCACGCTGGCCGGCAACTTCGTACATGACGCCTGGCGCGTGACGCCGACGGCGGAGCTGGCCTACGTGACGGAGAGCCAGGACGCGTTCACCAACTCGGCGGGGACGTTCGTCGCCGGCCAGGACGTGTCGTTGGGGCGGCTGCAGTTCGGGCCCGAGTTGGGCTACCGCTTCGCGCACACGGCCGACACGTTCATCGAGCCGTTCGCGGCCATCAAGGCCGTGTGGGACTGGGAAAATCCGAACGTCGCGATCATCGACGGGTTCGTCGTGGGGCCGGGCGACTTCTGGGGGCGGCTGGAGGGCGGCCTCAACGTGACGACGGCCGACGGTTGGCTGGTACGTGGCCTCGCATCCTGGGATGGCGTCGGCTCCTCCGACTACAACGGCTACACCTTGCAGGGCATCGTCAACGTCCCGCTGAACTGATCAACATCAACCCGCAGCACGCCGTTCATCGTGGTAACGGGCGCGCAATGGATATGTAGCGAGCCTTGGTCGCGAGCCCCGCATTCAACTTTGGCCATCCTCGCCACGGTTTCTGACCTCTTCTCAGCTGCGGGGCGACGACGGCTCAGCGGGAATTTTCTCGCGCCGACGACTCACCACTCTCAGCACTATCGCGGAACGTCGGCTTCTGCGAGTTGACCGGAAGAGACATGTTGTCGGAGGTCTGCGCGCTCGGACGCTAGCTCGACGTCCGGAATCTCGGCATCACGGCAATTGGATTGGGATTGCTGCACCTGCACTGGACCGCTCAGGGTCAGGAGCAGCCGTCAGCGGAGATTGGCGTGATGTCGGTTCTGGGCTAACAACGAACCTCGACACGGCGCGCCGCTCGCTTCAAAAAATGTGCCGGGAGCCGGCGACTGAACATGTACCTCTATTCGCTCAGCAATGCCTTGAGCTTTTCGATGGCGGCGTCGATCTGCTGCTCGTCTAGCGATGAGTAGCCGAGCACAAGGACGTTGTCGGGCGCAGCAGCGTCGAAATCAAAGGCGGCGCCGCTCATCAAGGCATAGACGCCGACACCGAGTCTGACGTGCGCGCAGCTGTATTGCCCGGGCTGGAGGAAACCCAGCTGGTAGTCGCCACACGAAGTGCAGTCCGCTTTCGGAGCCGGAGAGCTGCGGTGCTTCGAAGTTGGCGTTGAGCGCGGCGACCAGACGGTCGCGGCGCGACTTGTAGATTTGCCTGAGCTTGCGCAGGTGCCGCTCGAAGTGTCCCTCGATAATGAACTCGGTCAACGCCGCCTGCTCGAGCCACGACTGGCCGTTGCTCATTTGCGCTTTGAGTAGCCGCGCCTCATCCCAGCGGATCCGGGGCAGCACCGCATAGCCGACGCGCAGGCCGGCCCCTACCGATTTCGAGAACGTACCGACGTAGAAGACGCGCCGGCAGCGATCGAGCCCCGCCAACGCCGTGAGTGGTGGTCCGTCGTACCGAAAGTCACTGTCGTAGTCGTCCTCGACGATGTAGCTGTCCGTCTCTTCCGTCCAGCGCAGCAGCGCCAAGCGGCGACTGAGCGTGAGCATGACGCCGGTCGGGAATTGATGCGATGGCGTCACGTAGAGAAGGCTGCCCTTTGCCTTAGGCAGTAGGTCGACCTGGATGCCTTCGGCATCGACAGGTACCGGATGGATCTCTCGCGAGGTGCTCCTGAACAACATCGCGGCGCCCTGGTAGCAGGGATTCTCGATGCAGAGCTGTTGGGTGTGCGGGCTTGACGAGATTGTAGATGAGATTGAGCGCGTCCTGGCCTCCCGCGGTAACAATGATCTGGTCCTTGGTCACCGGCATTCCGCGCGCACGACCGAGATGGTCGGCGATCGCCTCGCGCAGCTCTGGCAGGCCGGCCGGATCGCAATAGTCGGTCAGGTAGGAATTTTCACCCGCCAGTTTGCGATTGACGATTCGGCGCCAGGTCTTGATCGGAAAAGCGGTCGGGTCCGACCGCCCGACCCAGAAGTCGAGAGCCGGCCGATCGTTGCCGCCACCCGGAGAGCCGGCGAAGCACAGAAGCGGCTCGCTCGGTTCGTCGGGAACGGGTCCGTTAGTCTGGGCACGGTCGCCGCTGCGAATGAGCAGCAGATCATCTGGCAAGATCGAACTGACGAAGGTGCCGGCGGTGCCGCGGGACTCCACATAGCCTTCGGCGATGAGCCGGTCGTAAGCGATGGTCACCGTATTGCGCGAGACGTTGAAGCGGTCGGCCAGTAAGCGGCTCGGCGGCAGTGCCATCCCCGGCTTCAGCTGACCGCCGAGGATCATCGCGCGGACCTGCTCGAAGATCTGGACCTGAAGGGAGCGTTCTGCACCGGCGCTAAGTGAAAGCGTCAGTTCCACGTCCGATCCTCGCTGTCTTTTTTACCCCCTTGGCACCACCCGTAACTGTGTACTCGACCATCTGTTAGGTCCAAAACCGCGTGCACGCGTGGTGCCAACAATAGACCAATCCATTTGGCACCATGCAGTATAGCGGGTTTGGCTCTTACCTCCGACCAAAGTTCCGGCTGTTGTAGGGATGACGCGCGTCAGTGCGGCCCGATTTGTGGCCGCTGGGCGCCTTGGGTGGCGCAGGCGCGCCGAGTTGGAGATAACGCATGAACGAGCAGGTCAAGACGCAGACGTTCTTTGGCGGCTGTCCGCATGACTGCCCCGACACCTGTTCGATGCTGTTTGAGGTTCAAGGCGGTGTGCTGAAGGGGGTTAGGGGCAATCCCGACCATCCAATGACGCGCGGCGGTCTATGCGTGAAGCTCAAGGACTACGAGAAGCGTCACTATCATCCCGACCGCCTGCTCTATCCGCTGCGTCGCGTCGGCCCGAAGGGCTCCAAGCAGTTCGAGCGCATCACCTGGGATGAGGCGCTCGAGCGAAATCGCCACGCGCTGGAAGGCCATCATCGCCGAGTACGGCCCGCAGGCGATCGTTCCCTACAGCTATCTCGGCCATCAGGGTCTCGTGCACGGATTGAACGGCGGCGATGCCTTCTTCAATCGGATGGGCGCCACGGTGTGCGAGCGCACCTTCTGCGGCGAGGGCTCGTGCACGGCCTGGCTGCTAACGGTCGGGCCGACCGCCGGCCTCGACCCGGAGAGCTACATCCACTCCAAGTACATCGTCATCTGGGCCTGCAACAGCGTCAGCACCAACCTGCACCACTGGGCGATCGTCAAGGACGCCCAGAAGACTCGGCGCCAAGGTCGTCGTCATCGACGCCTACGCCTCGCGCACGGCGAAGGGTGCCGACTGGCACATCTGCCCCAAGCCGGGCACCGACGGCGCGCTCGCCATGGCGCTTATCAACTCGATCATCGAGCAGGACTTGGTCGATCGGGAGTACGTCGAGAAGTACACGCTCGGCTTCGAGGAGCTGAAAGAGCGCGCTTCGACCCGCACGCCGGAGTGGGCTGCCGAGATAACCGGCGTGCCGGCGGAGGACATCCGCAAGCTCGCCTACGAGATCGCCACCGCGCAGCCGGCAGCGATCCGCATGGGCGTGGCGCTGGAACGGCACTACGGTGGTGGTCAGACGATCCGCGCCGTTACCTGCATCCCTGCGCTCACCGGCGCGTGGCGCCACGTCGGCGGCGGCGTCACGCAGTTCCCCGTGTGGGAGCACCCCTACAAGTTCGACGTCATCTGTCGCCCTGACCTGATCCCCGAGGGCACGCGCGTCATCAACAACCTGCAGATCGGGCGCGCGCTGACCGGCGAGATGCCGCTCGATCCGCCGATCAAGTCGATGATGTGCTGGAACTCCAATCCGGTCACGCAGGCGCCCGAAACCGACAAGATCGTACAGGGCCTGATGCGCGATGACCTGTTCATGGTCTCGGCCGAGCACTTCATCTCCGACACCGCCTCCTATGCCGACATTCTGCTGCCGGCCTCGATGGGCGCCGAGATGGAGGACATGATCCTATCCTGGGGCCACCTCTACCTCACGTATAACGCCAAATGCGCCGACTCGCCCGGCGAGGCGATCCCCAACAACGAGATCTTCCGGCAGTTGGCCAGGCGCATGGGCTACGAGGAAGAGAACTTCAAATGGACGGACTCGGAGTGCCTCGAGCACTACGTCGACTGGAACGCCCCAGCCTGCGAGGGCATCGACCTTGCTTATCTGCGCGAGCACGGCTTCGCGCGGCTCAAGGTCGGGACGGCCGATGATCGGGTCCGCCACAAGGAGGGCAACTTCCCGACACCGTCAGGCAAATGCGAATTCCTGGTCGAAGGAGCCACGAACTTTGTCGCCGGACCATTCCGGCAGATGTACGAGGGTTTCCAGCCCGGGGAGGCGCTCGATCCGCTACCCGATTACATCGGCCCGCGCGAATCCCACACCAACAGCCCGGAGCTGGCGAAGAAGTACCCGCTCAACATCGTTTCGCCGAAGAGCCACGGCTTCCTCAACTCCTGCTACGCGAACATGGATCACAAGATCAAAGGTCAGGGCGAGCAATTCGTTATGATCAACGATGGTCGACGCTAACCGGCGCGGCATCGTCGACGGTGATCGCGTTCAGGTCGCCAATGGCCGCGGCGCCTTCAAGGGCGTTGCCCGGATCACCGACGACGTTAATCCCGGGATCGTCGTCGCGACACTCGGCTACTGGCGGCAGTTGAACGAGGGCACGGTCAATAGCATAAGTTCGGCCGAATTCACCGACATGGGTCACGCACCCTCGTTCTCCGACAACCTCGTAGAAGTCACGCTATCGAATTAGCAGCAGAGAGACCGATGGCAGCCTTTACCAACGAAGCCGTGCTTTCAGTTAGACACTGGACCGACACCCTGTTCAGCTTCACGGCGACGCGCAGTCCCAGCCTGCGCTTCGAGAGCGGGCAGTTTGTCATGATGGGGCTGGAGATCGATGGGCGACCGCTGACACGCGCTTACAGCGTCGTCAGCGCCGCCTACGATGACTACCTCGAGTTCCTCAGCATCAAGGTGCCCGACGGTGCGCTGACCTCGCGCCTGCAGCACCTCCAGGAGGGAGACACGATCCTCGTCGGTAAAAAGCCAACAGGAACGCTCATCCTCGCCAACCTTCGTCCCGGCCGCAATCTCTATTTGCTCGGCACCGGTACGGGACTGGCTCCGTTCATGAGCATCATCCGTGATCCCGAGGTGTACGACCGTTATGCGAAGGTCATCCTCATGCATGGCTGCCGTATCATACCGGAGCTTGCCTACGGCGAGCGTATCATTCGCGAGCTGCCGACCGACGAGTACATCGGCGATCAGATCCGCGATAAGCTGATCTACTATCCGACTGTCACACGGGAGCCGTTTCGCAACCGCGGTCGCATCACCGAGCTCATGGCGTCGCCGTCCTTCTTCGGCGAGCTGGCGATGCCGCAGCTATCGCGAGAGCACGACCGCGCCATGCTGTGCGGCAGCCCCGATATGCTGGTTCAGTTGAAGCAGTTCTTCCTCGCGCTCGGCTTCGCGGAGGGAAACATGGGCGAACCCGGCGACTTCGTAGTCGAGAAGGCCTTTGTCGATAAATGAACCCCGCGCGCCTCGGCTTCGCGCAGCAGTGACGTGCGTAGTTCGACATAGCAGCGTCAGGACAGCTTCGGGTCTTGGTCGTGTAAAAACGCCGTCGGGGATGATGGCCCGAGGTGATGGGCACAGGTTCGGGGCGCCGAGTCGACTGCCTCACGCCCTGATGGCGGCCATGAGCGGCTTGATGCCGATGATGTTCATCACGCGGGTCAGATTGTAGGCCAGCACGTGCAGCGCCATCTCGGCGGCGACCTTCGGCAGCGTCTTCATCAGGAAGTGCGTGGCGCCCATGCGGGCCTTGAGCGTTCCGAACGGATGCTCGACGGTCTCGCGCCGCCGGCGCATCGCCTGCGGATCGGCGTCGAGACGCGCCTGCACCGCTTCAAGGACATGCTCGTGCTCCCAGCGTGGGATGCGCCGCTCAGGCGCCGTTGTGCACTTCTTCTTCAGCGGGCAGCTGCCGCACGCCGTCGTCCAGTAGCGACGC
Source organism: uncultured Alphaproteobacteria bacterium (assembly GCA_963795225.1). Lineage (GTDB taxonomy): Bacteria > Pseudomonadota > Alphaproteobacteria > Rhizobiales > Hyphomicrobiaceae > Hyphomicrobium_A. Next base: position 233,905 of record CAWCHB010000006.1, on the reverse strand, counting down.
ATCGCCTTGTCGCCCTCTTGCGTCGTCATGCGATAGGTCAGCGCCCGGCCCGCCGGGCAGATGTAAGCGTCCTGCGTCTCGACGTAGACGAAGTCCTGCTTGCCGAAGCGGCCTTCCGCCTTGGCGCCCGAGGTCATCGGCTTGGGCAGCGTCACCGTGATGCCGGCCTCCTGGCAGGCGAGGATCTCGGGGCTGTTGAAGTAGCCGCGATCGGCAACGGCTTCGAGGGTGTCGGTTCGCATCACGGCCTTCGCTGCCTTTGCCGACGCGCGCCAGCTGTGAGCGGTCCGATCCCGAGGTCGTCACCTCGTGCGTGACGATCAGATGGTTCTCGGTCTCGACGGCCACTTGCACGTTGTAGCCGACGACGCCCGAGCCGCGCCCGCTCGTCGCCATCGAGCGGCTGTCGGGATCGGTGAGCGAGATCTGCTGATCGGGCGAAGCCAGCATCTGCTTCTCGTAGGATTCGAGGCGCTTCATCTCCTCCGTCGAGCCTCGCCAGCTTCTCCTTCAGATGCTCCGTCTTGGCGGCAAGCGCCTCCGTCGGCTCCTGCCGGTCGGCCGTTTCGAGCTGGCTGAGATAGCGCGCAACGCTCTCTTCCAGCTGTGCGCGACGGCGCTCCACCTTGCCCTTCGTGAAGTTGCGGTCGCGATTGTTGACCGCCTTGAACTTGCTGCCGTCGATGGCGACGCTCGCCGTCGCGAGCAGGCCCATCTCGCGGCACAGCTCCACGAAGCGTGCGCAGACCTGGCGTAGACCGAGGCCGTTGTCCTTGCGGAAGTCGGCGATCGTCTTGTGGTCGGGCACGAGACGGCCCAGCAGCCAGAGAAGCTCCAGATTGCGCCCGCTTCGCGCTCCAGCCGCCGGCTCGACTGCACGCGGTTGAGATAGCCGTAGATGTAGAGCTTCAAGAGCACCGAAGGGTGGAAGCCGGGCCGGCCCGTAGCGGCGGGCTCGACGCCGTCAAATCCGAGTTCGCCGAGATCGAGCGCATCGACGAAGGCATCGATCGCGCGAACCGGGTTCTCCTCGTCGATCCAGTCCTCAAGACACTCCGGCAGCAGTGTCGACTGCCCACGATCTGCCCCTTCGACGAACCGCTTCATGATCACCCCCAAGAATCATCAGGGGATCTTAGAATGGCAGCTCTTTTCACACAGCCAGGGTCAGGAGCAGACATCGGCTGACGCGTGCACGTCGGCTTTGGGCCATGTGTGGACGGCTCCAGGCTGTCAAGGGATTGAGTCACGTTGCAGCGCTGGTCGGAGCAGCCATGTGTTCGGCCTATTGGTGCGGCTCACAGGGCCGCTGGCCATAATGCCCTCCGCGGATCGGGTCCCGGTCAAAAGCTCGCATTCATCGATGCTCTGGCCCTAGTGGGTTGTCCCAATCACCGGATCGACCGGTTCTGCATTACGTGCTGTCTGCCCTTTCCAGCCATCACACCGCGCCTACTGACGCGATCTCGTCCTCGTCGCTTCGCCTAACGGGCGAGCGCGAGAGGTTCCCTGTAGCGCTCGCCTGTGGCCATCATCGCCCAGGCCATGCGCGCGATCTTGTTGGCCAGCGCGATCGCCGCGACTTTCGTCGGTCGCCGCTCGAGCAGCTTCGTGAGCCAGGGGCGATGTTTGCTGCCGTGGATTTTTGCATAGCGGATCACTGCCAGCGCGCCTGCCGTGAACAGGCTGCGCAGATAGCGGTCTCCCTGCTTGGTGATACTGCCGAGCCTCTCTCGCCCGCCGCTCGAGTTCTGCTTCGGGACGAGACCGATCCAAGCCGAGAAGTCGCGGCCCGATCGGAACGCCTTTGGATCGGCAACGCTAGCGACCAGCGCGGTTGCGAGCGCAGGGCCGACGCCGGGCAGCTCGTCGAGCCGCCGGCACGTCTCATTCGATCGGTGCCAAGCGTTGATCTGTCGGTCGAACTCCAGAATCTGCGCCTTGAGCTTGCCGAGCAGCGTGCCCAAGGCTTCGAGACAGCCTCGCGCCACCTCCGGGATGCGTTCGTCCCGTCTGATCGGCAACGGCGTAGAGCAATTCCTCCACGCCGTTGCGTCCGACCGGAGCAACAATGCCGAGCTCGGCCAGATGCGCGCGGATGGTGTTGATGATCGCCGTCTGCTGCCGGATGAAGAGATGCCGCGTACGATGCAGCATCAGGCAGCTCTGCTGCTCGGGCGTCTTCGTCGGCACGAAGCGCATGCTCGGCCGCTGCACCGCCTCGCAGATGGCCTCGGCGTCGGCAGCATCATTCTTCTGGCGTTTGACATAGGGCTTCACGTAGGCCGGAGGGATGAGCCGCACGGTATGCCCGAGAGCCTGCAGCTCGCGCGACCAATGATGCGACGTGGCGCAGGCCTCGATGCCGACCAGGCAGGGCGGCAGCTTCTTGAAGAACGACGAGAACGTATCGGCGCTTCAGCTGGCGGCGGACGACGACGCTACCATCCGCGTCGACGCCATGAACCTGAAAGACCGACTTTGCGATGTCGAGACCGATCGTCGTGATTGCCTGCATGATGAGCTCCTCCGGATCCTGGTCGCCTCATCGGCAACCGATTCCAAGGCGCTTGCGCGCCCCGTGGGAGGAGCCGTCCACAGCATCAGAAGCGGACTTCAGCGTTCTCGATGCGTAGGCGGATGAAGGTGGAGTTGGCGGTAATCTCGCCGTCGTCGTTGATATAGGGAAGCTTGCCCTTGGGCGCCTTGTTGAAAGCGGTGGTGTCGGTTTCATACGGCAGGTCCGCCATCTTCAGCAGAACCTCCGCCTTCATCACAAAGGGGCTCGGATCGGGCAAACCAAAGTAGGGGCCGAAGGTATAGAGGATAATCATCGGCTTCCTGATTGGAAGAATATGACAGCCGCAAAAACCGTCGTGCCGTCGGCGCGCCTGGTCAGGCTACGCAGCCGTCTTATTCGCATTGCACGACAGGTGCGTCTCGAACTTCGCTGCACACTGCGCGATCGTTCGACTGAGCGCCCGCGCGGGGACCGGAAGGCTGAAGTAAAAACCTTGGGCCGCGTCATAGCCCGCCGCACTGACGGCCGTGAGGTCCGCCGCCGTCTCCACGCCTTCAGCTACGGACCGCATGTTGAGTTCGGATGCCAGATCGGCGATCGACCGGACGATCGCAAGGTTGTCGTGGTGGTCGGAGACATCATGCACGAAACTGCGGTCAATCTTGACCTTTTTGAACGGGAAGCTCCGCAGGCAGTTGAGCGTCGAGAAACGGGTTCCAAAGTCGTCGAGGGCTACCGTAACACCGAGGCTATTTAGCTTGCGCAGGATCCCTTGCGTGCGCAGGCTATCGCGCATCAGCACCGTTTCCGTGATCTCCAGCTGCAGGCGCTCGGGCTCAAGGCAGGCCGCGGCGAGCGCGTTGACCACCGCGTCATAGAGGTCGCCGCTCTCGAGCTGTACCGCCGACACGTTGACCGAGACCTTGATACGGTCGGGCCAACTCTTGGCATCCATGCAGGCCTGCTTCAGGGCCCAGTTTCCCATGTGCACGATGGCTCCCGTCTCCTCGGCCAAACCGATGAACTCGGAGGGCGGGATCATGCCGCGGCTCGGATGCTTCCAGCGCATGAGCGCCTCAAAGCTTGAAACTCTCTTTTCGCGAAGGTCGACGATGGGCTGGTAATGCAGCACAAGCTCATCGCGCTCGACCACCTGCTGCAGCTCGGCCTTGAGCGGATTGGGCGGGGACGCGGCTTCGACGCAAGCCGGTTCGTAGACGACGGCGGCTGCACGACCGTTCAACTTGGCATAGTAGAGGGCGGAATCGGCGCTGGCGAAGAGGTGATCGGGGTCGTGGCCGTGCTCAGGCGCGAGTGCGATGCCGATACTGGCGCCGGCGTCGAGCTTATGGCCGAGAACCTCATGCGGTTGGCTGATGTTCTTCAAGACGCGAGCCGCAAACTGCTCTGCGAGATCCTTACGGCCACCACCCACCTGCAGGATTGCAAACTCATCGCCGCCGAGGCGACCTACGAGATCGCCCGCTCGCAGACTTGTCGCCAGACGATTGGCCACGCTCTTCAAGTAGCCATCACCGACCTGATGGCCGTACTGGTCGTTGATCTGTTTGAAGTGGTCAAGGTCGATCCAGTGCAGGGCGAAGCCCAGCCGCGGGTCGTAGCACTCAAACTGGCGCTCGAGCCGCTCGCGGAAGTGAAAGCGGTTGGCAATACCCGTCAATGCGTCGTGACGCGCCAGCCATTCGATTTTCTCCCCCGACTTCTGGATGGCAGTAATGTCCTCCTGAACATCGACCCACCCCCCACCCGTGATCGGGCCCACGCGCTTAAATATGCTGCGACCATCGGCAAGGCGAAGCGTCTCGGTAAAAGCGTCGCCGAGCCGAAGCTTCGACAGGTGCTCCGTGATCCAGCCGCGTGCACTGTCCATGCACGTGCCATCGGCGCTTCCGCCTGCGCGCCTCACGTAGTCGAGCACGATGTCGGAGAAGCTTGCACCCCTGCACGATAGAGTTTCGCCGAGATCGTAAAGCCTGCGGTAGGCGGGGTTGCACATGATCAAGCGCTGCTCGCTATCGAACATCGATAGGCCGACAGGAAGATGGTGCAGGGCTGCTTCAAACAGCGAATTCTGTTCACGCAGCACTGCCTCGTAGCGCAGGCTGGTTCTTTGGATTGCCGCAGCCGCGAGAGCGGTGAGCAAGACGATGAAGGTGACGGCAGCCACGGCTAAGGCCATCTCCACTCGATTGATGCCGTAGCCTTGAAAGGCAATGGTCGGGTCGGGCTGGATCGTTACCGCGCCCATCGCGGTGAAGTGCAGGCCGCAAATCGCCAGTGTGAGAAGGCCGCTGGCGGCGGCAATCGCCTGAGTCCCGGTTTTGCGCTGGAAGGCCAGCATCGCGGCAGCAGAAAGCACAACACCGATCAGCAATGAGGAGGTCACCAGCGATGCATCCCAGCTGAGATGGCCGGGAACGAGCAACGCGTGCATGCCCACATAGTGCATGACGCCAATGGCGAGGCCAACGACGGCTCCGCCGAGGCCCAGCGAGCCCCAATCGCCTCGAGCGGCCAATGCGAAACCGCAAGCCGCGAGCGCAATGGCGACGAGCAGCGATCCCAATGTTGTGATCGGCTCATAGTACGTCGGCAGTGCACCCCGGTACGCCAGCATGGCTACAAAGTGTGTCGCCCAGATACCTGAACCCGTGCACACCCCGGTGATAACTGCCCAACCGAGCCTGCGGCCACCGTGATTGGCACAGGCTATGGAATACATCAGGAAAGACGTTACAGTCGTCGCGACGCAGACGAGGGCCGCAAGACCCACGAGCCAATAATCGTGTTCGTTCGTCAGGCAGGCGAGGACGCGATACATATCCCTCAACACTCGTTCACAAGCGTCGAAGGACCGTGTGTCCGTATCTTCTAAAATATTGTTAAATCATCAGTGCGCAAAGCAACCGCTTAATTATGGACTCAGTCTTGGCCGAGGCAGATCCCATCGGCTTTGAGAGCAGTCGTCGCGTACGGGTTGTACGGCGCTCGGGAGGTGCTGTTCGACTCGGCCCCCCTTAGATCATCCGTTACCAGATTAAAGTATGTTCCGGCGGCAAATTGCTCTCGGCCGGGGATTTCATCGTGCGTGGTCATTCCGCAAAACATGTTTCTAAAACAAAGAGCAAAAAGCCTCGCTCTGTTAGAGCTTCCGCCGGTGCAAGCAACGATGCCTTGCCCGTTACCGACTTAGCGCGCGCGCTTGGGGCGCTCAAAGAGAACGCCGACGAGGCTGGCGCGCACAAAAAGGAGATCGACCAGCTCAACGGCTGGTTCGAGATCGCTCTTCACAATATGGCTCGTGGGCTGTCCATGTTCGACGCTGAGCAGCGGCTCATCGTCTGCAACAGAATGTATCGAGAGATTTTCGATCTGCCCGAACGCCTGACGCGGCGGGGCACGCCGCTGGCGGACATCGTGCGCTACCACGTCAAACGCGAGACCGGCTCCGATACTCCGGAGGATGTCGAAAAGGAGCGCAACTGGATCGAATACCACGTGGCCGAACTGGCGCGTGGCAGGTCCTTTTCCGATACCCGTCATCTCAAAAACGGGCGGATCATCCTCGTCACCAATCAACCCATGCCGCAAGGCGGATGGGTCGATCTGCAGGAAGACATCACCGAGAAGTGCCAGGCCGAACAGAAGATCACCTGGCTGGCGCGGCATGACACGCTGACGGAAATCGCCAACCGCTTCCACTTCCGCGAGACCCTCGACAGTTGGTTCCAAGAGCTGCAGCCGGGCGCCGGCTTTGCACTTCACTGGATCGACCTCGACCATTTCAAAGCCGTCAACGACACGCTCGGCCATCCCGCCGGCGATGCGCTGCTGAAGAGCGTCGCCAAGCGCTTGCGCGAGATCTTGCGCGGACCCGATGTCGTCGCGCGGCTCGGCGGCGACGAATTCGCCATCATCCAATCGGGTGTCACGACCGAAGCGCAAGCGGCGAAGTTAGCCAAGCGTGTGCTGCGCGCCATCGGCGAGCCGCATCACGTGCTCGGACGCAAAGTGAGCGTCGGCGCAAGCATTGGTATCGTCCTCGCCCCAAGCCAGGGACGTGATGCTGACGAGCTTTTGAAGAATGCCGACCTTGCCCTCTATCGCGCGAAAGCCTCCGGTCGGGGCAACTATGCCTTCTTCAAATCCGAGCTGGATCAGAAGATGGCGCAGCGGTGGAGCATGGAGGGTGACCTACGATCGGCGATCGCCGAGCGGCAGCTGGAACTCTACTACCAGCCGATTGTCGAGCTGCAGAGAAACGAGGTCGCGGGGTTTGAAGCCCTGATGCGCTGGCATCATCCGTTGCTCGGCATGGTTCCGCCCAGCACCTTCATTCCGCTTGCCGAGCAGACCGGCCTGATCGTGGAGATGGGAGCGTGGGCGCTCAAGCAGGCCTGTCAGGAAGCCGCCACGTGGCCGGAGCACATCAAGGTCACCGTCAACCTCTCCTCCGTGCAGTTTGAACAAGGCGACCTCTACAAAGATGTCAAAGACGCGCTCAGCTTTTCCGGGCTCAGCCCCGATCGCTTGGAACTTGAGATCACGGAGAGCGTGCTGCTCCGTGATGACGCAAAGACGCATAAGCTACTGCACAAGCTGCGGACGCTCGGCGTCAAATTCGCGCTCGATGATTTCGGTACGGCTTACGCCTCGCTCAGCTATTTGCGCAGCTTTCCGTTCGATAAGATCAAGATCGATCGCACGTTCATTGCCGACCTCGACAACCCGAAGCGCAAGGACTGCATCGCCATCATCCATGCGGTAGCGGGACTGGCGAAGCAGATGCAGATGAGCACGGTCGCCGAAGGCGTCGAAACGCTTGATCAGCTGAAGACCGTTACCCTCGCGGGATGCGAAGAGGTGCAGGGTTTCTATTTCAGCAAGCCAGTGCCGGCCGGTGAGGTCAAGGCGGTGTTGGCGGGATGTCGGACAATGCTACCGTGTCGACAGGAAGCGCGCGGCATCGTGATGTGGGCTAAGCACAAACGTGACACTCGCTATAAAGCGACGGTTCGTGCTCGATGGTGCGAGCGCGCTCGGCATGCCCTGTGCCAAGCGATCGGAGAAGTCTACGCAACGGCCCGAGAGGGCTCCCGATCAGTGGAGCTGAGAGCACCGTGCAGTTGGGCCACGAGGAGCCAGGGATCAACGGGCTTGTCAAAGAAGACGCGCGTGGGGCGGCAGATCGCGCCGGTCAAAGTCGATACTTCCCGACACGACAAAAACAGGGGCCGCTGGCCTTTGGAAGTAAGCCTGCCACGCAAGGTCATATCCGTTGAGCGCACCGGGCATTTCCACGTCCGTGATGATGGCGTCGATGCTGGGATCGCCGATGCGTGTGACCCCATCGTCGGCAGTACAAGCTTCGACAACCTCAAACCCTGCGTGCCGAAGGGCGCAGCTTGTAAGCCGTCGGATAGCCGCATCGTCCTCGACGAGGAGTATGCGCGGAGAGTTTTTCTTGACTTCCCATGCCGCTACAATTTCTAGGGCAAACGGCCGGTTCCTTTGCATTGACATCGATATATTGCGTCCGTTTCTCAGGATTTGATCTGCGAGAGACACTTTGATCTACAATTGCCGCTCTTGCTGCCTTCCGGCGACGACTTATGTCGAAAGCGCCGGCATTGCCAACCCGACACCTGCTAAAGTGCGTTTCGCGTAGGTGCAGATGGGGAGCGCCCGATCCTTCCGATGTCCGCTATGGGTCAGCGGCGGACGTCGACATCGGGGTGACGGGCGTCTGCTCTACTGTCGAGAGCAGACGTGCGTCGCTACAACTACTTCCACAGCCCCTCGAAGCGTCGGCTGGCTGTCCGGGTGTAGCGCGTTGTGTGACGCGGATCACGGTGCCCCATGAAGTCCTGCAGCAGGCGAAAGTCGTGACCTCTATTGCTGAGCGCAAAGCCAGCACTATGCCGCAGCATGTGGGGCCACACACGGCCGAGCTTCGCCCGCACCCCGGCCTCACCGATCAAGTAGTTTACGGCCTGCCGCGTCATCGGCTGTCCGCGCTCTGACACGAACAACCACGGCAACTTGTCCTTGCGAACTCGCGAGGTAGCGCTTGACTGCTCTCAGCTCGTCACCCTCCATAGCTTGTTCGGTGGAGAGTGAGTTTTTTGACCGCCTGATCCAAATCCGTGATTGCTTCAGGTTCAGCTGGTCCTGCCGCATCGTGACGGCTTCCGACACCCGCATGGCGTGCCGGTACATCATTAGCAGCAGGAGATGATCGCGAATGCCGTGGCGACCAGCCTTAGCGGCTTCGAGCAGGCGGTCCACCTCGGGCGGGTCGAGGTAGTCTTTTGATCGCTCGTGGGCATCAACAGCTTCACTCTTTACCTTTCGCCGTTTGTCGCCGTCATTCGGAGCCTCCAGCAGGGCCGTCGTTCCTCTCCTCATATAAGTGCACTCTTTACGAAATGCACATTGTGTAAAGAGTTGGACCGGGAGCGACCGTGTCTGCAACGGCCACGCATTCTTGCACGTGCCCGATTAGCGCAGGCCGTCCTCAGCGTCGCCGCAGACCATAACAGCCATGGTACTGCTGTGCTCAAGAACGAAGCTTTGCAAATTCTCGCGCTCATCTATCGCACACGCTGGCCACACCGACTGGCACTGATGGTCAGCGGCTACGATAAGAGCCCCGAGCCATTCATTTTCGGCTGGCTGATCGCGATTGCATTCATCGCAATGGTCGGATGGGTGATGTGGCAGTTCGCATAGAACTACGGTGCGCGCGTGTTAGCCGACCTGGGCTTACACCATCTATAGCCCCGTGATTGTTCCTCTTTTGTTCTGATTGGGCTAGTGACGTTAGATTCTGTGGTCATAGGAAAGCACCGAGATGCTACAGGTTTCCTTTTCAATTGAGTGGGGTGCGTATTGTGGCCGGAGAGCAAGAGTATTCACTGCCCTGGGAAAAATCGGCCCAGTGGAGGTTCATCCAGCCGAACTCGGTGAGCGTGACCGTGTTCGATACAGGCGAGGGTCCCAGCGCCCTTCTTCAACTCACGAACAATGTGCTCAGAGTGGACGGCGAGCAATTCCCCGCTGTTGTGGATGGCGACTCGATAACGCAAACCGGACCGCCCAGATTCCAAAGTCAGAACATCAAGCTGTGGGAGGCCACGGTAAAGCTTCGCATGCCAGACGCAGCGGGCGTGGTGGTGCTAATTCTCAAGCAAATGTTCCACGTTTTTCCCCAAGAGGTTCAACGGGAAATCCGCGAGACCGTCGGCACAAAGATTTAGGGTGGCTAATCAATGCAGCTAAATCAACAGACAGAATCAGTCGACTTACTGCACGAGACGAGAGGGCCAACTCTAGCCTCGGGTCGCAAGCGGTTTGCGCAGCCAACACCAGAGGCCACCAAGAGTACCGGGAAAGTAATATTCTTGTCGGCGGTGACATCAAGTCCGTGGAGGGCGCACACCATGCCCCGCGTTGATGTGGCGACCGTTGGTAGGGTGGCGAGCGGACTCGTCCTTCTCGTGTGCATGGCGAGCTTCGCCATTGGGCTAGTCACTGGCTTCTACGCAATATTTCCACCAATGAGCTTGCTGGTCGCGGGTATCGCAGCGCTGATGTATGCTCTTAGTGTGGCTTTGGCGAAGCAGTGGCAGCGGTAGATGCTGGAAGATTTTTATTACTCGATATTGAAACCTGTCCTGCCTTACGTCACGTGGATCATTGTCGCCCGCGTTGCTATCTGGCTGTTTGGCGAAGAGATGCGAGATACGGCGAGTTTTGTGATGAAAGAAGTTCGTGCCATCCTCAGGCTCGACCCAACGCTGTCAGCGGTGAACGCTTACGGCTTGCTTATTCTAGGGCTGATTGTGCTTTTCGTCGGCCTAGCAGGTCTATCTGTTATGCCAAAGGCAGATGCGAGCCTTACATCATACGATATTGCGCTAATCGACAGCGGCGCACGGGCCTTCTACGCAATTATCTTCACGCTCGGGATGCTTGCCTGCGTGTACCTGACGCGATGGGAACGCTAGCCCGATGTCTCGCGCAAATTCCTCAGCCTTGAAGAAGCGCGCCAATCCGGCAAATTCAAGCGCTTCTGCGACGAGCATCCGTCAGAGGCTGACCGCAAGCGTTTAGTCGCACTGCTCAAGGCGATGTCGCAAGGCGCCTTAGAAGCAGCGGAAACATCGCCTCGGGATGCTTCCGCAGATTCCATCGGAACTCGAACTCGCCGAGGTACTTAGCGAGGCGGCAGGCGTGACAAACGTGCGTCCCCTCGACCTTGGTCATGATGGCGCCGCCACGCTCGACCATGCCGACGACAATCACCTTGTTGTCGAGGATACGCCCCTTGCGTCCCTTGCGGAGCTTCATGTGGCCGCCAAGGTAAGCTTCGTCCACCTCGACGTGACCGGACAGCGGATTGTCGCCGTCAACGAGACCGAGGTACTTGCGGATTTCGTGGCCCATGCGCCAAGCGGTCACCGACAACTGGCGCTGTCGCCCCTTGGCAGGCACGCCGTGGCGCCGTCGTGGTGAACAGGTACATGGCGTAAAACCATTTCTGCAAAGGCGTGTGCGAGCGATGAAGGGTGTCCCGGCCATGGAGTTCAGGTGCTCGCCGCACTGGCAGGTGTAGGCGGGCATCTTTGCGAGCCTGTTCAACTTCCCGGCCTCGCCGCGGCGGGTGCATTCTTGGTCGACCTGAACTCCGGGAGGGTCCAGCGCCGTCTCTAGCGGTGCGTTTGATCACACGAGTTATGTCCGGCCTCCTGTGCCTGATTGTGGCACCCCATGACGCGGACCCGTGCGCGCGTTGGACCGCCATAACTCCTTTCCGAGATTGTCGTCCGTCCTTGCCTGAGCCCTTACGCTTACAGGCCAGGCCAGTAGGCCTTCGCCCTAGCCCGTACTCCAGCGGCGTAATGCGGCCCCACGGCATCGCTGGCGGCCTTCTTCTGTCTTAGGCCCCGTGCTTAGCCCGCCGTGGTTTGGGCAGCGTCCGCCCTTCCCTGAGCCCTTCCGCTTGCAGGGCAAGCCGGTCCGTGTCCTGGCGCCGCAGAGTTTGGGCGTCGCACTTGCGCGCTCGGCCGCTAGGTCCTCCGCGTAGTGGGCCTGAAGGTCGTTACGAAGCTGTCGACGTTCGGCGCGACTGCGTGCGAAATCCTCAACGATTGACTGGACTCTGAGCGGCCGTGATCGGACCGACGATTACGGTGCGTTTGATAACCCGGGTTATGTCCGGCCTCCATTTGGCTGATTATGGCACCCCATGACGCGGGCGCCCGCGCGCGCGTGCAGGGCCGCCAAAATCCCGGTGTAGGCGCGGAGTCGCCGATAGATGCGACCCCTCATTGACCTTCCCCCGACGGCGTATTCATCTTGCGCCACAGCAGGCTCTGTATGCCGTACTGGTCGAACCGTTCGGTGAGCTGAAGCTCATCGATAATGTGCTGCGGAACCACGCAGCCCGATCTCCCCGGCACAGGACCAAGTGTAGCAAACGGCCAACTAGTATTGGCGTGATTGGCGATTCTCACGCGCCAGTCTTCATCACTAAAGGCGGCGACTGCTACCGGGTTGCGCCACCAGACGTCAGGCGAAATGGGTGCATTGCTATGGTCAAGCCAGCGCTTCTGGTTGAGCCAGCCCTTTGCAAATTTAATGCGCACGTCCGAGCGCTTCTGCTGCTGGGTCTTAATGTGTGCCGCGTATTTGCGAGCACCGCTTATAGCCACCTCCGCCTCCTCGGCCGTCAAACTCAGAAAGCATCTCTTTGCTTCGGCGAAACCCTGATGCACGGGGTATTCCGCCCAGAAGCGCTTGAACTGGTCCGCGGTTGCGTCGAGCTGTGGCGAGGCCTGGGTATGTTGCCGGTCCTTCGACCCCTGGTCAGCAGTTTTACTTTCCGCCGAAGGCAAATCCTTTCTCGCCCCCACTCGGGGGGAGAGGGGGGAGTGACAGTTCAATGACGGATAGTGACGGTTTGGGTCCGCCTCGCGGAGGGGGAACTGCTGCCCGACGGAGGGCACGTCTCCGCTAGACAGAGTGGGTTGCGAGCGCCCCCCTCCGTTGAACGGAGGGGTGTCCTCCCGGCCTGGCTGACCCGCCACTGGTTCGTTGCAGACGACCTCAAAGACGGTGACGGTAGCGCCCTGACGTGGGTCGGCGGTTGGCACAATAACTGGCGCCGATTTCAAATCTGCCGGCGGCAGCCGCTTTGCGCGTACCTCAACAATCTTCAGTTCGGGCGGCACCTCATTGCGTTCAGCATCGACCGTCGAAACGAGGCGGCGCAGCAGGTCCATGTCGAATGCGCGTCTAGTGGTGAGGCGATGTGCACCGCCAGCGCTACGCTTCACTACCTTTAGAATGCCGCAGTGCTCCATGGCGAACAACCATTTGCGCACTGTTGACTGCACGCAGCCTGTGGTGCGCTGGATAGTATCAACAGCGGGAAAAATGCTGTCGCCGCGGTCGGAGGCACAGTCGGCAAGCTTCAACGCGATCATTTTCGCCGCTAGGCTGGGGAAGGGGATGTCCCAAACCAGCGTCATGACCTTGATGCTCATGACATGCTCTCCTCGCGCGCGGAGTTGGGCGTCGTGATCGGCTTGCGCACCGCGCTGCGTGGCAGGCCAGGCGCCTGGCCTGGATCGGAAGTGCTGGTGCGGACGTGCTCGGCCAGCCACTCATCGATCGCGGCCGGGTCATAGCGCACGGCCCTACCAACCTTCAGATACGGCGGGCCGCCGCCAAATACCCGGCGCTTCGTCAGCCAACCCGGTTTGATTCCGATACGGTTGGCAGTTTCGATTGTGTTCAAGAGCTTCTCGCGCATGTCCCCCAGATGCTATGAAATGCCGAGCGCGTCTAGTCTGGGAAACAGAGCAAATGCAGAGCGATTCCACACCGGGAGCTGGCAGACTTCCTCTCTGCAAAGTGCAGTCTGAGGAAGCGTTGCAGGATGTCGCCCGCCCTATTGAAGATCGCATCTTTGAAGCTGCAGAGCGCGTCGGTGAGGCGGTCCGCGATGTTGTCTTTAAGAGAACGATGAAGCTGAGAGGCACAGGGACTTTTGCGTACGATCTAGGCAATCTTTTTAACGTAGCCTCTCTCCCCACACAGGCGCGCTTCGCGCGATATGATGTCGGCTTAGAGGCCGAGCACATCCTTCGGATCATCACCGCGCCGGGGCTTCCGCTAATTGGACACGAGGCCATACCGGCCATCGACCTGCTGGGCGTAAACGGCGAGGAATGGAAGGCTTACCGAGATGGCAGCGTCATTCGAGCCGACGAAGAGGGAGAGACCGTTACGCTTCAGGCGCGCGCGATGCACGGCATCGGCCATCCCATCGATGGTGAGGATGTGTGGCGGGTGATGGCCGAACTATTCGCCGCCTATGACTTAGTGCAGGCCTCACTTCGGAAGGGGTCGAGGGGCCCAAAGGCGCAGCGCGATGCCATAAAGCAGTTGGCGCCAGCTCTTCGGGTCGTCGCCCGCACTATGGATAAGGCGTTTCCGATGCAGTCGGACGATGTCACTGCACTTTCTGAGCTTGCCAAAGAGCTGAGCCCCGATGTGGATGCCATGGCGCGCTACCTCGACCGAGAGGTGGTGGGGCGTCCGAAGGCGTTGAAGACAATGGTTGGAGCCCTGGATGAGGCGTTCATGCATCTCTACGGGAAGCGCGCAGGGGGGCACGCCGATCCCGAGAGCAGCCCAGCCAATCGCTTTGCTTTCGCGTTCTTGCGTGAGCTGGGACACAAGTATGAGTACGGAACGATCGCGGACGCGCGCATAAATCGTCGCGTCAGTCCAAGCACCTCCAAGCGTGGCGCCTGACAGCGTGTGCATGGTGGGTGCACAACGAATTTCCAGATGGCGCTCTTAGCTTACTAAGTCATTGAAAAGACTGGTGCCCAGGGCTGGAATTGAACCAGCGACACCGTGATTTTCAGTCACGTGCTCTACCAACTGAGCTACCTGGGCTTTTTTGCTTCGGCAGGTGACCCCCGCGCCAGAGCCCGGCCGTTATAGTGAGGGTGCCGCGCCCTGTCCAGCGCCGCCCCGCGCGGCCGCCGGAATTGGTTTGCCGTTGACAACTGAGGTCAGGCGGGGTCGTCGTCGGCGCCGGACGGTCGCACATTTTCCGCCGTGCGCTGCGCCGCCGCGTCCTCGCCGTCTTCGTCGGCGTCGGCCTCACCACCGGCGATGGCATAGCCGCCGCCGAGCCACCGCCCGAGGTCGACGTCGCGACAGCGCGCCGAGCAGAACGGCCGGTAGGCTGTCTCGGACTTCGCCGCGCAGATGGGGCAGCGGCCCGCCGCCGACGATTGCTGTTGCTTGCTGGCCATCGATGCCTATGTAGGGTCGAGCTCGGCGGCGCGCACCCAGGCGAAGTGAATGGGAAACCCTTCGCCGACGAGCAGCGCCACCACCTCGGTGAGCGGCAGGCCGACGACGCTCGAGTATGAGCCGACGATCTTCTGCACGAAACAGCCGGCGAGGCCCTGAATGGCGTAGCCGCCGGCTTTGCCGCGCCACTCCCTGGAGGCGATATAGGCCTCTATCTCCTCGCGCGACAGATGCTTGAAGCGAACGCGCGTGTCGACGATCTTATGACGCACGCGGTCGTCCGGCGTGATGAGGCAGATGCTGGTCAGCACGCGATGGGCGCGACCCGACAGGAGCTGCAGGCAGTTCGCCGCCTCCTCGATGTTGGACGGCTTCATGAGGATGCGGCGGCCGACGGCGACGACGGTATCGGCGGCGAGCACGTAGGCCGAGGCGATGTCCTTGTCGTTGGCGATCTGATCGCGCGCGGCCTCCGCCTTGGCGCGGGCGATGCGGGCGGCGTAGCCGCGCGGCATCTCTCCACGGCGGGCCAATTCATCGATCGAGGAAGGTCGCAGCGCGTCCGGTTCGATGCCCACCTGCGACAGCAGCATCAGGCGGCGCGGGCTGGCACTGGCCAGAACCAGGGTCGGACGCGCGCCTTGCGCGTTGGGACCGGTGAACTCCTTCGCCAGCTCGCGGCGAAGCGATTCGCGGCGCGGATGGTCGGTACGGCTCAGCGCGGTTAAAAAGGCGGCCTTGGCGGTCATCGAGACATCACCTTGGAGGAGGAGGATCGGGGAGACATTTAAGGACCGGTTGGCGGATATTAAGACAGCCGCCGGCACCCCAATTGTCGGCATTTTACAGTTGCTGACGCACCGCGGGCGAGCCCCTCGACATTGCAAAGGCGGCATTCGAAAAGCAAGGGGCCAATCCGTCGTTGCCAGAGTGGGCGGTTATCAGGCTAAATCGCCCGGCGGCCGGGCCGCGAGGGCTTTAACATGATTGCCAAGACCGCGATTGTCGAACTTCTCGGACGCACATCACTTTTTGGCGGGCTGGATGAGTTGGAGCGCCGTGCGGTGGCCGACGAGATGCGCGAGGTGGCCTTCGAGCCGAGCCAGGTGATCTTCGCGCGCGGCGATGCGGGCCGCGAGATCTACCTCGTGGTCAACGGCCGGGTGCGCATCTCGGTGCTTACGGCGGAAGGACGCGAACTCTCGTTCGCCCACGCCGAGCCCGGTGCCATCTTCGGCGAGATCGCAATGCTCGATGGCGGCGTACGCTCGGCGGACGCCACCGCCGTCAACAAGGTGAGCGCGCTCAGCCTGTCGAAGCCGGCATTCAAGCGGTTGATGGAAACGCATCCGCTGGTCGCCGACGCGGCGGTGCGCTTTCTGTGCTCGCGCATCCGGGAAGCGGACCAGCAGCTCGAGGCCATCGCGCTGTATCCGATCGAAGGGCGGCTCGCGCGCTTCTTCCTCGCTGCGGCGCGCGCCAAGTCGCCTGACAGCTCCGAGGGCCGCGTGACGATCGACCTGCCGATGTCGCAGAGCGAGCTCGCGCTTCTCATCGGTGCCAGCCGACCCAAGGTCAACACGGCGCTCTCCGTGCTGGAAGACAGTGGCGCGTTGGAGCGTAGCGGCACGCGTATAACCTGCGATATCGAGGAGCTGCAAGCCATCGCCGGCGCCGAGTAGGGATGCTGGAGCCAGTAGGCCGTCCTTCGTCGACGAAATCCTCAGGCGCAATGCGCCTGCAGGAGCACATGCGTGCAATCCGCGTGCGCACGACCTCGCCAATACAATCGCTGAAGGCGCGACTGGCCGGCCCGCTGCGCCCGCTGCTTGACAGCGCCTTCGTGCAACGCATCCGCGCGTTTGGACGCCGCCTAGCTGCCGCGGGCACGGCGCCGTATCCCCCCGACGTGCGCCGGCGCCTGAAGATCCTCAACGTCATCTGCTACCTGATCGCTACCACCAACTTCCTTTATGCGGTCCAGCAGGCAACGACCGACTTCGCCACCTATGCACCAATGGTGTACATGAATTTGGCACTGGTGGCCGCATGTCTCCTGGTACCCTTCGCGCATCGCATCAATGAGATTGCCGGCGGCGTGCTACTGGTCGTCGTCGAGTACGCCGCGCTGGTTGGCTTTGCCGCTTTCTTCAGTCGCGAGGGCGGAGCGCACCTGCAGTATTTTATCGCTGCAGCGGCTGCGTTCGTCATCTTTGGACTGAGGCGCCTGTGGCTGGTCGCAGGTGTCGTCCTAGTCGGCCTCGGCCTGCACCTGTATGTTTGGTACTCGTTTCCAGCCACTGGGCATGTCGCTCCCAGCGAACAGGCGATAATCGATTCTCTCTATACCCAGGGCGCGATAACAACCGTCGCGCTGATCGCGGCGTCGGTCTACTACGCGTTCAGCCTGGCCGAACAGGCGAAGGCCGAGACGGACGCGGTTCTGCGCAACGTCCTGCCTGACGCCATCGTCGAGCGCCTCAAGGCCAACCCCGGAGCGCTGATTGCCGACAGCATCGAGGATGCCTCGATAATGTTTGCCGACATTTCCGGCTTCGTTGCTCTGGCGCGGCGGCTCGGCGCCAACGCCACTGTCGACATGCTCAGCCGCATCGTGTCGGAGTTTGACACGCTGGCCGTCCGGCATGGCGTCGAGAAGATCAAGACCATCGGCGACGCGTACATGGTCGTTGCCGGGTTGCCCGAGCCGGTGCCCGATCACACAGCACGCCTTGCCCGCATGGGCCTCGACATGCTCGACACCGTCGCGCGCTATCGCGAGGAGAGCGGCCTTTCCATCAACCTGCGCATCGGCATGGCGTCGGGGCCCGTCACCGCAGGCGTCATCGGCCAGCGCAAATTCAGTTACGACGTATGGGGCGACCCGGTGAATCTCGCCAGTCGCCTCGAGGGGCAATCATCGCCCGGACGCATCCTTATTTGCCCTGGTTGCCGGGCAAAGCTCGGCGAGGACTTCATCTACGAGGCGCGCGGGCCGATCGAGATCAAAGGCCTTGGGGCGCAGGAAACCTGGTTCCTCATTGGTGAGCGCGAGCGGGCGCCCGATGCGCATGGCGGCGAGGATAATCCGCTCAAACCGTAGGCCCGCCCTCGAAGTGGAAGCGCTTTTTGATGCGGTCGAACAGATGATCGCGCACGGCGCGATAGTGCATGAGCGTCTGCTCGCGCGCCTCCTGCCCCACCATGACGGTCGCATCGATGGTCGGCCAGTACTCGACGTCGACGGCCATGGTGCGCGTCAGTTCCAGCGCCTGGTGATGTGCCTCGGGCGACAAGGTGACGATGAGGTCGAAGGTGGTGTCGTGCAGATCGTGCAGCGTGTGCGGCGTATGCTGCGAGACGTCGATGCCGATCTCGTCCATCACCGCGGTGACGAACGGGTCCGGCGTGCCGGCGCGAACACCGGCCGAGGCGACATAAGCGCGCTGACCGGCGAGGTGGCGCAGGATCGCCGCCGCCATGACGGAGCGCACGGCGTTCGCAGTGCAGGCGAAAAGTATGGCGCCCGGGAGGCCGTTGCGCGATGCATCCGATCCCGCCGCCGCAAGGGGGGAGGGGCGCGCCATCGAGCCGCTCGCGACCTCGCGAGACATGGCCGTTATCCCTTCCAGTGCAGAGCGCAGATCAGGGTGAACAGCCGGCGGGCGGTGTCGAGGTCGACGGTGATCTTTCCGGCGAGTCGGTCGAGCAGCGTGCGGCTGCCCTCATCGTGCAGGCCGCGGCGCCCCATGTCGATTGCCTGGATACGCGAGGGCGGCGCCGTGCGGATCGCCTCGTAGTAGCTTTCGCAGATCATGAAGTAGTCCTTCATGATGCGCTTCAACGGCGTCAGCGAGAGCATGTGCGTCACGACGGCCTGATCGGCCTCGTCGTTGACGGTGAGAACCAGGCGATCCTCGACGAGGGCGAGATTGAGCTTGTAGGGGCCGTCGTCGCGGCCATCGAGGGCAAACGAGTTGCCTTCGAGGATGTCGAAGATGGCGACCTCACGCTCGTGCTCGATGTTCGAATTCGACGTGGCGGTCGATTTCTCATCCAGCGTGATTGCGATCAGCCGCGACTTGGGAAGGTCCGCCGGCTTTTCCGCGTCGTCACTCATCATGCATGCTCGGGTGAAGGTTGCAGGCGAATCTCGGCTGATAGCCTGTGGGCTTCAAGTCCCTCGGCGCGGGCCAGCGCCATGGCAGCGGGAGCCAGCGCGGCGAGCGCCTTGGCGTCGAGCTTCAGGAGCGAGGTGCGCTTCATGAAGTCGAGCACTCCGAGGCCGGAGGAGAAGCGCGCCGTGCGCGACGTCGGCAGCACATGGTTGGAGCCGGCGATGTAATCGCCGATCATCTCCGGCGTCTGCGCGCCGATGAAGATGGCGCCGGCGTTGCGGATGCGCTCGCTGAGGGTCTCGGGATCGGCGGTGGCGATTTCAAGGTGCTCGGCGGCGATGCGGTCGGCGAGCGCGGGCGCCTCGTCAAGCGAGCCGAGCTCGATGATGGCGCCGAACACGTTCCAGCTTTCGCCGGCGATGTTGCCGCGCGGCAGCGTCTGCAGTTGGCGCATGACCGCCGCCTCCACGGCGCGGCCGAACTCGGCGTCGTCGGTCATGAGGATCGATTGGGCGGCCGTATCGTGCTCGGCCTGTGCCAACAGGTCGGCGGCGATCCATTCGGGATTGTTGTGCTTGTCGGCGATGATCAGCACCTCGGAGGGCCCGGCGATGCTATCGATGCCGACGGTGCCGAACACCAACCGCTTGGCGGCGGCGACGTAGGCATTGCCGGGCCCGACGATCTTGCAAACCGGTGCGATGCTCTGCGTGCCATAGGCGAGCGCGCCGACGGCCTGCGCGCCGCCGATGCGGTAGACTTCCTCGACTCCGGCCAACTCGGCGGCGGCAAGCACCAGCGGATTGAGCTCGCCGTTCGGCGAGGGCACAACCATGACGACGCGCGGCACGCCGGCGACCTTGGCGGGAATGGCATTCATCAGGACGGAGCTCGGGTAGGAGGCAAGGCCCCCCGGCACGTAGAGGCCGACGGACTCGACCGCCGTCCAGCGCCAGCCGAGCTCGACACCGACCTCGTCGGTGTATCGCTCATTCATCGGAAGCTGTCGGGCGTGATGCTCGGCGATGCGGTCGGCGGCAATCTGCAGGGCCGCCAGCGTCTCGGCAGTGCATGCGTGGCGGGCGGCGCGCATCTCGGCCGCCGTCACGCGCAGGCCGAGCTTAGCAAGGTCGACCCGGTCGAACTTTTTGGAAAGCTCGATGAGCGCCACATCGCCGCGCTTTCTCACGTCGGCAAGGATCGCCGCCACGGCGGCGCCGACATCGTCCGAGGCCTCGCGCTTCTCGCCGAGAAAGGCGACGAAGGCCGTCTCGAAGCCAGGATCGCGCGTCTGCAGGCGCTTGGGCATCTCGCTATCGGTCTTGCGACCGTCTCCTTGGGGTATTGTCGTTCAATCGTCGCTCGCGTGCACGGGCTTTGAGTTCGCCCGCCAGGCAGCGCCCAGGTCCCGCAGCTCCACCTCGATGCATTCGACCTCGAGGCGCACCGCTCCGCCGCCGGCAAAGTGGAGGGTGACGGCGCCGGACGGCTCCTCGCCGCCCTCGAAGGTCAGCGCCAGCAAATCCAGGGCTGTATCCTTCTGCTGCAGGTCGAAACCGTGAATGCGCGCCGACGTCACGCGCTCGAAGCGCAAGCCGGCGCGGCGGCGCTGATAGGGACCGTCCTCGTCGGTGGCCGCACGCTCCCAGTCGAAGCGGTTGGCAATTGCCGCAAATCGCATCTCCCGCCGCAAGTAGGCCATGTCGCCGACGCGGATCACCGCATCCTGAAGGTGGCAGGAAAGCACCTGCAAATCCTCCGGGTCGAGGGCGATCAGCTTCAAGTCTTCCATAGGCGGCGTCCTCGCGCTCGAATGCGACAATCCAGCGAGCTTTGAATGTGTTGATAGCGGCGCGGCCGCAGCGGTGCAACCGACCTCTCCGGCGCACCGTTTACGCTGGCAAATCAAACCTTGCGCTTGCTTGTGGAGGCCAAAGAGGCCGAACTACTCTGCCTAGAATCAGCCACGCGGTCGCGCGGGCGACAAGGAGGAGCCAATGGAGAACGAACGCTTTAACATGTCCTTGCGCCGCTTCCTGAAAGAGGTCGGCATCACCTCGCAGCAGGAGATAGAGCGCATCGTGCGCGAGGGCGAGGCCAAAGGTGATGGCAAATTGCGCGTGAAGATGGTGCTGACGGCCGAGGGCACCGACCTTCGCCACGAGGTCAACGGGACGATCGATCTCGCATGATCGGGGCGTCACGGGGCGCGAATACCGCGGCCCAGCCCGACACACTGCGCACAGCGCAAAAGGAAGCGGGCTCCAGCATTGCCGGAGCCCGCCGATCAAGGGCACTGCAGCGGGGCGACGGAGCGGAAGCCCCGACGTGGCCCTCGATCAAAACTCAGTAGCAGTACTGGCGCAGCGTCCAGCCCTGGACCTTGCAGCGCTCGTTGCCGCTTGCGTCGGTCGTACAGACGCGGTTGGGCAGACGCTGATAGGAGCAGTAGTAGTTGCCGGCTTGGCCCTCGTAGCCCTTCGTCGGCTGACTGAACTGATAGTCCTGCGAGTAGAATTCCTTGCCACCGCCCTTGGCGAATGCCGCCGTTGCGATGGCCGAGGTGAGGAGCACGCCGAGCGCGGCGATCTTGAGTATTTGCATTCGAGCTTTCATTCCGTCGTTGGGGCGGCCCCGGGGGGAGCGCGTGTTGTTGACGATCGGAATGTACGGCGGGGCAGGCGCGCGCGCTGTTCCTGCCGGAACAAGCGCCGGTCATTGCCGCCGGCCAATTTCTCTAGTCTGCGGCGCTGCTTAGCCCGTAAGGCGCTCGATCTGTGCGCCACAGCGCGACAGCTTTTGCTCGAGCTGCTCGAAGCCGCGGTCGAGGTGGTAGACGCGATTGATCATCGTCTCGCCCTCGGCCATCAGGCCGGCGATGACCAGCGACACCGAGGCGCGCAAGTCGGTCGCCATGACCGGGGCGCCGGTGAGGCCCTTGACGCCCTTGATGGTCGCCGTGTCGCCATGCAGCGTGATGTCGGCGCCGAGGCGCGCCAGTTCCTGCACGTGCATGAAGCGGTTCTCGAAGATCGTCTCGCGGATGACGCTGGTGCCTTTCGCCGTCGTCATCAGCGCCATGAGCTGCGCCTGCAGGTCGGTGGGGAAGCCGGGGAACGGCTGCGTCTCCAGCGACACCGGCTCGATGCCGTGGCCGTT
This sequence comes from uncultured Alphaproteobacteria bacterium, assembly GCA_963795225.1. Lineage (GTDB taxonomy): Bacteria > Pseudomonadota > Alphaproteobacteria > Rhizobiales > Hyphomicrobiaceae > Hyphomicrobium_A. The sequence goes on along the minus strand of CAWCHB010000006.1, from coordinate 211,747 downwards.
GCGCGTCACGCGAATGCCGCTGTTGGTCGTCTGAACCTCGACGCCGGTCTTGGCCAGCGCGTCGAGCGCTGTCTTCAGCAGCTCGGGGCGCGCGCCCTCGAGCAAGACATCGCCGCCGACGGCTGCCACCGCCATGGCGAACGTGCCGGTCTCGATGCGGTCGGCGAGCACCGAATGCACGGCGCCTTCGAGGCGGTCGGCGCCCTGGATGCGCAGCGTCGAGGTGCCGATGCCTTCGATCTTGGCGCCCATCTTGACGAGGCATTCGGCGACATCGCCGATCTCGGGCTCGCGGGCGGCGTTCTCGATCACGGTCTCGCCCCGCGCCAGTGCCGACGCGAGCAGCACGTTGTGGGTGGCGCCGACGGACACCTTGGGGAACACGACGCGACCGCCGCGCAGGGTGCCGCCCTTGGCCTTGGCGAGCACGTAGCCGGCCTCGATCTCGATCTCGGCGCCGAGCTCCTTGAGCCCCATCAGATGCAGATCGACGGGACGCGTGCCGATGGCGCAGCCGCCGGGCAGCGACACCTTGGCCTGGCCGCAGCGGGCGAGCAGCGGACCGAGCACCCAGAAGCTGGCCCGCATGCGGCTGACCATTTCATAGGGCGCCATCGTATCGACGATGTCGCGCGCCGAGAGGTGGAATGTCTCGCCGATGTGCTGGGCGGGCCCGGGACGCTTGCCGTCGACGGCGAGGTCGACGCCGTGATTGCGCAGGATGCGGGCGAGCAGATTGACGTCGGCGAGATTGGGGACGTTCTTCAGCGTCAGCCGGTCCGCGGTCAGCAGGCTGGCGATCATCAGCGGCAGGGCGGCGTTCTTGGCGCCGGAGATCGGGATTGTACCGTTGAGCCTCTGGCCGCCGGTGATCTTGATGCGATCCATGCAGGTGTCCCCTTGCGCCGGCGTCGAGCCGGCAATGTATGCAGATGATTACGCGCTTCGCGCCATCATCAGCAAGTGTGGCGAATAGCCTGCCGCGCCCGCGGGTTATGCCGGCAGGCGCGGAAAACTTGGGCTCGCGGCAGGATTATGCCGAGAGCAGGTTGCAATTCCGTCACCTGCCACCGGCAGACGGCCATTTCATGGTCATCAGGGCGCGTGGACCGCCATCAGTCCTCATCCATGCGCACATTGAAGGCAGCCATTTCCTCGCGCATGGCGGCGCGCGCGCGTGCCTCGACGCGCCGGTAGGCGGCGGCGACGCCCCGCCCATAGTCGGTGAGCTTGGCCCCACCCCCGCGCGACCCGCCGGGCGAGGCGGCAACCAGCACATCGGAAAACATGTGGTTGAGCGCGTCGACCAGCAGCCAGGCGCGCCGGTACGACATGCCGAGATCGCGGCCGGCGGCGGAAATCGAGCCGGTGCGGCCGATCGCTTCCAGCAGATCGACCTTGCCGGGACCGAGGACCATCTCGCCGATGAGAATGCGCACGTAGGGAAACGCGCGCTCAGCTTTGCGTTTGGCTTTTGGTTTCGACGCGGGCGTTGCCGCGCTCTTGGCAAGCGCCGTCGCGCGTTTCGTCTTGTTCGCCGCCTTGCTCACGGCTACCTCCTCGGTCTCAGGCGGCGGGACTGTACCACCACACAGAGGATCAGCGGCGCGCCGGCAGACACGATCAAGGTGGCGAACTGGCCGGTCGAGTAGCCGCCACAGCTAGCCTACTCGTTGCCGTCCTCGGGCGGATTTGCGTCTGGCAAAGCCGCTTCCGGACTCCGCCGTGCCCGCGCGCGCCTTTGCCTGCTGCTTGCGCTTCTTGAGGTTGGCGCGCAGCTCCGCCTCCAGCCGCAATGCGCGGGCTTGGGCGGGTCCCTTCTTGCGCTGCTCCTCGCTCATCAAGCGTTCTGCTGCAAAAACGACGCGTAGGATGCCGCTATGCCTTCGCGCAGGCCGATGCGCGGGCGCCAGCCCATGGCGCGCAGCTTGTCGCCGCTCATCAGCTTGCGCGGCGTGCCGTCCGGCTTCGACAGGTCGCGCTCGATGCTCGCCGTCAAAGCCGACGACCTCGCAGACCGCCTGCGCCAGCTCGACGATGGTGAGGTCCTCGCCCGGAGCCGACGTTGACGTGCTCGGCGCCGGAATAGCGCTTCATCAGCAGCACGAGCGCGTCGGCGCAGTCGTCGACGTGCAGGAACTCGCGCCGCGGCGTGCCGGTGCCCCAGATGACCATCGCTGTGTCGCCGCGCTGCTTGGCCTCGTGCGCCTTGCGAATCAGCGCCGGGAGGACGTGGCTGGAGCTGCAGATCGTAGTTGTCGCCGGGTCCGTAGAGGTTGGTCGGCATGGCGGAGATGAAGTCGCAGCCGTACTGCCGGCGATAGGCCTGGCACAGCTTGATGCCGGCGATCTTGGCGATGGCATACCACTCGTTGGTCGGCTCGAGCGGGCCGGTCAGCAGCGCGTCCTCGGCGATCGGCTGCGGCGCCAGCTTCGGATAGATGCACGAGGAGCCGAGAAACAGCAGCTTCTCGACGCCGTTCCTGTAGGCCGCGTCGATGACGTTGGCCTCGATCATCAGGTTGTCGTAGAGGAATTCGGCCGGGACGCGTGTCGTTGGCGAGGATGCCGCCGACCTTGGCGGCGGCGACGAACACCGCCTGCGGCTTGGTGCTGCGCCATCCAGCGCTCGACCTCGCGCCTGGCGCGTGAGATCGAGCGTCGCGCGCGGTCGGCAATCGAGCACCTCGCAGCCTTCGCTCGGCGAGGCGGCGCACCAGTGCGGCGCCGACCATGCCGCGGTGGCCGGCGACCCAGACGCGCTTGCCCGTCGAGCGTATAGTCCCATGATCGTCTCGGCGTGCCGCGTCACGTCGATGCCGCGCTCACCGCGCCGTGCGATCGTGGCGCCAGGCTTCGCGCTCGATGGCCTTCAGATCGCTGTCGACCATCTCGCTGACGAGCTCGTCGAACGTCGTCTTCGGCTTCCCAGCCGAGCTTCGCTTTGCGCCTTCGACGGATCGCCGAGCAGCAGGTCGACCTCGGTCGGGCGGAAGTAGTGCGGGTCGACGTGCACGATGGCCTTGCCGGTCTTCTCGTCGACGCCGACCTCGTCGACGCCTTCGCCGCGCCACGTGATGCGCCGGCCGACGCAGGCGAACGCGCGCTCGACGAACTCGCGCACCGAGTGCGTCTCGCCGGTCGCCAGCACGTAGTCGTCCGGCTCGGGCTGCTGCAGCATCAGCCACATGCCTTCGACGAAGTCGCGCGCATGGCCCCAGTCGCGCTTGGCGTCGAGGTTGCCGAGGTACAGCCGCTCCTGCAGGCCCTTCTCGATCGCCGCCACGGCGCGCGTGATCTTGCGCGTGACGAACGTCTCGCCGCGCATCGGACCTTCGTGGTTGAACAGGATGCCGTTCGAGGCGTGCATGCCGTAGGCCTCGCGATAGTTCACCGTGATCCAGTAGGCATAGAGCTTGGCGGCGGCGTAGGGCGAGCGCGGATAGAACGGCGTCGTCTCGCGTCTGCGGCATCTCCTGCACCTTGCCGTACAGCTCCGAGGTCGAGGCCTGGTAGAAGCGCACCTTGTCCTCGATGCCGAGGATGCGGATCGCCTCGAGCAGGCGCAGCGTGCCGAGCGCGTCGGAGTTGGCGGTGTACTCCGGCGTCTCGAAGCTCACCTGCACGTGGCTCTGAGCGGCGAGGTTGTAGATCTCGTCCGGCTGATGCTCCTGCACGAGGCGGATGAGGTTGGTGGCATCCGTCATGTCGCCGTAGTGCATGAAGAAGCGCGTGTCGTGCTCGTGCGGATCGACGTAGAGGTCGATCGACGCGCGCGGTGTTGAACGACGAAGAGCGGCGCTTCACGCCGTGGACGATGTAGCCCTTGTCGAGCAGCAGCTCGCGCGAGGTACGCGCCGTCCTGGCCGGTGATACCGGTGATGAGTGCGATCTTGGGCTGCACGGAGCGTCCTCTACGATTCGGGGCGAATGCGAACAAGGTGAACAGCGCGATAGGCGGTGGCGGAGCCGCCGTCAAACCAGCTCTGTCGGGAAGGCGCGCAACCTTAGCGGCCAAGTGCATGGACGCCAATCAGGGTCGGGCATTTTTCCCGATTAACCTGCGTGATTCTTCCCACACGGTTGGCGCATCCGGAATGGCGCGCGTCGCTGGCGCTTCAAGATCGCGTGAGGGCGTGCCACCGGCCCGCACCGCACTTGCCATCAGTTCCCAGGCATCGAATATGGGTGTTACACAGTAACGTGGGGACGAAACGATGAAGTTGACGACGGCGATCCTTCTAGCAGCCGCTAGCGTGGCCCTGCAGCCGGCAGCGGCATATGCCGCCGGCACCGACCTGCCGCTGCGCAAAGCCGGCCGCTGGGAGCAAAAAACGAGCATGGAAGAAGGCGGCAAGAAGCACGAGCAGACGCTGACGATCTGCATCGATGCGGAGATGGAGCGCAACACGGCGCTGGCCAGCGATGCCGAGCACAAGAAGAGCTGCAGCAAGTATGAGGTGAAGAAGGCCGGCGACACGGTGATCGTCGAGTCGAACTGCAACATGAACAAGCGCGACGTCGAAAGCCGCACCGAGATGAGCGGCGACTTTCAGAGCGCGTTCAACGTGAAGATCAATTCGACGACTTCGGGCATGCAGGATTCGCAGTCGGTCTCCGTCAAACGGGTGATCGAGCAGCAGGGCAAGTTCCTGGGTGACTCCTGCGGCGATCTCAAGCCCGGCGAGGCCATGGGTACCGACGGCACCCGCCTGATGGTGCAGTGATCCGGGTCCGAGCGGGGGCGCTGCCCTGGCGGCGCCCTACTGCTTCGGCTTGATGACGATGCCCCACGGCAGGCGCCCGACCGGTACGGATTTCTCCGCCTTCAGGCTGGCGACATCGATGACCGTCATGTCGTTGGTGAGGCCGTTGGCCGAATAGAGCTTGCTGCCGTCCGGCGATAGCGCCATGTGCCAGGGACGCTGGCCGGTGAGGATGTAACTGGTCGTTTCGTACGTCGCCGTATCGATGACGGCGATGCGATTGGCGCGGCCGATGGCGACGAACGCCTGCTTGCCATCCTTGGAAAAGATGATGCCCATCGGCTGAATGAGCTCGGGGCGCACGCCTGGAATCTCGAAGTGCAGCTTCTTGGTGATCTTGTAGGTCGACGCGTCGATGACGGCGACGGTGCCCCCCACTTCGGCCGATACCCATACGTGCTTGCCGTCGTGCGTGAACGTGGCCACGCGCGGGCGCGTGTCGACGAGGATGTTGGCCAGCACCTCGAACGTCGTCGTATCGATGATGTGCGCCATGCTCGTCGCCTCCGAGGTGGCGGCGACGATCTTGTCGTCGGGGCTGACCGACATCCCCTCCGGCTCGACGCCGACTTCGATCTCGGCGAGCACCTTGCCACTGGCTCTCTCCAGCACCGTGACGTAGCCGTCGTCCTCATTGGCGACGTAGACGCGCTCGCCCTTGTGGTCGATGTCGAGCAGCTCGGGATCGGGACCGGTGTCCATGCGGCGGACGATCTCCAGCGTCTCGGTGTTGATGACGTCGAGCTGGTCGTCGTCGCCGACGCAAACCATGACTTCCTTGAAGTCAGGGGTGATGGCGATGCCGCGCGGGCGCTTGCCGGTGGGGATCGTCTTGATGACCTTGAGCGTTTCGGAATCGAGCACCGTGACGGTGTTGTCCTTTTCGTTGGAAACGAAAATGGTGTCGGCCGTCGCCGGCGCGCAGATGAGCAGCGGCAAAGCAAAGGTGGCAAGAAGCCGTCGCATCACTTACTCCCGTTTTTCGGTACGGCGTTAGGCATCCGGCACTTCGTCTCCGGCTCATCGAAGCCGAGCGTGTCGGTGAGATACTTCGGATGCAGGAAGCCCTCCTGCGGCGAGATCGATACGAGCGCGCGCGGACCGGCTAGCAGGATGGGCTGGCGCAACTGCAGGTCCCAGTGGCGGAAATTCATGCCTTGGCCCTTGAAGCCGGCCACCTCGAACTTCGGAGACAGGATGTAGTCACGAAGTGCGTCGGTATTGTTCTGCGATGTCCGCGTCACTGCTTCGCCGATGATGCGCACCGCGAGCCAGGCCGTGTAGTCGCGCTCCGTCATGATGCGCCCCGCCCGCTTCTCGAAGCGGTTCTGCATCTGCGTGCCGGCGTACTCTTCGAAGGAGCGATGCCAGGCGACGGCAACGAGACCGTGCGTCCCGGCGACAGGGCGCGGCTCGGCGGTGCGGAACAGCAGATAGTCGCCGAAGACGTCGGACTCGTCGGCGACGATGACCACCTCGTGGTCGGGCGTGCCCTGCGTCAGCATCGGCATCTGCGACTGGATCTGCTGATGGCCGGTGTCGGTGCGGCGCTGTCCGGGCTCGAAGGTGTAGGGCCGCTCCTCGACGATCTTGGCGCCGAAGCGGGCGGCGGCGCGGCGAATGGCGGCGGCGTATCCCTGGTCGGCCGGCGACTTGCCGACGATCAGCACCCAGTGACGCCACTTCTTCCATAGCATGTACTGGGCGAGCGCGTCGGCGCGCATGGCCCAGTTGGGGGCGATGTGAAACACGTTGGCGCGGCATTGCTCCTGCCGCAGCGCATCGTCGCTGGTGCGGACATCGAAGATGAGCGCGTGCTGGGCCTCAGGCAGGTCGGCAACGGCTAGAAGGTCGGCCGCCTCGAGGTCGGCGACGATGACGCGATGCCCCTGCGCCAGCAGCTCCTTCGCCTTGTCGACAGGATTGGCATCAGCCGGCAGCAGTACTTCCAGAAGATCGTAGTGCTGGCCGAGCAGCCGTCCGGTCCGGTTGTCCTCATCGAGTGCGATGCGCGCGCCCTGGATGCCTTTGTCCTTTACCTCTTTGTCGACGAGGGAAAGGGGTGGCGGCTCCTGATAGTCCTTGGTGAGGTAGACGATGGTCGTTGTCAGCGAGGGCGGAGCGTCCGGCTGGGCGGCCTTCGGCTCGGCGAGGGCCGTCGCGCCGAAGGCGGCGGCGAGGCAGCCGCCGGCCACGACGGCACCGCGAAATACGCACACCAATACAGGGGCAAATGCCGGCACGAGCACCTTCACGATATGTTATAACCTCTCATCATCTCCTGTAAGCCAGCCCGTGCCGATCGGGTCAAATCACAGGTTCGCGCGCGTCCCCGCAGCACGGAAATTCGGCTGCGGGGCGCGGCAATCGTGGGCTACCAGTGCCGGCGCTCCGGGCCGCCCGCGAACACGGTGCGGATCCAGGCGATGATCTTCCAAAGGTCCTGGTCGGTATCGATCAGTTCGCCGAACGGTGGCATCGGGCCGACGACGCCTTCGGTACCCTTGCGCGAGTAACCCTGCTTCTTGAGGTCATCCGAACTGCCGAGCGCGATGAGGCGGAAGAGCGTGTCGTCGGTGTCGCCGTAGACCCACACCGTGTTGGTCAAAGGCGGGCACATGCCGCCGCCGCCGCCGCCGCCGTGGCAGCCGTTGCAGCTCTTGCCGAAGTACAGCTTCTTGCCTTGCGCAATCGCCTCGGCGTTGTCCGTGTAGGGATTCTTCAGCGTGCCCTTCGGCGCAGCGGCGACGCGTTCTAGAGGCTTCATGGGCTTCTTCAGCTCTTCGAGTTCGGCGGCCGTGGGAGGTTCCGGCTTGACGCCGCCCACCGTCACGACCGGAGCAGCGGCGCCTGCTGCCGGAGCCGGGGCACCGGCTGCAGGCGGAGCCGAAGTGTCGGCGGCAGAGATCGGATTGAAGTGAGCGATAGCGGCGCCGAGCGCGATGGCGGCGACTGCCGAGCGAAGCAACGTGTGCATTGACGTTTCCTGTTCCTATGTCCCCAAATTTTCAGTCGACGATATCGAACGCTATTCCCCCGATATCGCAGTGCGGTTCTGTTGCCGCTTTGCTTCCGCCGGCGCGCGCCTGTGCGACGCGTCCGGCGGTAACTAGTTTCGTCTTAGGGTCGAGCCAATAGACGGTGGAATAAAAAGCAAGCTCACTTCCCAACTTGCGAAAATCGGCACAGGCAAAGTACCTGGCATCCGTCTTTGACGTTCCCACCGGCTGCAGCACGTCGACGAGCTCGGCCGGGAACGTCTCCCCGGCTTCATCGCTGAGCGTGACGACGCCGTCCTGCTCTTCTTCGGCGATGCGCGTGTGGATCGCCCCCATGACCTGCCAGGCCTGCAGGCCGGCGACAGCGCTGGCGCGCTTCATCGTCGGCAACCACCACCAAGCGAGCGGCGCGCGCGTCACGCTCATCCACGACGCTCCATCGGGCTTGGGCGCCTTGTGGATGCGGATATCCATCAGCTTCAGCTTGTCGCCCTGCGGCATCAGCCAGAAGTCGAGCGTGTACTTCTTCGCCGGCGTGGCCTTGTCGTGAAAGGCGACGTTGGGGAACCAGCCGTAGACGGGAAGGCCGCGAACGATACGGACGTCATCCAGCACCAGGGACAGTCGATCCCCGGTGCGGGCGTCGGTGAAGGCAAACACGCCGTCCTTGCTGCGCTCGGCGATGACCGACTTGACGGCGGCGGTAACCTCCTCGTCGGTGAGATCATTGGTTGCCGCAACCGCACCAGCGGTCACCGACAACGCCGTCGCCGCCGCCGCGGCTTGCAACCATCTGACGGCGCGCACGCGCCTCGACCCGCTGGCAGCGCGCATCACTTCACGTCCTCGGTCTCCAGGCCGTCGAACGTGTAGCGCGGCTTCTGCGTCCAGGCGCCGTCCTCCTCCACCGGCACCTTGTGGATGCGAACCTCGCCGACCTTCAGCTTGCCGTCCTTGTCGTCGAGCCAGAAATCGACGTCGTAATACTCGTCCTTGCTACCCGGCTTGCGGAAGTCCGTGCAGGCGAAGTAGCGCCCGTCCTTTTTCAGGCGGCGGATCGGCTGATGGATCTCGATGAACTCGAGCGGGATCGTTTGCCCGTTCTTCTCGTCCTTCAGGTGGTACAGGCCGTCCTTGTCGCGCTTCGTGGCGATCTCGCCGTGGATGGCGCTCATCACATGCCAGTGGCGAACGATCTCCGTGTCACCGGGATGCTCGGAAACCGGCAGCCACCACCACGCAACCGGCAGGCGCGTGATCATCGTGTATCCGTCACCCTCGCGGCGCGGACCCTTTTGCACGCGGATGTCGACGAGCTTCAGCTTGTCGCCATCCGGCTTGAACCAGAAATCGATGGCGTACTTCTTCTTCGGCTCGGCGGCATCGTGGAAGATGACGTTGGGGAACCAGCCATAGCCGCTCATGCCGCGGACCATCTTCACCTCGTCGAAGACGAGCTTCAGGTCGGCGTCGGTCTTGGCGTCGTGGAAGAGAAAGGCGCCGTCCTTGCTGCGAGCGTCGATGACCTCCTTCAGCGTCGCGAGCACGTCCTCCTCGCGAAAGTCCTTCGCGGCTGCGGGAGGCGCCTCGGCGAGGCTGGGCGGCGGCGCATCGCCGGCGTCGGCAGTTGCCAGCAGGCCAACTGCAAAGATGACAAACGCCGCCACGCGCAGGGCTGCGTGCACATCCGGCGCTCCCGACATTTTGCGGACGGGCGGCACTAGTTGCTGCTCCCCTCCGTCGCCTTGCTGAGCAGTCGGATAGCCTTCGCCGCGGCCTCCGCGCCGTTCAGCTCGGCAATCTCGGCCGCCGTCTTGCCTTGGGCGTTCTTCAGATCGGTCTTCGCACCCGACTGCACGAGCAGCCCGATCATCGGCGCCACGTTGCGCGCGGCCGCGATCATCAGCGGCGTGACGCCGGATTTCGACTGCGCATTGACGTTGGCACCCTTCTGCATGAGCTCGCGCGCCAGATCGATCGGCCGCGTGCTGCCGGGCAGGAAGATGGCGCCTTCGCCGGGCGACACCTGGCTCGCCGCGATCATCAATGGCGTCAGCTCTTCCGGGCCGGCGACGGTATCGATGTGCGCGCCGGCATCGAGCAGCACCTTGGCCACCTCGAACTTCGGCTTCGGCGAGCGCCAGCGCCAGCGGCGAATAGCCTTCCTTGTTCTTCTTCTCCATGTCGGCGCCGCGCTCGAGCAGCACCTTCACGGTCGGCACGTGGTTGCGCATGACCGCGTGCTGCAGCGGCGTCATGCCGTCGGCGTCGGGCGCATTGAGATCGGCCTTGAGGTCGGCGAACAGAGCGATCTGCTCGGGGTGACGCTTGCGCGCAGCGGTATGCACCGGCGCATACCCTTGCGGGTCGAGGGCGTTGATGTCGGCGCCTTTGCTGACCAGCAGCTTGATGCGGGCCGGCGCGTTGGCGAGGACGGCGTTGGAAAGCTCCTGCGTGAGATCGGCACCTTCGGCGAGCCAGGTCTCGAGCTTCTCGTCGGTCACCACCTGATCGGGCGAGGCGGCCTCGGGCTTCGACTTGTATTCGGTGACGGGCGGCTTGATGTAGGCGCCGTGCGCGGGAATGTTGCCCTGCACGAGGCACGTGCTGCATTCGACCAGCGGCACGCCGTAGTCGGTGAGGATCTTCTCGATCTCCGCTTTCGAATCCTCCAGCGCCAAATCGAGCATGTACTTGAGGCGCGCGTCGGTCTTGCGCACGCCGGCGGCCAGCTCGTACTCCATGGGGACGAGATCCTCCCACATGTTGACGGGCTGGATGACGATGGGCTCGCCCTTCATCTTCTGTAGCCAGCCCGCGAACGGGCCCCACACGCCGGCGACGTCGAGCTTGCCGTCGATGACGTCCTGCACCTGCCGCCAGGGCTGGTTTTCGGGATTGAGGTCGGCGTTGTGGCTGAGTGTCTTCAGCTTGAGATAGGGGGCGAGGCCGCGCTTGGTCATCACTTGGCGGATGCTCGACGTCTGGAAGACGCCGATCTTGAGCCCCTTCAGCGCCGGGTCGTCGAAGCCCTTGAAGTCGAGACCGCGGTCGTTGCGATAGGCGAGCACGTAGGTCGAGCGATAGATGGGGATGGTGGTCAGCGCCGGCTCGTACACCACGGGCAGGTCGAGCAGCACGTCGCACATGTTGGTGTCGAACGTCTCGCGCGTCAGGCCGCGCTCGAGGTAGGGGCGCCAGAAATAGATGAGCCTGGCGCCGAGCGCCTTGGCGAGGACCTCGGCGATCTTATTCTGATAGCCGCCGCCGTTGATGTCGGAGAGCGGCAGGTTGCCGGGGTCGGCACACACGCTGAGCTTATCGAGCGACTTCTCCTTGAACACCTTCTTGGCGGCGTTTTTGGCGGCGGTCTTTTCCGCGCTGGTCAGCTCGTCGAACGTCTTCTGCATGTCGCGCGCCGCGGCCGCCGGCATGGCGGCGCCGGCGAGGAGGGCTGCACCCAGCAACAGGGGAACGATGCCGCGCATTACTACACACTTCTCTTGCATGTGCGCCCCGCGCACCGTCACGGCGCGCAGGGCGGTGATGTCAGGGCTTACGAAACGACGCCCGGTGCTGTGCAGCACCGGGCGCCTTGGCGTATGCGGACGTCTCAGTCATAGACCCGGAAGGTGAACAGCGTGCCAGCCTGCGGAATCTTGTCGAGGTTGGCAGCCTTGGTCATCGCCGTGGCACCGATCGCACCGAACTTGTCGTTGAGATCGAGGCCGGCGGTGACGGGCACGCCGATCCAGCCGCCGATGCCGGCGAGGATCGACACGTACTGCTTGTCCTTCACCTTGTAGGAGATCGGGTTGCCGATGATGCCCGAAGCCAGCTTGCGGTGCCAAAGCACCTTGCCGGTCTTGCGATCGACAGCGCGGAAGTCGCCGCCCAGCGAGCCGTAGAACACGAGGCCGCCGTCGGTGACCATCGTGCCACCCCAGTTCGGATACGGATCCGGAATCTCCCAGTCCAGCTTGCCGGTGAGGACGTCGAACTTCTTCACCTTGCCAGTCGTGCCGGGCTTCTCAGGGAACATGAACACGTTGGCGAACACGTAGACCGTGCCCTGCTGCGTGTGCGTGCGCTCCTGCGGTTCAAGCTCCATGCACCAGTTGTTGGTGGGGCAATAGAACTTGTTGGGTTCGGCCGGATCGACAGCGCAAGGCTGCTGGTCCTTGCCGCCCATGGCCGACGGGCAGGTCGCAACATTGCGGCCAACCTCGAGCGGAGAGTGCTCGCGCACCTTGATCGGGCGACCGGTCTTGAGGTCGACCTTCTCCGCCCAATCCGTCGTCACGTACTTGTTGGCGCGCAGCAGCGTGCCGTTCGTACGGTCGAGAACGTAGGCGAAGCCGTTGCGGTCGAAGTGCGTGAGCGCTTTGACCTTCTTGCCGTCGATGTCCATATCCGTGAGGATATTTTCGTTGACGCCGTCATAGTCCCACTGGTCGAACGGCGTCATCTGGTATGCCCAGACGGCCTCGCCGGTGTCGACCTTGCGGGCGAAAATGGTCATCGACCACTTGTTGTCGAACGCGCCCGTGTTGCACTCCTCGTGCGTCTTGTCGGGGCAACGGTATTGCGGGCTCCACAGACCGGGGTTGCCGGTCGAGTAGTACACGAGCTTCAGCTCCGGATCGTAGCTGTACCAGCCCCAAGCCGCGCCGCCGCCGATCTTCCAGTCCTCGCCGGGGAACGTCTTGATGCCGAGGTCGGAACCGGCCACGCCATAGTGCGGATTGGCGCTGTTGGTCTCCTTCGTCAGGCAGACGTCCTTGTCGGAACCGGTCGAGTGGCAGTCCCATACCTTCTTGCCGTCGGCGAGGTTGTACGCCGTCACGCGACCGCGGGCAGCGAACTCGTCGCCGCCGAAGCCGATGATGACGAGGTTCTCGGCGATGAGCGGAGCGGAGGTGATGGTCTCACCCTTCTCCGGCCAAGCGTGCTTGACGACCCAGGCTTCCTTGCCGGTCTGCGCGTCGAGGGCGATCACGTAGCCATCGAGCGTGCCGTAGACCAACTTGCCGTCGGCGTAGGAAGCGCCGCGATTGACCGTGTCGCAGCAGGCGCGCGGCACGGCGAACTCATCGCGATCGTCTTTCTTGACGTAGTTCCAGATCTGCTTGGGGTTGTCCGGATCGGACAGGTCGAGACCCTGGGCGATGTTGCACTGGGCCATGTTGGGGCAGCCCGAGATGAAGAACATCATCGGCTTGCCGCCGACGTCGTCGATCACGAGGGGCTGGCCCTCATGGCCGCGCAACGCGCCGGTCGACTGCGACCAAGACATCTGCAGCTTTGCGACGTTGTCGGTATTGATGTCCTTGAGCGGGCTGTGACGCGTCAGCTTGTTGTCACGGCCCGGTGCCGGCCAAGTGTTCGGGTCTTTCGCCCGCTTCTCTATTTCCTCGTTCGCCATGCCTGGTCCGGCAAGGCCGATCAAGGCGGCCATTAATCCGCCGACTAGGCGGATGGCCCCTTTTCTCGTCATTTGCATTGCGCTTCCTCCGTATCCACGCTTCTTCGCGCCCCCCGATGAACCGCATGCGAGCACACGTCCCCGTTCGGGGAACATGCGTTCCCCGGCGCGGCATTGCGCTCATTTCAGCGGCTCCACCCCCAGTCGCATGCCCGTGGACTGCGACTTGAAAAAATGCGGAAAGTCGTCGAGAGCAGAAATCAATTCCTGCCCCAATACTTCCGCTCAGGTAGCGCGGCGTTATAACATTAGGTGCCGGATTTGCCCGCAGATAGGGGATGAGTTCCCGTTGCGATTGGCAAAGTTTTCCCCATCACAATGTCTTGAAGATCCAACGGCACGCGGCGCGGCGAAAAAATCGTCGGTGCTGTCCCGGAGCTCACGGATCGTGGGGCACGCGCAAATGCAGCGCGCAAATCTGCCAACGACTCAGCAGCACTTGGCTGCTCAAAAAAAGGTGCGGCCAGGCGCCGAGAGGACCCAAATGAAGGAACGGTCTTCTCGGCGCCCGGCCGCAAAGCGTGGCAACGCGACGGTAGAGCCGCAGCAGAATCCCGCCAGTGGAGGCGTTCCCGCGCGGGCTAGCAATGTTCGACCCAACGCGTTGCCCTTCATTCCCGACCAGCGCAGTTTTGGCGGCGCTACGGGCCTAAGTGCCGCCAAGCGCACGGCATCACGTTCGCGTCATTCGCGGGCGCCTTGAATTAACCGGCGCCCAGTTCGAAGAATATCTCATCGGCGAGACGCTCCAGTTCGGTGACACCGTCGCTGTTGGTCAACAGGGTGATTGACATCCATGCGCCCGAGCGCTGCTTGCGCAGGATGGCGTTGTAGGACGTGTAGCCCGGCACCGATCCGGAGTGGTGGTAGCTGTCCCAACCGTTCTCGTGCCCGATGAACCAGCCCATGCCGTAGTAGGTGTGGGGGTCGACGCGCGCAGCGTCGGAGAACATGGCAGCGGTGCCTGCCGCGCCCAGCACGCGGCCATCGACAAGCGCCTTGTTCCACGCAAACAGGTCGATGGCGTTGCTCGCCATGTCGCCGGAACCGTCGAGCCAATGCGGCTGCGCAAACGCGGGACGGCGCGTGTAGTGCGCCTGGGCGACGTCGGAGCCCGGCGCATAGTCGCCGACAAAGCCGGTCTGCTCGAGGCCGAGCGGGGCAATCATCGAGGTCCGCACATATCGGCGGAGCCCAACCGGCTGGCCTTCGCCCGCGAGGACATGCTCGATAACGCTGGCCAGCAGGAAGTAGCCGGTATTGCTGTATTCGAATGTGTTCGGCCAGCCGTGCGGCGGCAACCGTTTCAGCGCCGCCAGTAGCTTAGGCGTCTCTACGGTGCCCCACGGGTCGGCCGCAGGCGGGGGGCGCGAGGTGAAGTTCGGCAAGTTCGACGTCATGGTGAGCAGGCTGCGCACCGAGATGGGCGCCTCGTCCCCCGCCGTCCACGTCTCGACGCCTTCGAATATCTCCTGCATGGGCGTATCGAGCGTGAGCGCATTTCGCGAAATGGGCGCCCGTGAACCTGTCTCGATGAGGCGCAGAACCGCGGCGGCGGTGAACTGCTTGGTCAGCGAGCCGATATGATAGACGGTGCGCTCGTTCGCCGGTGTATCGGGCCGCGCGTTGCCGAAGCCCTTGGCAGCGACGAGCTTGCCGTCGATGCCGATGGCCAGCGACAGCGCCGGGACGCGCACGGCACCGGGCCGCGACGCGAGGAACCTCTTCACCAGCGCATCGATGCGGCCGGGCGTATCGGCCGACCAGTCAGCATGCGCCGCTCCGGGGAGAAGCAGTAGGACGGCGACAGCGATTATCCGGATGCGAGCCATGACAGCGGAAGAGTATTACACCGCCGTTCAAGAACAATATGGATTGGTCTGTAGCGACCAGGCGCCCCGTCCGCCGGACGGAACGCAGCCCGCACCGGTCGGGCGTGATCCCCCTAGAGCTGAGTGACCGCGCGCCCGGTAACGGGGTCGCGCCCGCCGCGGTAGACGTAGCAATTGTCCGACCAGCCGGAAGTGTCACCCTTTCCGCAAGTCGAAGAGTTGGCGTTGTGCTCGGACACCGCCGGCGCGTCCGCGGCGGGGCTTTCCACGGTCACGTCGGCGAGTTGGGAGCTTTCGACAGCGAGCATTCCCGGGCCGGCTGGGGCGCCGCCGGCGTCGGAAGCGTTGAATTGCCACTGGAGAGCCGGCGCCTCGCCGCCATTGTGGGCGCAGGCCCCGAGAAGCAGCGACATGGCGCCGACCGCCAGGAACATGCCTATGCGACGAAAGTCGTAGGTGGCGCTCATCTTCGACGCGGACATGTCTCGTTCCTCTGCGGCTGAACTCGGCTCCGCTCGCGGCACGCCGCAAGCCGGATTGACGGCATTCTCTCGGATGATCCGGGGGTTGACCGATCCAGTTAATAGGCTAACGGATAGTTGCAGCACCCACAGTCCCCCCTTTGGGGGATGCTTTGCGCTGGCGGCGGGGGAAGCGTGCCCGCTCGAAATTGCATCAATTGCGGTGCAGTAAATAACTGTCAGTATTCATTTTAATTGAAGCGTTCGGCGGACTGGCTTAACCTTCTGGGATTAGGCGTCGTTCTGTGCGTGGGGAGCGCGCGCAGATGAATAAGATGGGTCTGAAGCAGGATTTCGGGCACCCCGTCTTGGTAGAGCTACCGCGTGTTGCCCTGACCAAGACTGTGCCGCCTGCGGTTCGCAAATTTGCGGTACAGCGACCGGGGCTTATGCGGTCCCTTAACGATGCGGCTGCGCGCCGTCTGGTCGTCTTCAGGGCCCCCGCCGGATACGGCAAGACGACCCTCGCCGCCGAATGGTGCCAACGGCTACGCGCCACGGGCGCCCTCGTCGCCTGGCTTAGTCTCGACGTTGACGACAACGAGCCCAGCGCCTTCGCCTATCACCTGGCGCGCGCGGTAGACGGCGCCGCGCCGAGCCTCGGCCACGATGCCATCGCGCTGCTGCACGCCTCGAGCCTCATTCCCCCGCGCAACGTCGTATCCTCGCTGCTGAACGGGGTGTCGGAGATCGATACCGAGACCTACCTGTTTCTCGACGACTTCCACGTCGTCGCCGACCACCGTTGCCACGAGCTGATGGCGTTGCTGCTGCGCTATGCGCCCTCCAACCTACATCTCGTGCTCGTTTCGCGCACCGAGCCGCGCCTGCCGCTGTCGCGCCTGCGGCTCGACGACCAGCTCGCCGAGATCGATGCCGCGCAGTTGAAGTTCACGCTGGCGGAGACCGCCGAGTTGCTCGGCCCCGAGCTTGCCAAGCGCCTCGGCAACAGCGGCGTTGCCAAGCTGCACCGGGCGACCGAGGGCTGGCCTGCAGCTCTACAGCTCGCGCGCATCTCTTTGGTCAACTCGGCAGACCCCGTAGCGCATATCGGCACCATCTCGGGGACGACGCGCAACATCTCGGAGCTGTTCGAGGACACCCTGGCCACGGAGCCGCCAGCGGTCGTCGACTTCCTCCTCAAGACGTCGATCCTCGACCAGATGAACGGTGCCCTGTGCAGCACGGTCGCCGGCACTGCCGAAGGCCCGGCCATGCTCGACACCCTGGAGCGCGCGCAGTTCATGCTCGTGCCGCTCGATGAAAACGGCAACTGGTACCGCTACCACCACCTGTTGCGCGAGTTCCTCGCCGATCGGCTGCGCATCAAGTCGAGCGACCAGATCCCCGATCTCTACCGCAAAGCCTACAACTGGTATGCGGCGCGCGAGCAGTGGGCCGAGGCCGTCCACTACGCCATCGCGGCCGGCGACTTCCCCATCGCCATCGAGTTCATTGAGAACTGCGCCATGGCGATGGTGGTCAAGGGCGACCTGCTGACGCTGCTCAGTTGGGAGCAACACCTGCCGAAGGAGCTGATGAGCTCGCAGCTCGAGGTCAAGTTGGCGCTCGCCTGGGGCATGAGCCTCGTCACCCGCTTCAAGGAAGCCGACGCCTTGTTGGCGCAGGTCGAGGCCGGGATCGACGAGCTCCCCGGAAGCGACCTGTGGTGGCGCTGCCGCGCGGCGCGTGCGGTCTTCTACGCCTTGCGTGATGACGGCGCCCGCGGGCGCGACCTGGCGCTCGAATGCCTCGCCGGCCACAGGTTCGACGCGTTCAACTTCAACGCGCTGTGCAACGTCGCGCGCTACGCCTACTTGAAGGCCGGCGACTGGAATGCCTTCTACGCGGTCCCCAAGCCCGATGCTTCGGACGGCGAAGCCTCGTATGCGCTGCCCGAGAACTATCGGCTCTGCCTCTACGGCCTCGCCGCCGTCAAACAGTTGAGGTTTGAGGAGGCGCTGGAGTTCTACGCGGCAGCGCGCGCACTCGCCGAACGGCACACCAGCGCCGCGTCGACCTCTGCCTCGATGGTCACCGGCCTCATCGCCCGGCTGCAATATGAGCGCGGCGATGTGGCCGGCGCGGAAGTGACGGTGCTCGACGCTCTGGATCTGATCGAGACCACGGCCTTTCACGAGGCCTTCCGCAACGCCTACTTCGTCCTGGTGCGGGCCGCCTTCATCCGCGGCGACCGCGCCAGGGCCATCAGCCTGCTCAATCGCGCCGAACGGCTGAGCTGGGAGCGGGGCTGGGGCGTGGTCATCGCCATGCTGCTGGTGGAGCGCACGCGCGTACTCCTCGCCGACGGCAATATCGCCGAAGCCGCTGCCTTGCTGCCTGCGTTCGAGGAGTTGCACGCCAAACATCCTGCCGGCAGCTGCTCGAGCACACCGATCCGCACCTGGAACATGGTGGCCAAGGGTCTGATCGACGCCGCCTCGGAGAATCTCGAAGATGCCGCAGCGGCCCTGAGCGAGGCGTTCGACGGGCTGCTGGCAACCGACGACAAGTTCATCGCGCTGCGCGTCGGCGTCGACCTCGCCGTGCTGCGGTCACGTCTCGGCGCCTCGGAGAAGGCCTACGATCTGCTGAGGCAGCTCATGGCGTGGGGCGCGGAAGCCAACATGCCGAGTTTTGTCCTGGATCACGACCGACGCATCGTGCCCATCCTGCTGCAGGCAAGGGATGCGGGCGTGTTCGACGACGAAGGCGAAGCGCTGCGCTTCGTCAACGGCTTGCTCGATCAGCTTCGCGAACGCGCGCGCGAAAAGAAGAAGCCGTCCGTGACGCGCACCCGCGACGAGCTGACATCGCGCGAGCGCTCCATCGTCGAGTTCATTGCCAGGGGGCGCTCCAATAAGGAGATCGCGCGGGAGCTCGGTGTCGCACCAGAGACAATCAAGACCCACTTGAAGCGCATTTTTCAGAAGCTGTCGGCGGAATCGCGCGCGCAGGCTGTCGTCCGAGCGCAAAGCCTCGGCATGCTCAAGACGGGCGCCCCTCAGGCGGCTCTGTGAGCCGGCAGGAGCTTGGGCGCGGGCGCCGCGCCGTGATCGTTATCCGGCCAGATGCCGTCCGCCATCGCTTCCAGCGCGACGATATCGGTCAACCGTAGATCCTCGCCGGCGGCTTCGATGAGACCGCGCCGCTGCAGCGCGACGAGGATGGCGCCGAGATCGTCGAGGGTCAGTTGCAGGAGCTCGGCGATGACGCCGCACTTCCAGGAGTCCTTGATGAGCTCGGCCGGGCGTCCCTGCTGCACGTTGGTGCGCGCCGAGGTGACGAGCAGAGCGGCGACGCGCTCGATGGGCTGGCGCTGGCCGGCGCTGTGGAGCTCGTCGCGGCGCGCCTCGAACTCGCGCTCGACAGAGAGGGCGAGCTTGGCCTGCGCCCGAGGGTCGGCGTGCACGACGTCGGCGAGCGCGTCGATCGGCTGGCAAGTCACCGTCGAATCCAACAGCGCCCGGGCATTGAGATGTTGCTTCTCGAGGAAGCCGAGGCCGACGTAGTCGCCCGGGAACAAGAACTCGATGACCGACTGATGGTCGCCGCGGCGCGTCTCGTAGAGGCAGATGGCTCCGGTCTCGACTCGATAAAGATGCGTCCGGGGATCGCCCGCCCGGAACAAGAAGGCGTTGGCGGCTACCGTGAGCGGCGTAGGAGCAGTCATCTCGGCGGGGGGAGCCGTGACAACCGGGGGGGACGAGAACGCGGGCTCTATCCGGGACGGGATCCGGGACGAGTGCCCACCGTTTTCATTGACGCCGATGTTCGATAGCCAAGCCATTTGCTTTCCCCGAACGCAAAACTGGAAGCGGAGCTGAATGGGTCGCTGCCACGCTGGGAAATTAGCTTGAGGCAGGGGAAACGTCTGTCCCCTGAATGGGGGACGGGGCAGCCTGCCGCGGGGTGCGACAGGCCGGCGCCATGGTGCTGCCGCTGAGGATTGAACTCAGGACCTCTCCCTTACCAAGGGAGTGCTCTACCACTGAGCTACGGCAGCCTGGATGGACCCTGGCCTCGCCTTAGCGGGCTTGCGCAGAGCGCTGCCGGTGTAATCGGCGCGGAGCCGTCTGGCAAGGCGGAAACGCCGGTTGCGGGGCGGAACAGGCGGCCCGCACGCGGGCCACTGCTCAAAAAAGCCCGCGCTGCGTGTGCAGCAGGCCCAGGGCGCCCTCAAGGCGCAGGAGATGCAGGAGGTTCAGCTTCACCGCGAACGGCAGCGCCGGTTCTGGCGCGTAGTGCGCGCGTAGCTGGCGGCCGATGCTGCGCATCCAATAGGGTATGTCGCTCGGGGTGTGCATGGAGGGCAAACTCGCCCCCTGCGCAGCAGTTCCAATTGGAGGAATCCCATAGTTCGGCGCATTGGGGCGCCACAAACATTGCTCGGCACAGGCAAATGGCCCCGCGCTTACCTATGGAACGCGCCTCTTCACTGAGGCGTTTAATCTCCTCTAGGAACTGGAGGAAATCGAACCATGGCTAACAAAGATCCAGGTCAGGCCGGCCGCCAGCAGGGCGACGACCAGAACAAGAAGGGCCAGCATCAGCAGGGCCAGAACCCGCAAGGCCAAGAGCGCGACAAGCAGCGCGATCAGAACCAACAGGCGGACCGTCAGCAGGGTGGCGGTCAGAGCGACCAGAACCGGCAGCGCGAGGCCGAGCACCATCAGCGCGACCAGCAGGGTGGCCAAAGCGAGCGCGACAAGCAGCGCTAAGGCCGATCGGCAAAGAAGAGCAGCGCCGTTCGCGGCGTTGCTCTTTTTGTTGTCCGTTCGTCGCGACCGGCATCGCGGCTTAGTAACACCGTAGAAATACCGACGGCCGCGGGGCAATGCCGCCGCGGCCGCTGGATTGAGGTCGTAGGCTAAACTTAGCGATCGCCGCCAGGAATGCCTTCCTGCTCCATCTTGGGGAGGCTCTCGCCGCCGGGCTCCGAGCGACCCTCAGAGAGGTCGGCCGGGTCGTTGCCGAACTGGTTCTGCTCCTGCTTGACGATCGAACTCGTCAGCGCCCTTGGAGGCGCTGGCGTCAACGTCCGGCTTGTCGGAGCCGCTGTACTGCTGGATTTCTTCCTGCGGGATCAACTCGGCGAAGGCCGAGGCCGAGAACAGGCCAACCATGGCCGTGGCAGCGAGAACTGCGATGACTTTAGAGGTCGACATGACGTTTCAACTCCACAATTGGGATTACACCTGTGATCGAACGCCTGTCCTCCAAGCGCCCCGAACGTGCCACCGTCCGATGCGCAAAACATAGGCGTGTAACCCCTAAAGTTCCGCTCGCCGAGTGCCGACAATTGAAACGAATACGCTGAGGCTTTGGGATTTTTTCGAATGTATTTGCAGCTTAACGCGCACCCCTGTGTCTGACGGCCGGGGCGCTGGAAGAACTGTTCACGCCGGTGCTGTCGAGTGGTTCCTCTTTGTCTGAGACTCGTCGAGAGACCAACCTGTTGCAGATGGAATTTTGCCAACGCCAACAGGTTCTGCCGGGCGACTTTTGCGCTCGAGCCAGCGCAGCCCCATATACGGGTCGTCTGCTCCTCAACGGAAGCGACATTCAATTCGGCTATCGTGGCACTTGCCACGCTTGCGCCGACCCCGTAGAGCCGCCCCATCCGGAGTTGAGAAACCTACCTTGAGCAAGAAGCACAAAGAGCGCGCCATGGATGAAGCCGACCGACCCAGCCGTTCGGAGGTCGAAGCCGCCTTCCGCACGGTCCTTCGCTGGACCGGGGAAAATCCCGACCGCGACGGCCTCGTCGAGACCCCCAAGCGCATGGCCAAGGCCTACGAGGAGTATTTCCGCGGTTATGCGGAGGATCCCGAGGCGATCCTATCGAAGACCTTCGAGGAGACCGAGGGCTACGACGAGATGATCGTGCTGCGCGGCATCCGCTTCGAGAGCCATTGCGAGCACCACATGGCGCCCATCATCGGCCGCGCCTGGATCGCCTACATCCCCAACGGACGCGTCGTCGGCATCTCGAAGCTGGCGCGCATCGTCGAGGTGTACGCGAAGCGGTTGCAGATCCAGGAGAAGATGACGGCGCAGATCGCCAACGCCATCGATACGGTGCTGCAGCCGCAGGGCGTCGGCGTCGTCTTGAAGGCCGAGCACTTCTGCATGACAGCCCGCGGCATCATGAAACCGGGTACGGACCTCGTCACGAGCCGCATGCTCGGCGTGTTCCGCGACAACCCGGTGACACGCCAGGAATTCCTGTCGATCATCGAGTAGCGAGCCGCGCACAGCTGTCGTCGCGCACTTGTTGTCGGGATGAGATTCGTTGAGATCGGGATCAGTCGTCGTCGGGGGCGAGCTCGGTTTCGACGTCGGCGAGCACCTCCGGCGCACCGCCGTAATCGACGCGTGCGAGGTACAGCCCGCAAGCCGCCGCCACAGGCCCGCAAGCGGTGCGGTCGCGGGCTTCGAGAGCCGCCGCCAGCTCGCGCGGCCGCCACTTGCCTTCACCGACAAGCTTCAGGCTGCCGACCATCGAGCGCACTTGATTGTGTAAGAAGGAGCGGGCCGACGCCTCGATGACGATCTCGTCGGCGTAGCGTGACACATCCAGCCTGTCGAGCGTTCGCAGCGGCGAATTCGCCTGGCACTGGGCGGCGCGGAACGTCGTGAAATCGTGGCGGCCAACAAGCGCCTGCGCCGCCTCGTGCATGCACGCCGCATCGAGGTTGGAGGGCAGCCACCACACCCGGTCGCGTTCGAGCGCGGGTGGCGCGCGACGCGCCAGTATTCGATAACGGTAGTGGCGCGCCGTGGCGCTGTAGCGCGCGTCGAAGTCGTCGGCGGCGACGGAGCAATCGATCACCGCGGCCGGGGCCGGCCGCAGATGAAAATTCAGCGCCTCGCGCACGCGAAACGGCTCCCACGCCTTATCGAGGTCGAAATGCGCCACCTGCCCCAGCGCGTGCACGCCAGCATCGGTGCGGCCGGCGCCGCGCACGCTGCGCGTCTCTCCCGAGAAACGAAGCAGTGCCTCCTCGAGTGCACCCTGCACGCTCGGGCCATCGGCTTGCCGCTGCCAGCCGAAAAACGGCGTGCCGTCGTATTCGATGGTGATGCGATAGCGGGGCATTAGGGGCCTGAGACGTCGCGCGTCCATGCGCGCCGCCCATCCCTAGCCGCGCAGGGCCGTACCCTCAAGCGCGGCTGCTGCGCCGGCCTCAGCGGTCCGTCGCCTCGGCCTGGCTTTTCGGCGTGAAGCTGCCGCTGCTGCCTATGTTGAGTTGCAGCGGCGTCGCCCCCTCAGGATTGACGATCAAATGCTGCGTCGGCGGCACCGGCCGATAGACGCGCACACCTTGCTCGATGGTGACGACGGCGCCGTAGTAGGGGCGTGTCTCGATGCGCGTCGTATGCGCGGGCTCGGCGAGGGCGGCGGCAGAGCCGAGTGCCAGGAGCAAAAACGAGGCGAACAAACGCATGCAACACCTTCCGCGAACTATATGAAACGGTTAAATAAATCTTAATGCCTCAGGGCGCGCACCGCAAGCGCCTGCCAAGCTGCATTTTACGGGTGATCAGTGCCGTTCCGTGCCAATCAGCACACCGCGCGGCAACGGAAAACCGCGCAAGACCTCGACCGCTGACATCGGCTTCTTGCCGGCGCGTTGCAGCTCGATGAGGCGCACGGCTCCCGTAGAGCAGGCAACGGTGAGTTGATCATCGAGCACCGTGCCCGGCGCGCCGCTCCCGTCGGCAACAACCGAGCGCAGCACCTTGAGACGCTCGCGCTTGCCGTCGGCACCTGCCTCGAACCACGCGCCGGGTAACGGCGAAAGGCCACGGATGAGGTTGTGCACCGCATGCGCGTCTTTGCCGAAGTCTATGCGCGCCTCGGCCTTGTCGATCTTCTTGGCGTACGTGACACCGTCGGACGACTGCGGCGTGCAGTCGAGCGAGCCGCGCTCGAGCGCCGCCAGCGCTCGCACCATCAGCGATGCGCCAAGCTGCGCCAGCACGTCGTGCATCTCGCCCGATGTCGCGTCGGCACCGATCGGTAGCTGCTCACCCAGACAAACGGGTCCTGTATCCAGCCCCTGCTCCATGCGCATGACCATCACCGCCGTTTCCGTGTCGCCCGCCATGATGGGCCGCTGGATCGGCGCGGCGCCGCGCCAGCGCGGCAACTTCGAGGGATGCAGGTTGAAACATCCCAAGCGCGGCGCTTCGAGCACGGCAGACGGCAGCAGCAGCCCATAGGCGACGACGACGACGACGTCGGCAGCGTGCGCGGCGAACGTCGCCCTATCGGCGTCGGCCTTGAAGTTGACCGGCGTCAGCACCGGAATGCCGGCGGCTTCGGCGAACGCCTGCACCGGAGATTTGCGGTCGGCCATGCCGCGGCCGGCGGCGCGCGGCGGCTGAGCGTAGGCGGCGACGACCTCGTGCCTGGCGCCGACGATTTCCGCCAGCGTCGGCACGGCAAACGCCGGCGTTCCCATGAAGACGATGCGCAGGGACATGGCGGTACCGGCCAGAATTGGAGGGGTGCGCGGCGTGCCGGCTCAGGTTGCGGCCCGCGCCTGCTTCTTGAACTTGCGCACCACAATGTCGCGCTTCAGCGGAGAAAGGAAGTCGATGATCAATTTGCCGTCGAGATGATTGATCTCATGCTGGATGGCGGTGGCGAGCAAGCCCTCCGCATCCAACTCCTGTGGTTTCCCGGTGCGATCAACGTAGCGCAGCGTCAGGCTCGCCGGGCGCTCGATCTCGACGCGAACGTCCGGGATCGACAGGCAGCCTTCCTCGTGCACGCGCGTCTGCGAGCCCAGGGCTACGATTTCCGGGTTGATGAGAACGAGCGGACTGGGGTTCTCGCCCTCGTCAGCGACGTCGAGCACGACCAGCCGGCGCGGGACGCCGACCTGCACGGCGGCAAGGCCGACCCCGGGGGCGGCATACATCACTTCCAACATGTCGTCTGCCAGCCGCCGCAACTCGTCGTCGACACGCTCGATCGGCGCCGACAATTTGCGCAGGATCGGATCAGGCAGAGTGACTATGTCCAGCTTGGCCATGCGCTTGAAATAGGAAAAGCCGGCAATGCGGTCAATCGAGATGGCAAGCACGCATCGCTGTTCAGTGTCGCAGCCGTTGTCGCCCGATCAGTTCGGTGCGTCGTTAGCCGGTGGCGGCGAAGCGTCGGGCGGAATCCCCTCGCCTTGATCGGTGCCTTCCGTCCCGTCCGTCGGATATTCGGCGTTTGGATCGGTGACGCCATCGGGCGGATACGGCGCCGCGTTGGGATCCTCCGGCTCGGAGACCGGTCCGGTGTCGGCGGGGGGCGGCGCCGGTTGATCGGCCGCGTTGCCCGCCGCGATGGCCGCGACCGGAAGCAATCCGATCAATGCGACAAGCGGCAGTAGTCTGATGCGCATTGTTTTCTCCTTGGGTGGGCGGCCGGTCCAAGCGCGCCGCCGATTCGGCGCCCGATCGGATGAACGGCACGGAAATGAGCGGATTTGAGGCACCCGCCCACCGCGGCTGCAGCGTCCCCCTGGGCAACGCCGCAATAATCGGTAACATTATGACCGGGTCGCAGTTTGTCTGGAAGGCAATGGCTGTGCTCTCGGATGCGTCGCGCCTCATCGTCGGTTGGCAGGAGTGGATTGCACTGCCCGAGCTCGGCTTGCCCGCGCTAAAGGCCAAGATCGATACCGGCGCCAAGACCTCCGCCCTCCACACCCACCTCATCGAACCTTACGGGACCGGCAAGCGGCTGAAGGTGCGCTTTGCAGTTCGCCCCAGCCCGGAAACGGGCGATCTCGAGGTGGCGGCCAGCGCTGACGTCGTGGACCGGCGCGAGGTGATCAGCTCAAACGGCGTGCCGGAGCTGCGTTACGTCATCATGACCACGCTCAGCATCGCCGGCCGACAGTGGCCCATCGAGGTGACGCTGACCAACCGCGAGCGCATGACCTACCGGATGCTCATCGGCCGGCAGGCCATCCGCTCCGACGTGCTCGTCGATTGCGCCTCCTCTTTCTGCCAGCCGCGCCTCAGCTATCGGCTTTACGCAGACCATTGAAGGCGTCACTGCTATTCGAGTCTCAGCAGCTCCAGCATCGTGCGCTTGACCGAGCTGGCGGTACTGAAACGCTCTGCCTTGGCGCGGCTGGCGCGCGCCATCGC
Source organism: uncultured Alphaproteobacteria bacterium (assembly GCA_963795225.1). Lineage (GTDB taxonomy): Bacteria > Pseudomonadota > Alphaproteobacteria > Rhizobiales > Hyphomicrobiaceae > Hyphomicrobium_A. Next base: position 185,983 of record CAWCHB010000006.1, on the reverse strand, counting down.
CGGGATGAGGTCCGGGCGCTTCAGGTAGCTCTCCATCGCGTCAGCGAGGGCCTCGGCGTTCCGCGGCGCGACGAAGCAGCCGTTGACGCGCTCGTCGACCGTATCGCGGCAACCCACAACATTCGTGGTCACAATCGGACGGCCGGCGGTCATCGCCTGCAGCAGTGGCTGCGGCATGCCCTCCACGTACGAAGGGTAAACGAAGACGTGGCATTGCTCGAGCGCCGCGGAATGATCGATCGACTCGCCCAGATATTCGACATCGGGATGCTGTGCGAGTTCGGCGGCAGTGATGGCAACGGAGCTCTTCGGCCGGCAGGCTGGCGAAGAGGAAGCGCGAGGTCGGCGCCCGCTGGCGCAGAGCGCTCGCCGCCGCACAATATTCAAGGACGCCACGGCGCCGCTGGCGGCTGGCGATCATGAGGAACACGAGGCCCTGGCCGATTGCCGGCAGCGGCAGCGCCGGCCGGCTCTCGGTGTCGACACCCGCGCCCGGCACGACTGCTACCGGCAATCCTTCGGGTACGAGGGCCAGCTTCTTCAAGAGGGCGAGGTCGTCGCGATTGTGGAAGACGGCCTCGTCGGCAGCACGCAGCGCCTGCCCATAACGCCAAGCCGGCATCTCGTCGGCGGCGAGCGCGCCGCTGAAGCGATGCTCGGGCAGCGCGTCGACGACAAGCACGACGCGCTCGGCTCCGGCGCTTTTGGCCGCCAGCGCCCCGTAGACCATCGTCTTGGCGCCGCAAGCGACGACCTGGTGCGGCGACCAGGCGGTGAGTACCTGCCTGAGACCGCCAATGGCTTTCCAATCGGAAAACAGCTTGAGCCCGGTGGCGTCCGGGTTGCAGAGCGCATGCTCGGCACCGATGGCGTCCAGCCCGCGCACGTCGTCGTCGCGGAACTCGGGCGCCACGACGAGCACGCGATGATGGCGAGCAAGGACCTCGCAGACGAGAACGTCGCGGATTTGGTGCAAGGGTGCCCCGGGCGGGCAGACGAAAGCGATACGTTGTTGGACGCCCACTACGGGTGCGGCGGCAGGCATCGCCATGTCAGTGCAGTGTCCGTGTCGGCGGCGTCCAGGTCGCGAGCTGGCTCTCCTCGCCCGTCGGCACCACCGCCTTCGACTGATAACCCTCGACGTTGCGCATGAGCACGGCGTGCATGGCCTCGAGATCGCGCATGTCCATCGCCGCCTTCAGAATCTCCAGCTCGCGCTCGAGCTCCTCCGACGGCAGGAAGGGCTCGTCCGAGCGCCAGATGCGCGGATGTTCCGTCGCCTTGGTGTTGGCGCCGATGAGCAGCTCCTCGTAGAGCTTCTCGCCGGAGCGCAGGCCCGTATATGTGATGGCGATCTCGCCCTCGGGATTTTCGGCGGTTCTGACGTCGAAGCCGGACAGCCGCACCATGAGCCGCGCCAGATCGTCGATGCGCACCGGCTCGCCCATGTCGAGCACGAAAACGTCGCCACCTTCGGCCATGGCGCCCGCCTGGATGACCAGCTCCGCCGCCTCCGGGATCGACATGAAGTAGCGGATGATCTCGGGGTGCGTAACGGTCACCGGTCCGCCGGCGAGGATCTGACGGCGGAATTTCTTGACGACGGAGCCGGAGCTGTCGAGCACGTTACCGAAGCGCACCATGGTGAAGAGCGTCGGGCCTCCGTTGGCGGCCGCGGCCTGCAGCACCAGCTCGGCCAGACGCTTGCTGGCGCCCATGACGTTGGTGGGACGGACGGCCTTGTCGGTGGAAATGAGCACCACGAGCTCGACGCCGGCAGCTTGCGCGCATTCGGCCAGCGTCGCCGTTCCGAATGTGTTGTTGCGCAGCCCGCACACCGCATTCTGCTCGACGATGGGTACGTGCTTGTAGGCGGCCGCGTGATAGATCACCTGCACGCCATTGCCGACGATCGCCTCGCGCAGCTGCGCCGCATCGAGCACCGAGCCGAGCACGCCGACAAGCTCGGGGCGCGGAAGCTCGGGGCGCATCGTGTTGATCAGATCGGTGATCTCGTCCTCGATCTGATACAGCGCCGCTTCCGAGAGATCCAACAACACGATGCGCCGCGGCGCCTGTTTCAGGAGCTGACGGACGAGCTCGGAGCCAATGGAGCCGCCGGCGCCGGTGATGAGGATAGACTTGCCGCGCGACTTGCGCGCCAAGAGGTCGGCGTTCGGAGGAACTTTGTCGCGGCCGAGAAGGTCGTTGACCTCGACGGGGCGCAGGTCAGTGACGCTCACGCGCCCCGAGGCGATGTCCTCCACCGCCGGCAGCACCTTCACCTCGACCGGCTGCTCCTGCAGATCCTTGAGGATGCGCCGCCGCTCGCGCCGCCGCTCGTCCGGCATGGCGACGAGGATCTCTTTCACCTCGTGACGGGCGATAAGCATCGGCAGCTTATCGGGATGATGAACCTTCAGGCCCGAGACGTACTGGCGCCACAAGGACGGCTCGGTATCGATGAAGGCGACGACCGTACGATTGTGGCTGCGCCGCAGGGCCTCCAGCAGTTGCACGCCGAGATGCCCGGCACCGAAGATGATGACGGGCGTGCGCTCGATGTTGGCGGGAAGCTCGGAGAGGCGGATGCCGGCGCTCTCCAGGATCATGGCGGCCACCTCGCGGCTGCCGGCAATGAGCAGCGTGGCGAGTACGCCATAGCCGAGAACCACCGAGCGCGGGATGCCGAGCTGGCCCGACATGAGCACGACCAGCGACCAGATCAGCACCGACAGCCAGATACAGCCGATGATGCGCGTGTGGCCGCGATAGCCGAGGTAGCGCGTGACGAAGCGATACAGCCCCGACAATGCGAACGTCATGATGGTGAGGAAGGGCCCACTGAAGAGCACCAGCGCCGTGTACCAGTTGGCCGGCACGTAGGCGACGTTGTAGCGGATGGAGATCGAGATCCACAGCGCCAGCGTGAGCAGCAGGAAATCGAGCGCGACGAGGATCATCCGCTTGTTGAGGCGCGGCAGCTCAAGCAGCCGCAAACGCCACTCGGCCGGAACCGGAGGTTGCGGTCGGTCTTCGCTCATAGTGCCCCTGATGCGCCCGCCAATGGATTATGGCAACGGGTGACAATCGCTCTTAGCCGTGCCCTGCAGAAGCATAGCAGAACAAAAAAGGTTGTATTGAGCCGCAAGTACCACTTTTCGCCGTTACCACCGACTTTCAATCCAAATCCCGGCGCACGACCCACGGATCTGGGCCGAAAACATCGCAATTGCTGCCTCTAGGCTACATCCGGCGGCGGGATTTAATGGCAGCTGCCAGCGTCCCTTCGTCCAAATAGTCGAGCTCGCCGCCCATGGGCACACCCTGGGCTAGGCGCGAGACGACGACGCCCGCCGGTGCCAGATGCTCGGTGAGGTAATGCGCTGTCGACTGCCCCTCGACCGTGGCGTTGAGGGCAAGCACGATCTCCTGCACTTCGCCGCCCTCGGCGCGCTCGATGAGGCGCGCAATGTTGAGGCGGTCGGGGCCGATGCCGTCGAGCGGCGACAGATGACCGCCAAGCACATGGTAGAGGCCATTGACCACGCCGGCGCGCTCCAGCGCCCAAAGATCGCCGATCTCCTCGACGACGACGATCATGCTGCGATCGCGACGCGGGTCTTGGCAAAGGCTGCAGGGCAACACCGTGTCGAGGTTGCCGCAACTGGGGCACTCGACGATCTTGTCGACTGCAACGGCAAGTGCCTCGGCGAGCGGAACGAGCAAATCGTTGCGCCGCTTGATCAGCGCCAGCGCCGCCTTACGAGCCGAGCGCGGGCCGAGCCCCGGCAGCCGTCCGAGCAATTGCACGACGCGTTCAATCTCTGGTCCGGAAACTTTGCGTGTCATGTCGCCGTGTACGAGTTGTGATGGCTGAAACCGAGACCCGGTCACGGTTGCACCTGATGCAAGTCAAACGCTCGGTTCGTCGCTTATGCACTAATTGCCAATGCGCCGGTACCTTTGGTTGCGACCCCAATCTGGGCTAACGTGCGCCACACAATAAGGGGGCTCACCCCGCTTCCTTGGGAGGATACATATGCAGCTTATCGTGAAGCCGGAAACGCCGAGCGCCGCTCTTGCACGCGTCGGCCAGAACATCAAGATCCGCACCCGCTACGACAACTTCATTGGCGGCCAGTGGGTAGCGCCGACCAAGGGTCAGTATTTCGAGAATCGCACGCCGATCTCCGGCGAACTCGTCTGCGAGATCGCCCGCTCCACCTCCGAGGACATCGACAAGGCGCTCGACGCCGCCCACGCCGCTGCCGACGCCTGGGGCAAGACGGCTCCCGCCGCGCGCGCTGCCGTCCTCTTCAAGATCGCCGACCGCTTGGAGGCGAACCTACCGGCCGTGGCCACCGTCGAGACGATCGACAACGGCAAGCCGATCCGCGAGACGATGGCTGCCGACCTGCCGCTCGCCGTCGACCACTTCCGTTACTTCGCCAGCTGCATCCGCGCTCAGGAAGGCTCGCTGTCGGAGATCGACGAGACGACCATCGCCTATCACTTCCACGAGCCGCTCGGCGTCGTCGGCCAGATCATTCCGTGGAACTTTCCCATCCTGATGGCGGTGTGGAAGCTGGCGCCGGCAATCGCCGCCGGCAACTGCGTGGTCTTGAAGCCGGCCGAGCAGACGCCGTTCTCCATCATGGTGCTGATGGACCTCATCGGCGATTTGCTGCCGCCCGGCGTGCTCAACGTCGTCAACGGCTTCGGTGTCGAAGCCGGCAAGCCGCTCGCCTCCAGCCCGCGCATCTCCAAGATCGCCTTCACCGGCGAGACGACCACTGGTCGCCTGATCATGCAGTACGCGTCGGAGAACATCATCCCCGTCACGCTGGAGCTGGGCGGCAAGTCGCCGAACGTCTTCTTCGCCGACGTGTTCAACGAAGACGATGCGTTCTTCGACAAGGCCCTCGAGGGCTTCACCATGTTCGCCCTCAACCAGGGCGAGGTTTGCACGTGCCCTTCGCGCGCCCTCGTGCAGGAGAGCATCTACGACGCCTTCATGGAGCGCGCGATCGAGCGCGTGAAGAAGGTGGTGCAGGGCAGCCCGCTCGATCCCAACACGATGATCGGCGCGCAGGCCTCCTCCGACCAGCTCGAGAAGATCTTGGCATACATCAACATCGGCCAGGGCGAAGGCGCCAAGGTGCTGACCGGCGGCAAGCGCGCGCAGATCGGCTCCGGCTTCGAGAACGGCTATTACGTCGAGCCGACCGTGCTCGAGGGCCACAACAAGATGCGCGTCTTCCAGGAGGAGATATTCGGGCCGGTGCTCGCCGTGACGAAGTTCAAGACCGAGGCGGAAGCGCTCGCCCTAGCCAACGACACGCTGTACGGCCTAGGCGCTGGCGTGTGGTCGCGCGACGGCAACACGGCTTATCGCATGGGCCGCGGCATCAAGGCCGGCCGCGTGTGGACGAACTGCTATCACCTCTATCCCGCGCATGCGGCTTTCGGCGGCTACAAGCAGTCGGGCGTCGGCCGCGAGACGCACAAGATGATGCTCGACCACTATCAGCAGACCAAGAACATGCTGGTCAGCTACAGCCCCAAGGCGCTCGGCTTCTTCTGAGCTCCGGCTGCCGAGACACGTCCTGCGAACAGCGCGGCCACGGCCGCGCTGTTTCGCAATGAGGATCACCCGATGACGGAAGCCCGCCCGACGCTGCGCTCGCTTCTGGCACTGCCGGACACTCCGGCTTCCCTGTCGAAGTCGGCGCTGGTGCTGATCGACTGCCAGAACACCTACCGTGAAGGCATTATGCAGCTCGAAGGGGTCGAGCCGGCGCTCGATGAGTGCGCCAAATTGTTGAAGCGCGCTCGCGATGCCGGCGCGCCGGTGATCCATATCCAGCACGATGCCGGGCCGGGCTCGCCCTACGACGTCACCGCCCCGATCGGCGCCATCGCCGACGTCGTCGCTCCGGCCGCCGGCGAGGCGGTCATTGTCAAAGCCTACCCCAGCTCCTTCGAGCAGACGAGCCTCGATGCCGAGCTGAAGAAGCGCGGCGTCACCGATCTCGTCATCGCCGGCTTCATGACGCATGTTTGCGTGAACTCGACGGCGCGCGCCGCCTTCAACCACGGCTACCGCGCCACCGTCGTCGGCAACGCCACGGCGACGCGGGCCCTGCCGAACCCTGATGGTGGCGTAGTGCCGGCGGCGGCGATGCACACAGGCGCCCTCGCGGCGTTAGCGGACATCTTCGCCATCGTGGTACCCTCGCAGGACAAGATCCCGGACTAGATCCGGCGCAGGAGGTTCACATGGTCGAGCGGGTGACGGTGACACCGGCGGCAACGGCGCTGATCGAGAAGATGGCGGCACAGCATGGCCCATTGCTGTTCCACCAATCGGGCGGATGCTGCGACGGCAGCGCACCGATGTGCTATCCGCGCGGCGAATTCCGCGTCGGCCAGCGCGATGTATATCTCGGCCAGATCGTCGGCGTGCCCGTCTACATCTCCGGGCCGCAGTTCGAATACTGGCAGCACACCCAGCTCATCATCGATGCGGTGCCCGGGCGCGGCTCCGGGTTCTCATTGGAATCTCCAGAGGGCCTGCGCTTTCTCACACGTTCGCGCGTCTACACCGAAGCGGAGTCCGATGAGCTGGATCGAATGGGACCACCCCCGCGCGGGCCCGAAGCCATGCGGCCGGCATTTGCCGATAATTCTCCGTGACGGCCCGAATCGCCGCAACGGCTGCTGGCGGCGGCGTTCGATAAAACTATAGATTTCGAAAACCCGAATAAATAACACGTATACGGCATTTTACGCGCCGGTTTCACTCCGCGGACACACCCGCGAGGTCGCGGGCGGCGCGTCTCAATGGGTTCAATAGCTCAAACCATCGGTCCGACGCCGCCGCACCCACGGGTGCTTGGCTGGGTCGGCGCCACCGCCTTGGCCATGGGCGGCAGCAACCAGATGATTTTCATCATCACGGCGCTGTTCATCGGCCAGGGAGACATTCTCGGACAAGGCAGCGCGGCGGTGCCGCTGCTCATCGTCGGCGTGCTGCTCGGCTGGGCCGCGGCGCCGGCGTGGACCGAGCTGGTGCTGATGTGGCCCAATCGCGTGGGCGGCATCTCGGCCGCGTGCGCCGAAGCCTTCCGCCCCTATAACCCCGTCCTCACCGAGGGCGTCGAGACGGAGGGAGAGCGCACATTCCTCTGGCACGAAGGCTGTGCGGAGATTCAGGGCTTCCTCATCGGCCACCCGCTGGCGATCAGCGGCTATGCGGCCATCACCCATGGCGTCCCCGACGACGTCTCTGCCACGGCCAAAGCGGGATAGGGATGCGTGACACGCTTCGGCTGGCGCGGTGTGGCTTGCCGGCACTAGGAATTCGCTGGAATCACAACGACATTCCGGTCGATCCGTGCACGCTGCGGGTCGCCCCGCCGTTTAGACCCCTGCAGGCCCGCCGCAAAATGAAGCCAGCCCATCTCGCTCTCGCCCTGCTCTGCATGTTCGGCGGCGGAGCGTTGGCTCAGGATGACCCCGGTGTGGCGGCGGATGAAGAAGTCGTTATGGAAACGGACGACGCTGCCGCGGTCGAGAGCGACGACAAGAGCGAGCCGCCGCGCCCGGCCGCGGTGCAGAAATCGGCGCCGTTCAAGGAGCTGCCCGGCCGCTGGATCGGTGAAGGCCGCATTGGCCTGAAGGAGGGCAAGACCGAGAAGGTGCAATGCCGCGCCACCTACTTCGTCAATCCGGCCGGCAACGAGTTGAAGCAGAACATCCGCTGCGCCTCGGCCAGCGGCAAGATCGAGGTGAAGAGCCTCGTCAACGCCAGCCAGGACGGCAAGCTGAGCGGCACGTGGAACGAGCTCATGTACAATCTCGGCGGCGAGATGACCGGCGAAGTCACCGAGCGCGGCTTGCGCATCGTCGTGCGCGCCGGCGATTTGACGGCCAACATGGACGTCATCGTCATGAACGACCGGCAGATCGTCGAGATCCAGTTCTTCAACAGCGCGCTGCGCGGTCTGACGCTGATCCTCAAGAAGGGCTGAGGCGCTGAGCTGAGCTGGCCCGGCGGTGCCGCGGCTTTGCGTCAAGGGCGTGTCACGGCAGCGGCGACATCGTCCGGCAGATGCTGCACGCCGAGCCCGAGATCGGCTTCCGGCACGAGCGGACATCGCAGATCGTCGCCGGATACGGTCGCTCTGGGCCATAAGCGACCCGACCGATCTGTTCGGCCAGTGCACCGCACAAAGCTGCTTCGTCCCACTAGCGGAAGTCACTGCCTTGCGATCGGCGACGCAAATTCCCTTGCCAATCACGTCCGCTATGTGGGGAAGACCAGTCAATATCGCTGGTAGTTGACGCGTGCACGGAAGCACGGAACTTGGTGCTAGATCAGGTCGCGCGCCCAGCACGATCGGCTCGGCCTCCAGAAGACGCCAGCGACGATCTGTGAGCGATTACTGGCCATGCAGCGCAGAGCGGAATTGCCAAGTTCCGATGCCCTTCATTGAACGGATGTTGGAGCACTTTCGTCATTGGTCACTACGGGTCTGGTAGAGATGGCGGTGCTCTGGTCCAATACCGCCAGGCCCACCAGCATCGAGATTTGCCCGTCAAACCAATCGGCGATTCTGACGAGAAGCGTGTCGATCCCGCGTGCCATGAAGCCGGATACCTCGATGTCCTCCGCAGCATAGAGCGGTAGCTCGTTCATCGCGCCGGACTCGCTGACGACACGCAGAGTAGCCAGCTTTTCTCCCTTGCCGATCGGAGCCTTTACGGGACTGTCGTAGGTGATCTCAGCCGTGAGACGTGGACTCCCGGTCGTGCGCGGCAGGTAGATCGAGAGCGGCCCTTGCGCCACGAGCGGCGCAAAATACCTGTCCCCTCCCCAGACGCGCGCGTAGCCCACGGTTTCATTCGCGTCGAAAAGCTTCGCCACGCTGACGTTGCGGAAGCCCCAGTCCAGCAACTTTCGTCCCTCCGATTTGCGCATGGCCGCACTCGGCAATCCCATTGCCACGGCGATAAGGCGGAGATTGCCCTGCTTGGCAGATGCGACGATGCCGTAGCCCGCATCCTTGACGTAACCGGTCTTCAGACCGTCGACGCCTATCTCCGTCAGCAGCAATGGATTGCGATTGAAGACCGCCTCCATGAGCAGCGCCGCCGTGGCCCGGGTTTGGTAGCCATTTGCAGCCTTGGCTTCGCCAGAAAGAACGCCGAAGAGCGCGCCTATGAGCATACATCCGAAGGCGGTTCTGCTGTGCGACGCCCGCTTTGGGTATCGTAACATCAAGGCATCGGGGACAGCAGTGGTGTTCGACACCACGGACAGCCACGTCCTTTACGCCGAGGATATTGATACGCCCTGGTATCCCGCATCGCTCACCAAGATGATGACGGCCTATCTGGCATTCGTTGCCATTCGCGATCAGCGCGCTACGAAGCAGACCGAGATCTTCATCTCTCCACATGCCAACCGTCAGCCGCCGACCCGCCTTGGCTTGAAAGTTGGCAGGTCTCTGCCGCTCGGTGACGCCCTGCGCGCACTTATCATGCGTTCGGCCAACGACATTGCCGTCGCCATCGCCGAAGCCCTTGGCGGCAGAGAAGCGTCCTTTGTCAAGGAGATGAACCAGACGGCAGCGCGTCTGGGCATGACCCACACGCATTTTTTGAATCCTCACGGCCTCCCCGCTGAGCAGCAAGTCACCACTGCGCGTGACATGGCATTACTGACACAGGCGCTGCTGCGAGACTTTCCGGGCGAGGCGCCGTTATTTGCCGAGAAGGAGGCGAAGGTCGCCAAGATCGCGCTCAGGTCACACAACGGGTTGCTGACGTCATTTCCAGGCGGCGATGGGATGAAAACGGGCTACACCTGCGCCTCGGGGTACAATCTTGTCGCCAGCGCGACACGCGATGGTACGCGGCTGATCGCTGTCGTGCTGGGCGAAACCAGCAATGCTACCCGGAATGCACGAGCAGCGGCGCTTTTGGAACGGGGATTTGACACGCGCGATTGGAAGGCGCTCTGGCCTACGGCCAGGGTGCGAAACTACCCCAGCGTCGTCACCGGTCCCGGCTTTGGGCCCGACGCGGCGATGTTGGAACGATTCCGGTCCTGTAAAATGCAGGCACGTCCATCCAAGCCCACATCGTCGAAGAAGACCCCGGCGGCAAAAAAGGCCAAATCCGGCTCACGCCGTAAGGCTCCGAAAAAGAAATGATGCCGGCAAGCGCCTCCGTCGGCTCCTGCCGGTCGGCTGTCTCGAGCTGGCTGAGGTAGCGCGCAATGCTCTCTTCCAGCTGTGCACGACGGCGCTCCACCTTGCCCTTCGTGAAGTTGCGGTCGCGGTTGTTGACCGACTTGAACTTGCTGCCGTCGATGGCGACGCTTGCCGTTGCGAGCAGGCCCAGCTCGCGGCACAGCTCCACGAAGCGTGCGCAGACCTGGCGTAAACCGAGGCCGTTGTCCTTGCGGAAGTCGGCGATCGTCTTGTGGTCGGGCACCAGACGGCTCAGGAGCCAAAGAAGCTCCAGATTGCGTCCCGCTTCGCGCTCGAGCCGCCGGCTCGACTGCACCCGATTGAGGTAGCCATAGACGTAGAGCTTCAGAAGCACCGCCGGGTGGAAGCCGGGTCGGCCCGTAGCGGCGGGTTCGACGCCGTCGAATCCGAGTTCGCCGAGATCGAGGGCATCGACGAAGGCATCAATCGCGCGAACCGGGTTCTCCGCATCGATCCAGTCCTCAAGACACTCCGGCAGCAGCGTCGACTGCCCACGATCTGCCCCTTCGACGAACCGTTTCAGCGCCGGCCGAACAGCTTCTCGATGTCAGCGAGTTTCAATTCGACGTAAGTCGGGCGTCCGTGATTGCACTGCCCCGAATAGGGCGTCGCCTCCATGTCGCGCAGCAGCGCATTCATCTCATCGGGCGTCAGTCGCCGTCCCGAGCGCACGCTGCCGTGGCAGGCGATGGTGGCGCAAATCGACAGCAGCCGATCCTGCAGGGCGGTGCTGGTGCCCTCGCGCACGATGTCGGCGGCGATATCCTTGGTAAGACGCGCGACATCGCCGTCGCCGAGCAGCGCCGGCACCTCGCGCACGACGACCGCACCGGCGCCGAACGGCTCGAGCACAAGGCCGAGCTCTGCCAGCTCGTCGCTCTTCTCGGCGAGCGCGATGGCCTCGTCGTCGCCGACGTCGACGACCACCGGGACCAGCAGCCCCTGCCGCGCCACGCCGCCTTCCGCCAGCATCGCCTTCAGCCGCTCGTAAACCAGACGCTCGTGCGCCGCGTGCTGATCGACGATGACGACGCCATCGCGGGTCTGGGCGACGATATAATTCTCGTGCAACTGCGCACGGGCGGCGCCGAGCGGCCGGTCCTGCAGCGTCTCGGCAACGAGCATGGTGAACGCGCGCGCATCGGCGCTCGGCGCGCCCACCACGTCCAGCGGCGCCTGCATGGCCTCGGCGAGACCGAAGGCGATGGTCCCGCGTGCCGGCGGATAGTAGGCGCCCCGTGGACGCTCGAACGGCACGACGTTGGGACGCAGCTCCTGCAGGGCCGAGACGCCGTTGGCGGCCGAGGCGCGATGGCCGGCGGCATGCAGCGCCGCAGCCAGGGCGTTGACCAGCAGAGAGCGCACGCGGCCGCTGTCGCGAAAGCGCACCTCGACCTTGGCCGGGTGCACGTTGACGTCGACCTCCTCCGGCGGCAGCGAGACGAACAGTGCCAGCAACGGATGGCGGCCGCGCGGGATGAGATCGCCGTAGGCGGCGCGCACGGCGCCGATGAGCAGCTTGTCCTTCACCGGGCGGCCGTTGACGAACAGGAACTGCTGCGCCGCGTCCGGCCGGTGCAGCGTCGGCAGGCCCGCAAAGCCCGAGACCGAAACGCCCTCGCGCTCGCCGGCGACGGGCACGGCGTCAGCCATGAACTCGCGGCCCATGATGCGCCCGAGGCGTTGCAGCAAACCGTCGGCACCTGGCGCTTCGCGCGGGAAGCGCAGCCCCGTGCGCTCGCCGGTGGTCAGCGCGAAGCCGACATGCGGATGCGCCATGGCCAGGCGCTTCACCACCTCGGATACGGCTTGGTTCTCGGCGCGCTCCGATTTGAGGAACTTCAGCCGCGCCGGCACGCTGGAAAACAGATCGCGCACCTCGACGCACGTGCCGGCGTTGCCGGCTGCAGGCTTGACCTTACCTTTGGCGCCGCGATCGACGCTCAACGCAAACGCCTCGCCGGCGCCGCGAGCACGCGACAGGATCGTCAGCGAGCGCAATCGATCCGATGGACGGCAACGCCTCGCCGCGAAAGCCGAGCGTGCGAATGGCGAACAGGTCTTCCTCGGACAGCTTCGAAGTAGCGTGCCGCTCGACCGCCAGAACCAAATCGTCGGGCGCCATGCCGCTGCCGTCGTCAGTGACACGGATCAGCGAAAGCCCGCCCGATGCGGTCACGACTTCGACCTCGCCCGCCCCGGCATCGAGCGCGTTTTCCACCAGCTCCTTGACGACGCTGGCCGGGCGCTCCACCACCTCGCCCGCGGCGATGCGGTTGATCGTCTCCGGCGATAACTGGCGGATGCGCATTCGGGCCTTCTCCCTGCGAAGGCAGGAGGCTAGCGCATCCGCCGATTCGCTACGACGCGCAGAACGGGCCGGGTTGCAGCTACCCTGTGTACTAATGTCCGAGGCAACCCAGGGGGTTGCGAGGCGACGCGTCGCAGTGGCGCTGCTATCTGAAGTGGGCCATTCGTCCACCACTTTGCGCGAAGAGTTGAATGCGTGCCGGCGACGCCGGCGCCCCGAAGTCAGGAATTGGAACAACCAATGCGGCTCGACGCCATTGCGATCGGTTTGAACCCGCCTCTCGACATCAATGTCGTTATCGAGGTTCCGGTGGGCGGCGAGCCTATCAAGTACGAGATGGACAAGGCGTCGGGCACCCTCGTCGTCGACCGCTTCCTCTACACGCCGATGCGCTATCCCGGGAACTACGGGTTCGTGCCGCACACGCTGTCGCTCGACGGAGATCCCATCGACGTACTGGTCTGCAACACGCGCGCCATCGTCCCCGGCGCCGTCATCAACTGCCGCCCGGTCGGGGTTCTGGTGATGCAGGACGAAGGCGGCGGCGACGAGAAGATCCTCGCCGTGCCCAGCAGCAAGACGACGATGCGCTACGACAAGGTGGCCAACTACACGGACCTGCCGCAGATCACCGTGCAGCAGATCGAGCACTTCTTCGGGCACTACAAGGACCTGGAGCCCGGCAAGTGGGCGAAGATCGACCACATTGGGGATAGCGGCGAGGCGCGACGGCTGATCACCGAGGCCATCGAACGCGCCAAAACCAAGGGCTGACGCGTCCCCACTGTCATCCTCGGCTTTATGCCGAGGACCCATCCATCCATTGCTCCGGCGTTCGTGGGAGAAACGTCAACACCTGAGATTGCTGCACCGTGGGTCCTCGGGACAAGCCCGAGGATGACACTTGTGGCAAACGCCGGTGCCGGACTAGCCCTTCTTCGCCTGCTGCAGCGTCGGCTTGCCGACGATGGTGACGATGAGGTTCTGCGTGTCGAGCAGGCGCTTGGCCACCCGCTTCAGATCGTCGAGCGTCACCGCCGCGATCATGGCGTTACGGTTCTCGACGTACTCCGGCCCGAAGCCGTCCATGCGCAGGCCGAGAAGCTGCGAGGCGATCTTGGCGTTGGTGTCGAAGCGCAGCGGATAAGAGCCGATCAAGTAGCTCTTGGCGTTGTCGAGGTCTGCCTGCTTCACGTCGCCGTCCGCCATCTTCTTCAATTCTTCGCGGATGATGTCGAGCGACTGGCCCATCATGTCGTTGCGCGTGGCGACGCCGCCCGAAAAGATCGACGTGTGCTGGAAGGGGTAGACGTAAGTGTAGACGGAATAGGCGAGACCGCGCTTCTCGCGCACCTCCTCCATCAGCTTGGAGGCAAAGCCGCCACCGCCGAGAATTTGGTTGAGCACGAACGCCGGCATGAAATCCGGGTCTTTGCGCGGCATGGCGCCCATGCCGAACACGGCGACCGACTGCGGCACGTTCATGTCGACGACAGTCTGGCTGCCGCCGGTGACCGGGCTCGTCTTCGACACCGGTGCCAGCTCGGCCTTGGCCGGCAGATCGCCGAACACCTCATCCAACAGTTTGCCGAGCTGCTCGGGCGTGATGTCGCCGACGGCGACGACCTTCAGCGTGTCCTTGGCAAATACGCGCTTGCGATAGCTCTCGAGATCGGCGCCGCTGATCTTGCCGACGGTAGCCTCGGTGCCGTTGGCAGGACGCGCATACGGATGGCCCGCGAAGGCCACCGCGTACCACTGATTCTGCGCCACCTTGTCGGGGTCGCGCGCCGCATAGACCAGCGAAGCCAGCAACTGCTGGCGGATGCGCTCCACCGCGTCCTCATCAAAGCGCGGCTTGCTGAGGGCAAGCTTCAGCAGCTTTGCCGCCTCGTCGCGGTTCTCGGTGAGCGTCTCGAAATTTCCGTAGAAGGCGTCCTTGGCCTCCTCGTAGTTCATGCGCATGGACAGATCCTCCATGCGCTCCTGGAAGTCGCGCGCTTTGAGATCGCCGGCACCTTCATCGAGCATCGCAGTGACGAAGTTGGCGAGCCCTTCCTTGCCGAGCGGATCCTGCGAGCTGCCGCCCTCGAAGGCGAAGCGCATGGCCATCATCGGCACTGCATGCTCCTCGACCAGCCAGGCCTCGATGCCGCCGGGGCTCTTCACGGTTTGGATTTTCATGGCGTTTGCAGGAAGGCTCAAGCTGGTGAGGAAGGCCACGGCAACTGCCGCGAGCGAGGCGGCGAATGCCGACGGGCGAAGTGCGGGGCGCGGGCACGCCCGGCGCAGAGAGCGGGCGGCGACCATATCATGACCTTTCTGCATGTAGGCAATCACGAGCGCGAGTGCGCAACGGGCTTCTCGACGCGCGGGGCCTGCCCCTTGGCGTCATCCGGCTCCGGCAGCAACCAGCCAGTCACCGAGCTGCGGCCGTCGAGATAGCTCTCCGCCGCCTTCTTGACGTCATCGGTGGTGACCTTGGCGAGTGCCGCCGGCCAGCCTTCGACATCCGCCGGCGAGCGTCCGATGGCGACCGCCCAGCCGTAGCGGCGGGCGAGATTGGCCTGGTTGTCGCTCTCGTAGATGTAGTCGGCGAGCAACGCCTTCTTGGCGCGCTCCAGCTCGAGCGGCGTGACACCGTTCGTGCGGATGTCATCGAGCACACCGTCGACGGCATCCTCGACCGGCTTCAGGTCGCCGCTGCTCGATACCGCGTAGAGCGATAGGGCGCCGGAATCCAGGGTATAGCCCGAGTAGTCACCGCCGGTCGTCGCCGCGACCTTGTCCTCGACGACGAGCTTGCGATAGAGGCGGCTGGTCGAGCCGTCGGCAAGGATCTTCATCAACAGGTCGAGCGCTTCGGCTTCGCCCGGCTTGCCCGTCACGTAGCTCGGCGCCACATAGTAGCGGTGGAACGAGGCATTGCCGGCACGCGGGTCTTTCAGCGTCAGCCGGCGAGCCGAAATGTGCGGCGGCTCCTGCGGACGCGAACGCGTATCCACTTCCGGGTTCGCCGGGATCTTGCCGTAGGTCGCTTCGGCGAGACGCTTCACCTCATCGACGGTGACGTCGCCGGCAACGACGAGGATGGCGTTGTTGGGAGCGTAGTAACGCTTGTAGAAGCGCAGCGCGTCCTCGCGCGACAGCTTCGCCATCTCGTGCTCCCAACCGATGACGGGCACGCCATAGGGATGCGAGAGATAGAGCGCGGCATTCATCTGCTCGTCCAGCCGGGCGCCGGGGTTATTGTCGACGCGCGAGCGGCGCTCCTCGATGATCACCTGCCGCTCGGTGGCGACCTCCTCGTTGGTGAGGCGCAGATGCGTCATGCGATCGGCCTCCATCTCCATCAGCGTCGGCAACTGCTCCTTGGCGATGCGCTGGTGGTAGGCGGTGACGTCCTGGCCGGTGAAGGCGTTGTCCTGGCCGCCGAGCTTGGAGATGATCTTGGAGAAATCGCCGACTGCAATCTTGTCGGTGGACTTGAACATCAGGTGCTCGAGGAAGTGAGCGATGCCGGAGACGCCCTTGGGCTCGTCGGCGGCGCCGACCTTGTACCAGACCATGTGAGTGACAACCGGAGCGCGGTGATCGGGGATCACCACGACATCCATGCCATTCGACAGCTTGAACTCGGAGGCACGCGGTTCAGCGGAGGCAGTCTGTTGTGCAAATGCGAGCATGAGCATGGCCATTGCTAAGAGTGCAGGACGGCTGACGCCGGGCTTGAGCATCGATTGAACCCCGATCTGATCCGGATGGGTGGCCGGAGGTGAACCGCTATTGCAGTCGGCTCGGCGAAACCGCGCATTGGCCGTCATCTTCGGGTTCGCTCCCCCCATGTCAAATGACATCGTGTTCATCTGCCGGCAGCCTTCCAAGGCCCGTGTTGCAGGTGGGCGGAGCCCGATTTTGCGCCTCGCGTGCGACGCTTGAACGCCCCCCGTATGTCGCCCATATGTTCTCTGCAATTCCAGCGCTCCTTCGGGGAGGCTGGTCCGACGGAGGCCATGGTTACCACGAGGCTCCTTCGGGTTGCACGTATTGAAGGTCGCTTAGGAAGGACCTCGAAGGATGTCGCGAATTTCTCTGCTGTCGAGCCCACTGCTTTTGGGTTTCGAGGAGATCGAGCGCCTGATCGATCGCGCCAACAAGGGATCGGGCGACGGCTATCCCCCTTATAACGTCGAGCGTATCGGCGCAGCCAACGGCGAGGGTGAAACCTTGCGGATCACGCTCGCGGTCGCCGGCTTTTCCCGCGATCAACTCGAGGTCACGCTGGCTGACAGTCAGTTGATCGTGCGCGGCAGGCAAGCTGAGGAGAAGTCACGCGACTACCTCTATCGCGGTATCGCAGCGCGACAATTTACGCGCACGTTCGTGCTTGCCGAAGGAATCGAGGTACAGTCTGCTGACTTGTCCGATGGACTGCTCGCCATCGATCTGAAGCGCCTGGAGCCTGAGCGC
Organism: uncultured Alphaproteobacteria bacterium; assembly: GCA_963795225.1. Lineage (GTDB taxonomy): Bacteria > Pseudomonadota > Alphaproteobacteria > Rhizobiales > Hyphomicrobiaceae > Hyphomicrobium_A. Next base: position 168,919 of record CAWCHB010000006.1, on the reverse strand, counting down.
CTGGTACGAACGATCGAGATCAGCGACAGAAAATAAGATGCGTCAGCGTTGCATCGAGACAGCCACATCGCGCGTTTTAGCGGTGGGCGCAGATCCGGGATGCCGATACGCTCACTGCCACATTCGGTTGGCGGCGCGCCGGGCCCGGCTTGCAGAAGGAGTTGCGTCATGACCGAAGTCGACAAGATCTTAGACCCACGCAATGTCATGACCGAGCACGAGCTCGCCACTCTCGGCGGCGGCGTCGTTGCCTACATCAAGACGCTGACGGCGGACGAAGCGACTCGCATGTTCCCGGCCATCGAGGGGTTGCCTCAGGGTATCAACCTGTTCTCGTTGCACGCGGCCGACGGCACCCCCTTGGCGCTTACCGACACACGGCAGGCCGCGATCGGCCATGCCATCGACGATGATCTGGAGATCGCCAGCGTGCACTGAGCGCGTAGCCACCCCAGCGCGAATGCGAGGCTCCGGCACACGCCGGAGCCTTTTTTGTCGGTGGTGGGGCTCAGGTGCGGTAGTTGGCGAACTGTCCGCGCGCGCGAAAGCGCTCCAGGTACGTCGGTACGATAGCCGCCACGCCGTGCGGGGATGTGATGCCGAGGCCGGCCAGCGTGCGCCCTTCGCTCTTTGCTGCGGCGCTGACGACGTTGTCATGCTGAAGCATGCGCACCTGATCGAGAGTGATCGGTCGCAGGCTGTTGGGCAGCGGCCAGGTGAGCGCCGCCTGCAGCTTGGCGAGCCAGAACGGCATCCGCAGATATCCGCGCGACCGGTCCGCCCACTCCTGCGTCAGATCGAGCAGCTCGCGGAAGGAAAGCACTTCGGGCCCCCCGGCCTCGTAGATCGTGCCGGGCTTGCCGGCGCCCGCGGCGATGGCGGCGACGGCAGCACCCAGATCGCCGACGAACACCGGCTGAAAGAGCGTGCGGCCACCGCCGATGAGCGGCAGCAGCGGCGACATGCGCGCCATGGCGGCGAAGCGGTTGAAGAATTGGTCCTCGGGACCGAAGACGATCGATGGGCGCACGATGATGGCGCCGGGGAATTCCTCCAGCACGGCCGCCTCGCCGGCCGCCTTGGAGCGCGCATAGCGCGAGGACGATTTGGCGTCGGCGCCGATGGCCGAGATGTGCACGAGACGGCGCACGCCGGCTTCGCGCGCCGCCTTGGCGATGGCCCGCGGTCCATCGACGTGTATAGCGCGAAACGTCTGCTTGCCGCCGCTGGCCAGCACGCCGACGGCGTTGACGACGAGCTTGGCGCCGATGACGGCCCGCTGCACCGACTGCGGGTAGCGCAGGTTGGCCTGCACGGGCGCCACTTGACCGACGACACCGGCCGGTTGCAGGAAGCCGGCGAGGTCCGGGCGGCGCACGGCGGCGCGCACGCGCCAGCCCTGTTTGGCCAGCGCCGCAACGGCATAGCGGCCGACAAAGCCCGACCCGCCGAAAACCGTCGCAATCCCCTGGTCGTCGAGACGATCCGCCACCGCCGATTCCTCCTCGGTCAGACGCCTGCCGCGCGCCCTCGCAAGCTCAGGAATACACGAGGCGCCCCGGACGTGGGAAGGATACGCGCGGCCGCACGAGACATAATTGACAAGGGGCGCGGCGCTCTCTAACTCATCGGCCCGTGCCCAGGTGGCGGAATTGGTAGACGCACCAGCTTCAGGTGCTGGCGCTCGCAAGGGCGTGGAGGTTCGAGTCCTCTCCTGGGCACCAGCAATCTCGATCAGAACTAGCCTCGTCCCCTGCCGCGTGGGAGCCCTTGCAGCGGCGACCCGAGGCCGGACCGATGAACCGAACCTAAAGCTTTCAGGCGTATAGGGGACGGCTGCCCATCGCAGCCCCGCAACGCCGAGCGCAATCGCCGAGGGCCCAGCACGATGGCTAAATCCTCCGTCACCCTGCACAAGAACGATCTGCCGGCCGGCCTCTCGTTCGGTCCGAGCGTCGCCGTCGACACCGAGACCTTGGGCCTCAACGTCAATCGCGACCGCCTGTGCCTCGTTCAGCTCTCGTCCGGCGACGGCAGCGCGCATCTCGTGCAGTTCGACGGCAGCGACTACGCGGCGCCCAATCTCAAGGCGCTGCTGACCGACCCGGCGGTGCTCAAGATCTTCCACTACGCGCGCTTCGACATCGCCGTCATCGAGAAGAACCTCGGCGTGGTGACGGCACCGATCTACTGCACCAAGATCGCCTCCAAGCTGGTGCGCACCTATACCGACCGCCACGGCCTCAAGGATCTCGTCGGCGAGCTTGTCGGCATCGAGCTGTCGAAGCAGCAGCAGAGCTCGGACTGGGCCTCGAGCGAGCTCTCCCAGCAACAGCTCGCCTACGCCGCCTCCGACGTCCTGCATCTGCATGCCCTGAAGGCGAAGCTCGACGCCATGCTGGCGCGCGAGGGCCGCGCAGCGTTCGCCCAGGCGGCATTCGGCTTCCTCAGCACGCGCGCCAAGCTCGACCTGGCCGGCTTCGGCGAGGACGATATCTTCTCGCATTGAGGTTAGCGGCGGCGGCATTTTAGCCGCCGGACGCTGCCAGTCCCCGCAACCGCGGGACGCGCCTGCTTGTCGTGCCCGCCAGTCCCAATATAACCCCAATTGACGGGGTATTTCCCGGTATTCGGCCGCTATCATCACACTAGCCGGCAGCGACCATCAACGGCATGGCAACGATCAGCAATTTCGGCACGGAGCAGGAGTGGGCTCAACCTGACCCCTTCGGCGGCACGACTGCCGCCGACCGGGCCCGCAATCTCGTGCGCGCACGCCGCCACACGCGCGTCGTCCGGACCCTGCGCTTTTCGCTGCCCGGTGCAGCGGCCGGCATCGTGGTTCTCTACTTCGCGATGATCCTCGACACGACCGGGTGGGTCGGCGGCTTCCCCAAGCTGGAGATGCCGCGCATCCTTCCCGACAACCTGACCATGGATAACCCGAGCTACGAAGGTTTCAACAAGGACGGCGGCAAGTACGTCGTGCGCGCCAAGACGGCCATCCAGGACCTCGTCAACACCGAGTTCGTGCGCCTCAACGACATCACCGGCGACATGACCGACGCCAACAAGTCGAAGACGAACCTGACGGCGGCGAAGGGCGAGTTCAACACCAAGACCAATCAGCTCGAGCTGGCCGGCGGCATCGACATCGTCGCCGACAGCGGCCTCAAGGCGAAGCTGTCGACGGCGACGATCGAGACCAACGAAAACATCATCACATCCAAGGAGCCGGTGCTCGTCGAGATGCCCACCGGGACGATTCGCTCCAAGGAGATGCGCATCCTCAGCAAGAGCCGTGAGATCGCCTTCGTCAACGACGTTAAGGCGCACCTCGTCCCGCCCAAGCCCGATGCTGCAGCCGAGAAGGCGCCGAAGCCGGAGAAGCAGCCGGCGACGCCGATGTTCGGCGGTGGCGAAGGGCCGATCGACATCACCGCCAACCGCCTCGACATCGACGATACCGACAAGACCGCGACCTTCACCGGCAACGTGAAGGCGCGCCAGGGCGATGCCGCCATGGCGACCGCGGCGCTCGAGGTGCAGTACGAGGGCGGCGAGACCGACGCTGCCGGATCCGCGACGGCTGCGACAACCCCGGGCGCCGGCACCAAGATCAAACGCATCTTCTCCAAATCGCCGGTGGTCATGACGCGAGCGCCGCAGGACCGCGTCACCGGTGCCAGCTTCGACTATGACGCGGTCAAACAGGTGGCGGTGGTGGACGGCGATGTCGAGATGACGTCGGGCGCCGACCGCAGCGCCACCGGCGACAGGGCCACCGTCGATCAGCAGGCCGATACCATTCTGCTCACCGGCGGCGTCGTCGCCATCCAGGGTCGCAATCAGTTGAAGGGCGAGCGGCTGTTCGTCGAGCGCGCGACGGGCCGCACGCAGCTTTCGTCCCCGCGCCGCGGGTGAGAAGCCCGGCCGCATCTCGACACGCTTCTATCGCGGCGAGGAAAAGAAGGCGCAAACCCCCAAGCAGAAGGTGCAACAGCTCGCCGACGAAGCCGCCAAAGCCGCGACAACCGGTGCGGTGGGTGTGTTCAAGACCGACCCTACGGCACCCATCGACGTGGAAGCAGGGCGGCTCGACGTCGACGATCGCGCCAAGCAGGCCGTCTTCAAGGGCGATGTCCACGCCGTGCAGGGAGACTTCATCGTTCGCACATCCGAACTGCGCGCCTACTATACCGGCGCCGCCGGGCTCGCCGAAGAAGACACAGCCGGCGACACGAAGGCTCCGGCAGAGATCACGCGTATCGAGGCCCGCGGCGCGGTGATCGTCACCTCCAAGAATGGGCAGAACGCGACCGGCGACTGGGCCGACTTCAACGTCAAGGAGAACCAGGTCATCCTGGGCGGCGACGTCATCTTAACGCAGGAGAAGAACGTCGTACGCGGATCGAAGCTGACGATCGACATGCTGACCGGCGAGAGCGTCATTCACACCGACCCCAGCGCCGCATGGTCGGCGACGGCCGCGCCGACTGACAAGAAGGGGCAGGGCTTTACCATGCGCCCAGGCGCCGCGAGCCGCCCTAGCGCAATTTTTTACCCTCGCGAGAAAAAGCCGGACGAAAAGAAGCCTTCAGCCGCTGCTAGCGATGGTGCCGGCGCATCAGGCCCCGATGGAGGCTGGAGCGCTCGGAGCCCGCGCGCGGAAGGTGAATAGCGGCCAATACGCAGATTGACAGGGGCCCCGATCGGCGCACCATGGCGCCGGAGGGCCACTTGCGGGCCCCCAACCGAGGTTTCCCCGACGTGTTGAAAATCCTTTCCTTCGGCAACAAGCGTGCGCAAGCGGAGCCCTACAACGAGTGGGAGGGCGAGGCACAGGGCTACGCTCAGCAGCATACGCTGAACGGCGCCCCGGAGCAGCTCGGCGCCGAGGGCTGGCTAACTGTCCATCACGTCCGCAAGAGCTATAAGAAGCGCCTCGTCGTGCGTGGCGTGAGCCTCGCCGTGGGGCGCGGCGAATCCGTCGGCCTCCTCGGCCCGAACGGCGCCGGCAAGACCACCGTGTTCTACATGATCACCGGCCTCGTTCCTGCCGATGCCGGCAACATCACCATCGACGGCATGGATGTCACGCGCCTGCCGATGTATCGGCGGGCCCGCCTCGGCATCGGCTACCTGCCGCAGGAAGCATCCATTTTCCGCGGCCTGACGGTCGAGAAGAACATCATGGCCGTGCTCGAGATCGTCGAGCCGTCGGCGAAAAAGCGACGCGAGAAGCTCGACAGCCTGCTCGAGGAATTCCGCATCACGCACCTGCGCAAGTCGCCGTCGCATCGCGCTTTCCGGCGGCGAACGTCGCCGTTGCGAGATCGCCCGTGCACTCGCCTCAGGCCCGTCATTCATGCTGCTGGACGAACCCTTCGCCGGCATCGACCCTATCGCCGTCGGCGATATTCAGGAGTTGGTGCGGCACTTGACGGAGCGGGGCATCGGCGTGCTCATCACCGATCATAACGTCCGCGAAACCCTTAGCCTGATAGATCGGGCTTACATCATCTATGACGGTCAGGTTCTGACACAGGGTAAGCCTGAGGAAATCATAGCCAACGACGACGTGCGGCGTGTGTACCTCGGAGACATGTTCGTTAACGCGCGCTGACGACACTACGCGCATCAGTAGCCGAGACACCTGGACGAGCGCATGGCGCTTTCGACAAAGCTGGAGCTGAGACAAGGCCAGCAGTTGGTGATGACACCCCAACTGCAGCAGGCCATCCGTCTGCTTCAGTTGTCCAACATCGAGCTGACGCAGTACGTGGAGCAGGAGCTCGAGCGCAATCCTCTCCTGGAACCCGATGAAGGGCGCGAGGCGCCGCTTCGCCTTGATGCCTCCGAGCCCCCTGAATTCAATAAGCCCGAGGAAACGTCGGCGGCGAGCGAAACGAACTTCGTCGATCTCGAAAAGCCGGTAGCCGATCCGGAAAGCACCTTCGACACCGAATACGACAACGTCTACCAGGACGGGGCGCCCACCGATAACGCCAACGGGCAAGGCGGCGAGTTCGGGCTGGGCATCGCTGCGCCAGCGATCCGCGGGAGCCGGCGACGACGTCAACATCGAGGCCTTCCTCACGAACGACGTGTCGCTGCGCGAGCATTTGGGCGCCCAGGTTCCACTCGTGCTCAAGGATCCCGTCGAGCGCCTGATCGGCCAGTATCTCGTCGACATGGTCGATGAGGCGGGCTACCTGCCCGGCGCCGATCTTGCGGCCATCGCGGAAAAGCTGGGCGCACCGCTCGAGACCGTGGAAAAGGTTCTTGCCGCGCTGCAGTCCCTCGATCCGCCGGGCGTGTTCGCCCGCTCGCTTGCCGAATGCCTGGCACTGCAATTGAAAGAGCAGAACCGCTACGACCCGGTCGTCAGCCGCTTCCTCGAGAACCTGCACCTATTGGCCGGCCACAATTTCCCCGCCCTGCGCAAGGCCGTGGGCTGCGAGATGGACGAACTGCTGGAGATCATCGCCGAGATCAAGAAGCTCAATCCGAAGCCGGGCCTCAAGTTCGGCTCCGTGCAGGTGCAGCCGGTCGTTCCGGACGTGTTGATCCGCGGGGCCCCCGACGGATCCTGGATCATCGAGCTCAACACCGAGACGTTGCCGCGCGTGCTCGTCAACCGCACCTATTTGACGACCGTGTCGAAGGCAACGGGATCGGCCGCCGACCGCAACTATCTGCTCGAATGCCTGCAGGCGGCCAACTGGCTGGTGAAGAGCCTCGACCAGCGGGCGCGCACGATCATGCGCGTCGCCGAGGAGATCGTGCGCCAGCAGGACGGCTTCTTCACGCATGGTGTCCAGTACCTGCGGCCGCTCAACCTGCGCACGGTCGCCGACGCCATATCGATGCACGAGTCGACGGTGTCGCGCGTGACGTCCAACAAGTACGTCGCGACGCCGCGCGGCATCTTCGAAATGAAATATTTCTTCACATCGGCCATCGCTTCGGCGGACGACGAGGGAGAGTCGCACTCGTCCGAGGCGGTGCGCCATCGCATCAAGCAGATGATCGACGGCGAGGCGCCGGCCAGCGTTCTGTCCGACGACAAGATCGTCGAGCGGCTGAAATGCGACGGCGTCGATATTGCCCGGCGCACCGTCGCCAAGTACCGCGAGGCGATGCGCATTCCCTCCTCGGTTCAGCGCCGGCGCGACAAGCGTCTGCTCGAGCGCGTCGGGCCGGCCGACTGAGCGGCGCGGCCGCGGGCAGACTTGTCTGGCCTGGCCGACTGCTCTATAGCCACCCTAGAGGCATTTGCCCTGGGCAAGTTGAACCTCGACCACTCTTACAGCTCAGGGGCATGGCCCCGTTCTTGCACCGCATCGCCTGGGGATAACTACCGGCGCGGGCAAGGGGCGGAAGGGCTTTGTTCAACGAAGAGCACGTGGAAAGGTCGTTGCGAGGGCAAAAAACCCCGCAAAGCCGGTGCTTTAGCTGAGAAACGCTGTCGGCGAACTGCAAATTTCCTGTGCAGCCGACCTTGCGAGTGCCATTTTTTTGGTTTCTCAACAGGGCGGCCCACTTAGCGAGGGATAACAGCCGCTAATGGACGCAGAGGGCGCGTGCGGGGCCACGAGGGTAAAGGTAGAATTGGAAGAGTTGCCGGCGCTATCGTGCAGCCCACGGGCACGCGGTCGCCGATGGCTCGCAACAGGTTGGGACAGGATTTGACGATGGATCTCTGTGACCTGCTGGCTCCCGACGGCATCATTGCGCCGCTCAAGGTGACGAGCAAAAAGCACGCCTTGCAGGAGTTGGCGACGATTGCGGCGGAGAGGACGGGCCTCGACTCCCGCGAGATCTTCAACACGCTGCTTCAACGCGAGCGTCTCGGCTCGACGGGTCTCGGCCGCGGCATCGCCGTGCCGCACGTCAAGCTCGGCGGCCTGCGCAGCATCGTGTGTGTGTTCGCGCGCCTCGAAGACCCCATCGACTATGAATTGCACGATGGCGAGCCGGTCGATCTCGTCTTCCTGCTGCTCGCTCCCGATCACGCCAGCGGCGATCATCTGAAAGCTCTGGCCAGCATCTCGCGCGTCGTGCGCGAGCCCTCGGTGCTCGACGCGCTGCGCAATGCCCCCGACGTCAAGGGGCTGCGCGTCGCGCTCACGCGGCCCGTGCCATCTCACGCCGCCTGACGAACGCGTCGGCGATCAGGGGATGACCGGGCAGCCCGTTGTCTGCCCGAGCACCAGCATGGCGCCCAGCGCCGCCCCGCCGACGATGATGCGCCACCAGCCGAACACCGCAAAGCCATGGCGGCTCACGTAGTCGAGCAGGTAGCGCACGACAATCACCGCGGCGATGAAGGCGGTGACAAAGCCCAAGGCGATGTTGGCGACGTCGCTCGTCTGCAGGATCGACCAGTTTTTGTAGAGGTCGTAGCTGAAGGCGCCGGCCATGGTCGGCATGGCCAGGAAGAACGAGAACTCCGCCGCCGAGCGCTTGTCGGTTCCCAGCAGCATGGCGCCGACGATGGTGGCCCCCGAACGCGACACGCCGGGGATCATGGCAAGGCACTGCAGAAGCCCGATCTTGAACGCGAGGGCTGGTGGAAAATCCATCGCGTTGTCGTAGCGGACGGCGAGGTGCATGCGATCGACGATCAGCAGCACGACCCCGCCGACGATCAGCATGATGGCAATCAGCACCGGCGTCTCGAACAGCACCGTCTTGATGAAATCGTGTGCCAAGGCGCCGATCACGGCCGCCGGCAGGAACGCCAGCAACACGCTGAAAACGAAGCGCCGCGCGCGCGGATCGTACGGTATCGCCATGGCGATGCGCGTTAGCTTGACGGAATAGACGGAGAGGATGGCGAGGATGGCGCCGAGCTGGATCAGGACCTCGAAGGTCTTGCCCGGCGTGCAGATGCCGAGGAAATGCTCGGTGAGCAGCAGATGGCCGGTCGACGACACGGGAAGGAACTCGGTCAATCCTTCGATGAGGCCAAGCAGGATCACTTCCCAAATCGGCATCGGCGGCCCCGTGTTGTGTTTGCGCGGCGGGTTTTTCTGTGCGGCGGCGAGGATTAGCAGGATTTACATACCCGCGGTGCCACTTCCGCGCCACACGGGGCGATTGTCTTATCGCTCCGCGCCCCTTAGGAGCGGTGCTGCTCCGTCATCAAAAACAACAAACCGTCACATCCATCGATGCATACGCTCACCCAGTTCCGGCTCTGCCCTTTCTCGCGCGCCGTGCGTCTGGCGCTGGCCGAGCAGAACATCGACGTCGAACTCGTCGATGAACGCCCGTGGGAATGGCGGCCGGAGTTTCTCGCCCTTAACCCTGCCGGCGAGCTTCCCGTGCTGCAGTTGGAGGGGGGGCCGGCGCTGTGCGGCGTTTACGCCATCTCCGAATATCTCGCCGAAGGGACGGCGGCCGCCGCGCCCGAGGCCGACGAGGTCGAATCCTTCCCGCTGCTCCCCGGAGATCGCACCCAGCGCGCCGAGACGCGCCGGCTGATAGACTGGTTCAACGGCAAATTCAACCGCGAGGTGACGCACGAGCTGCTGCAGGAGAAGGTTTACGCCCGCCTGCAGCCGGCTGCGTCGGCGACGCCCGATGTCGACTTCCTGCGCGCCATACGTACCAACCTGCGCTACCATATGAGCTATATCAGCTATCTGGCGGACCGCCGGCGCTGGCTGGCGGGCGAGGATCTGTCGTTCGCCGATCTCGCCGCTGCCGCGCATCTGTCGTCGGTCGACTATCTGGGCGAAGTGCCATGGGAGGAATACGCAGTCGCCAAGGTCTGGTACGCGCGCCTCAAGTCGCGGCGCGCGTTCCGTCCGCTATTGGCCGACCGCGTCGCCGGCGTGCAGCCCGCAGCGCACTACGCCAATCTCGATTTCTGACGGCCATGCCGTGACCGCAGCCCTCAAGGAAATGCTGCTGCGCGAGGCGGCTGCGCTCGGCTTTGACGCCGTGCGCGTGACATCGCCCGATGCCGCGCGGACCGCCGGCGAGCGCCTTGTTGAATTTCTTGCCGCCGGACGCCACGGCGACATGGAATGGATGGCGACGCATGCCGAGCGGCGCCGCAGCCCGCAGCATCTGTGGCCCGATGTGCGCATCGATCGTCATGCTGGGCATGAGTTACGCACCCGAAACCGATCCGCTCGAGGCCCTCGATCATCCACTGCGCGGCGCCATCTCCGTCTACGCGCAGGGCAAGGACTACCACGACATCCTCAAGGGCAAGCTGAAGCAGCTCGCCGCGCGGCTCGCCGGCGAAAGCGGCTCGGAAGTCAAAGTCTTCGTCGATACCGCGCCGGTCATGGAAAAGCCGCTCGCTGCCGCCGCAGGGCTCGGCTGGCAGGGCAAGAACACCATGCTGGTGTCGCGCGAGCACGGCTCGTGGCTGTTTCTCGGCGCCATCTTCACCACCGCCGAGCTGCCGCTCGATGCAGCGGAGGCCGATCACTGCGGCAGTTGCCGCCGCTGCCTCGACGTCTGCCCGACCGCGGCGTTTCCCGCGCCGTACCAGCTCGATGCGCGCCGCTGCCTCGCCTACCTGTCGATCGAGCACAAGGGTCACATCCCTGCCGAGTTCCGCCGTCCGATGGGCAACCGCGTGTTCGGCTGCGACGACTGCCTCGCCGTGTGTCCGTGGAACAAGTTCGCCGCCGCCGCGCGCGAAGCCCGCTTTCACGCGCGGGCCGATACCGACAATCCACCGCTCGCCGAGTTGTTGCAGCTCGACGACGCGAGCTTTCGAGCGCGCTTTGCCGGCACGCCGGTGAAACGGACCGGGCGCGACCGCTTCCTGCGCAACGTGCTCATCGCCGCCGGCAACTCGGGCGACGCCAGCCTGCTGCCGCACATCGAGGCGCTGCTTGGGGATGCCTCGCCGCTGGTGCGCGCCATGGCCGTATGGGCAATGCGCCAACTCGCCGGCGACGGCATCGGCGATGGCGTACGCCGCAGGCACCTCGCTCGCGAAGGCGACAGCGATGTGCGCGCCGAGTGGCACGTATGAGTCGCCTGTTCTGCTTCGGGCTCGGCTACACTGCGCAGCGCGTCGCGCAGCGCCTCTCCACGCGGGGCTGGAGCGTGGCCGGGACGGCGCGAACACCCGAAGGCGCCGAGGATATCGCCGCGCAAGGCTATGACGCATTCGTCTTCGATGGGTCCAGCCCGGGCGTCGGCGTTGCCGAGGAACTGGCGCGCGCGACCCACGTGCTCGTCTCGGCGCCACCCGACGCCGATGGCGATCCAGTACTGCGGCACCACGCGGGAGACCTCGCGCGGGCGCCTTCGCTGGGTTGGGTGGGCTACCTGTCGACGGTGGGCGTGTACGGCGACAGCCAGGGCGCCTGGATCGACGAGACGATGCCGGCCGAAGCCACGTCGGCGCGCGGGCGTCGCCGTATCGCCGCCGAGCAGGACTGGCTGGCCCTCGGTGCGCGCCGCGCGACGCGCACGCAGATCTTCCGCCTTGCCGGCATATACGGTCCCGGTCGCAGCGCCATCGACCGCATGCGCGAGGGCAATGCCCACCGCGTCGTCAAGCCGGGCCAGGTGTTCAACCGCATCCATGTCGACGACATCGCCGCTGCGGTCATCGCCGGCATCGACGGGCGCGGCGCCGAGCAGATCTACAACGTTACCGACGATGAGCCGGCACCCCCGCAGGATGTCATCACCTTTGCGGCCGGGCTGCTGCGCATGCCGCCGCCGCCGGAGGTCCCCTTCGAGGATGCGCAACTCTCCCCGATGGCGGCCAGCTTCTATGCCGACAACAAGCGCATCCGCAACGATCGCCTGCGGCAAGAGCTTGGCGTAGCTCTGCAATTTCCAACGTATCGGGAAGGCCTGCGCGCCATCCTTGCCGACCATCGGCAGCGCTGACCTTCTCCACAGTTGTCCCAACCTGAACGGGCGCGTTCAGCCGCCGTTCAAGCGCGCCCCGCTTTATTGGCGAAATCCAGTCGCGCTTTGGCCGCGACATTGGGAGCGCCCCGGCTCCTCCACAGGATTTGTTTGGCGAGGACGTTATGCGATCGGCAGCGAATGGCCTCAGTCGTGGCGCGGTGTGCGCCGTGGCGTTGATGAGCTGGGTGCATGGCGCCCCATCCGCAGCCGCCAACGACGACGCCGCGCACGCGTTGGCGGAAAAGTTCTCGCAAGCCAGCGAAGACTCAAAGCGCAACGAGGAAGCCAAGGCCGCCAAGATCCGCGCCAAAGCTCAAGCCGAGGCCAAGAAGCAGGCGGAGGCAGCTAAGAAGGCCGCTGCCGATCGGCAGGCTGCCGACGAAGCGGAGATGCTGCGCGCGGCGCAGGAAGAAGCAGAGGCGCGACGCAAGCACGATCAGGCGCGCGAGGAGAAGCTGATCGAGGCCGAGCGCCAAGCCGCGCGCGAAAACGCTCAAAAGCTCGCCGAGGAAGCCCAGAAGCAAAAGGCCGAGATGGAGCGCCAGGCGGAAGTCGAGCGCAGCGCCGAAGCGGCACGTCTGCAACGCGAGGTCGAGGAGGCCCGTATCGCCGAAGAACGGCGCCTCGATGAGGAGCGTCACGTCGCTGCCGAGAAACAGGCAGAAGCCGAGCGGCAAGCGGCACGCGAGGCGGAGACGCGTCGCGTCGCCGAGGAACAGCGCAAGGCGGAAGAGGCGCGAATCGCCGAGGCTAAGCGACAGGCCGAGGTGGCCGAGGCCAAGCGCAAATCGGAGGAGGCCCGCCTGGCAGAAGTGAAGCGGCAGGCCGAGGAAGCCGAAGCCAGGCGCAGGGCCGAAGAAGCGCGCGTCGCCGAAGTGAAGCGGCAAGCCGAGCAAGCCGAAGCTGCGCGCAAGGCGGAAGAGGCGCGTATCGCCGAAGCGCAGCGGCGCGCAGAAGAAGAGCGCATGGCGGAGAAGAGCCGTCGCGCCGAGGAAGAGGCACGCGTCACCGAGCAGCGCCGTATCAAGGAGTTTGAGGACACCCAGCAGCGCACCGCGCTGGAAGCGGAGCGTGAGCGGGAAGCCCAGCGCATCGCCGAGAAGTTTCGCCTCGCCCGCGAAGCGCGCGAGCGCAACAAGGAAGCACGCTCAAGCCTCGGTGGCCCGAGGCCCGAGCTGGAGCCCTCGCCGTTTATCGAAACGCCGGCGACCGCCCAGGCGACCTATCCGCAGCGCGTCACGGTGCTCATCATCATGCAGCCGCGCCGGCACGGCTTCGGCGGACACCGCATGACCGCCAATCCCGTCCTCTGCGTCGGCAACGCCTGCTACGTCAGCAACGGAGCGGCCGCCCCTGCGAGCGTAATGCGCCGCGCCAAGGCGCTAGGTCCCGGCAACACGCTCGGCCGCAACGCCGGCCCGTGCCGCAACCAGACCACCTGCGTGTTCCGCGGCATCACACTGTCGGGCCCGATGACCACCATTCAGCCTGTGGACATGGGTTTCCTTCGCCACGACCGGCGCGAGACGCGCGCCATCGAGGCCGACCGGTCATGCGATGCGAGCGGCGGGGAACTCGCCTGCGCCGCGGCCGTCGTCTCGACGGGCTATCGCGCGTGGATCATTCCGGAAGCCGTCGCCGACAGGGCCGGAACCCTGGCGCTGGAACGCGCGCTCGACGACGGCCTGCCTGCAGCCCGCTCCGCCTCCTATGGCGGATGGGGCTCAACGGTTCACGCCTTGCCGACGAGGTAGCCGATCTCGCCGTTCGAGGCCTGCCGCTTGTTCTCGAGGAAGTCGTAGACCTCGCGTGCATGCAGCGGCCGCCCCGTGCGGTCGATGCTGCGCCGCTCGAGCCCCTGTAGCTCGGCGAGCAGCGGCTCCGCGGTTCGATGCAGCATAGCCACCGCCTGGATCGTCGAGCGGCGCATGTTAGGCGGCACCTTGGGCACCACGTCGGCGATGAGATCCTTGGCGCGTGTGGACAGCTTCCCAGAAAGGGCGCCGAGATAGCCGATCATCTTGATCGGCAGATCCTCGCTGAACCGGTACCCATGCTGCTCCATCCATAGGAACAGGCGGTCCATCAGCAGATCCTGCAGTCGCAATCGCGAAGTGACGCGGTAGTCCTGCCACTCGGCGACGAGGTCGAAATCCGGCTCGAGCTCGATGTCGGCCGGGGCGAAGGTCTCCTTGGCGGTGACGCCGATGCGATCGACAAAGTCGCGGTTCTTCATGTCGAAGCGCGTCGAGAACGTCGGCAGCACCACTCTCTTTTCGCTGGCAAGGGCGAACGCCTTGCGCACCAGCTTGGAGCAGAACAACTCTTTGTCGCCGTCAAGCTCCATGGTGAAGTCGTACCAGATGTGCTTGCCGCCCTTCTCTCCCGAACGGCGCACCACGTCGTGAATGAGCGCGGCAGCGCGCGCGGCGAGCTGCTTGTCCCGGTGCCGAAACAGGACGCAACGCCCCAGGCCGTGCGTCAGCGTGTAGGACAGCGGGTTGATCACCGACCCTTCCTCGATCAGCGCCTCGACGACCCAATGCTTGCCGTTCTCGTCGGTATGCACGATGGCGAGGTGGCTGAACTGGCTGTCGACGTCACCGATGCGGGCGATGGCGGCGCTGTTGTGGTGCATGCCGCGCATCAGCAGTACGTCGCCCGAACGGAAGTCGAGATCTCGGCCGGTGTCGAAGGCCGGATTGAGCAGCGTGTTCATGTGGCGGCCGCTGAAGCCGCGCAGCGTCTTTTCGCCGGGACCGAGCTGCGCGTAGCGGATATTGATCTCGCCCAGCATGTCGGTGGCGTAGCGCGCGATGCGCAGTGCATTGCGCAGCGCCCGCTGGCCGGCAAGCGTCAGGAAGCCGCGCGCATGCCAATCGGCCACCTGCTCGCGCAGCCGCAGGCGCATCGCGAAGACGGTGCGTGCAATGTCGGGGGCCGAGGCCACCAGCGTCTGCACGTCGTAGCGCTCGAAGTTGATGTTGAACGTCGCGTCGTAGAGCTCGGTGAGATTGGCCGCCAGCTCCTTCGCCGTCGTCGCCGGCCGTGCCGCAATCTGCTCGACGGCCGCAAGGTCATCCTGCAGCCGCCGGCGGGGCGTGGTATGCAGCATTGGTCCCTCCCCCTACTCGTCCTTGGACCTCCTTAGCATGCCAGGGGATGGCGACGGATGCATGATGGCAACATCGTGAAAGTCTAAGAGCGCGCGCCGACGAGCTTGACCGAGCTTGCCTGCGGCCCCATCGGGCCCTCGCTCGAGGCGCGCGTCACGTGCACGAGCGCGCCGACCTTCATGTGCTCGAAGGATCCGTTGCCGACGACATCCCTGGAGAAATAGAGATCGGGTGAATCCTTCACCTCGATGAAGCCGTAATGCTGATCGGGGAAGATGCGCACCACGACCCCCGTGTCGCCGGCCGAATCGTGCTGCTTCACTTCGCCCTTGCGGATGGCGGATATTTGCTCGAGCTGCCGCTCGGCGGCCTCGAAAACGCGGTTAACGATGGCGGAGCGATCACCCTTCATCTCACGGCGATCCTGCTCGCCCTTGGCGATGACGGTATTGCGCCCGGGGATATCGATCTCGACGGCGATGCCGAGCGGCAGCTTGCCGCTTTCGGGGCTGCGGTGCGGCACCTCGACGACGACGCGCGCTCCCGTGATGTGCGGGTGAAAGCGCTGCAGCCGCTCCACCCGCTCGCGGATCAGTGTCTCCAACGATGCCGAGCTTTCCACGTTCTTGAAGGCAATCTGCAGGTGTCTTTCCATTCGTTCTCTCCGTTCGTGACGTGACGTGGGCGATCGAATTTCCGGTCGAGAGTAAGCCTCGGCTCGTGGCGAACCTTTGACATGCGTCATCGGCGGGCTGAACCGCGAAGCTACTGAATTTGGCTGATCTCCATTGATTGAGAGCCCCTATTGGCGAACGCCTCAGGCGGCGAGAGGTTCACGCGCGGCGACGCGCGCGCAGCACCGCTCGCTAGTCCGGATTTATGGGGCTGATATTGTTGTTGAGCTGATCGGTGTTGACGCCCACATCGGCGGGATCGAACGTCGTAGGATCGTTCTCGATGCCGGGCTCGGGCGGCTTGGCATTCGGATCTGCCCAGCGTGGGCGGTAGCCCTGGTCGCTATCGGCAGGCGCTGCGGCCGGCTTCTCGACCTCGACGCTGTTGTCGTTATTGGCCGGCGCTCCTGCGGCGGCGGGGAGTGCGAACAGTGTCGTCAGGCAGGCGGCGGAGAGGAGGAAAGTGCCCGCTTTCTTCATGGGAAACTCACTTCCGTAAGTCGTCGATCCCCAGCTTTCCACGGACCGGCACGGCTGTCGATGCCTCATTCGCGCGGCGGTAAGCGACCCCTTGCGAGCTCATCGATTTTGGTGAAAAGCAGCGACAAGTCCTGCGGTCTCGACAGACGGTGCTCGCCGTCGGGTATTTCGATCATTTCGGTCCAGCCGCCCTGCAACAGGCCGAGCAGCGCGCGCGTGTGGCCGATGGGAACGGACGTGTCGAGCCGCCCCTGCAGGATGATCACCGGCCGCCCCGGATCGAAGGGCTTCTTGGCCAGAAGGTGGCTGCGGCCCTCCTCGATGAGGGCGCGCGTGATGGCGTACGGCTCGCCGTATTCGGAGGGCTGGCGGAAAACGCCGGTGTCCTGCAGCTCGCGACGCGCCTTTAAGTTGAATTGCTTCCACATCAGCTCTTCGGTCATGTCCCAGGCGGGCGCAATGAGGACGAGACCGGCGATGCGTGCCGCCTCGTCCGGCGCGACGGTCAGCAGCCGCCGCAGCAACAGGAGGGCGATATAACCACCCATGCTGGAGCCGACGATGATCTGTTTACCGTCCGTGAGCCGGTGAAATACGGCCTCGGTCTCCTCCAGCCAGGCGCCTATGGTGCCTTCTTCGAAGCCGCCGCTCGATACGCCGTGCCCGGAGTAGTCGAAGCGCGTGCAGCCGTAGCCTCGCTCGCGCGCAAACTCGGCGAGTTCAGTCGCCTTGGTGCTCGCCATGTCGGATTTATAACCCGGCAACCACAACAGTCCGATACCGTCCGCCGCGGCGCCATTGGCACGATATGCGATGCGCCGGGCGGGGACGACTTCGCCGGGCCCGACGTCGAGGAATTGCGGTTCGCTCTCACTCAATCTAAACAACCCTTTCGCCGCCGGAGGATAGCGCGTGGCCGAGAAGCGCCCGACCATACTGCAGATCATCCCCGAGCTCGATACCGGTGGAGCGGAGCTATCCACGATCGAGATCGCCGACGCAATCCAGTCGGCGGGCGGGCGCTGCATCGTGCTGACCGAGGGCGGTCGCCTGGTACAGCGCCTGCGTGACACCGGCGCCGAAGTGCAATTCTTTCCCGCTGCGGTCAAGAACCCTTTGCGCCTGCTGTGGAACGCGCACCGCATCGTCAAGGTAATTGGCCGCGACGGGGTCGACTTGGTGCACGCCCGCAGCCGCGCGCCCGCCTGGAGCGCACTCATCGCCGCTCGTCGCGCCGGCGTACCGTTCGTCACCACCTACCATGGCGCCTACTCGGAGAAGTCGGACGCCAAGCGGCTGTACAACAGCGTGATGGCGCGCGGCGACGCGGTGATCGCCAACTCCCACTACACGTGCGACCTCATCCGCATGCGCTACGGCACGCCGCGCAACAAGGTGCATGTCATCTATCGCGGCGTCGACGGCCGGCTATTCGATCCGGTCAACGTCGCGCCCGAGCGCGTCGCCGCCGTGCGCCACCGCTGGGGCATCGACGACAAGAAGCGCGTCATTTTGCACGCCGCGCGCCTGACGACTTGGAAGGGCCAGAAGACCGTCATAGAAGCGGCCGCGCTGCTGGCGCAACGGGGCGCGCTCGACGACACCGTCTTCATCCTTGCCGGCGACGCGCAGCGTCGCAGTGCCTACAGGGCCGCCCTGGCAGCGCAGATCCATGCCGCGGGGCTCGATGATCGCGTGCGCATCGTCGGCCACGAGGAGGACATGGCCGCCGCCTTCCGTGCCGCGCACGTCGCCGTCGTCGCCTCGGTCGAGCCGGAAGCGTTCGGGCGCGCCGCGACGGAAGCGCAGGTGATGGCGACGCCGGTAATCGCCACCGACATCGGCGCGCCACCGGAGACGGTGATCGGCCGCCCCGGCGCCTCGGCGCATCGGGCCACCGGATGGCTGGTGCCGCCGGCCGATCCGGCCCGCCTCGCCGAAGCGCTGGCTGAGGCACTGGCCATGCCGCCCGACGAGCACGCCCGCATGGGTGCACGCGCGCGCGAGCATGTGCTCAAGGCCTTCTCGCTGACGCAGATGAAGCAGCAGACCCTGCAAATCTACGACACGCTGCTCGGCAGCAAGCTCACCGACCCGAACTGGGGAGCGCCCTAGCGCGTCTTCTTCACCGACTTGCCTTTGCCGGAGCGGGCGTTCTTCGCCGCGGCGCGATCATCGCGCCCGTCGGCGATCGCCTGCTCGACGACGACCTCGCCGTAGCGCGGCAGCGCGAACGAGGCGTTGTGCACGGCCGGCGTCCAATACTTCGTCTCGATGCCGCGCCGCTCCTGCCGCTTGGCCAGCTTCTTCTCGGCGATGTCGAGGTGCTCGTCCTCATCCGATGCCCAGTTGAGCGCGAACGGGCCGCCGAAGTAGCAGGGTTGCGTGCAGAAGTACGGCGCCACGCGGTCGAATAGTGAAGCGAAGGCGCGGGTCGTGTCGCGCAGGTGATCGGGGAACAGGAACGGCAGGCCGTTCTGCGTGACGAGGATGCCGCCCTCCTTCAAGGCGTGCTTGCAGGAGGCGAAGAACTCGGGCGTGTGCAGCACCGCCGAGGGGCCGATGGGCTCGGAGCTATCGACGATGATGGCGTCGAAGCGCTCGTCCGTCTCGGCAACGAACTTGCGGCCGTCGGCGATGACGACAACGGTGCGCTCATCGTCGAAGGTGTTGCCGGGGATCTCGGGGTAGTACTTGAGCGCCGTGTCGATCACCTCGCGGTCGATCTCGCACAGCATCGCCTTTTCGACGGTCGGATGCTTCAAGACCTCACGCATGACGCCGCCGTCGCCGCCGCCGACGACCAGCACGCGCTTGGGCTTGTCCAGCGCCATGAGCGGCACATGCGCCATCATCTCGTGATAGATGAACTCGTCCGAAGTGGTGAGCTGGCACACGCCGTCGAGCATCAGCACGGTGCCCCATGTGCTGTTCTTGAAGATGACGAGATGCTGGTGGTCCGTCTTCACCTCGTGCAGCACCTCGTCGGCCTGCAAGCGCACGCGCCAGTGGGGGTGAAACGTCTCTTCGACCCAGCGATCCATGTGTCTCCTCCGCGTAGCCGGTGCGTTGGCGCGCCCCGGCGCCGAGGGCATAGCACGGGCGCGAGAAATTTCTACCGTCGACGGGCCGACTATTGCGGTGCGTGCGCGGCGTTGGAACGCAAGTGGGAAAGCGTCGCCTCGGTTGGCCAGCAGTCGATCTTGAGACCTGCCGTCTTCTGGTAGGTGCCGACCTGACGGCGCGTGTTGGAACCGATCTTGCCGTCGATCTTGTCCATCGGATAGCCGAGTTTCTGCAGCCGCTCTTGGATCTCCTTCACCTGAGCGGTGCGCGGCTGTGCGACCTGCGCCGCCGGCACATGGAATCCGCCGGCTCCGGCGATGCGGTCGGCAAGGTCGCCGACGAACAGCGCGTAGAGGTCGGACGTGTTGTAGAGGCGGATGACCTTGAAGTTCTCGGTGGCAAGGAAGCCAGGGCCATAGGCGCCCGACGGCATCATCAGGTAGGCGCGGATGTCCGCTTCCTCGGGACGGAACGGTGTGGCACCGGTACGCTCAAAGCCGAGTTTCTGCCACTCACCGATGGTGCGCTCGCCGGGCGGGCCCTCGAGCGAGCAGTCGCCACCCTTCGGCATGTGCACCTCGTAGCCCCAGCGCAAGCCGCGCACCCAGCCCTTGTTGGCGAGTTGCCGCGCGGCGGAGCCGAGAGCGTCGGGAACGGAATCGAAGATGTCGGCCTTGCCGTCGCCGTCGCCGTCCTCCAGGTGCTTGAAATACTCGGTCGGCATGAACTGCGTCAGGCCCACGGCGCCGGCCCACGAGGCGCGCATCTTCGCGCGCGGCACACCCGCCTGCAGCATCTTGAGGGCGGCGAGGATCTCCAGGCGGAACTCGTCCTTGCGGCGGCCGGTATAAGCCTGCGTCGCCAGAACGCGGATCGCGTCGTGCGGCAGCTTGTGGCTGCCGTAGGCGGTCTCGCGACCCCAGATGGCGACCATGATGTAGCGGTCGACGCCGGTGTTCTTCTCGATGTTGAGGATATCCTTCTCGTGCTCCTTGAGGAACTTGCGTCCCTGCACGGCGAGCGAGGCGAGATACTTGGGATTGAGGTACTCGAGCGCCGACTTGGTGAACTCGGCCTGCCCGGCGCTGTCGTCGCGCTTGCGCCCGGGGATGATGAGGTCGGGCAAGGAAAGATCCGGCGTCAGCCCGCGGAAGGCGGCGTCGAAGGTTGCGCGCGAAACGCCCTGCGCTTGCGCCTCCGGCCACAAACTCTCCAGGAAGTCGCGGAAAGGATCGGCGGCGGCGGCGGGCACCACCACAGCCATCAACAGCGCGACTGCGATGCCGGCGAGAGTTGCGGCGCGCGAACCGATACGATGGTTCCGCCTTGCCATGCTGCCAAACCTCACTCGGACCTCCTCACAATGCTTCGCGTAGGCGCGCGTCATCGCACAGCGCCCTCGTCATCGCAATTTCCCGGCAAATTTGCGGCCCTTGCGTGAATCGGGCCTAACTCGCGTGTCTGAACTGCTGCAGATGCGCTTCCCACGCCAGCGCCTGCACCGTGATGGTCTCGAGGTTGTCGTGCTCGGGACGCCAGCCGAGGCGCACGCGGATCTTGTCGGAGGCGGCAACGATGGCCGCCGGATCGCCGGCGCGGCGCGGCGACAGGCGCACCTCGAAGTCGGCGCCCGAGGTGCGCTTCACCGCGTCGATAACCTGCAGCACGGAGAAGCCCTTCGAGTAGCCGCAGTTGAACACCTCCGATTCGCCGCCGTCGCGCAGGTAGCGAAGCGCCGCCATATGTGCGCGCACGAGATCGGTGACGTGGATGTAGTCGCGGATGCAGGTGCCGTCCGGCGTTTCATAGTCGGTGCCGAACACCTCCATGTACGGCCGCTTGCCCAATGCCGTCTCGCACGCGACCTTGATGAGATGCGTAGCATTCGGGGTCGATTGCCCGGAGCGGCCGCGCGGGTCGGCACCGGCGACGTTGAAGTAGCGCAGGGCCACGTAGCGGAAATTGTGCGCGCGCGCCGTATCGGCGAGCATGATCTCGGTCATCAGCTTCGATGACCCGTACGGCGACATGGGCGTCAGCGCGGCATCCTCGCGCACGGGAGTTTCCTTCGGCATGCCGTAGACTGCCGCGGTCGAGGAGAAGATGAAGTTCTCGATGCCCATCTCGACCGCAACCTCCATGAGGGCGCGCGACTTGACGGTGTTGTTGTGATAGTAGCCCAGCGGATCGACGACCGACTCCGGCACCACGATCGAGCCGGCGAAATGGATGATCGACTTCACGCCGTGCTTGCGCACGATGCTGCGGACGAGTTCCTGATCGCCGACGTCGCCGACGACGAGAGTGGCGTTGGCGGGCACCGCCCAGCGAAAGCCGGTCGACAGGTTATCGAGGACGACGACGCTCTCGCCACTATCGAGGAGCTCGAGAACCATATGGCTGCCGATGTAACCGGCTCCGCCGGTAACGAGGATGGTCATCGCTGTTTGGTGCCCTCAGACTGCTGCGGCCGCTCCGGCCATCACCTTACCATCGCAAGGCCTTAACTATGCATTGAATCGATCGTCCACCGACGCCCGCAGTTCTGCTTTCTCCGCTATTCCATTCAAGATCCGCACCAGTTGCAGCCCCACCCGCCCGGAGTTTCCCATGCCCGCCCCCCAGCAGCGAATCCGCAAAGCCGTGTTCCCCGTGGCGGGCCTCGGCACGCGCTTCTTGCCTGCGACCAAGGCCATCCCGAAAGAGATGCTGACCGTTGTCGATCGCCCGGTCATTCAACACGTGGTCGACGAGGCGCGTTCAGCCGGGATCGAGCATTTTGTTTTCGTGACCGGGCGCAACAAGCCGTCGATCGAAGAGCATTTCGACCATCAGCCGGAGCTCGAAACCACGCTCGCCGAGCGCGGCAAGACGAAAGAGCTGGAAGCGCTGCTCAAGGATCTGCCCGCTGCCGGCGCCACGAGCTTCACGCGCCAGCAGGCGCCGCTCGGCCTGGGTCATGCCGTGTGGTGCGCACGCGACCTCGTCGGCGACGAGCCGTTCGCCCTGCTGCTGCCTGACATGCTGCATCATGGCGGCAAGGGGTGCCTCGCCGAGATGATCGAGGCCTACAACGAGCACGGCGGCAACCACATCGCCGTATCGCCGGTGCCCGACAGCGAGACCCACCAGTACGGCATCGTCGGCGTCGAGGATGCCAAGGCCAAGGTTTCGCGCATCACGCAAATGGTCGAGAAGCCCAAGCAGGGCACGGCGCCGTCGAACCTGCACATCACCGGCCGCTATATCCTGCAGCCGGAAATCTTCGCCATCCTCGCCACGCAGGAGCGCGGCGCCGGCGGCGAAATCCAGCTCACCGATGCGATGCTCGCCATGCAGAAGGCGGGCAAGCCCTACCACGCGGTCCGCTTCGACGGCACGATCTACGACACCGGCACCAAGATCGGCTTCCTGCTCGCCAATGTCGCCTACGGTCTGCAGCGGGACGACCTGGCGCCGGCCTTAAAGGCCGGAATCGCCAAACTCGTCTAGGCGATTCGACGTCAGCCACTCTTGGCCGCCGCAGGCGGCAATGGCGCAAGGCGCCCCGCGCCGAGGCGCGGCCATCAACTAGCGCTACGGTACCGCACGCAAAGCTTCCGAACTCGTGTCAGCACTAATCAGTGCCTTAGGCGCACGCCGGCCTGCACCTCGTCGACCTCGTAGCTGCTGAACGGCTGCGAGCTGTCGAAAATGCCGTGCTGATAGCGCGTGAACAGCACGGCATAGCGGTTGAGATAGTATTCGCCGCCGGCCGCCACGGTGACCTGGCTTTCGGTGATGTCGGCGCCGGTGAAGTCGCGGGTCATGAAACCGAGACCGGCGATACCGACGAGCGTATCGCGTGAAGCTGTGGCGCAGCTCCAGGCCGTAAACGCGCTCCAACACGCCGCCGGAATCGACGGTCGTCGTTTCGGCAACATCGGTGGCGGCGGTGAACTGCAGCGTTGTCAGCGGCGTCGGCTGCCAGGTGAGCCCGGCATCGATGAGCAGACCGTCGGTGAGTGCCAGCTCGGGACTGTCGGGCGTCTGCCGTCCATAGCCGAGACTGATGCTGCCGCGCAGATATTGGCCGATTTCGCCGAACGACACGCCCAGACGGTATCGCTCTCCCTTGGAGCTGCGGTTGATGCCGTCGGAGAAGGCGGCGATCTCGTATTCGCGTTGGTTGAAGGCGATGTCCGAGAAAACGAACAGGTATGGCGAGAACTCCCATTCCGGGCGCACCGCCTGATCGTAAAGCGTGAAGTTGCGATCGGAGTTGTTCTGTATCTGCCCGGCGAACAGGTTGCTGCTGTAGCTGGTGTCGATCAAATTGCCGCGCAGCTGCACCGAGAGCCGGTTGAAGCGATGATTGAAGGCGCCGCGCACGCGCGTGACGTTGATGTTCGGACGCGTTCCGGCCGTTTCCGCGTTGATCGCCGAGCGGCTTTCCTGTGCCTCTTCATGGGCAATGAAACCCTGGAAATCCGTGCGGCTGGTCACATCCAGGCGACCTAAACCCTCGACGAGATAGGCGCGATCGTCTTCCGTCGTGTAGCGGTCGTGGAAGCTCAAGTTGCCGCTGGCGCGAACCTCGAGAGCATGGCGGCTCCAGGTGGATGCCAACCGCGCCGCCGGGCGAACCTCCAGCGCCGTGTCGCCGACGGCCACGGGCGAGGCAAAGAGGTTGTTGTTGTAGTCGACGTCGGTTTCGATCGTCGTGAACAGCAGGAAGCTGCCGATCCTGGTGCCCATCTGCGGGAACGGGTCGAGCGCGAAGCCCTGAAAGGTGCTGCCGCTGAACACCGGATTGATTTCGCCCGCGGCGAGCAGCAACGGATCGAATGCGCCCGGCTCGCCGATGAATGCGCGCAAGTCCTCCGGCGAGCGCATGTCGGCCTCGGTGATGTCCTCTTCACCCTCGAGCGGGGTGAGTGGATCGCTGAGATCGATGACGCCGTCCTGCGGGGCGGGCGCCTCGATGACGGGCACCGGATCACCATCCTGCGGAACGGCGAGGCGCCGCGTCCTCGGTTCACCCGAGTCGTCGTCACCGGGGGCGACCTCTTCGTCGTCCTCCTCGTCGCGCGCCTGCTCGCCGGACTGGTCCTGCTCGCCATCGCCGGCGGGCGCCGCTGCCTGCGCCGGGGCAGATTCGCCAGGTCCGAAACGGCCGTCGTCGAAGGCGCGCCGGTCCTCCTCTTCGAGGGCGGAATCGGCCGGGAAGGACGGGCGAAGTTGTGGACGGCGCGTGTCGGCGCCGCGCGAAGGGGGATCGAGGATCTGGGCGGCGGCAGGCATAGGCTGGCGCACGAGCGCAACGCCGAAAACGGCGAAGCCCAGTACGAGCCAGACGATCTTGCGCTCGCCAGTCAAAGGCGCTCCCATGAAGATTACTCGTCACGCGAACGCCGCACGTACCGATAGGACGCTAGGGCGCATCGGTTAACGGTCTGTTTAGTTTGTCGGCGGGGGGCCTGGTTTCCGGCCCCGGCGCCCCGAAAGCTGTCGGTTTGCGCCCGCGACGCATTGACAACATTGGACGATCGGCCGTCCTTTGATGTATCAAAGGGAAGCAGTTCGCGCCGGACCGGGGGGTTAGAAGCCATGGCGGCAGCCGAAGGGCCATTGCGCAAATTCCGGCCTGTCGATGACGGCAAAAAGCTGAGCCGCCTTCCAGTTGCATCCGCATTGCGGACGCTCGACCTTGAATGCGAGGGCCTGAACCGGCTGCGCGAGGCGCTGACCGGGCCGATGAGCCGCGCATTTGCCGATGCGCTGCGCGTCCTGCGCAGTGCGCGCGGCCGGGTTGTCGTCACCGGTATCGGCAAGAGCGGCCACGTCGGCCAGAAAATCGCCGCTACTTTCGCCTCGACCGGGCGTCCGGCCTTCTTCGTGCACCCCACGGAGGCCTCGCACGGCGATCTCGGCATGATCACGCCGGACGACGTGCTGTTGGCGCTGTCGTGGTCCGGCGAGACCGTCGAGCTGAAACCGCTGATCACCTACTCGCGGCGCCACAACGTGCCACTCATCGCCATAACCTCGCGCGCCGACTCGGCCCTGGGCGAGCACTCCGACATCGTGCTCGAGCTACCGCGCTCAAAGGAGGCGTGCCCGCACGGCCTCGCTCCCACAACGTCGACGACCATGCAGCTCGCGCTCGGCGACTGCCTTGCCATGGCGCTGCTCGAGGCCAAGGGCTTCACGCCGCAGGAGTTCAAGACATTTCATCCGGGCGGATCGCTCGGTGCCAGCCTCAAGTACGTCGCCGATGTCATGCACAAGGGCGAGCGCATGCCCATCGCACGTGACACCGAGCCGATGAGCGCGGCACTCGTCATCATGACGCAAAAGAGCTTGGGCTGCCTCGGCATCATCGACGCCAAGGGCAAGCTGGTGGGCATCGTCACCGACGGCGATTTGCGCCGTCACATGGGCGAAAACCTCATTAGCCGGCGCGCCGCCGACATCATGACGCGCGCGCCCAAGACGGTCAGGCCGGGCATGCTCGCTTCGGCGGCGCTGGAGCTGATCAACGCCTCGCGCATCACGGCGCTGTTCGTCGTCGAGCGCGGCAAGCCGGTCGGCGTCCTGCACGTGCACGACCTGCTGCGCGCCGGCATCGCCTAGCGTTCCGCGCCGTTCAGACGGGCTCGACCGTCAGCACGGTGCCCTTGCAGCCAGAAACGCGCACCTTGGCTCCGCGCGCCGCGTCGGCGCCCTCGGCCGGCCAGACGCTGTCGGCCGCGCGCACGCTGCCCCGGCAACCACCCTCGATCGGAGCGACCACCGTCACCACCTGGCCGACAAGCTGGTCGGCGCGGCGATTGAGCTCGGGCTCGCTCGTCGGCGTCCACAGCGCCCACTTCTGGTCGATCACCAAGTCGATGATCAGCAGCGCCAGCCCCAGCGTCAGCCAGATCCACCCGCCGGGCAGTAATTTGAAGATCGCATACGTGCCGTAAAGCGCGGCGCCCCCGCCGGCGATCGGCAGCCCGATGCTGACCAGCGCCGCGAGCCAGAGCAGGGCGCTTGGCCGCCCGTCTCGGTCAGTTAAAGGCATGCTCGACCAGCAGACATGTGCCGTTGGTTCCGGTGATCTTCACCCGCGAACCCTGAGGGGCATCGGAACCTTGCGCGTTCCATACTGTATCGCCGACCCGCACCTTGCCGCGTCCGTGGGAGATCGCCTCCTCGACCGTGACGACGCGCCCGACGTACTGCGCCGCGCGTGTGTTGAGATCGGGTTCGTCGCTGGCGGCAACGTCAGGCGCGGCGTAGCGGCGCGCGAAAAAGACGGTGATGCACGAGATGACGGCGAAGATGATCAGCTGCCACTCCCAGGCGATGTCGACGGTGAGGCCAAGGGCGCCCACAAGCACCGCGGCGATTCCGAACCAGACGAAATGCACGCCCGGCACGACCGACTCGAGCGCGAACAACGTCACCGCGACGATGAACCAGTTCCACGCCCCAAGGTTCCAGAAGAATTCCGACAAGCCCATGTCACATCTCCAACGCGGTCGCCAAGCTTAGCAAGAAGTACCGCGTCGCCGCCATTGCTATGCGCGAGGAACGCTGCCACGCGGCGCCGGAGCGGGTTGACCCGTGGGCCCGCCGCCGAACGCTTCGCCGGTAATCTGCGCCAAGCCGGCCAGGGAGCCGATCACCGCGGACGCCTCGAGCGGCATCAAAATGACCTTCTGGTTCGGTGCCTTGGCCAGGCTTTCGAGGGCCTTCACATAGTTGTTGGCAACGAAGTAGTTGATCGCCTGCACATTGCCCTTGGCGATGGCATCAGAAACGAGCTGCGTAGCCTTGGCTTCTGCTTCGGCTGAACGCTCGCGCGCCTCGGCGTCGCGGAAGGCGGCTTCTTTCCGGCCTTCGGCTTCCAAGACGACGGCCAGCTTCTCGCCCTCGGCGCGGAGGATCGCCGCCTGTCGCAAGCCTTCCGATTCGAGGATCTGCGCGCGCTTCTCGCGTTCGGCCTTCATCTGCCGCGCCATGCTGTCGACGAGGTCGCGCGGCGGGTCGATGTCCTTGATCTCGATGCGCGTGACCTTGATGCCCCAGGCTTCCGTCGCCTGGTCGAGGACCTCCAGCAGCCGCGCATTGATCTGGTCGCGGTTGGACAGCAGCTCGTCGAGGTCCATGGAGCCCATGACCGTACGGATGTTGGTCATGGTGAGGTTGACGATCGACGGCTCGAGCTGATCGACCTCGTAGGCGGCGCGCGCGGCGTTGATCACCTGAAAGAACGTCACGCCATTGACCCGCACCATGGCGTTGTCGCGCGTGATCACGTCCTGGCTAGGGATGTCGAGCACCTGCTCCTTCATGTTCATGCGGTGGCCGACGCGCTCCATCACCGGAACGAGGATGTGCAGGCCGGGCTGCAGGGTGCGCGTATAGCGCCCGAAGTTCTCGACCGTGTAGTTCATGCCCTGCGGCACGATCTTGACCGTCGACCAGAGGACGACGATGGCGAGGACGACGAGCAGCACGCCGAAGATTTCAAAGCCGCCGGAAAACGGGCTCATGACCTCAGGTTCCATTGATGTTGACCCGTGGGTAAGGATGAAGCGCTGCCGCCAAGCTACGGCGGGGATGGAAAGATACAGTTAAAAAATAGTTCGGCGGCAGTTACTTATGGAACAGCGCGCAAGCGATGCGCGAACTTCGGCGCACCGCACAGGTTGGTGCTACAGCCACCCTTGCAGCTCGCGGCGCACGACCGCCTCGATGACGCGCACGCCCTCGTCGCTGTCGTTGAGCGCCGGCAGATAGGCGAACTTCTCGCCGCCGCCTTCCTCGAAATAGTGGCGGTTCTCGCCGTTGAGCTCCTCGAGCGTCTCGAGGCAATCAGCGGAGAAGCCGGGCGCCACAAGGGCGACGCGCTTGACGCCCTCGGCGGCGAGGCGCTTCACCGTCTCGTCGGTATAAGGCTGCAGCCAGGGATCGTTGCCAAACCGCGACTGGTAGGTCGTCAGCCACTTGTCCTCCGGCCAGCCGAGCGCGGCACGCAGCAACCGCGAGGTCTTCTGGCACTGGCAATAGTACGGGTCGCCCGCTTCCAAATAGGCCTGCGGCATGCCGTGGAAAGTGGCAATGATGACCTCGGGCGTGAAGTCGAGCTTGCCGAGGTCACGCCGCATCGACGTTGCCAGCGCCTCGATGTACGCAGGGTCGTCATGATAGCTCGGCGCCACGCGCACCGCCGGCTGCCAGCGCATCTGCATCAGCGTGCGGAACGCCTGGTCGGCAGCCGTCGCCGTCGTCGCTGCCGCATACTGCGGATAAAGCGGCACGAGAAGAATGCGGTCGCAACCCTTGTCCATCAGCGCACGGATGCGGCTGTCGGTCGTCGGGTTGGCATAGCGCATGGCGAAGTCGACCTCGACGCGATCGGGCATGCCCAGCGCCGCGGCAAGCTTCTCGGCCTGCGCACGCGTGATCGTCTTGAGCGGACCTTCGTCGCGTTCGTTGTTCCAGATGGTCTGGTAGTCCTTACCCTTGCGGCCCGGGCGCACGGTGAGGATGATGAGGTTGAGGATCGGCCACCACTTCCAGCGCGGCACCTCGATGACGCGCTCGTCCGAAAGGAACTCCTTGAGGTAGCGGCGCATCGACCAGTAGTCGGTACCATCGGGCGTGCCGAGATTGAGCAGCAGCACGCCGATGCGCCCGCATCGCACTTTCGGATGATCGGCGGGCCGCTGGGTGGGATCGGGCTGGAACGCGGCGACGGACTTGATCTCGTTCACGATTGGCTCGGCCTTCGGCTACCGGCGGGTGACGGCGCGCACCATAGCCATATGGCCGGTGGAAGCGAAATCTCAAGCCTTCACTTGGGCCTTGGGATGCCCCTTGGCGCCGGGCTTGGCCGCCCCGGAAGCCGGCGGCGCGGGGCGCTCTGGCGGCGAATATGCTTTGCTTGCCGATCAGCGGTCGCCTCGTCCAGCTCGTGCTCCTTCAGAGTCGCGGCCGCCTGCCAATAGGCGCCGATGCTGCGCCGTAGCCACTTCGGAGGTTCAGCGAACAGGCGCTCGCCGCGCGGCCGGGCCGCCTCGCGCAGCTCCGCTTGACGCTGGCGGGCCGCCTTTTCGATCAAGGCCGCATGCTCGCCGCCAATGCCCGCCGCCGCCTCCGAGTGGACGAAGGCGACGAGCATGGCGAGGTCGTGGTCGTCGCCGAGGAGTTGCGACAGCGTGCGCGCCTCGCTCGCCCGGGCGCCGAGATATTCCGGCCAGGCGCGCGCCAGCAGCGTCATCTGCCGCCAATGCGCCTGCGCGCCCTTGCGCCATTCGTGGAAGGCTTCATCGGTTGGCTCGTCGTAGGCCTCGGCGAAGGCGCGGCGCGCCTTGCGGTACGATCGCTCCAGGCCGGCGCCGACGATATCGAATCCGCTGCCTTCGATGTGCAGTCCCGCCAGTCGATCATTGGCTTCGGCCAGACGACCTTGCGCCTGCTTCATTGACAGGGGCAGGCCCTCGCCGTTGGCAGCGGCGATGCTGTCGCGCAATCCGCTCATGAGCCCTTTGCGGCCCATGCCCGCGGCGCCCTCGAGCTTGTTGGCGGTCTCCAGCAGCACGTGCCGGTCGCGCGCGCCCGAGAGGCTGAGGCCGATGTCGCGCAGTTGCGCGTTCTCGCGCCGAAACGCGTCCTCGCCTATTGCCGGGCGGATGAGGCGCAGCAACGCCCGCAGGCGCTTCAGTCCCTTGCGCGTCTCGTGCACGGCGACCGCATGATCGCCTTTGTCCTCGAGCTGAGCTTGGGCGCGCGTGATCTGATCGACGGTTATGCGCCTGACGCCTTCCTCGAAAGGCTCGCCAAGCTTGAAACGAAAGGCCATGCAGTTTCCGTAATCGGCTGTACGTGACGCAACTTAGGGTACAGAGCCGTGAGGGCATTTGAAGCTACCTAAGGGGCGTGCGCAAGGCCGCGTTCCATGTCGGAAGCAGATGCCTGCCCCTCAGTCCCGCGACTGCCGCATGCTCTCCGCCCAAGCGAGCCACAATTCGATGCGGGCTTCAGGGTGTTGAGCTGTCATAAAGTCGGTGATAACGGCGACGCTGTCGGCACCGGCGGTGACAGACGCCGTCGGCACGCTCGGGCGTGATGCCGCCGATGGCGACGAGCGGCAGACGACCGATGCGGGATTTCCAGGCGCCAATGCGTGCCAAACCTTGCGGCGCCCACCGCATGGCCTTGAGCTTGGTCTCGTAGATCGGGCCCAACGCGACGTAGTCGGGCTCGGCGGCTAGCGCGCTGGCGAGTTCCTCCTCGCTGTGCGTGGAAATGCCAAGGCGCATGCCGGCGGCCTTGATGGCGGCGACGTCGGCGCCGGCAAGATCCTCCTGACCGAGATGCACATAATCGGCACCGGCATCGATCGCCTCGCGCCAATAATCGTTGACGATGAGCTGGCAGCCGTGGCGGTGCGCGATTGCAAGGCTTGCATCGATCTGCCGGCGCACGCCATCGGCAGGAACGTCTTTGATACGCAATTGCAGCGTGCGCACGCCGAGCGGCACGATGCGCGCTACCCAGGTTGCATCGGGCACGATCGGATAGAAGACGTCGAGACCGGGCCGTTGCGCCTCACTCATCGCCGCGCTTCAGATCGAAAAACGGCGTGCCGGCCACCGGCGTCGACGGCTGCGCCATGTCGCGCATGCCCATCAAGCCGGCCTCGAAGGCGGTGCGGCCCGCGTCGATCGCCTGGGCGAAGGCTTGCGCCATGCGCACCGGATCGTCGGCCTTGGCCACGGCCGTGTTGAGCAGCACGCCGTCGAAGCCCATTTCCATGGCTTGCGCCGCATGCGAAGGCGCGCCGATGCCGGCGTCGATGATCAGCGGCGTGTCGGGGAAATAGGCGCGCATGCTCTGCAGCGCATAGGGGTTGGCGAGGCCGCGACCGGTGCCGATCGGCGCGCCCCACGGCATCAACACCTGACACCCGGCCTTGAGCAGGCGCTCGGCGACCGACAGATCCTCGGTGGTGTACGGCAGCACCTTGAAGCCGTCGGCATTGAGCACGGCAGCCGCCTCGGCAAGCCCGAACACATCGGGCTGCAGCGTGTCGTCGTTGGCGATGACTTCCAGCTTGATCCAGTCGGTGCCGAACACCTCGCGCGCCATATGCGCCGTCGTCACCGCCTCCTTCACCGTGCGGCAGCCGGCCGTGTTGGGCAATACGCGCACGCCCAGCCCGCCGACCAGCTCGAGGAACCGCTCGCCCATGCGCCCGCGCGCCTGCTCGCGGCGCAGCGACACGGTGACGATGCCGGCGCCGGACGCCTGCACGGCGCTCGCCAGCACGTGCGGCGAAGGATACTGCGCCGTGCCGATCAGCATGCGCGAGGGCAGCGCCACGCCGTACAGCGTCAGTTGGCTCTTGGTGTTGGCCGCAGGTTCGGGCGCGTTCATGACCTCACCCGCCGTGCCGTGCCGAAACGATCTCGACGTGGTCATCGAGAAACAGGTGGGTCGACGCCCGCGCGCGCTCGGGCACGAAGGTCCCGTTGCGCGCCGTAGCCACGCGCGCGTCGGCAAGACCGCGCTCGGCGACCAAGTCGGCAAGCGTCACCGCCGCCGTCATGACGGCCTCGCCGTTGACGACCAGCGTGCGTACCTCAACTCGATTTCCAACCGGCAAATCTGCGCTCCCGCAACGGGTGGACACGTCCCACTCATCTACTGCAATTCGCCGGACGCACCAAATCGCCGGACTACTCGGCGACCAGCAACTCCGACGTGCGCCCGCTCTCAATATAGTCGGCCACGGCCCGTGCCAGTACCGGCGCCAGGAGAAAACCGTGTCGGTAGGCGCCGTTTACGAAGATATGCCGGCCGCCGTCGCGAACGATGGCGCGCGGCACGTTGTCGGGAAAGGCCGGGCGCACGCCGGCTCCGAGATCGACGACCTCCGCCTCGGCGAAAGCGGGATGCACGGCGTAGGCGCCGCCGAGCAGCTCCAGCGCCGAGCGCACGCTGACCGGGCCGGCGCTCCTCGCTCTCGATCAGCGTCGCGCCGATCATGTAGAGGCCGTCGTCCCACGGCACGACATACAGCGGCAGGCGCGGATGCAGGAGCTGCACCGGCCGCTGCAGAGAAACCTCGCCGGTGCGGATCAGTGCACGCTCGCCGCGCACGCCGCGCAGGTCTGGGAGCGCATCGCGCGCCGCCAGTCCGCGGCAGTCGATGACCGTATCTTCGCCCTCGCGGCGCTGCCCCCTCACCGAAGATGATCTCGACGCCCGCCTGCTGCACTTCGGCCAGCATGAAGGCGAGCGCCGCCGGCGCCGGCATGTGCGCCTCGTGCGGGAAAAACAGCGCCGAGGTGAAGCGTCCCGCAAGATCCGGCTCGAGCACGCCGAGCTCGGCTGCATCGACGAGGCGATGACCCTGCGTGCGGCGGGCGAAACGTTCGAGCTCGCCGCGGTCGCGCGCCGCGGCGACGACGATGCTGCCGTTCGCCTTTACCGCCGGATAGGCATTGCGCCACAGCGCCACGCCCTCGCGGCCGAGCTGGCGCAACATCGCCGGCGCCGTCTCCGCCTCCCGCTCCGGCGCCAGCATGACGCCGCCATAGAGGCTCGCCGCATGCTCGAACGGCGTGGCGCTGATTTCCCGCAGGCGCACGCGATGACCGGCGCGCGCCAGCGTCAGCGCCTGCCAGAGGCCGAGGATTCCGGCGCCGAGCACCGTGATGGAACGCGTGTTGGCGGGCATGATGCTTTGTCTGTCGGGAGTGCGGACGCCCCACCGTTCGCACGTTGCGTCGGCCGGCTCAATCCCCAGCCTCAGTCGCCGAGCGCCGCGCCCTCGCGGCGTGCGTCCGCGGCGCCTTCGAGATGTCCCTCGCGCCGCGTGACGATATGGATGCCGGAGTTCATCAGCGACGGCACGATGCGGTGGCCGAGCGGACGCAGCGTCAAGGCGAGCGGCACCGCCGACCAGTCGAGCTCGATCTCGAAACCGCTGCCTTGGCTGCCGAAGTTGATGAGGTCGGCGGCCTGCTGCGCGTCGAGCCCCCAGTCGAGCAGCGCGATCAGCGTCTTGACGACGTAGAGAATGATGCGGCTGCCGCCCGGCGAGCCGAGCACGGCTTCGACGTTGCGCTTGTCGTCGAAGACGATGGTCGGCGCCATGGAGCTGCGCGGCCGCTTGCCCGGCGCCACGGCGTTGGCGACGGGCTGGCCCGCCGCATCCACGGGCACGAAGGAAAAATCCGTCAGCTCGTTGTTGAGCAGAAAGCCCGCCGCCCAGTTGTGCGAGCCAAAGCCGCCCTCGATGGTGGTCGTCATCGACACGGCATTGCCTTCGCCGTCGATGATCGAGATGTGGCTGGTGCCCGCACGCTCGACCGTCGCATCGACGCCGAACGATTGCCGCTTGAGGCCGGGCGGCTCGCCGGCCTTCGGCTTGTCGACGGCGCGCTGCGGGTCGATCAGCGCACGGCGCTGGCCGATATACGCGTCATCGAGCAGGCCGTCGGGGATGGCGACGAAATCCGGATCGCCGATGTACTTGTTGCGGTCTGCATAGGCGAGCTTCTGCGCTTCGGTAATGAGGTGCAAGGCGCCGGCACCGAGTACGGCGTCGGCACCTTTGCCGAGATCGAACGGCTCTATGAGCTTCAGCGTCTGCGCGACGGTCGGCCCGCCCGACGAAGGTGGCCCGACGCCGCACACCTCATGACCTCGATAGGTAACGCACAGCGGCGCGCGCTCCTTCACGGTGTAGCTCTTGAGATCGTCGAGCGTCATGCCGCCGGGCGCGATCGGCGCCGCTGCCACCGCATCGACGATCGCCTGCGCGATCGGCCCCTCGTAGAACGCGTCGGCGCCGCCCGCCGCAATGGCGCGCAGCGTTGCCGCAAACTCCGGGTTCTTCAGCAGATGCCCCATGGGCAGGGCGCTGCCGCCTTGGGTGAAAAAGTAGCGCCGCGCCGCCGGCACGAAACTCGCCGGTCCGTCGAGGCGCAGAAGAAAATGCAGCCGTTGCGATATCTCGAAGCCATGCTCGGCGACGCGGATGGCCGGCTCGAACAACCTGGCCCACGGCAGTTTGCCGTAGCGCTTGTGTACATCTTCGAGCAGGCGCACGAGACCGGGCACGCCGATGCTCAGTCCCGACAGCACCGCGTCGTTGAACGGCATCGGCTTGCCGTTGACGAGAAAGCGATCCGGACGCGCCGACGCCGGCGCCGTCTCGCGGCCGTCAAAGACCTTCAGCTCGCCCCTTCCCTTGTCCCAATAGAGAATGAACGCTCCGCCGCCGAGGCCGCTCGATTGCGGCTCGACGATGTTGAGCACGAGCTGGGTGGCGATTGCCGCATCGATGGCCGAGCCGCCGGCGCGCAGCATCTCGCGCCCGGCCTCGGCGGCAATCGCGTTGGCCGCCGACACCATATGCCGATTGGCCCTGGCCAACGCGTGCGTCTGCGATCCCGTCGACGCCTCGGGCTGGCTGCGCGGATCCAGCAGTTGTGCCGCCGCGGGCATCGCCGACAGCACGGTGAGCAGCACAGCGACCGCAGCGGCGCATGTGGAAAGGCGAATTGAGGGTGAAAGCATGGAGGCCCGCTCGGTGTGTCGCTTCTTTATCAACTTCATGCACTGTGCTGTCGAGAACAGACCGAGAGGATCGCATGCTTGCCGCACCACGCTTTTTGACGGCCGCCGCACTCGCCGTTGCCGTCCTCGGCGCCCTGATCGCGAGCCCGCGGCCCGGGCAAGGCCGCGATCAGGTGCTGTCGCTGATCGCCACGACGCAGACGATCCTTGGGCAGCCCATCGTCTATCCGACGGAGAGGCCAGCCAAAGTCGCCGCGGCCATCATCACCATGCAACCCGGCGAGGAGACGGGCTGGCACCAGCATGACGTGCCGATGTTCGGCTACATTCTCGAAGGCGAGGTGACGGTCGACTACGGCGCCAAGGGCACGCACGTCTACCGGCAGGGCGACGCCCTCGTCGAGGCGATCGACGTGCCGCACAACGGCCGCAACACCGGCAAGGGCGAAGCGCGCATCCTGTCGGTATTCATGGGCGCCGAGGGCGTGCCCGATACCGAGATGCTGCCGCAGCATCCGGCGACTGCCGCGCCTCAATGAAAATCGCGCGACTTGGGGATGATGCGCGCGTCGCGCGACTTGGATGACTCGCCATTGCGCGGATGCCCCGCCCAGCGCGGATGCCCGTTGTGCAAGCCTGACTGCTCCGAGCGGATGTCGGGATGGCGCACGTGGTCGCCCTTGGCGATCGGCGTTTTCATGTCGCTGGCCTCTTCCGACAGAAGCTGCAGCCAGTCGCTGCGATCCTCCAGCTTGGCGGAGACGACGTGGATGATGTCCTCGTGCCGCTGGATGCGGCCATGAATGACGATGAGACGGGCGCCCATCACCTCCTTGCGGAAGCGCTCGAGCGTCTTCGGCCACACCACCGAGTTGGCGACACCCGTCTCGTCCTCGATGGTCATGAACACGACGCCCTTGGCCGAGCCGGGGCGCTGGCGGACGAGGACGACGCCGGCGACGGAAACGTAGGTGCCGTCCTTGACGCCGCGCAGGTCATCGCAAGCGAGCACGCAGCGCGCCGCAAAGCGTGGGCGCAGGAAGCTCATCGGGTGCGCCTTCAACGACAGGCGCAGCGTCTGGTAGTCGTTGACGACGTGCTCCGACAAACGCATCTCGGGTAGCTGCACGAACGGCTCGGCGGCGGCTTCGCGCGTCTCGGTCCAGGCAAACAGCGGCAGCGGCTCGGCGGCGCCCAGCGCCTTGACCTCCCACAGCGCCTGGCGGCGATCGAGTCCCGTCTTGGCGGAGCCAAGCTCCGCTTGGACGGAGCGGAAGGCATCCGCCGCGGCGAGTTTTTCCAGGCTGATCAACCGCAGCCGCGCCCGCGCCCACAGGTCGTGCACGTCGCGGAACGGCTTGATGCGCGACCTTGGTTCCCCCGCATCCTGCGCAGTCGTCATCCCGGCACTCGTTGCCGGGATCCAGCTCAACGCTTGGGCCTGAGCCCGCGGATGGATGGATCCCGGGGACGAGCCCCGGGATGACAATTGTAGCTCCTCAAGGCGCACCCCCTCACCCGGAAGCTCATTGGCATTCGCTTCCGACCTCTCCCCCTGGGAGAGGTGACGTTGCGATCCCTGCGCCCACTTAACCTCTCCCCGGGGGGAGAGGTCGGCGCGGCATGCGCAGCATGAGCGCCGGGTGAGGGGGTTCCTTCGCTCGAAGCGCCTCGCGCGGCGACGAGCTTTTTGACCTCGTCTTCCTGCAGGCCGTCGATCTGGCGCAGCCCGAGGCGCAGGGCCGGCCGCGCATCCGAGCCGCCAGCTTCCAGCGTGCAGTCCCAATCGGAGAGATTGACGTCGGCGGCGCGCGCTTCGACACCATGCTCGCGCGCATCCCGCACGATCTGCGCCGGCGCATAAAAACCCATCGGCTGCGAGTTGAGCAACGCCGCGGCGAACGCCGCCGGATGGTGGCACTTGATCCACGACGAGACATAGACGAGGTGGGCAAAGCTCGCCGCATGGCTCTCAGGGAAGCCGTACTCGCCGAAGCCCTTGATCTGGTTGAAGCAGCGCTGCGCAAAGTCCCTGTCGTAGCCGCGCGCCGCCATGCGCGAGACCATCTTCTCTTCCAAGAGCCCGATGGTGCCGCGGCGGCGGAACGTCGCCATCGCCTTGCGCAACTCGTTCACCTCCGCGTCGGAAAATTTGGCGGCGACCAGCGCAATGCGCATCGCCTGCTCCTGGAACAGCGGCACGCCCTTGGTCTTGCCGAGGATGTTTTTCAATTCGTCCTTGTCGCCGTGCTCGGGCGACGGCGAGGGATAATGCTCAGCCTCGACGCCGTCGCGGCGGCGCAGGTAGGGATGCACCATGTCGCCCTGGATGGGGCCGGGGCGGACGATCGCCACCTCGATGACGAGATCGTAGAAGGTGCGCGGCTTCAGGCGCGGCAGCATGTTCATCTGCGCGCGGCTTTCCACCTGGAAGACGCCGACGGAATCCGCCTTGCACAGCATGTCGTAGACGACCGGATCCTCGCGCGGCACGGACGCGAGCGTAACCGTCTTGCCCTCGTGCTGCCGGATGAGGTCGAACGCCTTGCGGATGCAGGTGAGCATGCCGAGCGCCAGCACGTCGACCTTCAACAGGCCGAGCGCGGCGATGTCGTCCTTGTCCCACTCGATGAAGGTGCGGTCGTCCATCGCCGCGTTGCCGACGGGGACGACCTCGATCGAGCGGCCCACGCGTCAACACGAAGCCGCCGACGTGCTGCGACAGGTGGCGCGGAAAACCCATCAGCTCGTGCGCCAGCTCCAAGACAGTGGCGAGCAGCGGATCGGTCGGATCGAGCCCTGCCGCGCGCACGTGCTTTTCCGGCAATTCGCCGCCGCTGGTCGTGCCCCACACCATGCCGGCGAGCGCCGCGACCGTATCCTCCGACAGCCCCATCGCCTTGCCGACATCGCGCACCGCCGAACGCGCGCGATAGGAGATGACGGTGGCGGCGAGACCGGCGCGGTCGCGGCCATAGCGCGCGTAGATGTACTGGATCACCTCCTCGCGCCGCTCGTGCTCGAAGTCGACGTCGATGTCGGGCGGCTCGCTTGCGTTCGGGCGACACGAAACGATCGAACAGCACGTCGATCTCGGTGGGGTTCACCGCGGTGATGGCGAGGCAATAGCAGACGACGGAGTTGGCGGCCGAGCCGCGCCCCTGGCAGAGGATGTCCTTGGAGCGCGCGAAGTAGACGATGTCGCGCACGGTGAGGAAGTACTGGGCGTAGCGGAGCGTGTCGATGAGCTGCAGCTCGCGCACGATGAGAGCGCGCACCTTCTCCGGGATGCCGTCAGGGAAGCGCCAGTGGGCGCCCTCCCAGGCGAGCTCTTCCAGATGCGCCTGCGGGGTCTTGCCGGGCGGCGTCGGCTCGTCCGGGTATTCGTAGACCAGCTCTTCGAGATTGAACGTGCACGCCTCGGCGATCTCCAGCGTGCGCGCCAGCGCTTCCCCGTGGCCGCGGAAGAGGCGCACCATCTCCAGCGGCCGTTTGAGATGGCGCTCGGCGTTGGCTTCCAACTTGAGGCCGGCCTCGCGGATGGTCGTCTTCTCGCGCACGCAGGAGAGCACGTCCTGCAGCGGGCGGCGGTGCGGTGCGTGGTAGAGCACGTCGCCGGTGGCGACGAGCGGCGTGTCGCAACGCGTTGCCAGCGCGGCGAGCACGGCGATGCGTGCGCGGTCATCGCCGCGATAGGTGTGGCTCGCTGCCAAATACAGCGCCGCGCCGCCCAGCGCCTCCTTGATCCGCCGCAACTGCTCTTCAAAACTCTCTCGCGCGCGGGCAGTCGGCTCTCTTTTTCTCCCTCCCTCCTTGCGGGGGAGGGTCGGGGAGGGGGTGGTGCACAACTTCTCCTGTGGAGCACACCCCCCACCCCGACCCTCCCCCGCGTCCATGCGAAGCATGGCTCCGCCATGACGGGGGAAGGGAGAAGACTGCAACCCGTTCAGCGCGGCCCAAAGGGGATGGAGTACTCGTCGCGCGTGGGGAGGGATGATGGCGCGTTAGCGATGTGTCCGGCGCAGCGCATGCGCGCCAATCCCAGTCGTCGGGGGCGAGGGCGATGAAGATCTGACCCTCGGCGTGCTGCGCGACATCCTCGAGATAGAGGATGCATTCGCCCTTCTTGGCGCGCCTCTGACCCAAGGAGAGCAAGCGCGACAGCCGCCCGTACGCCTGCCGGTCGCGCGGCAGGCACAGGAGGCTCGGCGCATCCTGCAAGTCGAGACGCGCGCCGACGATCAGCTTGAGGCCCAGCTCCTTGGCGGCGAGATGCGCACGCACGACGCCGGACAACGTGTTGCGGTCGGTGACGGCAATCGCCGCCAGCCCCAGCGCGTGCGCCTGCGCCACCAGCTCCTCGCCGTGCGAAGCTCCGCGCAGGAACGAGAAGTTGGTCGTCACCTGCAGCTCGGCATAGCGGGGCGGTGTGGATTTCTTCGCCATGTCGCTACCCAAACAACCCGTGCAGGAACCAGCGCGGCAGCTCCTCGTCGCGGCCGTAGAGGCCCTCGCGATACACCCAGTACCCGGCGCCCCCCTCATCCTCGATGCGGTAGTAATCGCGCGTGCCGCTCTTCCTCGCCGCGATCTCGTCCCACCATTCCGGGGCGATGCGCTGCGGGCCTTGCGCCTTGACGATGCGCCGCTCGACCCGGCGCCACACGAAGCTTGCCGGCGGCCCTTCCGGCACCTCGGCGACGACGCCGATCGGCTCCGGGCGCTGCAGCAGCAGCGGCGGGCGCACCGGCCCCGACGGTAGTGGCCAGGAAAGGTCTTGCGGGGGCGCCAGCGCGGTGACGTGCGCCTCGGCTCGCTCGGGGATGTGGCTGGCGCGCGGCTCGATACGTCTGACGCGCTGCGGACCCAGGCGATTGGCGAGGCGGTCGACGAGCTGCGTCGCATCGCTGCGCACCCCGCCTTGCAGGCGTGGCGCCAAGGCGCCCTGCTGCACGCTCGGCTTCTCCGCCTCTACGGCGGCCAGCACCATGACGTCGATACCGAAGCCGGCATCGATGGCCGCAAGCTTCTCGCCGAGCAGGGACGTCATATGCTCTGGCACCCAGGACGGCGCGCTGAGGCCGGCACGCGCTTCCGCGACGCTGCCGTCCGCACGGTAGAGCGACAGGCGCAGACGCCGCGCGCCCAATCCGCGCGCGCTCAAGTGTGCGCATAGCTCCTGCGCCAGGATGGCCGTCTCCGCTTCGAGCTGCTCGGCGGAGATGAGCGGATCGGGCCAGGAGCGCTGCACGAACAGGGCAGGCGGCTCGAGAAGCGGCCGGCGCGGCTCGGGGCGCACGCCCAAAGCCTGATCGAGACGCGTCAGCACCGCCTCGACGCCCTTGGCGGAGCGAAAACGGCGCTGCAGGGCGGAACGCGGCAGCCGGTAGAGCTCGCCGATACGGCGCAGGCCGAGGCGCTTCAGCAGCAGCACGGTTGCCGGCGTCAGGCGCAAGGCTTCGATGGGCAGTGCCGCCAGTCGCGCCTCGGCTTTGCCCGCGGGGGCGATCACTGTCGAGGGCGCGAAGCGGGCGAGCGCGTGCGCGGCGCCGAGGGTGTCGGCGAGGCCGGCGCGCGCGGTCAGGCCGAAGCGTGACAGCCGGGCGATGAGGTCGTCCAGGAGCTGTTCTTCGCCGCCGTAGAGATGGGCGACGCCGGTGATGTCGATCCACAGGCCGTCATCGCCGTCGATGTTGCGATTGGGTCCGTAACGGCCGCACCAGCGGGCAAGACGCAGCAGCGCCGCGCGATCGCGGCGCGGATCGGCCGGCTGCGTCGGCAGCCCCGGGAAGGCTGCGCGCGCGTCCGCCAGCGCCTGGCCGATGCGCACGCCCTCCTTGGCCGCGCGCACGTTGACGGCGGTGATGCGAATGCCGTGCGTGCCCGCCTCGACTAAAGCGAGCGGCGCATTATCGGGAACCAGCGATGGCTGCGCGCGGCGCATCCGCTCGATGGGCCACAGCGGCAGCCACACGGAAACGATGCGTTTCATCCGACCATTCCAATAAGTGGGGCACCGGCTCGCGCGTCAGCGGGCGGTGCCGGCAGCGTTCCAAAGTGACGCCGTAGCGGGGCGCCCCGGGAGCGGCGCCGTCGAAGGGGTGGGCCGCGCTTGCCCGCGCCCCGACGCGCCAGCGCGTGGCCGTCGACCCGGCCGGGGAGAGGCGCGGATCGGTGATGAGCAGGCACGGCGTCAAATGCTCCGCCGCGGCGAGGCTGAGGCGACGGGCCGCCGTCAGCTCGGCTTCGTTCAAAACGCCGACGACGAGAGCCAGGCTCTGCGAGCGTAAGCCCTCCTCCATGGCCCACAACGCATCGGCGGGACGCGGCGTCTCGGCGAACAGCCACGTCGAAGGCTGAAAGCCGAGGTCGGCAAAGCCATGCCCGTACGGTGCACCGATCTCGCGGGCGAAGACGGAGGGCCAGCACCACAGGATGCGTGGCGGCGTGGCAGCGGACGTTTCGATGCTCTGCAGCCGCCGCACGGCCAGACGCAGCGCAAAGCCGAGGGCCGCCGCCCAACCTCCCGCCGCAAGGCCCGCGGTCTGCGGCTCGGCTTTCACCTCGTGCAGGGAAGCGGCATCGAGGCCGCGGCTGAGACGCTCGTCGACCTCGGCAGCGCCGAGCGTCCACAAGCATTGGGGCTGCGCGGCAAGCGCAGACGCAGATGAGGCGACGAGAGAGGGACCGCGCTCGATAGCGGTGATGCGATGGCGCAGCTCGGCGAGCACGCCGGCCTTGCTGGCCTGCAGAGCCCCGCCCTCCGGAACGGCGAGGAGGGACTCGCCGTTCCGGTTCGGGCAAGAGCACCTAGGCCCAACGCTACGCAACCCGTTACGCGGACACGCACTGGGGCCTGGCTCTGACCGCGAGATCCGTGGCAGACGGCCGGACGGTGGGGTGGGGGATGGGGCCGTCTGGTCCACGGGAACGCTCTCGCTACAACCGAAGCGACGGCAGCTCGAATGCCGGCGCGTTCGTTATTTGTTCTAGTCGAAGCGCTGTTTGGGGTCAAGATCAAAAAGAGAACATATGTGGACATTTAGGGGTTGCAGCACCGACAAATCCGCGGATACTTTTCCACAGCTCCGGGCTTGCAAAACGTCGAATTGGATTTGCACGCGACACGCATGCCGCACCGCCGCATGCAAAGCCCCGCAATTGCAGGGCTCAAGAGTGCAGAGAAGGGAACAACGGCCCGCAAAAATCAGCAAACCGCCGGCAAATGGTGCGATACGGAAACAGGTGTGTCCGTCATGCTCTGCCGCGCGAAAGTGGGATTGTTATATACCCTACCTTCACCATATCGCCTCAAGCTCCCCAGCGAGCTAAATCGATAACCCGGAGCCAGTCAGTAATGCCCCCTCGCGGTCTGATGAGTTCTTTTGCCTTCGCAGCCCTTGCCGCCTCCGCATCGCTTCTGGTGGCGCCGCAGGCGCAAGCCCAGGGTCTGTTCGAGTTCCTTTGGGGCGGCGGACAGGAATGGGGTGGCAGCAAGCAGAACGTATCGTTCGATGCGAAATATACCCCGGGGCAGATCATCGTCAGCTTCGGCGACCGCCGCCTGTACCTGATCACCAAGGCCGGCCAGGCGATGAGCTATCCGATCGCCGTGCCGCGCGAGCAGAGCCGCTGGCAGGGCGCCACCACCGTCACCGACAAGCGGAT
Organism: uncultured Alphaproteobacteria bacterium; assembly: GCA_963795225.1. Lineage (GTDB taxonomy): Bacteria > Pseudomonadota > Alphaproteobacteria > Rhizobiales > Hyphomicrobiaceae > Hyphomicrobium_A. The sequence continues at coordinate 126,444 of CAWCHB010000006.1, read as the reverse complement.
GAACCCGTCTTGGCGTCCGACCCCCGAGATGCTGCGCGAAAATCCGAAGTTGCCGCTGTGGGTGCCGGGTGGCCACCGCATGAACCCGCTCGGCGTGCGCGCCATGTACCTGGGATCAAGCCTCTATCGCATCCATGGCACCGACGCGCCATGGACCATCGGCCAGGCCGTCTCCAAGGGCTGCATCCGCATGCTCAACGAGGACGTGCAGGACCTTTATCCGCGCGTTCCGGTCGGCACCAAGGTCACGGTGACGTGGCAGCGCTTTGGCTCGCAGGCCGTCGCCTCCGGCGCTGAGCCCGCGCCGTTCAACCCGATGGCTTCCTCCGGCGCCACCTACAAGTCCCCGGGCGCACGTCCGATCCGCCAGCGTACGCCATCGGCAGATGCGGAGATCGCCGGCAATGCCGAGCCCGCGGCTGACGATGCGGCACTGGCCGCTGCTGCCGAGAAACCGATCGAGCCCAAGCCCGTCAAGAAGGCCGAGGTTCACAAGAAGCACGAGGCCGCTCCGGCCCCCGCTGCTGCATCCAAGCATGACGATGCCGTAGCCATCGCCGAGAGGGCCGCTGCCGCCGCCGCCAGGGCCGCTGAAGCAGCCCGCGCCGCTGCCGAAGCAGCCAAGAAGGCTGCCGAGGATGCCAAGAATGCGCAGTCGGCACCCGGCAAGAGCGCTGCACTCTAAGCGAACGAACCGCTCAGGACAGGTGATTAAGGGCAGCGGCATCGCTGCCCTTTTGCTTTTGTGGGCCCGCCTTCGCTCCTGAAGGCCGACTTCACGTCGCCGGCGCCAGGCACGCCTTGAGCCCCGCAGCCAGATTGCGCATCAGCGTGAAGTAGAGCTGCGGCCCGGGCGTCAGATTGGTGCCCTCGGGGTCGAGCGTGCCGGAGCGGGCCTGCGTCCCCTCCGTCAGCGCTGCGACGAGGCGCGGCTGGAACCACGGCTCGGCAAACACGCACACGGCGCCGAGCGAGCGAATTTTCTGGCGCAGTTCCGTAAGTCGCTTGGCGCTCGGCTGCACGTCGGGGCTAACGGTAATGGAGCCGACCGCGTCGAGGTCGAAGCTGTCGTCGAAATACTGATAGGCATCGTGGAAGACGACGAACGGCCGCTTGCGCAAAGGTGTCGTCTCCTTTTCCAGCTCCACCGTCAGAGCGTCGATCTCGGCGGCGAGCCGCTCGGCATTGTCCTTGAAGCGCGCCGCGTGCTCGGGGTAGCGCTGCGCGAGCACGCCGCCGACGTAGAGACCGATCGCCTTGGCATTGGCGGGGGCCAGCCAAATGTGGCTGTCACCGCTGGTGCCCTCGTCCTTGTGTGCCTCCGCCTCGTGGCCGTGCCCGTCGAAGGTGCCGGTCGTCCGCTGGGCCAGCAGCCGTACGCCCGGTGCCTCGGCGAGGGTGACGAGCCGCACGTCGGCGGGCAACGAGCGCACGATCTTGCCGGTGAATGGCTCCAGGCGCTCGGACACGCGGATGAATACGCCGGCTTTGTCGATGGCGCGAATGTGCGAAGGCTTCAACGAGAAGCTGTGTGGCGACGCGGACCCGTCAACCAGCAGCGTCGGTTCGGCAACCCCCTGCATGACCTGCGACACCAGCGAATGGATCGGCTTGATGGTGACGACGACGTCGATGGTCTCGGCCCGCAATGGATCCGGCGCCGAGGCCAGTCCGAGCAGCAAGCCAAGGATGGCGCCGCGGATGGGCCGTCCTAGCGTCCAGAGGGCGCCCGACATTTGTAAAGTCCGTAAGGTTGGATGATGTGATAATATCCGCCGCAAGCTAGTGCAGCTGGTCGCATCACGCAACCGCCACGTTCCTGCTACATCCAGGGACCCACGCGTCGACAGAATCGCACAGGCCAATGCCGGGAATATTCGATTTGCGCGCCATACAGCCGCTCTCCGCTCTCACCGCCGCGATCGCCGGTCTGGCGCTCGCCGGCACGGCGCAGGCGCATCCACACGTGTGGGTGACGATGAAGGAAACCGTGCTCTACGATCAAGGCACGATCACCGGTTTGCAGCAGGCGTGGACGTTCGACGAGCTGTACACCCAGCAGGCGATCGAGGGCCTCGACAAGAACGGCGACGGCAAATACGACCGCGACGAGCTGAAGGAACTGGCGCAAGTCAACATCGATGGCCTGAAGGAGTTCAGCTATTTCACGTTCGCCAAGCTTGGCGACACCGAGCTGAAATTCAAGCCGCCGGTCGACTACTGGCTCGACTACTCCGACAAGGGCATCTTGACGCTGCACTTCACGCTGCCGCTCGAGCAACCGGTCTCCGCCGAAGCGCCCGGGTTCAACTTTGCGGTGTTCGATTCGAGCTACTTCATCGCCTTCGAATTCGCCGAAGCCGATCCCGTCAAACTCGGTGCCAATGCCCCCGCCAGCTGCAAGACGACGATCCACGAGCCGCCCGAAGACGCCGACACGCAAGAGCTCAATGACGCGTTCGCCGGCGCCATGAGCCAGGAGGGCAGCGTCAACCTCGGTGCCGGCGGAAAGACCGTCGCCATCGAGTGCGCCCGGTCATAATTCCTTTTCAAGCTCATGCCTTTGAGCGGGGCAGGCGGCAGCTGCCCCGAGGCCCTTCCGATTGTAAATCCCGACCCGATCGGCTTTGATGGGCGAAGCTTGCCGAGAGTGGAGGGCTCGATGGACCGGCGTGAATTCCTGAAATCGACGGCTGCCGCAGCCGCCGGCGTCGCCACCGCCACTGCTGCCGCCAAGACGGCGCTCGCCGCCCCGGCGGTGTCTAAGGGTCGCCAGCAGCTCAGGCTTGCCATACCGTGGGCCGACGCTGTCGCCGGCCCCGCCGACTTTGCCCATCGGCTCGGTCAGCGCGTCGCGCAGGCGACCGGGGGACGCCTAAGCTTCGTGCCGAGCTTTGAGGTTGCCGATGGCCTGGCGGCAGTGCGTGCCGGCGATGCCGACCTCTATTTCGCCAGCGCCCACGATCACGTCGAAGCGCATCGAGGCTTTGCGTACTTCGCCGGCTTGCCCGGCGACCGCGGCCTCGGCCCCCAGCACCTGCCGACGTGGATTTCGCTCGGCGGTGGCCAGGCCCTGTGGGACGAACTGGCCGGCGACCTCGGCATCAAGCCGCTGCTGGCTGCCCATATCGGCTCACGCAGCTACCTTGTCGCCAACGAGCGCATCGACTCCATGGCGGCCCTCGCCGGCCGCAAGGCGCACGTTGCGGGGCTCGCGCGCGACGTCGCTCGCGGCCTGGGTCTGGAGCCAATCAATATTGCCCCCGCCGAACTCTCGAGTGCCTTGCAGCGCGGTGAAATTCTCGCGGCCGAATGCGGCGGCGCCATCATCAACTACGCGTTGGGCCTTCGCGCCACGGCGCCCTACTGGTCGGGGACGAGCATCTATCGCACAGGCACGGCGCTGTCCCTGGCTGTTCGCCGCGATTTGTGGGATCGACTACCCGACAGCGAACAGACGGCGCTGACCGCCGCGGCAGCCGCCGAGTACCAGCTTTCGCTGGCCGAGGAAGAAGCCCATCGGCTTATGCTCTTCCCCGAACCGGCCGCGGAGCGCACCTGGCCGCTCGCCGCCGAGCTGTCGCACGCCATCCGCCGGGTCGCCGATGCGGTGGTGGCCCACGCCGCCGGCGCCGACGCCCAAACACGGCGCATCAACGACAGCTACGCCGCCTTCCGGCAAACCGTGCCAGTAGGTCTAGGCACCGGCGCCCCGGTGGCCTGACGCCGGTCAGTTTTGGCCGCGTCACCATATCGAACAGTGTCTAATCCGCCTCCAGCGTATATTGTACCAGCCGAGACGGAGGGCGCCGTCATGCAGCCGGGGGCATCAGACAGATACAGGGTTGTTTCTCTTTCCCATGAACATGACATCGATTCCGTCGTTGGCTGACGCGGGACAGCAGCACGAGCCAACCGACGACCAGATGCAGCAGATCCGCGAGCTGCTGGTCGGCGACGCCGTGCGTCGTTCCTCGGCGCGCGCAGATCACATCGAGGCGCGCCTCAAAGATCTGGAAGCGGAAATGGTGCGTCGTTTCGATGCGCTCTCCGCGCAGGTGGAGGCGCTCGCCAACGATCTCGCCGCCGACCGAAGAACGGCCTTCGACGAGCTCGCCCACGGCGTCGCCGACCTCGGCGAACGCATCCGACACCTGTCGCAACGCTAGCGCCGCGGGCGCACGAGCTTCCGCCAAAGGTGTCCGATGGACCAAGATGTGACACGACTGAAGGAGCTACTGTTCGACCGCGAGGCGCGGGCGATCACGGATCTCACCGCGCGCATGGATGCCGTCTTCGAGCGCACAGGCTCGCAGGAGCGTTTTGCGGCCAGCGTCGCCTCGGTGCTCGACGAAGCGCTGGCGCGCGCCGAGGTGGAGAAACACGCTCAGGTGGCCGGCGCTATCGCCCCGCTCGTCGTCAGCACCATCCGCACCGAGATCCGCAACAGCCAAGACGAGCTCGCCGAGGCCCTCTACCCGGCCATGGGCCGCATGGTGAAGGACTATGTCGTCAGCGCTTTCCGTGACCTCGCCGACGAGATCAACCGCCGCCTCGAGCAGAACCGCTTCATGCTGCGCGCTCGCAGCCTGCTGACGGGACGGTCCGTTGCCGAGTTGACGATGACGCACGCGCCGCCGCCGAAGGTCGAGGATATCTATCTGGTGCGCCGCGGCTCGGGAGAACTGCTGGGCCGCTGGCCGGTCGCCGGCAATCCTCGCGATCACATGCGCAGTGGCGTGCTTGCCGCCATCAACGAGGTCGCCACCGACGCTTTCGTCGCCGAAGAGACGAGCTTGCGGCGCCTCGATCTCGGATCTTCGATTGTCTATATGCGCGCCTCCCCCGCGAATCTTCTGTTCGTTCGCTGTAGCGGCGCGGCCCCGGGGGCGCTCGAGCGGGCAATCGACGCGCACTTCATCGGCACGATCGAAAAGCTCCGCCCAATCGTTGCCGCCGCTCGGCCAAGCGATCCCGAGGGAACGACGGCGCCAATCAATGCCCTGCTGGCCTCGCTCGCCGCCGATCTCGATGCTGCGTTCGCCGCGGGTCGCACGGCCAAGCGACGCGGCATCTCGCCGGCGGCGCTGCTGTTCTGGGGGTTGCTGATGTTGCTACTCGGCTGGGGAGGCTGGACGGCCTATTCGGCCCTGCAGACCGCCCGCGCGCGCGATGTGGCCGAACGCGTGATCGCCGACGACGGCGCGCTACGCGGCTTTCCCGTGCACGTCGCCATCGCCGACAACGGGGACCGGGTGACTTTGCTCGGCCTCGTGCCGAAGCCGGCCGATGCGCTGCAGGCGACGCGAAGTCTGCGCGAGGCGCTACCCGCTTCTGTCATCACCGATCGGACGGCCTCACTTCCGGGCGGGCTCGCGGAGGCACGTGCGCAGATCGGCGAGCTTACCGCCGCCGCACAAGCAACGAACACAGCTATTGCCGCCATGACGGCCGAACTGAAACAAAGCCGCGACGAGGCGCGCACAATGCTCGCCCGGTCTGAGGCGCTGCAGGCCGAAGTCGCCCGGCTAAGCCAGCCGACGCCGGATCAGCGCCTGGCGCAATGGGTGGGCAGCAATGCGATTTTCTTCACCAAGGACACCGACTACCGCGACACCCGTCTCGCCGCCGCCGCGCTCGATGAGCTGGCTGCCCTGATGCAGCAGACCCGGGCGTTCGTCCGCGTCGTCGGGCATACCGACGAGAAGGGTGGCCAAACGCACAATTCGCCATTGTCGTTTGCCCGTGCCGCCAAGGTGCTCGGCGAGCTGACGCGGCGGGGCGTTCCGGCCGATAGGCTGGTTGCCGTGGGCCGCAACGACGTCTCCAACCTTGCGCCGTCGATCGGCGACGCCAGCCCTAACCGTCGTGTCGAGTTCGAGATCGGCTTCAACGGCGAGGCCAAGCAATGAACCGGCGCAAAATCATGCTGCTGGGCGACATCGGCGTCGGCAAGTCGTCGATCGTGCGCCGTCTGGTGTTCGATGAGTTCGATCACAACTACAAGCCGACGCTGGGGGTCGACGTCTATAGTTGCGAGATCGCGCCCGATCCCTCAGTTGACACGCCTCCCGCCAAGTTCGTCGTCTGGGATACGGACGGCAACTTCGGCGACAGCATCCTTTCCCTCGTCTATATTCGTCAGGCGGCCGCGGCGCTCGTCGTCGGCGATCTAACGCGTCGCTCGACGATCGAGACGATGCTCGAGCTCGGCCGCAATTTTTTGCAGGCAATGCCCGGCCGCTATTGCGGCTTTCTGCTCAACAAAAGCGATATGAGCGGCGATGAGGCCGCCCTGCCGCCGGATCTCGCCCGTTCCGCCATCCCGACGCTACGCACCAGCGCCAAGACCGGAGAGAACGTCAAGAATGCCTTCCTCGCAGCAGCAGACGCGGTTCGCCGTCGCGGACTTTGAAAGCGAGGTCACCGTTCGCGAGCGACTGCGCGCGGGCGACTTGCTGGCGGCGCGCGGCGCCTACGGCATGGTGTGGATCGATCATGAGCTGATCGTGCGGCGCCGGTTCGGCACGCTCGCGGATTTCGTGGCGCTCGACGTGCCGCTGGTCGACACCATTCCTGCCGTGCTCGGACTCGAGGACGACCTTGCCTTGCTGCGCCACGGTCCCGACGATGTGCTTCGCGTCCCGAATGTCTCGCTGATCTCCGCCGCCGGCGCCGGACCGCGTCTGTCACTGGCGTTCTATCCCCTGGAGCATCAGTATCTGCTGGTCATCTCGCAGGCCGCATCCGGCGGCACCCTGGAGATCGAACTCAGCCGGCAGGTTCGCGCACGTCTCATGGCCGAGGCCGCCGTCGTCGCTAAATCGCACGAGCTGACGCTCGCCAACGCCGAGCTGCGCATTGCCAATGCCAAGCTCGAGCAATTCGCCTTGATCGTCGCGCACGACCTGAACGCACCGATGCGTGCGCTATCGCCATGGCCGAGGAGATCGAAGCAGGCGGTCGTCGGACGGCGATGCGCCAGCCAGCCGCAACAAGCTGGAAAAGCTGCGCCGGCAAATCGGCCGACTGTCGTCGATGCTCTCGGGGTTGCTGGTCTATTCGAGCGCCGGACCGCGCGAGCTGGCGATCGAGCAGGTCGACGTCGGGGACATGGTCGCCGACATCGTACGCTCGCTGCCGAAGCGCCGGATGCAGATAGACATGTGCGGGAGCTGGCCGCGCCTGGAAACCTTCGCGGCCCCGCTCGACCTCGTCTTGCGCAACCTGATCGACAACGCAGTCAAACATCACGACCGAGATGCTGGGCGCATCCTCCTGACGTGCATCGACCATCCGACGGCGTTGGAAATTCTCGTCACCGACGATGGACCCGGAATCCCGCGCGAGCATCGCGACAGCATTTTCCTGCCCTTCCGCAATCTTTCCGGAGAAGGGGAGGGCATGGGACTCGCCATCGTGCAGAAAATGATCGCGGCGGCCCAGGGTTCGATCCGTGTGCGTGATAACATTGACCAGACCAGAGGTATAACGTTTATAGTTCATTGGCCGAAGTAGGTGCGGGAACTTTCAAATTGCACAACTCTCCCTATATCGCACATGGGCGGACAGGCCGCTCTCAAGCGCATGTTGGGTCAATGCTTCCCGATAGGACAACGCACGGCTCAACCCGTCTGTCGCATTCCGACGCCGGCAACGAGCTTTCCAAGAAGGACCGGTCGACCGGCAGCGGCCACCTTGCCAAGCGCTCCAACCTCGCGAGCGCCCGCGCCAAGCAGGAGCAGCCCGTCGAGATTCTGATCGTCGACGATGAACCGCTCGACGCCGAGCGGTTGACGGCAACGCTGCGCGTGCTTTTCGGCTACCAGGTGCAGATCCGCTGGGCGCGCTCGCTCGGCGACGCCGTCAAGTGCCTCGCCGAACGTCTGCCGACGCTCACCTTCCTCGACGATATCCTGAAGCCCTCCGACGATGCGTTCCTGTCGATCCCCGAGCTGCGACGGGCGGGCTACGACGGACCCATCATCGTCGTCAGCGGCGCCGTCACACAGGCCCGCCGCTCGCGCCTTCTTGCCGGCGGCGCCAGCGATGTCATTCACAAGGATGACGTCGACAGCGTGCGGCTCGCCGAAGCGGTTGACCGCTCGCGGGCATCCAATACGAGACACCTCGCTGAAATGGCTTATTACTGCGGTCACCTGTCGCAGACGGCGTGCCGTCAATATTCTGCTGCACCGCTCTGTCTCATGGTCAGCTTGGTCACTCGTCGTGAGGGGTAGTTATGCTGAAGGTACAGGTCCTCGTCGCATTCGCAGCAGTATCGGCAAGCTCGTTGGCGTTCGCTGGAGAAGTCAAATTACCGCCGGAGGTTACGCCGGCTCTGCGCGCCGCCTGCGAGAGTGACGTGCGCCGCATCGGGTGCGTTGATGCCACCCCGACCTATTCCGAGGTCAAAAGCTGTGTGATCGCCAAGTACGCGCAGCTGGGCAAACGCTGCAAGGTCGAACTGGCGTCAGCTGGTTATTCAGGGCCGTCGAACGTGCCGAAATCCGGCGTCAAAGCCGATTCCATCAAGGCCGATTCCGTCAAACCCGTTTCTATCAAGACCCTTTTTAATTGGTGATAGCGGCCCGCGGGCCCGCGATCAGGCCGCCTTGGCGGTCGCGGGCCGGACGGTTCCCGACAGATAGCTCATCGCCGCAGCCACGCCGCCCTTCTCGTGCGGCACGCCGGCGAGTTCCAGCCCAATCTCCACACCAGCAAGCGCACCGAGCACAGTCAGCTCGTTGGTGTAGCCGAGATGGCCGATGCGGAAGGCTTTGCCGGCCAGCTTGTTGAGGCCGGTGCCCAGCGACATGTTGAAGTTCTCGAGCACGAGCTTGCGGTAGGCGTCGGCGTTGTGCCCATCCGGCATGGTGACGGCGGTGACTGCGGGGGAATGCGAGCGCGGATCGCGGCACCACGTATCGAGGCCCCAGCCGCGCACGGCACGACGCGTCGCCTCGGCAAGTCGCTCATGGCGCGCAAACACGTTGTCGAGGCCTTCCTCGTGCAGCATGGCGATCGCCTCGGCGAGCCCGTAAAGCTGCCCGATGGCGGGCGTGTAGGGGAACGTGCCGGCCGCGTTGATGGCGATCATGTCCTCCCAATTCCAATAGGAGCGCGGCAGCGTCGCCTTTTTGGAGGCGGCGAGCGCCTTCTGGCTGATGGCCGTGAACGACAGGCCGGGCGGCAACATCAGGCCCTTCTGCGAGCCTGAAACGGCGACGTCGACGCCCCACTCGTCGTGGCGGAAATCCATAGCCCCCAGCGACGAGACGGCATCCACCATCAGCAGGGCCGGATGCTTGGCGCCGTCCATGGCTTTGCGGATCTCGTCGATCCACGTGCGCGCGCCCGTCGAGGTTTCGTTGTGCACCACGCACACGGCCTTGATGTCGTGCGTCTTGTCCTTCTTGAGGCGCGCTTCCACGGCATTGGCATCGGCGCCCCCGTGCCAATCGGTCGGGATCACCTCGGGCTCGAGGCCCAGGCGCTCGGCCATGTTGCGCCACAGGACGGCAAACTGTCCGGTCTCGACGATGAGAACCTTGTCGCCGGGCGACAACGTGTTGACCAAGCCGGCCTCCCACGCACCCGTCCCAGACGCGGGATAGATGATGACGGGGTTGACGGTCTTGAAGATCGTCTTGACGTCGGCCAGCAGCTTCAGGCCGAACTCACCGAATGTCGGGCCGCGATGATCGAGCATCTGCCGCGACATGGCATTGAGGATCCGCTCCGGAACCGGCGTCGGTCCGGGGATCTGCAGAAAATGCCGGCCGCTCTGATTGGCCATCGTCTTTTCCCTCGCAATGCTCAGCGCATCTCGCAGCAATCCCTTGCGCGCCCACTCCCGGTCGAAAACCGAGCATGAGGCACCCCAGGGGGTATTCTTTTGTCGGCGAAGGCAGCAGCTATAGGTAGTAAAACGAAGGCCCGTCAAGCCGTCTACACGGGGATTGAGCAGAATGAGGGCGCCCGCTAAGGGATGCCGAAACCGCGCATCTGTGAACCTGTGGCCGAGGTGCCGCACGCCGTCGCCGCAGACGCTGCAAATGGTTCTTAAAACCCGACCGAAAGTATGAGCCGCCACCGCATGCCGGACCCGACAACGCTGACGGCCACCGCTGCCGCGGAGGCCATCCGCAAGAACGAACTCTCCTCCGAGGCGCTCGTGCGTGCCTGCCTGCAGCGCATCGGCGCGCGCGAGGACGATGTGCACGCCTGGGCGCATCTCGACGCCAAGCTCGCCCTGGCCCAGGCGCGAGAAGCCGACGCCGCGCTGCGCGCGGGGGAAGCGACGGGCGCACTGCATGGGGTGCCGGTCGGGGTCAAAGACATCTTCGACACCGCTGACATGCCGACGGAGAACGGCTCGCCGATTTTTTCCAGGCGGCGGCCGGAGCGCGACGCGACCTGCGTTGCAGCGTTGCGCGATGCCGGCGCCGTCATCATGGGCAAAACGGCGACGACGGAACTCGCGCTGCTGACGCCGGCGAAGACGCGCAACCCACGTAATCTCGCCCACACCCCGGGCGGCTCGTCGGCCGGCTCGGCCGCCGCCGTCGCCGACCACATGATACCCGCCGCGCTCGGCAGCCAGACGGCCGGCTCGATCGTGCGGCCGGCTTCATTCTGCGGCGTCTACGGCTTCAAGCCGACGCTCGGCCTCGTACCGCGCGCGGGCGTGCTTATGCAATCGCACACGCTGGATACGGTGGGCCTCTATGCGCGCTCTATCGAGGACCTGGCGCTCATCACCGACTGCATGACGGCGTTCGAAGGCGGCGACGCGACGAGCTTCCGCCGCAGCCGCCCCGGCCTGCTTGGCAAGGCGCGCTCAAAGCCGCCGATGCCGCCGCGGCTGGCCTTCGTCAAAACGCCTTCCTGGCCCGATGCCGACGCGGAGATGCGCGCCGTGTTCGAAGCCTATGCGGACAGCCTCGGGGAGAGCGCCGTCGAGATCGATATCCCGGTGCTCGCCGACGTCATCGAATGGCAGCGCATCGTCCAGTTGGCGGAGAATGCGCACTACTACGGCCCGCTGCTGCAACAGGCGCCGGAGCTCATCTCGCCGGGCCTGACGCAGCGCCTCGAATTCTGGCTTCGCCATCGCTGCGCAGGAATATCTACGTGCCATCACCGGCCGCGAGCCGGCCTATCGCGCCGTCGCTGCCGCACTCAAGGGCTTCAGCGCCGTCCTCACGCCTGCGGCGCTCGGCCCAGCACCAAAGGGGCACACCTCCACGGGCAGCCCGATCATGAACGGGCTGTGGACCTATCTCGGCATGCCAACCGTGTCGCTGCCGCTGCTCGAAGCGCAGGGGCTGCCGGTGGGTGTCCAGCTCGTCGGCCTGCGCCACGACGACGGGCGGCTATTGCGCACAGCGCGCTGGCTGGCGGGCGAGATCGCCACCTGAACCGACAATCGTGCCCCGAACCGGGTCAGACCGCCGGCGGCCACGGCGCCCAAGGGAACGGCTTGGCGTCGCTGGCGCACGCCAGGTAGCGCGCGGCATCGGCCAGCCAGCGTGCTAGTGAGCCGCCGAACTGGGCGATCTGGCTGTTGGCTTCGCCGGCGAACAGGAGCCACAGAAATTGCGCGATCGCCGTCACGCACAGCAGCGTCTGGGCGACACCGAAGGCGAGCACGAGCAACAACATGTAAAGTCCGCGCATCCAAACGGCGCTGTCGGCGAACCTGGAGCTGCGCGGCTCGGCTACTTGTTCACCTGTCGTCTGCACGCGGGTGGTCGGCTCGATCGGTTCCATTGGCAGTGCTCCTCTTCAGACGCCGACGTCCGCCTCCCCAAGCGGATCCCAGCGTGTGCCACACTTTCCCCCGAGCTTCCCCATGCTCCTACCATATTGCTGCAGCCGGGCGGCTTAAGCGAGCTTGAAAGGCATTTCTTTGCCGCATCGGGTCGGCACCCTGTGCCGCGGGGAACAGCCGAACTCCGTCCTGCATGCGAGACTCCTCCGTTTCTCGCCCACTTTCAAAGTGGTGACAGCATTCACGCATAAAAGGACGCCATGAACGTTCACCTGAAGAGTCCCCTGCCGTCCTTGGTAGACCGGCCCCGGCCCTTGGTCGCGGCGCCTCGCGGCGCCAGCACCCGCGCCCGCCTCGACTCCATTGACCTGCTGCGCGGCCTTGTCATGGTGATCATGGCGCTCGATCACACGCGCGACTTCTTCGGCTCGAGCGGGATGAACCCGCGCGACGTGGCCGATCCAGCTCTTTTCCTCACGCGCTGGATTACCCACTTCTGTGCGCCAATCTTCATTCTGCTCTCCGGCGTCTCCGCCTATCTCTACGGACAGCGCGGACGCAGCACGGCCGAGCTCAGCCGGTTTCTCTTCACGCGCGGCTTCTGGCTGATGGTGCTCGAGTTCACCATCGTGCGGCTCGGCTGGACGTTCGATCTCGGTCTTGATCACTTCGTCACGCAGGTGATCTGGGTGATCGGCGCCTCGATGGTCGTGCTCGCCGGCCTCATCTGGCTCCCGCGGGCGGCGATCGGCGCGATCGGCCTCGGCATGATTGCCGGTCACAACCTGCTCGACGGCATCAACGCGGCAGACTTCGGCTCGGCGAGCTGGATCTGGACGTTTCTCCACCAGCCGGCCCTCCTCAAGCTGTCGGAAACCTCGAGCCTCTATGCCCTCTACCCGCTTATTCCTTGGGTCGGCGTCATGGCGACCGGCTACGCACTAGGGCCCTGGTTCTCGCTCGATGCAAACGAGCGGCGGCGGCATTTCCTCACCCTTGGACTGCTGCTCACGGTCGCCTTCGTCGCCTTGCGGCTCAGCAACTACTATGGCGACCCGGCGCCCTGGATCGTGCACGAGAATATGCCGGAGACGGTGCTCTCGATGCTCAACGTCGAGAAGTATCCGCCGTCGTTGCTCTATCTGATGATGACGCTCGGCCCCGGCCTCATACTGCTTGGCCTCTTCGAGCATGCACGCGGCAAGCTCGCCTCTTGGATCACGACCTTCGGTCGCGTGCCGATGCTCTACTATGTCGCGCACATCTTCCTCATCCATGCGCTGGCGGTGGCCTACGCATGGATGGTCTTCGGCGATGCCGCCTTCCTCTTCGGCGGTCTGCCGTCGGACAAGCCCGCCGGCTTCGGGCTGGCACTGCCGTGGGTCTACGGCGTGTGGCTCGTTGTGATCGTCGCACTCTATCCGCTGTGCCGCTGGTTCGCGGACGTCAAGCGGCGGCGAAGCGATTGGTGGCTCAGCTACCTCTAGGCAGCCCGGCTCGGACGGGTCGCGTGCTCCGCGGCCCGTCCGTCGCTTCGAACCTCAGGCGAGCTTGAAGGGCATGTCCTTGCCGGCGAAAAAGGCGTCGATGTTGTCGAGGGCCTCATAGCCCATCTGATTGCGCGCCTCGATCGCCGCCGAACCTAGATGCGGGAACAGGAACGTGTTGGGCAGGTCGTAGTAGCCCTCGTTGATCTTCGGCTCGCCGGCGAACACATCGAGGCCGGCATAGGCGAGCCGGCCCGACTTCAAGGCCGCGATCAAGTCATCGTCCTTGACGAGATCGCCGCGCGCCGTGTTCACGACAATGGCGCCCTGCGGCAGCTTCTCGATCACGTCCTTGTTGAAGAAGTAGCGCGTCTCCGGCGTCGACGGCGCGTTGATGGAGAAGAACTGCGAGACCTTCAGAAGGCTGTCGAGGCTATCGTGGTACGTGGCGTTGTACTTGGCCTCCACCTCGGGCTTGGCCCGGTAAATGTCGTAGTAGTGGATCTCCATGTCGAAGCCGCGAGCGCGCTGCGCCAACGCCTGGCCGATCTTGCCGAACCCGTAGATGCCGAGCTTCTTGTTATCGAGCCGCTGGCCGACGAGCTGCAGCGGCTGCCAGCCCGGCCAGGAGCGCGAGCGGAGCATGCGCTCGCCCTCGGCGGCGCGCCGCGCCGATCCCAAGAGCAGGAGCATGGCGATCTCGGCCGTGGCGACGGTGACGCCGTGCGGAGCGTTGCCGACCTTGATGCCGCGCGCCTTGCAGGCTTCGAGATCGATGTGGTCGAAGCCGATCGAGAACGTCGAGATGCACTTGATGTTCTCAGGGACGCGGTCGATGACGGCCTTGGGACACTTCTCGTTGAGCGTCAGCAGGATGGCGTCGACGGACTTGGCCGTCTCCAGCATCTCGTCGACGGTGATCTTGGGGTTATCGCCATGGGCGATAACGTCGTAGGTCTCGCGGGCGCGCGCCATGACGGCCTCCGGCAGAGGCCAGGTGATCAGGATTTTCTTCTTGCTCATGGGCGGTACCCCCGGAATTGCGAACGTGGTCGAGACCTAGTGCCGACTTGGCCGCGATCCATGCCGCAATGAGGCGCCCCTGACAAGCGCGGCGATACGACCGGCAACTCTTTATTCACCAAGCCCGGGGAAACTCGGCGCTGCCCGGCGGAGTGCCTGCGGCCGCGATCCGCGACCACTTTCCGCCCCGCGTGTGGGAGCACGCCGCCATGCTGAGAGCCCTCGTCATCACGCTCGCCTTGCTGGCGGGTGCGAAAATCTGGGCCCAGGACCGGCTTTACCGCGACGGGGCGCAGGAAGCGCTCATCGGCGCCTTTCGCGAGCGGGCCATTGCCGCCTGCCAGAGCGAGCAGATCTTCCGCGCCGGGGCCGGTGGCCCGCTTTGGACGCGGCCCGATTCCGTCGACGTGGTCATCGGCCGCTCCAACGTCGATGTGCGCATCTGGCAGCTGCGCAGCGCGCGCTGGCCGGCGCGCTTCAAGCATCCCCACGTGGTGCTGACGCTGGCCGGCGGGGAAACTGCCCCCTACGTGCGAATACGATGTCATCGAAGGCCGCGCCTACGTCACCCAGATGTAGACGCGAAACGGGCGCCCCGGTGACCCGAGGCGCCCGCGCGGGAGATGCTGAAACTCAGCCTACATCAGTAGTGGATCTTCATGCCGCCGTAGGCCACGATCGGCGGCGCCGGCGTGATGGTGCGCGGGTTGGTGAAGAAGTCGTCGCCCGTCGCCGGGTTGGCCTCCGAGGCTTCGTTCGCCGCCTCGAGGTTGAAGAAGTTGCCGAACAGCCCGTACTGCGAGTTGAAGAGGTTATAGATGAGGCCGTAGAGCTGCACGTTCTCGGTCAGGTCGTAGAAGGTGTGCAGGTCGACCTTGGCGTAGCCGGCCAGCGGCGCGTTGAGGTTGGCTTCGTCGCCGTAGAAGAACTGGCTGGAGGCGGCGACGAGGTCGGCGCCGAATTTCCACTGCGGCGTGATCAGGTAGTCGAAGCCGGTCTTGAAGCGGCTGAGCGGAACGCCGGGAATCCGGTCGCCGTCATTCACCAAAAGGCAATTGGGCTCGTCATCGGACGGTGGAGAGCCGGGGCCATCGTCGCACTCGAACGCCAGAGGATTGTCGGGCGAGGGCAGGATAAAGGAGCTCTGGAACGTGGCGTGGACGAACGCGTAGTTGGCGTAGACCATCCAACGCTCGTCCGTATACCGGCCGCCGATTTCTATGCCCTGCCGCAGCGTGTCGCCGACGTTGTCGAAGTAGCCGCGACCGGAGATCTCATCGGCGATCTGGTAGATGTCGTCACTGTTGAGGGCGCGGAATAGGCCGGCGCTCCACTCGAAGCGCTCGTTGTTATATCCCTGCATCCTGCCGCGCAGGCCGAGCTCCCAGGTGTGCGAGACGACCTGGTCGAGCGGCGGATCGGCGGTCAGGAAGCTTTCCAGCAAGCACGGGAAGGCAGGGTCCGAGCAGGCGAGCTCGGCCGGCGTCGGCGCGCGGTTGGCCTCGGCGTAGCTGGCATAGAGCGTCAGCCCGGGATTCAGCAGGTAGGTGCCGCCGACCATCGGGTTGAAGCGCTGGAACGTGTTGTCGCCGTTGAGCTGCGGCGAGGTGCCGGTGTCGTCGATGATCTGCACGCGGGCGAAGTTATAGCGGCCGCCCACGGTCAGCGCGAGCTCGCTCGTCAGGTCGACCGTGTCGGAGAAGTAGACGCCGTAGTAGTCGTTGATCGTCGTCAGGTCGCGCGGCGACACCTCGCTTGGCGCAACCAGCAGGATGCCGAGGCTGTTGACCACGAACTTGGGCGTCGAACGAGCCGAGCGTCGACGTGGCGCCGTAGCCGACGTTGCCGCGATCGTAGCTGGCGCCGATCAGGAACTGGTTCTTGTAGCCGGCAATGTAGTCCTTGTTCACGGCCTGGCCGGCGAAGCCGAAGCTGTTGGCGAGCTGCGAGGTCTGGTCGAGCGAGCCAAGCGGGTCGGCGATGTCTATCAGGGATTGTTCCGTCCGGGTTGACACCCGGGCCAACGCCGCCCAGCAACAGACCATCGTCGCCCTCGAGGCAGAGGACGTTCGGAATGGTGTCGCATTCCTCGGCCTCTGAGATGTTGCCGTCGACGTGCGACTGCTTGAACCAGCGGTAGTAGCCGACGCCCTGCAGCGACCAGGTCGGCGAGACCTCGATGTTGCCGTTGAGCGAGGTCATTGCCACCTGGTTCTTGGTGGTCTGCGGCGAGGTGAACGTGTTCGCCCAGTTGAGGTCGAGGAGCTGCTCGGGCGCGGCGGCCGTGACGCCGACGTAGTTCGCGGCGCCGGTGAAGTTCAGGTGGAACTCGGTGCCGTCGCCCTTGGCGCCGAGGTCGGCGTACATGCGGCGGATGCGCGAAGCCGAGAAGTCGCGATAGCCGTTGTCGTGGATGCCTTCGAGGGCCAGGAAGCTGCCCCACGATCCGCTGTTGCCGCCGACTGCCAGGCCGCCTTGGTAGCGGCCGAACGAGCCGCCCATCACGTTGAGCTCGGCGCCCTGGTAGTTGAAGCCGTCGCGCATGAAGATGGTCAAGGCGCCGCCGAGCGCGTTGAGACCGAACACCGGGTTGGCGCCGATGATCGTCATGCCGCTGATGGCGTTGTCGGGCAGGAAGTCGTAGTTGACGATATCGCCGAAGCTCTCGTTGATGCGCACGCCGTTCTGATAGACGGCGAGGCCCTGCGGCACGCCGTTGACCGGCGATGATTTAAAGCCGCGGAACTGCAGGTTGCGCTGGAACACGTTGCCCTGCGCATCGCCGAGGATGACGCCGGGCACGGTCTGCTGCAGCACCTCAGGTGCGTAGGTGTAGCCGGTGCGGTTGAAGTCCTCGGCGCTGCCGCGGCCCACGGCGCCCGGGTATTTGCCGATCGGTATCGAGCTGCCCTCGACCGGCGACATCTGCACCGTGCCGCTGTCGATGCCGCCCTCGCCCGGCTCATAAGTCACCGGCGTATCGAGTTGCGGCGGCGGCTCGGCGGACGGTGGGGCGGGCGCGGGAGCGGCTACCTGCTTCTTCGGGGGCGCCTTCTTGGCGGCGGCCTTGGGAGCCGGCTGCGCCTTCTTCTGGATCACGTCGACGGGTGGGAGCTGGCTCGCGGCGGGCGGCGGGGCCGGCGTCGGGGGGGCGCCCGCATTGGGAGCCGCGGTGCCCGGGGTCGTCGTACCCGGGGTGGTCGTCGTACCCGGAGTTGTCGTCGCGCCCGGGGTCGTAGTCGTGCCGCCTGCCGGGAGGCGGCGTAGGCTGCGTCTGCGGCGCCGTCTGCTGTGCGACGACGGGAAAGGAAACCAGCGCCGTCACTCCGGCCGCTCGTACCAGCCGCAATAGACCCCTGCCGTGCATGTCGCCCCCCAGCGCTCGATTTGCTCTTTCCGCCTTTACTCCCGCAAAACTCCACCAAAACACTTTCGGGTATTCGCGTTATATGTTTTCGGGAATTTTTCCCGATTTTTGCTTGATTTGCCCCGCGACTCACTTTGTCGCACCCAAAGAATTGGGTAATGCGGCAATCACCGCGTCAAGCGCACTGTGAGTCCGTAACTGTGTATCGCTGATCAAAAGTTGCGCACTCGCCACGCACACGTCATGCACAACTCACCGACGGCAAAGGCCCTCCTCACGGGGTGAGAAGGGCCTCGGCAGTCGGTCAGTCGTCGGCTCGCGAGATTTAGTAGCGGACCTTGACACCGCCATAGGCAGCGAACGGCATCGACGGCGAGATGGTGCGCGGATCGGAGAAGCCGGGCCCACCGAGCGCCTTGTCGACGTCCGACACCTCATCGGCTTCGAAGTACGTGCCGTAGAGACCGTACTTCGAGTTGAACAGGTTCTTCACGAGGCCATAGACCTGAACGTTGTCGGTGACGTCGTAGGACGTGTTCAGGTCGACGCGTGCGTAGCTGCCGAGGAACATCGCCGCTTCCGCGCTTCGTTGGGGAAGAACGGCGAGTTGCTGGCGGCGACGAGGTCGGTGCCGACCTTCCACTTCGACGTCACCGAGTACTCGATGCCGGCCTTGAAGCGGTGCTGCGGAATACCGGGCAGGCGATCGCCAGCTTGGAGGAAGGCGCAGACCCCTCGTGGGATCGGTACATGTGTCGAGCGTGGCGTCGACGAAGGCATATGAGCGCATACGCATTCCACTTGCGCGTCTCGTACGTCGCAGACAGCTCCACGCCCTGGCGCAGCGTATCGCCGGCATTGACGAAGAAGATGCGCCCGTTGCCCATGACGGGGAGGATGTCATTGGAGGCGAGCGTACGGAACAGCCCCGCCGACCAAGTATAGCGGCCGCCGAAGTCGGATCCCTGGCCGCGCAGCCCGACCTCGCCGGTGCGGCCGACCACCTGCTCAAGCGGCGGGTCGTCGGTCAGGAAGCTTTCGATGAGGCACGGGAACGCCGGCTCGGCGCAACCAAGTTCGGCGGGCGTCGGTGCACGGTTCGATTCCGAGTAGCCGCCATAGAGTGACATGCCGGAAAAGAGCTTGTAGTTGCCGCCAACCATCGGGTTGAAGCGCTCATAAGTGTTGGTGGCGTTGAGGCCAGGGAAACGGCCGGTGTTGTCTTCCAGCTGGATGGTGGCGCGATTGTAGCGGCCGCCGACCGTCACCGTGAGCTCATTCGTAACGTCGATCGCGTCGGAGAAGTAGACGCCCCAATACGTGTTCTCGGCGCCGAGATTGCGCTGCGCCAGCTCCAGCGGATCGGTTACAAACAGCCCCGTGCCGGTGACGACATACTTTGGCTGGATCTCGCCGAGCTCGCTCGATGTCTGATAGTTCGTGCGGCCATGATCATACGACACGCCGGCGATGAACAGGTTGGGAAGCCCAGACAGCTTGGCCCTCTCCTGCCCTTCGACCACACCACCCCAGCTCTCGCTCGTGGTGGCGAGACGCTCGATGGAACCCAACCTGTCGTCGGCGACGATGTCGTCCGGGATAGGGTTCCCGATTCTGATCCAGAACTTGTTCAGTCGTCTTCGAGGCACAAGGTGTTAGTCGCGGGCAGGAGCGCTGGGCGGGGTCGCACTCCTCGATCTCGGTGACGTTGCCGTCGACCACGCGGTTCTTGAAGCGGCGGTAGTAGCCGACGCCAGAGACCGTCAGCGTGTCGGTCGCCTTCACCGAGGCCGAGATCGTCGGCATGTAGACTTCGAGATCAGTGGTCTGCGGCGAGGTGAAGGTGTTGCTCCAGCTGCGCTCGAGCAGCTCGACGGGCGCGGCCGCCGTGGCGCCGAAATGATTGTCGGCCGCCGTCAGGCTGAAATGAACCTCGGCGAAGGTGCCCTTGAGGCCGATGTCGCCGTAGAAGCGCCGCACCTCGCTTTCGGAGAAATCGCGGTAGCCGTCGTCCTCGAACCACTCGCTGGCGACGTAGACACCGGCGTTGCCGAACGCTTCGCCGGCCTGAATGCCGACCTGCCGGCGTCCGAACGAGCCGCCCATCACGTCGAGCTCGCCGCCCTGATAGCTGAAGCCGTCCTTCATCAGGATGCTCACGGCGCCGCCCAGGGCGTTCAGGCCGAACGACGGGTTGTTGCTGACCACCGACATGGAGTTGATGGCGTTGCTGGGGATCGCGTCCCAGTTCACCACGTCGCCGAAGGCCTCGTTGATGCGCACGCCGTTCTGGTAGACGGCGAGGCCCTGCGCGCGGCCGCTGACCGGCGAGGCGTCGAAGCCGCGGAACGACAACTCCGCGCGAAGCGCGTTGCCGGCGGCGTCGGAAATGATGATGCCCGGCACCCTCTGCTGCAGCGTCTGCTGGATCGAGCCCGTGCCTTCATGCTCGATATCGGTGTCGGTGACGTTCGTGACCGCGCTCGGCACCGTGATCGGCGCCGCGATCGGCGTCGCCGCCGGCGCCCGATCTGACTGGCTGCGCCCGACGGCGCGGCACTTGTCGGCGGACCGCTGACGCTGCTCAGGGGCGATACGGCGACAGCCTTTTTCTTGGCGCGCGCGGCCTTTTGAACCGGCGTGTCCTGCACGACGTCGACTGGCGGGAAGTTCCGCAACGCCGGCTGAGGCGGCTGGCGCGGGGGGCGCTGCGGCGCCGGAATCCTGCGCTATGGCTGGCGCGGCGGTTAGAGAAACAAGGCAAAATACACACGCAAACGCAGACGCGAAACGCATCACCGTTACTCCCCCAGTAGTACGCGAGGTGACTGACACCACCGACTTCAAGCCGGTGAGGCTTCCTTGCGAACTGCCACCGTTCGCGGGCCTCGATCCGGTAGTCGGCCGCTTCAAACTTTCCCGTTGACGGGATTATTTTTTGAAGTCGACCGTAATTAACTCACCTAAAAGAATGCCCTGCCGCATAACGGTCAAGGTTCGACCAACGCGCTACACTATAACCCGACGGCGGTGTGTCTTTTGCGCATCGAATTCGGGAATAATTCCCGATCGTTGGGTGAATAATTCCCGATCACGAGTGTCTTGTTTTTCCGTGTTTGACAGGGCTCGTCTGCGCAGTGTTACTTCACCAAACGGCGAGGGGGATGAAACTCGCTGACCGGCTGCGACCTAGCGCCGCCGATCGCGCCCCCGAGACCGGCAAAAAACGGAGCTGACTCGCGCAGATGGCGCAGTGTCGAGCCGGAGAGGGAGAGAAAATATGCGCAAGCCGCATGCGTCGTAGCTGCGGACGGGAACGCCGTCGATCGTGCCGCGCTCACCTGAGCGCACGTCCACCGCCAAGCCCTTGATGACGTGGGCATTGTTCGTCGCCCCTATATGTCACCGAGCAAGAGAATGAATTGGTTGCGTCCTGTGAGTGCAATGATCTTGAAATCCCTCTTTGCCGCTGTCGCGGCGTGTCTTTTCGCCGTCGTCGCCCACGCCCAAGACAATCCCGCCGCCACCACGCCGGCACAGCCTGAGAGCGGCGACGGCATCACCCTCGAGCTCAACAAGCTCGAGAAGTCCGACAAGGGCTGCCGCGCCTACGTCGTCGTCACCAATCCAACGACGACGGCCTATGAGGCCTTCAAGCTCGACCTCGTCATGTTCCAGACGGACGGCATCGTCGGGCGGCGCTTCGCCCTCGATCTGGCGCCCGTGCGTCCGGACAAACGATCGGTGAAGCTGTTCGATCTCGACGGCGCGCAGTGCGACGGCATCGGCAGCTTCCTTATCAACGACGTCATGGAATGTCGCACATCATCGGGACCGGCCACCGACTGCCTGGCTCGCCTCAAGGTCAAGTCGCTGACCAAGGTCGAAATTTCTAAGTAAGGGTACTTCGTTGGAACCGACATCGCAGTCGAAGGCCGCGACTTCTCGCTCATCGGCCTCATCATGCACGCCGATCCGTTCGTGCAGGCGATCATGCTTCTGCTCGCCATATGCTCGGTGCTGTGCTGGGCGCTGATCTTCGAGAAGGCGATCCGCCTCATGATCCTGAAGCGCCAGGTCCGCCAGCTCGCCCGCCAGGCCGCCGCCGGGCGCCTGTCGCCCGATCGCGGGCGCGGAATCGTCGGCGCCGTGCAGGCCGCAGCGCAGGGTGAATGGGCCGACGGCGTCGCTCGCGGCGAGAGCCGCAACGAGCTGCGCGCCCGCATCGAGCGCTCCATGCGCTCGGCCCTCAAGACCGAGATGCGGCGCATCGAGACCGGCCTGCCGTTCCTCGCCACCGTCGGCTCCGCCTCGCCGTTCATCGGACTGCTCGGCACCGTGTGGGGCATCATGAACAGCTTCACCGCCATCGCCCAGGCGAAGGATACGAGCCTCGCCGTCGTCGCTCCCGGCATCGCCGAGGCACTGTTCGCGACGGCGCTCGGCCTCGCCGCCGCCATCCCCGCGGTGGTCGCCTACAATCAGATCACCGTGTCGCTCGGCCGCTCGGGCGAGAAGGCAGGCACCAGCATCGCGACGCTGGCGCGCGCCATCGCTCGCGGGCAGAGCGAAGGTCCGGTTCGCCTCGAAGGAGTCGGCTAGATGGGCATGGCAGCACCATCGTCCGGCGGTGGCTTCGACGACGACGAGATGGAGGACTACAAGCCTCTCGCCGAGATCAACGTCACGCCGTTCGTCGACGTGATGCTCGTGCTGCTCATCGTCTTCATGGTCGCTGCGCCGCTGATGGTTCAGGGCGTGCCGGTCGACCTGCCGAAGACGTCGGCGACGAAGCTCGAGAAGGTGCGCAAGCCGATGGTCGTCACGCTGGCGCCCGACGGCAATCTCTACATTCGCGACGAGCAGGTCGACCGCGATAGCCTCGTCAATCGCCTCATCGCATTGCGCTCGCAGGAAGGTGATACCGTCGTGTATGTGCGCGCCGACCGCAACATCCCATACGGCGAGGTGATGGAGCTCCTGGGCCGCGTCGGCGAAACCGGCTATCAGCGTGTCTCGCTCTTGTCGCAGCCGTCGCCCAAAGCCGCTCCGTAGCTCACACGCGATTGATAAAGATGCTTCGCTTCGTCACCATAGCTCTCTCGCTCGCTACTGCACGCGGCGCTGTTTCTGCCGCTGATGAGCTTTGGCGGCGGCGCAGCGCTGGAAGCCGGCACCGGCGACGATCAAGTCGTCGTCGAGCAGGGCATAGCCCTCGAGGGTCTCACCAAGTTCGGTGAAGCCGAGGAGATGATCGAGACGGTCGACATTCCTCCGATACAGGCGGCGGAAGTTCCCCAGCCGGTCGAAGAGATCAAGCCGGAGTTGACCGACGTCGTCACCTCGACGGAAGGCAAGCACGAAGAGCAGGTGATGTCCGAGGAGCCCAAGCCCGTCGAGGAGGAGCGTCCGCAGGAGGTCCCAGTCGAGGAGCAGGCGCCGCAGGTGGCGACCCTCATCGAGCAGAGCTCGGGCGCCGCACAGGAAGGCGGCGACACCACGGAGCGTCTCGCCTACCTCGGCCAGGTGCGCAAAACGCTGGAGCGCAGCAAGGTCAATCCGCGCTCGACCATGTCGGGGACCGTGCTGCTCAAGTTCACCGTCGGCCCGAAGGGAGAGCTGCTTTCGCGCACGGTGCAGCAGAGCTCCGGCTCGAAGGTTCTCGACGACGCCGCCATGGCAGCGCTCGACCGCGCCGCGCCGTTTCCGCCCCTGCCGCAGGAGATTGCCAGCGGCCCGCTGGAAGTGCAGGTACCCTTCCGCTTCATCACCCGCTGATCTGCCGCTCCTCGACGTGCCGGCGCGACACGCGACTAAACGCTTTGTTCGTTCCAGGAACAGACGGCGTTTAACCGTTCGTTAGTCGCAGCCGACTAGCTTCGGCCGCGGTAGCAATAAGCAATCCAGCGATGTTCAGCGGCCCGTTCGCCAACCAAAAGTCTGCCTCCCTGATGAACGAGTACGCTTCGCTGCTGGGCGACGCGGTACTTCGCCATCGCGCGCGCGTGGCGGAGCGTTCCGCCCGCGTCGAGGCCGAACTCGCGAGCAAGGTCAAGTCCGAGTTCATCGCCAACATGAGCCACGAGCTGCGCACGCCGCTCAACGCCATCATCGGATTCTCCAAGCTCCTCTCGGAGCAGGACCAGCGCCAGCTCTCGGGCAAAGAGGTCGCCGACTACGCCAATCTCATTCACGATGCCGCCGGCCACCTGCTCGCCGTCATCAACAACATCCTCGACATCTCCAAGATCCAGAGCGGCAAATGCATCATGGACCCGCGCGAGGTGAACCTCGGCGAGGTGCTCAGCGCGTCGGCCTCCTCGTTCCGGCTCATGGCCGAGAATGCGGGCGTGCTGCTCGAGGAAAGCATCGATCCTGACCTGCCGGCCATCAACGGCGACGGCGTTCGCCTGCGTCAGGTGTTCACCAACCTCATCTCCAACGCCCTGAAGTTCACGCGCGACGGCGGCACGGTGGAAGTCAGTGCCGAGGCCCGCGGCGACATCGTGCTCGCCACCGTGCGCGACACCGGCGTCGGCATGACGCCCGAGGAGGTCTCGGTGGCGCTGACACCCTTCGGCCAGGTCGACGCCAGCCACGCCCGCTGGCGCGAAGGCACCGGCCTCGGGCTGCCCATCGCCCGCGCGCTCGTGCAACTGCACGGCGGCGCGCTCAGCATAAGAAGCGAAAAGGGCCAAGGCACTTCGGTCGAGGTGCGCTTTCCCATTCTCGTCGAGGACGCCCAGGACGGCGCCACCTACCAGGAGCGCGCACTGTGAGCGACGTAGCAGACATGCAATTGGCCATGCCCGCCGCCGCGCGCATGGCGGCGGCAGGCGACAAATCGCTGGGCCGCATCGTCTCGGTGACCGGCTCCAAGGCCATCGTGCTGCTCGACAGCCCCAAGGACGGCCGCGGACGCCCCGCCGAGAAGCCCGACATGGGCACGCTGATGGCCATCGATACCGCCAACACCGTCGTGCTGGCCATCGTCTCGGCCCTGAGCGTGCCGGTTCCGGCGCACCGTGAAGACGAGACGGAAATCTGGATCGCCGAGCTCGGCCTCGTCGGCGAGCTCTGGCGCGACACGGCCGGCCAAGCGACCATCTTCGCCCGCGGCGTCACCGCCTATCCCTCGCTCGGCGATCGCGTGCGCGTTGCCTCCAAGGCCGAGCTCGGCGCCGCCTTCTGCGGCGATCCGAGCCGCTCGGTGCGCGTCGGCTGCATCCGCCAGGACAGCACCATTCCGGCGATGCTCCGCGTCGACGAGCTGCTCGGCAAGCATCTCGCCATCCTCGGCACCACCGGCACCGGCAAGTCGTGCACTACGGCGCTCATCCTGCGCGCGATCCTGGAGCGCAATCCGGCGGCGCACATCGTGCTGCTCGACCCGCACAACGAGTACGCCACCGCGTTCAGCGAATGGGCCGAGGTCATCAGCCCGCGCAACATGCAGCTTCCGTTCTGGCTCCTCAACTTCGAGGAGGTCGTCGAGGTCCTGATCTCCGATCCCTCGCGCAAGGCCGAGATCGAGATCCTGCAGGAGCTCATTCCCATCGCCAAGGCGCGCTATAGCGCCGGCCGCGCGCGCGACAACCAGCCGATGCGCCGCGCGCATTGCCGGAGCAGGCGCGCTTCACCGTCGACACGCCGGTTCCCTACCGCGTCTCCGACCTTACCGGCCTCATCGACGAGCGCATGGGCAAGCTGGAGAACAAGAAGGACCTATCGCCGTACCGGCAACTGCGCACGCGCATCGATTCCATCTCGCAGGATGGCCGCTACGCCTTCATGTTCGGCTCGCTCACCGTCTACGACGGCATGACGCAGGTGCTGAGCCGCATCTTCCGCGTTCCGGTCAACAACAAGCCGATCACCATCGTCGAGCTGACCGGCCTGCCGACGGAGATCATCAACGTCGTCGTCTCGGTTCTGGCGCGCATGACCTTCGACTTCGCGCATTGGAGCGAGGGCAAGGTGCCGTTGACGCTCGTGTGCGAGGAAGCGCACCGCTACGTCCCCGCATCCGACCATCTCGGCTTCGAGCCGTGCAAGCGCGCCATCGCCAAGATCGCCAAGGAAGGCCGCAAGTACGGCGTCGCGCTGTGCATCGTCTCGCAGCGTCCCTCCGAGATCGATCCGACGATCTTGTCCCAGTGCAACACCGTGTTCGCGCTGCGCATGTCGAACGATCGCGACCAGGAGATCGTCAACTCGGCGATCACCGACACCGGCTCGGGCTTGCTGGAGTTCCTGCCCTCGCTCGGCCAGCGCGAAGCGCTCGCCTTCGGTGACGGCGTCGCCCTGCCGGTGCGCATCAAGTTCGACGAGCTGCCGGCGAACTGCTTGCCGCGCTCGACAACCGCGCGCTTCACGGAGCACTGGCAGCGCTCGGTGGGCGACGAAGGCTTCCTCGAGCAGGTCGTCGAGAAGTGGCGCACGTCCGACATCGGCGCCGGCGGCGACCTCGGCCAACATCCGGCGTTCCTCGGCGACCCCTTCAACCCCGAGACGGCCGCAACGCCGCCGCCGGCAGCCGCCGAAACGCGCCGGCCCGAACCGCAACCGGCGCCGCGTCGCGAGCCCGATCTCACGCGTCCCGTGCAACCGACGTCGCCGCCCGGCGCCGGCTACGGCTCGCCGCGTCCTGCCAACATGCAGCCGGCGCGGCCGACGGCCGGCTTGCGCAAGGACGCTGGCGCCAGCCGCCGGCGCCATCCGAGACGGCGGTCGAGGAAAAGGATGTGCCGGGTTCGGCGCTGAAATCGCTGCGCGATCGGCTCATCCAGCGTCAGCAGCGCTAGCCAGCGCGGTCAGCGCGCAGGCGGCTCATTCGAACGCAGGGAAACAACCCGCCGCGGCGCGCTCTCGGGCTCGGTGGCCGGCACCGGGGGCGTAGCCGACAGCATCTGCCCGTAGCGCCGCCAGCTTATCGGAATGGTCGCCAGATAGGCGAGGCAGGCGCCCGTCAGCGTCCCGAACGGGTAGGTGATCAACAGCGCGACGAAGCCGATCACCAGCATGAACAGCGGCAGCACGTACTCGCGCGAAATGCGCTCGCCCAGCAGCTTTCCGGAGAACGTCGGGATCGTCGACACCATCATGAAGGCGATCAGCAGCGTATAGACCAGCACCACGTCGAGCATGAGCCGGTTGGTGCGCACGCCGACGAAGCCGAGGTGCTCGATATAGACGGGCAGCAGCACCACGATCGCCGCGGCCGGCGTCGGCATGCCGCTGAAGTAGGCCGATCTGCCACTTGGGCTTGTCCTCGTCGAGGGCGATGTTGAATCGCGCCAGGCGCAGCGCCGAGGCCAGCGCGAAGATCATCACGCATATCCAGCCGAGGCTTTTGAGATCGCCGAGGCCCCAGGTGAAGATCAGGAACGCGGGGGCAACGCCGAAATTGACGAAGTCGGCGAGACTGTCGAGCTCGGCGCCGAAGCGCGAGGACGCCTTCAGCAGGCGGGCGACGCGGCCGTCGACGCCGTCGAGCATCGCGGCGAAGACGATGGCGCCCAGCGCCAGCTCGTAGCGCCCCTCGATCGACATGCGGATGGAGGTCAGGCCGGCGCAAAGCGCCAGCAGCGTAAAGAAGTTCGGCACCAGCATGCGCACCGGCACGCGCTGGTGGCGGAACATCGGGGCGCGGCGGCGCCGACGCGTCTCGCGCTCGAGTCTGGGGAGGATGGGGTCCATGCCGAATGCGCTGCCGGCGCCCTTCTTGTGCTCGCGATATGCCCTGCGCCAGTGCCTCACCTTGACCATCGCTAGTGTCCCGATTCCGAAGTTCGCCTGTGCTCGCAGGCTAGGTGGCGAGCGAACTTCGGAATCAAAAGGGACACTCGAAGCATAGCTTGGCTAGTGTGATTCAGATCGATAAATTCGTTCCGTACCAAGCCGCTCATGATGGCAAATTTCTCGATCATCACACTAGCTCCGCCGTGCGAGACGCTCCGGTTCCGCCGAAGTGAGATCCGCCAGCACCGTCTCGCCGCCATTGGCCAACTGTCCGACGGCGACGAGCGCATGCTTGCCCGGCGGCAAGTAAACGTCGACGCGCGAGCCGAACCTGATCAGCCCCAGCCGCTCGCCGACCCCGACAGTATCACCCTCGTGCACGAAGGGCACGATACGGCGCGCGATCAGTCCGGCGATCTGCACGACGCCGATCTCGGTTCCGTCGGCTTTCTGAATGATCATCACCCGCCGCTCGTTCTCGTCGCTAGCCTTATCGGAGGCAGCGTTAAGAAAGGCGCCTGGGACGTAGATCGAGCGCACGATGCGTCCGGAGACGGGCGCCCGGGTGATATGCACGTCGAGCACGCTGAGGAAGGTGGAGATGCGCACCCGCGGCTCCGGACCGAGTCCGGTCTCAGTCGGCGGCACAACGCTTTCGATGGCAGCTATGCGCCCGTCGGCGGGGGCGATGATCAGGCCCTCGCGCAACGGGGTGACGCGGTCCGGATCGCGGAAGAAGTAGGCGATGTAGAGCGCGGCAATGACGAACACCCACGCCAACGGCGGCCATACGAGGAAGAAGATCAGCGCTAGGCCGGCGGCAATGGCGATGAACTTGTGACCGTCGCGGTTCACCGGCGCGAGGCTGTCGATGATCGTATCGACGATGCCGTGGCGGTTCGACACTGGCTGCTGCTCCTTCGAGTGATTGACCTGCGACCCGGCGCGCCGCCGCGATCCGCGATGGCGGCTGCGGCTACTATTCTAGGGGAATGGAGACGAACCTGTGGCCGCCCTTGGCGTCCTCGATCTCCAGCATCATCGACTTGCGGTTGCTCTTCTTGACGCTTTCGATGCGCTTTGCAACGTCCTGCGGGCTGAGCACCGGCTCGTTCGCCGCCTGCACGATGACATCGCCGGGCTTGATCGAGCTGGCGGCGGGGCTCTTGGGATCCACGGCGTCGACCAGCGCGCCCTTCATACGCGCGTCGATACCGTACTTTGAACGCAGTGCGTCGGTGAGCACCGACAGCTTCAATCCGAGGACCTGCTTATCCGACCCCGCCGGCGCGTCGCCGCCGTCGAGTGCCTTTTCCTCTTCGTCCGACAGGCGGCCGACGGTCACCTGCAGCGTCTTCTTCTGGCCCTTGCGTAGGATGTCGACCGGCACTGTCTTGTCGATGGGCGCGCGCGCGACGAGACGCGGCAGGCTGCGCATGCTCGTCACGTCCTCGTTGTCGAACTTCATGATGACGTCGCCGGCCTGAACACCGCCCTTGGCCGCCGGACCGTCCGGGGTGATGGCGGCGACGAGCGCGCCGGCATTCTCCGGAATGCCGAGCGCCGAGGCGATTTCACCCGACACGGACTGGATCTTCACGCCGAGCCAGCCGCGCCGCACTTCGTGATACTGGCGCAATTGCTGCACGACGGGCGCCACCGTGTCGGCGGGCACGGCGAAGCCGATGCCGATAGAGCCGCCGGTCGGCGAGATGATCGCCGTGTTCACCCCGACGACCTCGCCGTCCATGTTGAACAGCGGGCCGCCAGAGTTGCCCTTGTTGATCGAGGCGTCGGTCTGCAGATAGTCGTCGTAGGGGCCGGAATTGATGTTGCGCGCCTTGGCCGAAATGATGCCGACGGTGACGCTGCCGCCGAGACCGAACGGGTTGCCGATGGCCAACACCCAGTCGCCGACGCGGATCGCCGCCGAGGAGCCGAACTTCACCTCCTTGAGAGGCGTTTTCGGCGTCACTTTCAAAAGCGCGATGTCGGTTTTGATGTCCTTGCCCAGCAGCTCGGCCTTCAGCTTGGAGCCGTCGTGCAGGTTGATCTGGATCTCCTCGGCCCCATCGATGACGTGGTTGTTGGTGACGATGATGCCTTCCTTGCCGTCAACGATGAAGCCGGAGCCGAGCGACGACACCATGCGGTCGGAACCCGAGCGCCCGTTACGGTTGTCGAAGAACTCATCGAAGTACTCGTGGTAGGGCGAGCCCTTCGGCACGCTCGGCAGCGGCAGTCCCTGCGGGCCCTTCACGGCCTGGCTGGTGGAAATGTTGACGACCGCCTCGATCAAGCCCTCGGCGACCGGGGCCACCGATTGCGGACCGCGGGTCTGTGCCAGCGCCGGAAACGCGCCAAGCAGCATCCCGCAGACCTGGACGAGGCGGAACAAGCGTCGGCGGTCATGTCCGAAGGGAGTGCTGTGCCCGCGCCGGTCGCACGCGATCATCGCCTGCATTCTTTTGTTTCTCCTGCCGGCTGGAGCACCAGCCAACACCCGCACGAGCCATCAGTGTCCGCTATGCATTTAACGAGCGGTCGCGGCAAGTGGATGGCAAGCCGCGACGGCTGTCAACGCGGCGACTAGTGTCCGCTTCCGTCTCAACCGCGAATAATCCACACGAGCGCGAGGCCGGCGAGAACCGAGCTCCACCCGGCAATGCGCAGGGTGTTCTGCGGCACGGATGCGGCGGCCTCCAGCAACCGTGCCGCCAAATTGGGAACGAGGGCCCAGAGCAGGCCCTCGATCACCAAGACAAGCCCCAGTCCGACGACGAGATCGCTCATTGCCGGGGCGGCTGCACCGGAGTTGCCGACGTGCGCCTTGCCGTGCGGATCGGAGAAATACTTGAAGAAGTCCGAGTCCGGCGAGATGAGCAGCCGCGTTTCGCCCGACTTGAGGCCTTTCTCGTAGGCCTGCATCGAGCGGTAGAACTCGAAGAACTCCGGATCTTGGGTATACGCCTCGGCGTAGATCTTGTTGCGATCGGCGTCGCCGCCGCCACGCATCTCTTCGCCCTTGCGCGTCGCTTCCGCCAAAATGACGACGGCTTCACGATCGGCAGTTGCCTTGATGCGGTTGGCTTCGGCGGTACCTTGCGCGCGGAACTCCGCCGCCTCGCGCTGGCGTTCGGCGCGCATGCGTTCGAACACGCTCTTGGAGTTCTGCTCGGGCAGGTCGGCGCGTTTGATGCGCACGTCGACGACCTCGAGACCAAACTCGGCGCCCTCTTTGTTCACCATCCCGAGGATGCGCTTCATCAGATCTTCGCGCTTATCGCGCACGACGTCCTGGAAGGTCGAGGAGCCGAGCACGCGGCGCATGGCCGAATTGATGATCGGGCCGAGGCGTGACTTCACACCCTCCTCGTAGCGCAGCGTCTGGTAGAACTTCAGCGGGTCGACGATCTTGTAGCGGGCGAAGCTGTCGACGACGAGACGCTTCTGGTCGGAGGCGGTGACCTCCTGCGGCTGGCTATCGAGATCGAGAATGCGCTTGTCGTAAATCTCGACCGAATCGACGAGCGGCACCCTCCAGTAGAGGCCGGGTTGCTTCACTTCGCGCTTGGGTTCACCGAAACGCAAGACGAGCGCCTGCTCGTTCTGATGCACGACATAGGCCGACGAATAGACCGCCACGGCCGCAAGGCCGATGGCAATGATGAGCAAGGCGAGAGCTGCGCGCATGATCAGTTGCCCCCCTCGGTGGTCGAGCTGGGACGATTCTGCAGCCTATCGAGTGGTAGATACGGCACGACCGAGGAACCCTTGTTGTCGAGGATGATCTTGTCGGTGCCGCCGAGCACCCGCTCCATGGTCTCCAGGAACATGCGCCGGCGCGTGACCTCCGGAGCGTTCTTGTACTGGGCGTAGACCTGCAGGAAGCGCGAGGTCTGACCGGTGGCGTCATTCACCACCTGCTGCTTGTAGCCCTCGGCCGCCTGCAAGGTGCGCTCTGCTTCACCGCGCGCCTCCGGCACCACCTTGTTGAAGTAGGCATAGGCTTCGTTCTGCAGCCGCTCCTTGTCGGCGCGCGCCGCCTGCACGTCGCGGAAGGCATCGATCACCTCACCCGGCGGATCGACCTTCTGCAACTGTACCTGGTCGATCTGGATGCCGGCGCCGTAGCTGTCGAGAATCCGCTGCATCAGCGCTTGCACGGCTTCCTCGGTCTTCTGCCGCTCCTGCGTCAGGATCGGTTGAATGTTGGACTGGCCAACGACCTCGCGCATGGCGCTCTCGGCCACTTCCTTCACGGTGCTGTCCGGGTTCTGGATGTTGAACAGGTACTTCTCGGCGTTGTTGATGCGCCAGAAGACGACGAAGTCGATGTCGACGATGTTCTCGTCGCCGGTCAGCATCAGGCTTTCGGCACGCTGGTCGCGCACGCCGCTGTTGAGGCGTCCTGACGACACGCGCCCGACCTCGATGATGTTCTGGCGCGTCACCTTCGGCAACAACACTTCATTGATCGGATACGGCAGGCGGAAATGCAGGCCCGGCGGATACTGATCGACGAACTTGCCGAAGCGCATGACGACGCCGAGCTCGTCCGGATTGACGCGGAAGGTGAACGCCTGCCAAGCGATCACGGCGCAGGCGACGACCGCGACGAGGAACAGCAGCGGGCCGGGTACGCCGCCTCCGTGCATGACCTGCTTGACCTTGTCCTGCCCCCTTTTCAACATCTCCTCCAGATCGGGCGGCTGACCGCCGCCGCTCGGGCCCTGGCCCCACGGCCCACCGCCGTTGCCGCCGCCGCTCTTCCAGCCGCCGCCGCCACTCTGATTATTCCAGGGCATTTATAGAGGTCCTTCAGTGCCTTAGGGGGGTGCCGCCAAGGGCGGCGGAAGCATCGCCCGGGAGTTGGGATCGTGTCCCTTATCCTCGGCGGGAAAGCTGGTGATCGCTTATAGGACAGGGTGTCCCTGCAGCGCAAACGCGCTGCATAGATTTGGTGCCTCGGGGCAGCGTTCAAGCACTCCGCAATGTTTAACCTTGGCGGCGCTCGAACACGACGAGCGTAGATGTGCAGTCGTCGTTGGGCCCGCGGGGCAGCGCCTCGCGCGACACCTCCCGCCACTTTCTCCAGTCGACATCTGGGAAGAACGCGTCGCCCGCCGGGCTGGCGTGCACCTCCGTCTTGTAGATGCGATGGGCGAGCGGCAGCGCCGCTTCGAACACGGTCGTGCCGCCGATCACGGCGATCTCATTGACGCCGCGCTGGATGGCGCATTCGCGCGCTGCTCCGAGGGCGGCTACGAAGTCGTGGGCGATGATGGTGCCGGGCGGGCGATAATCGGCGTCGCGCGTAATCACGATGTTGTCGCGCCCGTCGAGCGGCTTCTTCAGCGACTGGAACGTGCGCCGTCCCATGATGAGCGGCTTGCCCATGGTGAGGCGTCGAAACGTCTTCAGGTCGGCGGAGATGCGCCAGGGCAGCGTTCCGTCGCGTCCGATGACACCGTTGTCTGCAACTGCGACGACGAGCGAGATGATCATGCGCCAGCCTTACACCGCGACATCGGCTTTGATGTGCGGATGCGGGTCGTAACCGACAAGCTTGAAGTCATCGTACTTGAACTTGAAGATCGACTTCACGGAAGAGTCGATGTGCATGCGCGGCAGGGCGCGCGGGGTGCGGCGCAACTGTTCGTCGGCCTGCTCGAGATGGTTGAGATAAAGGTGCGCGTCGCCGAAAGTGTGCACAAACTCGCCCGGTTCTAGTCCCGTCACCTGCGCCATCATCATCGTCAGTAGTGCATAGCTGGCGATGTTGAACGGCACGCCGAGGAACACATCGGCAGAGCGCTGGTAAAGCTGGCAGGAGAGCCGGCCGTCGGCGACGTAGAACTGGAACAGGCAGTGGCAGGGCGCCAGGGCCATGTCGGGAATGTCCGCGGGGTTCCACGCCGAGACGATCATGCGGCGGCTGTCGGGATGGGTCTTCAGCGTCTCCACGATCTCGGTGATCTGATCGATAGTGCGCCCATGTCCTGTCGAAGACGGGCCTACGCCCTTTGGAGTTGCCCACGACCGCCACTGCTTGCCGTACACGGGGCCGAGGTCGCCGTGCTCGTCCGCCCACTCGTCCCAAATGCGCACGCCGTTGTCGGTGAGGTAGGCGGTGTTGGTATCGCCGGCGAGAAACCAGATAAGCTCGTGGATGATGGACTTCACGTGCAGTTTCTTCGTCGTCACCAGCGGAAAGCCGTCGGCCAAGTCGAAACGCATCTGGTGCCCGAAAACCGACAGCGTGCCGGTGCCGGTGCGGTCGGTCTTGGCGACACCCTGATCGCGCACGCGGCGCATGAGGTCGAGGTACTGCTGCATGGGCTGAATATAGTGCGATTCCAGCGGGCGCGATGCCCTGTGAAAGACGCCTCAGGCCGGCGGCGGCAGGGTGACGAAGTAGAGCACCAAGCCGATCACCGTATTGTATACGGCATGGCAGAATATAGGCGCCCACAGGCTCCCGGTGCGCACCAGCAGCCAGGAGAAATAGAGACCGATGGCGAACACCTCGATCAACCCGAAGATCGAGTAGCCGGCGTGCAGCGCCGTCCACAGAACGGCCGTCAGGATGCTGGTGCCGACGAGGCCAAGACGCGATTTGGCAAGGCCGGAGAACAAGAATCCCCGGAACAGCAACTCTTCCGATAGCGGCGCACCGATGCCGATGGCGATGAGCGCAAAGATCGCCATTTCGCCCTGCAGGAGGTCGGAAAACACGCGCAGATCGCCGATCACCACGTCGGGGCGCAGCCACATCATCAGTGCCGTCCACAAGCCGGTGAGGCCGAACAGGGGAATGAGGGAGAGGACGAGAACACCCCATCCACCGCGGGGAGCCCGCAACGCCAACGTCTCGGCGCGATTGGAGGCGAAGAAGCCGGCAAACAGGATCGTAAATACGATCATGGCGATCTGCTGCGCATAGAGCCCGGCCATGACGACGCTATGCGGCAGCTCGACCGGCGCCGTGAACATGTCCAGCGACAAGATCATGGCCATTACGAAGGAGCCGGCCGCGCCGAGTGCCGCCGTGAGGGCGAAGATCAGCAGCCCGGCGGGCAGCATCGCCCAGGCCGGCCAGTTGGTGCGCGGCACGTAAGCGGGCTCAGATACGGACGCGACCGTGTCGATCGATGGGACTGTCAGCTTGCGATTCCCCGAATTGACGCCGTTCTCTACCCCCGCGGCGCCTGCGCTGTCGTTGCCGCCCTATAGCACAGCCGTTATCGCGGCCAGCTCCCCTTATTATCCCCGCTCCCGGGCACGTCTCGAAGGCATGCTTACCCGATGCTTGCCACGCACATCGCCGGTATCCGTACATGCCGCGGACGAGACAGGCTTTTTTTCTGTCGCGTCTGCCTCTATATTCACCGTGCCGGATTCGTCCGGCTATGGCGATAAACGCGGTCGTAATAAGCCGTTCGGACCCGGGGGCAGTACCCGGCGCCTCCACCACATGCCCGTGCAAGCACCAACGTGCACCTTTCGCGGCGCGGGCATCTGATGGGGGCGAACTAGGATCGACGAAGGTGTAAAGGGCTTAGCTTTTGCTCGGCATGGTTCCGCCGTTATCGGGCCGTTCAGAATAGTTGCCAATGACAACTATGCTGAGGCTGCTCTCGCTGCGTAATGCGGCGCGATTAGCCTGAACTTGAAGTCCTTATCCTTAGCCGGATAAGGCGCGGTTCGGAGGGCACCGGGCAACAGAAGCCCTCCACTTCTACCTCGAGCCGGGGGAAAGTCAGCGGCACGAGATGACCCGGGGACCAATAAGCGAGACCGATGGCGGCCGAGCCGACGATTGACTACGAAGCATTAGCCCAGGATGCCATGCGTGGCGTCGTGCGCACGGTGCTCACGCAGGCGGCCAAGCAGGGCTTGCCGGGCGATCACCATTTCTATGTCTCCTTCGATACGAGCGCTTCCGGCGTCGTGCTGTCGAAACGGCTGAAGGACAAGTATCCCGCCGAGATGACCATCGTGCTGCAGCACCGCTTCTGGGATCTGTCGGTCTCCGACGACGGCTTCGAGGTGAAACTCACGTTCGATGGCATCCCCGAGCGCCTCGTTGTTCCGTTCGCCGCCATCCGCGTCTTCTTCGATCCCAGCGTGCGCTACGGCCTTCAGTTCGAGGATCCGAACATGGAGCCGGAGGCTGGCGAAAGCATGAGCCAGCGGTTCGCCGGGCGAACACCCGAGCGTGCCAACGGCGAACGCGCCACGCTGCGCTCGACAGCGCCGAAAAAGCCGCGCGTGCCGCGCAAGGCCAAGGGCGAGACTGCGGCACCGCAGCCGGTGGCTGCGGCTCCAGTTCAGCCGGCATCACCAGCGCCGACGCAACTGAAGCAGCCGCCGGCAGCGACACAACTGAAGCAGCCTGCGGCGGCCGTTCCATCCGCTGCCAAGGACGGCGACGACAAGCCCAAGCAGGACAACGGCGGCGCGCAGATCGTGCGCCTCGACGCCTTCCGCAAGAAGTAAGCCGTACGCCTCACCCCAATTCGTGTTCGATGCCGGCGCGGCAATTCTGCGCGCGTGTGCCTCGCCGTGTTCCGCGGGAAACTGCGGGCGAGCGCTGCGCGTGCTAGCTGGCCCTGTTACGGAAGTTGGAGCGAGCCACGGAACTGCACATGCGCCCCGAGCTGCATGCCGTCGTCGAGGATGCTTACGAGATCTTCGGCATGTATCGCGTTCGGCACTCGCTCAGTGTCTGCCACTGCAATTCATGCATGAGCGTTGAGCACGAACGCGAGCTGCTGAAGACCCCGCTGCGCGAAATTCCTGCCGGCCTTTTGGCTGAGTACACCGGCTCGGCGCATAGCTGGGACGATGGTCCCGTGGCGCGCGAGATGCGCTATTTCCTGCCGCGCTACTTCGATCTCATCGCGCAGAACGATCCTCCCGACAACGGCGGCCTCGACATCTGCCTGAGACGTCTTGCCCAGGCGGATCGGCGCGCCAAGTGGCCCGAACGCGAGTGCGCGATCATCGACCGCTTTTTCGCAGAGCTGATGCGCGACTGTCTGGAGCGCACCAGCCTGGTGCGCTGGCCGGTCGGTTGGCGCCTGGCGTTCGATCTCGCCGACGTCCTGACCCTCGTCGTCACCGCTCACGGCGATATCGACAACGTGCTCGCGGTCTGGGATGGCGCGCCCGATCCGGGGGCAGCGATTCACATGGCGGCGCTGCGCGCTGACGTCCTTCACCACACGGCGCGTACGCACTTCCACTCGGCGTATCTCGACGAGTTCCCGGAAGCCGCCGACAAGATCGGCGCATTCCTCATGCGGCCGCAGACGATCCCGCGCATCGAGGCCGCGTTTTTCATGGTTACCGATCCGCGGCTGCAACAGCTCTTGTCGGATGCAATCTATCTGCAGTGATTTGTTACGGCTCCGCGCAAAAATAAAGCGGGTAACGCCCGCGATCGGCCTGCCGAAGACCTCTGCGTGAACGAAACCCCACGGAGAGGAACCCCAATGAACAAGATCATCTTGAGCACGCTCGCCCTCGTCGCCACCGCTTCGATCGCGTTTGCCGCTGAGGACAGCAGCCTTACCACCAAGGCCATGAAGGATCAGCCGGGCACGTCGGGCGGTTCGACCGCCAATCCGACCGCCGTGCCGGAAACCGGCGCCGCTACGCAAAAGGCGATGAAGGATCAGCCCGGAACCATGGGCGGCAGCACCGACATGCCGACCGCGAAGCCCGACAGCGGCAGCCTTTCCGAAAAGGCGATGAAGGACCAGCCCGGCACCAAGTAGCCGTTCGCACGCGAAGTTACTGCCGGCGGTGCCATGCGCGCCGCCGGCGTGATCCGCCGAACTCCTAGTCCTCGACGAACGATTTGAGGCGATGGAGCGCGTCGTCCCACTGCTGGGCGATGCGGTCGAGGTAGGCGCGCGCATCATCGATCGGTCGCGGCTGCAGTTCGAACAGCGCCTGCCGGCCGACACGCTTGCTGCGCACGACGCCGGCGTCTTCCAGTACACGCAAGTGCTTGGTCACCGCCTGCCGCGTGAGGTGCGTGCCCTCGGTGAGCCGGCCGATCGACTGCGGCTCGCCGCTGAGGAGCTTGCCCAGCACCGCGAGGCGCGTTTCGTCTCCGAGCGCGGCGAACACCGTGGCGCGCGTTTTTAGGGCGGCGAGCTTGCTAGGCCGCTTGTCGGACATGGCGCGCAATATTCCCCATCTGCTCTCCCCAACCCCCGTCGTTCATGCGGAAGGCCTCGTCGCGCCGGTGCGCGGGGATCTTGTCGAAGCCGCTCTCGACGACGCGCAGCAGCGTGCCGTTCGCGGTCGGCTCGAGGGTAAAGACGACGAGCGTCGGCGTCTCTTTGGAATAGTCGACGCCGGGCTCGACCGCATAGGGATGCCAAGTGAAGGAGAATAGCCGTTCCGGCTCCATCTTCTGCACGACGACTTCCATCTTCACGTGCTCGTAGCCGGGATAAGTGATCTGCCCGCGCGCCGGCTTTCCCGGAGCGAATGCGTTCTCCATCCGGACGCGGAACCACGTGCCGAACTCGCGGTGATCGGTGAGCGCCTTCCATACGCGCGCGACCGGCGCCTTGATCTCGATGGTCTTTTCGATGCGATCGTTCATACGCAACCTCCTGGTTGCGTATCGATGTAAGCCCGATCGACGAATTGCGCAACCTTTTTGTTGCGCGTTGCTAGTCGCGATCCTGCGCTGGCTGAATTCATCGCCCGCTGCCCACACGCGTCCCGCCAGGCTGCTGTCGAGCCAAGCATACGCGCGGTCGAGCATGCCGGCCGCTTCCTGCACGCCAGTGGCCTCGCCGGCTTGCCAGGCCTTGCTCGGCTATAGTCCGCGGGAGCTCATCGACGGCGACCCACTCGATCTTGCGCACCCGCACGATCGTCCGCAGCTCGCCATGATGCTCGAAGCGCTGCAGCTCGGCACCGAGTTTCCGGCGCTGCAATACCGCGCCCGCAAGCGCGACGGAACGTACGTATGGGTCGAGATCATGGGACGCGCGCTCGGCGGCAACCTCGGCGCAATGCTGTCGTTGCGCGACGTGTCGCGACGCAAGTCTGCCGAAGACCGCCTCGGGGAAGCCAACCGCAACTTGCTCATGCTCGCCTCGACCGACGGCCTTACCGGCCTCGCCAACCGTCGCTCGTTTGACAAGGCGTTAACGCGTGAGCTCGCACGCTGCAGCCGTGACGGACTGCCGGTCGCGCTGCTACTAGTCGACGTCGACCACTTCAAGCGGTACAACGACAGCTACGGCCACCAGGAGGGCGATGAATGCCTCAAGCGGCTGAGCCACCTTCTCCGCGGTATGGCGCGCCGTCCCGGCGACGTCGCCGCGCGCTATGGGGGAGAAGAGTTCGCCGTCATCCTGCCGAATACCGCGGCAGACGGCGGGTTGCATTTTGCCGAGAGCCTGCGCACGGCGGTGGAGCAGCTCAACATCCCCCACTGCCGCAGCAGCTACGGTATCGTCACCGTCAGCGTAGGGATCGCCTGCGAAACCCCCGTCTCGGGATCCGACAGCATCATTCTGCTGCATGCCGACGCCGCGCTGTATTCGGCCAAGGCTGGTGGACGCAACCGGGTCGAGACATTTACCGGCTCGACCCCGGCCATAACTCAGAGTTACGGCGCCTGATCCTAGCCGGCGCGTCGGCTTCTGCGCCCCGTGCATCGTCCAAGGACGCTTCCTGCGGATGCCCCGGTCCGAAATATGGCGCTCCGCAGTATCGCACGACCCATGCTTCGCGCCTGAAAGCCCGCAGCAGTCGCTCACGCCGCCGCTCTCGCTCGGCGTCGTAGCCGGCGCCATTCGATTCCGTCAGGACTTGAGGTGTCGCACGAAAAAGCGGAGCAGCGACTGGCCCACCCCCGCCGGCTGTTCCTCGCAAACGAAATGCCCGCCGGCCACCGCATGCCCCTCCACACGCTCGGCCCACTCGCCCCACCGTTGCAGCGGCTGGGTCCGGGCGAGGCCGAACTCCTCCGACCAGATGACCAGCAGCGGCGCCTTGATCAGCTTGTTGCCGCGGTCGGCCTCGTCGTGCGCCCGATCGACGGCCCAACCGGCGCGGTAGTCCTCGCAACTCGCATGTATAGCTGCCGGATCGGAAAAGCAGGCGATGTAGTCGGCAAGGCTCGCCGCATCGAAGACGAAGCCGTTGCCAGCCCAACTTTCCAGCGTGTGCCGGAGGTAGAATTCCGGATGACCGCCGATCAACGTTTCCGGCAGCGGTCGCGGCCGCGCCAGAAAGTACCAGTGGTACATGCGCATCGCGGCTTCGGCATCGGCGCCCGCCCAGACATCAGCCGTCGGCACGATGTCGAGCACGGCGAGCGCACTCACCACGTCGGGATGATCGAGCGCCAGGCGATAGCCGACGCGTCCACCGCGGTCGTGCCCGGCAACCGCGAAACGATCGAAGCCGAGTGCGCGCATAGAGGCGACTTGGTCGAGCGCCATGGCACGCTTTGAGTACGTGAAGTGCGATGCATCGCCCTCCGGCTTGCCGGAACGGCCGTAGCCGCGCAGGTCCGGCACCACCACCGTGAACTGCTCGGCGAGCAACGGTGCCACCGACTTCCACATGACGCGGGTTTGCGGATAGCCGTGCAGCAACAGCAGCGGCGGACCCGAGCCGCCGACCAGCGCATCGATCTCGACCCCGTCGCCTGGCAGGCGGCGGCGCTCGAAGCCTCCGATTAGGCCATCTGGCAGCGGTGTTGCGCCGATCGATCTAGGGGTGGT
Organism: uncultured Alphaproteobacteria bacterium; assembly: GCA_963795225.1. Classification (GTDB taxonomy): domain Bacteria; phylum Pseudomonadota; class Alphaproteobacteria; order Rhizobiales; family Hyphomicrobiaceae; genus Hyphomicrobium_A. The sequence continues at coordinate 86,280 of CAWCHB010000006.1, read as the reverse complement.
CATTGCGAAGCTTAAGGTACACGATCACGCCGAGCAGCGTCAGCCTGACGCCGTTGGCCGACAAGATCACCACATCGGCACGCAACACACCCTAAACCGTCCGCAGCGCCGGACCGGGCGGCTAGCTTCGATATGCCGGACGGCGTAGAATAGCGGCATGGAAGAAACCGTTATCGATCGCGCGGCCATGGGCCGCCTCGCCAAGGCGTTATCCTTCATCTGCAGTCCCGATCACCCGACGACGCTCGCGCTGCAGGCGGCGGCGGACAGTGGATCGGAGAAGGACATCAAGGCGGCGCGTGCCGCGTTCCTCAAGCTGAAGCCGGCGGATCGGCGCTCTGCCCTCGCCATGCTGCGCGATTGATGGCATCCGCCCAGCCATCGCCGTGCACATCGTGCGGGGCCTGCTGCTCCTATGCTGCCGACTGGCCACGCTTCACGCTCGAGGACGATGCAGTCATCGCGCGCATTCCGATCGAACTCGTATCCACCACGATGGCCGGCATGCGCTGCAACGGCGACCGCTGCTGCGCGCTCGTCGGCGCCGTCGGCATCGCCACCTCATGCAGCATCTACGCTCACAGGCCGGATGTGTGCCGGGCGTGCCAGCCCGGCGACGACGCGTGCACGATGGCACGCCATCGCTTCGGCTTGTCGCCGGTCGCCGCGTAGCTCACGCGCCGGCCCGCGCGTGCTCGAGGAAGAAGCGCAGCATCTCGCGCGTCGCATCCGGACCCGAAGGATCGGTGAACGATCCCGCGGCGCTGCCGCCGGACCAAGCGTGGCCGGCGCCATGGATCTCCCACAATTCCAGCACGCTGCGTCCGTCGGCGTCGCGACGCACCGAGCGCGTGAACTTGCCGCGCTGCGCCGCTTGCGGCTCCGACAGCACCTGCACGTCGCCGCCGGCGCGCGCGATCACGGCGGCGCCGTTGCGCGGATGCACGGTCGTGTCGCGGTCGCCGTGGAAGACGATGGTCGGAACGGTGTGCCCGGCGTCGCCGCTGCCGGCAGCGCCGCGCACCGGCGCATCGCCGCGCATGGCGGCAAAGGCAGAAGGCAGGTCGCGCGCGGCCCCACAAGCCAGACCCGAGTGCACGCCGACGCCGGCATAAAGGTCGGGGTAGGTTTCGCCCATGATCGCCGCCGCCGCGCCACCCGCCGATAGGCCGGCCACATAGATGCGGCGCGCGTCGATGGCGTAGTCCGCCATGATCTGGCGAGTGATACCGGCGATGATGGCCGGCTCCCCCGAGCCGCGTTGCTGGTCGCCGCCCTTGAACCAGTTCCAGCACCTCTGCGCGTTGGCGGCGGATGGCTGCTCGGGATAGACGACGAAACAGCCATGCCCCTCGGCGGCGAAGTTCATGCGCGTGCCGGCAGCAAAATCGTCGGCCGATTGCGTGCAGCCGTGCAGCATGACGACAAGCGGGCGCGGCCCGTCGGCGTGGCGGCTGGGAACGTACAGCTTGTAGGCGCGCCTCCCGGCCGCGTTGCTGAACGACTTGGCGAGAAAAACACCCGCCGCTGGGGCGATGTCCGCTGCCGGCGCGCTGCGGCCGCCAGGCCCACGCAGTTCCGGCGCGGTGAGACCGAGTACGTTGAGATCGAGCGCGCCGAGCGTACGCGCCAGCATTGTCTGCGGCGATGGGGCGGCAGCCGGCTCAGCCGGCGCACCGTTCGCCGCCGCTGACGGCGCTGGCAGCTCGATGATGGAACTCAGCCTCGTGCTCGCCGCCGTCGTCTTTGTGCCTGGCCTGCCGCCGCGCAGCACGCTCTGGATCAGCGCCACGGCGTCGCCGAGGCGGCCGCTGCGGGTGAGCCGGGTTGCTTCGGCCATTTCTTCGGGCAGCAGCGGTTTCATCAGCATTCTTTCCATTCGTGGGCATTGCAGGGAATTGGCGGCACTCGTGGCTGGCTAGCGCATGCGATCGGACAACGCTGCCTTGACCTCCGGACTGGCGTGCAAGGCTCCCAGTACCGACAGCGATGCGATGGTGGCGCGCGCCAGATCGGGCGTTACGTCGGAGGCAATGCTGAGCAGGCCGAGCACGTGCAGATTGAGTGTCTGCCGCTCGGCGCGCACGGCTTCGAGGTCGGCGCGCGTGTAGTGGCGCAGCCCGAGATCGAGCGTATTGCGCGCGACGCTCTGCTTGACGATGTCGGCGTGCCGCTCGAGTTGATTGCGAATGGCGGTGCGAATGAAGTCCGTGCGGTTCGAATAGAAGCCCTCGTGCACCATCAGGTCGATCTGGCCGAGATCGACGTAGCCGAGGTTGATGGTGACCTTTTCGAGGTCGCCAGGTTTGGGTCGAAGTTCGCGAACGTTGGTCATCATCCCAATACCATCCATTGGACATCCATGTGGATGGTATATGGCGCTTCGGGCGTGACTTGCAATTAGCGCCTGTCGCTTATCCCCGGCCTCACCGCCGCGCGTAAACTCCCGCCAGCCCATTTCGAAGCCCGGGGTGCAGACGTGCGCTGGCGGATTTGCAGGAGATGGGCCGGCGCAAGCCAGCCGGGGCCGTAAGCGTAGCCCCATGATCCTCTACCGCCGGCGCGAAAATGCCGGTGACGCCCTGGGCAGGGATGCGATCCGGGGAACGGTGGTTGATCGGCCCTTGCGCCTGGGTGGGGCGGCGATGGCTGCATCCTACCAAACAAGTATGAGGGCCAGAACCGCCCCGCTCCCCGTGTCCAACGCCTCGCGCCCTGAGGGCCGCGAGGGCGACGCGCGTGCCTAGTAGCCGTTCCTCTGCAAAAGCTGCCTGCTGCCAACTGCCTGCTGCCCGACAGGCCGCAGCGTGCTATTGCGGCGTGAATTCAATTTATGTCGAGCGGAACGCGCCAATGACAGCCAAGAAGACCCGCACCGAGACCGACACCTTCGGCCCCATCGACGTCGACGCCGACAAATACTGGGGTGCGCAGGCGCAGCGCTCGCTCGGCAACTTCAAGATCGGCTGGGAGCGCCAGCCGCTAGCGATCGTGCGCGCGCTCGGCATCGTCAAGCGCGCCGCCGCCGAGACGAACATGGCGCTCGGCCGCCTCGACAAAAAAGTCGGCGAGGCCATCGTCAGGGCGGCGCAGGAGGTGATGGAAGGCAAGCTCGACGATCACTTCCCGCTGGTCGTCTGGCAGACGGGCTCGGGCACGCAGTCGAACATGAACGCCAACGAGGTGATCTCCAACCGCGCCATTGAGATGCTGAACGGCGAGAAGGGCTCCAAGAAGCCCGTGCACCCGAACGATCACGTCAACATGAGCCAATCGTCGAACGACACCTACCCGACGGCCATGCACATCGCCTGCGCCGAGGAGATCGTGCACCGGCTGCTGCCGGCGCTGCATAAGCTGCGCAACGCGCTGAACGACAAGTCTCATGCGTGGAAAGACATCGTCAAGATCGGCCGCACGCATACGCAGGATGCAACTCCGCTGACGCTCGGCCAGGAGTTCGGCGGCTATACGCAGCAGGTGGAGAACGGCATCAAGCGCATCGAGCAGACGCTGCCGTCGCTGATGGAGCTGGCGCAGGGCGGCACCGCCGTCGGCACCGGCCTCAATGCGCCGAAGGGTTTTGCCGAGATGATCGCCGAACGCATCGCCGCCATCACGCAGTTACCGTTCAAGAGCGCGCCCAACAAGTTCGAAGCGCTGGCGGCGCACGACGCTATGGTGATGAGCCACGGCGCCATCAACACGCTGGCCGCTGGCCTCTTCAAGATCGCCAACGACATCCGCCTGCTCGGCTCCGGTCCGCGCTCCGGCCTGGGCGAGCTGTCGCTGCCGGAGAACGAGCCTGGTTCCTCGATCATGCCGGGCAAGGTGAACCCGACCCAATGCGAAGCGCTGACGCAGGTATGCGTGCAGATCTTCGGCAACAACACCGCCATCACTTTCGCCGGCAGCCAGGGCCACTTCGAACTCAACGTCTACAATCCGGTGATGGGCTACAACTTCCTGCAGTCGGTGCGCCTCATGGCCGACGCGGCGATCTCCTTCACCGACAACTGCGTCGTCGGCATCGAGCCGCGCGCCGACAACATCAAGGCCGGCCTCGAGCGCTCCCTTATGCTGGTCACCGCACTGGCGCCGAAAATCGGCTACGACGCCGCCGCCAAGATCGCCAAGACCGCCCACAAGAACGGCACGACCCTGCGCCAGGAAGCCGTCGGCGGCGGTTACGTGACGGACAAGGAGTTCGACGAGATCGTCGACCCCCGCAAAATGCTGGCCCCAGACTGACGTCTGGGCCGGGCGATTGACCGGCCAATGACTTCCAGGGCAGAATGCGCATACGTAATGCGCATACGTAATGCGCATGGGAGAATGCAGATGCGGGAAGACGCCAAGCCGTACCGCGCTGGCACGCGCAAAAGCAGCGGCCCCAGGAAGAAGAAGTCGGTCAATCTGACGATCGATGCCGACCTCCTTGCCGAGGCGAAGGCCTCCGGCACCAATCTGTCGAACGTGCTCGAAACGGCACTGAAAGAGCAGCTCAAGCAGCAGCGCTGGCAGACGTGGCGCGAGGATAACCGCGCCGCCATCGAGGCCAGCAACGCCCAACTCGAACGCGACGGGCTGTGGTCCGACAAGTTTCGTGACTGGTGATGCGCCAGTTCGACATCTGCAAGCTCAGACCAACCCAGCCTGGCGCCGGAGGACCAGAGCTGGTCGTCATCCTGCAAAGCGACCTGCTGACAGAGCTGGGCACGCGCGTGGTCGCCCCGCTTGTCAAGGAGCGTGAGCTGCCGCCCATTGGCCGATTGCGACCGATCATTACCCACCGAGGTCGCAGATACCGTATTGTCATCGACCAGATCAACGTCGTCCGCGTGCGCAATGTCGGCGATGTCGTCGGATCGGCACAATCGGCCGACTACGATATCGCAAGAGCCATCGACGGCGTCTTCATGGGATTTTGAGCGATGAGCGCCGAGATCGTCAACCTGAAGCGGGCCCGTAAGGCAAAGCAACGCCACGAGGCCGCGACACGCGCCGAGCAGAACCGCGCCAAGTTCGGACGCTCCAAGGCGGAGCGGCAGACGACCGAGGCCGAGCGGGACCTCGATGCGCGTCGGCTCAAGGCAGCGCGACGCCAGGACAACGACGACGAGACGGCTCCGTAATGCCTGCCGACGACCCACACGCAAGAGTGCAGCCCAACACGCGGCCACTCAAACGCTCATTCGCCATCAAGGGGCATCGCACCTCGATCTCGATGGAAGCGCCGTTCTGGGAAGCGCTGCAGCAGGCCGCTACGCTGGAAGCAACTTCGCTCGCCGGTCTCGTCGCCAGCATCGATGCAACGCGCGGCGAGGCCGGCCTGTCGAGTGCCGTGCGCGTGTGGATCCTCGACTATTTCCGCCGGCGCTCGCTGCCAACGCCGCGCTAAATCCGCGCCGACGTCAGTTCGCGTTGTTCATGTTGCGCCACACTTGGTCGCGAACTTGCAATTGTCGCTCGCGCGGCGGGCGCTGCCGAGAGGCGCCTGTCGACGTCGCCGCCGGGACGCCAACCGCCGGGGGGGTCGCCGCCGGATCGACCGGCGGCGTCACGTATTGAGCTTCCTGGCCCGGCGCCGGAGGCACGACGACGCCTGGGGCGCTGGCGCTGCTCGGCGGAATGGCCGGCCCCGCCGCAGTTTCAGGAGCCCCCGCGGGCTCGACTGGCGGCGCGTTCGTGGCAGACGGCTGCGGGGCGACCGGCACCACGGCGGCCGGCGCAGGAGCCTGTGGCGGTGGCTCGGCGCTGCCCTGGTCCAACTCGAGCGCACGGCGCCGTTCCTCGTCGCGACGCGCCCGTTCCGTATCGGCGTTGCGCAGCCGCTCGAGCTGATCAGCATCGAGCTCCATCTTGCGGATGGCAAGCTCGCGCTCCAGCGGCTCGGCGGTGATGCGCGAATCAAGCGCCCAGGCATTGGCCAGCGGGCCGGTGTAGACGACGCCCACGCTGGGCAGCGCGCCGCCGCGCGGCTTGTCGGCCTGCGCCACGTCCGGCGCCTTTGGCTCGGCCAGCCAGGCGCTGTCGACGACGAGCGAAGCGAGATCGACGGTCGTCTCGACCTTGGTGGCACCGGCGTCCAATTCGATGGTGACGAGCGCCAGCTTGGCGGCGCCGTCGGCGATTTCGATGGGGATGGTGCGTGGCCCGACCGCTACCGCGCTGGCGTCGATCTGCGCGCGCAGTGCCGTGACGAGTTGTTCGCCGCTTCCTCCCGCCTGACCCGACAGCACGGCGTCCGACGTGGCCACGACGGCGAGCGGCGTCGGCGCATGCATGGTGACATCGCCGAGCTTCAGTTCGCCTTTGCCAGCTGCAACCGAGACCAGCGCCCCGGGCGTCGAGGCGCGTCCTGAGAACTCCAGCGACAGCGAAGCCAGCGAGCCCTTGGACGGCGGCGCCGTCGGCGCGGCGCCCGCAGCGGGCCGGTTTAGATTCATGTCGGCGATGCGCAGATCGCCGGAGAGGCTGGCACCCCCTGGCGCGCGATCGAGCGCCAGTTTGCTCGCTAGCTCGCCGCCGAGCACGCTGCCTTCCAGCTTGGTCACCGCAATCTTGCCGGGGCCGAACTCGATCTCGGCGCGCGCCTTCGGCACCGCCATTCCCTCGGTCAGCGACAGCGTGCCGAAGCCGACGTTGAGCTTGCCCTCAATACCGTCGAGCGCGCTGAAATCGAACCCATGCTCGGGCCAGATGGTCTTGCCGGCGGTCAATGGCTCGGCGCCCGGCGCTTCCGCCACTTGCTTGCGGTCGAGCGCCAGACCGAGCAAGCCCTGCACGGTGGCGGCGTCGACATCGATCTGGCCGGTGACGATTGCCGGTCCTTCGCTGGGGTAGGAAAGCGCCACGCTGCCGTCGACGCGGCTGCCGCCGATGGTGAGCTGCTGCGGCTTCAATTCGATCGCATGGTTGGCGGACACCAGCCGGATGGTCCCGACGATGGGCGTCTCGCTCAACGCTGCGCCCGAGCCGAGGCCAGCCACGGCCATGACATCGCTGACGCCGCGGGCGGAAACGCGCAATTCGCCATCGAGGCCGCGCCCGCCTTCCTCCGGCATGACCACGCGGCCGTCGTAGCCAAAGAACAGAGCCGGCGCCTTGGCGGCGGCCGATGTCGTCATGCCTTTCGCCGGCGTGCCGACGGCCTTGAGAAAGATCTCGCCCGCCTGCGCTGCCGTGACGGGGGTGGGCGCATTGGACGTGCGTGCGCCGAGGCCATTGACCACCGAGGACACGTCCGGGCTGTCGATCGTCGCCGTGATGTCGGCCGGTGCGTTGCGCCAATTACCGAGGCCGCCGTCGAGCCGCGCCGTGAGCACCAGCCGGCCGGTGCTCTGCACGCTGCCGTCGGCGGCGACGTCAGCCGCTCCCGGCTGACGCTCGCCCAACCGCACGGTGCCGGCAAGACGCATCGGCGCCAGCGTGGCGAAGCTGTCGGCCTGCTGCCGGCTGGTCTCGGAGAGATCGAAGAGCTGCACGAGAGTGCTGTAGGCTTCCTTGCTTGGCGTGCTGAAAACCCATTGCAGCGCGCCGCGCGGAGCCTTCGTCGCGTCGGCGACGTCGCCTTCGATCTCGAGCCGCAGGCCGTCGGCAGTGACAAACTTGCAGGCGCGGATGGCGAGGCGTCCTTGCTCGATACCCACGTCGAGGTCCACGTCGCGTAGCTTTCCGCGGCCGGTGATCATGTCACCGGTGCGCAGTTGCAGGTGCAGATCGGTGGTCGCCGTGTCGAGCCAGGCGAATGGCGGCTTCGCCAGCGCCGCCACCTCAACATTGCCGCCCTCCAGAACGCCTTTCAGGCCACTGACGGCCGCCGGCCAGAGTTGGGCTGCGTCGACCTCGCCACCCTCGATGAGGATGGAAAAGCGTGGCCGGCCCTTCATGCCGTAGTGGACCTCGCCGGTGATCGGACGCCCGGCGATCTCGGCGCCAGCCGCGGTAAGGGCAATGCCGCTATCGCTCATGTCGAGGCGGCCCTGCAGCGAGAAGGGGCCCTCGTTGCGCACGGCTTCCGCCAGCGCTTTGTCCTTCGCGGCCCAGTCGAGGAAACGAAGTAGGCTTGTGCCGTGCAGCGTCAGGTCGCCCTGGAATGCCTTGCCGGTCGCCGCATCGGCGATGGCGCCGTCGAGCGCCAGCTTGGTGCCGCCGGGCAGGCCGGCGCGCAGGTTATTGAGCAGCAGCGTGCCCTGCGCGCGTGCCACCTCGAGCTTGATGCCGCTCACGGCCTCGCCGCCGAGGCTGGCCTGATCGAGATCGAAGGTCACCTTGCTGTCGGCGTTCTTGGGCAGTGCCTCCATCATGGCGAGGATGAAGTTGCGCGCCGTGTTGAACGGACTGCCGGATCCCTCTGCGGATTTGGCCACGCGGTCGAGATCGAGCCACCGCGAGGAAAGCCCCATCTCGACTTTCAGTGCCTCGGTCCACGTTGCCGACGCCGAGCCGCTGATGAGCTGCGGCTGACCCACGTGCTGGAAGGAAAGCGCGATATCGTCGAGGCGCAGCCCCTTGGCGTCGCCGGCGACGCGTGCCTTGAAATCGATAAGCGGCACTTGTGGCTTGCCGCCGGCACCGGCTGGCGATGTCGGCGCCGTGGCGATCGGCAGTCCGCCGGCCGTCAGCGCCAGTTTCGCCGTGACCTCGCCGGCAACGCGCGGACGGTTCTTGATATCCTCGAGGCTCCCGTCGACCGTGTACACATTGGCGCTGCCGGAAACATCGCGCACGACGGCCTTGAAACGGATGCCGCCGTCAGGCTCGGTGGCGCCCGTCGAGATGCGCACATCGCGGTCGGTGCCCTGAAATTTGGTCAGACCCTTGAAGGCGAACGGACCGTCGATGAACTCGGCCTTCAGCTCGCCGTTCAATCCGTCGAGCTCGGCAAAGCCAATACCCTTGGGACCGTGGAAAGCGATAACGCCGTCGACGATCTTTACCGACTGCAAGCTTACACCGGCCGGAACGAACGGAAGCGTCCCGGGGGCGATGGAAAAGCCGCGCCAATTGCCGCTGCCCTCGGCGTCGACGGCAAGACGCAGAACGGGCTTCTCGAGCACGATCTCGTTGGCTTCGATGATGCCCTTGAGAAGCGGCGGCGCCGAAAGCCGCATGGTGAAGCTGTCGGCGCGGAAAAACGGCTCGCCGGTCGAGCCCGTCGGGTCGGCGATGCGCAACTTCTCGAAGCTGACGTAGGGCGAGGGCAGGAGGCGCACGTTGACGTCGCCGCCGACACGAACCTCGCGGCCGAGGATGCGCGTCGCCTCTTCCTCGAACACTCCGCGGTAGCCGTTCCAGTCGACAAAGTTGGGGACCGCGAACAGCGCTGCCAGGGCGAGCGAGATCAGCCCCGCGATGTAAAGAAGCCCGTTGCTCATCTAGCCTTCCAGAATCCCGATCGGCATGCCACGCGGCGGCGCCGCCATGTCGGTCTCGATTGTCGAGCCGATGACACCAGCGGGCCAATTGCGCCGTTGTCCGCCCGCAGACCGGTCCGCGCGCACACTAACTTATTCGCTATCCCATGTCTGGATCACCATCCAGAGACCATTTCACGGCGGCACAACAGAAAAATGGCGCCGGCACGCCCAATTAACAGGCTCGCGAGGCGGACCTGCGCACCCCATATCTGATGTGGGTGGCGACCCTGCAACCGTTGCCCCTCAAGGCCCGGTGCTATAGTTCGGAAACGATGGTGCAAAGCCGAAAACATTTGGCGAACGCCGCTCCTGACGGCGACGCCGACGAGCCGCCGTTCGATCTGCCGCAGGCCGCGCCAACGCCGCCGAAGGCGGCCGATATAACGCCGCCGCGCGCGCCCAGCCAAGCCGCGTCCGACGAGCCGCCATTCGATCTGCCGTCGGCGCCCGTGCGGCCACCGATATCGGCGCGCGCCCTGCAAGGCTCGGTGCCGGCACCGACGTCGGTCGCGCCCTACCTCGATGGCCTCAATCCGGAGCAGCGGGCGGCCGTCGAAGCGCTTGACGGCCCCGTGCTCGTGCTCGCGGGCGCCGGCACCGGCAAGACGCGCGTGCTGACGACGCGCATCGCCCACATCCTCGCCTCCCGCCGCGCCTTCCCTGGCCAGATCCTCTCCGTCACCTTCACCAACAAGGCGGCGCGCGAGATGAAGGAGCGCATCGGCAAGCTCGTCGGCGGCGCTGTCGAGGGCATGCCGTGGCTCGGCACGTTCCATTCGATTGGCGTCAAGATCCTGCGCCGCCACGCCGAGCTCGTCGAACTCAAGTCGGGCTTCACCATCCTCGACACCGACGACCAGATCCGCCTCCTGAAGCAAGTTATCGAGGCCGAGGGCCTCGACAAGGACCGCTGGCCGGCCCGGCAACTGGCTTCGCTCATCGATAGCTGGAAAAACCGCGGACTGACGCCCGACAAGGTGCCGGCGGGGGAAGCCTTCGGCTTTGCGTCCGGCAAGGGCGCGCAGCTCTATGCCGCCTATCAACGCCGGCTGAAGGAGCTGAACGCCTGCGACTTCGGCGATCTTCTGCTCGAGAACTTGCGGCTGTTTCTCGACAACCCCGACGTGCTCGCCGACTACCAGCGCCGCTTCAAGTTCATTCTCGTCGACGAGTACCAGGACACGAACGTCGCCCAATACCTGTGGCTGCGCTTACTGGCGCAGGGCTCGCCCAACATCTGTTGCGTCGGCGACGACGACCAATCGATCTATGGATGGCGCGGCGCCGAGGTCGACAACATCCTGCGCTTCGACAAAGATTTCCCCGGCGCCCGCGTCATTCGCCTTGAGCGCAACTACCGCTCAACGGGGCATATCCTCGCGGCTGCCTCCGGTCTCATCGCCTCCAACCAGGGGCGGCTCGGCAAGACGCTGTTCACCGACGGCGAGCTGGGCGCCAAGGTCACCGTCTCGGCGGTGTGGGACGACGAGGAGGAAGCGCGCACCATCGGTGACGACATCGAGGCCATGCAGAAGAGCGTGAACCAGCCGCTCAACCAGATCGCCATTCTCGTGCGCGCCTCGTTTCAGATGCGCGCCTTCGAAGACCGCTTCATCACCATGGGGCTCCCCTACCGCGTCATCGGCGGCCCGCGCTTCTACGAGCGCCAGGAGATCAAGGACGCCATCGCCTATCTCGAGATTGCCGCCAACCCGGCCAACGACCTGAAGTTCGAGCGCATCATCAACGTGCCCAAGCGCGGCCTCGGCGACACGTCGGTGAAGCGCGTGCACGAGCTCGGGCGGGCGCGGTCGATCCCGATGTATCAGGCGGCGCAGTTGATCATCGAAACCGAGGAGCTGCCCGGCAAGGCGCGCAAGTCGCTGGCCGACCTCATCGCCAGCTTCGAGCGCTGGCGCAGCCATATCGGCCACATGAAGCACACCGAACTCGCCGAGTTGATCTTGGATGAATCCGGCTACACGGCGATGTGGCAGGCGGACAAGAGCCCGCAAGCGCAGTCGCGGCTGGAGAACCTGAAAGAGCTCGTCCGCTTCATGCACGAGTTCGACACCCTCGAAGGCTTCCTCGAGCACGTCAGCCTCGTCATGGACACCGAGCAGGCGGGCGACGGCCAGAAGGTGTCGGTGATGACGCTGCACGCCGCCAAGGGCCTCGAGTTCGAGGTGGTGTTCCTGCCCGGCTGGGAGGAAGGGCTGTTCCCGCACCAGCGCAGCCTCGATGAAAGCGGCCAGGCGGGTCTCGAGGAAGAACGTCGGCTCGCTTACGTCGGCATCACGCGGGCGCGCCGCATCGCCAAGGTCTCCTTCGCGCAGAACCGCCGCAACCGCGGGCTCTACCAGTCGGCGCTGCCGTCGCGCTTCGTCGACGAATTGCCCGAGGCGCACGTCGAGGTGAGCGAGCCCAAGATGCCGTTCGGCGGCGCCTACCAGAACTTCGGCGGCACGTTCGGGCGCGGCGGCTATGGCCGCAGCCGCTTCGACGACGCGGCCCCCTTCGAGGGCACCTATGGCACGCCCGGCTGGCAGCGCGCACAGGAGCGCACCAAGGAACAGAAGCAGTGGAGCCCGGCGGATCAGCGCAAGGCGCGCGGGCCCATGACCATCGAGGGCGAGCTGGTCGCGGCTTCGAGCGAGAGCGCCAGCTACAAGCGCGGAGAGCGGGTGCTGCACCAGAAGTTCGGCGTCGGCACGATCACCGATGTCGACGGCAACAAGCTGACCATCGAATTCGATGAGGCCGGCCGCAAACGCGTCGTCGACAGCTTCGTCGACCGCGCCTGAGCGTTCAGAGTGTCATCCTCGGCTTTATGCCGAGGACCCAGCTCTCCGCTTGCTCCTGGTTTGGGTGCTAGAGTTGCGACGCTGCAGACATACCATCATGCAGTAGCGCGGTTGATCCGTGGATCCTCGGGACAAGCCCGAGGATGACAGTAGGCGCTAGTTCGCCTGCGGCTCGACGCCTTCCTGCAGCCCGAGCACGTGACCGGCGAGGTAGAGCGAGCCGCAGATGAGGATGCGCTTGGGCCCCGGCGCGTAAGCGTCGGTGCGCTTCAGAGCCGTTGCAACGTCGGCGACGCTTTCGGCTTTCAGCCCGACCTCACGCGCGGTTTCCGCCAGCGTCTCGGGCGCGTGCGGCGCCTCGTGGGCGCCGGGGATGGGCACGGTGACGACGTGGCGTGCCAGGCCGCGGAAGGCGGACAGAAATCCGCCGGCGTCCTTCAAGCCCATCATGCCGACGATAAGATGCAGCGGCTTGGGCGCCCGCTCCTCGAGGTCGGCCATTGTCTGCGCCAGCGCCCGCCCGGCCGCCGGGTTATGGCCGCCGTCGAGCCACAGCTCGGAGCCCGACTTGAGCAGCGACGGCAACGGTCCGGCATCGAGCCGCTGCATGCGCGCCGGCCAGCGCACCGACGTCAGCCCCTGCTCGATGGCGCGCTCGTCGATACCGAGTTGCGGCAGATCGGCGGCCAGCCGCAACGCGGCGGCGACGGCCGTGCCCGCGTTGACCACCTGATGGCGGCCGACGAGGCTGGGTAGCGGGAGGTCGAGCAACAGTTCCTCCAACTGCACGACAAGGCGGCCGCGCTGCTCGTAGGCGTCGAACTGCTCACCCCAAACGATCAGCGGCGCGCCAAGGCGCAGCGCCTCGGCGCGGATCACGTCCTCGGCTTCCGGCTCCTGCTGCGAAATGACCGCCGGAGCGCCGGCGCGCAGAATGCCGGCTTTCTCGGCCGCGATTTTCGGCAGCGTGGCGCCGAGCTTCTCGGCGTGGTCGAGCGAGATGGGCGTGATGACGTCGAGCACCGGGTGGTCGACGACGTTGGTCGCATCGAGCCGGCCGCCGAGGCCGACCTCGAGCAACAACACGTCGGCGGGGTGCTCGGCGAAAGCCAGGAAAGCGGCCGCCGTGGTGATCTCGAACTGGGTGACGTCGTCGGCACCGTTGGTCGCCTGCGTGCGCGTCAGAACATCGACGAGCGTTTCTTCACCGATGGGTGCCGCCCTGCGGCTCGGCCCGGCAAGCTCGATGCGCTCGTGAAAACGCACCAGATGCGGCGACGTGTAGACGTGCACGCGCGCGCCGGCGGCTTCGACGATCGCCTTCAGATAGGCGGTGACGGAGCCCTTGCCGTTGGTGCCGGCAATGTGCACGACCGGCGGCAGTCGCTTGTGCGGATCGCCCAGCTTGCCGAGCAGCCGCTCGACGCGGCCGAGCGATAGGTCGATCAGCAGCGGGTGCAACAGCTTCATCTCGGCGAGGAGCTTGGCGCTCGTCGGCATGCGGCCCTCCCGCCGTTAGGCTCCGCTCGCGCCGGTCGGCTGGGCAAGCGTCAGGCGCCCGCCGATCGAAGACCGCGCGGGGGACCGCGATGAAGGTGTAGCGGGCATCAGTGCTGTCTGTCTTTGGGAAGCGACCGCGTCGTCGGCGGCGTCTCGTCGTCGCCGCGAGCCTTGTCGCGGTGCGTCGCCTCGAAGCGCTCCTCGGGTGCGAGGATCTCCGCCTCGATCGTCTGGCCGGAGCCGTTTCGCGTGTCGATCAGCTTGGCATCCACGGGGCTGCCGTTGGCGTAGTGGGACTTGCCGTTGAGCTTCTTGGTGTCGTGTTTCACGGCGGGTGCGCGCATCAACAGAAGGCAGATGCGCGACAGCGTCTCGCGCATCTTGTGGCGATGCACGACCATGTCGATCATGCCGTGCGCCAGCAGGTACTCGGCACGCTGGAAGCCCTCGGGAAGCTGCTCGCGGATGGTCTGCTGGATGACGCGCGGGCCGGCGAAGCAGATGAGCGCGCCCGGCTCGGCGATGTGGATGTCGCCGAGCATCGCGTAGGACGCGGTGACGCCGCCGGTGGTGGGATCGGTGAGCACGACGATGTAAGGCAGGCGCGCCTCGCGCAGGCGCTGCACGGCGATGGTCGTGCGCGGCATCTGCATCAGCGACAGGATGCCTTCCTGCATGCGCGCGCCGCCGGAAGCGGCAAAAAGGATGAAGGGCGTTTTCTTTTCGACCGCGCGCAGCATGCCGGTAATGACGCCTTCGCCCGCGGCCATGCCGAGTGACCCGGCCATGAAGCGGAAGTCCTGCGCCGCGGCCACGATGTCCTGGCCGTCGAGCTTGCCCTCGGCGACCAGCACCGCGTCGTCGAGCTCGGTATTCGCCTTGGCGTCCTTGAGCCGTTCGGAGTAGCGGCGGCCGTCGCGAAACTTCAGCGGATCGTGCGGAACCGTCGGCGTCGGAACTTTGGTGTAGTGGCCGCCGTCGAAGAGCTGCTGCAGGCGTACATCCGAGGCCATGCGCATGTGGAAGTTCGACCCCGGCACCACGAACTGGTTCGCCTCGAGGTCCTTGTAGAACACCATCTGCCCGCTCTCGGGGCACTTCACCCAGAGATTGTCCGGGACCTCGCGCTTCGTCGTCAGGAAGCTGCGGATCTTTGGCCGGACGATGTTGTTGATCCAGTTCACGCTCTAGGCCTCTCGACAGCTTGGCCGGGTCCGACGGCGACGCTTGCCTTGTCAGTCTTGGTCCAGGTCCGCATTGGATCCTAGGGCCACTTAATATGGCGCTTTCAGACGCCCTGCCGCACTGCGGCAATTAAAGCGGTTAACTGCGGCTTCGGCTGTTGCGCTCAGGCCGCCCGCAGCGCGGCAGCCAATGAGCCTACCAAATCTAGGACAGCCTGAACCGTCTTGCTAGTTGAGCGGCCGTTGGCGTCGAGACTTTTCTCGATGGCACCAACCAGCGCCGAGCCGACCACGACGGCGTCGGCGACCTTGCCCAGCGCTTGCGCTTGCTCGGGACTTTTTACGCCAAAACCGACGGCAACGGGAAGGGCCGTTGATTCTTTAATTCGCCGAACTTGGGTGTGAACACTGTTAACATCGGGAGCGGCGGCGCCCGTTATGCCCGTTATCGACACATAGTAGAGGAAACCTGAGGTGTTCCGCAGCACGGCGGGGAGACGTCTGGCGTCGGTCGTCGGCGTCGCCAGACGAATGAAATTGAGCCCTGCCGCGGTCGCCGGCAGGCACAGCTCCTCGTCGGCCTCGGGCGGCAGGTCGACGACGATAAGGCCGTCGACGCCGGCGGCGATGGCATCGGCAACGAACGCCTCGTTCGGATAGATGTAGATCGGGTTGTAATAGCCCATGAGGACGATGGGCGTTTCGTCGTCGACTTTGCGGAACTCGGCAACCATCGCCAGCGTGTCACGCATCTTCTGGCCCGCATGCAGCGCACGCAGCGATGCTGCTTGAATGGCCGGTCCGTCGGCCATCGGGTCGGAGAACGGCATGCCCACTTCGATGAGATCGGCGCCGGCCTTGGGCAGCCCGGCGAGGATCTTCTTCGAGGTCTCGAGATCGGGGTCGCCTGCGGTGATGAAGGTGACAAGGCCGGGGCGGCCGTCACGCTTCAGCTTGGCGAAGCGGCGATCGATGCGCGTCTCTGTGGTCATGATTTTCGGGGCAGTGGGCAGTGAGGCAGTGGGCAGTAGTGAGCGACGAACAGCCCCAACTACTGCCACTGCCCATTGCCTACTGCCTACTGCCTCCCCTTAAATTTCCATGCCGAGATGACCGGCGACGGCGAACACGTCCTTGTCGCCGCGGCCGCACATATTCATCACCAAGAGGTTGTCCTTCGGCAGGGTCGGCGCCAGCTTGGTGACGTAAGCCAGCGCATGCGCCGGCTCCAGCGCCGGTATGATGCCCTCGAGCCGGGCGCAAAGCTGGAAAGCCTCGAGCGCTTCCTTGTCGGTGGCCGGAACGTAGGTCACGCGGCCGGTGTCCTTCAGCCAGGAATGCTCCGGGCCGACACCCGGATAGTCGAGGCCGGCAGAAATCGAATGCCCTTCGAGGATCTGACCCTCGGCATCTTGCAAGAGGTAGGTGCGGTTGCCGTGCAGAACGCCGGGGCGTCCGCCGGTCATCGAAGCGGCATGACCGTTCTCGACTTGCAGACCGTGCCCGCCGGCCTCGACGCCGTAGATCTTGACGCTCTCGTCGTCGAGGAACGGGTGGAACAAGCCGATGGCATTGGAGCCGCCGCCGATGCAGGCGACGAGCGTGTCCGGCAACCGGCCCTCGGCCTCCTGCATCTGCTCGCGCACTTCCTTGCCGATGATCGACTGGAAGTCGCGCACCATTTCCGGATAGGGGTGCGGCCCCGCCGCCGTGCCGATGATGTAGTAGGTGTCGTGCACGTTGGTGACCCAATCGCGCAGCGCCTCGTTCATCGCGTCCTTCAGCGTGCCGGCGCCGCTGGTGACCGGATTGACCTTCGCCTGCAGCATATGCATGCGCACGACGTTGGGCTTCTGGCGCTCGACATCGGTGGCGCCCATGAAGATTTCGCACGGCAGCCCGAAGCGCGCGCACACGGTCGCCACCGCTACGCCGTGCTGGCCGGCGCCCGTCTCGGCGATGATGCGCGTCTTGCCCATGCGCATCGCCAGCAAAATCTGCCCGAGGCAGTTGTTGATCTTGTGGCTGCCGGTGTGATTGAGCTCGTCGCGCTTGAAGTAGATTTTGGCGCCGCCCTTGCCGCCGGAGGCGGCAGACACTTCACGCAGATGCTCCGTCAGCCGCTCGGCGAAGTAGAGCGGGCTCGGGCGACCGGAATAGTGCTTGTTGAGATGCGTGAGCTGGGCGTGGAATTGCGGATCCGCCCTGGCGTCGTCGTAGGCCTTCTGCAAATCGAGGATCAGCGGCATCAGTGTCTCGGCCACGAAGCGGCCGCCGAACATGCCGAAATGGCCGCGCTCGTCGGGACCACCGCGGAAGGTGTTGAGCTTGGCGTCCTTCGCCTTGTCCGTCGCCGTCGCCATCGTGATCCTCTACGCGTCAGGGGGTCTGCTTAGCGGTCTTTGCCGCGTGAATAAAGCGGCGGATGAGGTCGGGGTCCTTTTCGCCCGGCCGGCTCTCGACGCCGGAGGAAACGTCGACCGCGCGCGCACCTGTGCTGCGGATTGCGTCGGCGACGTTGCCGGGGTGGAGGCCGCCGGCAAGCATGTAGTCGATGCGCCCGTCGAGGCCGGCGAGCACCTGCCAGTCGAAGGCGACGCCGTTGCCGCCGGGTAGGGCGCCCGCGTCTTCTTGCGGCGCCTTGGCATCGAACAGGATGCGGTCGGCGCTGCCCACATAGGCGAGCGCCGCCTGTACGTCTTCCGCGCCGGCGACGACAACCGCCTTCATCACCGGGCGGCCGAAGCGCTGCGCGATCTCGCCGACGCGCGCTGGCGTCTCGGCGCCGTGCAACTGCACGAAGTCGGGCTCGACGACCTCGACGACCTCGGCCAATAGCGCATCGTCCGGATCGACGAACAGCGCCACGACCTTCGCCTTGCCGCGCGCCTTGTCGGCAAGTATGCGCGCTGCTCGCGGCAGGATGTTGCGCGGGCTGCGCGCGAAAAAGACGAAGCCTACGTAGTCGGCGCCGCCGGCGAGCGCGGCATCGAGCGCCGCCTCGTCGCGCAGTCCGCAGATTTTGACTTCGATGGTCATCGCTCTCGCCGGATCGGCAGCCTGCCTGCAACTGGAATGACATATAGTGCCGACACGCCTCGCATGTCGTGCTCGGTGCCTGACGAAATGCGCGGGGCGCCGATTAACTGCCGGTTGCGGCCAACTGCTTGGGCTTGTTGGCGCGTGTCGCGGCCGTGGCATCGCGCTCTCGCGTCAGGCGATCGGCCTCGGCATGCCAGCGCGTCGCGGCTCTACCCTGGTGACGCGCATTGCGGCGCCATCGCGCCTGGCTCAGCCACATGGCCGTACCGCCCAGCAGGACACCGAGCAGCAAGGTTATGAATAGGTAAGCGTAGAACGGCAGGGCCAACGACACCACCGGCGTCTCGGGCCGGAACGGGTCGAGGACGAGGCGCACTTCATGCCGGTTGACCACGGCGAGGGTGACCAGCAAAAGCCCCGCCGGGAACGCAATGAGCAGCCAGACGATCCGTCTCAGCACGATGCTCGGCCTCGTGAACAGCTAGTGGCTCTCTTTGCCGCGGTTCAGCCTATCGCGCAGCTCTTTACCGGTCTTGAAGAACGGCACGAACTTTTCGGCGACGGACACCGACTTGCCGGTGCGCGGGTTGCGCCCCTGGCGGGCGGCGCGATGCTTAACGGTGAAGGCGCCGAAGCCGCGCAGCTCGACGCGGTCGCCGCGCGACAGCGCTTCGACGATCTCGTCGAAGACGACTTTGACGATGCGCTCGACGTCGCGATGGTAAAGATGAGGGTTGGTATTCGCGATCTTATGGATCAACTCTGATTTAATCATCGCTTGCCCCGCCGCAAATGACTGTAATCTATTACTTTTCCGAAGGGTGCCAAACGGAGATCAACCCGTCAAGGCCGAGACCCGATAGCGAGGGGTCCCTGGCCAGCATTTGACCTACGTAGGTGTGGTTGAAAAAGCTCGCTGCGGCCGCGCCGATCGAACTGAAAAATCCAAGCGAGGCCGTGGTCTGCGGCTTCCAATCGACCACTTTCAGGCTTTTATCGATGTTGCGCTTGCTGCGCAGCCACTCGACTGCCTCTTCCTCCCCGCCGATGGAATCGACCAGCTTGAGGGCAACGGCCTCGCGTCCGGTAAAGACGCGGCCCCGGGTCAGCCCGGGGATCTGCTCGGCCTTGATGCCCCGGCGCTGCTCGACGAGACCGAGAAACCAACGATAGCCCTCGTCGATCATCGTCTGCGTGACCTTGGCGCCCTCTTCGCTGAGGGGCTCGAAGGGCGAGGGCACGGCCTTGAGGTCGCCGCTCTTGATCTCGTTGAACTTGACGCCGAGCTTGTCGAGCGCCTGGCTCACTTCCGGCCACTGGATGAGAACGCCGACGGATCCGGTGATGGTGTTGGCGCGGGTGACGATGTGGTCGGTGCCGAGTCCGACGATGTAGCCGGCCGAGGCGGCGACGGTGCCGAACTGGGCGACCACCGGCTTCTTCTTGGCAACCTCGCGCAGCGCCGCGAACAGCGCTTCGCCGCCGGTCGTCGTGCCGCCCGGGCTATTGACGAAGACGAGCAGCGCGGCCGCGTTGTCGGCCCCGGCGATACGCTTCAGCAGCTCGAGCTGCTGGCGGTCCTCGGTGATGGTGCCCTCGATGGCGACGCGGGCGATCTGTTTGGTGCCGAACGAGGCGAGGTTGTCGCCGCTGACGCCGAAGGCGAACAGCGCCGCTACCACGGCAGCGATGGCCAGTGTCCGCCATACGGTGAGGCGGCGGCGCAGGCGACGCCGGTCCAGCACAGTATCGATCTCAACCGTCATGGTCGTCTCCGGCCGCGTAGCTAGGAAAGCTCATACGCTGGCGACGTTAGGCAAGGTTTGCGCAACCGACAAGAGAGGCGCGGAGCGAGCCTTGCCAAATGCTAGCGCGGCAGGGTTTATCGCCCCGCCGCGCCTGAGTTGTCGTGACCGCCGGGATAAGCCCGCGGCTTATTCCTTGTCGTCCGTCTTGTCGTCCGTCTTCTCGTCCTCGGCGTCGTCGTTCTCGCGCTTGCGGATGGCGGCCTTGAAGATGTCGCCCAGCGAAGCGCCCGAGTCCGTCGACCCGTACTGGGCGACGGCCTGCTTCTCTTCGGCGATCTCCAGCGCCTTGATCGACAGCGACAGGCGGCGGGCAGCCTTGTCTGCACTGGTAACGAAGGCGTCGACCTTGTCGCCCACGTTGAAGCGCTCGGGGCGCTGCTCGGAGCGATCGCGCGACAGGTCGGAGCGCTTGATGAAGGCGGTGAGCTCGCCGTCGGCGGTCTTCACCTCGATGCCGTTCTCCTGCACAGCAACGACGTTGCAGGTGACGGTATCGCCCTTCTTGTACTTCGCCAGCGTGTCGATCGGATCGCCGCCGAGCTGCTTGATGCCGAGCGAGATGCGCTCCTTGGCGCTGTCGACGTCGAGCACCACGGCTTTGACGTTGTCGCCCTTCTTGTAATCCTTGATCACCTCATCGCCGGGCTTCGACCAGTCGAGGTCCGACAGATGCACCATGCCGTCGACGCCGCCATCGAGGCCGATGAACAGGCCGAACTCGGTGATGTTGCGGATCGGACCCTCGACCTCGGTGCCCTTCGGATGCACGGCGAGGAACGACTCCCACGGATTGTCCTGGGTCTGCTTCAGGCCGAGCGAGATGCGGCGCTTGTTGGCGTCGACCTCGAGGACCTGAACTTCGACCTGCTGGCTGGTGGAGACGATCTTGCCGGGATGGATGTTCTTCTTGGTCCAGCTCATCTCCGAGACGTGGATCAGGCCTTCGACGCCCGGCTCCAGCTCGACGAAGGCGCCGTAGTCGGCAATGTTCGTCACCGTGCCCTTGACGCGGGCGCCGACCGGATACTTGGCCTCGATCGACTGCCACGGATCGGCCTGCAGCTGCTTCATGCCGAGCGAGATGCGCTGCGTCTCGGGGTTGATGCGGATGATCTGCACCTTGACCGTGTCGCCGACGTTGAGGATCTCGGACGGATGGTTGACGCGGCGCCAGGCCATGTCGGTGACGTGCAGCAGGCCGTCGATGCCGCCGAGGTCGATGAAGGCGCCGTAATCGGTGATGTTCTTGACGAGACCGTCGATCACCTGGCCCTCCTCGAGGCGGGCGACGATGTCGGCGCGCTGCTCGGCGCGCGTCTCCTCGAGCACGGAGCGGCGCGAGACGACGATGTTGCCGCGACGGCGGTCCATCTTGAGGATCTGGAAGGACTGCGGCTGATGCATCAGCGGGCCGATGTCGCGCACGGGGCGGATGTCGACCTGCGAGCCGGGAAGGAAGGCGACGGCGCCGTCGAGGTCGACGGTGAAGCCGCCCTTGACCTTGTTGAAGATGACGCCCGAAACCTTCTCGTTCTTCTCGAACATCTTCTCGAGGCGCGTCCAGCTCTCCTCGCGGCGGGCCTTGTCGCGCGACAGCACGGCTTCACCGAGCGCGTTCTCGACGCGCTCCAGGTAAACCTCGACCTCGTCGCCGACCTTCAGCTCGGCCGACTTGCCGTTGACGGAAAACTCGCGCAGGGCGACACGGCCTTCGGTCTTGAGGCCGACGTCGATGACGGCGAGATCCTTCTCGATGCCGACGATCCTGCCTTTGACGACGCTGCCTTCGAACAGATCCTCCTTGGCGAGGCTCTCAGCGAGCAGCGCGGCGAATTCGTCGCGCGTGGGGCTGAAGTCCTTGGAAACGGCGGCTTGCGACATGCGTTGAACGAGCTCCTTGAAACGTTGATGCGGGCCGCACGGGCGGCCGTTGCGAGGTCAGATGCGGCAAGTGTCCTCCGCCACGACGAGCGTGAGCGGACAGTCTCCTGCCAGTGTTGTGTTTGAGTTCTTGCCGCTGCGATGGGCGCTGTGCCCTGCCAATATGGAATTGGATGCCCGTTTCGGGCGTCCTATTGGCCGATCTTCCTCTTGATCAATCCGACAGCGGCGTCGAATGCCGCCTCTATATCCAAGTCCGAGGTATCGAGCAAGTCGGCGTCGGCGGCCGGCAGCATCGGCGCGCTCCCGCGCGAGGCGTCGCGCTCGTCCCGGCGCTGAATATCGGCGAAAATGGCCTCGAAAGTGACCGGCTCTGCCCGCGCCTGGCATTCGAGGAACCGGCGTTTGGCGCGCACTTCCGTGCGGGCGGTGACGTAGATCTTGGCGTCGGCATTGGGGCAAACGACCGTCCCGATATCGCGGCCGTCGAGCACCGCGCCGCCGGGCGTGCCGGCAAAGGCCCGCTGATAGGCGAGCAGGGCGGTGCGAACCTGCGGAATGCGGGCGACGATCGACGCGGCGTCGCCGGCCTGCGGCGTGCGCAGGCCCTGGTCGCCGAGGGTGGTGGGATCGAGGCTGCGCGCCAGCACCAGTCCCGCCCACGGGTCATCGAGACGGAAGCCGCGGATGGCGACGTCGCGGGCGACGGCTCGGTATAGCAGACCCGTATCGAGACACGGCAGACCCCAATGATCGGCGATGCGCTTGGCGAGCGTCCCCTTGCCCGACGCTGCCGGACCATCGATAGCAATGATCATCGGGCGCGTCCTGCCGGTTCCGAAAAGTGCGCGCCGACCCCCTGCATGAGCGTGACGAAGTCGGGGAAGCTCGTGGCTACCATGCGCGTATCGTCGACCGTGACGGGCTCGCCGCTGGCGAGGCCCATGGTGAGAAACGCCATGCTAATGCGATGGTCGAGGTGCGTCGAGACAGTGCCGCCGCCGCGCACGCGGCCGGCGCCAGTCACCGAAAGCGTATCTCCGTCGGCGCGCGCGATGACGCCGTTCGCTGTTAGCCCGGCAATGGTGGCTGCCAGCCGGTCGCTCTCCTTCACCTTCAACTCGGCCAAGCCATGCATGCGCGTTTCGCCATCGGCGAAGGCCGCGACGACGGCGAGGATCGGATACTCGTCGATCATGCTCGGCGCGCGGTGCGCCGCGACGTGCACTCCGGCGAGCCTGGCGTAGCGCACGCGGATGTCGGCGACCGGCTCGCCCGCCTGCTCGCGCTCGTTCATGAACGCAACGTCCGCCCCCATCTCGCGCAATACCTCGTAGAAGCCAATGCGCGTCGGGTTGACGAGCACACCCTCCAGGGTGATGTCCGAACCCTCCACCAGCGCCGCGGCGGCAGCAAGGAACGCCGCCGAGCTCGGGTCGGCGGGAACGGCGACATCGCGCCCCTGTAGCTCGGCTTCGCCCTTGACGGTGATGCGCGTCTTGCCGCCGCTCATCGCGACCGTCACCTCGGCGCCGAAGTGGCGCAGCATGCGTTCCGTGTGATCGCGCGTCGCCTCGGCCTCGATAACCGAGGTCTCGCCGGCAGCATGCAAGCCGGCAAGCAGGACAGCGCTTTTGACCTGCGCCGAAGGCACCGGCAGCTCGTACTCGATGGGAATGAGATTGGCGGAGCCGCGCGCGATGAGCGGCAGCCGATCGCGTGCCCCCTCGATTTCCAGCCCCATCTGCTGCAACGGCGTGAGCACGCGGCCCATCGGCCGGCGGCTGAGCGAGGCGTCGCCGACGATCTTGACCGTCATGTCGTGACCGGCGATGACGCCGAGCATCAGCCGCGTGCCGGTGCCGGAGTTGCCGAAATCGAGCGGCGCGGACGGCTGGCGCAGCCCGCCGACACCACGGCCGGTGACATGCCAAGCGTCGCCTACCTTCTCGACCGGCGCGCCCAGTGCCTGCAGCGCCTTGGCGGTGTCGAGCACGTCTTCGGCCTCGAGCAGCCCGGTGAGCCGCGTGACGCCGGTCGCCAAAGCGCCGAGCATCAGTGCGCGATGCGAGATCGACTTATCGCCAGGCACGCGCACGCGCCCGCGCAGCGGGCCGCTCGCATGGGCGGCCAACGGGATAGTGCCTGTGAAGGTGGCTGTGGACACGCGAATCTTGCTCCAGCGCCGCTGGCGGAGGCGGCACGGCTCGGGTTTGCGAGGGATAGAGCCGACGCGTCGGCGCCCTGTCAACGCCGACACACGAACCCGGACCACCCGCGCATAGCTTTGTTTTTGACAAGGCCCGAGCCATGTGGCAGATCGCGGAAAACCCCCTCACCCCACACAAGGTTGGCTCATGGCGACCAATAAAGAACGCGGGACCAAGCGTACCTGCCAGAACGGCGAGTGCGGCGCCCGTTTTTACGACCTAAATCGCAACCCAATCGTGTGCCCGATCTGCGGATCGAAGTACGCTATCGCCCATTCGCCGTCGGCGGCCGCTGCCGTGGCGCAAGAGGAGCGTGCCCAGCGCAAGCTGAAGAAAGTTGAGTTCGAGCCCGCCCCCGCCGAGGCCGAAGCCGAGGAGGCGATTGCCGACGTCGAGACCGAGGAGGCCGATGCGGGCACCGATACGGCCGACGAGACATTCCTCGAGGAAGAGGAAGAGGACGGTGGCGACGTTTCCACAATTATCGGTCCGGTCGAGGGCGAAGAGGAGCGCTGAAGAGCGCTCCCCGCAGGGCACGGCCGAGCCTTCCGCCTGGCCTCGGCAACGGTCGTCGGCCTTACTAAATCGCTGATAATTTGAGACTTGAGTTTTGAGGGCGATCAGCCTAATGAAGCCGCTCCGTACGGCTCGGCAGGCCCATCGTGTCGCTCTTTTGCCGTATCTGGGGCCATAGCTCAGCTGGGAGAGCGCTTGCATGGCATGCAAGAGGTCAGCGGTTCGATCCCGCTTGGCTCCACCAACCTTCTCGCGGTAAAATGAAGCTCGGCTCGCGGTCAGCTCGCGGGAAAATCTGGAACGGTAAATGCCGCTGGGCGTTCTAAATGCCTATGTGGAGGCTAACATGCACGAGCAATCCAAGACCCCCGAGCACCTATCAAAGGAAGAGCTGGAACAGGAGCTCGATGTGGCCCTGCGGCAGACTTTTCCGGCCAGTGACCCTATTGCCGTCGGCGACCCGACTGCAATTGAGCCCGAACGGCCCATTGACCGCAAGCCTGCTCTGCTCGACAAGGAGCTGGTTCGCGAACTGGCGAAGAACGTATCCGCAAAACTGAAAACGTGAGGACTTAAAGTGGCTCAGGGCACCGTGAAGTGGTTCAACTCGCAAAAAGGCTTCGGCTTCATTCAGCCGGATGGCGGCGGCAACGATGTGTTCGTGCACATCAGCGCTGTCGAGCGCGCTGGACTGAGCAACCTGAATGAGAATCAGAAGGTCTCGTTCGAGACTGAGACGGGCCGCAATGGCAAGGCGTCCGCCGTCAACCTGAAGCTGCTCTGACACCATCGACGGATACGCCCTTCCCTTTCGGGGTGGGCTATCCGTCAATGCCGTGCCTTCAGGACACGACCTTTCGGACTCGACCGGCTCCGCTCCTGTCGTGCGGTCGCCGCTACATCCGCCGCGGCAGCTCGCTAAGCTCGCGCCGGGCTGGAAGATTGCGCGCCTCCGCGTCGACGATGAATTTGGCGGTGATGTTCACCGCCTCGTCGACGACGCGGGCGCAACTTTCCGCCGTGATCCACTCGGTCATCTCCTGATCGAGCACAAGGCGCATGTCCCCGTCCACCACCCAGGATCCGACGTGCTGCCGGCTGGCCGCTCCATTTTTGGTATGGGCGACGAGAAATCTCGTCGCCCTTTGAAATGAAGAACCAGGTCGGGAGCGGCTCGGCGTTGAGGCGCTGCGCCAATGCTTGCAGCACCGCTCGGCCAACCTCCCGGCGCGTCGTCGAGTCATCGGCTTCCCGGCGTCTTTTCTCCCGCTCAGCGGCGAGCGCCTCGGCCAAAGTCGTCATGTTCTCTCCCCTTTAATCTACCTCATCCCGGAGCTGACCCGGCGTATCATAGCGGCCGGCATCGCCGTTGGCACGCGAGCGCTCGATCGCCTCGGCGTCGAGTACCGGCATCAATTCGCTCGCATCCTTCGTCAATTTTACGCGGCCGTCGAACTCGGCGCCCTCGGCGATCGACAGCTTCTGATGTGTGATGTCACCTTCGACGTGAGCGCCCGCCTGCAGCTTGACGCTGACGGCGCGGATGGAGCCGCGGACGCCGCCGCGCACCTCGATCGCCTCGGCGCAGACCATGCCGACGACGGAGCCTTCCTCGGTGATGACCACCTGCTTGCCGTGCACGTTGCCGCGTACGTCACCGTCGACCTGCAGCTTGTTGGCGGAAATGATGGTGATGCGGTCGCCGAGAATGGTGAGGTCGGTGCCGATTACGGAGGTTCCACTGGGTGCGGACGCCGCTTTCTCGAACGGAGAAGGAGAAGATCGCGCCGCCGTCGCGGCAGCTCCCAACGGAGAGGGACCGGGCTTGGGCTGGAGCGGAAGCGGGTTGCTCTTGGCGTCGGAATTGAACACGAGGTCACCTCCTGCGCGCCGTTACGGCGCGTACTGCATGGACAAACTTGGTGCGTTTCCCCGCAAGCCGCATTGGCACACACATCCGCGGCGAATTTTTGTCGAGACCAAGTCGAGCTTCGTCGCGCCGCCTGATCGCCTTACAAACGCCCTGCCGGCTGCCCAGCGTTCGGCGAGGCAACGGAGCGCAGAAATGAACAAGCATTCCCTCGTCGAACAGACGCTCGACACGATCCAGCGCACGGCGATGAAGATAGCCGCGCTGCCCGCAGCGGCGCGCGAGGAGGCGCTGGACGTCGCTCACCGCGCCTACGCCAATGCCATGCACGACCTGGGACAGGACAACGTCGCGGCCGGTCGCTGGGTGGAGACGGTGATGACCAGCGTCCGCCTGCTCGTCGCCGAGATCGATCGCGACGCCTCAGCCGGCGGCGGCGCGGAAATCATCCGCTCAAAACTGCGTATGCAGTGGTACGGCAACGAAAGCCATCATTGATTGAAGGCGCGCATAGGTTCACTATTGATATCCGTAGAGCGTGGGTACCGGCGATGCGCCCGAACCGACAGCAGACCTTTCGCGCCGATGCCGCTGCCAAGCTCGATCAACTCGAGCTCGTCGCGGCGCTTCTGGAGCGCGACGCCACCAACAACCGCGCCTTCATCAACGAGATCAACTCGGCGTATTCGCGCCAGGCCGCCCGCCGGACGCACAAACGGCTGCTCTGGCTGCGCGCTATCGCCCGCGGCACCCAATCGGCAGCCGTTCGAGTTGTCTCGACCACGCTGGCCATCGCCCGCAGCCGGCAGGTGCGCGCGGCAATCTTAGCCGTCTCCGCGTTCGCCATAGACTTCGCGGTCGTCCTGTCGGTCGTCAGCGCCGCGGTGATTATCCTCACCGCCGCATTCCTGCTGACCGCGCCGCCGGTCTGAGGCCGCAAAACGCGCGCCGGATGGATCCGTCACACCAATTCGATCAGTGCTTGACTGGTCGCCCAGGCTAGCCGCGCTCGTAAACCGCGGCGCAGACGCGGTCGTCCTCGAGCTTCTTGGCAAGATCGGTGGCGCCGCCCGGCGCCCTGCCGGCCTGGTGGTCGATGTGGCGCTGCTCGCACCACCGCCAGCGCGGATCATCGCGCGAGGTGACGGGGTTCGCCGCCTTCTCGATGGACCCGGTGTCGATCTTCGCCGGCTCCTCCTGGCGGGCGACGGCCTTCTCGACTTTGGCGCGGCGGTACTGCTTTTGAACCGCGCCGGTCCTCAGGGTGTCGGTGGCGCAACCGGCCAGCATCAGCGATCCGAGGATGCCGATCACGGACCAGGTCAATCGATTGGTCGCCAACATGGACCCCGCCTCCATCGCCGCTCACGGTCGAGCCAATTCTCGCAGCGCATTTGTCCGGCTATCTGATTTGCGGCGCCGCCAACAGGATGAGTGCCCCGTTCGGCCTCGCCGACACGATTTTGATGTGCAAATCCTGATTCGTCCCGCTGCGAGATCGGGCATGGGCACCTCGCAAGTGCGAAACGAGTTCTCCGCCGCCAGGACGAATTGTGTAGCCACCTCAGGGGCAAATCAGCGAAGGTCCAAGCCCGCGGTATACGGAGGAAGTCGAGTGCGTGCGTATGGGCGCAGCAAGGAGACGCCATGTCACGCAAACGGACGCGCACCATTGAAGCTTACGGCGACAGCGCGATTACCTGGTTTTTCGTCGGCCTAATGCTGATTGCCGCCATCGCCGCGCTGCTCGGCGAAATGGGTATCGGCTGACGTGCAAGAGTCGGCCGCGAGGCCGCCCTGTAAATTCCGCAATGAGACAGAGCCCAGCGCCCCGAGGACGTCGAACGGCGGTGCATGGGCGTGCGCTCTTGACGAATTGGCGAGGGCCGCGCACTACGCTCGCGCGCCAACGATAAACGCGCGCAGCCGTGTGACGACCATTTGCGGAGAGCAGCATGAGCCAGGACCCGATCGCCGATACAAAAAATATGCTCGACGAACTCGAGCAGCGCATTCATGCGGCGAAGTCCTCACTCGGCGCACGTGGCGAGCTCGATGCGGAGACGCACAAGGAATGGAAGGCGATGGTGGACAAGCATGCTGACATCCGTCGCAAGCTAGACGCGCAGCCCGCGCAGCCGGCCGGCGTCGTCGAGGGCTTGCGCTTCGACGTCGACATCCTGCGCGGCTCGTTCGAAACGTGGGTGGCCAAGGTCGAGCGTAACTTCGACATGTGAGCTCGTCGCTGCTGCGCGTGCGACGCTCGGCGATGCAGGCAAAAAAATACGGTGGCCGATTTCTCGACCACCGTATCGGTACCGCAAAAAACCGACAGCTTTAGATGATGTCGATCTCGGCCGGCATGTAGGACGTGACCTCGAGGCCAACGACCTGCTCGCTCACCTGCGGCTTGTTCCAAATCTTCATTGAGTGTTTCCTCCTTGAACGGAGGGCGAAAGCGGCCGCTCTCGTCCCCCCGCGACGGATATAAGTTGCCGCACCTGGGCCCGCAACCGAATTCTTGGGGGTTTGGATAAGGATATGGGCGTTTGCTCGTCCATTCCCGCGCGCCGCAGCGCAGCAAGAAGTCACCGTGAGAGCACCGCGAAAGGCTATTGGCCCTCGGTCTCTTCTTCGCCGTTCCACTTCTTGATCGCCGTCAGCACCGACTTGCGGCAGGGGCCCATCGGGCCTTCGGCATTGGCCGCGGTCGCCTCGTCGCCATGCGCAATCGCTTGGTCGTAGTTTACCTTGCAGTACTCGGCCTGCTTGGCTTCGAGTTCGGCCTGCGAAAGCTTCTTCTGCGCGTCGGGATCCTTGATATCGGCGATTTGCGCGGGTTGCGGCGCCTCCCCCGGAGCCGGCAAACGATCGAGCGACGGCGGCACCACCAATGGCGCGCGCTCGGCCAGCTTGGGGTCGCCGCTCTTCTTGGTGTCGTTGAGGCCGATAGCGTCGAATACGCCGCCGTTGAAAGCGATGTCGTCCGAGCCGCAACCGGCGAGGCCGACCGCCAGGCAGGCGGCCATTGCCGAAAGAGCGGAGCGTAGAGGACGTGATCTCGGCGGCATGACTTCCCCCGTGGCTCGTGTCCCGCATCCAAACCTGCGGCAGCGCCGAGCGCTAATCCCCTGCGCTACAACGGCTTTGCGGCGTCTTTGCGACTCGCCATCAGGGAGTCATACAGCAGGCCAATGACCCCAGCAACTATGGCCACATCGGCGATGTTAAAGACATACCAGTAGAACCCAAAGGCGTGCAGGGAGAAAAAGTCGGCAACTCCGCCGATTAGCACCCGGTCGATGGCGTTGCCGATGGCACCGCCCATGATGAGGCCGAGCGAGACGGCCAGCAGGCGTCCCGTGGCGCCACGGGCCAGCCAGATCCATAGCGCCAGCGTCGCCGCCACGCCAAAGGCCGCCAGCATGATCTGGCCCGAGTAGCTCTCCTGGTCGAACATGGAATAGCTGATGCCGATGTTCTTCACGAACACCAGGTCGAGGAAGGGCGTGACGGCGACGCGCCCGCGCTGCTCGATGTCGTAGACTTCGAGCATCCACCACTTGTGCGCCTGGTCGAGCACCAGCGTGACGAAGAATACGCCAAGGCCGAGTTGCGAGTACGGCCCCCAGAGCCAGCTCCGGAAGCCTGCGTTGCCGGTCGTCATGCAATTTCCTTCGCGCGCTGGTCGAACTCGCGCACGGCGGCGGCATCGCGTGGCGACAGATCCGGAAAGTCAGGGTCGGCGCCGACATCGGCGAGGATGCGCCACGAGCGCGCGCACTTGCGGCCCTCGGCGCGCTTGGGCACGACACCGACACCCGGCACATCGGGCAGCGTGAAGGCGCCTTCGGGTGGCGACTTGGCGATGAGCCGTGCGGCGCTGGTGATGGACACTTCCTCAAGCTCGACGCCCTCGAGCGCGCGCAGCATGGCGCGGTCGGCGACATACACATCGGGCGCAGCCTCGAGGCTGGAGCCGATGCGCTTGGCGGCGCGCTCCAGTTCCAGCGCGCCGGTCACCACGCGGCGCACGTCGCGCACCAGCTCCCATTTCTTGGCCAGCTCGTCATTGCGCCAGGCCTTGTCGAGCTCGGGGAACGTTTCGAGGTGCAGCGAGCCCTCGCGTCCCGGCTCGCGCGCCAGCCAGGCTTCCTCGGCCGTGAACGACAGGATGGGGGCCAGCCAGGCGAGAAGGGCCTTGAAGATCTCGTCGATGACGGTGAGCGCGGCACGCCGCTTCACGCTGGAATAGGGCTCGCAGTAGAGCGCGTCCTTGCGGATGTCGAAGTAGAACGCCGACAACTCGGTGTTCATGAACTGCGACAGCACGGAGACCACCTTGCGGTAGTCGTAGGTCTGGTAGGCGGCGCGCACCTCCGCATCGAGTTCGGTCAGCCGGTGCAGCATCAGCCGCTCCAGCTCGAACTCGTTCATGTCCTTGAACTTGACGCGCTCGCCGGGGTCCAGATGGGCGAGCGCACCGAGCATCCAGCGCAGCGTGTTGCGCAGCTTGCGGTACATCTCGACGAAGTTCTTGAGGATGTCGGGTCCGATGCGCAGATCGTCCGAGTAGTCGGAAGCCGCCACCCACAGGCGCAGGATATCGGCGCCGGACGACTTCATCACCTCCTGCGGGGCGACGACGTTGCCGAGCGACTTCGACATCTTCTGCCCCTTCTCGTCGAGGACGAAGCCGTGCGTCAGCACGATGTCGTAGGGCGCTCTGGCACGCGTGCCGCAGGATTCGAGCAACGACGACTGGAACCAGCCGCGATGCTGGTCGGAGCCTTCGAGATACATGACGCGGTCCTTACCGCCGTCGCGCACGCGCTTGACGCCGGCGAGCGTCGGGAAGTGCTGAGGGTCTTCCAGCGTGAAGGCATGCGTTGAGCCGCTGTCGAACCACACATCGAGGATGTCGCGCACCTGCTCCCACGCGCCGACGTCGTCGACCAGCCCGGAGAGGAAGCGCTCCGTGGCGCCGTCCTCGAACCAGACGTCGGCGCCTTTGTCTGCGAACGCCTGCGTGATGCGCGAGATCAGCTCCTTCGACTTGGCGAACTTGCCGGAGGGGATGACTTCGCCCGTCTCCTTGTTGCGGAAAACGGTGATCGGCACGCCCCAGGCGCGCTGGCGCGAGACGACCCAGTCGGGGCGCCCTTCGACCATGCCGAGGATGCGGTTCTCGCCCGATTCCGGCACCCATTCGGTCTCGTCGATAGCCTTCACGGCGAGCTGGCGCAGGGTCTGGTTGCCGCTCTTGGGGATGCCCTTGACGGGCTTGTCCATGGCGATGAACCACTGCGGCGTGTTGCGGAAGATGACCGGCTTCTTCGAGCGCCACGAGTGCGGATACTGGTGCTTCAGGCGCCCGCGGGCGATGAGCGCGCCGGCATCGGCCAGCGCCTTGATGACTGCGTCGTTGGCGTCGCCCTTGTCGCCCTTTTGATTGAGAACACGTTTGCCCTCGAAGCCCGGCGCGTCCTTGGTGAAGACGCCCTCGGCGTCGACGGTGAACGGGATGGTCGTGTCGATAGCGCGCTCTTTCAGCTTGGCGCCGCTCGCCATCCAGACGTTGTAGTCGTCGGCGCCATGGCTCGGCGCCGTGTGCACGAAGCCGGTGCCGGTGTCGTCGGTGACATGATCGCCGTCGAGCAGCGGCACGTTAAAGTCATAGCCGAGCCCCGCAAGCGGATGTGCAGCGACGATCTTTTCAAGTTCCGAGTTGTTGACCAGTCGGACTCGATCAAAAGCGGTGACCTTGGCTTGCTTCATCACTTCGTCAGCGAGGTTGTCGGCGACGACAATCTTTTGGCCAAGCGTTAGCCAATTGCCTTCTGGTGCATCCGTCACGACCAGTAGCGAGTAACCGATCTTGCCCGAGAAGGAGATTGCGCGGTTGCCGGGGATCGTCCAAGGGGTCGTTGTCCAGATGACGATTGACGCGTCGTCGAGGCTCGCCGCCCTAAGCCGCTTAGCCAGATCCTCGTCGGACTTGCCTTTGGCGCGCCAAAATTGTTGCTGCTCAGAGATTGCCTGATCTTGAGCGCTGGAATCGAACTTCTTGACCGGGAACTTCACCCAGATCATGTCCGACTGATAGTCCTGGTACTCGACCTCGGCCTCGGCCAGCGCCGTCTTCTCGACGACGGACCACATCACCGGCTTCGACCCGCGATACAGCGTGCCGTTCATGGCGAACTTCATGATCTCGCCGGCGATGATCGCCTCGGCCGCATAGTCCATGGTCTTGTAGGGATGCGCCCAGTCGCCGACGACGCCGAGGCGCTTGAACTCCTCGCGCTGTACGTCGATCCAGTGCGCGGCGAACTCGCGGCACTCGGCGCGGAACTCGTTGATCGGCACCGCGTCCTTGTTGCGCCCCTTGGCGCGGTAGTTCTCCTCGATCTTCCACTCGATCGGCAGGCCGTGGCAGTCCCAGCCCGGCACGTAGTTGGAATCGAAGCCGAGCATGCCCTGCGATTTGACGACGAGATCCTTGAGGATCTTGTTCAGCGCGTGCCCGATGTGGATGTTGCCGTTGGCATAGGGCGGGCCGTCGTGCAGCAGGAACTTGGCACGGTTGCGCCCCTTCTGGCGCAGGCGCTCGTAGAGGTTCATCTCGGCCCAGCGCTGTAGCAGGCGCGGCTCGAGATCGGGCAGGCCGGCGCGCATGGGAAAGTCGGTCTGCGGCAGGAACAGCGTCCGGCTCCAGTCGCGGCCCACGGAGCCGGCGGGAATGGCGGCCTCCGCCAGTGCCGGTGCAGCGTCAGCGGGCTTCTGCTTCGATTTGACGGCGCTTTTGCCGCCGGTGTCTTTCGCCATTTCAATTCTCGCCGGTTTCAAGCGCGCCTTCTAGCAACATGGCTCCCGGTTATCCACCCGGGTGTCATCCTCGGGCTTGTCCCGAGGACCCAGCCCTCCGCCCGCTCCAAACGGGCGGCACTCGCGTAGTCGCTCGCCCCGAAGACAGTCCTTGCAGCTGGTTGAGACGTGGGTCCTCGGGACAAGCCCGAAGATGACAGTCACGAGCCCCCCGCCAGGATGTGGCGGGCACGGGCAACGTCGACCTGCATCTGGGCAATGAGTGCCTCGCTGGAATCGAACTTGCGGTCGGCGCGGATGAAGTCGACGAACTCCACCTCGATCTCGCGGCCGTAGAGATCGCCGTCGAAGTCGAACAGAAAGACCTCCAGCACCGGCATGCCGTCGTCGTAGGTGGGGCGGGTGCCGAGGTAGGCGGCAGCGTCATGGCGCTCGCCGCCAGTGTGCACGCGCATCGCATAGATGCCGTGGCCCAGCGCCGTGCCGCGCGGCAGCGGGATATTGGCGGTGGGGAAGCCGAGCCCCGTGCCGCGCTTGGCGCCGCCGACGACCTTGCCGGCGACCCGCCATTGGCGGCCGAGCAGGCGCGCCGCGCCTTTGACGTCACCTTGCGCCAAGCGCAGACGGATGGCGCTGGAGGAGAAGACTTCGCCGTCCTCGGCCACCGGCGGGATGACGGTAAGGCCGAACCCGGCGCGCGCCGCCGCTGCCTGCATCGTCTCCGGCGTGCCGCCGCGATTCTTGCCGAAGAAAAAATCATGCCCGATGACGACGTGGCGGGCGCCGAGGCCGTCGACGATGACACGATCGACGAACGCATCCGCCGACAAGGCGGCCAGGGCGCCATCGAAGGGCAGCACCACGGCGACATCGAGCCCGAGCTGGGCGAAGATCTCCAGCTTCTGCGCCAGCGGCGTCAGGTGAAAGTGCGGTTCCTCCGGATGGAAGAACTCGCGCGGATGCGGCTCGAAGACGAGCGCGCCGGCGGGAGCCTTGAGTTCGCGGCCGATCGCCGAGGCCGCGCGCAGCAGCGCCTGATGCCCCCGATGCACGCCGTCGAAGTTGCCGATGGCGAGCACCGCGCCGCGCGCTCCAGCCGGCACATCCTTGTAGCCGTGAAGGAGGAGCATGGCCTCTCCGCGTGAGCTGAGGGACAGTCGATCAGGCCGGACGCGCGGGAACCATGAGCACGGCCTCGCCCTGGACCACGGGCTTGCCGTTGACGGTGCACACGCACTCGAATTTGGCGCGCTTTTTGTCCGGCACCAGTTCGGCCACCTTCACGGTGGTGACGACGGTGTCGCCGATCTTGACCGGCGCCTTGAAGTTCAGCGTCTGCGAAATGTAGATGGCGCCCGGACCTGGAAGCTGCATGCCGAACACCGCCGAGATGTAAGCGGCCGAAAGCATGCCGTGAGCAATCCGCTCCTTGAACATCGTCTTGGCGGCGTAGTCGGCGTCCACATGCACGGGATTGCGGTCGCCCGAAAGGGCGGCAAACGCGGCGATGACGTCGGCGGTCACCGTGTTGCTTATGCTCGCCTCTTGGCCGACGCTAAGGTCCTCGAAATAAACGCTCTTTGGCGTCTCGCCCATTATTCAGCCCTTCCCAAGTCTTCGCCGCTGCGATCGGCGGCGACACTATCCGCGCACGATCCCCGCGGCAACAACGGCCCCCTTATGGTCAGCTCAACCAAAGGGCCATCGGCGGGTTGCACGCGAGGGGCGGAGCGAGCTATAAGGCGCGCAATTCCCCAGTTGCCCCAAAATACTTGGCCCTGCGGACCGACGCAGGAAGCCGGAGGTTAAGCCCCCATGAGCGATCGCAAGCCCCTGATGCCCAAGGCGACGGCCGTTTGGCTCGTCTCGAACACGTCGCTGACGTTCGAGCAGATCGCCGCGTTCTGCGGCCTGCACGTGCTGGAGGTGAAAGGCATCGCCGACGGCGACGTGGCGCAGGGCATCAAGGGTCTCGACCCGGTCACCTCGGGCCAGTTGACGCGCGAAGCCATCGAGGAAGCCGAGCGCGAGCCCTCTCGCGACCTGCACCTCGCCGAGCCGAAAGTCGTCGTCCCCGAGACCCCGAGCCGCAAAGGCCCCCGCTACACGCCCGTGTCGCGCCGTCAGGACCGACCCAACGCCGTCCTCTGGCTGCTGCGCAATCACCCGGAGCTGAAGGACAGCCAGATCATGCGCCTCGTCGGCACCACCAAGCCGACCATCACGCAGATCCGCGACCGCTCGCATTGGAACGCCCCCAACCTCACCCCGCAGGATCCGGTCACACTTGGGCTCTGCTCGCAGATCGACCTCGACGCCGAGGTGAAGAAGGCGGCGCGTCGCCTCGACCGCAAGGACAAACAGGGCGCCGAGCGAGCCGGCACGCTGCTGCCCACCGAGGAAACGACGCAGCCACCGGCCGAGCGCAAGGTCGAGATCATGCAGCCGCGGCACGAGGAGGCGCGCGAGGAGACCGAGCAGGAGGAGCAGGCTCGCGTATTTGCCAAGCTCAAGGAGCTGTCCGGCGGCGAACGCTCCGACGAGGACGATAAGGGCTGAGCAAATCCGCACCGAGGGGCGACGCAGCCTGGTCAGCCACGAGCTGGGGCCGCGCAATGCGGCCCGCCCCGCGCGACGCCGCTTTTTCGGCGCGCTATTCCAGTGCCCACGGCACCAGCATCAACAACATCAGCAAGATCCACAGTGCGATCGTTTGCTGCTTGAGCTCGCTCATGGCCATCTCCCTGGCCCACCCCGCGTGGGGCGAGATTAGCCGTTAAAAGCAAGCCGCAACAGATAGCCCGCCTCAGATTCCGGAGGATTGGTGCGCTTCGGGCGCTCACCGATTGTGCAACCGACATCGACGTTGCCCGACATGACGGCTTTCGCTAGCGTTTTGCCGACACTGCGGATATTTCGCCCGCAGACCTCATCTTCGAGCGCCGGCCGCACATGCCCACTAATCCCTATGACGAGCACCTCGACAAGAATCCGGCCAACTACCAGCCGCTGACACCCCTTCAATTCCTGCAGCGCGCGGCGCTGGTCTTCCCCAATCACACCGCCATCATCCACGGCAACCAGCGCTTCACGTACGCGCAGTTCTACGAGCGCTGCCGCCGGCTGGCGTCGGCTCTGGCAGCGCGCGGTATCGGCCCCGGCGACACGGTGTCGGTGCTGCTCGCCAATACGCCGCCGATGCTCGAGGCGCACTACGGCGTGCCGATGCTCGGGGCCGTGCTGCACACCATCAACACCCGGCTCGATGCCGCGATCGTCGCCTTCCAGCTCGATCACGGAAACTCGAAGCTGCTGATCACCGACCGCGAGTTCGCCCCGCTGTCGACGGCGGCGCTGGTGCTGGCGCAGGCCAAGCCCGCCATCATCGACTACAACGACCCAGAGTTTCCGCAGACCGGCGAGCAACTATCGGCCGACGACTACGAGGCGGTGCTCGCCTCCGGCGATCCGGAGTTCGTCTGGCAGATGCCGTCCGACGAATGGGACGCCATCGCGCTGAACTACACATCCGGCACTACGGGCAATCCCAAGGGCGTCGTCTACCATCACCGCGGCGCCGCGCTCATGTGCTACGCCAACAACATCGAAGCCGGCATGGGCCAGCACCCCGTCTATCTGTGGACGCTGCCCATGTTCCACTGCAACGGCTGGTGCTTCCCGTGGTCGCTGTCCGTCGTCGCCGGCACGCACGTGTGCCTGCGGTGGGTGCGTGCCAAGGCGATGTACGATGCCATCGCCGAGCATGGCGTGACGCATCTCTCCGGCGCCCCCATCGTCATGTCGACGCTGCTCAATGCGACGCCGGACGAGAAGCGCCCCATCAACCATCGCGTCTCCGTCAATCATGCGGCAGCGCCGCCGCCGCAAGCGGTGCTCGACGCCATGACGGCGGCGGGCTTCCACCTGACGCACCTCTACGGGCTGACGGAGACCTACGGACCGGCGACAGTCAACGAGTGGAACCGCGACTGGAACGATCTCGACGCGGAAGGTCGCGCCCTCATGCGCACCCGCCAGGGCGTGCGCTACGTAGCGCTGGAAGATCTCACCGTCCTCGACCCGCTGACGATGGCGCGCGTGCCCGCCGACGGCGCCACGATCGGCGAGGTGATGTTCCGCGGCAATATCGTCATGAAGGGCTATCTGAAGAACCCCGCGGCGACGAAGGAAGCGTTCGAGGGCGGCTGGTTCCACTCGGGCGACCTCGGCGTGCTCTATCCCGGACGGCTACATCCAGCTCAAGGACCGGTCGAAGGACATCATCATCTCGGGAGGCGAGAACATCTCGTCCATCGAGGTGGAGGACGTGCTCTACAAGCACACGTCGGTCGCCTTCTGCGCCGTGGTCGCCAAGCCGGACGAGAAATGGGGCGAGACGCCGTGCGCCTTCATCGAGCTGCGCCCGGGCATGACGGCGACCGCCGACGAGCTGCTCGCGTGGTGTCGCGAGCGGCTGGCGCGTTACAAGGTGCCGCGCCACATCGTATTCGCGGAGGTGCCGCGCACCTCGACCGGCAAGATCCAGAAGTTCAAGCTGCGCGAGATGGCCAAAAACGCATGAGCAGCGAGCACCGCATACAGCGGGCTCGCTGAAGGTTGTGAGGGAGTAATTCGCCGCTTCGGCATGCACCGGTGAAAATCGGCCACGCTCGCAACTACGGCATTGGCGAGGGAGGGGAGGCGGGCGGCTTGCTCGCCTCACCGCTCAGATCGAGCCGCCTAGTGGCGCGTCTCGCTTGCGCTCAGGCGGACGATCTCGTCCTTGAGCTTCAGCTTTTCGAGTTTCAATCTGTGGATTTCCAGGTCATCCGATCCAGGTCGGGAGACCTCTGCTTCAATCTTACGCTCGAGAAGTTTGTGCTTCTCCGCTAGCTCTGCGAGGTGAGCTACAAGCGCCATCATGGTCCTCCATGAGATGTTGAAGAGACGCTTGAGGGTGACAGAACATCGGCGCCTTGTCCAATACGGTTCAGCGCAATTGATCGCGATATTTTTTATGAAAACTGGAACCTTGCCTCAGTTGCGCTTATGGCCGTGCCGCCGCTTCGCTGGTCAGTTGCTATGCGCGGCGGCAATGCCTATCGCTTGCCATAAACGGTGAACAAGACGATAGTCCGCGCGCTCGCGCGGTGTTCAAGAGGGGCATTGACCGGTCGGCCAATGAAGCGCATCGACGAGAGAGAGCTCCGAGATGAACTCGTCAAGCTCAGGGCGGAGCACCGCGAGCTCGACGACCAGATCATTCTGCTCGAAGACTCCCCAACCGCCGACCAGTTGCTGGTCAAACGCCTGAAGAAGAAGAAGCTCGCCATCAAGGACCGGATGACGGCGATCGAGGATCAACTCCTCCCCGACATCATCGCCTGACAGCGGCGTCCGGAACGACTGCCAGCCCCGCCACAAACCGCTTGTATTGAGCGGTCCTCTCCTGTAATCCCCCGCTTTCTTTCGGCCCCGCCGAAGCAAAGTCGCAGCGAAAAATGAGCACCGGGAAAGCCGTCGTCGGCATCATCATGGGCAGCCAGTCGGACTGGCCGACTCTCAAGAAGGCCGCCGACATCCTCGACGAGTTGCAGGTTCCCTTCGAGACCCGCATCGTTTCCGCGCACCGCACCCCGGAGCGCCTTTATGAGTATGCCAAGTCGGCCAAATCGCGCGGCCTGAAGGTGATCATCGCCGGCGCCGGCGGAGCGGCGCATCTGCCGGGCATGACGGCCTCGCTTACGCCGCTACCGGTTTTGGGCGTGCCGATCGCGACCACCTCCCTCGGCGGGCAGGACAGCCTTTTCTCCATCGTGCAGATGCCGGCCGGCGTCCCCGTCGGCACGCTCGCCATCGGCGAAGCCGGTGCCACCAACGCCGGACTCCTGGCGGCGCAGATCCTGGCCATTGCCGATGCGCAGCTTCTGCAGCGCCTCGAAGCGCACCGCGCGGCGCGCACCGCCAAGGTCGCCGTCGAGCCCAAGGATGCGTGAGGTGCAGGCCCTAAAGCCGGGTTCAACCATCGGCATTCTCGGCGCCGGACAGCTCGGCCGCATGCTCGCCGCCGCCGCCTCGCAGCTCGGTTTCAAGTGCCGCATCTATAGCGACGTGCACGGTCCCGCCTCCGACGTCGCGATATCGACCACCATCGGCCCCTACGAGGACCTGGAGAAGATCGCCCGGTTCGCTGCCGAGACCGACGTCGTCACCTACGAATTCGAGAACGTGCCGGTGGAGGCCGCGGCCGCAGTCGACCGCGTGCGCCCAGTGCGACCCGGCCTCAAGGCGCTGGAAGTGGCGCAGGACCGGCTCAAGGAAAAACAGTTCGTCGCCTCCCTCGGCATTCCCATCGCCCGCTTTTCTCCTGTCTCCGGGCCGGACGACTTCGCCACGGCCATGGCCAGCGTCGGCGTTCCGTCGATCCTCAAGACGCGGCGCCTCGGCTATGACGGTAAAGGCCAGGCGTGGCTGCGGACCGATAACTGCCTCTCCCGCGCCTTCGAGATCATCGGCGAAGCCCCGGCGACGCTCGAGGCGCTCGTGCGCTTCAAGTGCGAGGTCTCGGTGCTGCTCGTGCGCGGCCTCGAAGGCGAGATTCGCTTCTACGACATCCCGACCAACCATCACGAGGGCGGTATCCTGCGCACCTCGACGGTGCCGAGCGCGCTGCCGGCCGCGCATCAGGCGCGCGCCCGCGACATCGCCGGCAAGCTCGCCGACGCGCTCGGCTACGTCGGTCTCATCGGCGTCGAGATGTTCTATACCGGCGAGGAGCCCGAGCCGCTGCTCATCAACGAGTTCGCCCCGCGCGTGCATAACTCCGGCCACTGGACGATGGATGCCTGCGCCGTCGGCCAGTTCGAGAACCACATCCGCGCCGTGGCGGGCTGGCCGCTGGGTGCGACGGACCGGCATTCCGACTGCCAGATGACCAATCTCATCGGCGACGATGTGGCAGCCTGGCCGCAATTGGCCGCCGAACCCGGCGCCTGCCTGCATCTGTACGGGAAGAACGAAGCCCGCGCGGGCCGCAAAATGGGGCACGTCAACCGGCTGTCGCCGCTCGGCAAAGGCCGCTGAGCGGGGGCTGGAATCGTCCGCATGGACAATTTAACCGGCTTTTGCTAGTCATCCCCCATCCTCAACGGCAAACGGGATGCCGGCGGTTCAGCCGCCGCACCGGATGTCGCGTTTTTCATTGGTGGCAGGTCAGGCAAAGGAAGCAACCGCTTGCAGGTTCTCGTCCGCGACAACAACGTCGATCAGGCTCTCAAGGCGCTCAAGAAGAAGATGCAGCGCGAGGGCATTTTCCGGGAAATGAAGCTCCGCAACTATTTCGAGAAGCCCTCCGAGCGTAAGGCTCGCGAGAAGGCCGAGGCTGTGCGCCGCGCGCGCAAGCTGGCCCGCAAGCGCGCCCAGCGCGAAGGTCTGCTGCCCGGCAAGGCGCCGACGACACCGACGACCGCCGCCGGTCCGCGCCGCTAAGCTGCACTTCTGACGAATTCGCGATGCGCCCTGAGCGACGAGCTCA
The DNA here is from genome assembly GCA_963795225.1 of uncultured Alphaproteobacteria bacterium. GTDB lineage: Bacteria > Pseudomonadota > Alphaproteobacteria > Rhizobiales > Hyphomicrobiaceae > Hyphomicrobium_A. The sequence continues at coordinate 45,681 of CAWCHB010000006.1, read as the reverse complement.
CGGGCGCATTTGCTGTTGTATGGGCACGCGCGCCGGCGCTCTGGCGCGCAAGGCGTCGACCCATCGGAACAGCTCATCGTACGAGCCGTGCAGGTGATGATCCGAATGCCCGGCGCGCGGGAAGGTGACGATCTCCTTCGGCGCGTTGGCAGCGGCGTACACCGCCTTGCCCATCTCGACCGGGATGACCTGGTCGTCCTCGCCGTGCATGACGAGCAGCGGCGCCGTCACCTGCGGCAGGAAACGCATCGTCTCGTAGCGATCGAACATGAACGGCCGCACCGGTAGATACGGATACGACACCTCCGCTACGTCGACGATCGACGTATAGGGCGCATCGAGCACGAGGCCGCCCACCTCTTTTTCCGCCGCCACCTGCACAGCGACGCCGGAGCCCAGCGATTCGCCGTAGACGATGATGTCTTGCGGGGCGACGCCGGCTTTGCGTAACGCCTCGTAGGTGAGCTTGGCATCGGCGACGTTGGCGCTCTCACTCGGTCGCCCCGTCGAACCGCCGTAGCCGCGATAGCTGAGGAACATCACGCCCCAGCCGCGCGCCAGGAAGCGGCGCACGCGCTCGGAGCGATTGCCGAGGTTGCCGGCGTTGCCGTGGAAATAGAGCACCGTCGGTCGCCCCGGCGCCGCCGGGGCGAACCACGCGACGAGCTGCTCGCCGTCCGGCGTGGCGATAACCCGCTCTTCGACACCGGGCAGATTGTAGCTCGCCGGCGCGATCCGCTGCGGGTCGGGGAAATAGGTCAGCCGGCGCTGAAAGAAAAATGCGGCGAGTGCCACGACCGCATAGAGCGCCGCCAACCCGAACACTAGCTTCAGGATAACCTGCATGCCTTACGGTCGTTGCGGCGAGACGCCGTTCCCTGTGTACGCACCCCGGAGCAACATAGCCCGCGAAGTCTCCCGACGCGAAGCCCACCGATGCGATTGCTTTAGTCGAACATCTCGAAAGGCGCCGAGGTAGCGGCAAGTCGCCTGGCGCCACCGCGCTTTAAGGCGTGAATACAATAGCTTAAGCGCCGATCGCGACATGCGGATCGACGTACGGCAGCCCCAGTGCCTCGGCCACCGCGCGATAGGTGACCTTGCCCTCGTAGACGTTCAGGCCGGCGAGGAGATGCGGGTCGGAGCGCAGCGCGCCCACGGTGCCCTTGTCGGCCAGCGCCAGCACGAACGGCAGCGTGGCGTTGTTGAGCGCGAACGTCGAGGTGCGCGCCACGGCGCCTGGCATGTTGGTGACGCAGTAGTGCACGACGCCGTGCGTCACGTAGCTCGGATTGGCGTGCGTCGTCGGATGCGAGGTTTCCGAAAAGCCGCCCTGATCGATCGAGATGTCGACGATGACCGACCCGCGGCGCATCGATTTGACCAGCTCCTCGGTGATCAACTTGGGCGCCGCCGCTCCGGGCACCAGCACCGCGCCGACGACGAGATCGGCCTGCAGCACGTAGTCCTCGATCGCCTGCCGCGTCGAGAAGATGGTGTTGAGCGAGGCGCCGAACTGCTGGTCGAGCGCGTACAGGCGCTCGATGTTGATATCGATGCAGGTGACCGCCGCCTCCAACCCCACGGCCATGCGGACGGCGTTGACGCCCGATACGCCTCCGCCAATGACGACGACGTTGGCCGGCGCCACGCCGGCGGAGCCGCCGAGCAACATGCCGCGTCCGCCCTGCTCCATCTCCAGGCAATGCGCCCCGGCCTGGATCGACATGCGCCCGGCCACCTCGCTCATCGGTGACAGCAGCGGCAGTCCGCCGCGCGGACCCGTCACCGTCTCATAGGCGATGGCCGTCACCCCTGAGCGCAACAGGTCCTTTGCCTGGTGCGGATCCGGCGCGAGATGCAGATAGGTGAACAGGGTCTGACCCTGGCGCAGCATGGCGCGCTCGGCCGCAAGCGGTTCCTTCACCTTGACGACCATATCGGCGACGCCGAACACCTCAGCGGCATCGGCCAGGATGCTTGCGCCGACGCGGCGATAGTCGTCATCCGCGATGCCCATGCGCTCGGCGGCGCCCGTCTGCACGAACACCTGATGTCCGTGCTCGATGAGCTCGCGGGCGCTCGCCGGCACCAAGCCGACGCGGTACTCGTGAACCTTGACCTCTTTCGGCACCCCGACGCGCATGCTGGCTCCTTGCAGAAGTGTCAGGCGCTCAGGGTATTGGCAGGCACCACGATGGCAACCCGTGAAGTGCACCTGTCCCGCAGAAACCGGTCCGGAGGTTGGCGCCGACTTAAGGCGCCCCGAACGCTGGGTCAGCCGCTAAATTTCATTGATAGGTAATCTTCAGCTTAGTCTGCGACGTCCAAAATCTTGCACGCCTACACCATTCTAACCGTGTCGCGCGTCTGGATTTTCGTCGGCTTTCGGTCCACGCTAGATTGCACTCCCTGCTCTAGTTCCAATGCGAAAGGACAAGCATGACCCGCCTGTGCCTCGTGATGCTCCTCGTCGCCTCGCCGGTAGTTTCGCTTGCTCCTTTGTCGCACCACCACCGCGCACTCGCGCAGGCCGCGGACGTGTCCGCGAAAGAGGCCTTCCAAGCGGCCAAGGAACTCGGCACAGCCGAGGCATGGAACGCCTTCCTGGAGAGCTACCCGTCCGGCTTTCACGCCGACCTCGCCCGCGCCTACCTGAAAAAGCTTGGCGCGCCTGCTTCAAAAGCGGAGGCAACGGAACCGAAGAAGCGCAGCGCGCCGCCCGCCAAGGCGGAGACCGCAAAGCCCGCGCCAGCTAAAAAACCGGTGGCGAGCGAGGAGCAGGGCGGCGATGGCCATTCCTCCATTGCCGGCAAGGACGGCGGCGCCAAGAAGGGCGCCGACGCGAGTGACGACGCACCTCCGCCGCAGTACGCCGGCGGTCCGGCCATCGCGCGCAACGCCAAGTTCATGGGCTTTCCGGAGAAGTTCAACCGCTACTACACCGATGCCGACTGGAAGCCGTCGCGCATTTTGTACGTGAGCCCGGACGGCAGCGGCGACGGCGCCAGCCGCGACACGCCCATGGCCGTCGAGGCGGCGATGGCCGAAGCCGCCCCGGGCACCGAGGTCTATTTCCTGCGCGGCGACTACCAGGGCTGCTTCGAGTTGAAGGAGCAGCGGCACCTACGATGAGCCGATCGTCCTTTACGGCGAGCGCAACGAGGACAAGTCGCTCGGCGTCTCAGTCAAATGCTGCACGAGCGGGCGGCAGACCTGCTTCAACTTCGAGAACGCCGACTACATCGCGATCGACGGCTTCGAGCTCATCGGCGGCAACTTTGGGGTGCGCGTCGTCGGCTCCGGTTACGGCGCCACGGAGAAATCGCGCGGCATCGCGGTGCTCAACTGCAAGGGCCACGATCAGTTGAGGGATCCGTTCTTCTCCGGCCAGTCCGACTGGGCCGTATGGGAGGGCAACCTCGCCTACGGCGCCAAGAAGGACGACGGCCACGGCATCTACCTGAGCAACGGCGGCGACTGGAACATCGTCCGCTTCAACGAGACGTACGGCAACTCCTCGAGCGATTTCCAGATCAACGCCGACCCGACGTCCACCTGCCAGGAGGTCGGCATCCCCTTCGACGACCCGCGCTGCGACGCCTACGCCGGCACGGATGGGGGTGGTCAGGGCGCCAGCGACTATTTCCTGATCGACGGCAATTACTTCCACCACAGCAACGTGGGACCGAACTTTACCAGCGTCCGTCGCAGCATCATTCGCAACAACATCTTCGGCCCACAGGAACGCCACAACGTCAGTTTCTGGCAGGAGACGGACAACCCCAAGCTCGGCTCCAGCGAGAACAAGATCCTGCACAACCTTTTCATCACCACCGAGCGGCATGGCGTGAAGTTCGAGAACAGCTCGACCGGCAACGAGTTCATCAACAACATCGTGCTCGGAATACAGGTGAACGACGGCGAAGCGCGGGGAAATCCCTCGGCGCTGCTGCTGGAGGTCGATGAGGCGTCGCGCAACAACGCCTATCGCGGCAATCTCTACGTCGCGGGCAAGTTCGAAGGCTATGAGCCGAACGGCGAGGAGACCTCAGAGCAAGAGTTCCTACCGGGCTGGTTCGCCAAGTTTCCCACTGCGGCCAGGGACAAGGTGAGCGGCTTCAAGCCGACCGCCGAGGCGCCGTTTCTCGGCAAGGGAACGCGGTCGGACGATGCGCCAACCGACCGCAACGGGACCGAGCGGGGCGACGAGGTCGACCTCGGGCCTATCCAATCACGCTGAGCAAAGTCGCTGTTAACCGCCACCCAACTTCTTGATGTAGGCGCGCGCCAGCTTGGCGTGAAAGCCGTCGGGATAGTTGGCGATAAACGCCTCCCACGCTTCGACCGTGCCGAGTTCCTTGGCCGCCTCAAACGCCTCCTTGGCGGAAACGTCTGCGCTTGCCGCGGACGGGGCCTCGCCCGCACTCTCCGCAGCCTCCGGCTCGGGCGGATCGACACGCGCCTTCGCCTTCGTTGCCGGAGCGGCCTCCTCGCGCGGTGCTGGCGCGCTCTGCTCGTCACCGCCTTCGGTCGCCGCCGCAAACTCACCGACGTCGGCGCCGAGGTTGCTGCCGTCGCTGGCTTTGCCCGCCGCCGGACTGTCGGGCTGCAAGCGAAAGTCGCCCTTGTCGGGAGCGACGAACATTGGGTCGGCCGGCGCGACGTTCCCTGCGCCGAAGGTGACCTTGATGCTGCCGTCCCCGTATTTGGTATCGACCATCGAATGGTCGACGCTGCCCTTCAGCTGCTTGCAGCCGCTGCCGCAGCCGACGGCGAAATCCTGCCCCGGCGCATTGCCCCAGAAAATAGCGTTGGTGACGGTGTGGGAATCGGGCGCAACCCCTTCATAAGTGTCGATGAAAAAGCCGATACCGGGTCCCTCGCAGGCGACGTCGAGGGCGCCGACATTGGTGATGTGATCGAACCGCGTGATGGTCGGAGCCGAGCCTCCCGATCCGCCGTCGACGAGGATGTTGCCGCCGCAGTTCTTGTCGTAGACCTCGTGCGAGGCGATGCACGTCGCCCCGTCATCGCAGAAGAAGCCGCCGCCGCCGTCACCGGCGCGATTGCCGCGATAAACGTTCCGGCTCAGGGTGGCGGTCGTCGGCTGGTTGCCCTGCGTAAAGGCACCGACGTACAGCCCGGCGCCCCACTGGGTGACGCTGTTGTTGGTGAATTCGTTGCCGGTGATGGTGAGCGTGTTGCCGAATAGGTAGAACGCGCCGCCGTGCGCAGCGCCAGGCTCGGTTCCCGCGTTGCCGTCGACGCGGTTGTTTTCGACGGTGACCTTGTTCTTGTTCGTGGTGTCGTTGAGGAACAGCGCGCCGCCACGGCCGCATGCGTTCTTCTCGAACACGTTGCCCCTGATCGTGCCCGACACGTTGTTGAGCGCGACGCCGGCGCCGACGAGGGTTTGGTCGGCGCACACGTTGTCGTGGATGTAGTTGTTGGTGAGGTCGAAGCGCTGCGATTCGTAGAAATCGCGCACGATCGCCTGCGAGTAGCCGGTGATCTCGAAGCCGTCGATGGCGGTCAGGCCATCCCTGCGGACCCGGATCCTCGATGCGCAGGAACGACCGCCGCTGCCCGCTGCCTTGGAGACGTAGGCGGCGCTGTCGCGCACCTTGAAATCGCTGCCGCTCTGGAAGCCGCCGGCGAGCGTGAAGTATTTCTCGCCCGGGGCGATCTGCTCGGCGTAGGTGCCCTCGGCGACGCAGATGACGGCACCCGGGTCGGCGGCCTCCACCGCGGCGGCAATCGTCTTGTGCGGACTTTGCGCCGTTCCATCGCCGCCATCGGACGCGGCATCGACGAAGACGGTGCAATCGGGGATCGCCGTCGTGCGCGCCACCTTGACGGCTGCACTGGCTGCGAAGGCGCCGGCAAACACCGCCGCGAGAGCCACTGCATTCGCGATTGCCCTATGTTGCATCCGATTGCAGCCGTGGACGCAACGCCCACCAGCTCCCTGATCGCTAGCCCGCCGCCAAGCGCCGCAGCTCTTCCGCCGCCACCTGCACGGTGGATTCGATCTGCTCGTCCGTGTGGGCACTGGTGATGAAAAAGCGCAGGCGCGCGGCCTTCAGCGGCACTGCCGGATAAATGATCGGCAAAACGTTTACCCCGCGCGCGAGCATGCGGTCGGTGATGCGGCCGGCTTTGATGATGTCGCCGACCATGATGGGGACGATGGCGTAGCCTTCGCTGGTCACAGTATCGAGCCCGCGCGCCTTTGCGGCACGCAGGAAGTTGGCGCCGTTGGCGCGCACGCGCGCAATGCGCTCGGGTTCGGCATTCATCAGTTTGATAGCCGCCAGAGCCGCGGCGGCCACGGGCGGCGACATGCCGACGGAGTATACGCACCCGCTGGCGCGGAACTTTAGCGCGTGCACCAATTCGTAGCTTCCGGCGATGTAGCCGCCGCAGCCGGCCAACGCCTTGCTGAGCGTCCCCATCCAGATATCGACATGCCGCGGCTCGACGCCGAAGTGTTCGGCGATGCCGCGCCCGCGTGCACCGAGGACGCCAAGCGCGTGCGCCTCGTCGACCATCAGCCAGGCGCCGTAGCGCTGCTTCAGCTCGATGAGTTTCGGCAGATCGGGGAGGTCTCCATCCATCGAGTAGAGCCCCTCGACGACGATGAGCGCGTTGCGGCTCGCCCGGCGATGCGTGCGCAACAACTGCTCGAGGTTGTCGAGATCGTTGTGGCGGAAGGCGAACGCCGTCGCCTTCGACAGCTTGATGCCCGTCAGCAGGCTGTTGTGCGCCAGCTCGTCGTAGAGAATGAGGTCGCTCGAATCGAGCAGCGTGCTGATGGTCGATACGTTCGTCGCGTGCCCGCTGACAAATGCGACCGCATCCTCAGTCTCGTAGAGGTCGGCGAGTGCCGCCTCCAACTCGCGGTGCAAGGGGCGTTCCCCAGCAACGATGCGACTGGCCGAGACCGATGTCCCATGCTCGTCGATCGCCGCCTTCGCCGCAGCCACCACCTCCGGATGCCCGTTCAGTCCCAGGTAGTCGTAGGACGCGAAGGTCACATAGTCCTGACCGTCGATGGTGGTGATGGCGCCGCGGCTGCGGTCGTGGCAGCGATAGAACGGATCGGTGAAGTTGAAACGGTCGGCGATCGAGCGATGCTTGATGATCGAGGTATAGACAGGCAGCTCGGAGAACTCTTGCGAGGCGGGGAACGCCTCCGGATCATCCTTTAGCGCACGACGGCGCGCCCGGTTGCTCCCCAGGCCGGAAAGCAGGTCGCCGAAGAACCACTTGATGTTCAGTCCGGCTAGGACCAGTGCGCGGGTAGCGGCACTCTCACTTTGCTGCTCGTCCCCACTCGTGCCGACATCGGTATTGCGAACGTCCAAGTGGTTCTCCCTCACGCACGACGCGCCTTATTTCAACATTTAGAGCATCGGGTGAAAGCCGTATACCTCAGTTGATGCCGCGGAGCGCTGACCCCGACGGGATTTAACTTGGATGAGAAAATCCCTTGGGCCCGCCGGGAAGCGATGCGGCCTTGCGCCTCACAGTACACAATCAGGGCGATCCCGACGGCCGTGGGCTAGGCAACGTCATGCGGGAGCGGGTAGCCGTGGGCATCGCCGGCAGACCGCGGCCTCGGCACCCGCCCCCCGTTGCAACCAGCCATCCTGCTGATGGACATCGGCGAATTGCTACCGGCGGCGACGAGCGCCAGCGTGGACGTGTGGTCGTCTTTCGAGTGGTCTAAGCTAGAACTGTCAAATCGGGGGCACGCGAAGCGTCACTGCCAGTGGCGTCCCTGATCGAATCCATCCCCTCGCAGCGCGGTGGCACCCATGCCGAGAAGCCCGACCATCGAGATCACATACTGCAGACTGTGCGGCTGGGGTCTACGGGCCAGCTGGATGGCACAGGAACTCCTGACGACTTTTGCCGAGGAGCTCGGCTCCGTCACCCTCACCCCGGATGTAACGGGCGGCGTCTTCGAGGTGCGCGTTGACAACAACCTCATCTGGTCGCGCAAGGAGAAGGGGCACCTTCCCGATATCAAGGAGTTGAAGCGGCTGGTTCGCGATCATGTCGCCCCCGACCGCTCCCTGGGACACACTGACCGGGGACAGTGACCGCCGCAGGAGTGGGCGGATTGGTCAGCGGTATGCCGCGTCGCGATCCCTGAGCTGGCGCTTGCAGATCTCCCGCCAATTGCTCGGCGAGATGTGCGTCCCCGCATCCCAGCTGGCGATGCATTGCGCAAGCGCGTCGTCGCCTGATTGGGCTGTCCCCTGCGCAGCATCGGCAGGGACCGGGGGCGCGGCGCCGTCAGGTCTATAGGCCCGCGTTCCCTTGCGCGCTGCGGGCTCCACGACCTGGGCAATGCCCGCGGCCGGCGGCGCGATGGCGGAGGCCGCAAAGGCGCCATGGCCGGCTTGCGCCGCGCAGAGCACCGCAAGGATCGAGCGCGCAAAAGACATGCCGCGAATATAGCATTCTTGCGGCCGGGTCAGAAGGCGGCGCACCAGCATGGTGAAACAATCGGCAACGGACCGCCCGGTCTGCAAGGCAGCACGCCGTTCAGTTTCCGCCGGCCTCCTCGCCGAGCACGAATTGCAGCAGGCCGGCCATGTCGTTCGACGTGGCGTCCGCCTCGATCCCGAGCTTCTCGGTCGGCAGATTGAACCGGTTCACCCAATAGGTTGGATAGCCGAAGCTCTTGGCGCCGTAGGCATCCCAACCGCCGAAGGCGGCAAAGGCGACCTCCTCCTTCTGCAGCCCGAGCCGCTGCATGCCGAGCGCGTAGGCGCGCGGGTCCGGCTTGTAGGTGCCGTTGACCTCGGTGCTGAGCAGCTCGTCAAACACATCGACGATGCCGGCACGCTCGGCATTTTCGCGCAGCATGCGATCGGAAAAGTTGGCGATGGTGATGATGCGCACACCGGCGGCCTTCAGCTTGCGCAGCGCCGCGATGCTGTCGGGCCAGGGCTGCATCGAAAGATAGGCGCCGAGCAGACGCTGACGAACTTCGGCAGACAGCGGGAGCTTCATCGCCTCGGCGGTGTAGACGAGCGCGTCCTCGGTGACCTTGAAGAAATCGGCATGCCGGTCGGTGATGGAACGCAGGAAGCCGTATTCGAACTGCTTCGCCCGCCACGCCTTGGTGAACCCCACGCCCTTGCCGGGATACGCCTTCTCGACTTCGGGGATCACCGAATCTGGATTGAAGATGACGAAGTAGTCGAAGGCGACGGCCTTGAAGCGCGGCGCCGCCTCGACGTTAGCGGCGCAAGCGAGCAGCAGGGCAGCAATGGCAGCGACTATCGTCAAATGGCTACGAGGCATTGGGATCCTTGGATGGCGGGGGAATAGGAACGCAGCATAGCCACGCGGCGTGCATGTTCGACGTACGCCCTACCGCTGCCGGTTGTTTCACGAGCGGGCTGCAAAAGACGCGCCTGTTGCACCGCTGAGACACTTAACGCGGCTTTGCCCCTGGTGCGGAGGGCATCGACGAATTGCCACGACTTCCCGGCAGGCGTTAACGGTGCACCCACAGCCGATGCGCGCATTTTTATCGATGGCGAAAGTAGTTTTGCACACTGAGCATCTATGCTCGGTGCATGGATCTCACCCTGCCGGCCACCGCCGTCATACTCGGCTTCGCGCTGGCCGTGGCCAGTGCGTTGCTGCTGATCTCGTGGCTGCAACATCGAACCCGCCCGGCGCTCGGGCTGTGGGGCGCTGCCTTCGCGTTGGGTTGCATCGCAATCGGGCTCATAGGCGCGCGAGGACACATCCCAGACCTCTTTTCGATCGTCCTCGCAAATACTTTCCTTGCGGTCGGCTACGGCGTGATGTGGAGCGCGGCACGCCAGTTCGACGGCCGCCGGCTGCTCGTGGCCGCGTCGCTGGCCGGCGCCGCAGCATGGCTCGCGGCGATGCTGATCCCGGCCTGGTATGCGTCGCCGGCGGCGCGCGCCTCCCTGATGATGCTCATCGGCATTGTCTACACGCTGCTTACCGCGTTCGAGCTTTGGCGTGCGCGCGGCGACGGGCTGAAGTCGCGCTGGCTGGCAGTCGCCTTGCTGGTGTTGCACGCGGCGTCCTTGCCGCTGCGCGTACCGCTCGTCGCCGGATGGGTCGGCGCCCCGCCGGCCAGAGCCCACCTGCTCGCCTTCATACTTTTCGAATCCATGCTGCTGGCCATGGCCGGCGCCTACCTGTTCGGCAGCCTGGTCCGCGAGAGGATCGCATCGGGCTACAAACATGCGGCGTCGGTCGATCCCCTCACGGGCGTCGCCAATCGGCGCGCCTTCCTGCATCAAGGGGGCCGCTTGCTGCAGCGCGCGCATGCGGACGGCAGCGTCCATTCCCTGCTGCTCTTCGATCTGGATCAGTTCAAGACCATCAACGATGAGTTCGGACACGCGGCGGGAGATGCGGTGCTCGTCACGTTTTGCAGCATATCCACCGCCCAGTTGCGACCCGGCGACCTATTCGGCCGCATCGGTGGCGAGGAATTCGCCTGCTTGCTTGTCGGTGCCAGCGCAGCGGACGCGGTGATCGTCGCCGAGCGGATCCGTTTCGCCTTCGAAGCAGCAGAGCACGTGAGCGGCAAGCGAAGCTTCGGCGCCACGGTGAGCGTAGGGCTGGCGGCCGGCTCGAATGAGCATTCCGATCTGCCGTCGCTGTTGCTCAGCGCTGACCGGGCGCTTTATCGCGCCAAGAAGGACGGCAGGAACCGCGTGGTGGAGGAGGAACCTTCGCGCGACGCCCAGCAGCCGATGTTGGGCTCCCACCGCGCCTGAGCGCCGGGATGGAAGAATGTCAGGCAGCCGCGGCTCAGTGCGCCAGCGCCTTGACGATCTCTTCCGTCATCTTCTTGGCGTCGCCCAGCACCATCACGGTGTTGTCTTTGTAGAAGAGCGGATTGTCGATGCCGGCATAGCCTGACGCCAGTGAGCGCTTGTTGAACAGCACCGTGCCGGCCTTCCAAGCCTGCAGCACCGGCATGCCGTAGATGGGCGAAGATCTTGTCGGTCTCGGCGGCCGGATTGACGACGTCGTTGGCGCCGATGACGTAGACGACGTCGGCCTGCGGCATCTCCGAGTTGATGTCTTCCAGCTCGAACACCTCGTCGTAGGGCACGTTGGCCTCGGCGAGTAGCACGTTCATGTGCCCGGGCATGCGCCCGGCCACCGGATGGATGGCGTACTTGACCTCGACGCCGGCCTTCTTGAGCTGGTCGCCCATCTCGCGCAGCGCGTGCTGCGCCTGGGCGACCGCCATGCCGTAGCCCGGCACGATGATCACCTTGGCGGCATTCTTCATCACGTAGGCGGCGTCCTCGGCCGAGCCGAGCTTGACCGGCTTCTGCTCGCCGCCGCCGGCCGGCCCCGCCACCTCGCCGCCGAAGCCGCCGAGGATGACGGAGATGAAGCTGCGGTTCATCCCCTTGCACATGATGTACGACAGGATGGCGCCGGACGAGCCGACGAGCGCACCGGTGATGATGAGCGCGATGTTCGACAGCGTGAAGCCGATGCCGGCCGCCGCCCAACCCGAGTACGAGTTGAGCATCGACACGACGACCGGCATGTCGGCGCCGCCGATCGGGACGATGATCAAGACGCCGAACAGCATCGCCGTCAGCGTGATGGCCCAGAACAGCAGCGGATCACCGCCCGACTGGCAGAAGAGGTAGATGAGATAGACGAGCCCGCCGAAGAGCGCGAGGTTGATGACGTGCCGCAGCGGCAGGATGATCGGCTTGCCGGACATCTTGCCCGACAGCTTCAGGAAGGCGATGACCGAGCCGGTGAAGGTGATGGCGCCGATGGCGACGCCCAGCGACATCTCGATGAGGCTGGCGAAGTGGACGGCGCCGGGCTCGCCGATGCCGAACGCGCTCGGCGCATACAGCGCCGCGGCGGCGACGAATACGGCGGCGAGGCCGACGAGCGAGTGGAAGGCGGCGACCAGCTCCGGCATGGCGGTCATGGCGATGCGCCGCGCCGTCACCGCGCCGACGAGGCCACCGACGCCGAGGCCGACGCCGAGCAGGATCCAGGTGAGCGGGAGCTGCGGATTGGCTACCGCCAAGGTCGTCCCCATGGCGATGAGCATGCCGAGCATGCCGGCGTAGTTGCCGCGCCGCGAGGTGGCCGGGCTCGACAGGCCGCGCAGGGCGAGAATGAAGAGGATGCCGGAGGCGAGGTAGAGCCCGGCGACGAGATTGGGCGTCAACATTGCACTCTTCCCCCGTGGGCGCTCAGGCTCGTCACCGCTTGTCGCCCTTCTTCTTGTACATGGCGAGCATGCGCTGCGTGACGAGGAAGCCGCCGAAGATGTTGACGGAGGCCATCGCCAGCGCCAGCACGCCGAACGTCTTGGAGGCGAGCGTTTCGCCGCTCATGAAGCCCTCGACAGCGCCATGTTCGACGGCGACGGCCAGCAGCGCGCCGACGACGATCACCGAGGAGATGGCGTTGGTCACGGCCATCAGCGGCGTGTGCAGGGCGGGCGTCACGCTCCACACGACGTAGTAGCCGACGAAGATGGACATCACGAACACCATCAGCTCGTAGACCACCGGATCGATGGGTCCGCCGATGCCCGCGGCGGCCAGCGCCTGTGTCGGGGCCAGCGTCGTAGCAAGTCCTGCAACGAGGGCAGCACCAAACCACTTCTCCCTCCCCCCTTGCGGGGGAGGGTTGGGGAGGGGGTGGTGCACGTCATGAGACGTAGTGGACACCCCCACCCTGTCCCTCCCCCGCAGGGGGGGAGGGGACGATAAGTGGTGCGCATGAGCTTACTCATCTCAGGCTCCCTGCAGGCTGGGGTGCACGATCTTGCCGTCGCGGGCGATGAGCGTGCCCTTGACGATCTCGTCGTCCCAGTTGACCGCCAGCGTCTTTTCTTTCTTGTCGATCAGCGTCTCGATGAAGGCATAGAGGTTCTTGGCGTAGAGGCTCGAGGCGTTGACGGAGATGGCGCCGGCGAGATTGAGCGGGCCATAGATGCGCACGCCGTTGTGATCGACGGTCTGCCCGGGCTGCGTCAGCTCGCAGTTGCCGCCTCGCTCGGCCGCGAGATCGACGATGACCGAGCCGGGCTTCATGCTCTCGACCATGGCGCGGGTGATCAGCCGCGGCGCCGGGCGCCCGGGGATGAGCGCGGTGGTGATTACGATGTCCTGGTTCTTGATGTGCGAGGCGACGAGCTCGGCCTGCTTGGCTTGGTATTCGGCTGACATCGGCTTGGCATAGCCAGCGGTCGTTTGCGCCTGCTTGAACTCATCGTCCTCGACGGCGACGAACTTTGCACCAAGCGAGGCGACCTGCTCCTTGGTCGCGGGGCGCACGTCGGTGGCAGTGACCTGCGCGCCGAGGCGGCGTGCGGTGGCAATGGCCTGCAGGCCGGCGACGCCCACGCCCATGATGAAAACTCTTGCAGCCGGAACCGTGCCGGCCGCCGTCATCATCATCGGCATCGCCTGCTGGAACATTGCCGCGGCGTCGACGACCGCCTTGTAGCCGGCGAGGTTCGCCTGCGAAGACAGCACGTCCATCGACTGCGCGCGCGTAATGCGCGGCATGAACTCCATGGTGAACAGGGAAGCATTGCTTGCCGCCAGCGCCTGCAGCGCCGCCCGGTCGCCGTAAGGATCGAGCATGGCGATGACGAGCGCGCCCGGCTTTAGGCCCGCGAGGTCGGTGGTGGCGGGACGGCGCACCTTCAGGAGGATGTCGGCGTCACGCAGCGCGTCGGCCGCGGTGGGCGCGATCTCGGCTCCTTGCGCGCGCAACGCTTCGTCGGAGAAGCGCGAGCGGGCACCGGCGCCCGCCTCGACTTTCACATGAGCGCCGAGGGCTACGAGCTTCTTGACCGTCTCGGGCGAGACCGCAACGCGTGGCTCGTCCGCAGCTTCGGCCGTGACCGCAATGGTGACCATGCACTCGTCCGATCGCGTGAGGGTTCTCACACCGCCGGGCCCGAGCGCCTCGTCACCGGCGCCGAGCATCCAGCGCGGCGCGTTGTCCTTAGACTAGGAAGTAGGCCATGCCGGCAAGCAGCACGACCAGGAAGGCGATCGACACCTTGGTAAAGAGGATAAAGCTCTTATAGGTCTGTTCGGCTTGGGCGTAGTCCATTTCCGGATTGCCGCCAGACAAATCGATCGCCACCGTGCCCCTCCCTCGGGTTTGTTGATCCTCGGTTTCCCTCCTACCTCAACCCCGGCCGGCTATCAAGCCGCGAGCGGGGGCCTGATGGCGCTTCGCGCGGCCCCTGTGCCGATCAGGCCGGCAGCGGCACGCCGGTGGCGGTAAAGGCGCGGGCCTGGCGGTCGGCGACGGTCGCCAGGTCGAAGTCCTCGATCAGCTCGTTATAGAGCCGGTACCAGTTCTGCCGGGCGCCGAGGTGTAGGAAGACCCCACCGAGCCCGATGGCCGCGCGATCCATGAAGACAAACTCGCGCGGTACCGCCACAGGCCCTTTGTCGCGCAGGATGCGGTGAACACTGAACGCCTCTTTGCGTCCGTACTCCCCGGGGGTCGTGCCTTCGGCGATGACGCGCTCGCGGTCATCGAGCAGCGGGCCGTAGATGAAGCGCGCCCAGATGGTCAGGGCTTCGATCAGATCGGCGGACAGGCCGCGGAAGCCCCACGTCTCGAAGGCGTGCACGCGGCGGTCGCGGTTGTCGGTGAGCAGCCCCTTGTAGAGGTCGATGACGCCACCGACGAAGCGCGGGGCGAAGCTGCGGATGCAGCCGTAGTCGAGCAGGTTGATGCCGGCCGGGCGGCTGCCGTCCTCGAAGATCGTGTAGTTGCCGAGGTGCGGGTCGCCGTGAATGACGCCGTAGTGGCTGAACGGGAACCACCAGGCGCGGAACATGGCTTGCGCGATGGCATTGCGATCTTCGAGCGGCGCCGGCTTGTAGTCGAGGAGCTTGTTGCCTTGCAGCCAGGTCATCGTGAGCAGGCGCTTCGTCGACAGCTCGGGAAGAATCTCCGGCACGCGAATGCGCGGCTCTCCGACAAAGATATCGGCGTAGAGTTTGGTGTGGCGCGCCTCCAGCTCGTAGTCGAGCTCCTCGCGCAGCCGCGCCGCGATCTCCTTCAAGATCTCACCCGTTTCGATGGCCGGGTTCATGCGCGCGTGAATGGCAAACACGGCCCTCAGTTGCACGAGATCGGCTTCCACCGCCGAGGGCATGTCCGGGTACTGCAGCTTGACGGCGAGCGCACGGCCGTCGTGCGCCGTGGCGCGGTGAACCTGGCCAAGCGAAGCGGATGCAGCGGCGGTCGTATCGAAGGCGGCAAAGCGCGAGGGCCAATCGGGCCCGAGCTCGGCCTGCATGCGGCGCTTGGCGAACGCCGGCCCCATCGCCGGCGCTGCCGACTGTAGCTGCGAGAGCTCCTGCGCGTATTCGGCGGGGAGTGCCTCGGGGATGGTGGAAAGTAGCTGCGCCACCTTCATCAGCGGGCCCTTGAGGCCGCCGAGCGCCGCAGCGAGATCCGCAGCCCCGCGGGCGCGATCGTGCTCGCCCCCGAACAGGCGCTCACCGGCGACGCGCGCGGCGACGGCGCCGACGTTGGCGCCAACCTTAACGTAGCGCGCCGCACGCGCCGAGAAGCGATTTTCCTCGTTGGTCATGCGACGGCATATCGGGACGCCGCGCTGCGGAGGCAAGACGCGTGCGACGTCAAACGGCGACTTGCGTACCCACCTCGACCACGCGGTCGGTCGGTATCTGGAAGTAGGTCGTCGCGTCCTGGGCGCTGCGCGCCAGCGCCACGAACAATTTGTCCTGCCAAAGCGGCATTTCCGATTTCGTCGTGGTTCTCAGATTGCGGCGCGACAGAAAGAACGATGTGGCGCCGATGTCGATGTTGAGTTCCTTGCGCCGGCAAACGTCGAGGATCTTCGGCACACTCGGCGTTTCCATGAAGCCGTAGCGCGCGACGACGCGGATGAAGGTGTCGGTGACGCGGTCGACCGTGACGCGCTCGTAACGCGGCACGCGCGGCACATCCTCGGTGCGGATCGACAGGATGATGTTGCGCTCGTGCAGAACGCGATTGTGTTTCAGGTTGTGCATGAGCGCGGTGGGTGCCGCGGTGGGATCGGCGGTAAAGAACACTGCGGTTCCCGGCACGCGATGCGGGGGCTTGGCCTCCAGCTTGCGCAAGAGCCAGTCGAGGTCGGCCTCGTTCTTGCGCGTCTGTTTGGTGAGAAGACGCGCGCCCCGCACCCACGTCACCATAATGAGGCCGATGCAGGCCGCCATCAGCAGCGGTACCCACGCACCTTCCAGGATCTTCAGCATGTTGGCGGCGAAGAACGCCTGCTCGATGAAGAGAATCGGTACGATCAAGAGCGCCACCATCCAGAGGCTCCAGCCCCACATCCGCCAGATGACGAAGAACGCGATCAGTGACGTGAGAATCATTTCTGCAGTCACTGCGACGCCGTACGCTGCTGCCAGATTGCTCGATGTCTTGAAGAGCAGCACCATAAAGATGACCGCGATCAGCAGCAGCCAGTTGACGCGGGGCATGTAGATCTGGCCCGACATCGCCTCCGAAGTGTGCGTGATGCCAAAGCGCGGCAAGAGGCCGAGCTGAATAGCCTGTCGGGTAATCGAGAAGGCGCCTGTTATCACCGCCTGGCTGGCGATAATGGTGGCCGCCGTCGCCAGGATGACCATCGGGATAAGGGCCCAATTCGGATAGAGTAGATAGAACGTGTTCTCGAGCGCCTCCGGTCGCGCCAGCACCAACGCACCCTGGCCGTAGTAGTTGACGGTCAGTGCCGGCAGAACGAACCCGAGCCACGCGACCTGAATCGGCCTGCGGCCGAAGTGTCCGAGATCTGCGTAAAGCGCTTCGGCGCCCGTCACGGCAAGGAAGACCAGACCGAGGACGGTGAGGCCTACCAAGCCATGATTGAGGAGAAACCTCACACCATACCAGGGATTGAGCGCCACCAGGACGTCCGGGTTGGCAATGATCTGAACGAGGCCGCCGATGAACAGGGCGATAAACCAGACGACGGTAATCGGTCCGAAGAAATAGGCTACCTTGGCGGTGCCACGCGACTGCGCTGCGAACAGGGCGATCAGGATGAGTATGGCGAGCGGCAGCACCAAATCCCCGAACGCGGGGGAGACGAGCGTTAAGCCCTCGACCGCTGAAAGGACGGAGATTGCCGGCGTGATGACGGCGTCACCGTAGAAGAACGCGGCGCCTGCAATGCCGAGCCCCATGATCAGGGGCGCACTGCGCTTGGCCACAGTTTGCGCGAGCGCCATCAGGGCGAAGATGCCGCCCTCGCCGCGGTTGTCGGCCCGCAGCAGGACGAGGACGTACTTGAGCGTGACGATCAGCAGGAGCGCCCACGTGATCAGCGACAGCACACCGAACACGGCCTCGCGCCCGGCGAAGCTCGTGGCTTTGGCCGCATTGATCGCCTCTTTGAAGGCGTAGAGCGGACTCGTGCCGATGTCGCCATAGACGACGCCGATGCAGCCGACGACCAGCGTCCAGAAATGCTTGGCGGGAATCCCGTCGGGCGAACCGTGGTCCGCGCCCTTCGTCACCAACTGCGCTGGGGGCACGCCGGGACCTCATATTGAGCTAGCTGCAGCGCAGCAATTGGCGGGCGCTTCTACTCCCAAAGCCGCCTAAGGAAAAGCCCCCCAGCGGGCCAAATCCCACTTCTAAGCCTTGACACTAACCCAAGATTCTGAAACGCGAGCAAAGGACCGCAGCCGGCGTTTGGCCCGATCGTACATTCATTGCCGTGCGGAAATCCGCCGCCCCTTCATGGCTAGAGTGCCACGCCCCCGATCAAGCCGCTCCATCGGCTGCGGCGAGCTCGTCGATCATGCCCTCGATCACCTTGAGCCCCTTGTTCCAGAACTCGGGCTTTGAGGCATCGAGGCCGAACGGCGCCAGCAGCTCCGAGTGGTGCTTGGAGCCGCCGGCTCTCAGCATGTCGAAATACTTGTTCACGAATCCGGGGTGGGCCTCGTCGTAGAGGCCGTACAGCGAATTCACGAGACAATCGCCGAAGGCATACGCGTAGACGTAGAACGGCG
The DNA here is from genome assembly GCA_963795225.1 of uncultured Alphaproteobacteria bacterium. Classification (GTDB taxonomy): domain Bacteria; phylum Pseudomonadota; class Alphaproteobacteria; order Rhizobiales; family Hyphomicrobiaceae; genus Hyphomicrobium_A. Next base: position 27,595 of record CAWCHB010000006.1, on the reverse strand, counting down.
AGTGCACGAAGTGCGGCACGTAGGCCCAGAACACTTCGTAGCCGGGCTTCAGCTCGATCGCCGGACCAAGGCTCTCCGACTGCGTCTCCAACCATATGGCGCCGAGCTGGTCGGGCGTCAGCTCGCCCTGCCGGCGCGCCTCGTGCAGCTTGCGCTCGAAGGTGTAGAAGGCCACCTGCCGCACCACGGTGTTGAGCATGTCCTCGACTTTGCCGGCGATGAGCGCCTTGCGCTCTTTCGCATCGTGCGTCTCCTTCAGCAGCGCCTTGAAGGTCAGCATCTCGCCGAACACGGAGGCCGTCTCGGCCAGCGTCAGCGGCGTCGGCGCCAGTAGTGCGCCTTGCGGGCGCGCCAGCATCTGGTGCACGCCGTGACCCAGCTCGTGGGCGAGCGTCATCACGTCGCGCGGCTTGCCGAGGTAGTTGAGCAGCACGTACGGATGCACCGACGGCACCGTCGCTGCGGCGAAGGCACCGGGCGCCTTGCCGGGGCGCGCCGGCGCATCGATCCAGTTCTTGTCGAAGAACTCGCCGGCCACTGCCGACATCTCCGGCGCGAAATCGTTGTAAGCACCGAGCACGAGGCGCTGCGCGTCGTTCCAGGCGAACGTGCGCTCCGGCCGCTCGGGCAGCGGCGCGTTGCGATCCCAATGCGACAGGCGATCCTTGCCGAGCCACTTGGCCTTCATCGCGTAGTAGCGATGCGACAGCCGCGGGTAGGCGGCGCGCACGCTGGAGACAAGCGCATCGACCACCTCGGCCTCGACCTGGTTGGCGAGATGGCGGCTCTCGGCGACGTCCTTGAAGCCGCGCCAGCGGTCGGAGATCTCCTTGTCCTTGGCGAGAGTATTGGTGATCAGCGTGAACAGCCGCACGTTGTCCTTGAACACCTTGGCAAGTGCATCGGCCGCTGCGCCGCGCTTCTTCTCGTCTGGGCTCGACAGCAGGTTGAGCGTCATCTCGAGCGCCAAGGGCTCTGGCTCGCCGGCGACCGGGAAGCGCAGCGCCGCGATGGTCTCGTTGAACAGACGGTTGAAGGCGCTCCCCGAGGTCTGGCTCTTCTCGTGGAACAGCCGCTCGAGCCTTTCCTCGAGCTGGTACGGCTTCTCTTTGCGGACGTTGTCGATCCACGGCTTGTAGCGGGCGAGGCGCGGGTTCTGCAGCGCCTGTGCCATCACCGCCTCGTCGATCTGGTTCAGCTCCAGATCGAAGAAAATGATCTCGGTGGAGATGGCGGTGAGCTTCTCGGAGACGTCGCCGTAGAACTTGGCGCGCTCGGGGTCGGCCTGATTGCCGGCATAGTAGAGCCCCGCGTATGAGCCGAGCCGCCCCATCAGCTCGACGAAGCGCTCGAACTCCTCGATGGCCAGCGCCAGCACGCCGCCGTCGGCGGCCAGCCCGACGAGCTTGCCGTGATAGGCCTCCTTGATGCGACGCGCCTCGGCGGCGGCGGCGGTCAGATCGCGGGCGATCTCGGGCGCCGTCGGCGAGGGATAGAGGTCGGCGAGGTTCCACTCGGGCATCGGTCCCAGTGCCGCGGCCGCCTCGGCGGCGGCGCCGTCCGGCGGGTTGAAATTACGTTGCAGATCGTTGCCGCGTGCGTCGGGTCGCATCAGTTGCTCCAATGTGACGAGGTAAATCGGGGGTTTGCGCTGCTGCGCCGGCAGCCAGCGCGCGTGGCTCTCAAGACGCGCTGTGCCCAAAAAAGGCTCAACCTGGGCTCCATCGAAACAGCTTATTTACCCTTGTTGGGCAGTCTTGCCTTGTTGAGTGAGCTACCGGTGGCCGAGTGTCCAATCCTGGAGCAATTCGGGGGGTCCGACCGGGGCAGGTCCGTTCAGGTTGAGTTCGAGTGCCTCATGGTCAAGAGTCTTTTAGTCGTCGACGACGATCCCACGCAGCGCCGCATTCTCGAAGAAACGATCAAGCGCCTGGGCTTCGGTACTAAGACCGCCGGCTCGGGCGAGCAAGCCCTGCAGATCCTCGAAGGGCCCGAGCGCGGGGATATCTCGCTCGTACTTCTCGATCTTGTGATGGGCGGCCTCGATGGCATGGCCGTGCTCGACAAGCTCAACGGCAAGCCGGGCGTTCCTCCCATTATCGTGCAGACGGCGCACGGCTCGATCGAAGCCGCGATCAACGCCATGCGCGCCGGGGCCGTCGACTTCGTCGTCAAGCCGGTGTCGCCCGAGCGGCTGGAAGTCTCCATCAAGAGCGCCCTGAAGATCGAAGCTCTGGCCGGCGAGATCAGCCGCATCAAGAAGAAGGTCGAAGGTACGCTGACGTTCGCCGACCTCGTCGTGCGCGGCGAAGGCATGGAACGCGTCGTGGCGCTCGGCAAGCGCACCGCTGCTTCCAACATCCCGGTGCTCATCGAAGGCGAATCCGGCGTCGGCAAGGAGCTGATCGCCCGCGCCATACAGGGCGAGTCAGAGCGTTCCGGCAAGCCGTTCGTCGTCGTCAACTGCGGCGCCATTCCCGAAAATCTTATCGAGAGCACGCTGTTCGGCCACGAGAAGGGCTCGTTCACCGGCGCCGTCGACAAGCGCGTCGGCAAGTTCCAGGAGGCCGACGGCGGCACGCTGTTTCTCGATGAAGTCGGCGAACTGCCGCTCGAGGCGCAGGTGAAGCTGCTGCGCGCGCTGCAGGACGGCGAGATCGATCCGGTCGGCTCGAAGAAGCCGGTCAACGTCAACTTCCGCCTGATCTCGGCGACCAACCGCAACATGATCCAGCTGGTGCGCGACGGTAAGTTCCGCGAGGATCTCTATTACCGCCTCAACGTATTCCCCATCTGGGTGCCGCCGCTGCGCGAGCGCCTCGGCGATGTCGCCGAGCTGGCGCAGCATTTCATGGCGCGCTTTGCCGCCGAGGAAGGCAAACGCATCAGCGGCATCAGCGACGACGCGCTGCGCCTCATCAAGAGCTACCCGTGGCCCGGCAACGTGCGTCAGCTCGAGAACGCGGTGTTCCGCGCCGTCGTGCTGGCCGACGGCACCGAGCTCACCGTCGCCGAGTTCCCGCAGATCGCGGCGCATGTCACCGGCTTCGACACGGCGGTGCCGGCAGCTCCCGCCCCCGCACCGAGGGCCGGCTCGTTCAAGGGCCCGGCGCTGCTGGGTGCCGAGGACATCATCCCGCAGACGATGGAAATCCGTGCCAATGGCGCCGACAGCGCACTCGGCATCCCCGTCGTCAACGAAGGCGGCGACATCCGCCCGCTCGACGAGATCGAGGCCGACATGATCCGCCTCGCCCTCGGCCGCTATCGCGGGCACATGACGGAAGTGGCCAAGCGCCTGAAGATCGGCCGCTCGACGCTCTACCGCAAAATGCAGGAATACGGTCTCGAGCCCCGCGCCTAACTAGGCGGGAGGCTCCCGACTGAACGACGCCGCGCTACCTTCGGGTAGCGCGGCGTTCTTGTTTATTGCCTGCTGAGACCCGCTTTGGCTTCACTTTCAGCTTCTTGGCCGGTGCCATCGAGAAGAGACGGGGCTGGCGAACATTGTAGCGTGTGTCGCGCAGCGATGCGTCAACATTCCTCTTCCACTTTGGTCCGCGTTGCCTTGCTTCCTCTAGGGCATCTTCAAAAGCCTCAGAGTCGGTCTCCATGAAAATGTCGATGAGATCCTTGGCTTGCTTGAGGTCCTTTGCCCTCTTGGTCGAATGGGTCTTGCGCTCCTGAGCGATCAGCAGCTTGTGTATGGCGTATCGCATTGGTGGCGGTACGTTGACGAGCACCCCTGCCCCGTACAGTGCAACCGCCTCCACGCTTTCGTCGCCAAGGTACTCCATGAAGCTCAGAGCCTCAGCTGAGCAAAGTAGGCCATCGACGAGCCGCGGGGATGTTCGATGTCTTCCGAACTCCGTCAGAATATCGACCTGGAAATTGTTTGCTGCCCTGAAAACCTTCAGCAGTTTGTCGTCGCGGCTCATCTGAGCGCGAAAGGTCGGATCGGCGCGCTGGAGGATTTTCTCGAGGTCTTGCGGCTCGTCCTTCGCGAGGAACGAGGACACAAGCAGGTCGGCGTCGTTTGTGGTCAGCGCACTTGAAGGCAAGTACGCGCCCACCAGGCACGGATACGTCTGATAGGCGGCTGTCCCGACGAGCACGACTCCCTGCCTGAAAAGGCCCTCGTTCGAGATTACCTCCAGGACTCGGCCAAGTGGCAGCGTGGGTGAGGGAATACGCGCCTTCTTCAACGCAGAAACCGTTGTGCGCCGTCCCTTGGCGCCCTCAGCGGACTCCATGACCGCGTTGGCCTTCGCCTGAGCGTTTGCGTCATCTGCACGGCCAAGCGACATTTGGCGACGTTTGAAGCCGTCTTTGGTCGTTAGGTAGAGATATTCCTTGCCTTTGATCTTGCGCACCGAGATCGAGCCGTGCGGCACGTCCGCAAAGGCGACCGTCTGAAGGAGATCCGCGTACATCGTCTGGAAGTTGAGCGGTATGGGGCGCATGGGTTAGATACAATTCTCACTCTTTGTATCTAACTGGGCACCAAGCTCCCAAGTTAGATACAGTTTTCATTTTTTGTATCTAACTGGCGGCGCACGGTCAATAGGCAAGTGGTGATCGCAGCTCGGATCTATCCCCGCCGCGCCGGGCTCGCATAAAATCCCGCCAGCCCATCTCAAACACCCGGGGTGCAGACGTGCGCTGGCGGACTTGCAGGAGGTGGGCCGGCGCAAGACCGCCGGGGCCATAAGCGTAGCCCCATGATCCTCTGTCGCCAGCGCGAAAATGCTGGTGGGCCCCGGGGTCCATGCGAAGCATGGCTCCGCCATGACGAAGCAATCCGGGGAAGATGGATGATCGGCGCTTGTGCCTGGGTGGGGCGGCGATGGCTGCTTCCAACAAGACAACTTTAGAGGGCCAGGACCGCCCCGCTCCCCGTATTCATCACCTCGGGCTTGCCGCCGCGGGGGATGTCGGCGTGCGGCTCCGCTCAAATTGCCGTGGATTCCAAGATGACGAACGAATGACGTCGCAATTGCGCAACAGTCGTCGCGCACCGTGCGCTTTAACGGCTCGCCGAAATGGCGGCCTGAACGTGCGTCGGCTAGCGTGCCGGCGAGCACAAGTGTGGAGAGGCGTATGTTGCGTTGGCGAGTGTGGGCTCTTGGCATGGCCTCGAGCCTTATTTTTGTGGCTGCGGCCAGTGCCCAGCAGGCGAAATCGCCGCGCCTCGCCACTGCCGAGCCGCTGCCGGCGACTGCCCCAGCCGTGGCGCCACCGCCGGCGCCGCAAGATCCGGTCGGTATCGCCCTGCAGCAGAAACTGTCGGCCGCCAGCAAGGGCCGCGCCGATGAAGCCGAGGCGCAGGATCGCGCCGCGCTCGCCGCCTTCTACGCCGGGCGCATCTATGCGCCGGTTTGGATCTCCAGCAATGGGCTGAGTGCCAAGGCCGCTGCCGCCATCGCCGAGTTCGCCAAAGCCAATGACTGGGGCCTCGACGCCGCCGATTTCCCGCCGCCCGTGGTCACGGCACCCGCCGGCGATACGCCGTCGCCGGATGCGCTCGCCAATGCCGAGCTCGCCATGTCGCTCACGGCATTGAAGTACGCACGCTATGCGCGCGGCGGCCGCATCGCCGACCCGGCGACGCAGCTCAGCTCCTACCTTGATCGCAAGCCCCAATTGCTCGAGCCGAAGACGGTAATCGAGCAGCTCGCCGCTGCCGGCGAGGCCGACGCCTACTTGCGCAAGCTGCACCCGCAGCAGCCGGAGTTCGAGAAGCTGCGGCAGAAACTCATCGAGATGCGCACCGCGGCTGCGGCGACGGCCGTGGAGATGCTGCCGAACGGCCCGCAGCTCTTGCCCGGGCGTAGCAATCCGCAGATCGCCATTCTCCGCCGCCGCCTGAAGGTGCCGATGCCGGTGGCAACTGCCGACAAGCCCGTCGACGAGAACGTCTACGACGACGCCTTGAAGGTCGCCGTCATGGCCTTCCAGAAGGAAAGCGGCACGTTGCCCGACGGCATCGTCGGCAACGCCACGCGCGCGCTGCTCAATGACGTGGAAGTCCTCAGCCCCGCCAAGCTGATCGCCAACATGGAAGAGTGGCGGTGGATGCCGGAAGACCGCGGCGACCTTTACGTCACCGTCAACATTCCCGAGTTCACGCTGCGCATCGTCAAGGGCGGCGCCGTCATCCACACCGAGCGGGTCATCACCGGCCTCGTCGACAAGCAGACCCCGGTGTTCTCCGAGACGATGAAGTCGATCGCCTTCCAGCCCCGCTGGAACGTGCCGAACTCGATCAAGGTCAACGAGCTTTATCCGAGCCTGGCGCGCGGCGGCACCTCGTTCCGCCGCCAGGGCCTGCGTCTGTCGCGCAACGGCCGCGACATCGACCCGGAGAGCGTCGACTGGAGCTCGACCGACATCCGCACTTACGACGTCTACCAGCCGCCGGGCGCCAGCAACGTGCTCGGCGAACTGAAGTTCAACTTCCCCAACAAGCACATCGTCTACATGCACGACACCAACGCCCGGCACCTGTTCGAGCAGACGAGCCGGCCATTTAGCCACGGGTGCATGCGCGTGCGCGACCCGCGGCGCATGGCGGAGATTCTGCTGTCCGAGGACAAGGGCTGGGACGCGGCGCAGATCGCCGATCTGATTGCCAATGGGCCGCCGAACAACGAGGTGCCGATCGAGCGCAAGATCGGCGTGCACGTCACCTACTTCACCGCCTGGGTCGACGAGCAGGGCGCGCTGCAGACAGCACGCGACGTCTACGGCCACGAGAAGCGCATCACCCAAGCGCTGACTGGTGAGTGGGCGCAGATCGCCAAGGGGCCGAACCATCTCGCGCCGGTGCGGGCGCCGCAGGCGGTGAGCTACAGCGGCGGCTTCGGCAGCGTCGGCGATTTCATCAGCCAGGCGCTCGGCGGCTTCTGACCGCAGCCCTCAGATTTGCCGCGCGGCGCCAATGGCTTAGGCGTGCTCCGTGCCCAGATGTTGCCGCACCCGAGCCCCCTTGTGCCCCCATTCGGGGTCTACCAACCCATAAGGCGTGGTTACCAACCGTTAATGGTTGGGCATTAACCCTTAGGGAACGTGAATGCCGGTCGCACACCGGGATGCCCGTAAGTCGCTTCGCGCAGGGCTACCGCGACCGGTCAGGGCACGGGGTGGCACGTTGGTATTGCGTAAAAAGGCTATCCTCGGCGGCCTGGCCGCTGTCATTTTGGGCGTGAGCGCCGGCTCGCCCCACGTCGTCGCGGCCTTCGGCTCGACGCGAACGATCTCGTTCTTCCACATCCACACCAAGGAAACGCTGACCATCACCTACAAGAAGGATGGGCAGTACGACCGCGAAGCCCTCAAGAAAATCGACTGGCTGATGCGCGACTGGCGCCTCAACAAGGCGGTCGAGATGGATCCCAAGACCATCGATCTGCTGTGGGAGATGCACACCGAGCTTGGCAGCAAGGAGCCGATCCACATCATCTGCGGGCACCGCTCGGAAGCGACAAACAACATGCTGCGCAAGACGCGCGGCGGCCAGGCCAAGAAAAGCAAGCACATGACCGGACAGGCGATCGACGCCGCCTTCCCCGACATTCCGCTGAAGCAGCTTCGCTGGTCGGCAGCGATCCGCGAGGTCGGCGGCATCGGCTATTATCCGACGTCGGGCATCCCCTTCGTGCACGTCGACACCGGCCCGGTGCGCGCCTGGCCGCGGTTGCCGCGCAGCGAACTGGCACTGCTGTTCCCCAACGGCAAGACCAAGCACCATCCTGCCGACGGCGGAGAGCTCACGCGCGAAGACGTGCGCCGCGCGCGCGCCAACCCGGATGTCGCCAAGCAGGTCGCCGCCTACTTCGATCTGCGCAGTCGCCCCAAGTCGCCGGTCGAGATCGCCCAGGCCGAGGCCGGCATCGAGCCGCCCGCGCCGACACTGAAATCGCCGCCGACGCAGGTCGCGCGCCCGGCGCCGGAAGCGCGCATCGCCGCGTTCGAGACCGAAGTGTTCGAGGTGACGCCGATGGAAGCGCCGGTGCCGAAGCTCGTGCAAGCTCCGCGACCGGCAACGCCGCCGCCCACCGACGCCGAGCGCGGCCGTCTCAATCAGCTCGTCACGCTCGCGTCGCTGAGCCCGACCGACGTTCCCGCGCAGCGCCTGCAGACCGCCGACACCGATCGCTACCTGCTCGACCGGCTGGTCGACACGGCTTCCGTCGAAACTCCGGCACCCGCGCCGCGCTCGCAGGCTGCGGCCATCGTCCCGAAGAAGGAAACGCAGGTCGCCTCGCTCGACCCCGCCGCAGGGCTCGATCCGCGCAAGCTCAGTCCGACGACGAATGCGCCGGCGGAAGGCTGGGCGCCCGCGCCGGAGTTCGACGACGACCACCCCGAGGAGCTGTCTTACCGGCCGTTCCCAATCGCTCCGCTGCTGACCCAGTCGGCATCAGCCGACGACGAGGCGCTGGTCAAGATCGTGCACCCCAACCTGGAGCGCACGCTCGACCTGCTCGATGACAAGCAGATCGTCCTGCCGATGCGGCTGCGCCCGGGCGATCAGATCTCCGAGGTGCTTTGGGCCCAGCAGTTCCGGGGCAGCGCCGTTGATTTCCGTGCGCACGAGACCGACCCTGCACGCGTGGCCAGCGGCCTTACTTCGCGCCCGGTCAAGACGACGGGGCGGTGAGCGGTCGCGTATGCCTCGGGTTCTTGCGGCCCGGCGGCACGCAGCCCTTCGACCAGGCCACTTTGATGAGACGCCCGAGCTCGCGGAAATCGTTGGCGCGCGGCGACGTGGCGCGCCAGGCGAGGCCAACAGTGCGATAGGGCTCCGGCTCGACGAAGCGCGTGAGGCCGATGTCGCGGCCGCGGATCTCGACGTTGAGGCACATCTCCGGCAGCAGCGTGATGCCGTAACCGGCCGCCACCATCTCGATGATGGTCGACAGGCTGGAGACGCCGAACGTGTTGACGGTGGAGACCTGCTGCAGGCTGCAATAGGTGAGCGCCTGGTCGCGCAGGCAGTGGCCTTCCTCGAGCAGCAACAGGCGCTCGTGCTCGATGAGATCCCTGGTGGCGCGCACGCGACTCGACAGGCGGCGCGACTGCGGCAACGCCAGGAGGAAGCGATCGTCGAACAGCGACATCGTTTCGATCTCGGCCTGCACCATCGGCAGGGCCAACAACAGCACGTCGAGCTTGCCGTCGATGAGCTCCTGCGTGAGCGGCAGCGTCTGGGTCTCGCGCACGTGCAGCTCCAGATGCGGGTAACCCTCGCGAATGAGCGGCAATAGCGGCGGCAGCATGTAGGGCGCGATCGAAGGGATGACGCCGAGCCGTAAGGAGCCGGACAGCACGTTTTTGCAGTGCTGCGCGAACTCCACCATTTCGTGGACGTCGCCGAGGATGCGGGCGGCGCGGGCGGCGATCTCGCGGCCCTTGTCGGAAAGCAGCACGCCCGCACGCGTGCGTTCCACCAGCATGAGGCCGAGTTGCTGCTCCAGCTCGTGAATCTGCATGGAAAGGGCGGGCTGGGTGACGGCGCAGGATTCTGCGGCGCGGCCGAAATGCTGCTCGCGGGCCAGAGCGTCGAAGTAGCGGAGCTGTTTGAGCGTCACATGCGGGGGCATAAGAAACTCTGATCCAACAGCGAACAATATACGATTAGAGCTTATGCCTCCGCCTGTCTATACAGGTACGTAGATTTCGGGGCGCATCCCTTCAAGGACCGACTGCGCCCCCCAGGACCGGCGGGGCAGGGGCAACCCTTCCCCTCAGCCGTGGGCGCCTCGGCCGAGCGCCGAATCGGACCGAGGCGCTCTCTTCTCGACCTTCGATCCTGCGTGGCCGTGCGCGCTGTCCCCACCGGGCGGCGCGCGCGCGCTATGCTCATTCGGCGGCGATCATCGCCTCGACAGCGGCATCGTGCGAAGTCCCGTTGAGTTGCTCGAGCATGCCGAGCGCATGCAGGTAGACCTCGAGAACAGCATCTTCTTCCTGCCGCTCGGTGGCGCTCTTCTTGCGCAAACGCACGACCTGGCGCAGGACCTTGACGTCGAAGCCGAGACCCTTCGCCTCCAGGAATTTGTCACGGATGTCGCCGGCGAGCGCCTTTTTCTCTTCCTCGAGCCGTTCGATCTGCTCGACGAGCTGACGCAACTGCTTCTGCGCCGAAACCTGTAGCGTCGTCATCGCTCTTCTCCCCGTCGTAGTGATGAGGGGAGACGCTATCGGCGCCGCCTTGCCGCTTCAAGGCGAGGCCGAGAACCATCCAGAGGAATTTCTTGGTCGCGACGTGCGGCGCGCGCGTCACAGTCACCGTAAGCGACTGGCGCCTATGGCTTATGACCCGAATCGGATTTGGCGAAGGCGGCCTGCGCGTCGGTCGAGGCTTCCCCCTGGTAACGCTGCTGCCAATCCTTGTAGGGCATGCCGTAGATGATCTGGCGCGCCGCGTCCTTGCCGAGGTCGAGTCCGCGCTCCGCCGCCGCCTCCTGATACCAGTTCGACAAGCAGTTGCGGCAGAACCCGGCGAGATTCATCAGGTCGATGTTCTGCACGTCGGTACGCTCGCGCAAATGCGCAACGAGCCGGCGAAAGGCGGCGGCCTCGAGCTGCGTTGCGGTCTCCTGATCGATGTCGGTCATGCAGGGTTCCTTTCCGCGGGGCTCGTGAACGGTGGCGTGCCGTCGGTATCGGTGTGCGAGCCGAAGTACTGTACGCGATGCATCGCTTCGCGAATGTCGTTGCGGGCAAACACGGCCTGCACGGCGTTAGCCAGACGCTCGCCCCAGGCGCGCTGGCCTTCGGGCGAGCGAATGAGATCCTGGCGCACTTCGACGATGGTATGCGCGAGGCCGCGCCGCGTGCCGTGTTGCCACATGCTGTCGCCGGCGAGCTTGCCGTCGTAAGGCTCGTTTTCGCCGACGGCGATTCCAGCTTCGGCGCGCAACGCGTCGAGCAGGGGCACGGAGAAACGATAGTCGCGATCCCACAGGATCGCCGCATGCCAGGGCCGCGGCGTGCCCTTCCAGCTTTCGGTGAAGCTATGCACCGACAGCAGCACCGGCGGCACACCGGCGGCGACGCATTGCTCGATCAGGCTGTCGATGCGCAGGTGGTAAGGCTCGTAGTACTGCCGCACGCGCCTGTCGCGCTCCTTTTCGTCGACGTGGCGGTTGCCGGGAACCACAGCGCCGTCGGAGATGCGCATGATGAGCGTCGGATCGTCGAGCCCGCGATTGGGATCGATCAGCAGGCGCGAGAAACGCGTGCAGATAGCTGGCGCACCCAATTTTTGGGCAAGGATGCGTGTGACGGCCTCGGCGCCGATGTCGTAGGCGATATGGCGTTGCAACTGGTCGGCCGGCAGCCCCAGGGTGCCGTAGTCGTCCGGGATGGCGTTGCGGGCGTGGTCGCACAGCAGCAGCAGACCGGCATCGCGCCGGCCGGGGATCACTTCGTAGCTGTCGGTGACGAGGGGGTCGACGAGCGAGAATGCCTCGCTCCCGTTGGAATCTGGCATACCGCTGATATAGCTTTTCGATCGAGCCAAGACCACCCGCGTCGGCGCGCCGCTTGACGCCCCCAACGCGATTGCGCAAACCAACGCCCTGGGCGGGAACCGGAAATAGCTATGGCCGCACTCGATGTTTCGGCGAATGGAGCTGACACCGAGGATAATGGCCCGAGCAATGCCTCGCCCTGTTCATTCCTCTGGCCCGCCTCGGCTCATCCGCAATGCCGCCAAGTTCCTGGAAAACAACACTCGCGCCCGCTTTTTCCGGGCGAACGGCGATCGTGCACGCGCGCTCCCTTCGACTACACGAGGCTATCCGACGCCCGCTCGATGGCGAAGGCAGGCCGGCGCTGCGGCAGTTCCCCCGTGGTCCCCGGAACGGTTCGAATTGCATAGGGGACGGGAGCGAACCGGCGTGTTGGCTGATCGAGCTAGATGGTTTTGGCAGAGGGCGCGGCAGCATGTCGCCGCTGCGCTGATGCTTCCCATTTTCGCCATTCCCGGGAGCAGCGCCCACGCCGACCTGAAGCTATGCAATTCGACGTCGAGCCGCGTCGGCGTCGCGGTGGGGTACCAGGACGCCACCGGCTGGGCCACCGAGGGATGGTGGAACATCGCCTCGCAGACCTGCGAGACGCTGCTCAAAGGGGCCGTCCCGAGCCGCTTTATTTACGTTCACGCCCTAGACTATGATCGCGGCGGCGAATGGGTCGGCACCAACTTCATGTGTACCGACGAGAAGTCGTTCGCCATCCGCGGTGTACAGGATTGTCAGCAGCGCGGCTTCAAACGCACCGGTTTCTTTGAAGTAGACACCGGCGAGTTGCAGGAGTGGACCATCCGCCTCACCGACCCCGAGGCGAGTGAAAAATGAGACGTCAACGACGGGTTAAGGTCGTCGCGACCTTGGGCCCAGCCTCGTCCGCAACGGAAATGATCGAGCGCCTTTTCCTGGCGGGCGTCGACGTGTTTCGCATCAACATGAGCCATTCCTCGCACGAGACGGCGCGTGCGCTGCAGAACTCCGTGCGTTGGGTGGCCAAGCGCCACCGTCATCCCATCGGTATTCTCGCCGACCTGCAAGGCCCGAAGTTCCGCGTCGGCGAGTTCGCCGGCGGCCGCGTATTCGTCAACGACGGGGCCATATTCCGCTTCGACCGCACCGAGAAGCCCGGCTCGTCGGAGGGCGTGTTCCTGCCGCATCCGCAAATCTTCGCCGCCGTGGAGCCGGGGCACATGCTGCTGCTCGACGACGGCAAGCTGCGCATGCGCGTCATCGAGAAGACGAACAATTCGATCGCCGCCGAGGTTCTGGTCGGTGGCGCACTGTCGAGCCGCAAGGGCATCAGCCTCCCCGATACGGTGCTGGCCATCGGGCCACTGACCGAAAAGGATCGCGCCGACCTCGCCCACATCCTCAAGATCGGCGTCGACTGGATCGCGCTGTCGTTCCTGCAGCGTGGCGAGGACATCTACGACGTGCGCAAGCTGGTCGGCGATCGCGCCGCCATCCTGGCCAAGATCGAGAAGCCCTCGGCCATAGCCGATCTCGACGCGATTATCGCCGCGGCAGACGGACTGATGGTGGCGCGCGGCGATCTCGGCGTCGAAATGCCGGTCGAGCGCGTGCCGGGACTGCAGAAGCAGATCACGCGCAAGGCGCGCGCGGCCGGCAAGCCCGTCGTCGTCGCCACGCAGATGCTGGAGAGCATGATTTCCTCGCCGGTACCGACCCGCGCCGAGGTGTCCGACGTGGCGACGGCCGTGTTCGACGGTGCCGACGCGGTGATGCTGTCGGCCGAATCCGCTATCGGGCAGTTCCCGCTCGAGGCGATCCAGATGATGGACCGGATCGCCATCGAGGTGGAAGCCGATCCGAGCTACGACGCCATCATCCACGCTACGCAAATTAAGCCCCAGGCGACCGGCGCCGACGCCATCGCCTCGGCCGCGCACGCCATCGCCGATACCGTGAGGCTGGCGGCCATCGTCTGCTATACGGCGACCGGCTCGACGGCGCTGCGCGTCACGCGCGAACGTCCGGGGCTGCCCATCATGGGCCTGACGCCGGTGGAAGCGACCGCACGCCGCCTATCTCTCGTGTGGGGCATCCAATCGGTGCTGACCGGCGATCCGGCGACGCTGACCGACATGGTGAGCAAGGCTTGCCGCATCGCCTTCGACGAGGGCTTCGTGAAGCCCAACGACGGCATTCTGATCACCGCCGGCGTGCCATTCGGTTCGCCCGGCGCCACCAACATGATCCGCATCGCCTTCGTCGACGAGAACGGCGCTCCGGTCGCCGAAGTGCGCTAGCTGCTTAGGCCTTTGCCTAGATCCCCTGGCCTTCCACTTCGACCGACAGCTCCTCGACCGCTTGCTTGGCGCCTTCTTGGAAGGGATTGATCTTGAGGATCTGCTTGTAGGCCTGCAGCGCGTTTTTCTTCTGACCGGTGTCGCGCAGGATGCGCGCCAGCCCCTCGAGCGCCTTGAAGTGATTGGGCTCGAGCGCCAGGGCGCGGCGCAGGTCGCCGACGGCGCCCTCGAAGTTGTTCTGCAGAAAGTAGACATAGGCGCGCCGGTTCCAGCCCTCGGCGTAAGCCGGGGCCAACTCGACGACGGCGTCGAGAAGCTGCAGCGCCAGGTCGTTCTTCTGCTCGTTGATGGCTTTGGCCGAGCGGCCCATCAACAGGCCTATCGTGTCGCTGCCCGACTGCAGCCACAGGCCCTCGATCGTTTCGGCAATGGGAGCGGCTTCGGTCGCGTCGTGCGTCTTGGCCAAATGCGTGTAGAGCTCGGCGAGCAGGGCGTCGCGATCCTGCGGCACCGGCTTGGCGGCTTGCTGCTTCGGCTTGGCGCCGGGGAACACGGCGCCTGGCGGCGCCGGCACGGGCGGGAGGTTGTTATGGGGTGCGGGGAGCTCGCCGGGCTTGCGGCCCTCGCTGCCCGGCGCCTGAGGCGAGGGAGCGTCCTGGGCCGAAGACGGTGTCGCCGCGGCAATGAGGCTGGTGGCGGCAAGCAGCAAGGCGAAGCGAGGCGTCATTTTGCGCATCCCCAGAACATAGGATGTGCCTAGGGAAGCGTCAAAGCGTGGCGACAGTGCGCCTTAGCGCAGAGACCTAGCCCTGACGCGCCTTGAAGCGCTTCTGCACCTTGTTGATGATGTAGACCTTGCCCTTGCGACGGACGAGGCGGTTGGCGCGATGGCGAGCGCGCAACGATTTCAACGAGTTCCGGACTTTCATCTCAACACCGATGGCAAATGATGGTGGGCGCGACAGGGATCGAACCTGTGACCCCTACGATGTCAACGTAGTGCTCTACCGCTGAGCTACGCGCCCCAGAGGCGCGGTTCTATTCGGTCGCCCCGGCCGAGGTCAACAGTTGATTGAGTTTGCCGGATTTGGGCGACTTTAGGCCGCCAACAGCCGGTCGACCTCGCGCACTAGATCCTTGAGGTGGAAGGGTTTGGAGAGCACCCGCGCATCCTTGGGAGCGGCCGTATCGCTATTCAGGATTACAGCCGCAAAACCGGTGATGAACATGATCTTCAGGTCGGGATCGAGCTCGCTGGCGCGGCGGGCCAGCTCGATGCCGTCCATCTTCGGCATAACGATATCGGTGAGCAGCAGGGTGAACGGCTCGGCCTTCAGCCGGTCGAACGCTTCTTCGCCATTGGGGAAGGCGATCACGTCGTAGCCCGCCTTTTTCAGCGCTCGCACCAGAGAATCCGCGCATCGAATCGTCGTCTTCGGCGAGCAGAATGCGGGAGATCGTTACGCTTGATGGCTTTGCGGTCATGGCTACTCTGAGACTATCCGTTCGACGCGTTGCCGGCGGCGGCGCCGCCCCGACTGTGATGCGACTATGGTAAACGGCGCGTGAAGCGTGCTGCGGCAAGCCGTGGAGAGCTGCGCTTTTCTTGCCGACGAGTTTTCAGCTTACCGTCCCCCGGTGGACATATTGAGACGACGTTGGCAAAGTGAGCAAGGGCGATGGAGTGCATTGAGACGCATTGTCCCGGCGGTGCGTTTTTTTAGTGCCCCGCCGCAGTCAGGCGAGCCAGATTGAGCCGCCGTCCCGCGTCAGCTCACGCAACGGCTTCAACGAGAGAGCCATCGCAAAAAGCATGCCCGCGCGCGACATCCCCCCGGTTCCTGCCGAGCTATTGCCCCCTTACGTCGTGAGAGCGCCCGAGACGCAGATCGCGCCGTTCGTGCTGTGCTCCCCGCATTCCGGGCGCATTTACCCTTCTAGCTTCGTCGAATTGTCGCGGCTGAGCCCGTTGTCTCTGCGCAAATCCGAAGATTGTTTCGTCGACGATCTATTCGCCCCCGTCGCCGCGGCCGGCGCGCCGCTCATCGCAGCGCGTTTTCCGCGCGCGTTCCTCGACGTCAACCGCGAACCGTATGAGCTTGACCCCGAACTGTTCCTCGAGCCGCTGCCCGATTTCGCCAACACGCAGTCGGTGCGCGTCGCCGGCGGCCTCGGCACCATCGCCCGTATCGTCGCCGACGGCGAAGAGATCTACCGCCACAAGCTGCCGCTCGCCTCGGGCATTGCGCGGGTCGAGCAACTGTACATCCCGTTTCACGCCGCGCTGTGCGAGTTGATCGAGACGACGCGCAGCCGCTTTGGCTACGCCATCCTGATCGACTGCCACTCGATGCCCTCGGCCTCCATGGCGCCAGCCGGCGGCCCCCGGCCCGACATCGTGCTCGGCGACCGGTTCGGCGCCTCGGCCGATTGCAAGATCACGCGCTTCCTCAAAGACGCCCTAGGCAGCCTTGGCTACGAGGTGCACATGAACCGCCCTTACGCCGGCGGCTACATCACCGAGCACTACGGGCGGCCAGCGCGCGACGTGCATGCCGTGCAGATCGAGATCAACCGGGGGCTCTATTTGGATGAGCTGACGCTGCGCCCCACGGCAGGCTTCGAGGAATTGAGCGCGGACCTGCAAAGGCTGGCGGCTTCCCTGTTCAACGATCTGCCGGCGCTGCTCGAGCGCCGCGCCGCGGCAGAATGAGCCCCGCGCGAAGCGCAGTGCTTCATCGCGCAAGGGGTGCCAAGCTATGCAGAAGGCTCATGCTGCAGCGCAACAAATTTGCGCGGACCGGGCACGCAGCGATCGGTAAATCTCGTCTCAAGCGCAACTGGAGAACCAGAAAGCGGCTTGGCGGCGTTTTGTAGAAGCGCGCTAGACAAGAAAAAAGGGCCGTTCGGGTCAACGAACGGCCCAAGTCTAGGGAGGAAACGCCCAAGGAGGGCTACGACATACGGGCCGGGCCCGCGATGTCGCATCGCAAAAGCTACTGGTGCAGCGCACCATTTTCAAATGCATTTTTTGCAGAGCTGCCCTGCCGAAAACAGGGGGTCGGCAAGCTTGGCGTTTTACCATGAAAAAAGGCCGTTCGGAGGACGAACGGCCCAAGTCTAGGGAGGAAACGCCCAAGTGGGCTGACGGTAGCCTGGATCAACCAACGCCACCGCGCTATCGAGGTATGAGCCGGTTCGGCGTATGCATCAACCGATGACAGCCATTCTCGCGTTCATTGCCGTTAATCTGTCACAAGCGCGCAACACATATTGGGCGGAAAGCCACAATAAGCGAAACATGCACGCTGCAACTGACGAGTTATGCCCAAAATGAGCCCGCTTCTACTCAGTCACGTCTTCCGGCCGGCGGGTGCAATACTGTGACAGAACAGCACCGCTTGCCTTACGCCGATTTCCTCGCGTTCGCCCACGGGCTCGCCGACGCCTCTGGCGAGGTGATCCGCCCGTACTTCCGGGCGCCCCTGGACGTGACCAACAAGGCCGCGTCGGGCTTCGACCCGGTCACCGAAGCCGACAAAGCGGCCGAGCGCATCATCGCCGAGGCGGTGGCGGCGCGCTGGCCCGATCACGGCTTCGTCGGCGAGGAGTATGGCACGACACGGCCTGAGGCCAGGCTACGCTGGGTCGTCGACCCCATCGACGGGACCCGCGCTTTCATCATGGGCTGGCCCATGTGGGGCACCCTCATCGGGCTGCTCGATGGGGCGACGCCGGTGCTCGGCATGATGGACCAGCCGTTCACGCGCGAGCGCTACTGGTCCGCCGGGGGGGCATCGTACATGCGGGTCGCGGACGCGGTGCCAAAACCCATCAAGACCCGCGCGTGCCCCAAGCTCTCCGAGGCGATCCTGTCGACGACGCATCCCGATCTTTTCGAGGACGGCGCCGAAGCGGAGAATTTCGCGCGGCTGAAGTCGCAGGTGCGCATGACCCGCTACGGCGGCGACTGCTACGGCTATTGTCTGCTGGCGGCGGGATTTACTGACCTTGTCGTCGAGGCTGGGTTGAAGCCCTTCGACATCGTCGCCCTCATCCCGATCATCGAGAATGCCGGCGGGCGCATTACCACGTGGGACGGCAAGCCGGCGACGCAGGGCGGACGCATCGTGGCGGCCGGAGACCCGCGCCTGCACGAGCAGGCGGTCAAAGCCCTATCGGGCTGAGCGGCGCGTCAGGCGACCTTCACGTCGACGCCGAGATAGGCGTCGAAGGCGGCCCAGAAGCGGGTGCGCACGGCATCGTTCTCCTGCAGGATCTCATGCTGCGACCCGGGCATCAGGATGCAGGAGGAAACCTTGGCGCGCACGGCAAAGTCCTCGACGGCGCGCGTAGACACGACGGTGTCGTTGGCGGCCGCGAACATCAGCAGCGGAACGTTGATACGCGCGGGAAAGTCGGCCGCGCCAAGCTGCCGGCAGGAGCGCAGGGCGGCCCGCAGCCAGCCCACAGTGGGCGAGCCGAGGCCGAGCGAGGGCGCCAGATCCAGCACCGCCTTGGTGCGTAGCCAGCGTTCGTAGTCCGAAGTCAGCGAGTTGCCCTCGAATTTGTAGGTCGATGTCAGCTCGTCGGAACCGCCGATGACGTAGGCCGTCGACAGGCCGAGGAGCGAGGCCGCCTCGGCGTAGACCATGGCCCGCGCGGCGGTCGTGCCGAGGCAGCTTTCCGGTATCGCGATCATCGGCGCCGATAGCACGATGCGCTCGAACCACAGGCCGGGCATCGTCGCGTTGCGCAGCAGAATGTTGCCGCCCATGGAATGCCCCAGCCCGATGAACGGCGGCGGGCAGTCCGGCAGCACGATATCCTTCATGAAGCGGATGAGGTCGCGGTCGTACTCCCAGAAGCCGCGCACGTGGCCCTTGCGCGGGTTCGACAGCATGCGTTGCGAGCCGCCCTGGCCGCGCCAGTCCATCGTAGCGACGGCAAAGCCGCGGCGACGCAGGTCGGCGATGACCTCGAAGTACTTCTCGATGAATTCGGCGCGGCCGCCGAACAGGCACACGGTCCCGCGGCGGGGCATCCGCGTCGCGTCCCAGCGCGCGTAGCGAAGCTCGGCGCCGTCGTACCCGCGAAACGATCCCACGGTTCCGCCGCTCGGAACCGGGTTCTTGGCGAGCGATACCAGCTGCATCGAGCCCTCTCAGCCGTTGGCCGACTCTTCGCCGCCATCATACAGACGGCGAAGAGCAGCGCCACGGCGACAGCTGAGGGCTGTTAGCTTTGCTCAGTAGTATGGCGCGCGCCCAGTAACGCGGCGGACCATCGGCGAAGCGACCGTAACGGCGCCCGAAGATCGGCTTGGCGTCGACCACCTCGCCGGTGCAGCGGTCGATGGTGAGGTCGAACAGCCTTCCGGAAGGACGCCGCGCCTTGACGAGCACCACGCCGTCGCGGGGCTCGATCGCATGGAAACCGCGCCAGCCGGCGGCGCGTAGCCGATCGCGGGCGAGCTCGCGCGGAACGCAGCGGTCGCGACCGGCATAGGCGGGCGGCGGATAGGGTGGCTCGAAATCGTCCGGGACGTCGGCGTATTGCTCCGGCGGGGGCGGGCCCTCACCGTAGCCTTCGTAGGGTGGCTCGTAGAGGTCGGCGGCGGCGGCGGGAAGCGCAAACACAGCTAGTGACACGGCAAGCGCAGATGCCGCGGCAAGACGGACGTACGCTGGCATTGGGAACTCCTCGTAACCGGGGTTGTGGCTACTTCCAAAGCCCGGCGAGGATGATGGTTCCAAACATGAACCGCACCTGAAAGCCCGATCGTTTTTCGTTGCAGTGGAGCAACTTGGAAGTCGTGTTCGGCCACGGGGACGGGGCTTGAACGCCATCGGCGGCTGCCTAGATAAAGCCTGCGCACGCCCCTTGCGGGGTGCGCACTCGACGACCGCCTGGCCGCTCCGGCAGGCGCACTGCATGTCGCTCAATCATGGAGGATATGTTCATGCGACAGTTCGACTTTGCTCCCCTCTACCGCTCAACGGTCGGCTTCGACCGTCTCGCCCAGCTCATGGACAGCGTCGGCGGCGTCGATGCCGACGGCTACCCGCCCTACAACATCGAGCGCCTCGGCGATAACGAGTACCGCATCACCATGGCGGTCGCCGGTTTCGCCAAGGACGAGTTCAAGATCGAAGTGAAAGAGGCGACGCTTGTCGTCTCCGGCGAAAAGAAGCCCGAGGACAACCAGCGGGTCTTCCTGCACCGTGGGATCGCCGCGCGCAGCTTCGAGCGCCGCTTCCAGCTCGCCGATCACGTCGAGGTCAAGGGCGCCGACTTCAGCGACGGGCTGCTGCACATCGACCTTGTGCGCAATCTGCCCGAGCGCATGAAGCCGCGCACGATTTCCATCGGCTCGGCCACGCCCAAGCAGATCGAGGCGACCGCGTAAGCGTTCAGCGCTACGCAGCAAATACGGGGCGGTCGCCGTGCCAACGGCGACCGCTTTTCGTCGTCCGGCGCGGGCCGCAAAAACCGGTGTGCTGGGCGCTTGTGTGCGCAGCGGAAATCTGCGAAGCTCGGCGGAAAGGTCAGTACTCCTGTCCTTTATGACCGGAAAGCCAGGGACGCCGCGGGGCGCACTCTGGCCGAAACCATGAGCGGCAGGAGCAAGCGAGGTGTTCGTCCAAGGCGGCCCGGTTGGCCAGCCGGCAAGCGGGCTGGCGCATCGGAGCCGCATCGCGGCAGCAAGTGCCGCCAAATCGCTCCGCTTCGTTCTGACGTTCTTGACTAAGGCCACCGGAGGTCGATCAATCGGGCTCTCGTGGCTCCGCCGGACCGTCCGATTTGAGCAAATGCGCGCTGCAGCGTCCCGCACCGAGGTCGCAGTATGACGAAGAGCCAAGACATGAGCGAAGCCGACGCGTTCGAAGGCTTCGAGGCGCCCGGGCCGCAGGGGCTTTACGACCCGGCGTACGAGCACGATTCGTGCGGCGTCGGCTTCATCGCCGACCTCAAGGGCCGTAAGTCGCATCAGATCGTTTCCGACGCGCTGAAGATTCTCGCCAATCTCGAGCACCGCGGCGCCGTGGGCGCCGACCCGCTGGCCGGCGACGGCGCCGGCGTACTCATCCAGATCCCGCACGACTTCCTCAAGGAGGAGTGCAAGAAGCTCGGCTTCAAGCTGCCGCCGCCCGGTCGCTACGCCGTCGGCCACATCTTCATGCCGCGCGACGAGCGCCTGCGCGCCCACTGCGAGCGCGTGTGGAAGCGCGTCGTCAACGAAGAGGGCCTCGAGCTGCTCGGCTGGCGCTCGGTGCCGGTCGACAACTCCTCGCTGTCGGAGATGGTGAAGGGCACCGAGCCGGTGCACCGGCAGGTGTTCATCGGCCGCCCCTCGTCGATCCTCGACCAGGAGGACTTCGAGCGCGCGCTCTTCCTGATCGCGCAAGATCGTCTCCAACTCGATCCAGGAAGCCTACAAGAACCGCGACATCGGCCACTACACGGTGTCCCTGTCGAGCCGCACGCTCGTCTACAAGGGCATGTTCCTGTCGTACCAGGTGAAGGCCTACTACACCGACCTGTCCGACCCGCGGCTCGTGTCGGCGATGGCGCTCGTGCACCAGCGCTTCTCCACCAACACCTTTCCGTCGTGGAAGCTGGCGCATCCCTATCGCTTCGTCGCCCACAACGGCGAGATCAACACGCTGCGCGGCAACGTCAACTGGATGGCGGCGCGCCAGGCGTCGGTGTCCTCGCCGCTCTATGGCAACGACATCGCCAAGCTGTGGCCGATCTCCTACGAAGGTCAATCGGACACCGCCTGCTTCGACAACGCGCTCGAGTTTCTCGTCATGGGCGGCTACTCGCTGACGCACGCAGCGATGATGCTCATCCCCGAGGCGTGGGCCGGCAACCCGCTGATGGATCGCAAGCGGCGCGCCTTCTACGAGTATCACGCCTGCCTCATGGAGCCGTGGGACGGCCCGGCCGCCATGTGCTTCTCCGACGGCCGCCAGATCGGCGCCACGCTCGACCGCAACGGCCTGCGGCCGGCCCGCTACTTCGTGACCAAGGACGGCCTCGTCGTCATGTCCTCGGAAGCCGGCGTGCTGCCGGTGCCGGAGGAGACGATCGTGCAGAAGTGGCGTCTGCAGCCGGGCAAGATGCTGCTCATCGACCTCGAGAAGGGCCGCATCGTCTCCGACGAGGAGCTGAAGACCGAGATCGCCGCCAGCAACCCCTACGAGACGTGGCTGAAGCGCACGCAGATTCTCGTTTCCGACCTGCCGCTGTCGAAGAAGCGCGATCCGGGCAAGAAGTCGAACGTCAGCCTGCTCGATCTGCAGCAGGCGTTCGGCTACACGCAGGAAAGCATCAAGCTGCTGATGACGCCGATGGCCGAGAGCGGCCAGGAGGCGGTCGGCTCGATGGGCACCGACACGCCGATCTCGGCGCTGTCGTCGAAGTCGAAGCTGCTGCACACCTACTTCAAGCAGAACTTCGCCCAGGTGACGAACCCGCCGATCAACTCGATCCGCGAGGAGCTCGTCATGAGCCTCGTGTCGTTCATCGGTCCGCGGCCGAACATCCTCGATCTGGAAGGCACCTCCAAGCAGAAGCGGCTCGAGGTGTATCAGCCGATCCTCACCAACGAGGATCTGGAGCGCATCCGGCAGATCGGCGAGGTCAAGGACAACGAGTTCTCGTCGATCACGATCGACATCACGTATGCGGCCGAGAAGGGCGCGTCGGGCATGGCGCCGGCGCTCGACTGCGTGTGCGCCGAGGCCGAGGAGGCCGTGCGCTCGAAGGAATACAACATCATCATCCTGTCCGACCGTGCCGTCGGTCCGGACCGCATTCCTATCCCGTCGCTGCTGGCGACGTCGGCCGTGCATCATCACCTGATCAAGCAGGGCCTGCGCACCTCCGTCGGTCTCGTCGTCGAGACGGGCGAGGCCAATGAGGTGCATCAGTTCTGCACGCTGGCCGGCTATGGCGCCGAGGCGATCAATCCCTATCTCGCCTTCGAGACGCTGGAGCAGATGCTGCCCGACCTCGACGAGGAGGTGACGGCCGAGGAGGTCAAGAAGCGCTACATCAAGGCCATCGGCAAGGCCATCCTCAAGGTCATGGCCAAGATGGGCATCTCGACCTATCAGTCGTACTGCGGCGCGCAGATCTTCGACGCGGTCGGCCTGCGCACCAGCTTCGTGCGGAAGTACTTCACCGGCACGCACACGCAGATCGAAGGCATCGGCCTGCGCGAGGTCGCGCAGGAGACGGTCGATCGTCACGCGGCGGCCTTCGGCAACGTGCCGGTTCTCGAGAACGCGCTCGATGTCGGCGGCGAGTACGCCTACCGCGTGCGCGGCGAAGCGCACGTGTGGCGTGCCGGCGTCGTCGCCGACCTGCAGCATGCGGTGCGCGGCAACCTGCCCGAAAAGTACCGCTCGTTCGCCAAGCAGATCAACGATCAGTCCGAGCAGCTGATGACCATGCGCGGCATGTTCCGCATCCGCTCGGCGGACGCGCTCGGCCGCAAGCCGGTGCCGATCGAGGAGGTCGAGCCGGCGTCGGAGATCGTCAAGCGCTTCGCCACCGGCGCCATGAGCTACGGCTCGATCAGCCGCGAGGCGCACACGACGCTCGCCATCGCCATGAACCGCATCGGCGGCAAGTCGAACACCGGCGAAGGCGGCGAGGAGACTGACCGCTTCAAGCCGCTGCCCAACGGCGATTCCATGCGCTCGGCGATCAAGCAGGTCGCCTCGGGACGCTTTGGCGTCACGACGGAGTATCTCGTCAACTCCGACATGATCCAGATCAAGATGGCGCAGGGCGCCAAGCCCGGCGAAGGCGGCCAGCTGCCGGGCCACAAGGTCGACGCGACGATCGCCAAGGTGCGCCATTCGACGCCCGGCGTCGGCCTCATCTCGCCGCCGCCGCACCACGACATCTACTCGATCGAGGATCTGGCGCAGCTCATCTTCGACCTGAAGAACGTCAACCCCAAGGGCTGGGTCTCGGTGAAGCTCGTCTCCGAGGTCGGCGTCGGCACGGTGGCGACCGGCGTCGCCAAGGCGCGCGCCGATCACGTGACCATCTCCGGCTTCGAGGGCGGCACCGGTGCCTCGCCGCTGACTTCCATCAAGCACGCCGGCTCGCCCTGGGAGATCGGCCTCGCCGAGACGCACCAGACGCTGGTGCTCAACCGCCTGCGCAGCCGCATCGCCGTGCAGGTCGACGGCGGCGTGCGCACCGGCCGCGACGTGATCGTCGGTGCGCTGCTGGGAGCGGACGAGTTCGGCTTCTCCACCGCGCCGCTGATCGCCGCCGGCTGCATCATGATGCGCAAGTGCCATCTCAACACCTGCCCGGTCGGCGTCGCGACGCAAGACCCGGTGCTGCGCGCCAAGTTCCAGGGCAAGCCCGAGCACGTCATCAACTACTTCTTCTTCGTCGCCGAAGAGGTGCGCGAGTACATGGCCGCGCTCGGCTTGCGCAAGTTCAACGAGATTGATCGGCCAGACCGACGCCTTGGATAAGGACCGCGCCATCGAGCACTGGAAGGCGAAGGGTCTCGACTTTTCGAAGATCTTCTACAAGCCGCGCATGCCCAAGTCGGTCGGCATCTATCGCACGGACGACCAGGACCACGGCCTCGACAAGGTGCTCGACAACAAGCTGATCGCGCTGTGCGAGCCGGCGCTGAAGTCGAAGAAGCCGGTGAAGGCCGAGCTGCCGATCGTCAACGTCGACCGCAGCACCGGCGCCATGCTGTCGGGCGAGGTCGCCAGCCGCTACGGCCACGCCGGCCTGCCCGAGGACACCATCTGGCTGACGCTGACGGGCACGGCCGGCCAGAGCTTCGGCGCCTGGACGGCGCGCGGCGTGACGCTCGACCTCGTCGGCGAGGGCAACGACTACGTCGGCAAGGGCTTGTCGGGCGGCAAGATCATCGTGCGCCCCAACGCCATATCGAGCATCAAGCCGGAAGAAAGCATCATCGTCGGCAACACCGTGCTGTACGGCGCCATCACCGGCGAGTGCTACTTCCGCGGCATCGCCGGCGAGCGCTTCGCGGTGCGCAACTCGGGCGCCACGGCCGTCGTCGAAGGCACCGGCGATCACGGCTGCGAATACATGACCGGCGGCGTCGTGGTCGTGCTCGGCCCGACGGGCCGCAACTTTGCGGCCGGCATGTCGGGCGGCATCGCCTACGTGCTCGACGAGAACGGCGACTTCGAACCGAAGTGCAACATGGCCATGGTCGAGCTCGAGCCGGTCGAGGCCGAGGAAGAGCTGATGCAGCGGCTGATGGGCCAGCAGGGCGACCTGGAAAGCCACGGCCTGGTCGATGTCATGAGCGACATGACCAAGCACGACGCCGAGCGGCTGTATGCGCTCGTCGCGCGGCATGCGCACTACACCAACTCGGCGAAGGCGAAGGCCATCCTCGAGCGACTGGCGGACGTACATGCCGAAGTTCAAGAAGGTCATGCCGATCGAGTACCGCAAGGCGCTGGTGCTGATGGGCAAGGAGCAGGCGGCCGACAAGGACGGCCTCGAGAAGATCGAGATCGGGCTGAAAGCTGGCCAAGGCTTGAAGGATTTCGCCTCTCCATGAAATGATGGGTGGGGACAACAGCGGCAGAGCCGGCAGGCTCTCTCGCCGCTGATAGGGAATTGGAATGGGCAAGGTTACTGGCTTTCTCGAATTCAAGCGCGCCGAGCGCAAGTACGCGCCGGTCGACGAGCGCGTGAAGCATTGGCACGAATTCGTGCAGGCGCTGAGCGAGGAGGAGACGAAGTCCAGGCCGCGCGCTGCATGGACTGCGGCATCCCCTATTGTCACACCGGCTGCCCGGTGAACAACCAGATCCCGGACTGGAACGACCTCGTCTTCGCATCCGACTGGAAGCAGGCGGCGCAGAACCTGCACTCGACCAACAACTTCCCCGAGGTGACGGGCCGCGTGTGCCCGGCGCCGTGCGAAGCCTCGTGCACGCTCAACATCGACGACGTGCCGGTCACCATCAAGACCATCGAGTGCGCCATCGCCGACCGCGGCCTTCGAGGAAGGCTGGATCGCGCCGCAGCCGCCGGAGAACAAGACCGGCAAGCGCATCGCCATCGTCGGCTCGGGTCCGGCCGGCCTGGCGGCCGCGCAGCAGCTGGCGCGCGCCGGCCACGACGTGCACGTCTACGAGAAGAACGCCAAGCCCGGCGGCCTGCTGCGCTACGGCATCCCCGACTTCAAGATGGAGAAGCAGATCATCGACCGGCGCGTGAAGCAGATGGAAGCGGAAGGCGTCATCTTCCACTGCAACGTGCACGTCGGCAAGAACGATCTCGGCCAAGGAGCTCGAAGCCGAGCTACGACGCCGTGCTGCTGGCGGGCGGCTCCGAGCAGCCGTTCGACTTCTTCGCCAGTCCCCCGGGCGCGATCTCGACGGCATCCACTACGCCATGGATTTCCTGCCGCAGCAGAACCGGCGCGTCGCCGGCGAGGCGCCGCCGGCCATCACCGACGCCAAGGAGATCAGGGCCAAGGACAAGCACGTCATCGTCATCGGCGGCGGCGACACGGGCTCGGACTGCATCGGCACGTCGTTCCGGCAGGGCGCCAAGTCGGTGACGCAGCTCGAGATCATGCCGATGCCGCCGGAGAAGGAGAACAAGGCGCTGTCCTGGCCGCAACTGGCCGCTGAAGCTGCGCGTCTCGTCCAGCCAGGCCGAAGGCGCCAAGGTCGAATACTCGATCTCGACCACCGGCTTTTCCGGCGAGGACGGCAAGGTGAAGAAGCTGCACTACGCGCAGGTCGACAACAAGCTGCAGCCGGTGCCCGGCACCGACGGCGAGCTCGACGCCGACCTCGTGCTGTTCGCCATGGGCTTCTCGGGGCCGGTCGAGGACGACGTGGTCAAGGAGCTGGGGCTGCCCGTCGTGCCGCGCGGTCGCTTCAAGGGCCTCGACGCCAACGAGCGCGACTACCGCGTCCCGGCACGGCCGAAGGTGTTCGCCGCCGGCGACATCCGGCGCGGGCAGTCGCTGGTCGTGTGGGCGATCCGCGAAGGCCGCCAGGCCGCGCAATCGATCGACAAGTTCCTGATGGGCAAGAGCGCCCTGCCGCGCTGAGCGGTCATCCGAAGTTAGCCATCTATCTTTGTCATCCCGGGGACGAGCCCCGGGACGACAACTTGTTGGCCCGCTTGGCTAAACAGCCAAATTCAACTGCCTGCGGTGCCGAACGCTCCGCGCGTTGCAATGATCGGCGTGCACGATCAATAGCCGCTATCGTATGACGGCTTGGGTTTGCGCTTTGCCGGCTTGGCGGGCTCCTCGGCCGGCGTCCTTCCGCATCCGCGACGGTGATCGTCCCCTTCATGCTGGGTGAATCGAGCAGATGTAGTTGATGGTGCCGGGAGTATCGAAGCTCTGCGTTGGCGGATCGGTGGCATCGAAGTTGCCGGTGTCGGTGAAGGCATCGCCCTCGCCGGCGGAACGAATTATGCGGGACCTTGGTGTACCGCCATCGAAGTGATCGACTGCCCCGGCTTGATCTCGACGTCGGGCTCGGAGAACACGAATTTGCCGCCAGCGTTCTTGACGATCTCGATCGTCTTGTTGTCGTCAGCGGCGGGAGCCGGCTGTTGGGAGAGCGCGAGACTGGTGACAGACAAACCGACGAACAACCCTAAGAGAAACAATTTCCTACTCATGAAAAACCCCTTTATGGACGCAAAATACTAGCGGCTCACTTTGTCGTCCGGTGCGGCCGGCGCCTGCATGGGCGGGGGCTCGCTGCGCACCTCGGC
>CAWCHB010000005.1:0-88182 GCA_963795225.1 uncultured Alphaproteobacteria bacterium | reverse complement strand
CCGCGCCTTGCCGATGAGCCTGCCGAACGTCCTCACCTACGTTCGTATTGCGGCCGTGCCGGCGCTCGTCGCTTGTCTGTTTTTCCTGCAAGGCGACGCGGCGCGTTGGTCGGCCTTCGCGCTGTTCGTGTTTGCCGGCCTGACCGACTGGCTCGACGGCTACCTCGCCCGCATCTGGGAGCAGCAGTCGACGCTTGGCCGGATGCTCGATCCGATTGCCGACAAACTGCTCGTCGGCGCGGTGTTGATGATGCTGGTGCACGACAATACGATCACCGGCTGGTCGATCTGGGCGGCGATCATCATCCTCGTGCGCGAGATCCTCGTATCCGGTCTGCGCGAGTTCCTGGCCGAGCTCAATGTGAAGATCCACGTGACGCAGCTCGCTAAATGGAAGACGACGATGCAGATGATCGCCTTGGGCGTGCTGCTCGCCGGTCCGGCGGCGGAGAAGATCGTCCCGGGGATCACGACCGGCGGCCTGGTCATTCTCTGGATCGCGGCCCTGCTGACTTTGTGGACCGGGTACGACTACCTCAAAGCCGGCATCGTGCATGCCATGGAGCGCTGACGGCGCATGGGTGAGAACGCGGCACATCGCGTGCGGATTCGCTATTTCGCCTGGGTGCGAGAGAAGGTCGGTTGCAACTCCGAGGACGTCGATCTGCCAGCTAATATCGAGACGGTTGCCGACCTCGTCGGCTGGCTGAAACAGCGCGGGCCGCAATACGATGAGGCTTTCGCCCGCCCGCAGGTCGTGCGCGCCGCGCTCGACAAGGTTCACGTGAAGCCGACGACGGTACTCGGCACGACGCGCGAGATCGCTTTCTTCCCGCCCGTCACCGGAGGGTAGTGTGATGATCGAGAAATTCACTATCAATAGCGGCGAGGTGTCGAGTGAATTTCTCGATCTGAAAATCACACTAGCAAGTCCCTGATCGTAGTGTCCCTTATGATTCCGAAATTCGCTCCCCGCCCCAGCCGCGAGCTACGGCGAATTCGGAATCGGGACACTAGGCGATGGCCGTGCGCGTACAGCGGGAAGACTTCGACGTCGGCGCCGAGACCGCAAAGTTGATCGACGGCCATCCGGACATAGGGGCCATTGTCACGTTCACCGGACGGGTGCGCGGCAAGGGCGACGGGCGCCAAATCGCGGCGCTGACGCTCGAGCACTATCCCGACATGACCGAAGCGGAGATGGCGCGCATCGAGGCCGAGGCGACGGCGCGGTGGCCGCTACAAGCTTCGCTCGTCATTCACCGGGTCGGAGAGCTGAAGGCCGGCGACAACATCGTGCTGGTCATCGCCGCATCAGAGCATCGCCAGGCCGCCTTCGAGGCTGCTGGATTTCTCATGGACTATCTCAAGACGCGGGCGCCGTTCTGGAAAAAAGAAACGACGGCCTCAGGTGACAGCGAGTGGATCGCGGCCCGCGAAGAAGACGAAAGTGCTGCCAAGCGTTGGCGCTAGCTTTCAAAATTAAGCAATTGCAGCATCAACTTCGCCGTTAGCGAAGTCTTAAGGGTTACGGCGCGATAACCCTAACAATGTCTGAAGGCGGACTGCAAAACGCCATCATCTCAGGCAAACCTGACTGTCCTTACCACTTCGATTTGTACCGCGTAGACGGGGGTCAGACGTCATGGTTCACGGCACGCCGTGGCGCTTGCGCCCCGGGATCCTACTCGCGTTTACCATTCTCTGCGCGCACCAGCCGCTGCAGGCGCAAAGCCTATTCGGCGACATCGGCGCGCTTCTTGGCGGCTCCCCCGAGCCCGCGGCACAGGCTCCGGTCACCACCGGCGCGCTGCAAACCAATCAGCAACGCACGCGCTTCGTCATCGGATTGCCGAAGACCGCGGAGTTCGAGGTTTTCTCGCTGTCGAACCCCAATCGGGTCGTCGTGCAGGTGACCGAGACCAAGCTGCGCTTGCCGGCGCAACCCAAGACTGCGCCGGTGGGGCTCATCAAGTCGTTTCAGGCTGGTCTTGCCGGCGCCGATCGCTCCCGCGTCATCATTTACGTCACTGAGCCGGTCATCGTCTCGAGCGCGCGCATCGAGAAGTCGCAAGACGGAACTGCCGAGCATCTCGTCGTCGAGATCGCTTCATTCGTTCCCGTCACCGCCAGCATTGCCCCGCCAGCCAAAGAGAAGACGGTCATGTCGCCGCCGCCGTTTGCATTGGGCGGCGCCGGCCTGCAGCCGCCGCTTCC
Organism: uncultured Alphaproteobacteria bacterium; assembly: GCA_963795225.1. Taxonomy (GTDB): domain Bacteria; phylum Pseudomonadota; class Alphaproteobacteria; order Rhizobiales; family Hyphomicrobiaceae; genus Hyphomicrobium_A. Next base: position 85,965 of record CAWCHB010000005.1, on the reverse strand, counting down.
GCGCCCGGCTGTGTCGCCGGATGTGATGGCGCGACGGTCGTTCAAGCCGGTCATCGTCATCGACCCCGGGCACGGCGGACATGATTCCGGCGCCATGAAGAACGGTGCCGTCGAGAAAGAGATCACCCTCGCGTTCAGCAAGACGCTTGCCAAGAAGCTCAACGCCACCGGACGCTTCAAGGTGCTGATGACGCGCGACGAGGACGTGTTTATTCCGCTCGGTGACCGCGTCGCCTACGGCGAGAAGCACAAAGCCAATCTGTTCATCGCCGTGCACTGCGACTACGCCGACACCGGCAGCACGGCCAGCGGAGCGACCATCTACTCCCTGCGCGACAGCGTTGCCGACAGCCTGCGTCGCTCGACGCGCGGCGATGTCGCCAGCAATGTTCTGTCGAAGGGCGAGGTCGAGAAGGTGAAGAAAGCCGGCGGCGGCGAAGACGTCACTCTGGTCAAGGGAATACTCGCAGACCTCGCCGAGCGTGAGGTCGACGCCACGCAGGATCGTACCAGCGTGTTCGCGCGCACCGTGATCGACACCATGGGTGCCAGCACGACGATGCGCAACAAGCCCGACCAGCAGGCCAGCTTCCGCGTGCTGAAAACGGCGCAGTTTCCTTCGGTGCTGATTGAGCTCGCCTACGTGACCAACAAGCAGGATGCGGCCAATCTGCAGTCAGAAGCCTGGCGCGACAAGGTCACAGACTCGATCATGACCGCCATCGACAACTACTTCTCCAACCAAGTTGCCCAGTTGCCCATGTGAGGTCGCGAAGGCGGCGTCTGAAACAGAGAAGGCCGGTCCCGAGGGACCGGCCTCTTTCATGTGGCCGAGTTGGGTCGCACACCCGTCTCGGCTAAGCCCCCGTCAAGTTCTACTCGGAGGACGCATCTGTTTGTGGCGCCAGAGCAGAACTCGAAACCATTCCAAGTCGAGCCGAAGCGAACGAGCGACGCGTGAACGAGAAGACACGGCGTGTGGGACCTTCGCTTGATGAAGGCGCTTCAGCATTTGCCACTCCATCTTCAAGTGTATGCCGTAGCCCCGGCCTGCGATCCGGTACGCAACGGCCGACGGACGCCACGCGCCAGCAAACCGGCCGGGAAGGGCGCGGCGGCTGAACAGCGGTCGTCGGGGATTGCAGGAGGTTATGGCGGTCGCGGACAGGGTTCGGCAGAGGCCGACAGACCCGACCGGCAGATGCTCCCTGGGGCGGCCCTATCCATGCCCGCCACGCATCCACCCGGCCAATAGTGCCAGTGGTTAGCCAATTCTGGCTCAGAGACGTCAAGGCCAAGAGGCCTCCTTCTCTGACGCGCACTCTAAGCGGCTCCTGAGCGGAAACCGCGAGAGGTCGGCCCCCTCGACACCAGAGTAAGCGATTCGTCCACAGACACGAGGGGTGCGGCGCAGCAAATTAATGTTGCATGTGCGGTGTTGTTGCAAGGCAGCGGAAAAACGGGTCTTCAGGGCCACTCTTCGCCGTTTTCTGCGGCATACTCGCTCAGCCCCGAATCGCCCGCTCCGAGGATCCGCATGCGACGCTCCCATTTGATCGCCTTCGCCGCGCTGCTTATTGCCAGCCCTGCCTTCGCCTGCAGCGGACCTAGCTTTAAGATCTCCGGCGATTTCCAGTCGGGCGAGAAGGCCTGGGGAGAATCCGACGCGCAATTCCAGCTCAAGGGGGCGGAGGCCGTATTCACGGCGCAGGTTGGCACTCAGTCGGCACGCTGGAACGCGGGAACGCCGCTCACCGACCTCGACGCGTGCGTGACCATCGCCATGCCGCAAGTCACCGCCGACGCCTCGCGCAGCTACGCGGGCATGTTGTTCTGGGTGGTCGACAAGGACAACTTCTATCAGGCGGTCATCGCGCCCAACGGCATGTTCACCGTAGCACGCAAGGTGGGCGGCAAGATCGTGCCGACCGCACCCGTGGGCTGGCTGCAGTCAGAGGCCGTCAAGACCGGCCCGAATGAGAAGAACACGCTGCGCGTGTCGCTCGAAGGGCAGACCGTCATCGTGCGCATCGACGACAAGGAGATCGCGCGGTTCCGCGGGCAGGCACCGGGTGCGCCGAGCTACGTCGGTCTCGTCGCCTCGTCGGCGCCGGCTGCCGTCGATACGTGGAGCTTTACGGATCTCAAGGTGACGGAAGGGGCCGCGGCACCCACCGCTGCAACGAACGCGGCTCCGATGCAGCCGGCCGATACCACCGGTGCCGTGAGTGCCGCGCCAGTTGCGGGCTGCGGCAACGGCAAGGTTCTGTTCGACGATGAGTTCAAGGTGCACGATCCGCTCTGGGGTGCGAAGAGCGCCGAACTCGACATTGCGAACGGTCGGGCGGAATTCGGTCCGGCGCCGGGCACGCCGACGCTGCGCTGGAACCGCGGCTTTGTGTTCGGCGATCTCGATGCATGCGCCAGCATGTCTTTGGCCAAGGCGACCACCGATCCGACGACCAGCTATGCCGGGTTGATTTTCTGGGTCGAGGACAGCCGCAACTACTATCAGGCGGTCCTAGCGCCGAACGGCTATTTCACCGTCGCCCGCATCGCCGACGGCAAGGCCGTCGCCAAGCGCCCGGTCGAGTGGAAGAAGGTGCCTGCGATAAAATCCGGCGCGCAAGAGAAGAACGTTCTGCGTATCACGGCGAAGGGCCGCGACGTGCAGATCGCCATCAACGGCCAGCCCGCCGCCAGCTTCACAGCCGACCCGCCGGGCACGCCGAGCTACATTGGTATGATGGCGGCGTCGGCAGCCAGCAAGAATGGCGACACCTGGCTGATCACCGACTTCAAAGTGACGGCGCCGCAGTAACGCAGCGCCGTCCTATTCGGCTTGTCGGCGGCTGGCCCTAGTGCAGGCGGCTGGCGTCGTCGGCGTGCGCGGCAGACTGGACAGCCTTCTGCACTTTCTCGAAGGCACGCACTTCGATCTGCCGGATGCGCTCACGCGACACGCCAAACTCGCTCGACAAATCCTCGAGAGTTGACGGCTGCTCGGCAAGGCGGCGCGCCTCGAAGATACGCCGCTCGCGATCGTTGAGCGACGACAACGCATTCGACAGGTAGTTCTTGCGTTGGTCGAGCTCTTGCGTCTCGCCGAGTGTGTCTTCTTGCGTTGGTTGGTCGTCGGCCAGCCAGTCCTGCCACTCTCCGGCCTCCGTATCGGCGCGCACCGGCGCATTCAGCGAGGCGTCGCCGCCAAGCCGCCGGTTCATCGAGATGACGTCGTTTTCGCTGACGCCGAACTTGCGGGCGATGGTTTGCACCTGATCGGGACGCAGGTCGCCGTCGTCCAGCGCCTGCAGCTGGCTCTTGGCGCGCCGCAGGTTGAAGAACAGCTTCTTCTGGGCCGCCGTGGTGCCCATTTTCACGAGGCTCCACGAACGCAGGATGTATTCCTGGATCGAGGCGCGGATCCACCACATCGCGTAGGTGGCGAGGCGGAAGCCCTTATCGGGATCGAAGCGCTTGACGGCCTGCATCAGGCCGACGTTGCCTTCGGATATGACTTCGCCGATCGGCAGCCCGTAGCCGCGATAGCCCATGGCGATGCGCGCCACGAGACGCAGATGCGACGTGACGAGTTTCTCGGCCGCGGCCTGGTCGGAGTGCTGCTGCCAGCTCTTCGCCAGCATGAACTCCTCGCCGGGCTCCAACATTGGAAACTTGCGAATTTCTTCCAGATAGCGGGAAAGGCCCAAGGAGCCTTGCGCAATAACCGGGAATTTGGTCGCCATGTGATTACCAGCCGCCCAGTGCCAGGGGCGGTCCCTCAACTGCAGTTTACGCGACACCTTCGCGCGGGGCATTTCTACTTTGGGCGCCCCTCTCCCTAACGCCGAAACCGTCAAATTCCGTCGGCTTCAGATCGTGCTCGTTCTGATCATACGCAAGTCGGCGCTACTATGTTGCACGTCACCTATGTCGCAGCCGCAACGCAGCGTTGTGATATCCTGGGCTCACGCCACCGTCGCGTTAATCGTTGGCAATGTTGCAGTCGCGGCGGCCAATGGGGCCCGGCCGACCGCTACAAAGGGCCAACGGACCTAACGGTTGCTTTGCGCCGCACGGACGATTTGGCACTAATCGGTCTGCAATGCCGCAAATAGCGCCTGCATGTCGGACGGAAGCGGGCTTTCAAAGCGAAGTGATCGGCCCGTGATCGGGTGCTCGAAGCCAAGCTCGGCGGCATGCAGGGCCTGCCGGCCGAGCGCGCCCAGAGCCGTCCGCGCCGCTTCGCCCAGTTTGGTCGCCTTGGTCTTGAAATCGCTGGCGTAGGTCGTATCGCCGAGCACGGGATGGCCGATGTGCGCAAGATGCACGCGGATCTGATGCGTGCGGCCCGTCTCCAGCTCGAGGCGCAGCAGTGAGACTGGTCCGGCGTCGGTGGCGAATGTCTTGACCACTTCGTAACGGGTCACGGCATGGCGTCCGCCCTCGCCGCGCGTGACGCCGATCTTGGTGCGGTTCGACTGGCTACGGGCAAGGCGCGCCGAAATGATACCGCGCGGGCGCAGCGGCTTGCCCCAGACCAGCGCCAGGTAGGCGCGGTGCATGCGCCCGTCGGCACCGTGCGCGGCAAACTGCTCGCTGAGCGATTTATGCGCCGCGTCGTTCTTGGCCACGACCAGCAAGCCGGAGGTTCCCTTGTCGAGGCGGTGCACGATGCCGGGACGCTTGACGCCGCCGATGCCGGAGAGGCTTGCGCCGCAATGGGCGATGAGCGCGTTGACCAGGGTTCCGCTGGCATGTCCGGCGGCCGGGTGCACGACGAGGTGGGGCGGCTTATCGACGACGATAATGTCGGCGTCCTCGTAGACGACATCGAGCGCGATGGCCTCGGCGGCCGGCTCGGCTGCCTGCGGTTCCGGCACCTCTACCGCGAAGGCGTCCCCAGGTTTGACCCGATAGGACCCATCTCCTATGGTCGCGCCGCCTGGGCCGCTGACGTGGCCGGCGCGAATGAGGGCCTGGATGCGTGCGCGACTCAAACCGTCGACGCGCTGAGCGAGCAGCTTGTCCAAGCGGATCCCGGCGTCGGCTTCTGCGACGGTCAGTTCGATCCGCTGCGCGCCGTGTCGATCGACGGCCTTTGTCATGGCCCGCAAACCGGCCTCCGAATGACCTCCACGACGATTGGAGGAAGATAAATTGCAGGCGAACGAAACGATGAACGCTCCGCCATCCGCCGATGCTGTCGCTCAATCCACATCGTCAGACGCGCGTCTGCAGCGCAATTTGAAGATGGTCGTCTTCGCTCTGGCACTGCTGATCTTCGCCGGCCTCGCCACCATTGCCGGGCGGATCATCTATCTCGCGTCGGGCGCATCGACGCAACCGGCCGCCCCGAGTCTGGCGCTGCGGCCGGAGCAAATCCTGGCACTCCCGCGGGGGGCCGCGGTGCGCTCGGTCTCGCTTTCGGGCAATCGGTTAGCGGTACATTACGAAGCCGACGGCGCCGACGGCATCGCCATACTCGACCTGCAGACCGGGCAAACGGTCACTTCGGTAGGCATCGCGCGCGCGCGCCTGCAATAAGGGCGGGATGTTGGGCCGCAGATGCAGCGAAAGAAACGGCTTGCTTGAGGCGCCCTCGCTCCCATATAGGTTCGCTCCAGCGCTGTCCCGTTCGTCTAGTGGCCTAGGACACCAGCCTCTCACGTTGGGAACAGGGGTTCGAGTTCCCTACGGGGCGCCATACAACCCATAAGCCATTGATGTCGAGGAAACCCTTGTTAACCAAGGGTTTCTCGAGCCGACTGCTACGTTTTTCTGCTACGTAGCGGGGCATGATCGACGTGGCGAAGTTCCCCTATCTGACCGCCCGAAAGGGCAGCTCGAACCTTTACTACAAGCGCGAGGTACCGCCCGAGCTTCGCGCTGACGGCCGACCCTCGCAGGTTTGGCGTTCGCTACGCACGGGGGACCAAAAGAAGGCCCAAGCTGCCTACGGTGCCCAGCACGCTGAAGTCGAAGCGCTGTTCGCTCGGTGGCGCAAAGAAGAAAGTCAGCCCGGTCTGGCACGGGAATCGCCTAAGTCGGCTTCAGCAGCTCCACCCAGGACATTGCCGCTGACACCAGCGCTGCTGCGCCGACTTGCCGACGCCCATGTCAACGCCGGAGAGATTTTGCAGCAGATTGCCGGAGCAAAAGTGCAGCAGTGACGCAAGCAAGAAGGCCCCCGATATCGGGGGCCTTCTTGCTTTTCGCGTCTTATGCCTGGGCGGGCTCGTCCGATGGCGGTTCGGCCTTGGGGCGGCGTGCCCTGCGCTTGGAATGGGCGAGCCGGTAGCTGTCGCCGTTCATCTCCAGGATGTGGACGTGATGGGTCAGCCGGTCGAGCAGCGCGCCGGTCAGCCGCTCGGAACCGAACACGATGTCCACTCGTCGAACGGCAGATTGCTGGTGACGATCGTGGTGCCGCGCTCGTATCGCTGCGAGAACACCTCGAACAGCAGCTCGGCGCCGGTCTGCGACAGCGGCACGTAGCCGAGCTCGTCGATGATCAGCAGCTTGTAGGCGGCGAGCTGGCGCTGCAGGCGCAGCAGCCGCTTCTCGTCGCGGGCCTCGATCAGCTCGTGGACGAGGGCGGCGGCCGTGATGAAGCCGACCGACAAGCCCTTCTGGCAGGCCGCCAGGCCGAGCCCGAGTGCGATGTGGCTCTTGCCGGTGCCGGAGTTGCCGACGCGCGATGATGTTCTCGCGGCGCTCGATGTACTCCGAGCGCGCCAGCTCCAGCACCAGCGTCTTGTTCGAGCGACGGCAGCGCCAGGAAGTCGAAGCTGTCGAGGCTCTTGACGGTCGGGAACCTGGCCGCCTTGATCCGGCGCTCGACCATGCGCCGCTCGCGCTCGATCATCTCCAGCTCGGCCAGCCGCAGCAGATAGCGCGGATGGTCGACGCCCTCGGCGGCGCACTGGCGGGCGACCTTGTCGTACTCGCGCAGGAACGTCGGCAGCTTCAGCGCCTTCAGGTGATGGGCGAGCAGGATCTGCGGCGTGTCGGTCATGACGCCGACCCCGGCCAGAAGATCCATGTACGACGCGCGCCGATGTCGTCGCGACCGTGGCCTTCGGCAGATAGGGATAGACCGTCATGTCGAGCCGTGGCGGACGCCGCTCGATGCGGCACAGCACCAGATGCTTGACGGCATCGAAGCCGATCGCGCCGCGTGCGATCGCATCGCGAACGCCGGCGGCGACGTCGTCGATCCTGAACACCTCCATCAGCCGCAGCACCTGCACGAACTCGCGCTTGCCCTTCTTGCCCATGCGGGCTTCGAGCAGACGGCGCAGCGTGGCGAACTCTTCCGGCAGCTTCCAATCGGCCAGCGGGGCGGCCTGGTCGAGCGCATTGATCTTCTGCTCGATCAGCGCCAGGTAGTGCAGCGGATCGAACACGAAGTCCTCGCGCTCGTAGGAGCGGGGATGGCGTGCGATGACCTCGGCGCCGCAGGCGATGACGACCTCGTGCACGTAGCCGCGGACCAGAACCTCGCGGTGGCCGTAGGCCGTCGGCACCGAGTAGTCGTTGCGCCGGTAGCGCACCAGCGACAGCGAGGTGACGCGTGCCCGGCCTCTTCTCGCAGGCGTCGTAGGGCGCCGGCAGCGGCGTCTGGAAGGCGGCGAGATCGCGCTGCCAGCCGCTCGCCGATCGTCTCGGCGTGGCCGCGCAGCCGATCGCCATGCCGCTTGCGGCAGCACTCCAGAAGATGCGCGTTCAATGCCTCGAAGCTCGTCGAACACCGGGATCGGCACCAGGAAGTTCCGCCGCGCATAGCCGACCAGCCCCTCGACCTTGCCCTTGTCGTTGCCCTTGCCTGGGCGGCCGAACCGATCCTCGAACAGGTAGTGCGATTGCAGCTCGCTGAACACCCGCGTGCGCTGCCGCTTGCCATCGCCCAGGATGCGCGCCACCGCGATCTTGGTGTTGTCGTAGAGGATCGACTGCGGCACGCCGCCGAAGAACGTCGAACGCGCGCGACGTGGCCGTCGCAGAACGCTTCCGTCGTCTCGGCCGGATAGGCCACCACGAAGATGGCGTCGGAGTGCGGCAGGTCGATCGCGAAGAAGTGGATCTTGCGCTCGACGCCGCCGATCACGCCGATGGCCTCGCCGAAGTCGACCTGCGCATGCCCCGGCGGATGCACGAGCGGCACGAACATCTCCTGGCCCGCTGCCGCCAGCCCGCCACGTAGTCCTTCACGATCGTGATGCCGCCCGTGAAGCCGTGCTCGTCCCGCAGCCGCTCGAAGATCCGCTTGGACGTGTGCCGCTGCTTCTTCGGCCGCTCTTTGTCCTCGGCCAGGATCCGCATCGATGATGCCGATGAACGGCGTCCAGCTTCGGCCGCACCGGCGGCTTCGTGCGCACGTACCCCGGCGGCACCGAGAACTTCAGCATCTTCGCGACCGTTCTGGCGATCGATCCCGAACCGCCGCGCCGCCGCCCGCTCGCTCATCCCCTCGATCCGAACCGCGTGCCGGACCCTCGCGTAAAGCTCCACCTGCTTCATCCCCCGCCCTCGCGCCGACGCAGGCACAGGGCTTTCAGCTGCCGGATTTTTACTCCGGCGCAACCGAACAAATCGGCCGCTTCAGTGAGGGATTATTGCTCCGGCGCTTACAGGTCTCAACGATTACCATGGGTTCAGCAAAAGCCGATGCGGCTCGATCAGCTGAACCTGAAGCAGGCCCGAATCTGCTGCGGCATGGCGCTGGATACGCTTTAAGCAACAAGGGTCATGATTTCCGGCTCCTGCAAGATTTTATGGGCCACCGCGATCCGCGTCACACGTCACGGTATACGCGGACAGCCAGTCGGCGCTTCGAAGGTCTGTGGAAGTAGTTGCAAAGCGCGAAAGGGAAGGTGTGGCTGACGCCGGGGAGATTGAACCCAATTGTTTTCTAAGCGCCTTCGGCTGTATATTTTGCTTAGGTCGATGAGTACCGGCCATGCTCAGACACGCGAATGTAAAGCCGCCGCCCCTGCCGTCGAGTTACAGCTTTGGGCGGAGCTGGGCGCACGACCAGAATAGCCCAGCCCGCAAGCCCCATTGGCAGATTGTTCCGCATCTTGTGTTGTGAGCCGTGATCGCCGCACCATATTTTGCACTGGACCCGCCGTCACCGAACCCGCGGTGCGCCGCTAATAGCAGCGGGCGCTCAGCTTCCGTTCATCTGCCCGCTGCATTCTCGCGTCGTCGTGTTGCGAAGTGATCCAAAAGCAAACGGACGGCGCGAGTATCGCCGTCCGTCATTCGTTCTAGCAGTCCGGCGGCTTACCGGCAGAGGAAGGTGTTGCCTCGGCCCGACAGCTTATCGGCCGCGCACAGGCCCTTGACGATAACCTTTTCGCCGACCTTACGGACGGCCTCTTTAAAGCGACCCGCGTCGGCGGGGGCGGCAGCAAACGAAAAGCTGGCGGCAATGAGGAGAGCGGAAAGAATGCGGTTCATCTGAAGCTCCATCAGAGGATTGGTTGCTCGATGGAGGCATCATCGACGAGAACGACGTTCCTCGCTGTTCCTCCGAGAACACCGCGAAAGCCTACGGCGCCGACGCACCACCTAGGATTGGGGATCCACGTTTCGCAGCTGCATTGACGAAGGGCGTTACGCAGGGAACCGACGTGCACGCAGACCCGCGGCATGAATGCTTGCAGAGCGACGCCAATCCGGCTCGCCCATTAAAAGGAGCAAGCCATGCGCACTTCCCTCGCCGCCCTCGTCCTCGCCGCTTCCCTGTCGATGCCTGCAGCCTCGAGCGCCGAAGCCGGCTTCTTCACATCAGTGGCCAAGGGCGTAGTCAGCAACGCCATCCGTCACACCAAGTGCAAGCTCAAGCGGACCTGCTGATCGACTTAATTCCATGGGAGAGGGGTTGCGCATTGCAGCCCCTTCCCCTCCAGCGCATCCTCGACGATGAGCGGTCCGCCTATCATCGACAGGCGGCAAACTTCGGGCGCTGCCCTCCTGCTGAGGACTTACTAGCGGGATCGCTATCCGCGCGTCACCTCCGTGAATTCGGCATCGGTAATCAGCATCGACGGCGCGACAGAGTGCGGTCCAGAACTGGCGGACGAGAATCCGGCACCTTTGGCATCTTTCCCTGATTGCAACCACTGCTCATAGACTTCGATGATGCGTTTGGCAGCTTCACGCTGATAGTCCGTTGGCATGAACCGCGCCAATGACGAGACAGCCATCTCGAGCTCTGGGCAAACCTGCATGGTGCACCTCCGGCACCACACCGAACCCACATTTTTTGTCGTTCTGAAGGCTCTGGTTAATCTCAGCGCGTGTCGGGAGGACTCATTGGGTTCGGTGAAGGATCACACGCGTGAGCCCTTCTATAAGCTCGAGACGGTTCCGTGAGGTATGCTCTTCTGTTAAAGAAGCGGGATGAAATTTATCCTGCAAGGCCGGTCTCGCATCCTTGCCCCTTAGGGACGAACGATCGTGCTAGCGCGCTTGTTGAGACGCACGGAATGCCTGGCACCGGTGGTGTCCCAACCGATGCCTATAACCGCTGCCCCCAAGCCTTATCATGGTCCACCGTCCTTTTCCGCTGCACCAAATCACAGACCCGGATCAGCGCCCGACGCAGTCGCACGAAAGCGACGCCGCAAACGAGTGCGTCTCGAGGGTCTGTATCTCGAACGAGAGCCAGAACCAACTCTGCACGCGCGAGCACTCATGGAATTGATCCAGGACGAGTGTCCCGAGAAAATTGGAAGCTTCATCCCGCGCAGCCACCTTGAGCGCGCCTACCGCGAACTATGCGATCACGAAGGCCGGCCGGCACTTAGCTGGATGGTCATCGCGCGTGCGCTCGGCAAGCTGACCTGCAAGAAGCTTTTGAAACGCAACGGCGTACGGTTTGTGGCTTATCGTGTCTCTGCGCCTATGACTAAATCGAGGCGCCCCGCGGCTGTCCCTGATTGCCCCAGGATTGCCCCCGAGCATCTGGGATCGGATCGAAGGGCCCGGAAAAATGGTGGGTGATGTAGGATTTCGAACCTACGACCCGCTGATTAAGAGTCAGCTGCTCTACCAACTGAGCTAATCACCCATACCGTCGCTAGACGGGCCGCCGTGGCCTCTGCCGCGGAAATGTCCGCGCGGCCAAGACGGCAAAAGGGCCCGCCTCGCGAGCCCTCGACGCAGCAGCATCTAGCATCATGCAACCGGACTGTCCAGCATCGCGGCGAGCCCCGTCAAGCAGTCGCGTTCAGGACGGAAGGGGCCACAAAACCGGAGCACAGGCGTTGCCAGTCCACGCGTCCCTGCGGTCCGCAACGCTATGGCGCATGCGCCGTCCCTGCTACATAAATAGCGAGCCCCGAGTCGCGATGCGGATTGCCGAGGCTACTTGCGGGCATGGTGGTTGCGGTTGTCCCCCTCACCTCCTCCGGTGACCCATGGACGACAAAAGAAAGGTTCCCAGGCGGCGCGTCCTCAAGGAGGGCATGATCGTCTATGCCGACGGCCTGCGCGTTTTCGACTGCACCATTCGCGACATCTCGGAAAACGGCGCGCGGCTGTTGATCGCCAATACGGTCGGCATTCCCGACAAATTCCAGCTTTTCGAAAAGTCTTCGGGCCTGCTGTATCCCGCCAGCATTGTCTGGAGGCAGGCCAATGCGATCGGCGTCCAGTTCGATGGACCGGCCACCAGCATCCACGACCCCGCCAACAAGCGCTATTCGCGTTTGAAATTCACGCGCTAGTGTCCCGATTCCGAAGTTCGCCGGAGCTTGCGGCTGGTATCGGGAGCGAACTTCGGAATCATAAGGGACACTAGAAGCATGGACTTGCTAGTGTGATTCAGATCGAGAAATTCGCTCGATACCTACCAGCTGAGGTGGCGAATTTCTCGATCATCACACTAGGGCTGCATCAGCAGATGCTCGTGCTCGGCGAGGCCGGCGAGCACCGCCGCTGATCCTTTGACGACGCAATGCATCGGGTTCTGGTTGACGTGGAACTTGACGCCGACGCGGCGTGTCAGTGCGACGTCGAGCTTGTCGAGCATCGCCCCGCCGCCAGTCAGATGGATGCCGCGCCGGGCGATGTCGCTCAAGATATCGGGCGGCAGATCCTCCAGCGCACGTTGCGCGAAATCGGCGATGGCCTCCACCGGCTCGGCCAGCGCCTCGGCGATATCCTTGGCCCGCAGCACCGTGCTCTTGGCGTTGCCTTGGCGCACGTCGCGGCCGCGGATGTGCACTTCCGCGGAGCGGCCGTTGACCGTCGCCAGCGCCGTGCCGGCCTCTATCTTGATGCGCTCGGCATTCACGTCGCCGATGATCAACTGGTGCTGGCGGCGCACGTAGCGGATGATCGCGTCGTCCATGGCATTGCCGGCCACCCGCAGCGTCCGCGCTGAAGCAATGACCCCGCTGGAGAGCACGGCGATGTCGGAGGTGCCGCCGCCGATGTCGAGCACCATGGCGCCACCGTGTTCGCCGATCGGCAGGCCGGCGCCGAGCGAGGCGGCGACCGGCTCGGCGATGAGGTAGACCTTGCGCGCGCCCACCGATACGGCGGTGTCGTACACGGCGCGGCGCTCCACCGGCGTCGCCTGCGCCGGCACGCAGATGAGGATGCGCGGCCGCCGGAAGCCAAGCATCGACTTGGTGCGCTTGATGAACTGGCGCAGCATCTCCTCGGTAGCGAGAAAATCGGCGATCACGCCGTCGCGCAGCGGGCGCACCAGCTCCATGCTTTCCGGGGCGCGCCCGATCAGCGCTTTCGCCTTGCGGCCGACGGCCACGATCTCGCGCGTGCCGCGGTGCGCGCGCACGGCGACGGCGGACGGCTCATCGATGATGATTCCACGCCCGGCCACGTGCACGAGCGTGTTCACCGTGCCGAGGTCGATAGAAATATCGTCCGAGAACGCGCTTCCCACGCCTTGCAGCATCACCGGCTCACGAGCTCAAGCGGCACGCGGCCTCTTTAAGGCTGGGTCGCGCGGCTGCGGGATTTTACGCGCTTTCGTCGACGCACGCCAATGCTCGAGACTAGAGCGCCGCCGCGCAGGTTGCAGCGGCGCCCATTGCTGGCCGGCGACTAAAGCGCCTGTTGCTGCACGCGGGCGGTCTTCTGCCGCTTCACCAGCAGCTTGTTGAGCGCCGAGACGTAGGCGCGCGCCGAGGCGACCATGGTGTCGGTGTCGGCGCCACGGCCGGTCACCATGCGCCCACCCTCTTCCAGACGCACCGACACCTCGGCCTGCGCGTCCGTGCCTTCGGTGACGGCGTGCACCTGATAGAGGTCGAGTTTGGCCTCGTGCGGCACCAGCATCTTGATGGCGTTGAAGATGAAGTCTACCGGGCCATTGCCGGTCGCCTGAATCGTGTGCTGCACGCCCTCGATATCGAGCGTCAGCGTTGCCGACTGCGGGCCCATGTTACCGGCGATGACGGTGAGCGAGACGACTTTCATGCGATCGTGCATGTGGGCGATGCCCTCATCGACCAGCGCCTCGATGTCCTCGTCGTAGACGTGCTTCTTGCGGTCGGCGAGGCCCTTGAAGCGCACGAAGGCGTCCTCGAACGCATTCTCCCCCAGCTCGTAGCCGAGCTCCTTCAGCTTCGAGCGGAAGGCATTGCGGCCGGAATGCTTGCCCATGACCAGCGAGGATTTGCCGACGCCCACCGATTCCGGCGTCATAATCTCGTACGTCTGCTGGTACTTGAGGATGCCGTCCTGGTGGATGCCGCTCTCGTGCGCGAACGCGTTGCGGCCGACAATCGCCTTGTTGTACTGCACCGGGAAGTTGGTCACCGCCGAGACGAGCCGCGAGGCGCGCGACAGCATCGTTGAATCGATGCCCGTGTCGTAAGGGAGATTGTCGCGGCGCGTCTTCACCGCCATGACGATCTCTTCCAGCGCCGCATTGCCGGCCCGCTCGCCGATGCCATTGATGGTGCATTCGATCTGCCGCGCGCCGGCACCCAGTGCCGCCAGCGAATTGGCGACAGCGAGACCCAGGTCGTTGTGGCAGTGGGTCGAGAAAATGACGCGGTCGGAGTTCGGCACGCGCTCGCGCACGGCGCGGAACATGCTCGCGTACTCGTCCGGCGTCGCATAGCCGACGGTGTCGGGCAGGTTGATGGTCGTGGCGCCGGCCTTGATCGCCGCGTCGACGCACTTGCAGAGGTAGTCGATGCCGGTCCGCGTGGCGTCCATCGCGCTCCACTCGACATCCTCGACGAGGTTGCGCGCCCGCGTCACCGTGGCGGTGATGATCTCCAGCACCTCGGCCTCGGTCTTGCGCATCTGATGCGCCAGGTGGATGGGCGAGGTCGACACGAACGTATGGATGCGCCCGCGCCGGGCGTGCTTCACCGCCTCGCCGGCACGGTCGATATCGGCAAAGATGGCCCGCGCCAGACCGGCGACGGTGGCGTTCTGCACGCGGCCGGCGATGGCGGACACGGCCTCGAAATCGCCCTCAGAGGCGATGGGAAATCCTGCCTCGATGATGTCGACGCCCATGCCGTCGAGACACTCGGCGACCTCGAGCTTTTCCTCGTAGGTCATGGTGGCGCCGGGGCATTGCTCGCCATCGCGCAGCGTGGTGTCGAAAATGACGACGCGGTCGGCGTTGCTGCCTGCGCTTTTGCTCGGATCGGTTGTCATCGGCTGCTTCTTTCGCTCGGGGCCTGCTCCGCGGAGCGGCATTGAACCATCAGATCGCTCGACTTGTCTCCCCTGAGCGGCCTGTTCCGGACGGGCCGGAACGCGGTGGCTCAGGGGCTGCTAAGGAGGCTCTGAAGCTTGAGAAGACGCGCCGACGGGCCGCGGCGGATCAGCTCCGCGCGGGGAAAGGAAATGCCGTCATTGCCAATGCTCTGGCGCATGCGCCAAGCTCTTAGTACATCGCCTCAATTAAGGCTAGTACGCTCGACGGTGGCCGTTCCGGCGCAATTTTGACGAAAGCCGCGTATGGCAACTCGAGCCGGACCTCAATCAGCCGGCCGGTGGCTTGTTAACCGCCAATTGAGCGTCGAAGGCACGCTTGTAGGCGGGCCGCGCTTCGCCGCGGGCCACATAGGCGGAGAGGTTCGGATATTCGTCCAGCATGCCCGACGCTTTCAACCTGAGCAGCACCGACACCATCATCAGGTCGCCCGCGCTGAACGCGACCATCGAGCCAGTCGGCATCGCCAAGACGACGGGAAAGTTGGCCCAGCCGGTCACGGATGCGATCCTCGACGAGAGGCATGCGCTGCGCAGACCAGGGCTTGTCGCCCTCAAGGAGCTTGGCGGTTGCCGAGTTCGAGGATCGGCGGCTCCACCGTGCTGAGCGCGGCGAACATCCATGTGATCGCGCGCGCCCGGGCATTCGCATCGTCCGGCAGCAGGCCCGCATGGCGCTCGGCGATATGGAACACGATCGCCCCCGTCTCGAACAAGCCGAGATCGCCTTCTTCGTAGGTCGGAATCTGCCCGAAAGGATGAAGCGCCAGATGTGCGGGCTCCTTCATCGCCCTGAACGAAACAAGACGAACCTCGTAAGGTTGGCCCACTTCTTCCAGCGCCCAGCGAACGCGCGTATCACGCGCCAGTCCCTGGCCGCCATCGGGTGACCGTTCAAAGGCGGTGATGGTGATGGTCATTGGAATACTCATCCCGAACGCGCGCTTCGTATGTTTCAAGGCATATAGAGGTAGGAAATCAAGTCACGCGATGCAAAAGGACCAGTCATGGGCAAACTGATCTTCGGGATGAACATCTCCCTCGACGGCTATGTCGACGGCCTCTCCGGCAATTTTGACATGGGTCCGCCCGGTCCAAAGCTGTTTAGCTACTGGATCGAGAATGTACGTGGCACTGCCGCCACCGTGTATGGCCGCCGCATGTACGAGGTCATGAGATACTGGGACGACGACCACCCGGAATGGGATGAGCCGCGCCGTGAGTTTGGAATGGTTTGGCGTGAACTCCCTAAGTGGGTCGTTTCGAGTACGCTCCAGTCCGTTGGCCCGAACGCTACGCTCATCGCCGGCGATATCGAGACGCAGGTCCGCGAGCTTAAAGCTCGCACGGAAGGGACGATCAGTGTCGCCGGCCCGGAACTCGCAGGCCTTATGACCAAGTTCGGTCTGATCGATCAATACCACTTATACCTTCGTCCCTTTGTCCTCGGCCGGGGCAAACCGTTTTTCCATGGGGCTCGACCGCCCCTTCGGCTGGTATCGAGCGAGTTGGTGGACGACGACACGGTTCATCTGGCCTACGAACCCGCCTGAACCGAGATTGAAGACGGACCGGCCCACGTCCGGTTTGTCCGCAGCCTATTTCCAGCAGGTCGGGCCGGGCCTCGGGGGCCAGCGTCCCATCGATGACGCGCACGGCGCTACCACCGATGCGGACCGTTTCGAGCCTGCCGGCGGATACGACGAGGGTGAGGACGATCGTGCTTGGGCGTCCCATTTCGTGGCCCTGCTCGATCACCCGCTTATGGGTGCCGTCCGGCAAGCCGTCGAAGTCGTGCACCACGCCGGCCAGGCAGACCGCCGCCGATCCGGTCGCCGGATCCTCCGGCACGCCAAGCTGCGGAGCAAACATGCGCGCGTGGAAGGCCGAACCGTTGTGAATGCACTCCCGCGTGTAGAGGTAAACCCCGGCGATATCGTCGCCGAAGGCATCGTCCCAACGCGCCCTCTCGATGTGGGCCTTGCCGATAGCCTCCAGCGTCGCCACCGGCACGAAGGCGAAGGCATTGCCGGCGGTCAGGCACATGGCGTTGTGGTTCTCGAAGCCGATTTCACGCGGCAGCAGGCCCAGCGCGTCGGCTATGCGGTCGCGCGCCGGCGGCGGCGCTTTTGCCTTCTCCGGGAGCTTTGGAGCGTCGAACTCGGCGAACGGCGCCTGGCCATCGCGCAAGCGGACACCGACGCGGACCGAACCGATCGCCTGCTCGAGCAGAATGATCACGTCGCTCTCGCCGTTGACAAGAGGCGTGCGCGCTTGCGCCAGCAGGATCGCCGTGCCGATGGTCGGGTGGCCGGCAAACGAAAGCTCGCGTGCGGGTGTGAAGAAGCGGACCCGCGCGGAGTGCGCCGGATTGCTCGGCTTCAGAACGAACGCCGTCTCGGACAGATTGAGCTCGCGCGCGATGCTCTGCATCTGCTCGGTGCTGAGCGCATCGGCGTCGCTGACGACGGCAAGCGGATTGCCGCAGAAGCGGCGATCGGTGAAGACGTCGAGGGTGTGCAGCGGCAGCGCCATGCGAGCCAGTATCCCCGGTTGAGGCCGGCGCACTTCTGCCGAATTATCGAAGGCGGTCAAGCTGACAAAAGCGTCCGCAGCAGCGCCTGGGCATGCCCCGGCATGGTCCGCGCGTCGATGTCGGCGCGTTGGCGCACGATGACGATGTCGTCGAGTTCCGGCTGCGCCTCGGCTTCGATGAAGCCGAGAATGTGCTGCCGCAGCGCGTCGGCCGCAAGCGGGCTGCGCCATTCGACGGCGACGGCGACCTGCCATCCGCTGACGGCGGCGATGTAGCCGGGCACCCGCTCGAGCGATCCTGGCGTCAGCCCCGTCTCCTCGGCGAGCTCGCGCGCGATGCTGGCATCGATGTCGATGGCACCCCCGCGCAGGTCATCGCCATCGATCAGGCCGCTCGGCGGATAGACGCGCCCCGAATTGAGCTGACCCGGTCCCTGGCGTCCGAGGAGGACGTGACCTTCGGCCGAACGAATGAGCGAAGCGCCGAAAACTTCGAAGACGCCTTTCTCCTCGGCGCGGTGGGCGCGCCAGTAGAGGAAGGTTTTGAAATCGGTCTTGAAAAGCGTGCCGGTCAACGCCGCGCCGACGAAGGCCTGCTGGCGCAGCAGATAGACGGTTCCGTCGAAAAGTTGTGGCACCAATGCGCGCCGCCGGACCCAATCGTGGGCGATGGCATCGGCCCGTTCCGCCGCCCACGGCCACGCCCAATCGGCGACGGCAAAGCTGCAGCTCGCCAAGCCGCACGCAGCGCGGTTCGTCCTCCGAAGGTTGCACGCTCATCGTGTCCAGCGACCTCGGATTGGCAAAGGATTGCAGCCGATCAATTTCTATCGGCGAACTGAAATCTTAGTTTCGCCCAGAACAAACCACGCTCGTTCCACGATGGAGGTGTGATCTTCAGGTGCGAAAGCAAGAGGGTGTCGAGGGGGACTTTGCACACACTTGCACAGCCGATCACGTAGACGATTTGCCCCGTGTCCGCACGCACGCGAGCCGGCCGTCACGCGTCGTTACCGCGCCCGTATAGCCGCACGAGCCGAACGTGCGGGCGCCCGAGTTCGAAATCCGGCGGCGTCATTCGCGTGATGCCGCTGGAGCGGACGGTGGAGGTCCCCGCTTCTCCGCCGTCCGTTTCTTTGCGCACCCTGATGGCGAAGCGTCGCTTCGTGGCAGGGCACCGCCTGGAAGACTCGCGCGGCTGTAGCCTCCCGCTACCTCCCCAAAGCATGCTGCGCGGGTCTTCTGGCATTCTCAGCGGATGGGCTCCCTAGAGGCAGCCGAACGTCTTCGATCCGCAGCGTGTAGTAGTTGATCATCTCGGCCGAGCAGCACGGCTGATTGACGCCGCAACGCCAGGTCTTGATCTTGCCGCTCGCGGTCTTGTGCTTGCAGATCTTGGTGCCCTTGGCGGCGTCGGCGGTGCTGGCCGTCAGCGCCAATGGGGCGGCGGAGACTAGCGCCGCGATCGCGATGGACGTCAGAACTCGCAACATGGCTGAACTCCCTGATGGCCCCCGGAGAAGGTTCGGGGCCATCAGTATGCGCCAGCGGGGCAGTGCTGTGGTTGCAGCCGCGCCTCAGTTCTTCGACTTGTCGACCAGCGCCTTCGACTTGATCCACGGCATCATGTCGCGCAGGCGGGCGCCGACCTCCTCGATGGGGTGAGCGTCGTTCATGCGGCGCGTCGCCTTGAACTTGGGCTGCCCTGCCCGGCACTCGCGCATCCATTCGGAGGTGAACGCGCCGCTCTGGATGTCCTTGAGGATCTTTTTCATCTCCTCCTTGGTCTGCGGAGTGATGACGCGCGGACCCGAGACGTACTCGCCGAACTCGGCGGTGTTGGACACCGAGTAGTTCATGTTGGCGATGCCGCCCTCGTAGATGAGGTCGACGATCAGCTTCACCTCGTGCAGGCACTCGAAGTAGGCCATCTCCGGGGCATAGCCCGCCTCGACCAGCGTCTCGAAGCCGGCGCGGATGAGCTCGACGAGACCGCCGCAAAGCACCGCCTGCTCGCCGAAGAGATCCGTCTCGCACTCTTCCTTGAACGTCGTCTCGATGATGCCCGAGCGGCCGCCGCCGACGGCGGAGGCGTAGGACAGGAACAGGTCGTGGGCGTTGCCGCTCTTGTCCTGGTGGACGGCGATGAGGCACGGCACGCCGCCGCCCTTCTGGTACTCGCCGCGAACGGTATGGCCCGGCCCCTTCGGGCGCGACCATGCCGACGTCGAGATCGGCGCGCGGCTCGATCAGATTGAAATGCACGTTGAGGCCGTGCGCGAACATCAGCGCCGCGCCCTGCTTCATGTTGGGCGCCAGGTGATCCTTGTAGATGTCGCCCTGCAGCTCGTCGGGCGTCAGCATCATGATGACGTCGGCCCACTTGGCGGCTTCGGCGACGTCCATCACCTTGAAGCCGGCGCCCTCCGCCTTCTTCGCCGTGGGCGAACCCTTGCGCAGGGCAATGGCCACGTCCTTGACGCCGCTATCCTTGAGGTTCAGCGCGTGCGCATGACCCTGGCTGCCGTAGCCGACGATCGCGACCTTCTTGGCCTTGATGAGATTGATGTCGGCATCACGATCGTAATAAACGCGCATGGCTTCCTCTGTTCTTCTCGCTCGATGTTGTGCGGCTATGGCGCCGCTGCAGGCAGCAGCGGCGGTGGCGGGTCCGGCGCCGCAAGTCGGGCCGGCAGTCGATTACGCAGCTCCTTTAAACGCTCGAAGGCCCGCGGCCAATGGCGGCGATGCCGGTGCGCGACACTTCGACAAGCCCGAGCTCGGTCATGATCTGGATGAACTGCTCCAGCTTGGAGGGCTTGCCGGTCAGCTCGAAGACGAAATGCTCGGTCGAGGTGTCGACCACCTGGGCCCGGAAAATCTCGGCTATGCGCAGGGCCTCGATACGCTTTTCGCCCTTGCCGGAGACCTTGATCAGGGCCAGCTCGCGCTCCAGCGCGTCGGCTTCGACGGTCAAGTCGCGGACGCGGTGGACCGGGACGAGGCGTTCGAGCTGATGCTTGATCTGCTCGATGACGTCGGGGGTGCCGCTGGTGACGATGGTGATGCGCGACAGGTGCTTCTCGTGCTCGGTCTCCGTCACCGTCAGCGAGTCGATGTTGTAGCCGCGCCCGGAAAAGAGGCCGATGACGCGCGCCAGGACGCCCGGCTCGTTGTCGACCAGCACCGACAGCGTGCGCGAGACGATAGCCTGTGCAGCACCGGGTCCGACGTAGTGGCTTTTGGAAAGAGCTTTGGCCATGTTCTTACTTCTTCTCTGCGGGCGCGTTGTCGGGCGCGCTCGGTGCGCTTTCAGGTGCGGGTATCGACGGGTTGAGGGCCTTGGGGACCGGCATTTTCGCGTCGGGGAACAGAGCCTGGAAGAACAGCGGGAAGCCGTGCTCGTCGACGTTCTTCTTGAAGGTCGCAACCTGCTCGGGGGTGATCTTGTACTTGCCGAAGGCGGCGCCGACGCGCCGGCTCATCGACTCCGACAGCATCTGCGGCGTACGGGGCGCCGGCGCGCTTCAAGGCCTCCGGCGACATGCGCGAATAGATCAGGGCCAGCACCTGCGTTTCGAGATAGTCCTGGGCGATGCAGGCCTCGAAGGCCTTGGTATATTCGGACGACAGGCTGTGCGTGCGATAGCAGGCGTCGATGAAGGCAAAGGCTTTCGTCGCCCCCTGCGTGCGCTGCATCTGCGCCAGACGCGCTCGCCGCCTCTTTGATGTTCTCGACCTGGTCCCACTTCGGATCCTGCGCGGCGACGAGCGAGGTGGTGCTCATGCCGATGAGGCCAGCCGCGACCAGCGCCAGCGCCGCACGCGCGCGCCGCTCCTGCCGCGACGGCGGCACCGCGCCGCGCTCAGTGGGGCTGCCCGCCATCAAACCAGCACCTTGCCAGCTTCGCCGATGGCGCTTTCGACCTCCTCGTCGGTGTTGTCGCCGAGCAGCATCTCGTTATGCGCCTTGCCGGAGGGGATCATCGGGAAGCAGTTGGCGAGCGCGGCGACGCGGCAATCGAAGATCACCGGACCCTTGGTGTTGATCATCTCCAGGATGGCATCGTCCAACTCGGCGGGATTCTCGCAGCGCATGCCTTTCCAGCCGTAGGCCTCCGCCAGCTTGACGAAGTCCGGCAAGCTCTCGGTATAGCTGTGCGACAGGCGGTTGCCATGCAGCAGCTGCTGCCATTGGCGCACCATGCCCATGTACTGGTTGTTGAGGATGAACACCTTCACCGGCAGATCGTACTGCACCGCCGTCGAACACTCCTGGATGTTCATCAGGATCGAGGCGTCGCCGGCGATATCGATGACCAGCGACTTGGGATGCGCCATCTGCGCGCCAATGGCGGCCGGCAGACCGTAACCCATCGTGCCGAGCCCGCCCGAGGTCATCCAGCGGTTCGGCTCTTCGAAATGATAGAACTGCGCCGCCCACATCTGGTGCTGGCCGACCTCGGTGGTGATGTAGACGTCGCGATCCTTGGTCAGCGCGTACAGCCGCTCGACGGCGTACTGCGGCATGATCACGTCGCGCGATTTCGTGTAGCTGAGCGACTTCTTCGCTCGCCACTGCTCGATCTGCTTCCACCAGCCCTTGTGCGCCGCCTTGTCGACCTGCGGCGCCTTCGACTTCCAGATGCGCAGCATGTCCTCGAGGGCGTAGGCGACGTCGCCGACGATGGGGATGTCGACGCGCACGTTCTTGTTGATGGAGGAGGGATCGATGTCGATCTGGATCTTTTGCGAGCCCGGCGAGAAGGCGTCGATGCGGCCGGTGATGCGATCATCGAAGCGCGCGCCGACGGCGACCATCACGTCGCAGTCGTGCATGGCGAAATTGGCTTCGTACGTGCCGTGCATGCCGAGCATGCCGAGCCACTGCTTGTCGGACGCCGGGTAGGCGCCGAGCCCCATCAGCGTCGAGGTGATGGGAAAGCCGGTGAGGCGCACCAGCTCGCGCAGGATCTGGCTGGCCTTGGGCCCCGAATTGATGACGCCGCCGCCGGTGTAGAACAACGGCCGCTTGGCGCGCGCCATCAGGTCCACGGCCTCGCGCACGGCGTTCTGGTCCGGCTTCACGCGCGGCTTGTAGGTCTTGTGCGCGATGTTCGAGGGACCGACGTAGTTGCCCGACGCGAACTGGATGTCCTTGGGGATGTCGACCACGACCGGGCCGGGGCGGCCGGCCTTGGCGATGTAGAACGCCTCATGGAGGATGCGCGCCAGGTCGTTGACGTTCTTCACCAGCCAGTTGTGCTTGGTGCACGGGCGGGTGATGCCGACGGTGTCGCACTCCTGGAACGCGTCGTTGCCGATGAGGTGCGTCGGCACCTGCCCGGTGATGCACACCAGCGGGATCGAATCCATCAGCGCGTCGGTCAGGCCGGTCACCGAGTTGGTGGCGCCGGGACCTGAGGTAACGAGCGCCACGCCGACCTTGCCGGTCGAGCGCGCATAGCCCTCAGCCGCGTGCAGCGCCCCGCCTTCCTGGCGAACCAGGATGTGCTTGATCTTGTCCTGCTGATGCAGCTCGTCGTAGATCGGCAGCACGGCGCCGCCGGGGTAGCCGAAAATATGCTCGACGCCCTGATCGCCAAGCGCCGCGAGCACCATCTCGGCGCCCGTCATCGTGCGTGCCATTGCCAACTCCAAGAATTCAGCGCCAGCCGCGGCAGCAGCGAGGCCCGTCCGTTGGCGCGGAACCTAAGGCCGTGATGCTGAAGGGTCAATGAGCGCGCTGAATAAAAGAAACGAAATCGGCGCCTACTTCTTCCATTTCTTGCGTTGTATATCGTCTTCCACGCAATCATATTGCTGCGCGCCCACGTGACCTGCCGTTTCGCGTACTGCCGGGTTTCCATTTGCCCGGCGGCGATCGCCTCCTCGAGGGACACCTCGCCGGCAAGGTGAGCGAGCAGCGGGCGGACGCCGAACGCGGTCATCAACGGCAATGCCGGCTCGAGATCGAAGCGCCTTGAGTTGCAGCACCTCGTCGAGCGCGCCTCGTCTGCATCATGGCGCGGAAGCGCGCATCGATGCGGCGCGCCAGCTCTTCTCGCTCGACCGCGACGAGCAGCGGAATGGTGGCGCTGAGATCCGAGCACCGGCTGCCGCGGCAGCCTCTGCCACTCCGCCAGCGACGTACCGGTCGCGTCGAGAACCTCGAGCGCACGCACGATCGCGCTGCGTGTCGCCGCTCGCTAGCCGCTGCGCCATCACCGGATCGCGCTTGGCAAGCTCGTCGTGCATGCGTTCGCGCACCGTCCTCGGCGGCGACGTTGCGCCAATGGGCGCGCACGTCGTCGGGGATCGCCGGTATGGGGGACAGACCCTCGGTCAGCGCCTTGAAGTAGAGGCCGGTGCCGCCGACGATGATCGGGCGCCGACCCTCGCGCTGCGCCTCCTCCAACACCCGCGCGACGTCGGTGGCATAGCGTCCCGCCGAATAGCTCTCGGCCGCCGGAGACGAACCCGTAGAGCGCATGCGGCACGCGCGCCTCGTCCTCGGGCGTCGGCCGCGCCGTGAGGATGCGCAGCTCGCGATAGACCTGCATGCTGTCGGCGTTGATGACGATGCCGCCGAGCTGCTCGGCCAGGCGCAGCGCCAGGCCGGACTTGCCGCTGGCGGTCGGGCCGGCAATGAGGATGGGGCGCATGTCGCTCATGCGCGAGCACCTACCGCACCTCGGCCCCTCTCGCCATGCTCAGTAACGATGCGCCCTACAATGTCATCCCGGCACTTGTTGCCGGGATTCCAGCCCTATTCTGGATGAGGCGCGCGTTGATGGATGGATCCCGGGGACGCAGCCGCCGGGATGACATGTCGGAGACGAGCTCAATAGTTGACGGTCGTGCGCAGGCCGAAGACGGCGGCGTTGGGGTCACGATGGTGGGATCGTCCGGATCGGCCGAGTGCCCGCCGGGGTTCCAGAAGTACTGGAAGTCCGGCTGCAGCGTCAGCCCCTGCATGATCTGTGCGGTGTAGCTCACCTCGAGCATGCCCTCGAAGCTGGGGATCACCGGGAAGCCCTGCTCCTTCTGATAGTCGATGATCTGCGAGGAGACGCCGGTATAGGCAAAGCCGATGCCGAGCACGTCGTGCGGGCGCGACGACAGCATGCCGTTCATGGTCAAGCCGGCTTCCCAGTAGAGCTCAATCATGTTGCCGTCAGATGGCGCCCCCATGATGCGCCCGAACACGGCGACGCCCTTCGGATCGCCGTCGCCCGGCAGCCGGTAGATCATCTGGTCGAGGATCGCGTAGAACGCGCGATCGTGCTCGGCAAGTTCGCCAGGAACGCCAACCAACCCGATCGGCAGGCCGTTGTTGCCGATCACTCGTCTGCTCGAAAACGCCGAACAGCCGCCACGTCCCGACCTTCAGCGTTCCGGGGAGCTGCCCCTCGCCCTGGTTGTAGTTGACGGCGGCCTCGATCATCAGCAGCGGATCGTGGATGTGGAAGGACGAGCCCGTGCGGATTGCACACCTGCGGCAGACCTTCCTGGCAATCGCCAGCGGGGTCGCCGCTGAATACGCCGACGAGGAAGCCGAGGTTGTCATTCGGATTGAAGGCGAGGCGCGCAGCAGGCGCAGCCAGCGGATAGGACGGGCCACCATCCGGCAGATTGACGCCGGCGATTGACGGCCAGCCCCAAGTCGCGTTGAGAAACGCGCCCGCTCCCTTGCTGATGATGAACTCGGTGTCTGCCGAGAGCTGCCCGAAGCGCAACGTGAGGTTATCGCCTAAGCAGCTCCTGCTGCAGCCACAGCTCGAACAGCCGCGTCGACGGCAGCGCCTCGATGAAGCTCACCGGCATCAGCACGCCGAGGTTCAGCGCCGAGATGCTCTGGCCGTGGATCTGATAGCCATTGGTAAAGAAGGTGAGCCCCTTCCAGCCGATCGCCTTCTCCAGGTCGACGGCCAGCTCGAACATCGAGGCGTCCGATGTAGCGCGTGCCCTGCTCGAAGCCGCCGACCGGATTGCCGAGCACGTCGCCGATGTAGTTGACGGCGTATGTCACGCCGCGACCGGCGAGGGCCGAGCGCACGCCTGCCGGGTCGCCGAAGTCGCGCGGGAAATTGACGGCGATCGATGTCTCGGGAATGCCGGGAATGCGATCGCCCTCCTGCTCGCTCGTCTGCGCCCGCACACCGCCACGAACGAGCGAGCAGCATGACCGCGAGCGTAGCGAGCAAGGTGACGGGGCGTGCAACGGCGAGGCGCGCCGCGGCGGCGGCGACGCAAGTGCCAGCGGCGTGCCCCCGACGCGCCATTCCTCACCCATCCCGCGATGCGCAGCGCCCGCGTCGCGACGCGTAATCCGTTTCGCGGGCTCGTATGGCGCAGAAATTCGCACGATTCGCTGGAGCCACATGCCTGCACGGCGCCTGCCCCGCAGCGCTCCCCCAGGGCAGCTTCGCCCCGGGCCGCCGCTATGTGTGACCTGCAGGGCACGCGCGCGTCCCGATTCGCCGCGCAAACAAGCGGCGCGGGTCAGCGCGCCGGGCTTGTCGCATGCGCGCCGAAGCCGCTAGCGATTTACCAGGAGCTTTCGGGAAGGCCGCCGGGCACGGCGCCACTGGACGAGGAGAGCGCGCATGGCAGAAGAGGCGATCGTCGCGCAGACGGGTCCCTACCAGGTCGAGCTGATCGAAGGAAAGCCGTACTTCTATTGCCGTTGCGGGCGCTCCCAGAAGCAGCCTTTCTGCGACGGGACCCACAACGGCACCGGCATCGAGCCACTCCGCTTCGTCGTCGAGCACACCGGCACCTTCAACATCTGCGGTTGCAAGCAGACGGACGATGAGCCCTTCTGCGACGGATCGCATCTTTTGCTCTAGAGTGCGCGGGCGCCACCGGGGGGAGCATGGAATATTTCGTTCAGCAGCTGATCAATGGCCTGACGCTCGGCTCGATCTACGGGCTCATCGCCATTGGTTATACGATGGTGTTCGGCATCATCGGCATGGTCAACTTCGCTCACGGGGACGTCTTCATGGTCTCCGCCTTCATCACCCTCATCCTCTTCCTCATCATCACGCAGATCCTCGGCGTCGGCGCGTTGGGTCTGGCGCTGCTGATCGTGCTCATCCTCGGCATGGCCCTCACCGCGCTGTGGAGCTGGGTCATCGAGCGCGTCGCCTATAGGCCGCTCGCCGGATCGTTCCGCCTGGCGCCGCTCATCTCGGCGATCGGCATGTCGATCTTCCTGTCGAACTTCGTGCAAGTCGCCCAGGGACCGCGCAACAAGCCGGTGCCGCCGATGCTCAACGACGTGTTGTCGATCCCGCTCGGCGGCGGCACGGTCACCATTTCCGAAAAGCAGCTCCTCATCTTCATCGTGACGGCGGTATTGCTCGTCGCCTTCTGGGCGTTGGTGCAGAAGACGAAGCTCGGCCGCGCCCAGCGCGCCTGCGAGCAGGATCGGCGCATGGCCGCGCTGATCGGCGTCGACGTCAACCGCACGATCTCGCTCACCTTCGTCATCGGCGGCGCGCTCGCGGCCGTCGCCGGCATGATGTTCATGACCTACTACGGCGTCGTCAATTTCAACGACGGCTTCACGCCGGGCGTCAAAGCCTTCACCGCCGCCGTGCTCGGCGGCATCGGCTCGCTGCCGGGAGCCGTGATCGGCGGACTATTGATCGGGCTCATCGAGACCATGTGGTCGGCTTACTTTTCGATCGACTACAAGGACGTCGCCGCGTTCTCAATTCTTGCAGTCGTGCTGATTTTCATGCCGTCCGGCCTGCTTGGCCGGCCCGACGTCGAGAAGGTTTGATTCCATGAGCGCGGGCGGCCAGGGCGGGCTGCCGCCCGCGACGGTTCCACTCCGAGAGCTGATCAAGGACGCCGCCATTTGGGCGCTGGTGACGCTCGGCCTGTGCTTTCCGCTCATCGCCTTCCGCACCGACCTGAACCTCTCGCATCAACCCGAGCTCGATCCCCGCCCGTGGCTCGTCGCGTTCTTCGTCATCACCGTGTTTGCCGGCCGGCTGCTGTGGCGCCTCTACAGTCATCCGCATCGCCCGCGGGTGCTGTTTCCACCTCTCGACCTTTCGCACCATCGCAAGGCGTGGCTGCCGCGCGCCGGATTGGCGGCACTATTGATCTTCCCGTGGGTGGCCCTGACGCTCACGGGGCAGGGCGGCGCCATCAAGTGGATCGACAATTTCGGCGTGCAGATCCTCATCTACGTGATGCTCGCCTGGGGCCTCAACATCGTCGTCGGCCTCGCCGGGCTGCTCGATCTCGGCTACGTCGCCTTCTACGCGGTGGGCGCCTACACCTATGCGATCATCGCCACCTACGTGATCCCCGCCACCTTGCCGGCGCTCGGGCCGTGGGCGTTCTGGATCTGCCTCCCCATCGCCGGCCTACTCGCCGCCTTCTGGGGAATGCTGCTCGGCTTTCCGGTGCTACGCCTGCGCGGCGACTATCTCGCCATCGTCACGCTGGCGTTCGGCGAGATCATCCGCCTCGTGCTCATCAACTGGGTCGACCTCACCAACGGCAACGTCGGCATCCAGACGCCGCGCATCACCTTCTTCGGACTGCCGTTCACCACGCGCACGGGCGAGACGACGTTTGCCGACGTCTTCGGCCTCCCCGGTTCGCCGACGGTGCACCGCTCGATCTTCCTCTATTACGTCATCCTCGGTCTTGCCCTGCTCGTCGCCTTCGTTACCCAGCGCATGCGGCGCCTGCCCGTCGGGCGCGCCTGGGAGGCGTTGCGCGAGGACGAGATCGCCTGCCGCTCGCTCGGCATCAACACCGTCAATACCAAGCTCACCGCTTTCGCCATGGGCGCGCTGTTCGGCGGCCTTGCCGGCGCGTTCTTCGGCGCCCGTCAAGGCTTCGTCAATCCGCGCTCGTTCGAGTTCCTCGAGTCGGCGACGATCCTCGCCATCGTCGTCCTCGGCGGCATGGGCTCGCTCGTCGGCGTCGCCATTGCCGCCGTCGTGGTCATCGGCGGCATCGAGCTCCTGCGCGAGCTCGACTGGCTGAAGTCGATCTTCGGCCCCGGGTTCGACCCCGGCCAATACCGCATGCTCATCTTCGGCCTGGCCATGGTGGTGATGATGGTGTGGCGCCCGCGCGGGCTTATCGCCGCGCGCGAGCCGTCGATTACCCTCAATGAGGCGAAGTCCGTGTCCGGCGCCCACGTCAAGGAAGGGCACGGCTGATGCGCTGGCTGCGTGATCCGCTGCTCGTCGTCGAGGGCCTGACCATGCGCTTCGGCGGTCTCGTCGCCGTGCGCGATCTGTCGTTCTCGGTCGGGCGCGGCGACATCACCGCCCTCATCGGCCCCAACGGCGCCGGCAAAACCACCGTCTTCAACTGCATCACCGGCTTCTACAAACCGACGAGCGGCCTCATGGCGCTGTCGACTGGCGGCCCGATCGAAGCGGAAGCCGTCGCCCAGCTCACCGCCTCGAGCCGCCGCTACGTCTGCCGCGACGACCGCATGGGTGCCGACGGGCTGTTCCTGCTCGAGCGCATGCCGGACTTCGAGATCGCGCGGCGCGCGCGCGTTGCCCGCACCTTCCAGAATATTCGCCTCTTCCCCGGCATGACCGTGCTGGAGAACCTGATCATCGCCCAGCACAACCCGCTGATGCGCGCCTCCGGATGGTCGCTGCTCGGCCTCATCGGCTCGCCGCACTACAGAGCAAGCGGAGGCCGCGGCGGTCAACGTCGCCCGCTACTGGCTCGACCGCATCGAGCTGACGCCCCGCGCCGATGACGCGGCCGGCGCCCTGCCCTACGGCGATCAGCGCCGCTTGGAGATCGCCCGCGCCATGTGCACCGATCCGGTGCTGCTGTGTCTCGACGAGCCCGCCGCCGGTCTCAATCCGCGCGAAAGCGCCCAGCTCAATGGGCTGCTGCGCGCCATTCGCGACGAGCACGCGACCTCCATCCTGCTCATCGAGCACGACATGTCGGTGGTCATGGAGAGTGTCCGACCACGTCGTCGTGCTGGAATACGGCATCCGCATCTCCGACGGGACGCCGGAAAGCGTGCGCAGCGATCCGAAGGTGATCGCCGCCTACCTCGGTGTCGAGGACGATGAAGTCGCCCAGGTTGCGGCGGAGGTCGGCCTATGACCGGCGCTTCGCTCTTGTCGCTGCAGGGCATCACTGCCTCCTACGGCAACATCAACGCCTTGCACGATGTCTCGATCGACATCCCGGCCGGCGAGATCGTCACCATGATCGGCGCCAACGGCGCGGGTAAATCGACCCTGATGATGACGATCTTCGGCAATCCGCGCGCCAGCGCGGGACGCGTGGTGTTCGACGGGCAGGACATCACGCAGATGCCGACGCACGAGATCGCGCGCCTCGGGCTAGCGTTGTCGCCGGAAGGCCGGCGCATCTTCGGCCGCATGACGGTCGAAGAAAACCTGCGCATGGGCTCCGAGTTCTCCGGCCATCACGACTATGACCGCGAGCTGGCGCGCGTCACTGCCATCTTCCCGCGGCTCAAGGAGCGTCTGCACCAGCGCGGCGGCACGCTGTCGGGCGGCGAGCAGCAGATGCTCGCCATCGCCCGCGCGCTGATGAGCCGGCCGAAGCTCTTGCTACTCGACGAGCCCTCGCTCGGTCTTGCGCCGCTCATCGTCAAGCAGATCTTCAAGGTCATCGCCGACCTCAACGCGCGCGAGCGGTTGACGGTGTTCCTCGTCGAGCAGAATGCATTTCATGCCCTGCGCCTTGCGCATCGCGCCTACGTGATGGTCAACGGCGCCATCACGCTGAGCGGCACCGGCCAGGAGCTGTTGGCGAGCCCGGAGATCCGTGCCGCCTATCTCGAAGGCGGACGCCACTAGGAGGGCCGATTGGACCGCACACCATGAGTTTCTACGACACCGGCGACAACGGCTTGTGGATCTTCCTGCTCGTCACCGTGCTGATGGGTGGCGCCGCCGCGCGCGCCACCGGCGCGGCCATCGCCTCGACCTGGCGGGCGCCGTGGAAAGTATTCGTGGCTGCCCTGTTGCTCACCTTCGTCGTGCGCTTCTTCCACTACGCGCTATTCTACGAGACGCTGCTTTCCTTGAGGAATTTCATTGTCGACTACATCGTCGTCGCTGCCGCCTGCGCGCTCGGCTTCTGGACGACGCGCGTGCGCCAGATGGTCGAGCAGTATCCCTGGGCCTACGAGAGGGCGGGCTTCCTGCGCTGGCGTCGGCGGCAGGAACTGCCCACCCCGCCGCGGGGATGACTTTTGGCGCGTTTCGGATGAACATGCGCGCCATTGCCGGCGCGCGCCGACCCATCTTGAGAGGACCTCCATGAAACCAGCGATTTTGGCCGCCCTGGCGTTCGCCTTCGCCGCCCTGTTCGCCGGCTGTGACAGCGGGCCCGCGAAGCTGAAGATAGGCGTCGCCGGGCCGATGACCGGCACCGACGCGGCGTTCGGCGCGCAACTCAAGAACGGTGTCGAGCAGGCCGTCGCCGACATCAACGCAGCCGGCGGCATCAACGGCCAGCAGATCGAGCTCTCCGTCGGCGACGACGCCGCCGATCCGCGCCAGGGCGTTTCGGTCGCCAACAATTTCCTCGGCGAAGGCATCCACTTCGTGATCGGCCACTTCAATTCCGGCGTCACCATGCCGGCGTCGGAAGTCTACGTCGACAACGGCATGCTGATGATCACGCCGTCGTCCACCAATCCGACGATAACCGAGCGCAAGCTGTGGAACGTGTTCCGCACCTGCGGTCGCGACGATCAGCAGGGCGGCGTCGCCGGCAAGTACATCGCCGACAATCTGAAGGACAAGAAGGTCGCCATCGTCCACGACAAGACGACGTACGGCAAAGGTCTCGCCGACGAGACCAAGAAGGCGATGAACAATCTCGGCGTCACCGAGGTGATCTACGAAGGCGTCGGCGCCGGCGAGAAGGATTTCGCCGCGCTCGTCTCCAAGCTAAAGAACGCCGGCGTCGAGGTGCTCTACTGGGGCGGCGTGCACACCGCCGGCGGCCTCGTGCTGCGGCAGATGCGCGATCAGGGCCTCGCCGCCGTGTTCATGTCCGGCGACGGCATCGCCAGCGACGAGTTCGCCACCATCGCCGGTCCCGGCGCCGAGGGCTCGCTGATGACCTTCGGCCCCGATCCGCAGAAGCGGCCCGAAGCCAAGGAGATCATCGACAGGTTCGAGGCGCGCGACTACAAGCCCGAGGCCTACACGCTCTACAGCTACGCCGCCGTGCAGATCCTCAAGCAGGCGATCGAGGCGACCAAGTCGACCGACCCCAAGACGGTGGCCGCCTACATGCGCACCGGCGTCAACTTTAACACCGTGATCGGCGACATCGCCTTCGACGAGAAGGGCGACATCAAGCAGATCGGCTACGTCATGTACACGTGGGTGAAGCAGCCGGACGGCCGCATCACCTACGTGCAGCACTGAGCGCCGCAGCCACGCTGCCACGGTCGATGGTCGAATCTGCGTGATTGGATCTGCGAGTAGGAGGCGAAGGGGAATTAAATCCCCTTCGCGATGGCGGCGCAGTCGCCGCGGGAGAACGGTCGGACATTCGCCTCGACCGGCTCGACTTTCAGTCGCGGCCCTGGGAAGCGGCCATGCACTCGGCCACCAGCCGCTTTTCAATCAGCGCCAGATCGTCAGGAATCTTGATGCCTTCCTGGCGGTACCGGCGGATCTTGGCCTGCACCTTGGCGTAGCACTCACGCGGATCGTCGGATTGTTCGAGCTCAGAATTGAGCTGTGCAATTTCGCCTTGCATCTGAATAGACATTACGTGGCCTTTGCCCTCGTTGCTTTCAGCTTTCCTACCCTTTCCCGGCCGGACTCTCCGCGCTCGGGACGCCATTCGTATAAGACTGCGATGGCTGTCTCTAAGTAACATTCTGTTTCACTGCTGCACTTTCAAGAGTAAATCGCCGACAATCATGGCAAACGTGACAATCCGTCCACAGTCAATGACGCTCGAGCAGCAGCGCCGACCGCAATCAATTGTGGCCCCTTCTGGACAGTATTGTGAGGTTGCTGGTTCGACAGTAGTACTTCTTGTGTGCGTTGCAACATTGGCACGCCTATGTGGACTTTCCGCCGAGTATCACTTCCGTGGACTTGAGCCTGCAAGTAATGCGCAAGCCATTCGCGTGCAGCATGACGATTGAAGCTGGGGGGCCGCGTCTGCTACGGCTCCGCGCATTCCCTTCCGCGAGGCTTTGAAAATATGATCCCGCGCTACAGCCGTCCCGAGATGTCGTCCATCTGGGACCCCGAGACCCGTTTCCGCATCTGGTTCGAGATCGAGGCGCACGCCGCCACCGCGATGGCCGAGCTGGGCGTCATTCCCCATCACGCGGCCAAGAAGATCTGGGACAAGGGCCGCAACGCCAAGTTCGACATCGCGCGCATCGACGAGATCGAGCGCGAGACCAAGCACGACGTCATCGCCTTCCTCACCCACCTTTCCGAGATCGTCGGTCCCGAGGCGCGCTTCGTGCACCAGGGCATGACCTCCTCGGACGTGCTCGACACGTGCCTCAACGTGCAGCTCACGCGCGCCGCCGATCTTCTCGTCACCGACATCGACACGCTGCTGGGCGCCCTCAAGCGGCGCGCGCTCGAGTACAAGATGACGCCGACCATCGGCCGCAGCCACGGCATCCATGCCGAGCCGGTCACCTTCGGGCTGAAGCTCGCCTACGCCTATGCCGAGTTCGAGCGCGCCAGGCAGCGGCTCATCGCCGCCCGCAAAGAGGTTGCGACCTGCGCTCTGTCCGGCGCTGTCGGCACCTTCGCCAACATCGACCCGCGCATCGAAGCCTACGTCGCCGACAAGATGGGGCTGACGCCCGAGCCGGTGTCGACCCAGGTCATTCCCCGCGACCGGCATGCCATGTTCTTTGCGACGCTTGGCGTCGTCGCCTCGTCGGTGGAACGGCTGGCGACGGAGATCCGCCATCTGCAGCGCACCGAGGTGCTGGAGGCAGAGGAGTTCTTCTCCGCCGGCCAGAAGGGCTCCTCGGCCATGCCGCACAAGCGCAATCCGGTGCTCACCGAGAACCTCACCGGCCTTGCCCGCATGGTGCGCGCCTATTCGATTCCGGCGATGGAGAACGTCGCCCTCTGGCACGAGCGCGACATCTCGCACTCTTCGGTCGAGCGCATGATCGGGCCCGACGCGACCGTCACGCTCGACTTTGCGCTGGCCCGCCTCGCCGGCGTCGTCGACAAGCTCGTCGTCTATCCCGAGAACATGCAGAAGAACCTCGACAAGCTCGGCGGGCTGCACAATTCCCAGCGCGTGCTGCTGGCCCTCACGCAGGCCGGCGCCTCGCGCGAGGACGCCTACACGCTCGTGCAACGCAACGCCATGAAGACGTGGAAGGAAGGCAAGGATTTCCTCGCCGAGCTGAAGGCCGACAAGGACGTGACGGCGAAGCTGAAGCCGGCCGAGCTCGAGGCGATGTTCGACCTCGGCTACCACTTCAAGCACGTCGACACGATCTTCAAGCGCGTCTTCGGCACCGCCTAGACAGTCTGCAGCTACGCAGGCAGCCGCGATTCCTCCGCGTGTATGCCCAACGTGCTAACAACTATCGGCACTAGGGATGAGGGAGGCACTTGCATGCTGCTTACGCTCGACGGCGCATTCTACCGCCGGCTGGCCGTCACGGCAGCGGCGATCATTGTCTATCGCCTCGGCTCCTACCTGCCGGTGCCGGGCCTGGCGCCCGAGCGCTTCGCCGAACTGCTGCAGTCCGGCGGCTCCGCCGTGGGCCGCATTTCGATCTTCGCTCTCGGCATCATGCCGCTGCTCACCGTCCTGATCCTCGCCGAGCTCGCAAAGACTTTCTTCCCGTCGCTGCGCCGCCGGGAGCATGCCAGCGCCGACAAGCGCGATCACCTCCGTCACATGGTCATCGGGTTGGCGCTGCTTTTGGCCGTGGTGCAGGGCGCCGGCCTCGCGGTTGCCCTCGAGGGCGTCTCCGGCTTCGTCCAGGAGCCCGGCACCTATTTTCGTATCGTCTGCACTACGACGATGGTCGCTGGTGCGGCGCTTGTCATCGCCCTCTCCGCCGTGATCGATCGCGCGGGTCTCGGCATGGGCGTGTGGCTCCTGTTCCTGGCGCCGACGCTCGCCGAGTTGCCGCAGAACCTGGCCGCCATGGCCGACGCCTACAGCACCGGCACATATCCCTTTTCGAGTATCGCAATGGCCGGCCTATTCACCGCCCTCAGTGTCGCCGCCATCGTCGGCCTCCTGCTTGCCGCGCGCGGCGCCGAGGTCGTAGCGGCGGCGTGCGTCTGGCCGCTATTGATCGCCTACACGCTGTTGGCGTGGGTTCTCGTCGGCATCGGCATGGCGGTCACCGGCAACCTGGATCAGGCAGCTGCGTTCTTGGCGCCCGGCAGCGGCGTGCGCTACGTGGCGCTGGCCGCCATCATCATCCTGACCGTCTGGCTCTATGTCCGCTCCGGCCGCATCGCAGGACTGCCGACACCGGTCCCGGCGGCGCCCATCGCAGCGGCGCTGGCAGCGATCGCACTGGCGGCGGAAATGCTGCAGGCGCAGCTGCAGACGGCGCTGCCGCTCGGCGCGGTGCACCTCGTCGTCGCCGCGGTCGTGGCAACGGGCATCCTGTTGCGTTGGAGCTCGGCCGCAGGCAACGACGCGGACGACGCCGCTCAGTCTTCGGGTCTGAACAGGTAGCTGGCGCGCAGGGACACCAGCGAGATGTCGGCATTGCCGCTGATCGCGGCAGCGTCGCCGATCGGAATGCCGATCAGGCACAGGTCGCAAGACGCGGCAGTGCCGAGGTCGAGCTGAACGTGCTGGTACTCGAGGCCGACGATGAAGCTCGGATGCCACGCGTATTCGATGCCGCCGCCGATGGTCCAGCCGTCGACGAAGTCGTCTACCCTCGCCGTGCTGAACCCGCCGGCGCCGGGCCCGGTCGCCGTCAAGGACGCGTCGCCACCCGCCCAGCCGCCCTTCACGAAGACCATCGTGCGGTCCCAGGAGTAGCCGATGCGCGGCTCTACGAAGAGCAGCCAGTCGATCTTCGTCGTGAAGGTATCGGTCGCGTTGGGGCTGGAGG
This sequence comes from uncultured Alphaproteobacteria bacterium, assembly GCA_963795225.1. Lineage (GTDB taxonomy): Bacteria > Pseudomonadota > Alphaproteobacteria > Rhizobiales > Hyphomicrobiaceae > Hyphomicrobium_A. The sequence continues at coordinate 50,612 of CAWCHB010000005.1, read as the reverse complement.
TCCCATTGAGGCCCATCCCTAGGAACGAAGCTTCGAGACCGAAGATCCAATTTCCCATCTGCAGGTTCGCGCCGCCGATGACGCCGCCCGCAAAGCTGCTTGGCGAGAAACTCGCCCCGCCCGGGGCGTTGAACTCGGCGAAATTCTCGGTCCAGCTCATGTCGCTCCAGGCGCCACCTAGCTTGCCGCCGATGTAGACTCCGCTCCAGTCGGTAACGTTCTGCGAATCCGTCATCGGCGTGCCGGGAACCCATCGGCCGGGCTCCCCGTGACGCCAACCGTCCGCGTAAGCTTGCTGCGCCCCCAAAAAGAGTGCCGCCGTGGCTGCTATCGACAGCGCCAAGCGGCGCGATGCGCGCGACTTATCCATAGGCTCCCCACGGGTTGTTCAGTGCCCCATGCACTTCTACGGTGAGTTGCGAATTCGCCCTACTGCATGGCGAACACAGTTGCTGCTCCTACATAGGGTCCATGAAAACCTCCGACGCCGACATCCTCATCGTCCCCGGCTGGCTCAACTCTGGTCCTGATCACTGGCAATCCCGCTGGGAGCGCAATCTGAAGACGGCGCGCCGCATCGACCAGGACGATTGGCACGCCCCGGATCGCAATGCGTGGGTGGGCAACATCGTCGCCGCCGTGAGCGAGGCCTCGCGTCCTGCGGTGCTCGTCGCCCACAGTCTCGGTGTCATCGCTCTCGCCCACGCCGCACCCGAGCTGGCGCCGGGCGCCGTTGCCGGCGCCTTCCTCGTCGCGCCGGCCGACGTCGACAACACGCAGGACTGGCCGACCAACCAAGGCCAGGCGTGGCCGGCCGACAGTTTCGGCTTCACACCCGTGCCCATGCACAAGCTGGGCTTTCCATCGCTGCTGCTAGCGGCCGATGACGATCCCTATTGCTCGCGCGCACGGGCGAAGGCTTTCGCCGACGCCTGGGGTTCGAATTTTGTGGATGTAGGGCAGGCCGGCCACATCGCCGACCAGTCCGGTCATGGCCCCTGGCCGGACGGGCTCTTGCGCTTCGGCAAGTTCCTCGCCGACCTCAAGGGCTGACGGTCAGGGCTTCCCGGCCGTCTCGATGTCGGCGACGGCTTTGCCCAGCATATCGACCATCTGGGTGCGCAGCTCGGTGTCCGACACCTTCACCCCGGCAGCGGCGAAGTCGTTCTGAAGCTTGCGGAAAACGTCCTCGTCGCCCTTCTCCTCGAGGTCGGCTTTGACGACTGAGCGGATGTAATCGGGGAGCTGATCGCCAGCGATGCCGAGCTTGGCGGCTGCCCACTCTGCCAGGAGCCTGTTGCGGCGAGACTCGGCACGGAACTTAAGGTCCTGATCTAGTGCGAATTTCCGCTCAAACGTCTTCTCGCGTTCGTCAAACGTCGTCATGAGATTTCTCCACTAGACCGGGGTCGCCGCATGGCCTGCGGCACGACAGAAAGGTTGTATCTCCCGCCAGACAAATCAGGTGCCGGGGAGCCATAACCCGGGCTTTCCCGGCGTTCAATGAGGCATCCTCCAACCATTAGCGACACTTGCAACCTTTCCCATCCTTAAGATTGTTTCCAGGGAGCGGTTCGGCTAGTGTCGGGAGTGGGTGTCCGACCTCGCGAGCCACTCACCCAATGCGGCACCTGCAGACAAGAACAATTCGGAATATCAAAGGCTTGGCTCTTGCCGGCAAGCCGTCACCAATCCCGCAGCACATGCGATTTTCAAGGCAAAGGACAGAGGCTCAATGAACAGGCGTCGCCGCATCTACGAGGGCAAGGCCAAGGTGCTTTACGAAGGCCCCGAGCCCGGCACCCTCATCCAACATTTCAAGGATGACGCGACCGCGTTCAACGCCAAGAAGCATGCCGTGATTGAAGGCAAGGGCGTGCTCAACAATCGCATCTCCGAGTACATCTTCCTGCGTCTCGGCGAGATCGGCGTGCCGACGCACTTCGTGCGCCGCCTCAACATGCGCGAGCAGTTGATCCGCGAAGTCGAGATCGTGCCGCTCGAGGTCGTCGTGCGCAATGTCGCCGCCGGCTCGCTGGCAACGCGCCTCGGCCTGGAAGAAGGCGTGCAACTGCCGCGCTCGATCATCGAGTTCTACTACAAGGACGACGCGCTCAACGATCCGATGGTCTCCGAAGAGCACATCACCGCTTTCGGCTGGGCGACGCCCCAGGAGATCGACGAGATCATGCAGATGGCGCTGCGCATCAACGACTTCCTCGTCGGCCTCTTCCTCGGCATCGGCATCCGTCTCGTCGACTTCAAGGTCGAGTTCGGTCGCCTGTGGGAGAACGACGTTATGCGCATCGTGCTCGCCGACGAGATCAGCCCCGATTGCTGCCGTCTGTGGGACATCGCCACCTCCGACAAGCTCGACAAGGATCGCTTCCGCCGCGACCTCGGTGGGCTGCTCGAAGCCTATCAGGAAGTGGCGCGCCGGCTTGGCGTGTTCACCGGCAACCGTCCGGCCAAAGGTCTCGGCCCGGTGCTGGTCGCCTCCAACCCGACCGCCAACGGCAAACCGAATTAGGCAGTAGGCAGTGAAGGGCAGTGGGCAGTAGTTGACTGACCCCACTGCCTACTGCCCATTGCCCACTGCCTCGAGAGTTCAATGAAAGCTCGCATCCGCATCACGCTCAAGAACGGCGTCCTCGACCCGCAGGGCAAGGCCATTCAGAACGCTCTTTCGGCGCTCGGCATTTCCGGCGTCGAGGATGTCCGCCAGGGCAAGTACATCGAGGTCGTGCTCAGCGAGACGAGCGAGGATCGCGCCAAGGAAACGATCGAGCGCATGTGCAAGGACCTGCTCGCCAACAGCGTGATCGAGAACTACGCCTACGAGCTACAGCGCGCCTGACGAGGACCGAACCTAGATGCTGCGCGCTTCCGTCGTCGTCTTTCCCGGCTCCAACTGCGACCGCGACGTCAAGGTCGCGCTGGAGCGCGTCACCGGGTTCCCCGTCAAGATGGTGTGGCACGGCGATGCGTCGGTGCCCGCCTCCGACCTCATCGTGCTGCCCGGCGGCTTTTCCTACGGCGACTACCTGCGCTGCGGCGCCATGGCGGCGCATTCGCCCATTATGCGCGACGTCATCGCCAAGGCGAAAGCCGGCACGCCGGTGCTCGGCATCTGCAACGGCTTCCAGGTGTTGTGCGAGTCGGGCCTGCTGCCGGGCGTGCTGATGCGCAACGCCTCGCTCAAGTTCATCTGCCGCGACGTCACCTTGCGCGTCGACAACGACAAGACGTTCTTCACCAAGTGCTACCGCAAGGATCAGGTCGTGCGCCTGCCGATCGCCCACGCGGAAGGCAACTATTTCGCCGATGCGGCGACCCTCGACCGCCTCGAGGGCGAAGGCCGCGTCGTATTCCGCTATTGCAACGAGGCCGGAGAGGCGACGCCCGAGTCGAACCCCAACGGTGCCCAGCGCAACATCGCCGGCATCTGCGACGAGAGCGGCCGCGTCGTCGGCCTCATGCCGCATCCCGAGCGCCTGTTCGAGCTGTCGCTCGGCGGCGCCGACGGCCGCCGCATGATCGAAAGTGCACTGCTCAGCGCCCTGGAGCCGTCGGTATAGTCTTGTCCTGACACGAGCGGCGGGAAGCATTTCATGCCTGTCGCGTGGCACAAGCTGACAGCCGGCGCTCGCGCCGGGCGCCTTTGGCGCCTTGCCGCCTGCGGCGGCCGAGAGAGTTGCAGTTGCCGGGGGAAACTAAAAACGCGCCGGACCCGAAGGTCCGACGCGCGGGCCACCTCGCCGAGTATGGCGTTGTTAGCGGGCTGCGGGCGTGTAGGCCGTCTGCTGCATCGTCTGCACCGACATCGCCGACGCGGACTGGGCGCAATAGAAGACCAGCTCCTTGCCCTCGCCGGTGTCGAAGCGAGCGTGCTGCCCCGCCTTGACCGAAGCGCGGAAGCGGGTCGGCGTGACGGCACTGATCGCGTCGTCACCAGGCTCCTCGCCGACCACCAGGGTCAGCTGGCATACCCCGCTCACCGGCTGGAAATAGCCGACAGCGTGCTTGGAGCCGACGTGCAGGCTGATGCCGTGCAGGGGCTTGAACGTCTTCTGGGTCGGTTCGGACGCGGCACTGTTCGCCCCGATCGAGGTGAACCCAGCAAGCATGGCGGCTACGATGGCGCCCTTGGAAATCGCGGACATGCTCCAGCTCCTTTTGCTGCAAGTGGAAGTCCAGTTCGGCGGATTGGGTACTGGGGGAAGCGCCCGCCGACATCTGAGGAACGAAGTTAAGCTTCGGACTCCGCGAGGAAAATACGGATTGTTGCATTGCAGCACTGCGAGCCTAACAGCGCTCAACTGTCGCGGGTAGGCGCCTCTTCCCACCCTGTCGGGTAGTTCGCGGGCCACGTCCGCGCCCCAGAGAGAGCCGACTTTTTCATAGGGATCCGCGGCTTCGCTCCGCGCCGATTCTGTCAATGACCCGGCAACGAGTCACATCCGCGCAGTCCACCTGAGTGCCCAAGCTTTGCGCAACGTCAGGCGCAACATTCCGCGCACCCCTAGCAGGCGACAACGCCAAACGCGGCCGCTATAAGCGCAAGCATCCGTCCCCCAGAATCGCCGAGATACGAAAAGCGCCCGCATGGATGCCAAAGCTGAGAGCCGTTTCGAGATCACGCCCGAGATCATCGCCGAGCACGGGCTGTCGGCGAGCGAATACCAGCGGCTCCTGAAGATCCTCGGCCGCGAGCCGAGCTACACCGAGCTCGGCATCTTCTCGGTCATGTGGAGCGAGCACTGCTCCTACAAATCCTCGCGCGTCTGGCTACGCACGCTGCCGACCACCGGCAAGCAGGTGATCCAGGGCCCCGGCGAAAACGCCGGCGTCGTCGACCTCGGCGACGGCGACTGCGTCGTCTTCAAGATGGAGAGCCACAACCACCCCAGCTACATCGAGCCCTACCAGGGCGCCGCGACCGGTGTCGGCGGCATCATGCGCGACGTGTTCACCATGGGTGCGCGCCCCGTCGCCAATCTCAACGCCTTGCGCTTCGGCGCCCCTGACCACCCCAAGACGCGCCATCTCGTCGATGGCGTCGTCGCCGGCATCGGCGGCTACGGCAATTGCGTCGGCGTGCCCACCGTCGGCGGCGAAACCAACTTCGACAAGGGCTACAACAACAACATCCTCGTCAACGCCATGTGCGCCGGCCTCGCCCGCGCCGACAAGATCTTCTACTCGGCCGCCAAGGGCGTCGGCCTCCCCGTCGTTTATGTCGGCTCCAAGACCGGCCGCGACGGCATCCACGGCGCCACCATGGCCTCGGCCGAGTTCGACGACAAATCCGACGAGAAGCGCCCCACCGTGCAGGTCGGCGATCCGTTCACCGAAAAGCTCCTCATCGAGGCGTGCCTGGAGCTGATGGCGAAGGACGTCATCATCGCCATCCAGGACATGGGCGCCGCCGGCCTCACCTCCTCCTCGTGCGAAATGGCCGACAAGGGCGGCGTCGGCATCACGCTCGACCTCGATCATGTCCCGCAGCGCGAAACCGGCATGACCGCCTACGAGATGATGCTGTCGGAGAGCCAGGAGCGGATGCTCATCGTGCTCAAGCCGGGTGCCGAAGCCGAGGCGGAAGCGCAGGGCATCTTCAAAAAGTGGGGCCTCGACTTCGCCGTCGTCGGCGAGACGACCGACACCGGCCGCATGATCGTCACCCACCACGGCAAGGTCGAAGCCGACATCCCGGTGACGACGCTCGCCAACTCGGCACCCGTCTACGAGCGCCCGTGGTTCCCCATCACGCCGCCGAAAATGATCCTGCCCGAATGGGTGCCGGCGCCCAACGCCATCCTCGAAGCGCTGAAGACCATGCTGTCCGGCCCCGCGCTCGCCTCGCGCCGCTGGATCTGGGAGCAGTACGACCACATGGTCATGGGCGACACCGTACAGCGGCCGGGCGGCGACGCCGCCGTCGTGCGCATCCACGGCACGGCTAAGGGCCTCGCCCTCGCTTGCGACGTCACCCCGCGCTACGTCGCCGCCGATCCGGCGATGGGAACCAAGCAGGCCGTGGTCGAGACGTGGCGCAACCTGACCGCCGTCGGCGCCGATCCGCTCGCCATCACCGACAACATGAACTTCGCCAATCCGGAGCGGCCCGAGGTGATGGGTCAGTTCGTCGGCTCGGTGAAAGGCATGTCGGAAGCCTGCCGCGTGCTCGACTACCCGGTCGTGTCGGGCAACGTCTCGCTCTACAACGAGACCAACGGCGTCGGCATTCCGCCCACCCCCGCCATCGGCGGCGTCGGTCTCATCCCCGACGTATCGCGCATGGCCGACATCAAGCTGAAGCGCGAGAGCGACCTGCTGATCGTCATCGGCCGCGAGGCGGGCCACCTCGGCCAGTCGCTCTATCAGGAGCTGGCGACCGGCAAATTCGAAGGCGCGCCGCCACCCGTCGACCTCGCCGACGAGATCAAGGCGGGGCGCCTCGTTCGCGCGCTGATCCGCGAGGGCAAGGTGACGACCGTGCACGACGTGTCGGACGGCGGCCTGCTCGTCGCCATCGCCGAGATGGCGCTGGCGGGCGGCATCGGCGCCGAGCTGTTCGCCTACGAGGGGCGGCTGCCCGCGCACGCCGTGTGGTTCGGCGAGGATCAGGGCCGCTACGTGCTGGCCGTCGATCCGATGCAGGCCGAGGAAGTCTTGGAGCGCGCCCGCCTGTTGGCGCTGCCGTCGCGCATCGTCGCCCGCACCGGCGGCGACGTGATCGCCCTCAAGGGCGAACCGCCGCTATCCCTCGCCGACCTACGCGCCGCCCACGAAGCCTGGCTGCCGCTATTCATGGCCGCCGTCTTAACGGCATCCGGCACATAATTTTTGCGATCGACGTTCAATTTACCAATCGGTTACGCATTGGGCGCGTGCTGATCGTCATGCGTCTGACGATGGTCATGATCCTGGCGTTCGTCTTCTTGTCGTGGGACCTCAGCGCGAACCGCGGACGGTTGACGCACACGCTGCAAGCTTCGCTCAGCGAACTTGTTCCCTAGCCTCGTGCCAAAGCGGCAGCGCGGTCCGCGCGGTGGCAGCGACCGAACCCTTTGCCTTACTTCTCGGATCCACGCTCGCCGGGCCCGTCGTCGGGCTGCTGGCGCGAGAAGTCGGCGAGCCGCTTGTACTTGAGCGACATCAGACGCAACGCCCGCCTCCGGTTGGGGTCCTGCGTCGTCTCCGCGACGAGCTTGGCCTCTTCGGCCAGTTTTGTGAGATTTTCCGGCGCGTTGTGCCGATCGGTCATGAATCTCCGTCCCCTTGTGCCGGCACAACGCCCGCGGGTGCCTTGCGTTCCAAATAATCCGCACCGGGAAGCCCGTTGGGCTTGCTGGCAAATCGCCTTATGCTCATGTCTCTAGAGCAGCCTTCCCGAGGAGACAGCAGCATGGCCATGGACGCCGGCGAGATCGAACGGCTGATCAAGGCCAAGTTCCCCGACGCTCACATCGAGATCCGCGACCTGGCGGGTGATGGCGACCACTATGCCGCGCACGTCGTCAGCGCCCTGTTCAAGGGCAAGAGCCGCGTCCAGCAGCACCAGATGGTCTACGAGGCGCTCGGAAGGGCCGCATGGGCGGCGTGCTCCACGCGCTGGCCCTCACCACCGCGGCGCCCCTGATCCTGCCGCGGCTCCGCCGCGAGGGACCTAAAGCCCGCCCAGCACACTCCTCGCCGGGCGCAGAAGTTGACTTCCACGCGCCAATCCACACATTGCGCTTGAAGCGGCGCGCGGGCACACGGCCCGCCGCGACAAAGTTTGCAAGGGACCCTAGATGAGCAATCCGCAGCAGGACGTCCAGGATTGGATCCGCACCACCGTCGCCGGCAACGACGTCGTGCTGTTCATGAAGGGCAACAAGAACATGCCGCAGTGCGGGTTCTCGGCCCAGGTCGACCACATCCTCCGCGGCCTCGGCGTCGACTTCAAGGACGTCAACGTCCTGCAGGACATGGCCGTCCGCGACGGCATCAAGGCGTATTCCAACTGGCCGACGGTGCCGCAGCTCTACGTCAAGGGCGAGTTCGTCGGCGGCTGCGACATCGTCCGCGAGATGCTGGAAGCGGGCGAGCTGACGGCGATGTTCGACGAAAAGGGCGTCGCCTACGACAAGACGCAGACGCTGGCTTAGCGCCTCTCGCTGTCATCCTCGGCGCCCGACACGCGCGTCCGGCAGTCTTAGCGCTTGGTCCGGCGCCCAGCGGCAGCGGTCTTGGAGACCTCGCCGGAGGCAACAAGCGCGTTGACGCAGCCCTGCGAGAGTTTGCCGCCCACGGCTCGCATGCAGCGCTCGCCCTGCGCGCTGTTTTCGTCATAGGCGCTGCAGTGAGCGAGGTAGTCGCCGGTGCATGCATTGATGACGGCATCGCTGTAGGCGAACGCCTGGGTGGCGAGAAGGACAAGGCCGACCAAGCCGCCTGCGGCGGCCAGCGTTATCTGTTTTGACGTCGTGATCATTGTGGGGCTACTCCAGATTCTCATTACGACTAAGGGGAGCCCCAACTTAGCGAAAGAATGCGCGCGCGCTGTTCCGCAAGGAACGGCTGCCATGCGGCGCACGTCGACATGGCCAAGGATGAAACCTACGGCGTGGTGCTCAGCGCATTTGCCTGACGCTGCGGCGCAGTAGTTGACCGAGAGACGATTTGGGAACTAGCTTGAGCCGTAAGGTGGCGCAACAGCCCCGTTCATAACCAGCGATAGAGCCCTCTGGCCAACGCTGAAGAGAAGCAACAAGCAGCCACAAGCTGACGCTCTTCAGCCTGCAACAACGCGTGTTCACCGCGTAGCCGAACACGTCGGCCATTGAGGAAAAACAATGAAGTTCGCTATTGTTCAAGGACACCGTCAGGAAGCTCAGCCTCGCCTCTCGGGGCAATGCCCCGTTTGCGGGAGCGCGATGATCGCCAAGTGCGGCCAGCACAGGGTCTCACACTGGGCACACCACTCTGATTCGGTCCTGCGACTCCTGGTGGGAACCCGAGACGGCATGGCACCGCTTCTGGAAAAACAAGTTCCCCGTCGACTGGCAGGAGATCGTTCACTGGTCTGATATCGGCGAGAAGCACGTTGCCGACGTGAAAACCGAAAGCGGAGTCGTACTCGAGTTTCAGCACTCGCCGTTGTCCCAACACGAACGGGTATCGCGGGAAGCTTTTTACGGGAAGATGGTCTGGGTGGTGGACGCAAGCGCGCGCCATAACGCGAAGTTCTCCAAGGGAATCGTGATGCGCATCGGGCAGCCCCCGATCTATGCGGTGCGTTCTGCGCGCCTGGGGTGATAGCCGCGTGCCTGTGTACTTTGATTTCGGTGATGAAGACCCCAACCTGTGGCGTCTGTCTCCGGGTCGCCGACGCGGCATGGCCTGGCTCATGCCCGTTGGGAAAGCGTCCTTCGTCGCGGAATATATCGCAGGACAGGATATCGAACGGACGTGCGCCGCGTATATCGAGCAAACACTCAACAGGTTGACGCGGACACCCGGGTCCCAACTGCCTTCGGAATTCGAGCGCCACCTGGCGAGAAAGGAGCGCGCACGGCCGCGCTTCTAGTGCGAGAGCGCACGGCGACGCGACACTTCGCCGGCAGCGACATCGTCCGCGAGATGCTGGAAGGGGGCGAGCTGACGGCGATGCTCGACTAAGCGGAACGTACTCAATTACAACTTCGAGCGTCGCGGCGCACCCGCCGGGCGTCTAGGCCAGCGTTGCAGGAATGACCTCAGTTCGCGCTCGTAGAAATCGAGATACTCTCTCATTGCTTTTGCTTTTATCGTATCCTTCGGTGACACATCTTTCAGCTTGGCACGCCAAGCCCTAGCACCCTTATCGAGCTCCCTCATGATGTCTGCCGGAACGTCCCGGGGCGTCACGCGCAACCGCTGCGGATACACACCGGTTATCACGTAGGGCCGGCGAATACTTTTTCCGTAGACCCGCCGCTGCGCCGCCCACAGCGCAGTCGGTAGCGGCTTGCCGAAGTACTTGTCGAGCACCCCGACTACTACGTCATGTGCCTCTGTGGTCGAGACCGGGAACAGCGTCCCGACATAGGCGCGCGCGTTTCCGAACGTAAAAGTCTCAGCTAGCCGGTGCCAGGAGGCACATGCGTTATTGATGACGATAGGAGTGCCCTCGCTGGCGAGCGAGCGTGGCAAAGCAATGAAGTTGTGATCGAACATCTTCAGTGCTGCCGAACTAAGCACGCGGGTATATCTTCCTTGGAAACGGGCTGCAGCTCAGGCTTCTGTTAAATCCGCTCGAAAAGATCGTTGATCGCTGTACCAACATGTAAGGATTTTTTCTTTTCCTCGTCGCTCCAATCCACGCCGTCAAGCGAGCGAATGTACATAAACTGGGTGACGTGGACCATGTCGTCCCTGTCTCCGTGGCCCACGCCGAGGGCGATGTCGATAACCGCCGTGCGGTCAAGCCCTTCTGAATCATTGAATTCATAGGTCCATCGATGACCCGGCGCATCGCCGCAATGTGTGGCGATTAAGAGCAAGTCATATGGGAAGAGTTCGACCATGCGCGACACGTCGGTGACATTCGCCCCAGGGCCCGTGTAACCGCGCACAAAAACGCTCCTCTCCGGGAGGACCTTTGCGGCGGCCGCAATCTCAGGCGCGTCCGTCGTTTGAGGGTCAATAAGCACTGCGACGTTGACACCCTGAGTGCGAGGCTGCTCGGCGGCGAAGCCGTTGACGACGGAAAGGCCCAGATCTGGATATTTGAACAGATGCGTGGAGGGCGTGCCGGAGAACGCGAAGCCGTATGGAAGTCCTCCAGTGATGAAGGTTATTGAGCCTGCTTCGGGAAGCTCCAGCTTACCGCAGCGCTCCAGCAATTGAATTCTCAGCCTTTCAAGAGCTTCTGTTTGCGAAACGCTGCGTTCGTCGTACAGGCTGTAAAATCGTTCGAGCAGCGCGTCCGAACTGGCCTTGTCCACTTCCGGTATGAGGCAAAGCCCAGCGCGCAGCGCAACGGCGTAGTTCGCGGCGATAACTTCCGACAGTTCCTCGCCTTCTTCGCAAACCACCAGGTGACCCGATTTAGACCCCACATTTTCAACGGGTGACGGGCTATTGCGGAATTCAATGCTGGTGCGCGCCAGAAGCGCCTTTAGGAGACCTATCCCGATACGGTCCCGTCCCCAAACGAGCGGTGGTGTCTTTAGCGGTGACCCATTTGTTAACAAGGCCTGCACATCGCCGGGCGTAGCAACTCGCTTGACGCGTTTGGCCGGGAGTTTTTCTGACATCGCAGAAGCGGCCTTTTCCGGAAGACCAGCGAAGATGATAGCGTCGGGCTTCACGCGCGCCGCTGCATTGCTGCGGCGGATCACTTCGGCATCATGGTCCGGCCGCGTCATTCGCGGGCCGTCGACTACAGGGAGATAGTGTCCCTGCCGCGCGAGTGCGCACGACACCTGTGCGGCGAGCCGCGCATCGTCAGCAATCACGATTTGTTGCGCCATCCGACTCCCCCGCGGGGAGCCGGCCGGATGGCGCGTGCTTTGTTGAAGCCGCGGCGAGACGGCCGGTCCATGCGGAGCATGGCGAGGTCATCGCGCTGGCCCACCAACTCGCACTCCGGCGAGCCGGCCGGCCTCCATGCGAAGCATGGCTGCGCCATGACGCGTGCTCTTCGACATGCCTCGACGCTCACGGCGCGCGAGATGACAGGCAGTGGGCAGTAGGCAGCGGGCAATAGGCAATGAAGCCAGGTCGGCACCTTCCATTGCCCAATGCCGAATGCCTATTGCCGAAACTTATCCACGCTTCCGGCGCACGTGGGATCATCGGCGGAGAGGCAACGAGGCGGCACCGCATGGCGTCAAAGGACAACGATAGCGGCTCACGCATCTTCGAGAGCGACGACCCGGAGGCGGTCGAGGCCGAACTCACCGACCGGCTGCTTGCCTCGGCGGCGGGGCTGCCGCGCGTGTGCGGCTTGAAGAAATGCCGCCGCCGCAAGCGCTGCTTCGGCCGCTACGATGGCGACCTGCCCTGCAAGCGGCTGCATAGGGGGCTCGCCCAGGCGCGGTTTCAGAGCGCGCTGAAGGTGCTCGGGTGGCCGAACGTCAACGAAGACGGCACGCCCATAGAGAGGCAGTAGGCATTGGGCAATGGCAGTGGGCAATCGTGAATGAATGCTTCTCTTTGTCATCCCGGCGTCATGGCGGAGCCATGCTCCGCATGGACGGCCGGGATCCAGCCAACGGCTGGTGACGGAGCAAGCGGAGAGATGGGTCCCGGGGACAAGCCCCGGGATGACAAAGGAGGACCCGCCTGCCCTACTGCCTACTGCCTCCTGCCCTACTGCCCTATTGCCCTACTGCCTGCTGCCTACTGCCTCCGCCCTACTGCCCGACTGCCCCACTGCCTATTGCCCTACTGCCTACTGCCCAATGCCTAATGCCCATTGCCCAGCCCTTCCCGGCCCTAGTTTTGCCGCGCGCGGCTGCCTTGAGTGACGGCCAGGCGGCCCGCGCACTATCATCGCCGCCGACGTTTGGCGGAGTGCAGCCATGCGGCTCGGTGGCCGGCGCTTTCTGTTGAGCTTTGCCATCATCGCGCGCCGCCGTGTTCCTGGCGCTCGGCATCAGCCTGCCGATCCTCAAGCTCACCAAGTTCATGTTCTGGACCAGCGAGTACTCGCTGCTGACCACCGTCGAGGTGCTGATCCGCCAGGGCCAGACCTTCCTCGGCGTCGTCGTGCTGCTGTTCTCGATCGTCTTCCCCATCGTCAAGCTGCTCTACCTGCTGCTCGTCTCGACGCTGCCCGCGGCCGAGCTGCAAGCGGCACGCCAAGCGCCTCAAGGCCATCGAGTGGATCGGCAAATGGTCGATGCACGACGTGCTGGTGCTGGCGCTGACGATCTTCTTCCTGAAGAGCCAGGGCGTCTACGACGCGGCGAGCCTGCCGGCGGTCTACTTCTTCACCGCCGCCGTGGTGCTGATGATCCTGTCCTACGCCTGGCTGAAGACGGATCTTGCCGCGACCGGCGGCATCGGCCTCGAGCCGGAGGTGCCCAAGCGCCTGTCGGCGGTGCGCAACTTCCTGCTCTCGTTCCTCATCATCGTGGCGACGGTGTTCTTCGCCCTCGGCATCATCCTGCCGGTGATCCGCTTCACCACCGTCTACGTGTGGACCAACGAGCACTCGATCGCGACCATCATCTGGGCGCTGTACGAGAGCAGCGAATACTTCCTGTGCGCGGTGGTGTTCGCCGTGTCGATCTTCTTTCCGTTCCTCAAGCTGTTCTACCTGCTGACGCTCGTCACCTCGCCGGACCTGTCGCCGGAGTTCCGCCGCCGCTCGTTCTCGACCATGGAATGGCTCGGCCGCTACTCGATGACCGACGTCATGGTGCTGGCGCTGATGATCTTCTACGTGAACTCCTCGGGCTACACCGAGGCCGTGGTCATGCCCGGCGTCTACTTCTTCGCCGCGTCCGCGCTGATCACCATGCTGGCGTACGGCTGGGCCAACACCGTTCCCTCGCGGCCGGCAGGGCTCGACGCCGAGCGAGTTGCTTCGCCAATCGAGACGGCGCCGCCCGCGGGCGCCGTCGTCACGCTGCCGACCAATCCGGGACGCCGTCACCGGCCGTTAAGCAAAGGGGGGAAGTTTCGGGCCGCCGGTCGCCGATGCGGAGCCGCTGTAGGAGAATTCGCAACCGCCGCCGCGCGATCCTCGCTACCCTGCGTTTGCATTCGCGGAGACGGCCAGTGACGGAGACGCTTCCCTCGGAGATGGCGTGGAGCATCGATCCCGATGCCTTCCCCTTCGGGCGGGTCGGCGCGCGAGCAACTCGCCTTCCTCGTGCGCTACGCCGTCCTGGCGCCGTCCGGGCACAACACGCAGCCCTGGCGCTTCGTGTTGAGCGACACGCACGTCGACGTCGTCGCCGACATGAGCCGCGCCCTGCGCATGGTCGATCCGCACGATCGCGAGATGACGATGTCGTGCGCCGCAGCGGCCGAGACGCTGCTCGCCGCCCTGCGCGCCTTCGGCCTCACCGGCACGCTGATGCCGCAGCCGCTGCCGCCGGTGCGCGGATGTGATCGCCCGCGTCACGCTGCTGCCGACGCCGCGCGCCGGGCAGCGTCGACTACGCCGATGCTCAACGCCATTGCCACACGCCGCACGGTGCGCCGCGCCTACGCCGAGACGGCCGTACCGGCGGAGCTGCAGGCCCTGATGCGCGAGACGGCGCGCCCGTTCGGCGTCGAGCTGGGCCTGTTCGAGGACGCCGCGATGCGCGACGCCGTCGCCGAGCTTGTCGTCGACGCCGATCACATCCAGTTCGCCGACCCGCGGTTCCGCGACGAGCTCGCCTCGTGGATGCACCCGCTGACGTCGCCGGCAGGCGACGGCCTCGCCGGCCCCGGCTTCGGCCTCCCCGACTGGGCGACCCGTGTCGCGGCCGCCCTGATGCGCACCTTCGACCTCGGCAGCGCCGTCGCCCGCATGGACAAGCCGAACGTGCTCGGCGCGCCGCTGCTCGGGCGTCTTCTCCACCCGCGGCGACACGCGCGGCGAGTGGATCGCCACCGGCCGCGCGCTTGCCGCCGTGCTGCATCAGTTGACCTTGCATGGCCTCGTCAACGCCTTCCTCAACCAGCCGGTCGAGGTGACGGGCATCCGCCCGCAGCTCGCGCAACTCGCAGCGCCTGGCCGCACGCCGCAATTGCTCAGCCGCTTCGGCTATCTGAAGGAAGGCATCGCCATGCCGCCGCACGCCGCGCGCCGGCCGCTCGAGTGAAGTGCTCATCGCCGCCTGAAACGACAAAGGCCCCTGACATGCAGGGGCCTTTGCCAATTCAATTCGGCCGAGACGCCGCGATTAGCGCGAGTAGAACTCGACCACGAGGTTCGGTTCCATGTGCACCGGATAGGGCACGTCGGACAGCGCCGGAACGCGCACGAACTTGGCGACCATGCGGTTGTGGTCGGCCTCGACATAGTCGGGCACGTCGCGCTCGGGGCTCTTGATGGCCTCGAGCACGAGCGGCAACTGGCGCGACTTCTCCTTCACCTCGACGATGTCGCCGACCTTGCAGCGGTAGCTCGGCACCGTGACGCGGCGGCCGTTGACCGTGACATGGCCGTGGCTGACGAACTGGCGGGCGGCGAACACCGTCGGCACGAACTTGGCGCGGTAGACGACGGCGTCGAGCCGGCGCTCGAGCAGGCCGATGACGTGCTCGGAGGTCGAGCCCTTGAGGCGGGAAGCTTCGACGTAGATTTTGTGGAACTGGCGCTCGTTGAGGTTGGCGTAATAGCCCTTGAGCTTCTGCTTCGCCTTGAGCTGCTGGCCGTAGTCGGACAGCTTCTGAACGCGGCGCTCGCCGTGCTGGCCGGGGCGCGACTCGCGGCGGTTGAGCGGGCTCTTGGGGCGCCCCCAGATATTCTCGCCGAGGCGACGGTCGATCTTGTGCTTGGCGCGGATGCGCTTGGTCATGGTAACAGCACTCCAATTGCTCGTTGTGTTTGGAGCGCCCCCTCCTCTGCCCGTTGGGCCGCGAAGCCCTTCGGAGCCGACAGGCCGCGCCAATAAATGGTGCTGCCGCGGGTGCGCAATTAAAACGCGGGCCATGCACGTATGGCCCGCGTGGGGTGGCTAATAGCGATTGCCGGCCCTTACGTCAACCAAGGCCGCGGTTTGACCCGACTTGGTCCCGACCTACTTGGCCGGCGGGGCCTTCTCGACGGTAGCTGCACCCGCCTGAGGTGCTGCAGCCGGGGCTGCGCCCGCGGCCGGGGCAGCGCCCGCGGCCGGCGGCGGAGTGTTGGCGGCGAGCGGGCCCGTCTTCACATAGGCCGCGATCAGCTCTTTCACCTTGGTCTTCTGCTCGGCGGTGCAGGTCTGCGCGGCCTTCTCCGGCTCCTGCGCGACAACGACCTCCTTGTCGGGGGCTTTGCCGTCCTTGTCGTCCGGCCTCTCGACCAGCTTGATGCGACCGGTGAGCAGCATCACCACCGTGAGGTGGAGCTGGTTGATGTAGACCATCTGCTGCGGCGTCCACTTCTTGCTGAGCGATTGACGGCGCATCAGCGAGGAATGGTTTTCGCCCTGCTCTTGCGCCAGGCCGCACGCCTGTGCATGCGCCGACAGACGACCGGCGCGAATGATGTCGCGCGCGACATCGAGAGGTATCGTGACTTCAGCTTTCTTCGTTTTGTCGATGATAATGGTTTCGCCGTTGGGCTTGGTGAAGCGCTCCGGCGTCAACGTCCATGCGTATTCCATGAACGTCATTGTCGCCTTCTCGCTGAGCTCCTGCGCGACAGCGGGCGCTGCCGCTACCGTGGCGGCCATCACCACCGCGCACGCCCAACCCCTCCCCGCCCATTTCATGATCCGCATCTCCTGAAGCCTGTCCCTGCGTTATGTTGTTACCGTTGCTTCTCGCCGCGTTCGCTGCGCGATGAAGAGCGCTAATCCGGCTCGTTGGGAGCGGCATCGCTCGGCTGAAAACTTGGCCAGATAATGGCAGTCAGTTGGACGGCTTGCGGGCATTTCCCTTGCCTTTCGCCAGCGTGGCAACAATACCACGCAGAGTGCGCACCTCCTGCTCCGTGGGGCTCATGCGGGAGAACATGGTGCGCAGATTGCGCACCACCGTTGCGCGCCTATGCGGCGGGTTGAAAAAGCCCAGCCGTTCCAGCTCCCCCTCGATATGATTGAAGAATCCGAGCAGCTCCTCCTTCGTCGCCGGCCGATCGTCGCCCATGTAGAGGCCCCCCTCGAGGGGCTTCTCGTATGTGGTTACCCGGCCGAGGCTCTGGGCGTCGCTGCCACGCATCCACTCGTATCCGAGGATCAGCACCGCCTGCGCCAAGTTTAGCGAAGCGAAACGAGAATTTACCGGAATCATGATTAGCGCGTCGGCGTTGGCGACCTCCAGCGTCTCCAGCCCGCTGCGCTCGCGCCCGAACAGCACCCCGCAGCGCTCACCGGCGGCGATCCGCCGGCGCATCTCCGCCACCGCTTCAATAGGGGTCAGGACCGGCTTACGCAGGTCGCGCTGACGCGCCGTGGTGGCGGCCAGCCAGTTGAAGTCGCCGATCGCCCCTTCGAGCGTCGGGAAGTCGGCGGCGGCGTCGATGATGTAATTGGCGCCGGAGGCGGCGATGCGCGCCTTCTCGTTGGGCCAGCCGTCGCGCGGGGCGACCAGGCGCAGATCGTCGAGGCCGAAGTTGGCCATCGCCCGCGCCACCATGCCGATGTTGTCGGGCAGCTGCGGCTCCATCAACAGCACTGCCGGCGTCTCGCCCTCGGCGGCGAAGGCGGACGCATGCAGCCCCGAGCGGCGGATGCCGTGGCGCAACTTGCGCAGCACCCGCCGGGCCCAGAACCAGTAGCGCTCACCCGGCCAAGTCGCAGCCAGTGCTTCGAGGCTGTCGACCTGCAGATCCTCGGTGCCCTTGCCGGCGATGCGCACCTCGCCGCCGCCGATGACGATCTCCCGGAAGCGCGCGGCAAAGCGGTCGAATGAGGTGACGCCCTCGGCCTCCTGCCGCTTGCTGCAGCCCGGGCATGTGGCGACATCGGCGACGCATCGCTCCTCGGCGCAGTAGATGAGCAGCGGCTCAAGGCTCGCGCGGTCGAGACCAGCGATGGCCAGCTCCGACAGCCCGACGTCGATGGTGCGCTCCTGGCAAACACGCACCACCTCGGCGACCGGCATGTCGCCGGCGAAGACGCACGGCACCCGGCGCCCCTCGACATCCATTGCTACTCTGACGGTCGGGCTCACTGCGGCGCCTTTGCTCTCTTGTTGCGTCGCAACACCGCGGATATGGTTCCCGGGAAGCGAAGCTCGCGCCCCTTTCTTGAGGCCTAAATGCAAAAGATCAAGGTGACCGGAACCGTCGTCGAGCTCGACGGCGACGAGATGACCCGCATCATCTGGAAGCTGATTAAGGACAAGCTGATCCATCCGTATCTGGATGTGAACCTCGAATACTACGACCTTTCGGTCGAAAACCGCGACGCGACGAGCGACCAGGTCACCATCGACGCTGCCAACGCCATCAAGAAGCACGGCGTTGGGGTCAAGTGCGCGACGATCACGCCGGACGAGGCGCGCGTCAAAGAGTTCAATCTAAAGGAGATGTGGAAGAGCCCCAACGGGACCATCCGCAACATCCTCGGCGGCGTCATTTTCCGCGAGCCCATCATCTGCCGCAACGTGCCGCGCCTGGTGCCCGGCTGGACGCAGCCCATCGTCATCGGCCGCCACGCCTACGGCGACCAGTATCGCGCCACCGACTTCCGCTTCCCCGGCAAGGGCACGCTGACGATCAAGTTCGTCGGCGAGAACGGCGAGACCATCGAGCGCGAGGTGTTCAAGTCGCCGGGCTCGGGCGTCGCCATGGCGATGTACAATCTCGACGATTCAATCCGCGAGTTCGCGCGCGCCACCTTCAACTACGCTCTCAACCGCAACTACCCCGCCTACCTGTCGACCAAGAACACCATCCTCAAGGCCTACGACGGCCGCTTCAAGGATCTGTTCCAGGAAGTGTTCGACGCTGAGTTCAAGGCCGAGTTCGACAAGAAGAAGCTCACCTACGAGCACCGGCTGATCGACGACATGGTCGCTTCCGCCTTGAAGTGGTCGGGCGGCTACGTGTGGGCTCTGAAGAACTATGATGGCGATGTGCAGTCCGACACCGTCGCGCAGGGCTTCGGATCGCTCGGCCTGATGACCAGCGTGCTGATGACGCCCGACGGCAAGACGGTCGAGGCCGAGGCGGCGCACGGCACTGTCACGCGGCACTACCGCGAGCATCAGAAGGGCAAGGAAACCTCGACCAACGCCATCGCCTCGATCTTCGCCTGGACGCGGGCCATGGCGCACCGCGCCAAGCTCGACGGCAACGCGGCACTGGCGCAGTTCGCCTCGGCGCTGGAGCGCGTATGCATCCGCACGGTGGAAAGCGGCCACATGACCAAGGACCTGGCGCTGCTTGTCGGCGACAAGCAGAAGTGGCTGTCGACCACAGGCTTCCTCGACAAGATCGACCACAACCTCAAGGCCGAGATGACCAAGGCCGCTTGACACTTGTCCGAGGCGCGCCCTTCAACGGGAAGGCTTTCTGCTGTCATCCCGGCACTTGTTGCCGGGATCCAGCGTTCGGCTAGGGGTGGAACTCGCGGATAGATGGATCCCGGGGACGAGCCCCGGGATGACAATTGCCATACTCAGGGCCGAGATGACCAAGGCCGCCTAGCTACTTAGCCGACTGCGCGGGTCGTCGCCGATGCATCTCTCTTTTCTGATCGATGGCAGCGTCGCGGCCCATCCCGACAGGGCGCTGTATCTCGGTGTGCTGTTGGCCGTCGGGCTGTTCCTGCTCAGCGCCGGTGCGTGGCTCCGCCGTCTCCGTCGCGATCCTCGTCTGAGGCGCGAGCGCTGCTGACTTAGCGGCCAGGGCTGAGGCGCAGCTCGGCAACGCCGACGGCGATGTTCAGACCTTCCTGCCCCTGCACGCTCAACGGTTGTAGCGCGATCGACTTGTTCGAGCCGCCGAGCAGCGCGTTGGCGCCGATGCCCAGGCCGGCGGTCGCTTCCGCCGAGACGCCGGCGTAGCCGCCGGCGAGCGCACCCGAGGGAACGTCCTTGGAAGGTGCCAGCACCGTCCACACGATCTTGCCGCCGTCGGTGAAGCCGAGGTCGATGCCGAAGCGGTCGATGGAGCCGTGATATTGCTCCGTCCCGTGCGGGCCCTTGAAGGTGCACTCGAGCTCCTTGCTGGAGCCGAACACGAAGCCGATGCCTCCGGCGACCTTGCAGGTGAGGAAGCCGATCTCGATGTGCGCGGCGCGCGCCGGCAATGCCATGGCGGCGGCGGCGAGGCCGACGCCTATAGCCAGACGGTAAGCAGTGTTCGAACGATGGGCCGGACGCATGTTGAAAACTCCCCGTGGTTAGTTCTTGGCGTTCTGCGATCCATACCACGCGAGACAAAAGCGGCAATCGGAAGTGGAGCGTTTCGCCGAGGTCATAGCGAGAGGGTAAACGCGCGCCATGCCTTGCCGACGCCGCTTTGCACCTCTGTTGTGCGCGCCCGCCGTGCAACCGAAAGACCTCAATGAAGACCTTCCTGCGTTACGTGCTCCTTGCCGTCATAGGCTTTGCCGCCTTCGCCTGGCTCAACAACACCTCCCTATTCACCAAACCGCAGGCCGGAACGCCCGTGCTGCTGGCACATCGCGGTCTCGCGCAGACCTATACGCGCGAGGATCTCGAGCGCGACACCTGCACGGCGACCCGCATCCATCAGCCCGAGCACGAGTTTATCGAAAATACGCTGCCTTCGATGGAGGGGGCGTTTGCCGCCGGCGCCGACGTCGTCGAATTCGACGTCCATCCGACGACCGACGGCAATTTCGCGGTCTTCCACGATTGGACGCTCGACTGCCGCACCGAGGGCAACGGCACGACGCGCGATCACACGATGATTGACCTGAAGAAGCTCGACGTCGGCTACGGCTACACCGCCGACGGCGGCCAAACATTCCCGCTGCGCGGCAAGGGCGTCGGATTGATGCCCACACTCGACGAGGTGCTCACCACATTTCCCGACAAGCGCTTCCTGATCAACGTGAAAGGCAACGACGCCGGCGAAGGCGAGAAGCTCGCCGCGCGCATTGCAAAACTCTCGCCGCAGTCGCAGTCTCGCCTGATGGTCTACGGCGGGACGAACCCGCTCGAAGCCTTCCATGTCCGGCTGCCAGCGATATCGGTCGGCTCGAACAAGTCGCTGAAGAACTGCCTGGTGCGTTATCTCCTGCTCGGCTGGTCGGGCTATGTGCCGGACGATTGCCGCACCGGTTTGATGCTTGTGCCACTCAACGTCGCGCCCTGGCTGTGGGGATGGCCGGACAAGTTCCTGCAGCGCATGGGCGATGCCGGCGTCCAGGTGTTCGTGCTCGGGCCGTACGACGGCACATATGGCACCGTGGGCGTCGACGAGTTGGAGCAGTACGCCAAGCTCCCGAAAGCCTTTACCGGCGGCATCTGGACCAACCGGGTCGACCGCATAGGTGCGGCTGCGCGCGGCAACGCGATGGCGCCCTAGCGCGGACTAGACCTTGTGCTTCACTTGGCTGGCGCGCAGCCCGCGCGTCGGGCGCCCGGCGGCTCCCTGCAGCTGCTCGCGGAATTCATCGCGCTTCTCGTGGATCGAGGCGATGACGGGACCGGTCGGTACGCCGAGCCCAACGAGCGTCGCCTCGGAGAGCTGCAGGCTCGCCTCGATGGTCTCCGGCACGGCGTCCGATACGTTCTGTTTGTAGAGTTGCCGCGCGTGCGCGGCATCGCGTGCGCGGGCGACGATGATGATGTCGTCGCGCAATTCGCGCACCGCCCCGACCATCTCGCTGACGGCCGAAGGCTTGTTGATGGTGATGACGACGCCCTTGGCCTCATCTAGACCGCAGCGCTTCAGGAACAGCGGGTTCTTGGCATCGCCGAAATAGACCGGGAAGCCCTCCTCGCGGCAACGCCCCACGGTGGCTGGATCCTTCTCGACGATGATGTGCTTTACTTTGTGGCGGCTGAGCATCTCGGACACAAGCGCGCCAACGCGCCCGCAACCAATAATGATGGCATCGACGCGCTCCTGCGGCGGCGGCACGCTGAGCGCAGGATCGGCCGCCTGCTTCTTGGCGGTGACGGTATGCGACCAGCGGCGCGCGAAGTAGTCCAGCGCCGGCACCAGCGCCATAGAGAATGAAGTTAAGGCGAGCACGACCTCGCCGACCCCCGGTGCCACAATGTCCTTTAACACCGCCAGACCGATGACAATGAAGGCGAACTCACCGCCGGGTCCGAGCAACGCGGCGGTCTCTATGGTCGGCTGCCAGGGGACGCGGAACAGTCGCAACAGGCCGATGAGCACACCGGCCTTGATGGCAATGAGCCCGACGAGTCCGATGAGGATCGGCAACGGGTTGTTCCACAGGTAGGCGACATCGAGGCTCATGCCGACCGAGAAGAAGAAGACGCCGAGCAGCAGCCCCTTGAAGGGTTCGATCGTCGCCTCGATGGCGCGGTGATATTCAGTTTCGGCGAGCAGAAGCCCGGCGACGAAGGCGCCCAAAGCCATCGACAAGCCGGCGGCGGCAGTGACGAGGCCGCTGCCGACGGCGACGAACAGCGCGGCGGCTACGAACAGCTCGGTCGAGCCGGCGGCGGCGACGGAGCGGAACATCGGGCGCAGCAGCCACGACCCGACCAGCGCGATTAGGCCGATGACGAGCACCGCCTGTCCGAAAGCCTGCGCTAGGCCGACCAGCAGACTGCCTTCATTCTCGGGTCCGAGAATGTTGACGAGAAAAAGCAAGGGGACGACGGCCAGATCCTGCAGCAGCAGAATGGCAAAGGATGTCCGCCCGGTGACCGAGCTGAGGCGGCCATTGCGCGACAGCACCTCGATGACCACCGCGGTGGACGACAGCGCCAGGGAAAGCCCAATGAGCACTGCCGCACCGGGCCGCGCTCCATAGAGATGCGCGATGATGCCAATGATGACCGCTGAAATCGCGACCTGCAGCGTGCCGAGCCCGAACACCAGACGCCGCATGGTCATCAGCCGCTTGAACGACAGCTCCAGGCCGATGATGAAGAGGAGGAAGACGACGCCGAGCTCGGCCATGGCGCCGAGACCGCGCTCCTCGGAGACGGTCACCCACTCGAGCGGCGGAATGATCCCCTTGAGCGTGCCGAGGCCGTGCGGACCGAGAACGGCGCCGGCGATGAGGAAGCCGAGAATGGGACTGAGCTTGAAGCGCTGGCCGATCGGCACCAGCACGGCGGCAGTGGCGAGGATGATCATCGCCTCGCGATAGACAATGAAATCGGTGCCTTCCGCCGTCATCTTCTTCCCCGCCGGTCGCTTCCTCGCCAAGAGCGCGCGAAGCCTTGCCGCCGATCAATAGCAGAATCGTCCCGACAATGAGGCGGGCGAGTTGCTATCGGGCGGAAAGTCAGGCGGCGTTGAGATGCGCCTCGATCGCCTGCAGTGCAGCATCGGCGCGCGAGCCGTCGGGGCCGCCCGCCTGCGCCATGTCGGGGCGCCCGCCGCCGCCCTTGCCGCCCACCGCTTCCGAGCCGGCGCGCACGAGGTCGACGGCGCTCACCTTGTCGGCGAGGTCGGTGGTGACGGCGACGACGATGCCGAGCTTGCCGTCGGCCGAATTGTTGGCGATGGCGACGATGCCGGAGCCGATCTTGGCGCGACCGTCGTCGGCCATGGCCTTGAGATCCTTCATCTCGACGCCGGAGACCGACAGCTTGAGGAACTTGCGGCCACCGATTTCGACGATGGCCGGTCCCGCGTCCTTGCCGCTGCCGCCCATGGCCATCTGCTTCTTGGCGTCGGCGAGCTGGCGCTCGAGCTGCTTGCGCTCCTCGATCAGCGCCTTGACGCGCTCGGCCACATCCTCCGGACGCACGTGCAGCGCCGCGGCGATCTCCTTCAGCCGCGCTTCCTGCTCGCCCAGATAGGCGCGCGCCGTGTCGGCGGTGAACGCCTCGATGCGGCGCACGCCCGAGGCGCTCGCCCTCTCGGCGATCACCTTGACGAGGCCGATGTCGCCGGTGCGCGTGACGTGCGTGCCGCCGCACAGCTCGACCGACCAGCCGGCGTTGCCGGTGGCTTTTGCTTGCTCGCCTTCGGGACGCCCCATCGAGACGACGCGCACCTCGTCGCCGTACTTCTCGCCGAACAGGGCCAGGGCACCCGACTGCTTGGCGTCCTCGACGCCCATCAGCCGCGTCTCGACCGGCGCGTTCTGCACGATGATCGCGTTGGCGATGTCTTCGACCTTGGCGATCTCCTCGGCGGTCATCGGCTTGGTGTGCACGAAGTCGAAGCGCAGGCGGTCGGGGGCGACGAGCGAGCCGTTCTGCGCCACGTGGTCACCAAGCACCTGGCGCAGCGCCTCGTGCAGCAGATGCGTCGCCGAGTGATTGGCGCGGGTGGCGGAGCGCGCCGCGTGATCGACGTCGAGATCGACTGCCTCGCCGATCTTGAACGCCGCCCTCGAGCTTGCCGAGGTGGACGAAGAGGTCGCCCGCCTTTCTCTGCGTGTCGGTGACGCGGAACAGCGCGCCCTTGGCGCCGCGGATGACGCCCGTATCGCCGACCTGGCCGCCGGACTCGCCATAGAACGGCGTCTGGTTGAGGACGATCGCGGCCTCGTCGCCGGCCTTCAGCGTCTTGGCTTCCTTGCCGTCCTTGACGAGCGCGACGATCTCGCCCGTCGCGGTCTCCGTGTCGTAGCCGAGGAACTCGGTGGCGCCGGTCTTCTCCTTCACCTCGAACCAGATCGCTCTCGGTCGCGGCTTCGCCCGATCCCTTCCAGGCCCTGCGCGCCTCCGCCTTCTGCCGCTCCATGGCGGCGTCGAAGGCTTTGGTGTCGACGGTGATGCCGCGCGCGCGCAGCGCATCCTCGGTCAGGTCGAGCGGGAAGCCGTAGGTGTCGTAGAGCTTGAACGCCGTCTCGCCCGGCAGCACGTCGCCCTGCTTGAGCTTGCCGGACGCTTCGCCGAGCAAGCCCAAGCCCTTGTCGAGCGTCTTCCGGAAGCGCGTCTCTTCCAGCTGCAGCGTCTCGGTGATCAGCGGCTGGGCGCGCGCAGCTCGGGATAGGTGTCGCCCATCTCGTGCACGAGCGCCGGCACGAGGCGATACATCAGCGGCTCCTCGGCGCCGAGCAGGTGGGCGTGGCGCATGGCGCGGCGCATGATGCGGCGGAGCACGTAGCCGCGGCCCTCGTTGGACGGCAGCACGCCGTCGGCGATCAGGAAGCTCGTGGCGCGCAGGTGGTCGGCGATGACGCGGTGCGAGCGCCTTGTCGCTCGCCCGTCTGCCGGCGACGCCGGTCGCCTGCACGGATGCGGCGATCAGCGCCTTGAACAGGTCGATGTCGTAGTTGTCGGTGCACGCCCTGCAGCACGGCGGCGATGCGCTCGAGCCCCATGCCGGTGTCGATCGACGTGCTTCGGCAGGTCGACGCGCTCGCCGCCGGCGAGCTGCTCGAACTGCATGAACACGAGGTTCCAGATCTCGACGAAGCGGTCGCCGTCGGCGTCCGTCGAGCCGGGCGGGCCGCCGGAGATCTTGTCGCCGTGGTCGTAGAAGATCTCCGAGCACGGGCCGCAGGGGCCGGTGTCGCCCATCTGCCAGAAGTTGTCGGCTGTCGGCGATGCGGATGATCCGGTCGTCGCCGAAGCCGGTCAGCTTCTTCCAGATGCCGTGGGCCTCGTCGTCCGTCGTGGTAGACGGTGACGGTGCAGGCGCTTCGGGATCGAGGCCGAGTCCTTGGTCAGCAGCTCCCAGGCGAGCGCGATGGCCTCGCTCCTTGAAGTAGTCGCCGAAGGAGAAGTTGCCGAGCATCTCGAAGAACGTGTGGTGGCGCGCGGTGTAGCCGACGTTGTCGAGGTCGTTGTGCTTGCCGCCGGCGCGCACGCACTTCTGCGAGGATGGCGGCGCGCGTGTAGGGGCGCGTCTCCTGCCCGGTGAAGACGTTCTTGAACTGCACCATGCCGGCGTTGGTGAACATCAACGTCGGGTCGTTGCGCGGCACCAGCGGCGACGACGGGACGACCTCGTGGCCGTTCTTCTTGAAGAAGTCGAGGAACGCGCGGCGGATCTCGTTGACGGAGGTCATCGGTCAGCTTTCGGAAAGGCGCCAGCGGCGGCGGCTGCATCGAGCCGGCGCCGGATCGTTCGGGCCTATCCGTCGGGGATCGGGTGCCTTGGTGTCAAGCGCCTGCGGCGCTTTCTACCGTTCCGCACGCCTTCGCTCTGTCAGCCCGGCACTTGTCGCCGGGATCCAGCGCACATCTGCGGCGCGGAGTGCGCGGAACTGGATCCCGGGCGCATGCGAAAGCATGCCGCCGGCACGAGCCGCGGCGATGACAAGTCGTCCGATCAGCGTTTGGCGCGGGCGGGCTTCTTGGCGCCTGTCATCGTCGGGCAGCACGCCGTCCTCGTCCGGCTCCTCGCCGTCGGCGCCTGACTGTTCCTCGATCAGCAGCTTGTCGACGATCAGCCCGGCATTGGCGCGGATGGCCTTCTCGATGGCGGCGGCGATCTTCGGGTTCTCCTTGAGGAACGCCTTGGCGTTCTCGCGGCCCTGGCCGATGCGGTTGCCGTCGTAGGAGAACCAGGCGCCGGACTTCTCGACGATGCCGACCTTCGACCCCAGATCGACGAGCTCGCCCATCTTGGAGATGCCCTCGCCGTACATGATGTCGAACTCGACCTGCTTGAACGGCGGCGCCACCTTGTTCTTGACGACCTTGACGCGCGTCTGGTTGCCGACCACCTCCTCGCGGTCCTTGATCTGGCCGATGCGGCGGATGTCGAGGCGCACCGAGGCGTAGAACTTCAGCGCGTTGCCGCCCGTCGTCGTCTCCGGGTTGCCGAACATGACGCCGATCTTCATGCGGATCTGGTTGATGAAGATGACCATGGTCCCCGACTTGGAGATCGACGCCGTCAGCTTGCGCAGCGCCTTGCTCATCAGACGCGCCTGCATGCCGGGTTGCATGTCGCCCATCTCGCCTTCGAGCTCGGCCTTGGGCGTCAGCGCGGCGACGCTGTCGACGACGAGCACGTCGATGGCGCCGGAGCGCACCAGCGTGTCGGCGATCTCCAGCGCCTGCTCGCCGGTGTCGGGCTGCGAGATCAGCAGATCCTCGACCTTGACGCCGAGCTTTCTGGCGTAGACCGGATCGAGCGCATGCTCGGCGTCGACGAAGGCGCAGATGCCGCCGGTCTTCTGGGCCTCGGCCACCACCTGCAGCGAGAGCGTGGTCTTGCCGGACGATTCCGGGCCGTAGATCTCGATGACGCGGCCGCGCGGCAGGCCGCCGATGCCGAGCGCGATGTCGAGCCCGAGCGAGCCGGTCGAGATCGCCTCGACGTCCATCGACTGGTCGCTGGCGCCGAGGCGCATGATCGAGCCCTTGCCGTGCATTTTCTCGATCTGGGAGAGCGCCGCCTCCAGCGCCTTCATCTTGTCCATCGACCCCGCTCCCCCCTCGACGACCTTGAATTCCGGCCGGTTCGTCATGTCGTTCACCTATATGGCAAGCGCCCAATGTTCTCAATTTCAACTCGACTGTACTCTTTTTGTTCTTGTGCGTCCAGTTGGCCGCGCGGCGCCATGAAGAGCGATGAAACTGCGCGGATATCCATGGGCAGCGTGGCCAATTGGCCGCAAGCGCGTGCGTCGCAACGCGCTAAAGTGACGGCTTCAACCAAGAGCCAATTCGCAACCGTTCCATGGCCGAGATCGCAGCACTGGCGGCAGAGCTGGCGGGAGAACTCCCGTCGGCGAAGGAGGCCTCGTCCCCTGACGCGGCCGCCGGCGCCGACGCGTCTGGCGGCCTCTTCGGGGTGCTCGACAGCGATCAGCGCATCCGCACCACCGCCGAGCAGAACGAGCGCACGCTGTGGGCGAGCGCCGTCATCGTGACCTTACTGTATGTGGCCGTCGTCGTCGCGCATGTGATGGGCCTTGGCGGCCTCTCCGCACTCGAGCAAGAGTTGGCGCGCCAAGAGCAGGAACGCCGCGGCCAGGATTCGACCTCGATCAGCGTCGAGCTGGTCCCTGACCCGGACAAGAATTCCAAGACCCAGAAATGGCAGGACGGCACCCAGCAGGGACCGACACCCAATCCGGCGCCTCCGCAACCACAGCAGCAGGCGATGCTGCCGCAGCCCGAGGTGGAAGCGCAGCAGCAGCCTACCGAAGAGCCGCCGAAGGAAGAGCCGAAAGAGGAGCCCGCCGAGGAGGAGAAATCCGGCAAGCCCGCGCTCGACCTCGAAGCACTCGTCGACGCGGCGGCCGACGATCTCTCGGCGAAGGTCAAGGCGCACTACGACCGCAAGCCGAGCAAGCCGCAACGCCAGCAGCAGGCAATGTACTCCGGCGGCGGCATGCAGGTGCGCGGCACCGGCGCCAGCGGCAAATCCGACGAGTTCTCGCGCAGCGTCATCGCCGCCCTGATGAAGACGCGCCCCGGCCCGTTTGCGCTGTGGGGCCGCGTGCTCGTCACCTTCCAGATCACCCAGCAGGGCGACCTGCTCTACGTGCGCGTACTGCATTCGAGCGGCAACAAGGCGCTCGACGACGCCGCGGTCAACGCCATCCACAAGGCGCAGTTCGTCAAGCCGCCGCCCGGGCTCAGCCCCGAGGCGCGCACCTACATCATCGACTACGTCTTCGGCTAGCGGCGGCCGCGTGGCGCGCCCGCCACGCCACGACGGCGCGAATCAGACATTGTCCACAGGTTGTGAACAGCTCCTGGAGGGCCGTATGCGCGTGGCTGCTTTGACGTGTGCCGCGATGACGCTGCTCTGTTGGGCAGCGCATGCCGACGGCTACAAGCCCGCCTCGACGATCGCCCCGGGACCGACCGGCTGGCAGTTCCAGTTCACGCCGTACGCTTGGCTGCCGTGGGTCGAGGGTGATGCCGTCGTCCGCGGGCGCTCGTTCGAGGTCAGCGAGAACCCCGTGCAGGTGCTCGAATCCCTCGACTTCGCCTGGATGAGCTACATGCAGGCGCGGCGGGGCGCGGTGACGCTGTTCTCCGACGTCATCTATGCCGACGTCACCAACGACGGTTCATTTGTGAGATCGAAGACGTTCTCCCCGCACGTCGCGGGCACGCTCGGGGCGGCGCTGTCGTCCAACTACAGCTACTGGATCGTCGAGGCCGGCGGCATGTACGAGACCAATCGCTGGAACTTCGGCAACAACTACGGCGCCGAGACCGATACCTGGCTCGAAATCCTCGCCGGCGGCCGCTACTGGCACCAGGAGCTGGACATCAACGTGGCCCTGGCCGGTACGCTGAACGTCGACGGCCTCATCGTCTCCGGCGCCACCGCCCTGGCGCGTTCGGGCGGCGTCCACTGGATCGATCCCTTCATGGGCATGCGCCTGCACTACAAGCCGACGCTGGCCGAAGAGTTCACCGTGCGCGGCGACATCGGCGGCTTCGGCGTCGGCAGCCAGTTCACCTGGCACGTGCTCGCCACCTACAGCTCGTATCTGGGCACGCACAGCGGCATCGTCTTCGACGGCTACCTTGGCTACAAGGCGCTGTCGGTCGACTACGACGAGGGCGTCGGCATCAGCCGCTACGAGTTCGACACAACTCAGCACGGCCCGGTCGTCGGCATCACCGGCCGCTTTTAAAGCATCCGCACAATTGCCGCCTGCTGGCGCCAGAGCACCAGTTTCCCGGCTGAACTGCCAGCTAACGCAGGGTCGTTTATGGCGCCGGCGGCGTCGCGGGAGTGGTGGCCGCCGGAGGCGGGGCCGTTGAAGTCATCGGGGGTGTCTGGGTGCCATACCAAATAATGCCCAGCACTACGGCGACGGCGACGGCAATGAGGATTGTACGCTGATCCATGGCTTTTCCTTCTCTACAGCGCCCTCAGTCACCTGTGGCGCCGCGGGAATGTTCCGCAGTACACAATGCCCAAGGTATAGAGACCCCTGCGGAGTGTCCACGTTGCTTCCGCGGCTGCTTGCACAAGCCGGCAGCGGGAATCACGCTCATCTCTAGTCCAGCGACTGCAGCGGCGCCCAGCCGCGATGGTCAAATTCGCTGGCATAGCGCGCGAGCGCCTCGTCGGCGCGCACGAGCCCGTCGAGCGGGCTGACGGCCTTGTCGCGCCCCGCGACCGCCTCGATGCCAGCGACGATCTCGTCGAGCACGCCGCGTAGCCTGTCGCGACCCTCCCCGGCGATCTTGCTGGTGGCCAAAATGGTGTCGGCCTCGACCTTCACTTGCTTGGCAAAGCGCGCCGCGTGGTCCGGTGGCATGCGCCGGTGCGTCACCAGGGAATGGTTGAGGCGCACCAGGTCGCGGATCGCCAGCATGCCGCGGCGCACAGCCTCGTCCGTCGGCAACGGCGCGACGACCCCGCCGGCCGCCGGTACCATGCCGCCCGTCTCCGCCGACGCACCCTCCGGTGGCGACAACAGCAGGAGCGCGAAGATGGAAATGCGGGCGAGATGCATGCACCTATCCTCGCCCGTGCCTCACTCGCGGGAAAGCTCTTCCTTCACCTTGGCGGCGAGCTGCGGCAGCGAGAAGGGCTTGGGCAGGAAGGCGAAGTTCTCGTCCCCCAGCGCCGCCTTGAAGGCATCGTTGGGATACCCGGAGACGAAGATGATCTTCAAGTCGGGGTTGGTCTTGCGCAGCTCTTTGAGCAGCGTCGGGCCATCCATCTCCGGCATGACGACGTCAGAGACGACGATGTCGATCTTGCCCTTGTGCTTCTCCATCACTTCGAGCGCTTCGACGCCGGTCGAGGCTTCGAGCACCTTGTAGCCCTGGCGCTTCAGCGCGCGGGCGGCAAAGTTGCGCACAACCTCCTCGTCCTCGACCAAGAGCACGCGGCCGGTGCCGGTGAGATCGGCGGCGCGCTGCTCCTTCTTCTCCTTCTTCGGCGCGACGACATCCTCGTCGGCGTGATGACGCGGCAGGTAGATGCGGAAAGTGGTGCCCTTGCCGACCTCGCTCTCGGGATAGATGTAGCCGCCCGACTGCTTGACCATGCCGTACACCGAGGCAAGGCCGAGGCCGGTACCCTTGCCGATCGCCTTGGTGGTGAAGAACGGCTCGAAGATCTTGTCCATCACCTCGCGGCTCATGCCGTGCCCGGTATCGCCGACCTCGATCAGCACGTACTCGCCGTGGACGAACTCGCGGTGCTCGAACTTCTGCGTCTCGCGCTCGGGCACATTGCGCGCGCGGATGGTCAGCGTGCCGCCGTCCGGCATCGCGTCCTTGGCGTTGGTGATGAGGTTGAACAGCGCCTGCACGAATTCGTGCTTGTCGGTCATCACGTACCAGAGGTCGGGGGTAGCCGAGATTTTCAGCTCGTTCTTCTCACCGACATAGCCGCGCAGCAGGTTGAACTCATCAGTGAGCACCTCGCCTAGGCTGACCACCTCGTTCTGCAGCGTCTGCTGACGGGCGAGAGCGAGCAACTTGCGCACCAGCTCCGCTGCACGGTTCGCGCTCGCCTGGATATTCTTGATGTCCTTATACGCGACGTCCTTCGGACGGTGCATGGTCAGCAGCATGTCTGAGAAGCCGAGGATGGCCGTCAGCATGTTGTTGAAGTCGTGCGCGATGCCGCCCGCCAGCTTGCCGACGACTTCCATCTTCTGGCTTTGGGCAAACTTTGCTTCCAGCGCCTTCTGCTCGGTCGCATCGACGACATAGAGGATCGCCGCCTCGCGCGCGCCACCGGCGGCAAACGGGCTCATGTAGACGCGCGTCACGTGATCGCGCTTCGCGGCGGTGATCTCGATCGGCACGTTATGCACGCGCCCGGAGATGACGCGCTTGAGCCCATCCTCCACGGCCGTGCGCGTTTCGGGGTCGGCGGCGCGGCCCAGCGCGTCGGCGGCGGAAATGCCGGTGCCGGCAGCGCCATCGAGCACCATGCCGCAGAAGGCGGAGTTGGCGCTGACGATACGACCGTCCGAACCCAGCATGGCGATGCCGAATGGCGCCGACTGGAAGAAGCGCGCGAAGCGGGCGCCCGATTCATCGCTCTCGAACTCGGCGGCGCGCTCGCCGGCGAGATCGACCACGGCGATGGTCAGGCCCCTGCCGCTGGGCAGGGCGCGCGCCAGCAGACGCGCCGGCATGATGCGTCCGTCCTCGCGCGTCAGGTCGACGTCGAGCGTCGCTGACTGCTCGTTGTCGTCGCCGGAAAGGCGCGACAGCAGCCCGGCGCCCTCACCCGGAGCGATATCGGCCAAGGTCAGCCGCTGATCGATCACCGACTTCGGCGAGCGGCCGATCCAGCGCGCCAGCGTTCCATTGACGTGCAGCAGTGTGCCGTCGCCGGCGACCGAGGCAAGGCCGATCGGTGCACCATCAAACTGGGCAAGTTGCACTTCGACGCCAGCGATGCGCGTTGCCTCGCGCTGACGGTCGGCGGTGACATCGGTGAGGCGCCACAGGACGAAGTCGGCAGTCTCATCGGCGTCCAACGGATTGACGGAGAGCTGCAGCGTGCGGCGCGTGCGCGCGCCCGGCAGAACGCGGCCGATGGAAAATTCCTCGGCGAGGGCTTCGCCGCGCTCGGCCGCGCGAGTCAGGCGGAACAGCGCCGCACTCGCCGCCGCATCCCCGGCAAGAAACTGCTGCAGGGCGACGAGGCGATCACGCTCGCCACGCCCGACCATCCGCTCGAAGGTGGTGTTGGCGTACACCGGCTCGCCGTCGCGACGCGCGATCAGTACGCCGACATCGAGACCGTCGGCGGCGGCCTTGACCACGTCGGCGAGCGGCGCGCGCTGACCGATGCGGATGTAGCCGGCGGAGTAGGCGAAGAGGAAGAACAGGCCGACCGACGCCAGCGCGACCAGCATGGCGATGAGCACAGGCGTGCCGACACCGCTGGCGACGACGCCAAAGGCGATGCCCGCGCCGAGAACGATCGCACCGATGGTCGGCAGATAGGCAGAGAGCCCCTGCAGCGGCGGGATCGCGTCAAAGGGAGCGGACGGCAGCTCGATTGCGTCGTGCTCGCGCATGCGCAGGGAGGTTATCTGATTCTGAGTTTGGGAGGCGTGAGGCGCCGGCATGGGCGATGTACTCTGATACGCATTACACACAACAAGCTTCGCACCGGTGGCAACCGCAGAGCAGGACCTATTGGGCCGTTTTGCTTAGGGTCGCGGGTCGTGAGGTTGCGTCGCTTTACACGTCAACAGTTCGATCATTAGGGTTAAAATCGCATGAACCGCCGGGTATACACGCAAGGGGTGCGTGTAGCCGTTCGCGCGCATTTCGAAAGTGCGAGCGATGCGCGCGAGTTACAGAAGTTGAGTGAGAAATGACTGGAGTTCTTGTGCTCGTTTTGGGCGCTGCAATTGCTGCGGCGGCGATCGTCGCGGTCGCATTTATCGTGCGTCAAACGATGCGCGGCCCGGGGCTGACGTTGTTCGCCGCTAAGGCGCACAAGCGCCTCGACATCGTCGAGCAGGCGGTAGTCGACGCCAAGCGCAAGCTCCTGCTCATCCGCCGCGACGATGTAGAGCATCTGGTGATGACCGGCGGGCCGACGGACATCGTCATCGAGAGTGGCATCGCTGCGGCACGCACAACGGAACCACGCGCCGCGGCGCTGCCACTTCGGTCGCTCGGACAAGCGGCAGGCGATCGCTAGGAATTGTCTGCGGGGGTCTACCGATGCGCCGCTCGACTTCTCGCTGGCGGTGCCGCTCGTTGACGGCGCACCGATGCCGTCGCGCAAACCCGACAACGATTGATCGTTAAAAGGAGCGCGGCCGCAAGCCCCGCTCAGTCCTCGCGGTAGACGCGCTCGCGCCGCTCGTGGCGCTCCTGCGCCTCCACCGACAAGGTGGCGATGGGGCGCGCGTCGAGGCGCTTCAGGCCGATGGGCTCGCCCGTTTCCTCGCAATACCCGTACGAGCCGTCCTCGATGCGGGACAGCGCTGCGTCGATCTTGGCGACGAGCTTGCGCTGACGGTCGCGCGCACGCAGCTCCAGCGCCCGGTCGGTCTCGGAGGTGGCGCGGTCGGCGAGATCGGCGTGCTGCGTCGATTCCTCGTGCAGCCCGACCAGCGTCTCGCGCGTCTGGCGAATAATCTCGTCTTTCCAGGCAACGAGCTTCTGGCGGAAGTACATCCGCTGCCGCTCGCTCATGAACGGCTCGTCCTCGCTCGGACGATAGTCAGGAGGCAGCACAATTGACGAAGACTTGGCGCGTGCCGACATCTTTTTCCCCGCAACCTTCTGCTTTACGACTGCCTGCTTGGCGGCAGGCTTCTTCTCGATGGCCTTCTTGTTTGCGACCGGTTTCGTTTTTAGGGCGATGGCGCCGTTACGCTTCGCGGCACGCGATGGTTCCGCGCGGGCCACCGAAGGGGCCTTCGCCTTGGTAGGCTTCTTAGCGTTCTGCTTGCCCATCCTGGCCTTCGAAAGGCTTGAAGAGACGGCCGGTCCCTCAACCGGCAGGTAACAAGCGAATTTAGGCGCCTCCTATTGGCGGCAGCCGGAGCGTCTGTCAAGGCGTTCCGGAGGCTGACTTAAGTTGCGATACGGAAAAGGAAAAGCGGCCGGTCGCCAATCGGTCACCAAGGCGGCATCCGCCTATCGTGCGAGCAAACCCCGCCTTGCGGCATGGCGAAGGCGCCGGCGACTTGCCCCAGCCGCGCGCCGGCCTCTAATGTCCCTCGAGGCCTTCTGAACCGACAAGGATCATTCCCTCGCGATGAAATTCGATGGAACCCGGCGCTACGTGGCGACGGACGATCTCAAGATTGCCGTCAACGCGGCGATCACCCTCTCCCGTCCCCTGCTGATCAAGGGCGAGCCCGGCACCGGCAAGACGGCGCTGGCGCTGGAAGTAGCCGAGGCGCTCGGCGTCCCCATCATCGAGTGGCATATCAAATCGACGACCAAGGCCCACCAGGGCCTCTACGAGTACGACGCCGTCTCGCGCCTGCGCGACAGCCAGCTGGGCGACGAGCGCGTCCACGACATCAAGAACTACATCAAGCGCGGCAAGCTGTGGGATGCGTTCGCCATGGACGTGCGCCCGGTGCTGCTCATCGACGAGATCGACAAGGCCGACATCGAGTTCCCCAACGACCTGTTGCAGGAGCTCGATCGCATGGAGTTCTTCGTCTACGAGACGGGCGAGACGGTGAAGGCGACGAACCGTCCCATCGTCATCATCACGTCCAACAACGAGAAGGAGCTGCCCGACGCCTTCCTGCGCCGCTGCTTCTTCCACTACATCAAGTTCCCCGACGACGAGACCATGCGCCAGATCGTCGAGGTGCACTTCCCCGGCCTCAAGGGTCGCCTCGTGTCCGAAGCTATGCGCATCTTCTACGAGATCCGCGACGTGCCGGGCCTGAAGAAGAAGCCGTCGACGTCGGAGCTGCTCGACTGGCTGAAGTTGTTGCTGAACGAGGACGTGCAGCCCGAGACCCTGCGCGAGACCGACAGTCGCAAACTGATCCCGCCGCTCGCCGGCGCGCTGCTCAAGAACGAACAGGACCTGCACCTGTTCGAGCGTATCGCCTTCATGGCCCGCCGCAGGGGGGAGTAGTGGCTAGCCGCTGGGTGAGCGGACTTGAATTTGATTATGGGCAGGTTCTGTTCAGGGACGATTTGTTGTTCCGTGAAATCGGGACCGCCACGTTAGGACTGCCGTTGCCCGCCGCGACCATGATCGCAACCAGTTGCAGCACGCCGTCGACCTTCGTGAGCAGCGGACCGCCAGAGCTTGCAGGGTGAGTGTCGCAGTCGTTGAACCACAGCGGCGGCTCTAGATCGGCGTGAAGAAGCTGGCAGCCAAGGTGAGCCGAAAGGACGAACCGTCTATCCGCAGGGTAGGCCGCGTGTACTAGCGAAAGCCCGGTACGCGGCTCTACATCCTCGGCAATCGGCATGGGCTCGACATCCAGTTTCTCATTCAGCACAACCTCGACCATGTCCGTCGCCAAGTCGGGAGTCGTTGGTGAAAACTTGTCCGCCAAGAAGTGCAGGCACTTTGCCGTCGAATGGCCACTGTTCTCCGCGCCGTGGACGCCGGCTAGAAAATGAATGTCATGTAGGGGGAACGGTGCCGCGCGCCATGGATCGACCACGCAGTGGGCCGCCGTCAAGACAACGTCTGGGGCAATCAGTGTCCCCGTACATTGGCCAACCCTTCTGTAGCCACCGACATTGACCTGGCCGACCGCATTCCACGGTGGCCCGCGCTGCTCGACGCGAATGCGATCATCGTCCCCAATTATGCCCGGGTGCAGCTCCCGGCTCGAGGTTGGCGCGCTGAGGGCAACGACGGCAACGCCGAACAACCCGAGCAGTGCGCGACGCCTCGGCCACTTCATGGCCCGCCTCCGAGGACCTGTTTCGCGGTCGTGAGTTGCTCGCCGCCGAGACGAATAAGCTTCTCTGAGTTGTCGGGCGTTACCGGGATGTCGCCCGCGTGCGTGGCGGACATGATCAGCCTGCCATCACGTGTTCCAATACCGAAATGCATCTCGTCGCCGACTTGCGAGGTGCCGGCGAACGCCTCCTGCCCCAGATCCGGCGCGGCTGCAGGCTTGAACCCGGGCGCGGCCACGCTGCCCTGCACCGCCGTTTGGTAGGCGGCCGCGGCGTCACTGGCACTGGCGTACTGATCGATGGAGAGCGTCACCCTTCTCTTTCCGTCGGCGCTGGTGAAGACCACGGACCTCGATCCGATCGGCTTGCCGACGCTGGTTTCGTTCGGCCCCGTGCTCGCTTCCTTGGTGACTTCGGGGAAGTGCCGGGTCACCGAGCTCACAGGCACAACCGTGTCGCGCCCCAGCAGCGGAGTGGAGTCCTTCCCGCAAGCAGCCATTGAAAGTGCCGCAATCGCAGCGACCGAAAGCACCACCTCGCGCAGGCGCCGTTGTCGGTTCATCTTTCGCCTCCTCGCAGTTGCGGTAATCCCGCCGACCGGAAATTAGAGCCGTAAAGGTTTCCGATTGAATGAAGCGCGCGGCGCGGCGGCTTAGAGAAGCTTTTTTTGCGGCAGGCTGGCGCCGACCGTCAATTTAGGTTCAAGTTGCCAGACAAGCCGAGCGCAATGGGGGACTCCACAGGAGGATCCGATGCTTTTCCGGACGTCAATTTTTGGCGCTGTATTTTGCCTCGCACACGCCGCGCACGCCGCAGAGCCACCCGCTCTCACACTGTTCGAGAACGTTCGCATCTTCGACGGCAAGAGCGAGCAGCTGAGCGCAAGCGTGAACGTTCTCGTCCGCGGCAACACGATCGAAACGATCTCGAAAGACCCGATTACGATCGATGGCGAACTCCTCGGCCAAGATCATCGCCGGCGGTGGGCGCACGCTCATGCCGGGCCTCATCGACGCGCATTGGCATGCGATGCTTGTTCGGCCCACTCCGGCACAGTTGCTCGTGGACGATGTCGGTTACCTGAACTTGGTGGCGGGCGCCGAGGCTACGGACACGTTGATGCGCGGTTTCACCACCGTTCGCGACGTGGGCGGGCCATCGTTCGGGCTGAAGCGCGCCATCGACGAGGGCATCGTCGCCGGCCCGCGCATCTATCCATCCGGCGCCATTATCACCGTCACCAGCGGTCACGGCGACTTCCGCCACGCGCACGAGCTGCCTCGCGTCATCGGCGCCCCGCTGTCGCGCCAGGAGCAGACCGGAGCCGCGATGGTCGCCGACAGCCCGGATGAAGTGCGCGTGCGGGTGCGCGAGCAGCTTCTGCAAGGCGCTTCGCAAATCAAGCTCACGGCCGGCGGCGGAGTGGCGTCGCCCAACAGCCCCCTCGATGCGTCCACCTTCACGGAACCCGAGCTGCGCGCCGCCGTTGAAGCCGCCGAGAACTGGGGCACCTACGTTACCGTGCACGCCTACACGCCCGTTTCGATCCAGCGTGCGATCGCCGCCGGTGTGAAGTGCATCGAGCACGGCCATCTTATGGACGAGGCGACTGCCAAGCTGATCGCCGACCGGGGCATCTGGCTGAGCACTCAGGCGTTTCCGGACGAACTGGCCGATGCGTTTCCCGAAGGGTCGCAAGAACGCGCCAAGGCGTTCGAGGTTTTCGCCGGCACGGACAAGACCATCGAGCTGGCAAAAAAATACAAGCTCAAGACGGCGTTCGGCACGGACATTTTGTTTTCTCCGAGGCTGGCGCAGCGCCAGGGCGAATTGCTCGACCAAGTTTGCACGTTGGTATTCGCCCGGCGAAACCCTCGCCATGGCGACCGGAACCAACGCCGAGCTCCTGGCCATGTCAGGGAAGCGCAACCCTTACCCTGGCAAACTCGGCGTCGTCGAAGAAGGCGCGCTGGCCGATCTTCTGCTGGTCGACGGCGATCCCATAGCCGACATCAAGCTGATCGAGGACCCGGCGAAGAACTTCCTCGTCATCATGAAGGACGGCAAGATCTTCAAGAACAAACTCTAGGCCGGCATGCCTAGTCGGCGCGCGCCGAGGTCGGTCGATGCACGGCGTCCTCAACACGCGTTACGCAGCGTTACAGATCACGGATTTGCCGGCGCTCGCCCACGTTTCGTCCGCATTCGCGATCTACGAGGCAGACGCCGTCGTGTTCGAGCGGACGCTGCCTTGGGTCTCCGACCAGCAGCTCGGCTCGCGACGCATCACCATCTCCATGCCCGAGAAGGGGTGGAGCGCCGCGCCTGCGGCGGACAGCGGGGGACCCAGCGTCCCATAGCGAGCACGGCTTGCGCGCCAATTCGCGGGGCGGCAGCTCGCCAATATGAACAGGGCCTGACGCTCCGCTTCAGCGGTCGTTCAATGGCGCAATGCCCAAACTGCAAGCATCGTGACACACCGGACGCAGGTGGAGACTATCATGGCAGAGTTCATTCGTAGCGGCTTGATCATCCTCATGGGAATGACGGTGATGGCCGCCGGCGTACTGGTCATTTTCTACGGCTGACGCCGCCCCAAGCGCCGCCGGCAACTTGCCCTCGCAACTTGCCGCGGCGCCTAACTCGCACTAGCTAAAGGGACCTTTGCGAGGTCCCCCTTTGCCCTCCTCCGAGCCCGTTCCCGATCTAGACGACCCCACGCGCCTGGCCTGGCACCGCGCCGGCGCCATGTTGACCGACATGATGACGCCCACGCTGCGGCTCGGCGTCACCGGGTTGTCTCGCGCCGGCAAGACCATCTTCATCACCGCGCTGATCCGCAATCTCGTCTCCGGCGGGCGCTTGCCGTTCTTCATGCCCGAAGCCGAGGGGCGCATTGAGCGCGCCTATCTCGAGCCGCAGCCCGACGATGAGGTGCCGCGCTTCGACTACGAGGCGCACCTCGAAGACCTGTCGCGCGATCCGCCCGAATGGCCGGAGAGCACGCGGCGTCTTTCCCAGGTGCGCATCACCATCGAGTTCAA
This sequence comes from uncultured Alphaproteobacteria bacterium, assembly GCA_963795225.1. Taxonomy (GTDB): domain Bacteria; phylum Pseudomonadota; class Alphaproteobacteria; order Rhizobiales; family Hyphomicrobiaceae; genus Hyphomicrobium_A. Next base: position 11,601 of record CAWCHB010000005.1, on the reverse strand, counting down.
GTCGGCGAGTGCCCTGCGCCGCGCCTTCGGCATCTCCCGCCTCAACCTCGACGTCGTCGATTATCCCGGCGAGTGGCTGATCGACCTGCCGCTGCTCGACATGAGCTACGAGCAGTGGTGTGCCGAGGCGGTGGCGCAGGCGGCAGCGCCACGCCGGCAAGCGCACTCGAAAGCCTGGCGCGAGTTTCTCTCCACCATCGACCCCAATGCCGCCAAGGACGAGCAGGTGGCACTGCGCGGCGCCAACCTCTTCGCCGCTTATCTCAAGGCCGCGCGCGCCGACGATCACGTTCTGCACACGACGGGGCCAGGACGCTTCCTGCTGCCGGGCGATCTCGAAGGCTCGCCGCTGCTCACCTTCTGCCCCCTCGCCCTCGGCGCCAAACCGAGCTACGGGCGCTCATCGCTCGCCGCCATGATGGCGCGGCGCTTCGAGAGCTATAAGACGCACGTCGTGCGGCCGTTCTTCACCGATCACTTCAGCCGTCTCGACCGTCAGATCGTGCTCGTCGACGTGCTCGGGCCGCTGAACGAGGGCGGCGATGCCGTCGTCGATCTGCAGCGGGCGCTGGAAGCAATCCTGCGCGTGTTCCGTGCCGGCTCCTCGAACTGGCTAACGGCCCTATTCGTGCGCCGCATCGATAAGCTGCTGTTCGCCGCCACCAAGGCGGATCACATCCACTCCTCCAGCCACGACCGGCTGGAAGCGATCCTGCGCGTCATCACCGACCGCGCCATGGGCCGCGCCTCCGACGCCGGCGCCGAGGTCGGCGTGCAGGCGCTCGCCGCGCTGAGGGCGACGCGCGAGACCGACGCCAAAGTCGGCAACGAATGGCTGCCGTGCATCGTCGGCGTGCCGATGCCGGGCGAGCGCATCGGCGGCAAGGTGTTCGACGGCAAGACGGAAGCCGCCGTGTTTCCCGGCGACCTGCCGGCCAACCCGAACGACGCCTTGAAGCCCGACGCGGCGCCGGCCGGGCTTCATTTCGTGCGCTTCCGGCCACCGCGTGTGCTGCCGCCCGGCGTCGACGGCGAGGCGCTGCCGTTGCCGCATATCCGCCTCGATCGCGCCCTCGATTTCCTGCTGTCAGATTGGCTAGTGTGATGATCGAGAAATTCGCCGTCATGAGAGGCAAGGTATCGAGCGAATTGCTCGATCTGAATCACACTAGCAAGCGTGTGGCTTCTAGTGTCCCTTATGATTTCGAAGTTCGCTCCCGGCACCAGCAGCAAGCTCTGGCGAGCTTCGAAATCGGGGCACCGGCATGAATTCAGACACCGACATTCGGCGCCCGCGCGCGTTCGCCACCGATGACCCGGCGCTACGTGCCGCTGCGGCCGAGAAGATCGAGCAACCACTACCGGCTGACACCGGGCCGATGTCGGCGCGCCGCAAGCGTCAGGCCGCGCGCACGACGGTGCGCCCGACCGTCGCCGACCTGCGCCACGGCATTCGCTGGGGGGCGCTGCTGCTCTCCGGCATGCTCGGCCTCATCGTCCTCGCCACGACCATGTGGTTCGCGCGCTATGTCGACGTGGCGTTGGCGCGCCAGGACTGGGTCGGCTGGATCGCCTTCTCGCTGCTGTGCGTCGTCGGCTTCTCGGCTGTGGTGCTCATCCTGCGCGAGATCTACGGCATGTTTCGCCTCGCCCGTCTCGGCGCACTGCGCAAGGAAGTGACGCAAGCGCTCAACCAGAACGATGCGGCCAGCGAGCGCCGCGCCGTGCGTCACTTGAAGAACGTGCTTGGCGGCCGTGCCGATCTACAATGGCCGCTGGCACGCTTTGCCGAGCACGAACGCTCGGTGCTCAACCCCGGCGATCTCCTGGCCCTGGCCGATCGCGAGCTGATCATGCCGCTCGACCAGGAGGCGCGTCGTACCGTGCTTGCCGCCGCCAAGCGCATCGGCATGGTCACCGCCATCAGCCCGATGGCGTGGATCGCCATGCTCTACGTGCTGATCGAGAATTTGCGCATGCTGCGCGCCATTGCCGGCCTGTACGGCGGCCGTCCGGGGCCGCTTGGAGCGTTGCGCTTGGCCAAGCTCGTCGTCGGCCACATCATCGCCACGGGTGGCGTCGCATTGACCGACGATCTGGTCGGGCAGTTCCTAGGACAGGACCTGTTGCGGCGGTTGTCACGACGCTTGGGCGAAGGCGCCTTTAACGGTGCACTGACCGCCCGCGTCGGCGCTGCCGGCGTTGAGGTATGCCGGCCACTGCCGTTCATCACCGCACCACCCGTGCGCGCGCGCGACATGCTGACCGAAGCTTTCCGCCGCAACGCCGCTGCTGTTCCTGACACGAGCGGATAAGAAGCTGGATCTGCGGCTCTCGTTGCGCGAGCTGGCCGGCGCTCGCGCCGTTGGCGCGGCTATCCGCTCGTGTGCGTTCGATGCCGAGCAAGCTTCTCTCAGCTCGTGTCGCCCAGAATCAAGCAGCCCGCGGGGCGATCTCGACCACGTTCTCGACCGAGCGCATGGCGATGTGATCTGCCCATTCGCCACTGGCGCGGCGGGCGCTTTCGACGATGGCCGGCGGGCTGCGCCCTTCACGTGTCGACAGCAGCGTGCGCAGCGGCCGCGAAGCCGCCCGCGACGTGAGCCAGGTCAGCGGGGGCGCCAGAATGAGACCGACGATCACCGGCGACATCCACGCCAGCACCAGCGCCGAGGCCTCGTAGCAGGCAACCGCCATGACGACGCCGACGAGCATATGCCAGCGGTGATAGCGCAGCGCCTCCATGAATGGGATGCCGGCCTTGTCGCGGCTCTGCGAGCGCCAACCGGAGTCGAGCCCGAACAGCACCTGGAACACCGCGGCTGTCTGCGTCACCATCAGGATGGGCGACAGCAGGATCGAGAACAGCGTCTCGGTGACTACACCGAGCACGGCGCGCGTGCCGCCCCACGATTCGCGCGCGTGCCGCGTGCGCTTGATCTCCAGCGCCAGCCCGAGGAACTTCGGCATGAGCACGACAAGCATGGTGGCGAAGAACAGTCGAAGGGCGGCGCCCGGGTCGGTCACCGGCCATACGGGGAACAGCGTCTTCTCGTCGATGAAGTAGCTGGGGATCATCTGCTGACCCTGCAGGGCAAGCACGATGCCGACGAGGAGCGACGACGCCCAGATCAGCGACATGAGATAGGACGTGGCGCCCATCAACAGGTGCAGACGGCCCATGGTGGTGATGCCGGACGAGAACACGATGCCGAGGTGCTGCAGGTTGCCCTGCGCCCAGCGCCGGTCGCGGGCGACGACGTCCGGCAAGGTCGGCGGCTGGCCCTCGTAGGTGCCTTCGATGGTCGGCACTATGTGCACGCCCCAGTCGGCGCGGGCGAGGAGCACCGCCTCGACAAAATCGTGGCTCTGGATGTCGCCGCCGAATGGCGCCTTGCCGGGCAGCGTCGGCAGACCGGCCGCCGAGGCGAAGGCCGCCGTGCGGATGACGGCGTTGTGGCCCCAGTAGTTGCCCTGGTCGCGATGCCAGAAGGCGAGACCGGCGGCCACCAGCGGGCCGTAAACGTTGGAGGCGAACTGCGTCAGGTACTGCAACAGCGTCGTCGCGCCGGTAAGGCGCGGCACGGTCTGGATGAGGCCGGCACTCTGGTCGCGCTGCATGGCCAGCACCAGACGCGTCAACGTCGTGCCTGACATGACGCTGTCGCCGTCGAGAATGACGAAGTGCTCATAGCCGCCGCCAAAGCGGCGCACCCAATCCTTGATGTTGCCGGCCTTGCGACCGCGGTTCTCGCGGCGGCGACGGTAGAAAACGGGGATGACGTCCTTCAAGCGATGGCGCAGGGCGCGGTAGGCGCTCTCCTCTGCGGCACCTTCGCGCTCATCGCGCGTGTCCGACAACAGGAAGACGTCGAACCCCGCAGCGCTGCCCATCGATTCCAATTCGAGCGCGATCGCCTGCACCGTGCCGGCGATGCGCGCGGGATCCTCGTGATAGACGGGAAACAACAGTGCCGTGCGTGTCGTCAGCGGCGCGCCGGGGAGCGGCAGGTCGATGGTGTCGGCCTTCTCGCCGCCAAACAGCGGAATGAAGCCGAGCGCCGCATTGAGCGAGCCGAGCGCGATCCAGCCGAAGGCAATCGTCGATAGAATGAGGAATAGAACCTGCAGCGGTGTTGCCTGCTCGACAGCCAGCACGCCATAGAGCTCGTGCGCAAACGCCGCAGTGAGAATTCCAGCGCCGGTAAAGACGGCGGCGCGCGGCACCCAATAGCCGCGGCGCCGACGCGGCTTTGAAGTCGCGCGCGCCTTGAAATCCTGATCGGGCATCTCGAGCTGAACCTCGGCGGGCAGAAGCTCGGGGCTGCTGGCGTCGGGGATGCGGCCGATTTTCTGTCCGGCCACAGTAAGGTCGCTCATGATTTCGTCCATCGATAGAGCCAGGTCTCGGAGATCTGCTGATCGCCGAGCCTCAGCGCCAAACGTAGCTCCGACAATTCGGTTCCACCCGGATCCAGCTCGAAGCTGACCCTTACCCCGTTTGTCTCAGGGTTCGCGTGCACGGCGATGTCGGACACCGTGCCTGGATTGGCGGTTACGACAGCGACGGGCATTTGCCGCATGTCGGTCACCGCAGGGCCGGTGAAGTCGACGACGAACTTCGTCAAATCGTCCGCCTTGCCGCGGCCCACGCGCGTCGCGGCCGTCGAGGCGCCGCTCCAGGCGATGGGCAACTTGTCCGTCCAGTACATGCGGTAGCCGAACTGGAACGGCGTGCCCGGCGAGGGTCCGGTGGTCGGCTTCCAGTAGGCGGCGATGTTGTCGTGGATTTCCACGGCGGTCGGGATCTCGATGAGCTCGACGTAGCCGGGCCCCCAAGTGCCCTTGGGCTCGATCCACAAGGTCGGGCGCTTCTCGTAGCGCGCCTCGAGATCCTCAAAGGATTGGAACGAGCGCGCGCGCTGGCAGAGGCCGAAGCCTTTGATGCTGCGGTCGACAAAGGCGCTAGTCTGCAGGGTCTTGGGATTGGTGAGGGGGCGCCAAATACACTCGTTGTTGCCGTTGTAGATGGCGAGGCCGTCGCTGTCGTGCACCGCCGGACGGAAGTCGTCGTCGATGCGATGGTGTCCCGGTCCGTGCAGGTACATGCTGGTCAGCGGCGCGATGCCGACGTGCGTCAGAGGACGGCGCGGATAGAGAGTTGCCTCGACGTCCATGATGGTTGCCTCGCCGGGCTCCACCTCGAAGCGGTATGCACCCGTCGTCGAGACACTATCGAGCAGCGCATGAATGACGATTGAACGCGCGCCGAGCTTTGGCTTCTCGACCCAGAATGCGCGGAAGATGGGAAACTCTTCTCCGCCCGGTCGCGCGGTGTTGATGGCGAGGCCGCGCGCGGAGAGACCATAGAGTTGACCGCGGCCGACTGCGCGGAAGTAGCTGGCACCCTGGAAGACCACGTACTCGTCGAAATAGTCTGGCCGGTTGATCGGCCCGTGCACGCGAAACCCCGAAAACCCGTAGGGCGCACCTGGCTCGGCGTCCTTGATCAGCGGACCAAGCGAGAACAGATTGCCGTCGGCCTTGAGACGCTTTGCCGTTCCATCGTCGACGAGCCAAATCTCTACCGGCATGCTGTACAGCCAGCCCACCGGCAGAAGCTGCAGCTCGAAGTCGATCTTGTCGCCGCGCCAAATAGCTTGGTCGGTGCGAAAGCGAATGTCGCGGAACTGGTCGTAGCCGAGCTTCTTGAACGACTCCGGCAGCGTCAGCGAGGGACTGGCGTACTCGCTCGTCGATAGTTGCTGCGCGAGATTTTGCACCAGCGCGGCGGTGAACGGCGTCGAGGCATCGCTCACGGCCTCGGCGGCCGCCTGCGAAACGGTTCCGAGGCGCGCGCCTGCCCCTAGCATCGCGAAGGCACCAGCCGTCATGAGGACCGATCGCCGGTCCAGCCGTGTCGCTCGCATCGAGTAATTGCTTTCCGTGCCTATAAGCCCCTCACCGGCCTAAACGCGTACCGCACGCACAGCGTTCGCCGCTGCCGATCCCGAGCCGAGGAACACGTTCCTGCGGCCGGCCCCCTTGGCAGTGGCTTAACAGCGCTTCGTGGCGTTCTTCCGGTAACCATTCGCATCGCGCACCGCAGTGCACCTGCACGACACTTGCCCCGCTAGAACCCCCAAGGAAGCAAGCCCGCGCGCTCGATTGGCATGACTTGTTGCGCTGCAGCAGAATAATGTAGCCCAATGATTTGGGCAAGGGCGTGACAAAGCCGGCTCCCCGTCGGCGCGCAGCATGCGACGCGGCGGCGCATTCGATCTCCCGACACATTCACTGCATAGTCTCGACCATCGGGTTGCCGCGACGACCGCTGCGCGAGCGGGTGCCCCGGGGACGGGAAAGGGGCGGTAAACGGGCAGAAGTAGCAAGTTGCGTAGTGACGCGGCCGGTCAGCAAGACGGCAAGCGTCGCGGGGGGAGTAAGATGACCGAAGCGATCCAGGAGGGGACCCTCATCGAGGCCATCCTGTCCATCCGTTCCCAGGTGGACTTTCTGTGGCAGTTCTTCGTCACGGCGCACATCGCCATCTTCGCCCTGCTCTTCATCTATGACGAGGCGGTCGAGAGCCTCAACGTAATCGCCCGCATCTTCGCCCTCGGCGGCATCGCCCTGTTCGAGTGGATCAACGGCAAGGCGCTGGCCAACACCTACATGCTGCTTGACGCCACGCTCGACCAGTATCGGGCCCTTTATGGCGCCGCCAGCCGCTTCCAGCCGGCCTTCTTCCAGCACTTCGTCGGACAGACGTTCGATGATCGGCCGGCCATGGTTCTCATTACCCACAGCATGGCCTTTGTCGTCATTCTCCTGGCCCTCCTTTCTCGCCAATTCATCCAGACGCGCCGCAGCCGTCGGCAAGGGGTCGCGAATTGATGCGATCGCTTCGAACGGACGTGTGGAAAAGCGTGGCAGAACTCACATACCGCGACCCGCTTTGGGGATAAGCGCATCGCTCGGGGCGGCGGCGAACGTCATATAAAACGCTGATTTGCCAATATGTTGGGCCAGAAAAGTGTGTCGTTGCAACAAGGCCACAACAAGGGTGGATTCCACCGACTTTGGCGCTCTTCCGGTTCCCCAAGTCGTCAATCTCTGATTAATCTTTCACCCCGAGCGGTGATTTGGCTTCGCGGCCGCCGCGGTGCAAGTGACGAAGGATGCGTTGGGTTTTGTAGGGAGTAGGCGGCCTTGTGCGTGGCGTCGCCTTCAAAAAGTAAGCAGACGGGAGTAGGTCAATGAAAAAGTATAGTTTGAGTGCCCTGGTGGCAGCAGGCCTGCTGGTTGGCGGTCTTTCCGCTGGCAGCGCCTCGGCCGCCGACCTTGGGGGGCAACTGCTGCGCCGATCTCGAAGAGCGGATCGCCGAGCTCGAAGCCACGACCGCTCGCAAGGGCAACCGCAAAGTCTCGCTCACCATCTCCGGTTGGGTCGGTGAGCAGGTGATGTGGTGGGACGACGACGCCGACGCCTTCGACGAGAGAACACCTACGTCGGCGGTCTCGGCACCACGCTCGTCCAGCCACTTCAAGTTCACCGGTCAGGCGACGATCTCGCCAGGTTGGTACGCTGGCTACGTGATCCACGTCGAAGTCGATCTCCGGCGATAGCTTGACGCAGAACGAGGACATCAGCCAGCGGTCCCGCCCTGTATGGCAGCTTAGTCAGCGGCGCAACCTTTGGTCCCGGCGTCGAGCTCCTGCAGTCGTTCTGGTTCATCAAGAGCGACCACCTCGGCAAGTTGAGCGTCGGTCTGCAGTCGCAGGCGTCGGACAACACCGCCATCCTCGTTGACGGCTCGGGCTCGCTCGTTCCCGCCAACTGGGTGGCGTTCGACTATCGCGCGCTTCCGCCTCGCCATGGCGGCGCACGCATCTATGGCGGCGGCAGCTTGCGGCTACCATGGGCGGCGCTGGTCGGCGACTGCAACGGCTTGACGCAGAACGTCGTCCGTTACGACTCGCCGACCTTCGGTGGCTTCTCGGTGTCGGCCTCTTGGGGCGAAGACGACATGTGGGACGTTGCCGCTCGTTATGCGGGTGAGTTCAACGGCTTCAAGCTTGCCGCTGCTGCCGCCTACAACGAAGTCAGCGACACGATGACTATCAACGTCGGCTGCAGGGCTATAACAACCTCGGCGACGTTGGACGCCGACTACTTCCAGGCCGGTGTCTACCTTGAGCACGTGCCGACGGGCATCTTCGGCCTCGTCAACTACGGCAAGTACGACCAGACGAGCGCGATGTCGCGGCGGGCAACTTGCCGGACAGCGACACCTGGTACTTCAAGGCTGGTCTGCGTGAGCGTTGGACGCCGCTTGGTCACACCGTTCTCTACGGCGAGTACGAGACCATGACAATGTCACGATGCGTTCCAACGCAGAGTGGCGACTTCGAACTCTGTGGGGCCTTGGTGTGGTGCAGGAAATCGACGCGGCTGCCATGTCGGTGTGGGTCTCCTACCGCAACATCGAAGCTGACGACGATGGTACGTATACCGCTGTCGGAGCTCGGTACGCCGACTTCCAGTACGTCAAGGCCGGCGCGCTCATCAACTTCTAAGCGCCTGACCTAACTCCAGAAAACAGGAAACCGCTCCTCGAGAGGGGGCGGTTTTCTTCGTTTGACGGGCCCATCGCATCCGATCCCGACTGTGACCGCCGCGGCACAGACAGGGTTAGAATGTGGGTTAGATTTGCCCTCCGATGAGTGCAAAGCGTGGCCCGTACCGGAAGTGCTATCTCGTCCCCCACGGGCGAGGCTTCAAATACCTCCGCGCCATCCCCAAAGACCTTCAGGCCGTCGAGCAGAAGCAGGCTTGGGTGAAGTACCTGGGGCGCGGTCTCGCGCGCCGAAGCTGAGACGCTGGCGCATGCCCTCGCCCATCGAGCATGGCAGGCGAATCCTCACCCTGCGCGGATCACCGTCCAGCCAACCGAGGCTAACGCTTGACAGGCCCGGCTCGTCGGGGCTTGCAGGATGTGTCGCAAGGGAAGCAGCGTCGAACACCCGGCTGAGGAAGGCCGTTTCCGACCTGACGCTCGACAAGATGATCCTGGCGGAGGCCGCCAAGGGAAACTTCTTCTCTATTCGGGGCTCATGACGCAAGCTCCATATTTCTTGGGTCCTCGATTAGCAGCGTGATCCTGCGAGGCTCTTGCTTCTCTTCGAGGTCGGCGCTTGGCCGCCTCATGATGGGGTCAGAAGGAGCGGGTGGAGCCATCTAAGCCGCGCGGTCGCGAAGCGCCGCACGAGTTTCCTCGGTCTCACCCGCTCCCGTCGTCCTCGCGGGACGCCTCCTCCACTGCGGAGGAAGTCGGGATTTCGTTAGGAGTCTGCGTTGCTCAGGCTCGCCGCGGTCCAGCGGAAGTCCGTCTCGTCCCGCCACATGCGATGCAGCACGATGGCGAGCTTGCGCGCGACCGCCACGATCGCCTTCTGCATTCCCGCCGGCGGGCAACGGCGATGCCCCAAGCCTTCAGCGAGTTCCAGCGACCTCGCCCGGTCAAGCAGACGAGCGCTGCCTCATAGAGGCTCGATCGCATCATCACGTCGCCGCACCGCGAGATCCGTCCGGTCCGCGTCGTCTCGCCGGACTGATAGAGGCGCGGTGTCAGCCCGTAATGGGCTCCCACGCACTTCGATCTTCCGAACCGTGCGGGATTGTCGACGCAGGTTCGAAACGTAAGTGCCACGATCGGCCCGACGCCTGGCGCGGACATCAGACGACGACAGATCGGATCGGTGCGGACCTGATCGAGCAGCATCCTGATGCAGCTTGTGCAAACTGGACGCGCAAGAGCGGCGCGCGCCTCCAACAGCGGTCTGACGATGTCGGCGACGAAAGGATGATCGGCTCACGAGTTCACGTACGCGCTGCTCAAACCCGACCGCGCCAACCACGCCGACCTTGAGTCCGAAATTGCGCAGCGAACCGCGCAGGTCGTTCTCGATGTCATAGACCTTCCGCTGAAGGAGCTTGCGTGAGGTCAGGCAGCAGACGCCGATGCTGGCTCGCCGGCGTCTTGACGTGAACAGGTTTGAACAGCCCGACGCGCATCATCTGGGCGATCCCGCAGGCGTCGTTTCGGTCGGTCTTGTTGATCCGTGCTGAAAGGGCTGCATGCATGTGCCGCGGTCTCGACACAGATCGCCGGAAGTTCCGATGTCAACGAGCCCGCCGTAGATCCACTGCGACAACGGGCCTGCTTCCAGGCCGATCCGCTCGAAGCGGCTGGCCAAGGCTCACGCAGCGTATCCGCGATCGCCTCGGGTGTGCTCTCGACCGTCGCTCTGAGTAGAACGCGACCGTGCCGATCCACGAACGCAGATCGCGGTCGTCTTCACGGAAACGTCGAGACCGGCGATATAGCGACATCGGCGTGCTCCTTCGAGACTGTTTGAGTCCTGGAGCTACCCTCTCACCGCGCCGTACGCCGCGTTGTGAGAGGAACCCCGAATACCCCATCTGAGCCCTTCGCGCCGCCGCCTTTGCATCGATCATGTTCGCGTCTCGATGAAGGTTTCCGAGCGACGCGCTTGCGCGGCGCTCGGCCAGCATCGCTCGACGCAGCGGAAGGCGCCGAAGGGCTTGGAAGACGAAGAGCAACTCACGGGTGACATCATCGAGCTTGCCCGTCAGTACGGGCGCTACGGCTATCGGAAGATCGCCGCGCTTTTGCGTGATGCCGGCTGGCTCGTCAACGACAAGCGCGTCGCGCGCATCTGGCGGCGGGAAGGACTGAAGGTTCCGCAGAAACAGCCCAAACGCGGGCGCTTGTGGCTGGCGGATGGATCGTGCGTGCGGCTGCGGCCGGAGTATCGCAACCACGTCTGGAGCTACGATTTCGTCGAGGATCGCACGCACGAGGGAAGGAAGTACCGGATGCTCAACGTCATCGACGAGTTCACCCATGAGGCCATCGCGATCCGCGTGAAGAGGAAGCTCAACTCAACGGACGTGATCGACGTGCTCTCGGACCTGTTTCTCACGCGCGGCATCCCCGGACACATTCGTTCCGACCATGGCCCGGAGTTCGTTGCAGAGGCGGTGAGAAACTGGATCGCGGCCGTAGGTGCCCGGACCGCCTACATCGAGCCCGGCTCGCCATGGGAGAACGGCTACGTCGAGAGCTTCAACGCCCGGCTCAGAGATGAGCTCTTGAACGGAGAGATCTTCTATTCGCTCCGCGAGGCGCAGATCGTCATCGAGAGTTGGCGTCGGCATTTCAATGCAATCCGGCCGCATCAATCGCTGGGATACCGAGCGCCGGCGCCGGAAGTGTTCGTGCCCGCGATTGCTGCATGGCCTTACTCGCGGGCTACACCCGCTCCCTCGTCCACGCAGCAACTAGCAGAAGGAGGTGGCCTGAACTAACATGCCGCCCGGACCACTCGGTGGGGGCAGGTCAGGCCGAGCGCCGCGCACTTTCGCATCTTCGCAATCGTCTTCTGGCTTCGCGGCGCTGTAACGCCAAGCCACAGATGGACGAGGCAGGCTGGGCTGCTTGCCTTCAGATGACGATGGGGACTTGACCTCGATGAAGTGGCGCAACGGTTCCGCTGCCTTTCCTACATAATTTG
>CAWCHB010000004.1:0-132132 GCA_963795225.1 uncultured Alphaproteobacteria bacterium | reverse complement strand
GAGCTGCAGGCGCTTCAGCACGTCGAGCAGCGCGTCCGCATTCATCCGCGCTTGATCGTCTGTGGCCTCCGCGGCCTGCGCCTCGGCGAGCCGCAGCTCGCTGGCGAGCCGGGCGCCGTGCAGCTCATCCACCGGCACCGCCGTCTGCGCCAGCACGGTGAGCCGCGTCGGATCGGCCTCGGCGACGCCCTTCTTGACCAGGAGGCGCTGGCTGCCCTGCGGCAGCGTCACCTCGAGGATGCCGGGGCGCAGCGTGGAGATGAAAGGCGCGTGCCCCACCAGCACGGCAAAGTCGCCCTCGGCGCCGGGGACGACGACCTGGGTGGCCTCACCCGAGAACACGAGACGCTCAGGTGTCACCAGCTCGAAATTGAATGTCGCTGCCATCGGTCAATCTAATCCTGTCACTCGTCGGCGCCGTTTTCGCCGCCGGTCTTGGCGCGCACTTCTTCTACCGTCTGCAGCTTGGTGCCGCAGAACGGGCAGAAGAAGAGCGGGTGGTCGACCATACCCGGCTCCTCGTCCTCGAGGTCGATGAGGCCGACCGACATGTAGAGCACACCATCCTCGCCGACGGTCAGCAGCGGCTCGAACTCCTCGCCGCTCATCGCGTCCTTGAGCTCGCCGCAGCATGAGCCGAAGCTCTGCGACGCGCCGGGTGCGTCCACCATATCCGTAGTCCTCATCGCGGGGCCCGCGGGCCCGGTTCAGTGATCAGGCGGCTTCGGCGAGCTTCTCGGCCTTGGCTTTGGCTTCCTCGATCGTGCCGACCATGTAGAACGCCTGCTCGGGCAGGTGGTCGTAGTCGCCGTTGCACAGGCCTTTGAAGCCCTTGATGGTGTCGGCGAGCGACACGAGCTTGCCGGGCGAGCCGGTGAACACCTCGGCGACGTGGAACGGCTGCGACAGGAAGCGCTCGATCTTGCGGGCGCGGGCGACGATCATCTTGTCGTCTTCGGACAGCTCGTCCATGCCGAGAATGGCGATGATGTCCTGCAGGGCCTTGTAGCGCTGCAGGATCTGCTGCACCTGGCGGGCGACTTGGTAGTGCTCCTCGCCGACGATGCGCGGGTCGAGCATGCGCGAGGTGGAATCGAGCGGGTCGACGGCCGGGTAAATGCCCTTTTCGGAAATCGCGCGCGACAGCACGGTCGTCGCGTCAAGATGCGCGAACGACGTCGCCGGTGCCGGGTCGGTCAAGTCGTCGGCCGGCACGTAGATCGCCTGCACCGAGGTGATCGAGCCCTTCTGGGTCGTCGTGATGCGCTCCTGCAAGGCGCCCATGTCGGTTGCCAGCGTCGGCTGGTAGCCCACGGCCGAAGGAATACGGCCGAGTAGCGCCGACACCTCGGACCCGGCCTGCGTGAAGCGGAAGATGTTGTCGACGAAGAACAGCACGTCCTGGCCCTGGTCGCGGAAGTACTCGGCGACAGTGAGGCCCGAGAGCGCGACGCGCATGCGGGCGCCCGGCGGCTCGTTCATCTGGCCGTACACGAGGGCGCACTTGGAGCCCTTGGTCGAGCCGTTGTTCTTCTTGGGGTCGATGTTGACGTTCGAGTCGATCATCTCGTGATAGAGGTCGTTGCCCTCGCGCGTGCGCTCGCCGACGCCGGCGAACACCGAGTAGCCGCCGTGTGCCTTGGCGACGTTGTTGATCAGCTCCATGATGAGCACGGTCTTGCCGACGCCGGCGCCGCCGAACAGGCCGATCTTGCCGCCCTTGGCGTACGGCGCCAGCAGGTCGACGACCTTGATGCCGGTGACGAGAATCTGCGCTTCCGAAGCCTGCTCGGCGAAGCTCGGGGCCGGAGCATGGATCGGACGGCGCTCTTTGGTCGGAACGGGACCCGCCTCATCTACCGGCTCGCCGATGACGTTGATGATGCGGCCGAGCGTCTCGTCGCCGACCGGCACCGTGATCGGGCCGCCGGTGTCGCGGACTTCCTGGCCGCGCACGAGACCTTCGGAACTGTCCATGGCGATGGTGCGCACGGTGTTCTCGCCGAGGTGCTGGGCGACCTCGAGCACCAGGCGATTGCCCTGGTTCGTCGTCTCGAGAGCGTTGAGAATCGCCGGCAGTTCATCGTCGAACTGCACGTCGACGACGGCGCCGGTGACCTGGCGAATGCGACCAACTTTAATTGCCATTTTCGTCTCCAAACAGAAGCGTTTCAGCCGACCGACAGCGTGACGGGGATATTCCCGCGCGTCGCCTTCGAGTACGGGCAGATTTCGTGGGCGTCCTTGATCAAGGCCTCGAGCTTTTCCTTGTCGGCGCCCGGGATCGACAGCTTGATGTCGGCCTTCAGCGCGAAGCTCGTCGCATCCTTGTCTATGGTGATGGCGCAGGTAACCTTGGCGGCCTGACCGTCGAGGCCGTGCTTCTTAGCGAGCAACAGGACGGCCTGTCCGAAGCAGGACGACCAGCCGAGCGCCAGCAGCTGCTCGGGGTTGTGTCCTTCGCCCGACCCGCCCATGTCCTTCGGCAACGCCATCGCCAGGGCGAGCTTGCCGTCGTCGAGGACGGCGCGGCCGTCGCGGCCACCCTTCGTCGTTCCTGTTGCCGTATAAGCCATGTCGTCGCCTCCTAGAGCGCGTCGGCGCCCGAGATGATTTCGATGAGCTCTTTGGTGATCATGGCCTGACGCGTGCGGTTGTACTTGAGCGTCAGCTTGTCGATCATCTCGCCGGCGTTGCGCGTCGCCGCGTCCATGGCGCTCATCTGCGCGCCGTAGAACGATGCGACGTTCTCCAAAAGTCCGCGGAAGATCTGCGTCGAGATGTTGAGCGTAACGAGGTCGCCGAGCACTTCTTCCTCGCTCGGCTCATACTCGTGAATCGCTTCGGCATTACCCGCGCCTTGCGGCTTGGCAGCCGGCAGCTTCGCCGGGATGAGCTGCAGCGCCGTCGGCTTCTGCGCGATGACGCTCTTGAACTCCGAGAAGTACAGCGTGGCGATGTCGAACTCGCCGGCCTCGTAGAGCTTGAGAAGCCGCTGGGCGATCTCGTCGGCATTGGCGAAGGCGATCTGGCGCACGGCGCGCAGGTCGATGCGGTCGAGGTAGTAGGAGCCGAACTCGCGTTTTAGTGCCTCGGCGCCCTTGCGGCCCACCATCAGCATCTTCACCGTCTTGCCCTGGGCGAGCAGTCGTTGTGCGTCCTGACGGGCGAGCTTCGAGATGTTGGTGTTGAAGCCGCCGGCGAGACCGCGCTCGCCGGTCATGACCACCATGAGGTGCACCTGGTCGCGGCCGGTGCCCGACAGCAACGGCGTCGCGCCCTTGTCGGTGATGCGCGCGCCGACACTGGCGATCATCTGGTCCATGCGATCGGCGTAGGGGCGCGCGGCCGTGACGGTTTCCTGCGCCCGCCGCAGCTTCGCCGCGGCGACCATCTGCATCGCCTTGGTGATCTTGCGCGTCGCCTTGACGGAGGTGATGCGGTTTCTGAGGTCTTTTAAGCTCGGCATCGGGCCGCGCCTTCCTTCTTGCTCACGCCGTCAGATTACGCAGTGAAGCCCTTGGCGAACTTGTCGATGAAGGCGACCAGCTTCTTCTCAGTTGCCTCCGACAGAGCCTTCTCCGCGCGGATGGAATCGAGAATGTCGGCACCGTCGGTGCGCAGCAGGCGCAGCAGGTCCCCTTCGAACTTGGTCACTGAGGCGACCGGTACGTTGTCGAGGTAGCCGCGCGTGCCGGCGAAGATCACGGCGACCTGCTCTTCCATCTTCAGCGGCGAGAACTGCGGCTGCTTCAGCAGCTCGGTGAGGCGCGCGCCGCGGGCGAGCATCTTCTGCGTCGCCGCGTCGAGGTCGGAGCCGAACTGGGCGAAGGCAGCCATCTCGCGGTACTGCGCGAGCTCGCCTTTGATCTTGCCGGCCACCTGCTTCATGGCCTTGGTCTGCGCCGAGGAGCCGACGCGCGACACCGACAGACCGACGTTCACGGCCGGGCGGATGCCCTGATAGAAGAGGTCGGTCTCGAGGAAGATCTGGCCGTCGGTGATCGAGATCACGTTGGTCGGAATGTAAGCCGAAACGTCGTTGGCTTGCGTCTCGATGACGGGCAGCGCGGTCAGCGAGCCGGCGCCGTGCTCTTCGTTGAGCTTGGCGGCGCGCTCGAGCAGGCGCGAGTGGAGATAGAACACGTCGCCCGGATAGGCTTCGCGGCCCGGCGGGCGGCGCAGCAGCAGCGACATCTGGCGGTAGGCGACGGCCTGCTTGGAGAGGTCGTCATAAGCGATCACGGCATGCATGCCGTTGTCGCGGAAGTATTCGCCCATGGTGCAGCCGGTGAACGGAGCGAGGTACTGCATCGGGGCGGGCTCGGAGGCGGTCGCGGCGACGATGATCGAGTATTCGAGGGCGCCGTTCTCTTCCAGAACCTTGACGAACTGGGCGACGGTCGAGCGCTTCTGGCCGACGGCCACGTACACGCAATAGAGCTTCGCCTTCTCGTCGCCGCCGGCGTTGATCGACTTTTGATTGAGGATGGTGTCGAGAATGATGGCGGTCTTGCCGGTCTGCCGGTCACCGATGATCAGCTCGCGCTGGCCGCGGCCGACGGGGATCAGCGCGTCCACCGCCTTGAGGCCGGTCGCCATCGGCTCGTGCACCGATTTGCGCGGCAGGATGCCCGGCGCTTTCACGTCGACGCGCATCTTCTTGTCGTACTGGATCGGGCCCTTGCCATCGATCGGATTGCCGAGCGCGTCGACGACGCGGCCGAGCAGACCCTTGCCGACGGGAACCTCGACGATGGCGCCCGTGCGCTTGACGGTGTCGCCTTCCTTGATGCCGCGGTCGTCGCCGAAGATCACGCAGCCGACGTTGTCGGCTTCGAGGTTGAGCGCCATGCCGCGCACGCCGCCGGGAAACTCGACCATCTCGCCCGCCTGGACGTTGTCGAGACCGTAGACGCGGGCGATTCCGTCGCCCACCGACAGCACCTGGCCGATTTCGGAGACCTCGGCTTCCTTGCCGAAATTCTTGATCTGGTCCTTGAGGATCGAGGAGATCTCTGCGGCCCGGATGTCCATATTGCCTCTTCCCTTACAGCGCTTTTTCGTTCGTGCGGCGGTGACGCCGGCGGCCTATCGCAAAAACGGCCGCGGATTGCCCCGCGGCCCGTCTCCCCGATCAGCCGGGTCCCTTCAGCACGACCTTGAGGTTCATTAGTTTCGTCCGCAGCGAGGAATCGAACATGCGGCTGCCGACTTTGACCACCAGGCCGCCGAGCAGCGAGGGGTCGACCTTGGCGTCGAGCCGAACGTCCTTGCCGTAGGACGCCTTGAGTGTTGATTTCAGTGCGGCGAGCTGCTCGTTGCTGAGCGGCGTCGCCGACTGCACTTCAGCCGTCATCTCGCCGCGATGGAGCGCGAGCTGCTGGCGGAAACCCTTGATCATGTCCTCGGCGGCGAAAAGGCGACGGTTGCGCGTCACCACCTTGAGGAAGTTGCCGGTCGTGGCGCCGATCGACGCCCAATCCATGACGGCGCCGAGCGCGCGCTCCTGCTCCTCGGCGGCAAACGCCGGGCTTTTCACGAGGCGGGCGAGGTCAGGGCTCTGCTGCAGCATCGCCTGAAACGTGCCGAGATCCTGATCGACCTTGTCGAGCTCGTTCTGTTCGCGGGCAAGCTCAAAAAGCGCCGAGGCGTAGCGCCCCGAAACACCCGACGTCATTTGATTGTCCGTTGCCACTTCAAACGCTCTCGCCGGCGGCCATGACGGGGGCTCCGGGCCAGTTTTGGCTTGCCCGCACCCTCCCCCATTTGAGGAAATTCGTCCGCACCGAGGACGGCAGTCAGCGTCCCAGCCCCGCCACCCCTCAAAGTGCGCCGGTTCTCTAACATGCACCGCGCAGGGCTTCAACCGGGGTGAGACGCCGAAATGCCGCATACGCCGGGCGCGCGCGCGACTTTTTTTCGAAGATGAACGGAAGCTGCAAGCTCCCTTCAGAACGGGTTCAGGCCAGGAAGTATTGAATGCCCCTCATGAGCCGGTGAGGCAACCGGCGACGGAGCACTGGGCTAGGGGAAGACAAATGACCATTTCGCGTAAGCTGACGTCGATCACGACTGCCATCGCGCTCGCGGCTGCGAGCCTTGGCGCGGTAAGCACCACGGCCAGCGCCGGCGGTTATCGCGGCGGCGACGGCTACTACGGCGGTGGCGGACGCCACTACTCGCGCAGCTACGACGGCGGCTATCGCGGCAACTACGGCTACCGCGGCGGCCGTGACCGCTACTACGCGCGCAAGAAGAACAACACCGGCAAGTACATCGCCATCGGCGCCGCGGCCCTGATGCTTGGCATCATCGCTTCGGAGGCTTCTCGCCGCTAACCCCGGCAGGATCTGCCCGGCCCGCTCCACCCCTCGCGCGGCCCGGCAGAACGTCCACGCGTCTTGGCTCGCCGCTCCCCCCGCGCGCCATAGACTCTTGGAATATTGACTGAGCGCTCCCACCCTCGCGCCAGTCCGGGCCGGACCTTCCCCCCAGGTCCGGCCCATTTTATTTTGCGGGTTGGCCGCTATCGGCCCGAAGCGGGCGTTGGCGCTTGGCGATGAAAGTCCGCTGTCGAGTTATCCGCTAGCACCGTTTTAGAGCATTGCGAGCCGCGGGGCCGCGCGCCATAAAAGGTGACGCGGGGTACTTTTGCTTCGATGGCGCGATGGCGGTCTCGTGGACCCTTGAGAAAGAATTGCGTGGGCTCGTCGATGCGAGCAGCACGGGGGAGGCCCTTTGTCGTCTCGGACTGGCTTCGGACCCCGACGATCCACCCCGACTCGAGGAGACACACGGCTGGCGGCGGGGCGGGGCGGAAACCTACCTCTACCGATTTAAAGTTATAGGCGCGGCGCAAGAGCACAATGTGCTGTTGAAGGCGGTGACCGCCTTTTCGACTACGCGGACATTGAACGAACTGGCCGAGGAATGGGCATGTCGCCGCCGCCTGCTGGCGGCGGGCGGCGTTTGCACGCCGAAGTGCTACTTTTCGGGCCGCGCGCTGCTGGTGGAGCAATACGTAGAGGAAAAACTTGCCCACTGGCTGCGTCGCCAGCCCGCCAATAGCGTAGAATTAACCGATCAGGTGTTTGCCTTGGCGGGGGTGATGGATCGGCTCGGCTTTTCACCCTTTGCAGCATTCAACCGTCTTCGAACGGACGGGGAGAGCGTCTATATCGTCGACTTCGGCCAGGACCTCGGTCCGCCCGGCGTCAGGCGGCGGCGCGGCAAAGGGCTTTTGTCCGAAGCCAAGCATTGGCTCACCAGTGTCGGTAAACAGGCCCTCGATCCAACCCGGGCCGAAGCGGTATATGCCTTTCATTTAGACGGCGAGGCGAGGAATGAACAAAGACCGGCTTAAGCGCGAGATCCTTCGGGCGGTGACCGAAGTCGGCGCGGCCGAACGCCCAGCCCAAGAATGGCTGGTGCCGCTTGGGGAGCGCGAACCCGACAAGCGCAATCACTTCGTCCTCTTCATGAAGCCCGAGTTGTTGGCCGTGCGCGAAGGGGCAAAGCTCGGTCCCATCCTCGACCTCATCGGGGCGGTACTCCGCAGGCACGGCATCGAGACGGGTGCCATCCGCGTTCTCAACGGGCCCTACTTGGCACGCCACAAGATCATGGAAGAGCACTACGGCGTAATCAATCGCGCCTCCCGCTTGGGACGCTCCGCACTCTCCCCACCGACGCGTCAGAAGCTCGAGGCGGAGTGCCCAGGCGTCGAGAGCATTCTCGGCGGGCACCAGTTCCTAGAGCAGTATCCGGATGTGTCGGCGTTCGCGCTCAACATCATCGCCGACACCCTCGGCAGCAAGAAGCTCGCAAGCGGCAAGTATTACAGCGTGCTCAATGTGCAGGGCAAACGCGTCGTCGTTCTCAATGCATTTCACCCGCAGCAGCTCCTCCACTATACCCAACCGGGCCAAGCGCTGGTGGTGTTCGAATGCTGGTCCGACACCGACTGGCAGGCCCTCCGCCACGACGTGACCGGCGCCACCGATCCCGCTCGCGCCGTCGAGGGCTCGATTCGCCGCGCCTTGCGGGAAAAGAGCCGAGAGCTCGGCCTCGCCGAGGTCACGACGGCGACCAACGGCGTGCACTGTTCTGCCGGGCCCTTCGAGGGCATGCTGGAATACTGCCGCTTCTTCTCCGACCACGGCAGCAAGACGCTGATCCGCATGAGCGCGACGCCGTTCGGTCAGATGCTGCAAGAGCGCGGATTGAAACAGAAGGATATCGCTGCGCTGGCCAAGAACCCACTACTCGGTGAAGGAAGTGCTGCGGCCTACGTCTTCAACCAGACGGAAGACAAAAACTCGGACGTTGCCGCAAATCTCCTGGCCAGCGCGCTGCGTAGCGCCGCCGCCTAGACGGCGCGCGCCCCCGGGCGGCGGTGCCGGTCCAGCGTGGCACATCTACAAAAAGCTATACGGGTCGATGTCGACGGTGAGCTTCAGGTCGCCCTTCAGCGGCGGCAGGTCCGCGAGCCAGGCGCGCAGGTAGGCCTGCACGTCGATCTCGCGCGGTGCCTTGACCAAGAGCCGCCAGCGGTGCCGGCCACGGATGACGGCGAGCGGCGCCTCGGCAGGACCCAAAACCTCGATCTTGTCGGAACGCGGCGCCCGGTGGGCGATGTCGCGGGCGACGAGCTGCGCCGTCTCCTTGTCGCGCGCGGCGACGACCAGCGCCACGAGGCGACCGTACGGAGGCAGCAGGCCCCGGCGCCGGTTGGCGATCTCGTGCTCGAGGAACGCCTCGCGATCGCCGGAGATGATGGCCGCCATCACCGGATGATCGGGCATATGCGTCTGCACGAAGCCGCGACCCAGCGCCAAGACGCGACCGGCACGCCCCGTCACCTGATGCAAAAGCTGGAACGTGCGCTCGCCGGCGCGCGGATCGGCCCCCTGCGCCAGGCCCAGATCGCCGTCGACGATGCCGACCGTCGCCAGGTTGGGGAAGTGATGGCCCTTGGCCACCATCTGCGTGCCGATGACGATGTCGATGCCCCCCGCCTCGATATTGCGGATCATCTCGCGCATCTCGGTGAGGCCAGGCACGAGGTCTGACGACAGCAGCGCCACGCGCGCATCGGGGAAGCGCTCCGCCACCTCCTCGGCGACGCGCTCCACGCCCGGACCACAGGCGATGAGCGCGCCCGGCTCGGCGCACTTGGGGCACTTCTCCGGCATCGTCAGCGAGAAGCCGCAGTGGTGGCAGTGCAGCTTGCCGCGGAAGCGGTGCTCGACCAGCCAGGCGGTGCACTGCGGGCACTCGATGCGGTGGCCGCACGAGCGGCATAGCGTCAGCGGCGCGTAGCCGCGGCGATTGAGGAACAGCAGCGACTGCTGCCCCGCAGCCATTGTCTCGGCCACGGCGTCCACCAGCACCGGCGACAGCCACCTGCCTTTGTCGGGCGGCGTCTGCCGCAGGTCGATGGCACTCACGTCGGGCAACGAGGCGCCGGAGAAACGTCCGGGCAGAACGACGTGGCGATAGCGCCCGGTGCGCGCGTTGACGTGCGTCTCGATCGACGGCGTCGCCGAGGCGAGGATCACCGGGAAGCCGCCGAGATTGCCGCGTACCACCGCCATATCGCGCGCCTGATAATGCACGCGGTCGTCCTGCTTGAAGCCGGCGTCGTGCTCTTCGTCAACGATGATGAGGCCAAGATCGGCGAACGGCAGGAACAGCGCCGAACGCGCGCCGACGATGACGCGCGCCTCGCCCGACGCCGCCTGTTTCCACACGCGGCCACGCTCCGGGCCCGACAGCGCCGAATGCCATTCAACCGGCGCGCAGCCAAAACGCCCTTGGAAGCGCCGCATGAACTGATCGGTCAGCGCGATTTCCGGCAGCATGATCGCCGCCTGCTGGCCGCGCTCCAACGTGCGCGCCACCGCCTCGAAATAGACTTCCGTCTTGCCGGAGCCGGTGACGCCGTCGAGCAGCGTCGTCGAGAAGTTGCCGGCGTCGACCGCCGAGCGCAGCGCGTGCACGGCTGCGGCCTGTTCCGCCTCGAACTCCGTGACGCGGTGATGCGGATCGGGCTGCGGCGGGCGCTTGTCGGGAATGGCCACCTCGACGAGGTTGCCGGAAGCGACGAGACCGTCGACGACGCCGGAGGAACACTCGGCCGCCAGCGCCAGTGCCGCCTTGGCACGGATGGCCCCGTCGGCGGCGATCTCCAGCGCCCGCTTGCGCGCGGGCGTCATGCGCGGCGGCTCCGGTGCACCTTCGACAACAGTCACGCCAAACCGCGGCTTCGTCGGCTCGAACACGGCGCGTGCGCTCATCATCATGCGCACCGTCATGCCGAGCGGCGCCAGCGTGTACTTGGCGATCCACTCGGCAAAGCGCAGCGTCAGCGGCGGCAGCGGCGGTACGTCGAGTCGCGCGGTGATGGTTTTCAGCTTCTTAGGATCGACCGGCTTGCCCGGCCCGCCGACCGGCCCTCCAACTGATTTGTCCCAGACGACGCCGATGCGGCTCTGCGGGCCGAACGGCACCAGCACGAAGCAACCGGGCTCCACCTGCAGCCCGTCGGGCACGATGTAGTCGTAGGTTTGGTCGAGCGCGACGGCGAGCACGACCGGCGCCAAGTGCGTACCGGCGCGTGTCTCCATCTCCAGCGGCTCGAACAGGCTGTGCATCGGCGGCTGCGACCTCAAGCGGCACGAATCAGAAAGGCGGACGGTGAGCCTAGGCGGATGGCTGGGCGCCCCCAAGGCACGGACGCGGCCGCAACGGCGTTGCCCGCACATTGAACTTGGCGCTGAGCCGACAATATAGCTTGCCGATACCACAGATTAACCGGGGATCGAGAGCCGCCCGCTATGCTGCGCACCGCTTCAAGGCTCGTCAGGGACGTCACGCTCCATGGAATATAAGGACTATTACAAGATCCTCGGCGTTGAGCGCGGCGCGACGCAGGACGATATCAAGCGCGCCTATCGCAAGCTCGCGCGTACGCTCCATCCCGACATCAACAAAGAGGCGGGTGCCGAAGCGAAGTTCAAGGATTTGGGCGAAGCCTACGAGGTCTTGAAAGATCCCGAGAAGCGCGCCGCCTACACCGAGCTTGGCGCCAACTGGAAGCAGGGGCAGGACTTCCGCCCACCGCCGAATTGGGATCAGGGCTTCGAGTTCTCCGGCGGCGGCTATGCCAACGGGGACTCGGCGCAGTTCAGCGACTTCTTCGAGGGGCTGTTCGGACAGGCGGGCGGGCGCGGGGCGCGGGGCGGTTTCTCGACGCGTCGCGAGTACAGCGCCAAGGGCGAAGACCACCACGCCAAAGTGGTGATCAACATTCGCGATGCCTACGTCGGTGCCAAGCGCGACATTACCCTGCGCGTCCCGGAAGTCGACGCCGGCGGGCACGTCGTCGTCAAGGATCGCACCTTGAGCGTCACCATCCCCAAGGGTGTGCGCGAGGGCCAGCACATCCGTCTGGCCGGCCAGGGCTCGCCCGGCGTGGGTAAGGGCCAGCCGGGTGATCTCTACCTCGAAGTAGCCTTCGCGCCGGATCCGCGGTTCAAGGTCGAAGGCAAAGACGTCTATCTCGAGCTGCCCATTACACCGTGGGAGGCGGCGCTCGGCACCAGCGCGACGGCGCCAACCCCGGAAGGCGCCGTCATCCTCAAGATCCCGCCCGGCTCCACCAAGGGCCGCACCATGCGCCTCAAGGGCAAGGGTCTCCCCGGCAATCCGCCAGGCGACATGCACGCCGTTCTGAAGATCGAAACGCCGCCGGCCGACACCGACAAAGCCAAGGAATTTTATCGCCAGATGGAGCGCGAGCTTCCGTTCAACCCGCGCACCGGCATGGGAGTGTAGAGCGATGCCAGCAAACCCCAAGCAATCCGTCGTCATCCTCGACGAAGCCGACGAGATCACCCTCGCCGATCTAACGCGCGCCTGCCGCGTGCAAACCGATTGGGTGATGGAGCTGGTCGAGGAAGGCGTGATCGAGCCGCGCCAAATGGGTGGGCCGCAATGGCGCTTCGCGGCGACCACCGTGGTGCGCGTGCAGAAGGCGCACCGGCTGCACAGCGACCTCGGCATCAACTTGCCGGGTGTCGCCCTCGCGTTGCAGCTACTCGACCGCATCGATGCACTGGAAGCGCGGATGCGCGCAGCCATCCCGCGCCCCGACACTGACGACGCCGATTAACGGCTCGCCGCGCCGAATTCGGCTAGCTTCGCGGAGATGTCCGAGGAAACCGCCGAACCCGAGCTGCCGCTGAGCGCCGATCTGGAGCGCGCCGTCGCCGCGTGGCTGGCGCACCTGCGCCACGAGCGCGGCCATGCGGACAAGACGCTCGAAGCCTATGCGCGCGATGTCCGCCAGTTCCTCGGCTACCTCGCAACGCAGCTCGGCTATGCGCCGTGCCTCGCCGATCTCGCCCGGCTCGACCTCAAGAGCTTCCGCGGCTTTCTCGCTTCCCGCCGCCGCACCGGCGCCGTCAGCCGCTCGCTGGCGCGCACTCTTTCGGCGTTGCGCCAGTTCTTCCGCTGGCTGGAGGCGCAGAACCTCGTCGAGAACCGCAAGATCCTGCAGCTCGCCATGCCCAAGGTACCGCATTCGGTGCCCAAGCCCTTGACGGTCGGCAAGGCCGCCGACGTCGTCGACGCCGGAGCCGGCGCCGAAGTCGACTGGGTGCTGGCGCGCGACGCCGCGGTGCTGCTGCTGCTTTACGGCTGCGGGCTGCGCATCGCCGAGGCGCTGAGCATCAAGGCGAAGGACGCGCCGACGCCCGATCGCGACGTGCTGCGCATCACGGGCAAGGGCGGCAAGCAACGCCTGGTGCCGGTGCTGCCCGTCGTGCGCGATGCCGTCGCCCGCTATGTGCAGCTCTGCCCCTATCCGCTCGAGCCCGACCAGCCGATGTTCCGCGGAGCCAAGGGCGGGCCGCTCTCGCCGCGCCTCATCCAACTCGCCATGGAACGCCTGCGCCAAACGCTCGATCTGCCGGCAACGGCAACGCCGCACGCTCTGCGCCATTCGTTCGCGACGCACCTTCTGTCGGCCGGCGGCGACTTGCGCCAGATCCAGGAATTACTCGGCCACGCATCTCTGTCGACGACCCAGGCGTATACCGAGGTGGACCGCGATCGGCTGCTGGCCGTTTATGACGCAGCCCATCCACGCGCCTGAAGCGCCTGCGAATTCCGACGCTTACAAAATGGTCCGGTAACTGCGACGCAATTTTGCCGCTTTTTCTTCGCCGGTCCTCTGTAAAAGGCGGGCTCCCCCCGCCGCATCGGAGTTGAGAAGTCGCATGCGTTTTCGTTTGGCTATCGCGCTCGCCGCCCTCGTCGTCGCCGGATTCCCGCACGCACCTGTCATCGCCGCCGAGAAGGATGCCGCCGACAAGTGCCGCGGCATCGACATGCTGGCCGAAACGGCCGCCAAGGATCCGCAGACCTACACCCGCATCATGGCCGAGGCCGCCGCGATCAAGAACGCCGGCGCCGTTCTGTGGAAGGTCGAGAAAGTGGGACGCCCGGCGTCCTACCTGTTCGGCACCGTGCATCTCACCGACGACCGCGTCACCGCCCTGTCACCCGCGGTCAAGGCCGGGCTCAACGACTCCAAGATCGTGGCGCTCGAAGTTTCCGACTTGTCGGAGAACGCCACCGCCTCGGTCATCGCCCAGTCGGCCCCGCTCGTCATGTTCACCGACGGGCGCCGGCTCGACAACCTGCTGTCGACCGCCGAATACGATGCCGTCAAATCGATCATCGGCCGCTCCGGCATGCCGGTCGATCTCGCCGCGGGGTTCAAACCGTGGATCGTCAGCATGATCCTCTCGGTTTCGGAATGCGAGCGCGACAAGGTGCAGAAAGGCGCCCGCGTCCTTGACATGGAGATCGCCGAAATGGGCAAGGCGCGCGGCCTCGAGGTCGTCGGCTTGGAAACCATCCCAGCGCAGATAGAGGCGCTCGCCGCGGTGCCCGAGCAGCAGCAGCTCGACATGCTGCGCGCCAGCCTCAAGTTCGCCGACCGCACCAACGACATGATGGAGACGCTGGTGCAGCTCTACCTCAATCGGCAGATCACCGCGGCCATGCCGTTCCAGATCGCGCTGGCGCGAGAGGCCGGCGTCACCGACCAGGCGTTCGTCGGCTTCCAGGAGAAGCTGCTTGTCGAGCGCAACGTGAAGATGCTGGACGTCGCGGCGCCGCTGCTCGACCAGGGCAGCGTATTCGTCGCCGTAGGGGCGCTGCATCTACCGGGTGACAAGGGCCTCGTCGCGCTGCTGCGTGACGCCGGCTACACTGTCTCTCCCATCGAGTAGCCTCTGAGGTCCGAGTTGCAATGAGAACTCACCTCTCCCAGAGGGAGAGGTGAAGTAGTGGCTTGCTGGGCCGTCGCCCGTTTCCACCATTGTCATGGCCGCGCAGGCGGCCATCCACGCAAGTCTCCTCAGGCGCTCCGACCGAAATTGGTAGACGTCGCGCAGCGGCAGCTTGCGCCAAAAGAACTAGTTGAAGCTGGCGTAGATGGCCGCCTGCGCGGCCATGACGGAAATAGGGTGCGCCGGTGTGTCGGTGCCGCCGCCCGTCACATGTGGAGGGCGCGCTTGTCGACGGCGAGCGCCGCTTCCTTCACGGCTTCGGTCAGCGTCGGATGTGCGTGGCAGGTGCGCGCCAAGTCCTCGGCCGAGCCGCCGAACTCCATCAGCACCGCTGGCTCGGCGATCATCTCCGACGCATTGACGCCGAGGATGTGCACACCCAGCACGCGGTCGGTCGTGGCATCGGCGAGGATCTTCACGAAGCCGTCGGTGACGTGGTTGGCCTTGGCGCGCCCATTGGCCGTGAACGGGAACTTGCCGACCTTGTAGGCGACGCCCGCGGCCTTCAATTCCTCTTCCGATCTGCCGACGCTCGCCAGCTCCGGCGCGGTGTAGACGACATTGGGAATGACGCCGTAGTTCACGTGCCCCGCCTGCCCGGCGAGGATCTCGGCGAGCGCTACGCCCTCGTCCTCGGCCTTGTGCGCCAGCATCGGTCCTTCGATGACATCGCCGATGGCATAGATGCCCGGGACGCTCGTCTGATAGTGCGCATCGACCCCGACGCGTCCGCGGTTGTCGAGCTTGACGCCAGCTTCCGCCAGACCCAGCCCCTCGGTGAATGCCACGCGCCCGATGGCGACAAGCACGACGTCCGCTTCCAGCTTCGCCGCTTCACCGCCTTTGGAGGGCTCTATCGTCACGCTCTGCACGCCATCCTTCTTCGCCACGCCCGTCACCTTGTGGCCGAGCTTGAAGGAGATGCCCTGCTTTTCGAGGATGCGCTGCAGCTGCCGAGCCACCTCGGCGTCCGTGCCCGGCAGGATGCGGTCGAGATATTCGACGACGGTCACCTGCGCGCCGAGACGACGCCACACGGAGCCGAGCTCCAGGCCGATGACGCCGGCGCCGATGACCAACAGCCGCTTCGGCACCTTCGGCAGCGACAGCGCACCCGTCGACGACACGACGGCCTTTTCGTCGATCTCGATGCCCGGCAACTGGGCGACCGCGGAGCCGGTGGCGATGACGATCGCCTTGCCTTCGATGACCTGCTTCTCGCCGTTGATGAACGTCACCTCGACGACGCCGGGCGACTTGATACGGCCGGCGCCGTGGAAATGGTCGACCTTGTTCTTGCGCATCAGGAAGGCGACGCCGTCGGTGTTGCCTTTGACGCCCTCGTCCTTGAAGGCGAGCATCTTTTCGAGGTCGAGCTTCGGCTTTACGTCGATGCCCATGATCCCGAAATGCGAGCCGGCGTCCTCATAAAGCTCGGACGCATGCAGCAGCGCCTTCGACGGAATGCAGCCGACGTTGAGGCAGGTGCCGCCGAACGTCGCGCGCTTCTCGACCATCGCCACCTTCAGCCCGAGCTGGCTGGCGCGAATGGCGCACACGTAGCCGCCGGGCCCTGCCCCGATGACGATCAGATCGAAAGCGGCCACGGCATCGTCTCCGTTCAAATCCCGAGGGGCAGCGGCGCGCCGAATGCCCACACGTATCCATAGGGGTCGCGCACACGCCCGTAGCGCATCACCCAGAACGTATCGCTCGCCGGCATGGTCACCGTGGCGCCGGCGGCCACGGCGCGCGCGATAGCGCCGTCAACCTCGAGCGGGTTCTGCAGGTTGATGTGCACCGCCATGCTGCCCTTCGCATCCGAGGAGCGCGGCGCCACGTCGGTGATGTAGTCGGGGAAGTAGTCCGACAGCATGAAATGACCGCCGAACGCCGCCAGCGTCGCATGCTGCAGGCGCGTCCCATCCGGCGTCAGCTCCTTGTAGGCAACCTTGGCGCCGAACGCCTTTTCGTAGAAGGCGATGGCCTCGAGCCCGTTCGCTACCGTCAGGTAGACTTCGATCGACGCAGAAATGTCTTCCTCCGCCATGCTGCATGCTCCCGTGCCATCTTAGGCTAGTGTCCCGATTCCGAAGTTCGCGGGAGCTCGCGGCTGGTATCGGGAGCGAACTTCGGAATCACAAGAGACACTAGAAACATAGACTTGCTAGTGTGATTCAGATCGAGAAATCCGCTCATTACCTACCCGTCAGCACCGGCGAATTTCTCGATCATCACACTAGAGCTCCAGAAGAAACCGCTGCGGATCTTCGAGACATTCTTTGACGCGAACAAGGAAGGCGACCGCCTCGCGGCCGTCGACGATACGGTGATCGTAGCTTAGGGCAAGGTACATCATCGGCCGCGCCACGACCTGGCCGTCGCGCACCACGGGACGCTCCTCGATGCGGTGCATGCCGAGGATACCCGATTGAGGCGCATTGAGAATCGGCGTCGACATGAGCGAGCCATAAACGCCGCCATTGGTGATGGTGAAGGTGCCACTTTGCATGTCCTCGATGCCGAGCTTGCCGTCGCGCGCCCGTTTGCCGAAATCCGTCACCTGCGTCTCGATCTCGGCGAGGCTCATGCGGTCGGCTTCGCGCACCACCGGCACGACGAGGCCGCGGTCGGTGCCGACGGCGACGCCGATGTGGTAGTAGTTCTTGTAGACGATCTCGTCGCCGTCGATCTCGGCGTTGACGGCAGGGACCTCCTTCAGCGCCTGCAGGCAGGCCTTCACGAAAAAGCCCATGAAGCCCAGCTTCACGCCGTGGCGCTTCTCGAACAGCTCCTTGTATTCATTGCGCAACTTCATCACCGCGCTCATGTCGACGTCGTTGAACGTCGTCAGGATGGCGGCGGTGTTCTGCGCGTCCTTCAGCCTCTGCGCAATCGTCTGGCGCAGACGCGTCATGCGCACGCGCTCCTCGCGCGCCGCGTCGTTGGGCACCGAGGGTACGCGGAACTGGTGCGTCGGAACCGGCATGGGGGCGAGGCCGCGTGCCGGCGGTGATGATGCTGGTGAAGCGCGCGGCGCCGGAGCCGGCTCATCTGCAGGAGCCTTGGCTTTGGCGGCGGGCACGTCCTCCTTGAGGACCTGACCTCGCTTGCCCGATCCCGTCACGTCGGCGGCGTCGATACCGGCCTCGGCGAGCTTCTTGCGCGCCGCGGGGCTTGGCGGCATCTCGCCGTTGCCACCGTCGCCCTTGGCTGTCGCGGGCGCCGGCTTGTCGGGGGCGGGCGCAGGCTTTGTCGCAGCCGGGGCTGGCTTGGCAGCGGGTTTGTCGGTTTTCGCCGTCGCGGCGCCGCCAATGCTGATGGCACCGAGCAGCGCGCCGACGGCGACCGTCTGCCCTTGCGTGACCTTGATCTCGCCCAGCACGCCGGAAACCGGTGCCGGGACCTCGACCGTCACCTTGTCGGTCTCGAGCTCGACCAGCGGCTCGTCGACCTTGACGGCGTCGCCGGCATTCTTGAACCACTTGCCGACGATTGCCTCGGTGACGCTCTCGCCCAGTGTCGGCACGCGAATTTCGGTTGCCATCTCAGGTCTCACTTCCCCGCGAAGTTCATGCCTTCCGCTGGCGCTAACTCGACGCCCCGCCGGCCAGCGCCGCCTCGACCAGCGTCTTCTGCTCGTAAAGATGCTTCGACAATTGCCCGGTCGCCGTCGACGCCGAAGCCGGCCGGCCGGCGTAGTATGGCCGCCTGTGCTTGGCGTCGATGCGCTCGAGCACCCACGCCAGGTTCGGCTCGATGAAGCTCCAGGCGCCCATGTTCTTGGGCTCCTCCTGGCACCAGATAATCTCCGCCTGCGTGAAGCGGGCGAGCTCGTGCATCAGCGCGCGCGCCGGGAACGGATAGAGCTGCTCGGCGCGCAGCAGATAGACGTTGTCGATGCCGGCCGCTTCGCGCGCATCGTAAAGGTCGTAGTAGACCTTGCCCGAGCAGATCACCACGCGCTTGATCTTCTCGTCGGAGACGAGCTTGATCTTCTCGTCCGGCTTGTGCTCGGCGTCGTCCCACAACAGGCGGTGGAACGTGGTGCCGGGGCCCATCTCATCGAGACGCGAGACGACGCGCTTGTGACGCAACAGCGACTTCGGCGTCATCAGGACGAGCGGCTTGCGGAACTTGCGGTGCAGCTGCCGGCGCAGGATGTGGAAGTAGTTGGCGGGCGTCGTGACGTTCGCCACCTGCCAATTGTCCTCGGCGCACAATTGCAGGTAGCGCTCGAGACGCGCCGAGGAATGCTCCGGCCCCTGGCCCTCGTAGCCGTGCGGCAGCAGGCAAACGAGGCCCGACATGCGCAGCCACTTGCGCTCGCCCGATGAGATGAACTGGTCGAACACGACCTGTGCGCCGTTGGCGAAGTCGCCGAACTGCGCCTCCCACATGACGAGCGCGTTCGGCTCGGCGAGCGAGTAGCCGTACTCGAAGCCGAGCACCGCCTCCTCCGACAGCATCGAATTGATGACCTCGAACCTCGCCTGGTCGTTGGCGACGTGCTTCAGCGGTGTCCAGCGGCGCTCGCTCTCCTGATCGATGAGGACGGAGTGGCGCTGCGAGAAGGTGCCGCGCTCTGAATCCTGACCCGAGAGGCGCACCGGGAAACCCTCGGCCAGCAGCGAGCCTATGGCCAGATGCTCGGCCATCGCCCAGTCGATGCCGGTGCGGTCGTCGACCATCGCCCTGCGGCGCTCGAGTAAGCGGCGCACGACCTTGTGCGCATTGAAGTCGGGTGGGATCGAGGTGATGCGGCGGCCAATAATCTGCAGCCGCTCGATGTTGACGCCCGTCTCGCCGCGGCGCGCATCGTCGTCGGCAAAGCCCATGCCGGCCCAGCGACCGTCGAGCCAGTCGGCCTTGTTGGGACGGAAATTGTCGGCGGTCGCAAACTCTTCCTCCAAGTGCGCCCGGAAGCTCGTCTGCATGCGCTGGCTCTCCTCCAGCGGCACCAGGCCCTCTTCGGCGAGACGCTTCGAATAGATGTCGATCACCGTCGGATGCGACTTGATCGCCTTGTACATCAGCGGCTGCGTGAACATCGGCTCATCGGCCTCGTTGTGGCCGTAGCGCCGGTAGCAGAACATGTCGATGACGACCGGCTTCTGGAACTTCTGCCGGAACTCGGTGGCGATCTTGGCGACGTGCACGACGGCTTCGGGATCGTCGCCGTTCACGTGGAAGATCGGCGCCTCGATCATGCGCGCCACGTCCGAGCAATACGGAGACGAGCGCGAGTGGCGCGGGTTGGTGGTGAAGCCGATCTGATTGTTGATGATGAAGTGGATCGAGCCGCCGGTGCGGTGACCCTTGAGGCCCGACAACCCGAAGCACTCGGCGACGACGCCTTGGCCGGCAAACGCCGCGTCGCCGTGGATGATCAGCGGCAGCACCGGCGTGCGCTCGCCGGCAGCACAGCCGCGCTGGTCCTGCTTGGCCCGCACCTTGCCGAGAACGACCGGATCGACGATTTCCAGATGCGAGGGGTTTGCCGTCAGCGAAAGATGGACGTTGTTGCCGTCGAAGGAGCGGTCCGACGAGGCGCCGAGATGGTACTTCACGTCGCCGGAGCCCTCGACGTCGTCGGGCTTGAACGAGCCGCCCTTGAACTCGTGGAAGATGGCGCGGTGCGGCTTGGCCATGACGTTGGCGAGCACGTTGAGGCGCCCGCGATGCGCCATGCCGACGATGATCTCCTTCACCCCGAGCTGGCCGCCGCGCTTGATGATCTGCTCCAGCGCCGGGACCATCGCCTCGGCGCCGTCGATGCCGAACCGCTTGGTGCCGGTGTATTTCACCTCGCAGAACTTCTCGAACGTCTCCGTCTCGATCAGCTTGTTGAGGATGGCGCGGCGGCCTTCGGGCGTGAAGCGGATCTCCTTCTCCTCGCCCTCGATGCGGTCCTGGATCCACGCCTTCTGCGTCGGGCTGGTGATGTGCATGAACTGCGCGCCGATGTGCCGGCAGTAGGTGCGGCGAACGATGCGCAAAATCTGCCGCATGGTCGCCGTTTCGAGGCCGAACACACGGTCGATGAAAATCGGCCGGTCGAGGTCGGCGTCGGTGAAGCCATAGGTTTCCGGCTTCAGCTCGCGATGCACCTTGCGGTCGGCAAGACCGAGCGGATCGAGGTCCGCGGCCAGGTGACCCATGACGCGATAGGCGCGGATCAGCATCAGGGCGCGGATCGAATCCTGCGTCGCGCGCAGCGAGGCGGCCGGCGACATCTCGTAGCCGAGCTGATGCGACTTGGCCTGCAGGTTCGTGCGGATGGTGCGCTCGGTGGATTGATAATCGCCCGTCAGCGCCGCGACGAGGTCGCCGTTCTCCAGCAGTTCGGGCGGGGAAATGCCCCACGACGGCCCGCGGTCGCCGTTGCGGGAGCCGCCGCGTTCCTCGTTCAGGCTCTCGAAGAAATGCCGCCACTCGTCGCTGACGGAACCGGGGTTGCGCTCGTACTCGGCCTGCATGTCTTCGACATAGGCAGCGTTGGTAGCGCTGAGAAACGAGGTGCGCAGGAAAGCTTCATTGAGTGGATTGCGAGCCATGCGGGGTCTCAACGGTCATCGATGCGCGGCCCGATCGGCGCGCAGATCAAATGCGGGGTCGGCGCGCCGTCGGCGGGAAATCCAGTGTGCAGTGCAGCATACGCCTACTTGGCTACTTTGACATGCTTAGTTTGCGGTTTCTTGATATCGCCCTTGAGCACGCTGGTCAGCGTCGTTCCCAGCGCCGCGGGGCTCGCCGCAATGGCGATCCCCGCCGATTTCATCGCTTCGAGCTTGTCTTCGGCCTTGCCCTTACCACCCGAAATGATGGCGCCGGCATGACCCATGCGGCGCCCCGGCGGCGCCGTCGAGCCGGCGATGAAGCCGGCCATCGGCTTTGACCGGCCCTTGCGCGCCTCGGCCTTGATGAACTCGGCCGCCTCTTCCTCGGCGGAGCCGCCGATCTCGCCGATCATGATGATCGAATTGGTATCGGGGTCGGAGAGGAAGAGGTCGAGGACTTCGATGAACTCCAGGCCCTTGACCGGATCGCCGCCGATGCCGACGGCGGTCGACTGCCCGAGCCCCGCGTCGGACGTCTGCTTCACCGCCTCATAGGTCAGCGTGCCGGAGCGCGAGACGATGCCGACGCGGCCGGCCTGGAAGATGTTGCCGGGCATGATGCCGATCTTGCACTGGTTCGGCGTCAGCACTCCGGGGCAGTTGGGACCCAGGAGGCGCGAGCCGGAACCGTCGAGCGCGCGCTTCACCTTGACCATGTCGAGCACCGGGATGCCCTCGGTGATGGCGACGATGAAAGGAAAGCCGGCGTCGATGGCCTCGAGAATGGCGTCGGCGGCAAACGGCGGCGGCACGTAGATGGAGGTTGCGTCGGCGCCGGTCGCCTCGCGCGCCTCCGCCACCGTATCGAACAGCGGCACGTCGGCCAGCTCCTCGTCAGGATGCTTGGAGCCGCCCTTGCCGGGCGTCACGCCGCCGACGATCCTGGTGCCGTAGGCCTTCGCTTGCTTGGTGTGAAACGTGCCCTGGGCGCCGGTGATGCCCTGGCAAATGACCTTCGTTGATTTGTCTACGAGAATTGCCATGTCGCCGCCCGCTGCGACCGAGCCCTAGTGCCGGAACCGCGGCCTAGTCTTGAAACCTTTTTTGCACTGCATCAAGCCGGACCTTCGCCGCAGCCCTATTCACCGGACGCGCCTATCGGCCTCGACCAGAAGCGTCGAATTGCGAGACCCGCCAGGGCGCCAACGATCAGCGGCGGCGGAAACACAAGGCCCCATAAGCGGTGCAGCCCAGGCCCTTGCGCAAACAGGAGGATCAAAAAGCCCAGGGCCATGGCTAAGAAGACCGTGCCGGCGGTCAAAGCCCCGCGCCGCCCAAACAGCCGGCCCATCCAGAGGACGAACACGCACGTCGGCATGGCTATGGCGCTCCAGATGAGCACCAACTCCCAGTCGGGTGCGTAGAAATTTATCGTCTCTCGCAATGGTCCTCACGACAGCACCAGCCGGAGAAAGCTTTTCTAGGCCGCGGCTTTTACCGCGGCGGTGATCTTCTCGGCGGCGTCGCCGAGGTCGTCGGCGGGAGTGATCTTCAACCCGCTCTCGGCGAGGATCTCCTTGCCCAGCTCGACGTTGGTGCCTTCCAGGCGGACCACCAGCGGCACGGTGATGGCCATCTCGCGCGCCGCCGCCACGACGCCCTCGGCGATGATATCGCAGCGCATGATGCCGCCGAAGATGTTGACCAGGATGCCCTTCACGGCCGGATCGGAGAGG
The DNA here is from genome assembly GCA_963795225.1 of uncultured Alphaproteobacteria bacterium. GTDB lineage: Bacteria > Pseudomonadota > Alphaproteobacteria > Rhizobiales > Hyphomicrobiaceae > Hyphomicrobium_A. The sequence continues at coordinate 109,470 of CAWCHB010000004.1, read as the reverse complement.
ATGATCTTGAAGGCTGCCTGCACCTTTTCCTTCGATGCGCCGCCACCGACATCGAGGAAGTTGGCCGGCTCGGCGCCATAGAGCTTGATGATGTCCATGGTCGCCATGGCGAGGCCGGCGCCGTTGACCATGCAGCCGATGGTGCCGTCGAGCTTGACGTACGACAGGTCATGCTTCGACGCCTCGACCTCCGCCGGGTCCTCTTCGGTCAAGTCGCGCATGGCGACGATATCGGGGTGCCGGTAGAGCGCGTTGGAATCGAAGCTCATCTTGGCGTCGAGACACGACAGGCTGCCGTCCTTCATGACGATCAGCGGATTGATCTCGAGCATGCTCATGTCCTTGGCGAGCACCAGGTTGTAAAGGTCGCCGATGAGCTTGACGCACTGGGCGATCTGCTTGCCCTTGAGGCCGAAGGCGAACGCGATGCGCCGCCCGTGAAACGGCATGTAGCCGCTGGCCGGATCGATGGTGACGGAGATGATCTTCTCCGGCGAGGTGTGCGCCACCTCCTCGATGTCCATGCCGCCTGCCGCGCTGGCGATGAAGGCGACGCGCGAGGTGGCCCGGTCGATCAGCGCCGACAGATAGAGCTCGCGCTCGATGTCGACGCCGTCCGAGACGTAGATGCGGTTGACGGCACGGCCGTCCGCTCCCGTCTGCGGCGTGACCAGCGTCGCGCCAAGCATCTGTTCGGTGAACGATTGCACCTCGGCACGCGAGCGGGCGAGGCGCACGCCCCCCTTCTCGCCCGCCGACGTTTCCTTGAATTTGCCCTTGCCGCGGCCGCCGGCATGGATCTGCGCCTTGACCACGAACATGGGCCCGGGGAGCTGCTGCGTCGCCTCGCCGGCCTCGCGCACCGAGAAGGCGACCATGCCATCCGGCGTCGGGATGCCGAATTGGCGCAGCAATTCCTTGGCCTGATGCTCGTGGATGTTCACGCAGTGCTCCTGCTTGGGTATTGGGGTTTGCGCCCGGCGGCGTTGCGCAGCGTGACTTAGGCGCCGAGCTGCGGGGCGATCTTGGTGCAAGCGTCGACGAGGCCCTTCACCGACTCGACCGACTTGATGAACATGTTGCGCTCGGCCGCATTGAGGTCGATCTCGATGATGCGCTCGGCACCACCGGCACCGAGGATCACCGGCACGCCGACATAGAGTCCCTTCACGCCGTACTCGCCGTTGAGGTAGGCGGCGCAAGGCAGGATGCGCTTCTTGTCCTTCAGGTAGCTGTCGACCATCTCCAGCGCCGACGAGGCGGGGGCGTAGTAGGCGGAGCCGGTTTTCAGCAAGGCGACGATCTCGCCACCACCCTTGCGCGTGCGGTCGACGATCTCATCCAGGCGGTCCTGCCGCATCCAGCCCATGCGCACGACATCAGGCAGTGGAATGCCGGCGACCGTCGAATAGCGCACCAGCGGCACCATGTCGTCGCCGTGGCCGCCGAGCACGAAGGCGGAGACGTCCTCGACCGAGATGCCGAGCTCCGTCGCCAGGAAGTGGCGGAAACGGGACGAGTCGAGCACGCCCGCCATGCCGACCACCATGTTGCGCGGCAGGCCGGAGGCCTTCTGCAGTGCCCACACCATGGCGTCGAGCGGGTTGGTGATGACGACGACGAAGGCGGTGGGGGCGTATTTCTTGATGCCGGCGCCGACCTGCTCCATCACCTTGATGTTGATGCCGATGAGGTCGTCGCGGCTCATGCCCGGCTTGCGTGGGACGCCGGCGGTGACGATGCACACGTCGGCACCCTCAATATCAGCATAAGCATTGGTGCCGCGGAGCTGGCAGTCGAAGCCCTCGACGGAGCCGGACTGGGAGATATCGAGCGCCTTGCCCTGCGGGAGGCCTTCGGCAATGTCGAAAATGACGACGTCGCCCAACTCTTTCAGCCCGATCAAGTGCGCAAGCGTACCACCGATCATGCCACCGCCAATCAAGGCGATCTTCGTGCGCGCCATCCCGTGCAGCTCCCTCTTATCTATAAAAATTGTTTTGTGCGGCGATCACGCGCAGGGATGCGCGCCCGCCACAACTCGGTCACGAGTAGGTTTAGACTAGGCCTCTGAGTAGGGAAAGCCCGACGTCGGGAACGGTTTGACGCGCACCGAGGGGGTGCAGAGCCGCTGCCGTATCTAGGATTCTAAAGGGTCGACAGGCGATGGCCCGCGACGCGCGCGGGCGTTGGGAGGGGTTTTTGCGAGGCGCACTATTTGCCGGACTGGCCGCCGGTCTTGCCCTGCTGGGCTGCAGCGCTGCCGGCGCCGAGGATGCGAAGACCTTTATGGGCTTCCGCCTGCTCGATCTCGAAAACCAGACCGTCAAATGGCGGACACCGACGTTCGGCCGCAGTGCCGTCGTCACCTACGCTTTTGCCACCGCGCCGGTGGACACGCCCGGCGCCCGCAACTGCGCCTCGATGCTACCTCCCGCTAGCCGCCTCCGAAGCTTCCAACATCAACAAGCGTCAGTTCCGCAACGAGGTCGCTGCCGCCTTCCGCATGTGGGAGAAGGTCGCCGACATATCGTTTCGAGAAACGCGCGACACGGCAGCCGCCGGCATCCTTATCGGCGCGCAAGCCCGGCCCCTCGGCCGCGCCTTCACCAACGTGGCGCTGAAGCAAGGGACCGGCGAGAAGAAGGTCATCGGCCGCTCGCTCATCTGCATCAATCCGAAGCAGCCGTGGAAGGTCGGCTTCGACGGTCGGCTCGGCGTATACGATCTGCGCTACACCATCGCCCACGAGATCGGGCACGCCATCGGCCTCGATCATCCGAGCGCTGCCGGGCAGCTCATGTCCTACCGCTACGACGAGAAGCAGACCGGCCTGCAGTCGGGCGACATCCAGGGTGCCGTGCTGCTCTATGGGCCGCGGGCCAATACCCGCCGCTTCGCCACCACGGGGGCTGAATCCGCCGGCGTGCCTTCGACCGACGCCAACCGCGGCTGGCCGTTCGGCATCGGCGACGGCCGGGTGACCTCCTCCCCGAAAGCCATCGACCCCCGCTGACCCTCGTCCTCCCTAGAACCGTCATGGCGAAGGGGATGGGACTATTCCCGCAGATCATCGGCAGCATCGGTGTGGCCGCGGGTGGCGCGGGCGGCAAGATAGGCGGCGCTGCGCATCTCCATCAGGCGCGAGGCGGTCCGCTCGAAGGCCTTGGCACCGGCGCTGTCCTCGCACAGGGCGTCGGGCTCGGCCGCCGCCGAGGCGATGAGACAGACCCTGTTGTCGTACAGCGTATCGATGAGGTTGATGAAGCGGCGCGCCACCTCGCGGCGATCGCGCTGCATCACCGGAATGCCGTCGATCATCACCGTATGGTAGGTGTGGGCGATACGCAGGAAGTCGATCGTTCCGAGCGGCGCCTCGCACAGATCCCGGAAGGCGAAAGCGGGCAATGCCCATCGAGGCGAGGGGCACGCGCACGTTGCGGCCCTTCACCAGCAGCGTCTCCGCCTCGCCCGGATGGCGGCCGGTCAGCCGATCCCAATGGGCGTCGAGCTCGGCCTTGGCAGCCGCATCGGCCGGCGCGAAGTACAGCGGCAGTCCCGCCAGCTTCTCCAACCGATAGTCCTTCGCCGATTTCAGCTCGGCGACATCCATGTGCGCCCCCACGAGCCGGATGAACGGCAGGAAGAGCTGCCGGTTGAGGCCGTTCTCATAGAGCGCCGCCGGCGCCGAGTTGGACGTCGCCACGACAACGACGCCGCGTTCGAAGAGATGCTTGAACAACCTGCCGAGGATCATCGCGTCGGCAATGTCGGTGACCTGCATCTCGTCGAAGCACAATAGCGCCGCCTCTTCGGCGATACCGGCGGCGACATGCGGGATCGGATCGCCGTCGACCGTCTGGCGGGCTTGACCTATGCGCTCGTGCACGTCGGCCATGAACTCGTGGAAGTGGCTGCGCTGCTTCGGCGCGAAGCCGACGCAGGCGAAGAACAGGTCCATGAGCATGGTCTTCCCGCGCCCGACGTCTCCGTAGATATAGAGGCCGCGCGGCGGCGGCTCGCTCGAGCGTTGGAAGAGCGAGAACAGCCGGCCGCGTCGCGGGCGCCATTCATTCAGCCGGCGAGCCAGCGCGTCGAGCCGCGCCGCCACGGCAAGCTGCGCGGCGTCGGTCTCCAGCTCGTCGGCGGCGATCTGCGCGCGCAAGCGTTCGATGGGAAGTTGCGTCATCGGTCTCACGGTCCCTCAGCCCGCGAATTGCTTCAAATGCGAGCAAAGCGCAATCCCGCGACGGTATGTCACCAACGTAGAACACGCGGCAAAACGGCCTCACGTGCCGCTTGGTCGCGGTCGTGCAATGGAATTCTCGCCACGTCGCCCTCATATTTGTGCAGCGCAACAGATGACGCGCGCCGCCTTACACTCAGCGGCGCGCACGCGGGGTTCGACCTTCGAGGCCGAACGTTGAGCCCGGCTCGAAATGCGGAGGGCAACACCATGCACGAGCAGACCGTGCCGACCGGCACCATAAGGAAACTGTGGCCGACGGAGACCGCGAAGTTCCGCGATCACCTGCTCCGCCTCGACCGGCAAAGCCGCAGAATGCGCTTTGCGCACGGCGTTTCCGACCGGTTTGTCGAGGATTACGCGGCCCGCATGGCCGACATGGGCGGCATCGTCTACGGCTACTTCGAGGGTGAGGATGTGCGCGCCGTCGCCGAGCTCAAGAAGCTCGGCGACACCTGGGGCCGCGAGGCAGAAGCGGCCTTTTCCGTCGAGCAGCCGCTGCAGGAACACGGCATCGGCACCCTGCTCATGGGCCGCGTCATCCGCGCCGCCCGCAACCGCGGCGTCCAGCACCTGTGCATCAGTTGCCTCGCCGAGAACAGCAAAATGCAGGCGATTGCGCGTCACTTCGAGGCCGAGTTGCGCTTCGAGTACGGCGAAGTGGTCGGCGAGATCGTCCCCGAGGGTCCAAACTACTTCTCGCTGCTCGCGGAGGCCGTCGAGGATCGCTTCGGCTACATGATGGCGGTTCTCGATCTGCACAATCGCGTCGTCAAAGCGGCGTAACGCGCGCGCCGAAGCGCGCTCCAATTCGCGCACGATGCGTCGCTCGTGAGCGCTGCATAGATTTCGCGAAATGCGGACCTAGAGTATGCAGTCGACGACGCAGCGCGTTCGAAACACGACAAAAATGATGATTTCTCGCAACACACGCCATTGAATGCGCGATTGTTAGCTTTCCATTTGCAATTTCATGTCAACAAAATGATCGAACTTGCACATGATTTTTTTAGTTCGAGTGATTCGAACTGAGAGAGATAGAAACGAAACCCAGAAAGAGAGAAATCCAATGGTCGCCAAGAAAGCTGTGAAGCGCAAAGTGAAGAAGGCCCCGGCTCGTCGCGCTGCTGCGAAGAAGCCGACGGCTCGCAAGGCTGCTGCTCGCAAGACCGTTCGCAAGACGGCTCGCAAGACTGCCCGCAAGCCGGCCAAGAAGGCTCGTCGAGCTGCCTAAAGCAGCCGGATACGCGCCAGTTCCCCTCGTTCCGCGCGATATCGAAGGCTGATGGACGCGATCGGCGCCTAGCCTTCAAATCCTTACAGACCGGTGGCAGCGAAACGCGCCGCCGGTCTTTTTTTGCGTTGTTGCGGAGGTGTTTCCGGCGCCGGGACTACTCCGGGAGGTGATTGACGGCCTCGATGTTGTGCCCATCGGGGTCGAGGACGAAGGCGGCGTAGTAGTTCTCGTGATAATGCGGCCGCAGCCCAGGCGCCCCGTTGTCTATGCCACCGGCGGCCAGCGCCGCCGCGTAAAAGGCCTGCACTTCCGCCCGGTTCTTGGCGGCAAAGGCCACATGCAACCGTCCCGTGAGCGGCTTGCCGGTGCCGACCCAGAAGTGCGGGCGATCGGGACCGAAGCCCGCATAACCGTCCTCGCCGTCTTCCGAGAGGTTCACTTCCAGCAGCAACTTGAAGCCGAGCGGCTCGAGCGCGCGCGTGTAGAACGCCTTGGAGCGGGCAAAGTCGGTGACCGGAAAGCCGATGTGGTCGAGCATTTGTACTCCCTGACGCCGCCGTTGTTGCCGGCAGCCGCCCGCCTCAGACGCGGCGTTCGACCATCAGCTTCTTCAGCTCGGCGATGGCTTTGGCTGGATTGAGACCCTTGGGGCAAGCTTTGGTGCAGTTGAGAATGGTGTGGCACCGATAGAGGCGGAAAGGGTCTTCGAGGTTGTCGAGCCGTTCGCCCGTCGCCTCGTCGCGCGAATCCTGCACCCAACGGAAAGCCTGCAGCAACGCGGCCGGGCCGAGGTAGCGGTCGGAGTTCCACCAGTAGCTGGGGCACGACGTCGAGCAACAGGCGCACAAGATGCACTCGTAGAGCCCATCGAGCTTCTGGCGATCCTCGTGCGATTGGCGCCATTCCTTCGGCGGCGCCGGCGTATCCGTCTTCAGCCACGGCTCGATCAGCTGGTGCTGGGCGTAGAAGTTGGTCATATCGGGGACGAGGTCCTTCACCACCTGCATGTGCGGCAGCGGGTAGACCTTCACCGGCCCCTTGATGTCCTCATAGCCGCGCAGGCAGGCGAGCGTGTTGGTGCCGTCGATGTTCATCGAGCAGGAGCCGCAGATGCCTTCGCGGCACGAGCGGCGGAAGGTCAGCGTGGCGTCGATCTCGTTCTTGATCTTGATGAGGCCATCGAGAACCATCGGCCCGCAGCGTTCGGTGTCCACCCAGTAGCTATCGAGGCGGGGGTTCTCGTCGCCTTCCGGGTTCCAGCGATAGACCTGGAATTCCTTCCACGTCTCCTTGTTCTCCGGCTCGTTCCAGGTCTTGCCACGCTGGACCTTGGAGTTGCGGGGGAGCGTGAAGTGAACCATGGGAAGTCTAGCTTTCCTGCTACTGCCGGCCGCCGGAGCCGGTATCCCACATGAAACGGCGCAAATGCCCGTGTCAACGTCCGCCGGCGTCGCGTCGGCGGCGGAAAACCTGACGCACCCGCAAGGCTATTCGGGCCGGTGCTTTTTCAATTCGCGGACGAGCTCGGTCAGCTTGGCAGCCACCTCGGCGCCGGCATCGACCGAGGCCTTTAGCGTGGCGCGCGCCTGGATCAACTTGTTGAGCCGCTCCTGCTGCTCGCCGAAGCCGAAGAACAGCTCCTCCGGGGCGTTGATCTCGCCGTCCTCCACCGCCGACATCACGTCAAAGGCGTTTTGCGAGGCGAGCACCAGCATGGAGGCGACGTCGTTGATGAGCTGCTGGAACAGCCGTGCCGCGTCGGTGCCGACGCGTGGCCCATGCACGCCGAATTTCAGCGGCGATGACCCCTGCGCGCCCTCGCCGGCAAACAGACGCGGATTGCGCTGGAAACGGCGGAAGATCTCCTGCAGGCCGAGGCAGCACGTTTCCAAGTCGCGTAGCGCCGTGCCGGCCTTGCGCTTGGAGCGGGCGCGATCGGGCGTGCGCTCCTGCGCCGCCCAGTTGATGGTCGCGATCGAAGCAATGGCACCGAGCGCGGCAAGCGCCGGCAGCACCGCCGTGAACGGGTCGGGCGCCAGCCGCGTCTCGCCTTCCGTCGGCACGGGACGGCTTTCCGGCTTCTTGTCTGCCATCGCGTTGGGCACACTCGTCGACCTCGAGAACCGGCTACGCATCCTATAGCTGCCCCTCTACCCTGTTGCGGTCGCCGTACAATCGGCCGATTCTCAACCCTCTAGCACGGCAGCCCCGAAAAGAGCCCCCATGCCGCTTCCCGTCACCCCCGCACTCACTACCGACTGCGTCGTATTCGACGCGCGCGACTACGTGCTGCTCATCCGCCGCAAGCACGAGCCTTTCCGTGGCTGCTACGCGCTTCCCGGCGGCTTCGTCGATGTGGGCGAGCCCGTCGAGCATGCCTGCCGCCGCGAGCTGAAGGAAGAAACAGGGCTCGATGTGGGCGCCCTGCGACTTATCGGCGTCTATTCCGCCCCGGATCGAGATCCCCGCGGTCATACCTGCTCGGTCGCCTATCTGGCCGGCGTCGACAGGGCGGACGTACACGCGGGCGATGATGCCGCCGCTGCCGAATGGGTCGCCGACTGGCGCGCGCAAACCCTCGCCTTCGATCACGCGCAGATCCTCGCCGACGCCGGGCTGCTGCGCTCCGGCGCCTAACGCCCGGAGTAGTATTCCGGCACGCCCGCGCTCATGCACGTCATCTGCACGCGGATATCGGTGTAGAGGAAGCGGCAGAGTTCTTTCTTGTGATTGGGATTGTTGCGGATCGCGGCGAACGAGGTCTTGAAGCCGCGCGCGTTCGCAACCTGGACCAGAAGCTTGTCCTGGCAGTAGGGCGTCGCCATCCAGTTGCCCTGGATGAGCTGGCTGCCGTCCTGGCACTTGATCTCGGCGGACGCGGTTGCCGCCATGACGCCGAGCAGCGCTGTTCCGATCAATCCGGCCTTGGCAAATCCCGGCATGGCGTCCTCCTGCTTCGCAAATCGGCCGACGGCAGCCATAGGCCACCGCCGGCGATTCGGAATGTAGAGGCAAAGCGACGGATCGCGAAAGCCGATCGGGGCCACACGGCCGGCTAATCCAAAGCTGGCTTCTTCGGTTGTGTGCGGGACGCCGTTACTGCGTCGCCGTCACGAAGTCGCGCGGCGTCATCATCTGCACGGTCGGCTTGGAGGCGGCGATGCTGAGCAAGCGTGTCGGCTGGCCGGCGTCGAAGTTGAGCGTCTTGAGGTCGACCGCCTTCATGGCGGGGTCGTTGTACGTCTTCCAGTAGTAGATCTTGTTGGCGTGATCGCGGAACGTGGTCCACTGCGTGTAGTCGCCGGCCGGCTTGCCGCCTTGCGAGTAGTCGCGCACCAGGCCCTTGGGAATATCGACGCGATTGATGAGGTGCTCGGCGACGATCAGCGCCTCGGCCGAGTCCTTCGGCTTGTCGGCGAGGTAGGCCGTCGCCGCCGCCATGACGAAACGCGAGGGAGGTGTCGGATCGCCGGGCAGGCCATGCAGGCCCGAGCCCTGTCCGGTGCCGACGTACGTCACGTTGCCGATCTTCACCGGCTTGGCGTTCACGGCCGTCAGGTTCACGTAGTTGCGCAGGTTCTGGATGTGCCACTCGTAGGTGGGCGAGTTGGTGAGCACGCCGACCTCGTTGTCGTAGACATTCAGCTTGCCGTCCGCATACTCGACGACAATGCTCTTGCCGCTGGCGTCGTGAACCGAGTAGTGCAGCGGCGCGAACGAGCCGAGCTGCGGGACCGTTTCACCCCACACGACTACGTCGCCGACGGCGGCTTTGACCTCGTCGACGGTGGCAAAATTGCCCAGTACCCAGGTGCCGAAAGCAGCATTGGAGAGGGCCTTCGCCTCCTCGCCCGGCTTCACATCCTGATACTTCGCCTCGCCCGGCAGATAGAGGGCGCCGAAGCCGAGTCCCTTCTCGTTCAGCCCGTCCGTGGCGACCGGCATGTCGTAGGCGTTCATGGCCACGTAGCCGTACTTTGAAGTCCACTTCAAACCGCTGCCGTTCGGAGCCGGCGACGTCACCTGCAGCCCGCGCGGAATGATCTGCACCTCGCTGCCGAGTTCCAAGGCAAATTCCATGGTGCGGACCGTCGTCGCCGAACCGTCGCCGGCAATGAGGCGAACATCCGTGCAGGCGAAGGCGGGGGTGGTGGCCATCAGTCCCGCACAAAGGGTGGCAACGGCGCGGCGCAGCATGGGCGTCTCCTTGCAATATTCGGCGTTGGGGCGCGCGGTCTTCTAACGCCGCGCGCCGCGCGTCATCTCATTGACCGTCGGGGAAGTACTCGAGCGTCGTGCGGCAGCTCTCTTTCCACTCCGCCTTGCTCATCTGCGTCTGCGGATCCCAGTCCTTCATGCAGTCCTCAAGCCCCCGCTCGGTGACCTTGAAGTCCTTCTTGGACTCATCGAGGATCGCGTCGGCCTCGCTCTCGCCGCGCTTTACGGCGCTGCGGTCGACGTCTTCCTTGCGATTCTGCTCGGGCGTTTCGGTCGCCGCTTTGCGGTCGGCCTTGTCAGCGGCATCGGGAATGACGCCGTCGTCCGCCGCATTCGGCACGGAGGCGCGGCCGTCGTTCGGCGAGACGTTCTCCTCCTCAGCGATGCCGCTGCGCTCGGTCGCGGTCAGCGGGTCGTTGTAATAGGAGTTTTTGGGAACGTCGGCGGCGACGACCGGCGCGCTGAAAATGCCCAACGCGGCGATTGCAGCAAGCGCCAGCAATGGCGAATTCGATGCGTACATGGCGAATGGCCCCTTGAAATAGCGGCCCGAACAATGTGCCGGGCATGGGCCAACCCTACGCGTTTAAGCTGAGGCTTCCGCAAAGGCGCCTTGTCGGCTTTAGCTAAAATTACACCTAAGAGGCGCGTCGGACGGGAGCGCCGACCGGCTCGGAGCTTATCGCCTCGATAAGTTTTTCTGATAATAAGATCACGCGATTGCGATTTCTAGTTATCGAACGTCCTTGCTATGGTCCCGTTATCGAACTAGGCGGACAGGCGGTTCGCCAGTTTCAATGGAGGAAATCACCATGAAGGTTTGGAGCAAGCCGGCCGTTCGCGAGCAGGAAGTTGGCCTCGAGGTCACTTCGTACATGCCGGCCGAGATCGACATCATCTAACTCGATCGAGCTAGCTGATTTTAGAAGCGGCGACCGAGCATCTCGGTCGCCGCTTTTCTTTGTGACGTGTCGATAGAGCTGGTTACGGCTTGCAGCCGGTGCCGACGGCAATGCACTGGATGCCGCCGCTGACGTCGTGGCAGTCGATGTCCGTCGCCGTCGCGTTCTTCCAAACGGCGTATTCCTTGCCGTGCTTCTTGCGGGTGTCGATCTCCCACCCGAAGATCGCCTGCTCTTCGGCTTCCTTCTTGCCCTTCTTCTTGGCGCCGTAAGAGCTCAGCGAATCCGCCTTGCAGTCCTTCTTGATCGCTTCGGCGGCTCCACCGAGGGTGCGGCTAAGCAGATCCTTGCACGGCTTGGCGGTGCGCACGCACACCCACTGGCCGGCTTTCTCGGTGCAGTCGACCTTGGCGTCCTTGGCATAGCGCCAGGAGTTATATTCGCCGCCGAACTTCTCCTTCACGGCCGAGCGCCAGGCGAGCAGCGAGTTCGGGTAAGCGCCGAGGTCGCGAAGCGACGCGGGTTTGCCTTCAGCTTTGACGGTCTCTTTGCAATCATCAGCAGCAGCCGCCGGAAGCGCTGCCACAACCGAAAAAGCGGCTGCCACGAAGGCCAGCCGCACGCACAATTTCGTGTCCATGTTCGTTTCCTGATACCTGAGCGTACGCCTCTACCGGGAACGGTATGGAGGCGGAGGACACTTGCATGGAATCTGGCGGGATTTGAGGCTATCCGGGCCCGCCGGCCAAGTGCTTGAGCCGACGTGGCGAACTGGCTACAGGCGCACCCGCCGCAAGCCGAGATATGCCTCCACGCCGCGGCGCAGCCAGCGGCTGGGAATTTTTCCCCGCGCGAAGTGGGTGTAGCGGGCCAGTCGGCCGACCGGATTGCGGAAGCTGGGGCGCTTGGCTTCCAGGACGTCGGCGATCTTTTCCGCAACGACTTGCGGATCGCCACCCTTGGCCGCAACGTGCGCGTCGCCTGAGCGAAACACGTTCTCGCTCCACCGCCGATAGGCGCTGTCCGGCGGCGCGATGCGCGGCGATGCCTGCCAGATGTCGGTGATGTAGGGGCCCGGCTCGACGAGAACCACTTCGATGCCGAACTGGTCGACCTCGAAGGCAAGTGACTCCGCCCAACCCTCCACCGCCCATTTCGAAGCGACGTAGATGGAATTGCAGGGATGGCCGTTGAAGGCGGCTTCGCTCGAGACGACTAGGATGCGCCCCGACCGCTGTTTGCGAAATGTCGGCAGCAATGCGCGGGTCAGCGACATGACGCCGAAGAAGTTGGTATCCATCACGCGCCGCAGCTCGGCGTCCGGGATGTCCTCGAAGGCGCCGCCCGCGGCGACGCCGGCATTGTGCACGACGGCATCAAGGAAGCCGCCGGTAATGACGAGCGCCTCGGCAACTCCCTTGGTGATCGAAGCCGCATCCGTCACGTCGAGCTGCACGATGTCAACGTTCCTCGCCGCGCCCGACTGCGCCAGCGCCGCTTCCAGCGACCCCTTGCGCTCGAGGTTGCGCATCGTGGCGATGACGCGCCAACCGCGCTTTGCCAGCTCCACAGTGGCCAGCAGTCCAAACCCTGCCGACGTTCCGGTGATGAGGACCGTACGCATGCGCTCTCCGCTCGATGCCGCCCGTTTGCCCTGCAGCCGGCGGGGCGTTCGTTCGTCCGATATCGTTGCCTATATATCCGCTGCCGCCGCTGTTGGCGAACTCCGGAAACTCGGAATACACCTCCCTGTCATCCTCGGGCTTGTCCCGAGGATCCAGTGACCGACAAACTCAGCTTTTAGCGGGCGTGTCGCGCGCCCGAACCAAGTCGGTGCCGTCGAGCAAGCTGAGAGTTGGGTCCTCGGGACAAGCCCGAGGATGACATTTGACGAGATGCTGCGCTCAGTAAACGCGCGCCTTGGGCTCGATGTACTTGACCTCATTGGTCATCGTGTGGGTGTGCACCGGGCGATAGTCGAGCCGCACCGATTTGGTGCCGTAGTCGGCCCAGGCGAGCGTGTGCTTCATCCAGTTGACGTCATCGCGCTTGGGGAAGTCCTCGCGGGCATGGGCGCCGCGGCTTTCCTGGCGGTTATGCGCGCCAGTCACCGTCACCGCCGCCTGCGAGATGAGGTTGTCGTACTCCAGCGTCTCGACGAGATCGGAGTTCCAGATGAGCGAGCGATCGGTGACGCGGATGTCGTCCGACGCTTTCCAGATGTCGCCGATCTGGCGCATGCCCTCGGCCATCACCGGGCCGTCGCGGAACACCGCGCAGTGCGCCTGCATCGACTTCTGCATCTTGAGGCGCAGATCGGCCGTCGGCGTGCCGCCCGAGGCATAGCGGAAGCGGTCGAGGCGCGACAGCGCGCGCTCGGTGACGTCGCGCGCCAGGTCCGGATGCGCCGCGCCGGCCTCGATGGTCTCGGCGCAACGCAGACCGGCGGCGCGCCCGAAGACGACGAGATCGATGAGCGAGTTGGAGCCGAGACGGTTGGCGCCGTGCACTGAAACGCAAGCCGCTTCGCCGATGGCCATCAGACCCGGCACCACATGGTCCGGGTTGCCGTCCTTCAGCGTCAGCACCTCGCCGTGGTAGTTCGTCGGGATGCCGCCCATGTTGTAATGCACGGTCGGCAGCACCGGGATCGGCTCGCGGCGCAGGTCGACGCCGGCAAAAACCTTGGCGCTCTCGGTAATGCCCGGCAGGCGCTCGGCGAGGATCTTCGGATCGAGATGGTCGAGATGCAGGTGGATGTGATCGCCTTCCGGCCCATGCCCGCGGCCTTCGCGGATCTCGATGGTCATCGAGCGTGAGACGACGTCGCGCGAGGCAAGGTCCTTGGCGTGCGGCGCATAGCGCTCCATGAAGCGCTCGCCCTGCGCGTTGGTGATGTAGCCGCCCTCGCCGCGCGCGCCCTCCGTGATCAGCACGCCGGCGCCGTAGATGCCGGTCGGATGGAACTGCACGAACTCCATGTCCTGCAGCGGCAGTCCGGCGCGCAGCACCATGGCGTTGCCGTCGCCCGTGCAGGTGTGCGCCGACGTGCACGAGAAGTAAGCGCGGCCGTAGCCGCCCGTCGCCAGGATCGTCTTCTTGGCGCGGAACTGGTGGATGCGTGCCGTCGTCGAGCGATAGCGCCAGGATGCCGCGGCAGGTGCCGTCCTGATCCATCAACAGGTCGAGGGCGAAGTACTCGATGAAGAATTCCGCCGAGCGACGTAGCGACTGGCCGTACAGCGTGTGCAGCATGGCGTGGCCGGTGCGATCGGCGGCGGCGCACGTGCGCTGCGCCGGCGGACCTTCGCCGAACTCCGTCGTCATGCCGCCGAACGGGCGCTGGTAGATCTTGCCGTCCTCGGTGCGCGAAAAAGGCACGCCGTAGTGCTCCATCTCGTACACGGCCGCGGGGGCGTTGCGGCACAGGTATTCGATGGCGTCCTGGTCGCCGAGCCAGTCGGCGCCCTTCACCGTGTCGTACATGTGCCAGCGCCAGTCGTCGGGGCCCATGTTGCCGAGCGCCGCGGCGACGCCGCCTTGCGCCGCAACCGTGTGCGAGCGCGTGGGGAACACCTTCGTCACGCACGCCGTCTTGAGGCCGGCTTCGGCGCAGCCGAGCGTTGCCCGCAGGCCGGCGCCGCCGGCGCCGACGACGACGACATCGTACGTATGATCGTGGATGGGATACGACAGCCCCTTGATGGCCGGTGCCGCGCCGGCCTTTTTCGCGCCATTGGCTTTGGCCGTGCCGCTTTTCTTCTCGGCCATCGGCCTAACCCCCGAAGCTCAATTTCAGCACGGCGAAGATCGACACCACGGCGATGCCGGCAGCGAACAGCGTGTTGCCGAGCAGCAGCAGCGTCTTGGCGCCTTCGCCATGCACATAGTCCTCGATGATGATCTGCATGCCGATGCGCATGTGCACCGTCATCGACACGATCAGGGCGACGAGCGCGATGGCGACAGCCGGATGCGCCAGCGTCGCGCGCACCGTGGCGAGGTCGGCGCCGGCCAGCTTGGCGATCAGCCCGACGGCAAACGACAAGAGGACGAGGTTGGCGGCGGCGGTAATGCGCTGCTTGACGAAATGGCCGGTACCCTCGTGGGCGGAGCCGAGGCCGCGCGCGCGCTTCAGCGGTGTGGTCATTGCCATGCCGTCACCCATCCGCGTTCCATGCCGATGTAGAACCACAGCCCTGCCGTCAGCGGCACCGACAGCACGAGCGAGCCCCACGACAGCAGAGTCGACGGCGGCGATGTCGAGCGCCGAGCCCGTGTCCCAGATGAAGTGGCGCATGCCGCCCAGCGCGTGGTGGATCAGCGCCCACGAGTAGCCGGCGAGCACGACCATGCCCGGCCAGGTGGCGAACATGCCGTTGAGCCAGGCGAAGCACGCGGGGCTGGTCGCCGCCGCGAGCAGCCAAGCCGGCCATCAGCACCGTGCCGACGTACATCGCCGCGCCGGTCATGCGATGCAGGATCGACATCACCATGTTGATCTGCGGGCGGTAGATCTGCAGATGCGGCGACAGCGGACGCGGACGCGCCCGCCGCTCGATGCTCCCGGCCATGGGGATTGCCTCGTTGATTAGTACTTGCGCCTTTTAGCGTGCCGCCTCGCAGGCGGCAATTCGCCATTCGCCGCGGCGGCGGTGTAGGTGCTGGCTATCCCAACGGGTCGGTCGCTGGCGACATCGACATCCTCACCGTCCAACAGGAGGAACCTTGCGTGGAGTGCTCGCCTTCGCGAGCATGACGATGGGAATGCGGCTGTCTACGAAGTCTCCGTCATGGCCGCGTAGGCGGCCATCCACGCCAGGTTCAGCGGGCGCTCCGGACAAACTGCAAAACCCGACGGTGCAACTCGGGATCAGCGGGGGAGCAGCAGCCAGGTGTCGAGGTCGAGCATGACGCCGTCGGCGTACTGGCCGTCCTCCTTCTTCAGCGGGAACTCGGCGCAGTCGTTGTTCTTCACGGCGACGAGCCGGGTGCGCAGCGCGCCGACATCGGAGCGGCCGGGCAGCTCCGCCTTCTCCAGGATCTCCGACCAGGCGTAGACCGTGTCGCCGGCAAAGCAGGGCGACACGTGCCGGCCGCCGTTGATGGCGGCGAGGTGGAAGGCGTTGTTCAGCCCGTTGAACGACAGCGCGCGGGCGAGCGAGATGATGACGCCGCCGTAGACGATGCGCTTGCCGAAGCGGCCCTTGGCCTCGGTGTGCTGGTTGAAGTGCACCTTGGCGGTGTTCTGGTAGAGGCGCGTCGCGATCTGGTGCTCGGCCTCCTCCAGCGTCATGCCGTCGACGTGGTCGATCTTCTCGCCCACCTCGTAGTCGCCCCAGCGATAGGGCGAGCCGGCCAGCGCGAAGTCGTAGCCGCCGATGTTGAGCGCCGGCACCGCGGCGCCGAGATCCTTGGGGTCGACCCGCTGCGGCAGATTGGGGACGATCGCCTCGGGGCTCTCCGCCTCCTTGTCGCGCTTGCGCACCATCACCCAGCGCACGTACTCGAGCACGACGTCGCCGTTCTGGTTGCGCCCCGTCGAGCGCACGTAGACGGTGCCCGTCTCGCGGTTGGAGTTCTCCTTGAGGCCGATGACCTCGCGAGGTCGAGGCGAGCGTGTCGCCCGGGTAGACCGGCTTCAGGAAGCGACAGCTGGCGTAGCCGAGGTTGGCGATGGCGTTGAGCGAGATCTCCGGCGTCGTCTTGCCGAACACCATGTGGAACGTCAGCAAATCGTCGAGCGGCGACTGCGGATAGCCGATGGCCTTGGCGAAGGCGTCCGATGACTGCACCGCAAAGCGCGTGCCGTAGAGGCTGGTGTAGAGGGCGACGTCGCCGACCGTCACCGTGCGCGGCGTCGGGTGGACGATCACCTGCCCGAACTTGAAGTCCTCGAAGTAGTTGCCGGGGTTGGTCTTGGTCGATGTCATGGGGCGGTCAGGTCCTTGTGGCCAAGCCTTCACGCAAGGGCTTGCGGTGCCGATTAGTCTGAAAATTGCGGCCATGTCGACTGGCTTTTCGCCACGCCTAGCGATCCGGCCGTCAGAACCACTCCTCCTCGCCGCGCTTCATCGCCTCGATGGTATCGGCGATGGCCACCGTGCGGCGTGCCATGACGCGGTGCAGCCGCTCGACCATCTTGCCTTCCAATTCGATGACGCCCTTATGCGCGTTCACCGGATCATCGAAGGCGGCGATGATCTTGCGCGACCACGACACCTCCTCCTCTGTCGGCGAGAACACCTCGTTGCACGGCACCACCTGCGAGGGGTGAATCGAGGTCTTGCCGTCCATGCCCAGCGTGCGTCCGTGCTCGCATTCCTCGCGGAAGCCGGCTTCGTCGCGAAAGTCATTGTAGACGCCGTCGAGAACATCCAGCCCATAAGCGCGGGCGGCGACGATGGTCATCGCCAGCCACGGCACCACGGCGATCCGATTGTGCAGGGCGCGGGCGCGCGATTCCTTCAACAGATCGTTGGTGCCCATAACCAGGCAGACAAGCCGAGTTCTCCTTGTCGGCGCCGAGCGCGGCGATGAAGCGCGCATTCAGCACCGAGCTCGGCGTCTCCATCATGGCCCACACACGCGTCTTTTCCGGCGCGGCGATGGCGTCGAGCACCTTCGACACGGTGACGATATCGCCGGCATTCGAGACCTTGGGCACGAGGATCGCATCGGGGGCGACGCTCGCCGCCGCGCGCAGATCGTCCATGCCCCACGCCGTCTCCACCGCGTTGACGCGGATCACCAGCTCGCGACGACCGTAACCGCCGTTCTTCACAGCCGCACAAACGTTATCCCTGGCAGCGGCCTTGGCTTCGGGCGCGACGGAATCTTCCAAATCGAGGATGAGGCTATCGGCTGGCAGCGACTTGGCCTTCTCCAGCGCGCGCTCATTGGCCCCTGGCATGTAAAGCACGCTGCGTCGCGGACGAACGATCATGCTCGGCTCCCCAGTGTGATGATCGAGAAATTCGCCACCCTAGCGGCTCGGAAACGAGCGAATTTCCGATCTGAATCACGCTAGAACTCAATGATTCAGTGTCCCTTTGATTCCGAGTTCACGCCACCTGCCAACCCAGGCGAACTTCGGAATCGGGCATTGTGCGCCGCACAATAACGCGCGGCGACGAAGACAAAGCGTTCGCGCACAACTTCGCGCATCACGTCGCCTTGGCGCCGGGCGAAGCCTTCGCCACAGTCGCGGCATGGCCCGCGTCCTCGCCATCTCCTCCTACGTCGCCTTCGGCTCGGTCGGCCTCGCCGCCATCGTGCCGGCGCTGCATTGGCTCGGGCACGAGGTCATCGCGCTGCCGACCGTGGTGCTGTCGAATCATCCCGGCTACCCGCGCTTTGCCGGCGAGGCGATCCCGGCGGCGCAGCTCGGCGCCATGCTCGATGCGATGGAGGCTAACGGCTGGCTGGCGGACACTGCCGCGGTGATCAGCGGCTATCTGCCGTCGCCCGCACACGTCGCCGAGGCGCGCTCGGCGGTGGAGCGCGTGCGCCGCGCCAACCCGGGCGCGCTCTATTTGTGCGACCCGGTTTTCGGCGACGAGCCTGAAGGGCTCTATCTTTCCGAGGCGACCGCCTCGGCCATTCGCGACGAGCTGCTCCCGCTCGCCAGCCTGGCAACCCCCAACCGCTTCGAGCTGGCGTGGCTAGCCGGCCTGCCCGTCGGCGATCCGCCCGAGGCGCGGCAGGCCGGCCTGGGCGCTCGGCGTGCCGTCGGTATTGGCAACGTCGATCCCGGCGAGCGACAATCGCCTCGCCAACGTGCTCGTGCAGCAACGACGCGGCCATCGCCTGCTACGTGCGCCGGCGGGAGAGCGCGCCGCACGGCACCGGCGATCTGCTCGCCGCCATGTACCTGGGACGCCGCCTGTCACGGCGAGACGCCGGCCAACGCGCTGTCAGCCGCCGCGTCGGCGGTCGATGCGAGCGTCGCCGCCAGCATGGGCCGGGACGAATTGCCCCTCGCCGCCATGGATGCTTTATGGGCGAGCGCGCGGGCTCTCCCCACGACGCCAGTGTAGCGCCGGCCGAGGAACACGACGCGATGGCAGAGCAGGAAGCCGCTCCGCGCCCGCATCAGCGGCGTCAAGGCCTTCTTCGAGCACGAAGCGGCCGGCGGCATCGTTCTGCTTGCCGCGGCGATGCTCGGCCTCATCCTCATGAACTCGGCCGCCGGCCCGATCTACGAGGCGCTGCTCGCAACGCACATGCCCATCGGGCTGGCCCCGTTCGCCCTCGACAAGTCGCTGCTGCACTGGATCAACGACGGCCTGATGGCGATCTTCTTCTTTCTCGTCGGCCTCGAGATCAAGCGCGAGCTGGTGGTCGGCGAATTGTCGACGGCCAAGCAGGCGGCGCTGCCGGTCATCGCCGCGCTCGGCGGCATGATCGTGCCGGCGCTGATCTATGCCGCGCTCAACTGGGGCGATCCCATTGCACTGCGCGGCTGGGCCATTCCCGCCGCCACCGACATCGCCTTTGCCGTCGGCGTGCTGGCGCTGCTAGGCGATCGGATACCGGCGCCGCTGAAGATCTTCCTGCTGGCGCTCGCCATCATCGACGATCTCGGCGCCATCATCATCATCGCACTGTTCTATACGGCGTCGCTGTCGCTCGTCGCGCTCGCCCTCGCTGCCGCCGGCATCACCGCGCTGGTTCTGCTCAACCAGCGTGGCGTCACGATCATCTGGCCGTACCTGCTTATTGGGCTATTCATCTGGGTCTGCGTATTGGAATCCGGCGTGCACGCGACGCTGGCCGGCGTCGCCACCGCTCTCGCCGTGCCGCTCGCCCCGGCGCCCGGCCACACGGAAGGCACGCTGGAGCGGCTGGAGCTGGCCATCGGACCGTGGGTGCGCTTCTTCGTGCTGCCGCTGTTTGCTTTCGCCAACGCCGGCGTCTCCCTCTCCGGCGTGACGTTGGCGCATGTCACGAGCTCCATCCCGATGGGTATCGCCCTCGGTCTATTCGTCGGCAAGGCGACGGGCATATTCGCGTTCTCGTTCGCCGCCATCCGCATGCGCCTCGCGACACCACCGGAAGGCGCGACGTGGGCGCAGATCTTCGGCGTCGGCATCCTCGGTGGCATCGGCTTCACCATGAGCCTGTTCATCGGCATGCTGGCATTCACCGACGCCGAGCGCGCCGCCGAGATCCGCATCGGCGTGCTGCTCGGCTCGTTCGCCTCCGCCATCGCCGGCTACCTCTGGCTGCGCGCGGTGACGCGCCCGCCTGCGACCACGCGCTAACTCCCCACCTCATGGGGAGAGGTGAGGAAGCCGCGTTGGCGGTGGTGAACCGTTACACCTTTGCTGCGGCAGCGGCAGCCTGGCGCGCCGCCTTCATGCTCGATACACGCCGCTGGTGATACTTCTTCGACAGCTCATCCCACTCGATCGTCAGCGACCCACCGGTTGCTGCATGCTGCCGGTCCCAATTGGTCAGCAGGTCGAGGCACGCGTGATCGATGTAGTCGAGCTCATTGATGTGCACGTGCACGTTCGCGCCCGGCTTCAGCTGCTCGAGCTCAGCCGCCAGCTTCGGCAGGCGGATGAGCGTCGCCGATCCCTTGAGATAGAGGTCGACGCGGTTGTCGGCCCCGTTCTCCTCCTTGCGCACATCGAGATGCGAAAAGGCATAGAGCAGCTTGATCAGCGACAGGCCGAGTCCGACGAGCACGCCCTCCAAGAGGTTAGTGGTCACGATCATGATGATGGTGACGAAATAGATCACCACCTCGCCGCGTCCGTACTTCAGGAGCGCCGGCACGATCTTGGGATAGGCGAGCTTGTAGCCGGTGAAGACGAGGATCGCCGCCAGCGCCGACAGCGGGATGTACTTGAGCGTGAACGGCAGCGCGCTGACGAACAGCAGCAACCAGAAGCCGTGCATGATGGCCGACGCGCGCGTCAACGCGCCAGCTTCCACGTTGGCGCCGGAGCGCACGATGACGCCCGTCATCGGCAGCACGCCAAGCGCCCCGCAGATGGTGTTGCCGACGCCCTGGGCCGTCAGCTCGCGATCGTACTTCGTGCGCGGGCCGCTATGCATCTGATCGACGGCGGTGGCGCACAGCAGCGTCTCGGCGCTGGCGATGAAGGCGATGGAGATGGCGCCGAGCAGGACCGGCCACTCCATAATGCGCATGAGCTTTTCCGGGGTCGGCAGGATGACTTCCGACCAGATGTTGTCCGGCACGGTGACGTACTTGAGGTCGGTGAAGCCGAGCAGGGCCGCCGCGCCGATGCCGACGATGGCGCCCACCAGCGGCGCCGGGAACAGGCGCCAGCTTTTCGGAGCGAGACCGTTCCACGCAAAGATGGTGCCGATGGTTAGAACGCCGATGCCAAGCGCCTGGATGTGGGGTCCGCCCTCATTGATGGCGTTCATCAGCGACGTCGGGATGCCGACGAGGTTCTGGATGCCGGTGCCGATCGGCTTGTAGTCCAGCATCACGTGGAACTGCGAAGCGAGGATGAGCACGCCGATGCCGGCGAGCATGCCGTTGATCACGGCCGGCGACACGGCGCGGAACCACTGCCCGAGCTTGCACAGGCCGGCGACGAGCTGGATGAGGCCGGCGAAGAGGATGATTACGCCTATCATCTCGAGGCCGAACTGCTCGACGAGTTGCCAGACCAGCACCGACAGGCCGGCGGCCGGTCCGCTAACCTGCAGCGGCGCACCCGAGATGGTGCCGACAATGATGCCGCCGACAATGCCGGTGATGAGGCCCGCCGTCGGGGGCATGCCGGAGGCCAGCGCGATGCCCATGCACAGCGGCAGCGCCACCAGGAAGACGACGATGGACGCCAGGAAATCGCGACCGAAGGTCGCCGACGTAAAGGGCCGCGCGTTCATGGGCTCGAGTCCGCTCGCTGTTTCACCTTCCGGCGGATGTACGGTGGCCGTTGATTGCAAACCGTTTTCGGCTATCCCCCAGCGGGGCGGGACGATAGACCTTGAGTTGCAGGCCGGCAAGCGGCGCCAACCGGCGAACCCGCCGACGGTTAAAGCGTCACTCCCCGGGCGGGCAACCCGGACGATTTGACATCTCCCCAACGCGCGCCCGACTGGGGCATTGAGCAAATCATGAGCAGCTTCCCAGAAAAACTCGCCGACCGTTACCGGCGCTTCCACCACCGGCACTTCCTCCCCAAAGCGGAGGAGTACGAGGAGCTGGCAACGCACGGGCAGAGCCCCGAGGCCATGGTCATCTCGTGCTCGGACAGCCGGGTCGATCCGGAAACGATCTTCAGCGCCATGCCGGGCGAGATGTTCGTCGTCCGCAACGTCGCCAACCTGGTGCCCCCGTACGAGACGGGCGGCAAGTTCCACGGCGTCAGCTCGGCCATCGAGTTCGCCGTGCTCAACCTGCGCGTCAAGCACCTCATCGTCATGGGCCATTCTGGTTGCGGCGGCGTCAAAGCCGCCCTCGACCAGAGCGCCGCCATTCAGACCGAGGCGCAGTTCATCTCGCGCTGGATGTCGATGCTCGACGATGCCCGGTTGCGGGTGCTCGCTGCGCATCAGACCGCACCGCACAGCGAGCAACAGCAGGCGCTGGAGAAGGAGGGCGTAAAGACCGCCATCCGCAACCTGCGCACCTTCCCCTTCATCACCGAAGCGGAGAACAAGGGGCGCCTGTCGCTGCACGGGGCCTATTTCGACATCGCCTCCGGCACGTTGTCGGTGCTCAACCACTCGCGCAACGAGTTCTTCCCGCTTTAATTGGTGCAGCGCTCTGGCTTCCAGTTACGTCATGGCCGCGCAGGCGGCCATCCACGTAAGTCTCCGCAACTGCTACCGCGCAGATAGTGGGAGGCGAGACGGACGTGCCTTCCTAGTTTCGCCAGAAGCGCTCCCTGATGCTGGCATGGATGGCCGCCTGCGCGGCCATGACGGATAGGTGGCGGCGCCTCCCTTCACCGCTCCCAAGCGAACGGGTCGGAGGCGGTCGTGGCAGAGCCATGCTTCCCATCGACGAGCTTCCGGGTGAGGGTGCGAAGCCCTAGCGAGCGGCGGGCGTCGGAGCGGCGGCTTGGGCGCGGGCGATGGCCGGCATGAGCTTCTGCTCCATGCTCTGCGGCGTCACTGGGCCGACGTGCTTGAAGACGATCTCGCCCTTGCCGTTCAGCACGAACGTCTCCGGCATGCCGTAGACGCCCCATTCGATGGCGGCGCGGCCCTTGTCGTCGGTGCCGACGGCGGTGAATGGATTGCCGTAGCGGCCGAGGAAGCGGCGCGCCGACACGGCATCGTCCTTGTAGTTGACGCCGTACAGCGCCACGCCCGTGCGCTTCTGCAATTCGACGAGCAGCGGCTGCTCTTCGGCGCACGGCACGCACCAGGAGGCCCAGAAATTCACGACGCTCGGCTTGCCGCTGGCGAGCTCGGAGCTGGCGAAGCCCGGCACCGGCTTGTCGGCTTCCATGAGCCCCTCGATGGGCGCGAACTGCGTCGCCGGCGCCGGCTTGCCGAGCAGCGCCGAAGGAAGCTTTGAGGGATCGCCGGTCTGCAGTGCAAAGGCGAAGAGCGCGACCAGGGCGCCGAAGATCAGCAGCGGCGCGATCACCCAGCCGAGCTTGCTCGTACGTGCGGACGTGGGGCCGTCGGCTCCCGGCTGCATAGAGAGTTTCCTGCTGTCAGGTGGAACGGCGCTTGACGCCGCGCGCGGCGAGACCGGCGAGGCGCCGCTCCTGCTCGCGTCCGTCGAGGATGAGCCAGGCGATGAGCGCGCCGATGACCACCACGACCATGCCGTAGGCCGACCAGATGAAGCTTGCGTGCGGCCCCAGATCGATGCCGAGATCCATGCGCCTACTCCGCCGCCGCCAGTTGACCCGCCTGCGCCCGATCCACCTCGGCGAGCTGCAGCGCCTTGACGCGCCGTCGCAGGATCTCGTTGCGCATCGCTTTCAGATGCATGGCGATGAACATCAGCGTGAAGCCGATGGCCATCACAAGCAGCGGTGTCAGCAACGCCGAATCGATCGTCGGGCCGCCGACGCGGATGACGCTGGCCGGCTGGTGCAGCGTGTTGCCGAATTCGACCGAGAACTTGATGATCGGCAGCATGACGATGCCGACGAGTGCGAGGATGGCGGTCAGCTTGCTGGCGAGCAATTCGTCCTCGATCGAGGAGCGCAGCGCCATCAGCCCGAGGTAGAGGAAGAACAGGATGAGCACCGAGGTGAGACGCGCGTCCCACACCCAATAGGTGCCCCAAGTCGGCCGTCCCCACAACGAGCCGGTGACGAGGGCGAGGAACGTGAACGCGGCGCCGAGCGGGGCGGCCGCTTTCGCCGAGACATCCGCCAGCGGATGGCGGAACACCAGCAGCCCGAAGCTGGACAAGGCAATCAGCGCGTATACCGCCATGGCCAGCCAGGCGCACGGCACGTGCACGAACATGATGCGCGCGGTCTCGCCCTGCAGGTAATCGGGCGGAGCGACAAAGAAGCTGAGATAGAGCCCGTAGGCGATGACGACCGCGGCAGCCCCCGCGACCCACGGCAACATGCGAGCCGAAAGCTCCATGAAGCGGGTCGGATTGGCCAAACGCTGGGTCAGGGTCTGCATTGGAATTGATCTAAGGGGTTGGACGCTGAAGGGCAAATGAACAAAGGGCAGCAGGCACCGGGCTGCGGGCAATTGGGAAAAGCCGGCATCCTTGCTTCTGCTCGCGCTGCCTTCTGCCCATTGCCTCGTGGCCTTCTACTGCATCTGCACACGCAGGGCCGCAGCCGCAGCTAACGGGCAAAGCACGACGGAAATAAGGGAAAGTGCAGTAAGGATAAGAAAGGCGCTTCCGGTACCCGAAACCCCGAGCAGGCCGTTGATTGCCGCCATGCCGAAAATCAGCGTCGGGACGTAGAGCGGCAGCACCAGCAGCGCGATCAGCAGCCCGCCGCGGTAGGCCCGCAACGTCAGCGCGGCCCCCACCGCCCCGATGAAGCTGACCGCCGGCGTGCCGACGAGCATGGTGGCGACGAGCAGCGGGTAGGCGCCGATGTCGAGGTTGAGCAGCAGCCCCAGCACGGGCGCCATCAACGCCAGGGGGATGCCGGTCGAAATCCAGTGTGCCGATGCCTTGGCGGCAACGACAAGCTCCATCGGCAGCGACCCGGTCGCCAGGATGTCGAGCGAGCCGTCCTCGTAGTCGGAGGAGAACACGCGGCCGAGCGACAAGAGCGCCGCCAGCAGCAGCGCGATCCACAGCACACCCGGGGCGATGCGCGACAAGAGATTGAGATCGGCGCCTAGGCCCAGCGGCAGCAACGTCACCACCAGCATGTAGAAGCCGAGCGCGGTGCCGAGCGCGCCGCCCTGGCGCACGGCAAGCCGCAGGTCGCGATTCAACAGGGCGAGGAAGGCGCTCAAGGCTGCGCCTCCGCGTGCACGACTTGCCCGAGGCGGATCTGCTGCATAGGTGCCAGGGCCATCGGCACATGCGTGGCGATCACCGCCATGCCGCCCGTCGCCAGGTGCCCGTTGATTGCCGCGATCAGCACGTCGATCGACGATGTGTCGAGCGACACTGTCGGCTCATCGAGCAGCCACAACGGCCGTTCGGCCGCGACGAGCCGCGCCAGGGCCAGTCGCCGCTTTTGTCCCGCCGACAAATATCCCGCAGGAATGTCGGCCAGTGCGTCGAGCGCAAATCGCTGCAGGGCCGCTTCGACGCGCGCCGCCAGATCCGCCGGTCCGCCGAGGTACGCCGCCCAGAAGGCGAGGTTCTCCGCCGCCGTCAGGTGCGTCTTGATACCGTCGTGGTGCCCGACGAAATGGCAGACCTCGCCAACCTCGCGGTCCTCGCCGGCGCCGACGATGCGCACACTCCCCGATCGAGGCCGCAGATAGCCGGCCAAGGCGCGCAAAAGCGTCGATTTGCCCGAGCCGTTCGGCCCCGTGAGGACGAGCGCGGCGCCGCCCTCAAGTCGGAGGGAAAGACCATCGACCACATTGCGCCCGCCGCGCTCCAAGACCAGATTTTCAGCAACGAGCTGCACGGCTCTTCATCATCCGTGTGGCAGAATGCGCTAGCGAAAGGGTGGGAAAATCCCGCAAGATGGGCGGCGGAAGCGCGCTCGTTTCTCGATCATCACACTAGGTTGGCGGGCCGGAAGGCACTTAGGGGCACGCTTCCGAGGTCGCCAGGTTACCAGCTTAAAAGCGCGCCGTCGCCAGCCGTCCATGCGGCAAGGTTGACGATTGGGCAAGTCCGGCCGCCGCGGCCGACCGAGGGGAGACTATTTTGAAGGACGTAGCGCCGGTGTCGTTGGATAGCTTCAAATGCCGCAAGACGCTCGAAGCCGGCGGCAAGACCTACGCCTACTACTCCCTGCCCGAGGCCGAGAAGAACGGTCTTGCCGGCATCTCCAAGCTTCCCTTTTCGATGATGGTGCTGCTGGAGAACCTGTTGCGCCATGAGGACGGCCGCACCGTCAACAAGACCGACATCGAGAACGTCGCCGCCTGGCTGGCCGACCGCGGCAAGGCCGGCAAGGAGATCGGCTTTCGTCCCGCCCGCGTATTGATGCAGGATTTCACCGGCGTTCCCGCGGTCGTCGACCTCGCGGCGATGCGCGACGGCATGAAGAGCCTCGGCGGCGATCCGCAGAAGATCAATCCGCTCGTCCCCGTCGACCTCGTCATCGACCACTCGGTCATCGTCGACGACTTCGGCTCGCCGCAGGCTTACGGCAACAACGTCGAGCTCGAGTACCAGCGCAACGCCGAGCGCTACAACTTCCTCAAGTGGGGCCAGGGCGCCTTCGACAATTTCCGCGTCGTGCCGCCCGGCACCGGCATCTGCCATCAGGTGAACCTCGAGTTCCTGGCGCAGACGGTGTGGACGCGCACCTATGCGGACGGCACCGTCCTCGCCTATCCCGACACGCTCGTCGGCACCGACAGCCACACCACCATGGTCAACGGCCTCGCCGTGCTCGGCTGGGGCGTCGGCGGCATCGAGGCGGAGGCCGCCATGCTCGGCCAGGCGCAGTCGATGCTGCTGCCCGAGGTCATCGGCTTCAAGCTGACGGGCAGGCTCACCGAAGGCGTCACGGCGACCGATCTCGTGCTCACCGTCACGCAGATGCTGCGCAAGAAGGGCGTCGTCGGCAAGTTCGTCGAGTTCTACGGCCCCGGCCTCGACACCATGCCGCTCGCCGACCGCGCGACCATCGCCAACATGGCGCCGGAGTACGGCGCGACGTGCGGCTTCTTCCCCATCGACAACGAGACGCTGACCTATCTCAAGATCTCCGGGCGCGAATCTTCGCGCATCGCCCTCGTCGAGGAATACGGCAAGGCGCAGGGCATGTTCCGCCACGCCGGCTCGCCCGACCCCGTGTTCACCGATACGCTCGAGCTGGATTTGTCGAGTGTGGTGCCGTCGATGGCCGGCCCGAAGCGGCCCGAGGGGCGCATCGCCCTTACCGACGTCGCCGCCGGCTTCGCCAAGGCGCTGGAGACCGAATACAAGAAGCCGGGCGAGCTGAGCAGCGCGCGCCACCGTCAAGGGCCGCGACTTCGACATCGGCCACGGCGACGTCGTCATCGCCGCCATCACCAGCTGCACCAATACCTCGAACCCCAGCGTGCTCATCGCCGCCGGCCTGCTGGCACGCAAGGCGGTCGAGAAAGGCCTCAAGTCCAAGCCGTGGGTGAAGACCTCGCTGGCGCCCGGCTCGCAGGTGGTCTCCGCCTACCTCGACAAGGCCGGCCTGCAGCCCGACCTCGACAAGCTCGGCTTCAACCTGGTCGGCTTCGGCTGCACCACCTGCATCGGTAACTCGGGGCCGCTGGCACCGGAAATCTCCGCGGCCATCAACGAGAACGGCGTCGTCGCCGCCGCCGTGCTTTCCGGCAACCGCAACTTCGAAGGGCGCGTCAGCCCCGACGTGCAGGCCAACTATCTCGCCTCGCCGCCGCTCGTTGTTGCCTACGCGCTCGCCGGCAGCGTGCAGAAGGATCTGTCGAAGGAGCCGATCGGCACCGGCAGCGACGGGCAACTCGTCTACCTGAAGGACATCTGGCCGACCTCGCAGGAGATCCAGAAGTTCATCCTCGAGAACGTCACCCGCGAGCTGTTCCTCGACCGCTACGCCGACGTCTTCAACGGCGATGCAAGCTGGCGCGCCATCGATACGGCCGGCGGCGAGACCTACACGTGGGACGATGAGTCCACCTACGTGCGCAATCCGCCGTACTTCGAGGGCATCGTGCAACGCCCCACCGACATCACCGACATTTCCGGCGCACGCATCCTCGGCCTGTTCGGCGACAAGATCACCACCGACCACATCTCGCCCGCCGGTTCCATCAAGCCGTCGTCGCCCGCCGGCGAATACCTGCTGCAGCACAACGTCGCCGTCGCCGATTTCAACCAGTACGGCACGCGGCGCGGCAATCATGAGGTGATGATGCGCGGCACCTTCGCCAACATCCGCATCAAGAACTTCATGGCGCGCGACGCCGCCGGCAACGTGAAGGAGGGCGGCCTCACGGTGCACTATCCGTCCGGCGAGCAGATGCCGATCTACGGCGCCGCCATGCGCTACATGGACGAGGGCGTGCCGCTGATCGTCTTCGCCGGCGTCGAATACGGCAACGGCTCCTCGCGCGACTGGGCCGCCAAGGGCACCAAGCTGCTCGGTGTGCGCGCCGTCATCGCGCAGTCGTACGAGCGCATCCACCGCTCCAACCTTGTCGGCATGGGCATCGTGCCGTTCGTGTTCGAGGAAGGCACGAGCTGGCAGACGCTCGGCCTCAAGGGCGACGAAGTGGTCAGCATCCCCGGCCTGACCACCATTCAACCGCGCCAGATGATGACCGCCCACATTACCGCCGCCGACGGCTCTGTGCGCAAGGTGCCGATTCTTTGCCGCATCGATACGCTGGATGAGCTCGAGTACTTCAAGAACGGCGGCATTCTGCACTACGTCCTGCGCAACCTCGCCGCGGCCTGATCTAAGCCGCGGCGCATTTGCAGGCGCCTTGGCCGTTTGGGCGGGACAAACTTTCGTGAGTACCGTTGTAACGTTACACAGCGCCGCCTAGTCTTATAGCGCTACCTTTTTGGGTGTATTTTGCGCGCATGCGGCTTGCTCCCCTCGTTGCCCTGACCATCGCTCTGCTCGTGCCGGCTTCCAGCGCTTTGACGCAGGACGCCCCCGGCATCAATCCCTCGTTTGGGGCGCCCAAGGACGTGCTCGAGCTGTTCACCAGCCAGGGCTGCGACACCTGCCCGCCGGCCGATCAGGTCATCGCCAAGTTCGCCGAGCGCCCCAACATCATCGCCATCACGCTGCCCGTCGACATCTGGGACTATCTCGGCTGGAAGGACACGCTCGCCTCCGACAAGAACTCGGAGCGGCAGAAGGCCTACGCCAAGGCGCGCGGCGACGGCGCCATCTACACGCCGCAGGTCGTCGTCAACGGCATGATCGGCGTCAACGGCAGCGACCCGGCGGCGATCGAGGAGGCGATCAAGGTTACCGACGAGGCGTTGAAGCGCGGTCGCGTGCCGATCCGCTTCTGGCACGAGCGCAACTCGATCAAGATCGAGGCTGGCGATGCGCCCCCGGGCTTCCAGTACAAGGAAGCGACCATCTGGTTCGCGGTGGTGCAGAAGTCGGCGCAGGTGCCGGTGCAGCTCGGCGACAACAAGGGCAAGACGCTCGCCTACACCAACATCGTGCGCGAGATGCTGCCCGTCGGCACGTGGAACGGCAAAGCCATGAGCCTGCAGCTCGCGCGCACCGCGGTGATGCGTCCGGAAACCGAGGCCGCCATTCTCCTGCTGCAGGAGGGCAAGGCCGGCCCCATCATCGGCGCCGCCTGGACCGGGCTGTGGTAGTAGGGGCGCTCTCCGCGCTCATTCGGCGGACATGTGCACGCGGCGTACACTTCCTCCAGATGTGTGCAAAAAAGTTGAATTCTTGAACATATATCCGACGTGTTCACCGTCTGCACATATCATGCGGATATGGTCAAAAAATCGCCGAATTTGAACACGTCAAGGTTCAAAGCCACCAAGCCATATAACGGCCTGCCCCCGCTTCCCTCCTCGCATATGCTCGAAACGGTGCCCGTGCTGCGCAAGTGCGTCGGCGCCGGCAGGGCGCTCGCCGGCCTCAAGGAAGCCGCGCAGCTCATCCCCAACCAGGACGTGCTGATCAACTCAATCCCGCTGCGCGAAGCCCGCGACAGCTCCGCCATCGAGAACATCGTCACTACCAACGACACCCTCTTCAAGTTCGCAAACATCCGATCCCGAAAAAGCCGACGACGCGACCAAGGAGGCCCTGCGCTACCGGAGCGCCCTCATGCAAGGCTTCAAGGACGTGCAGGAAAAACCGCTCGGTACACGCACGGCCGTGCTGGTCTGTCGCGCCATCAAAAATGTCGACCTCGACATCCGCCGGGTTCCGGGCACCGCGCTCGCTCATCATTTCAGCGGGAAGATCGTCTATACGCCACCCGAGGGACAGGCGTTGCTGCGTGAGAAGCTGTCCGATCTCGAGCGGTTCCTCCACGGCCGCGACGACCTCGATCCGATTATCCGCATGGCCGCCGCGCACTATCAGTTCGAGGCGATCCACCCTTTCACCGACGGCAACGGCCGCACCGGGCGCATCCTCAACACGCTTTTCTTGATCGACAAAGGTCTCCTCGACCTGCCGATCCTCTATCTGAGCCGCTACATCAACGCGCATCGCAGCGAATACTACGATCGTTTGCTCGCGGTGACGACTTCAGGCGCGTGGGAGGCGTGGCTACTGTACATGCTGACAGCTGTCGAGGAGACGTCGCTGTGGACGACGACGAAGATCCGCGCCATCGGCGACCTCATGGAGGCAACGGTCGATTACGTGAGCTCGGTTGCGCCGAAGATCTATAGCCGAGAGCTGATCGAGGTGATCTTCACGCAGCCCTACAGCCGAATCGGCGACGTGGTAGGTGCCAGGCTCGGCAATCGGGCTACCGCAAGCAAATACCTGAAGCAGCTCGTGACAAAAGGCGTGCTGCAGGAACGGCAGAGGGCCGCGAGAACGTCTACATCAACGTCCGCTTCCTCGAGCTCCTCACTGCCGACGGCAATAACTTCAAGCGATTTAGCTAGCCGTCCAGCCCGCGCTTCTTGAGGAGGCCGGCGATCTCCGGCGGGCGCCCGCGAAAGGCGACGTAAGCTTCCAGCGGATCGCGGCCGTTGCCGCCTGAATAAATGTACTTGTGCAGCTTCTTCGCCGTCGCCGCGTCGAACGCATCGCCCGTCTCCTGGAAGGCGGCGAAGGCGTCGGCGTCCATCACTTCCGACCACAGATAGCTGTAATAGCCAGCCGCATAGCCGCCCATGATGTGCAGGAAGTGCGGGATGCGATGGCGCATGACGATCTCGCGCGGCATGCCGAGGCGATCCAAGGTGCCGCGCTCGAAGGCGTCGACGTCGAGCGCGCTCTGGTCCTCGATGGCGTGCAGCTCCATGTCGACGAACGCCGACGCCAGGTACTCGATGGTCGAGAAACCCTGGTTGAAGTTGCGCGCCTTCTTGATGCGCGACAGCAGCCTGGCCGGCATCGGCTTGCCGGTCTCGTGGTGCAAGGCGAACCTCTCCAGCACCTCCGGCACCATCAGCCAGTGCTCGTAGAGCTGCGAGGGCAGCTCGACGAAGTCGCGCGTCACCGACGTGCCGGAGATGGACGGATAGGTGACGTCCGACAGCAGCCCGTGCAGGCCGTGGCCGAACTCGTGGAACAGCGTGCGTGCGTCGTCGAGCGATAACAGGCTCGGCTGGCCTTCCTCGCCGCGCGCGAAGTTCATGACGTTGACGATGATGGGGCTGACTTCGCCCGCCACCTTCGACTGCGAGCGGAACGCCGACATCCAGGCGCCCGAACGCTTCGAGGGGCGCGCGAAGTAGTCGCCGAGAAACACGCCGACGTGCTTGCCGCGTTTGTCGGTCACCTCCCAGACGCGCACATCCTCCTGGTAGCGCGGCGCGTCGGGCAGCTCCTTGAACTTGAGGCCGAATAGGCGGCGCGCCGTATCGAAGGCGGCGGCAATGACGTTGTCGAGCACGAGGTACGGCCGCGTCGAAGCCTCATCGACGTCGAAGCGCGCCTTGCGCTCTTTCTCGGCGAAGTAGCGCCAGTCCCACGGAGCGATGGAGAAGTTGCCGCCCTCCGCGCGCGCGCGGCTTTGCAGCGCGTCCCGCTCGCTCATCGCCCGCTTCACCGCCGGCTCCCACACCGCCGACAGCAGGCCGCGCACACTGGCCGGTGTCTTGGCCATCGTCTCTTCGAGGCTGTAGTCGGCGTAGGTCTTGAAGCCGAGCAACGCCGCGAACTCGGCGCGCAGCGCGACAATCTCGGCGGTGATGGCGCGATTGTCCGTTTCGGCACCCATCTCGCCGCGGCGGATCCAGGCGTTGAACGCTTCCTCGCGCAGGTCGCGGCGGGCGGAGAACTGCAAAAACGGCTCGATCGACGAGCGCGAAAGCGTAATCACGTACTTGCCGGCGAGACCCATGTCCGTGGCGGCCCGGGCGGCCGCTTCGCGCAGCGCCTCGGGCAGGCCGTCGAGGTCTCGTTCTCCCAGCTCCAGGCGCCAGGACTGCTCGTCCTTCAGCACGTTTTGCGAGAATTGCGTCGCCAGCGTCGCCAGCCGCTGGTTGATCTCCCCGACGCGCGCTTTCTGCTTGGCGCCGAGTTGGGCGCCGGCGCGCACCAGCCATTTGTAGCGCAGCTCCAGCACGCGCCGCTGCTCGTCGGTGAGATCGAGCTTGTCGCGACGCTGATACAGGTCCTCGACGCGCTTGAAGATCTTGCCGTTGAGCATGATCGCCGTCTCGTGCGCGGCGAGCTTCGGCGCCATGTCGCGCTCGATCACCTGCAGCGCCTCGTTGGTGTGGGCGCCGGTGAGGTTGTAGAAAACCGAGGCGACCTTATCGAGCAGCCGGCCGCTTTTCTCCAAGGCGGCGATTGTGTTCTTGAACGTCGGCTTAGTCGTCTCGCCGGCAATGGCCGCGATCTCCGCCCTATGCTCCTTCAGCGCCGCGGCGAACGCCGCCTTGAAGTGCGCCGGGTCGATCTTCTTGAACGGCGGCAGCCCGAACGCGGCGCCCCAGCGCGCCAGCAGCGGATTGCCCGGCTTGGCGCGCGCTGCGCTGCCGGCGCGTGCCTTGGCGAGGCGTGCCGCGGAATTGCCCTTGAACGTGCTCTTCGATTTGGCGTTCGCGGCGTTGCTCTTCACGTCGACGGCTCCTTGCAGGGGCGGGTGGCTCGGCGATCATGCCAGCGCGCGGTTATGCAAAGGTAGGCATCGGCATGCAACCGTCCAGATGCGTCATGGCGCATGCAATGGCGTGGCGACAAAAAAATAGGGCCGGGGGGAACCGGCCCTGAATGACGATGGGGGAGTAAACACTATGGGAAGGTTGCTGCCTAAAAACCCGATCCTCGAAGCTGCCCGGGGGGCTGGGGGGCTGAGAGTCCAAGCGGCTCCGCCGGACCGGGTCTAGGCAACGATTGGCAATGTCGCAGCCGTTTGGGGCAGATCATTGTCGAGCACGCGGAGCGAATTTGACGATGTCGGGGTGATTTGATGCTGCGACTGCGCCGTTTGCGCGCACGTGATGCATATGCGCAGTAAGAGTGCAGCGCGCAGGCCTTGAAATCGGCTGCGTCCGGCGCGATCATGACGACATCGCGACAGGGAGGCGCCGTTGAGCGAATCCGAACCGATAACTTTCAGCCCGCACCCGGCGGGCAACTATCGCGGTCATCAAACCGCATCCGGCCGAGCTTCCGAGGCTCAGCGCTGCATCACATTCACTCGCCCAGAACTCACCGCCATCCTCGCAGTCTACGGCCGCAAGGTCGCGTCCGGCGAATGGCGCGACTACGCCATAGATCTCGGACGCGACAAGGCGGTGTTCTCGGTCTTTCGGCGTGCCAGCGAGGTGCCGCTGTTCCGCATCGAGAAAGCGCCAAAGCTCGCGCGCAAGCAGGGCGCCTATAGCGTATTGGCTCCGGCCGGGCTGATCCTGAAGCGCGGGCACGACCTTTTGCGCGTTTTGAGCGTCCTCGAAGGCCGCCCCCGCCTCGTCGGCGCTTAGTGCCAGCCTGCCGTCTGCCTGACCGTCATGGCCGCGCAGGCGGCTATCCACGCAAGTCTCAACAATTGCTTCAATCAAGCGGCGAGAATCGCGGCAGCGCCCTGCGAAGCGTCACCAAAAGAGAATGCAGAAGATGGCGTGGATGGCCGCCTGCGCGGCCATGACGTTTCACATGACCTCGGCGCATAGCCCTGGTCGAGTTCTGATGTCCGGCGAAGCTGTTCGTATTGTCATCCTCGGGCTTGTCCCGAGGACCCAACCAAATGCTTGTTCCCTTGGTTCAATGCGCCGTCGCGACGGCTCAGCTAATGCGCACCCGACGGAGAAATGTTGCGCCGTGGGTCCTCGGGACAAGCCCGAGGATGACACCTAGTCAAAAAGCGAAGGGCCGCGGAGTGATCCGCGGCCCTTGCCGTTTTCAGCGCTGCGTCGGTGCCGCTTACTCGCGGTTGCCGAACAAGTTGAGCAGCATCATGAACATGTTGATGAAGTCGAGGTAGAGGCTGAGGGCGCCCATGATGGCGCTCTTGCCCATCGCCACCGCGTCGCCGGCGACCATCGTGTAGCCGTCCTTGATGCGCTGCGTGTCGTAGGCGGTGAGGCCGGCGAACACGAGCACGCCGATCACCGACACGGCGAACTGCAGGCCGCTGGACTGCAGGAAGATATTGACGACCGAAGCGAGGATGATGCCGATGAGGCCCATGAACAGGAAGGAGCCCCAGCCGGAGATGTCACGCTTCGTCGTATAGCCCCACAGGCTGAGTGCGCCGAAGGTCGCGGCGGTGACGAAGAAGATCTGCGTGATCGACTGGCCGGTGAAGACCAGGAAGATCGACGACAGCGACACGCCCATGATGGCCGCGAACGCCCAGAACGTCATCTGCGCTGCGCCGACGCTCATCTTCTCGACGCGGAAGGAGAGGAAGAGAACGAAGCCGAGCGGGGCGAGCATGACCAGCCACTTGAGCGGCGACTGATAGAGCGCCACACCCAACTGGGTGAGCTGGCCGTCGGCGCCGACAGCCATCATGCTGGTGAGGTAGGCCGTGACGCCCGTCAGAGCCACGCCGGCGGCCATGTAATTGTAGACGCCGAGCATGTAGGAGCGCAGGCCCTCGTCTAGCGCAGCCCCTGTGCGGGCCGGATAGCCGGATTGTGCGTACCTGGGGTCGAGCTGAGCCATTGTTGTTTCCCTAAGATCCTTTCGATTGGCAGAACTGCCAAATCACGCAGGAAATATGCTCTGCCGGCCTCCACCTTTCAAGGCTTACGAATCGGTAAGATTCGCAATCGGCAAATATTTACCTGCCCCGCCAATGCCCCTGGTTCACCAGGCGCTTACTCGGAGCGCAAGTAAGGCACGGCGGGCGCCTTCAGCACCACCCAGGTACCGACGCCGCCGAATATGAACACCAGCGCCATCGACAGCCCCAACGCCAGCCCCACGGCCCCTGCGGAGAAGGTGAAGGCGATATTCATGATCTGCGTCGCGACGATGGCGGCCGCGAGCGTGCCTAGCGCCAGGGCGAAGATAGCCGTCACCGCCGAAAGCAGCAGATATTCGAGGAAGTGCGAGGCGAGGATGCGCCGGCGCGTCGCGCCCAGCGTTTTGAGGATCACCGCCTCGAGGATACGCCGCCGCTGCGCGGTCGCCAGGGCGCCCGCCAGCACCAGGGCACCCGCAAGCAGCGTAACGCTGCCGGCGGCACGCACGGCGGTCATCACCTTGGCGAAAACCGTGTTGAACGTCGCCAGCACATCTTTGACGCGGATGGCGGTGATCGAGGGATTGGCCCGGCCGAGCTCGCGGATCGCCGCTCCTTCGGTGGCCAACGACGTGTCCTCGGGTAGCGCGATGGTGACCAACAGGTTATGCGGCGCGCCGGCCAGGGTGTTGGGCGAGAACAGCATGACGAAGTTGATGGCGAGGCTTTCCCACTTTACCTCGCGCAGGTTGGAGATCGTCGCCGTTACGTTGCGGCCGAGCACGTTGACAGTAACCTTGTCGCCGATCTTGAGGCTCAGTTTGCTGGCAAGGTCGGCCTCGAACGAGACGAGCGGGTCGCCATCGTAGCCCTTCGGCCACCACTCGCCGGCAATGACGCTGGAGCCGCGCGGCACATCTTCCGAATATGACAGCCCGCGATCGCCGTTGAGCACCCACTGGGCTTCCGGCGGCGCCTTGACGTCCTCCACCGGCACATCGTTGAGGCGCACGAGGCGCCCGCGTAGCATCGGGGCATCCTCGAGCACGGCACCCGGCACCTGCTTGCGGATCAGCGTGCCCATGGCTTCGTATTCTTCCTTCGGCACGTCGAGCACGAAGTAGTCGGGAGAGCTGGTCGGCAGCCGCTCCTCCAGCTCGCGCACCAACGAGGCGTCGGCCAACGCCACGGCGACGAGCAGCGACAGCCCCGCGCCGAGCGACAGAACGACGGAACGCGTGAGGCCACCCGGCGATCCGAGGTTGCCGAGCGCCAGCGACAGCTCCGGCCGCCGCGGCCGCGGGATGCGCCGCGCCGCCCACGTCACGAACGAGCCGAGCGCGTAGAATACGGCGAACACCACGATCAGCCCGACGCAGAAGTAGACGGCGATGCGTGTTGAATCCGACGTCAAGAGCGCGAAGCCGACGAGCGCCGCGGCGATGCCGAGCGTCGCTAGGATCACCCAGGGGCGCGGCAGCGCGCGCTCCGGCGCCACCTCGTCGCGGAACAGCATGCTGGCGCTGATGCGCTCGACGCGTCCCAGCGGCCATAGCGTGAACAGCAGCGCCACGCCGAACCCGTAGACGAGCGCCGTCAGGATGCTCAGCGGCGTCACCGTCATCTCGGCTTCGATAGGCAGCATGTCGCCGAACAGGGAATCGAGCACCACCGGCGCCAGGGTACCGAGCAGCAGGCCGATGACGACGCCCATCGCCGCCACCACCAGAACCTGGGTGAGGAAGATGCCGAGCACCATGGCGCCGGTGGCGCCGATGCTCTTCATGGTGGCGATGACCTTGCGGCGCTTGTCGATGAAGGTCGCCACGGCGTTGGCGATGCCGACGCCACCGACGAGCAGCGCCGTCAAGCCGATGAATGTCAGAAACTGGCGCAAGCGGTCCAGCGTGCGGCTCACTTGCGGAGAAGGGTCGCGGCGATCGGCGACGGTAAATCCCGCCTCGGGCAACTCCATGCCAATGCGCTCGCGCAAGCTGCCGAGCTCGGAATCGGTCGCTTCGGTGTCGTTGGTCTTGATGGCGTAGCGCCAGCGCACCAGCGTGCCTGGCTTGATCAGCCCCAGCTTCTCGAGCGTCGCCTCGGACACGAGGATGCGCGGCCCGTACGTTAGCCGGTCGGTGATGCCGTCCGGTTCCGATTTCAGCACGGCGGCCACCGGCACCTGCTCGGAGCCGAGGGCGATGCGGTCGCCCACCTTCAGTTTCAGCCGCTCGAGCAGCGCCGGGTCGACAACGGCACCGTCGCGCAGCGCCTCCTGCAGCGGCTTGCCGCCCTCGACCTCCACCGTGCCGACCAGTGGATACGCCGCGTCGACGCCCTTCAATTCGCCCAGCGCCTGGTCGGAACCGTCCGGCCGGCGCGCCATCGTGCGCATGGTCGCCGTCTCGCTCACCCGCCCGAAGGTGTCGATGACGGTTCGCTCGTCGCCCACAGCGCGCACGTGCGTGCGCGCCAGCGTGGCGTCGCCGCCCAGAATGGCCTCGCCCTGGCGCTCGAAGCCGGCGCGCAGCGCATCCGAAACGGCGCCGACGCCGGTGATCACCATAACACCCAGCGCCACGCAGGCGATGAAGATGCGGAACCCCGACAGGCCGGCGCGCAATTCGCGCGCGGCGATGCCGAGCAGCAGCGGCAGCCGCCGTTCGCCGCCGCGCGGCGCGATGAGCGCGTCCGTGGCGGTCACGAGGCGAGCGCCTCCGTTTCACTTTCGACACGTCCGTCGGCCATGCGGATGATGCGGCCGCAGGCGCCGGCCAGCTTCTCGTCGTGGGTGACGAGGATGAGCGTCGCCTCGCGCCGGCGCTGCAATCCGAACAGCAGGTCGATCACATGGCCGCCGGTTTTGCGGTCGAGATTGCCCGTGGGCTCGTCGGCCAGAATGAGCTTCGGTTTGCGGCTCAGGGCCCGCGCTATGGCGACGCGCTGCTGCTCGCCACCGGAAAGTTGCGCCGGGAAATGATCCATGCGGTGGCTGAGGCCGACCTCCTGCAACAGCTCGGCGGCCGTGGCAAAGGCATTGTCGGTGCCGGCGAACTCCAGTGGCAGCGCCACGTTCTCCAGCGCCGTCATGGTCGGCACCAAGTGGAACGACTGGAAGACGATGCCGATCTCGGCGCCGCGCATCAGCGCCAGCTCGTCCTCGCTCAAGGCCGAAAGATCATGCCCGGCGACCGCCACCTTGCCGCTGCTCGCCCGCTCCAACCCCGCCATCACCATCAGCAGCGACGTCTTTCCCGAGCCCGACGGGCCGACGATAGCCAGCGACTGGCCCTCGCGCGCCTCGAGATCGACATCGCGCAATATGCTCACCGGCCCTGCCCGGCTCGCCAGCGTCAGGCGGACGTTCTTGAAAACGACAATCGGCTTGCTCACGATTTGCCCTGCCAGCGGATTTGGAACCGACACTTGTCTCAACTTGACGGCGCCTTTACGTCATAGGAGCCATCTCGCACTTCGAGGGGGAGCATGCAGGCCATGTTCGGAAGACGCAACTTTGCGGCCCTCGCACAAGTGGGGCGCCCAGCCGCACTCGTCAACGTGCTGACAGGATTTCTGCTTTTGGCCGCTGCCACATTTGCGAGCAGTCCCGTTTCAAGCGTAATGGCGCAGCCGGGAAAACCGATCCGCATCGTCGCCTTCGGCGACAGCCTGTTCGCCGGGTACGGGCTGCGTCCCAGCCAATCGTTCCCCGCACAACTGCAGAAGGAGCTCAAGGCGCGCGGGCACAATGTCGTCATCGACAACGCCGGCGTCTCCGGCGACACCAGCGCCGCCGGCCTCGCGCGCATCTCTTGGGCGATCGGCAAGGACGCCGACGCGGTCATCGTCGAGTTCGGCGCCAACGACGCGTTGCGCGGCATCGATCCGAAGGTGACGCTCGCCAACATGCAAAAGATCATCGCCAAGCTGAACGCCAAGCGCTTGCCGATTCTGCTCACCGGCATGCGCTCGCCGACCAACTGGGGCGACAACTACGCCGAGAATTTCGACGCCATCTTTCCCAACCTCGCCAAGGAGCACACGCTTCTTTTCTATCCGTTCTTCCTCGAGGGCGTGGTCTTCGACTCCAAGCTCAATCAGCAGGACGGCATTCATCCCAACGCCAAGGGCGTTGCCGCTATCGTCAAGTCGATACTTCCCCAAGTCGAGGAGTTGATCGGCAAGGCCGAGGCGCAGCGCGCCGCGCCGAAGAGTTGATGAGAGGCGCTAGTGTGATGATCGAGAAATTCGCAGTCATCGGCGGCAGGGTATCGAGCGAATTGCTCGATCTGAGTCACACTAGCAAACGTATGATTCTAGTGTCCCTTATGCTTCCGAAGCTCGCTCCCCGACCCGGCGACGAGCTCAGGCGAGCTTCGGAAGCGGGATACTAGCCATGCCACGCCTGTTTACGGGCATCGAGATCCCCGGCGAGATCCGTGAGGAGATCGCGCGCCTGAAAGTGCCGCTGCCTGGCGGCCGCTGGACCGAGCCCGACAACCTGCATCTGACGCTGCGCTTCGTCGGCGACATCGACAAGCCGCAGGCGCGCGAGTTCACCGACCGTCTGGCGGCGATCGAGGTCGACGTGTTCGAACTCCGCCTCGCCGGTCTCGGCGTCTTCGGCGGCAACGAGCCGCGCTCGATCTGGGCCGGCGTCGAGAACAGTCGCCCGCTCGAAGCCTTGGCGCGCGCCAACGATCGCGCCGCGCGCCTGGCCGGGCTGCCGCCCGACGGGCGCCAGTTCAAGCCGCATGTCACGCTGGCCCGCATCAAGTACGCCGGCCCCGACGAGATCGCCCGCGTGCTGCAGAGGATCGGCGCCTTCCGCTCAAAACCGTTCTTCGTCTCGCGCTTCGTGCTGTTCTCCGCCAAGCCGAAGACCGGCGGTGGACCCTACGCGGTGGAGGATGCGTTCCCCCTGCGCGGCGGCGAGTTCGCCGACTACCCCGACCTCGACGGCCACTGGTAGGTACGACGCTGTCATCCTCGGGCTTGTCCCAAGGAGCCACGCTTCAATGGAGGCGACGCCTGCGCGCCTCGTGGTAGCGTCACCTCTCCCGTCATGGCGAAGCCATGCTCCGCATGACGGGAGAGTTCGGCTGGACGCCTTCACGCGCCGATTTGCAATTCTCTGTCATCCCGGGGCTTGTCCCCGGGATCCATCTATCCGATGGCTCCAGCGCCCAGCCGCAATCTGGATCCCGGCAACAAGTGCCGGGATGACGTGGAGACGAAGCGCTCAATACCGTCGGACGCCGCCGTCCCAGGGGGTTTGCTGCGGGCCGTCGCTCTCGCGCTGCAGGTAGGCCTCGATCTCACCGCCGGCGCTGCCGTCGCCGTCCTCCTGCCAACCATCGCTGGCGACCGCCGTACGCCCGGCATAGCGCCGCGCGCCACGCATTTCTGCCAGCGCCGAAGCCTCGTCCTTGTAACCTTGATGGCGCGCAGCGGTCTCCGCCGACCACGGCGCCGGCTTACATGTGCAGCCCTGCACCAGCGTCTTGCGGTAGAGAAACGCGTTCGGCATCTGCGCGTACGGCCGGCCGCCCATGTCGAGCATCGTGTCGACGCTGCCGCCGCTGGTCGGGTAGTAGAACAGCTTGGCCTCGCCGTCGCAGCGCGCCGAGCAGGTGCGCGCATCCTGATGCAGACGCTCGCGCCCCACGTTGTCGCCGATAGGAAAATAAAACCCGTCGCAGGTGCGCACGCACAGCGTCCGGTACTTAGCGTGGTCCTGTGGCCAGTCGCCGTCCCCATATCCCTGATCGAAGCTGCGGCCCCACTCGAAGCGCTGGCCACCAAGACCGAAATTGAATGTCGGTGGCTCGATGCGCTCGGCGCGGCGCGAAGAGCCCCAGCCGAACAGCTTCTTGAAGAAGCCTTCGGCGTGGGCGGGGGGCAGCCAAAGGCTCAGCGCCACGAGCGCGCCGATGGAAAGAATCACACCTCGAAGGAAACGCAACACCGCCGGACGCTCCGCTACAGACCAGAGCTGAGCATCGCCGCAACATGGCAAAGAATGTCTGAAGACGAGTGCCGAATCGCGAATTAAAACGTCAGCACGACCTTGCCGACGGCCTCGCGGCGGTCGATGACGCCGAGCGCCTCGCCGATCCCGGCGAGCGGATACGTGCCGTGGATGCGCGGGTTGAGCCGCCCCGCCGCAACCCAGTCCAGCACCTGCCGCATGTTGGCGCGGTGGCCGGCCGGATCGCGCTTCACCGCTTCGCCCCAGAACACGCCGATGGCCTCGCAGCCTTTGAGCAGCAGGAGATTGAGCGGGATTTTCGCAATGTCGCCGGAGGCAAAACCGACGACGAGGAAACGCCCTTGCCAGCTCGTTGCGCGCAGCGCCGCCTCGGACGAATTGCCGCCGACGCAGTCGTAGACGACATCGACACCGCGTCCGCCGGTCAGCGCGCGCAGACCCTCCTTGAGATCGTAGGCGCCGTAGTCGACCGCTTCGTCGGCGCCGTGCTCGCGCGTCACCGCGAGCTTTTCCGGCGATGAGGCGACGGCAATGACGCGCGCGCCCATGAGCTTGGCGATCTCCACCGCGGCGAGACCGGCGCCGCCGGCGGCGCCGAGCACGGCCACGGTCTCGCCCGCCTGCAGATGCCCGCGGTCCTTGAGGCCGTGGATCGCCGTGCCGTATGTCACCGAGACGCCGGCGGCGACGGCATCGCTGACGCCGTCGGGAATGGCGACCAGCGCCTCCGCCTTGGCGATGACCTTCTCGCGCGCCCCGCCCCAGCCGAGGTAGGCCATCATCCGGTCGCCGACGCGCACGCCACCGACCCCGTGCCCCAGCGCCTCGACGACACCGGCGACCTCCGCCGATGGCGAGAACGGCAGTTGCGGCTTTGCCTGGTATTTCCCGCGCGTGATCAGCGTGTCGAAATAGTTCAGCGCCGCCGCTTTCACCGCGATCAGCACCTCGCCGGGACCCGGCTGCGGCACGGCAATGTCCTCGATCATCAGGCCGGCCGGCCCGTCGAGGCTCTTGCAAAGCGCCGCTTTCATGTAAAACCTCCCGCCGTCAGGGCAATTCACCCCCGGTGTGCCCTTCCACCATGCCCCGCTAACCACCGCAAGCTGGCGCCGCCGAGTATCCAAATGGCCGACATGCCCGCTCCCAACTGGCCGCCGACCTCCCGAGGCTACTTCGCCATCGGCGCCGAGCGCATGTCGAAATCGCTCAATCTCGGCAACCTGATGCGGTCGGCACACGGTTTCGGCGCCAGCTTCACCTTCACCGTCGGCGCCACCTACCGGGCGCTCGAGGCCTACGCCGATACCTCCAAGAGCCAGCTCCACCTACCGCACTACAATTGGAGCTCCCTGGAAGACATGGCGCTGCCGCAGGGCTGCAAGCTCGTTGGCATCGAACTCATTGATAGCGCTATTGATCTGCCGAGCTTCCGGCACCCGTTGCGGGCCGCTTACGTGCTCGGCCCCGAGCAGGGCTCGCTGTCCGACAAGCTGCTGGCGCGCTGCGATTATGTCGTGCGCATCCCGACCAGCTTTTGCGTCAACGTTGCCATGGCCGGGGCCATCGTCATGTACGACCGCACGCGCACGCTCGCCCGCTTCGCCGACCGTCCGGTGCGGGAAGGCGGCCCCGCCGCGCCTGCCATGGCGCCGGCGAGAACCGGGGGTAAGATCGGCCGGGAGTGATGACAGCCGCCCGGAAGGGTGCATATGCTTACCGAAACGGCGCTCTTTCTGGGGAGGGGAGCTCATGCGCATTACGGGTCTTGCCGCGACAGCGGTCACCGCTCTGACTTTGGCGCTGGCGGGGGGCGCCGCGGCGCAGACCGTCGAGCAGGTTGAAAAACAGGGCGCCTGGACGCTCTACGCCGACACGGCGACGCCGAAGGCCGTGTGCTTCATCGCCGCGCAGCCGCAGGCGGTCGAGCCGCTCGGCGCCAACCGCGGGCCGATCTTCTTCTACATCACCGCCTGGCCGAAGGACGGCGTCAAGGTCGAGCCGTCCGTCAAAGTCGGCTACCCGGTGAAGCCCGATGCGGACATGTCGGTCACCGTCGGCACCGATACGTTCAAGCTGTTCATCAAGGGCGAGCGCGGCTTCGTGCAGGATCCGACCGAGGAGCTGAAGCTCGTGGAGGCGCTGAAGAAGGGATCCAACGCCTTCGTCAAGGCGACGTCGGCGCGCGGCACGGCAACGACCGACACCTACTCGCTGAGCGGCATTGGCGCCGCCCTCGACAAGCTCGCCGCCGCCTGCCCGTAACCGGCGCGACCGAGCCCACACGTTGTCATCCTCGGGCTTGTCCCGAGGATCCAGGCCGCCGCATACTGCGACGCTGTGATAAGCACGCTGCATTGCTACTGGGTCTACATCCTCGCCAGCCAGCCGCGCGGGACGCTGTATATTGGCGTCACTAACAACATACTGGGGCGCATTGAGGTCTGGTTCGAGGAGTTCAGCGACATTCAAGAGGCGATCCAGCGCGAGAAGTCCTTGAAGCGATACTTGCGCGCTTGGAAGATCAAATTGATCGAACAGTCAAACCCGCAGTGGGTCGACCTTTATCCGGGGCTCGTTACCCGATTCGGCTAAAGCCGCGCGCTGTGGGGTGGATCCTCGGGACAAGCCCGAGGATGACATTGCGATGAAACGAGCTCAGTCGGTGTCGCCGGGACGGGCGCCGCGCTTGCGCAAATGCACGTACAGCGCGCCCTCGCCACCGTGATTGACCGCCGCCGTCGTGAAGCCGATGACGATGCCGGCAAGCTCCGGCTCGGCCAGCCAGCGCGGCACGTTGCGCCTCAACACCCCGCGTTCGATGCCGTCGCGTTCCGTCCGCTCGTCGAGCGCCGTGCGGGCCGGCGCGCCTTTGCCGGTGATCACCAACACCCAGCGCTTACCGTCGGCATAGCCGCGCTTGATGAAGCGGCGCAGCGCCTCGTGCGCCTCGCTCTGGCGCATGCCATGCAGGTCGATGCGCCCGTCGATCTCAATGCGTCCGGAGCTGAGCTTGCGCGCCTTGCGCCGCTCCAGCGCGATCGGCGCGGGTGCCGGTGGCGGCAAAGTTATCTTCGCGGCTGGTGGCCGGGACGGAGCAACAGCGGACGGTTTTTTCGGCG
Source organism: uncultured Alphaproteobacteria bacterium (assembly GCA_963795225.1). Classification (GTDB taxonomy): domain Bacteria; phylum Pseudomonadota; class Alphaproteobacteria; order Rhizobiales; family Hyphomicrobiaceae; genus Hyphomicrobium_A. The sequence goes on along the minus strand of CAWCHB010000004.1, from coordinate 65,402 downwards.
GCGCCGGTTTGGCGGTCTCGCGCTTGCTCGCTGGCGGCTCGCCGTCGCTATCCTCGAGCGCGGCATGCACGCGCCCCTTTTTGCCTTTGATGGGTTGCAGGCTCGCCGCGGTGTGCTCCCACAGCGCGCGTTCCTCCTGCGAAAGCCGGGTGCCACGTTTTCCCGGCGGCGGCTTCAGAGGCCGTCCCCGCCCTTCACGGTCGTCTGCCATTGCAGGTGCTCGCCGAACCTGATCCCGTGTTCGGCCGATTGAGCGGACTTCGGCAGCAAGACGAAGAAATTGCCTTCGTGCTTGGTGACGCCCGCCAGCTTGCCGGCCTTGTCGCCGGAGCCGAAGTAGATGTCGCCGCGCTCCGGCCCCTTGATCGCCGAGCCTACGTCCTGCGCCACCATTAAACGATTAAAGCTGCCTTCCTTCGTTGCATGGCCAAGTGTCGGAGCGCTGACGTAAAGCGGCGTGCCGAGGGTGTGATACCCGGTGTCGACGGCAAGGCTGCGTCCCGGAGTGAGCGCCACCGACATGGCGCCCATCGGCCCCTCGGCCTCGTTGCCGAGCTCGCGAAAGAAGATGTAGGAGCGGTTCTGCCACATCACCTGCTGGCCGCGCGCCTTGTCCTCGCGCAGCCATTTGCCGAGCGCTGCCATCGACACCCTGTTGGCGGCGAGCAGGTTGTTGTCGATCAGATAGCGGCCGATCGAAGTGTACGGATGGCCGTTCTTGCCGTCGTAGTTGATGCGCACGGTCGTGCCGTCGGTGAGATGGATGCGGCCCGAGCCCTGGATGTGCATGAAGAACACCTCCACCGGGTCTTCGAGGTACAGCAGCTCCAGGCCCTTGCCGGCCAGCGCCCCTTGCTCGATCTCGGCACGGGTCGGATAGGGCGATTCACCCGCCGATGTCTGGCGCACATGCGTCAGCCCATCGGGCTTGGAGGCGCGGTCCGCCTCGTCGACCACGTTCGCGAGATCGGGCGGTCGCTTGTAGACGGGCGTCTGGAACTTGCCTTCAGGCGTGCGCGACCCTTGCAGCACCGGCTCGTAGTAGCCGGTCAGCAGCCCCTTCGGCTTTTGCTGCACGATGCGATGCGGTTCGAACTGCGCCTCGAAGAACGCCTTGGCCGCGGCCTTGCCGGTGGCCTTCACGTCCTGCGCCGCACGACAGGCTACGGCCAGCTCCCCTGCGGCCACCTTGCACTGGGCAACGGCCTTGTTCGTCGCCGGCTTGGCCGCCGCTTTGCCGACGGCATCGCACGACTTGAGGAATGCATTGAATGCAGCCAGATGGTCGTCGCTCGCCCAGCCCGGCAGATCGGCGAACGTCACGCGCTCGAGCTTCGCCTCCGGCTGTTGGGGAACCGGTTGCTTGGCGGCCGGTGTGGCCGGCTTTGCCTCGGTCGGCGTGGGCTGGGCGTCTTTGCTCATGCTGGGTGAAGCGGCGGGCTGCGGAGGCTTTTCAGGCGGTGCGGCCGCGGCGGCGGTGACGACCAGCACGGCGGCCACGGCACCGGCCGTCGCCGTGCATCTTGCTGTAGCCAGGGCGCGGGCACCTGCCATGGTCGCGTGCGACGTCCCCTCCTGTCGGCAGCCGCGCGCGCGGCTTCAACATCTCCGGCAGCGCCCCCGCGAGCGCCGAAACCGCTTAAGCCGGCGACTGCGTGGCGATGAGGCGCCAGTTCGGATTGGCGCGCGCCTTCACCGACGAGATGTCGCGGCTGAACGTCCAGATGTCGGTCACTTCCTTGATGCGCTGCGGATCGCCGTTGATGATCGCGCCTGCCTTGTCGCGCGTCGCCGAGATGAGCTGGCTGACGAAGCGCACGGTGATCGAGGCGATGCCGCTCTTCACTTCCAATTCCAGGATGTCGGCCTTGTCGATGCCGACGAAGCTCTGGTCGACCTGCTCCTCGCGGCTCTCGCGATCGGTGATGGCGCGCGTGAAGCCCTCGTACACATCGCGGCTGAGGAGATCCTTCAAGAGCTTGCGGTTGCCTTCGGCGAACGCGGTGACGATCATCTCGTACGCCTGCTTGGCGCCGCGGATAAATATCTCGGGATCGAATGCCGGATCGAGACGGGCGATGTCGATGAGGCCGGTCCGTGCGGCCGCCTCGACACCCGGATAAGTCTTGATGCGCTCCTCAGCGTCCGCTTGCATCTCCTCGGCCGGCACCGAGGCGACGCCGTCGCGCTCGCGGCGCGGCATGGCGACTACATTGTCGGACGACGACGCCGGCGCACCGTGCTGCGCCCGCTCGGCGCGATAGCGCTCGACACGCGCTTCCTCGTCACCCGTGCGGCGTCCGAGGACGCTTCTCAGCTTCAAGATCACGACTACCGCGACGATGAGCGAGATGAGGGTGAAGAGATCAATCTTCTCCATGAGCGCTTGCCTTCCTGGCAATAACGGCGTGACTGGATACGACGGCTATATATGATCGCGCCGTGAGCCGAGCCCAAGTCCAGGGAGAGATGGGCTTCTGATCCGTCCGCCATCAAGGGGTTAAGATGGTCGCTCCCTGCAAGGTAAGGCACAAAAGCGGCAATGCCAACCCGATTGCACCGGCACTTGCCGGTTGCGCCGAGGATGCTGAAGGCTTGTTCAACAACCTGTTCGCCGGAGGCGGGTAGTTGCCCATGATGTCCACCATGCGCCGATTCGTGATGCTGGCATTCCTGGTGTTGCCGCTGCTCGAGATCGTGGTCCTCATCCAGGTCGGGCAGGCCATCGGCGTGTGGTCGACGCTCGGATTGCTCATCCTGGCAGCCGTCGCCGGGATGCTGGTCATCCGCCAGCAAGGCGTTTCCATGGTCGGGCGCATGTTCGACGCCATGAGCGAAGGGCGCTTGGCCGTTGGCTCCATCGTCGACAGCTATGCCCGGATCGTTGCCGGTTGCCTGCTCATCGTGCCGGGCTTCATCACTGATGCGGTGGGACTTGCGCTCCTGGTGCCGCCCCTGCGCGCACTCATGTTCCGCGCCATGCTGCCGGGCCTCGCCGGTCGACGCCGCGCCGAAGCGCCTGCGGGCGGCGACCATTCGCAGCCGGCACGCCCGATCGTCATCGAAGGCACCTACAAGCGCCTCGACGACGACCGCGACACCAAGCCTTAGGCGGCTTCCGGCTCCTACGTTGTCGCGGCGAGGGGCGCGTGATAGCTAGCCGCCTCAGTCGCGCAACCCTTAGTTCACGGAACACACTCGATGGCCAGCACCGGCAACGGCAACGGAAAGCCCATTACTCCCGAGGCGGCGCAAACAACGCCTCCGCCCGTGCAGGTGAAGGTCGTCGCCCAATACATCAAGGATCTGTCGTTCGAGAACCCGAACATCGAGAAGCTGCTCAAGGAGCCCGGCGACCAGCCGAACCTGCAGCTCTCGATCAACGTCGGCGCCAAGAACGTCGGCCCGCAGCTCTACGAGAGCGCCATCGATTTCAACGCCCAGGCGACCAACAAGCACGGCGAGATCTATCAGCTCGAGCTCGTCTACGCCGGTCTGTTCCGCATCGAGAACATTCCCGAGCAGGCGCTCGAGCCTTTCCTGCTCGTCAATTGCCCGTCGATCCTCTTTCCGTTCGTGCGCCGCATCGCCGCCGACCTGACGCGCGAGGGCGGTTTCCCGCCGCTGCTGCTCGACCCGTTCGATTTCGCCTCGCTCTTCCTACGTCGCCAACAAGAGCTGCGCGCGCAGGCCGAAGCCGAAAAGAAGAACTGACTCGCTTCTGCCGGCTGGCCAAATCCGTCATGGCCGCGAAGGCGGCCATCCACGCCAGCTTCAGAACCCATTTGGCGTAGGGCTGTATTCAACAGCACTGCACACTTAGGGTCCCTTCGCTGATTGCGCTCGCGGTCACTTGCGTGGATGGCCGCCTTCGCGGCCATGACGTTTTCGGGTTCGCCAATCTTGCCCAGCGGGAAACCTGAGTTAAACGTCGGCGGCGGGGGCGAAGAATCGCCGCCAGATCGCTTTCTCGCCCAGCGTGTCGACGAACGCGGCGTGTGCTGCCGCATCCTCATCGCTCAGCCGCGGCGATAGCGGCGCCGGCCGCTGAGCGGCTTTGCCACGCTGCAACGGCGCCGGCTCGGCGCCGAGCGGCGTGCTCGTATCGGCAGCGAAGTCGATGAACGCTGCCTGGCGCACGCCGAGCAGCTCGATGTAGACCTCGGCAAGCAGCAGCGAATCGACGAGGGCGCCGTGCTTGGTGCGCTTCGAATTGTCGATGCCGTAGCGCTTGCACAGCGCATCGAGGCTGTTAGGGCCGGCCGGATGCCGGCGCTTGGCGAGCTGCAGTGTGCACGTCACCCGGTCCATGGTGATGGGCCCGAGCGACAGCCGGCCCAGCTCAAAGTTGATAAATCCGACGTCGAACGCCGCGTTGTGGATGACGATGGCGTCCTGCGCGATAAACTCCAGGAACTCGCCGGCGACGTCGGCAAACAGCGGCTTGTCCCTGAGAAACGCCGTCGACAATCCGTGGATCGCTTCGGCTTCCGCCGGCACCTCGCGTTGCGGATTGACGAAGCGGTGGAACTCGCGCCCCGACGGGATGCGGTTGACCAGCTCGATGCAGCCGATCTCGATCAGCCTATCGCCGCCGTTCGGGTTGAGGCCGGTCGTCTCGGTGTCGAGGATGATTTCGCGCATGCATTTTGAACGCCGCGATTCGGGAACTACGGTCAAGTCCAGTGGCGCGTGTAGGCTTGCCCGCGGCGCCCACGCAACTCGGCGATTATCGCGTCAAGTGCGGCCCGGCTAACCTCGACGTCGAGGCTCGTGTCCACAACGAAATCGGCGCGCCGGCGCTTCTCGGCATCCGGCAGCTGCCGGCCGAGCAGTTTGTCGAGCTTTTCTTTGCTCAGCCCCGGCCGCTTCAGCAGGCGCTCGCGCTGCACCTCGGGCTTCGCGCTCACGACGATGCTGACATCGACCAGTTTGTCGGCGCCGGTCTCGAACAGCAGCGGAATTTCCAACACGACCACCTCGGTGCCGCGCTGAGCGTGCTCGCGCAAAAAGGTGCGCTCGGCGTTGCGCACGAGCGGATGCACGATGGCCTCCAGCTCGGCGAGCCGCTCGGGCTGCGCCAGCAGCGCCGCGCTGAGCTTGGCGCGATCGACGCCCCCGCGCGTCGTCGTGCCCGGAAAAGCGCGCTCGACCGGGTCCACCGCTTCTCCACCGGCATAGAGCCGATGCACTTCGGCGTCGGCATCGAACACGGGAACGCCGCTCGCTCGCAGATGTGCAGCCGCTGTGGACTTGCCCATGCCGATCGAGCCCGTGAGCCCGACGATCAGCATGTGCGGCCCTCGATGTCGGCGATAAGCATGTTGCGCAACTCGGGCGTAACCTGTGGACGCACGCCGAACCACTTTTCGAAACCGGGCACCGCCTGATGCAAGAGCATCCCCAGTCCGTCCACAGTGCGCAGACCGGCGGCCCGCGCTTGCGCCAGCAGCTCGGTCTCCAGCGGCACGTAGACGATGTCGGAGACGACGCAATCCTCGTTGAACCCGGCGAAGTCGATGCCCAGCGTGCCGATCCCTTTAAGCCCGGCGGATGTGGTATTGACGAAGACGCAAGCTTCACGCGCCCCGTCGCTGCGGTTCATCCAGTCGAACGCTTTGACGCGCGGCCCGAACTCCTCAGCCAGCTGCTCGGAGCGCGCCCGCGTCCTGTTGAAAACGCGCACCTCGCCGACGCCGGCCTCGAGGAAGCCGTGCACGATGGCGCGCGCCGCACCGCCGGCGCCGAGCACGCACACCGGTCCGTCATGGGCTTTCCAGTCGGGAACCTTGTGGTCGAGGTAGGTCATGTACCCATAGGTATCGGTGTTGGCGGCGTGCAGCTTTCCACCTTCGATCCACAAGGTATTCGCCGCTTGCACGGCACGTGCCGAGGCGTCGCGCTCGTCCGCCAGCGCATACGCCGCCTGCTTGTGGGGCACCGTCACGTTGCAACCGACGAAACCCTGCGTAGCGAGCGAGCGCAGGAAGTCGGCGACTTCCTCCGGCCGCACCGCTTCTTTCGTGTACGTCCCGGAGATGCCGTACTGGTTCAGCCAATAGCCGTGGATGAGCGGCGAGCGCGAATGCTCGATCGGCCAGCCGATGACGCAGGCGCGCTTCATGAGGGGATGATCTCTCTCGCGCGCAGCTCGGCGAGAACCGGTAGCAACGGCAGCCCGAGCACCGTGAAGTAGTCGCCTTCGATCTTGTCGAACAACTGCACGCCGAGGCCTTCGAGCTCGTAGGCGCCGACGGATAGGCTGACGCGATCGCCGGCGCGCGTAAGATAGTCCTCGAGGAACGCGTCGGAGAAATCACGCATCGTCAGCCGCGCTGTCGCAACGTGCGCCCATGTCACCTTGCCCTTCTCGGCGAAGGCGACGGCGGAGTGTAGCTCGTGCGTGCGCCCGCGCAGTCGGCGCAATGCCACGCGCGCTTCTTCGATGCTCGGCGCCTTGCTCAGCAATTCGTCACCGAGCGCCAGCACCTGGTCGGCGCCGATGATGAGCGAGCCGGCGATCTTGCCGCTCACGTCCTCAGCCTTCGCTGCCGCCAGCGCGGCGGCAACCTTCTTCGGGTCGACACCCGGATCGACCTCGTGCATGCGCGCTTTGATCGCCGGCTCATCGACATCGGCCGCCTGCACCGTAAAAGGCACGCCGGCCGCCGCCAACAGCTCGCGCCGCGCCCGGCTGCCCGAGGCCAGAACGATCTCGTGTGCGCTATGCGTCATACCGCACCACACTTCGACAGGGTGCAGCACGGAACAGCACGCAAACCCATTTCCCTCCCCCGTCATGGCGGAGCCATGCTTCGCATGGACGCGGGGAAGGGGCGGGGTGGGGGGTGTCCACGACTTCGATGGCGCTGCACCACCCCCTCCCCAACCCTCCCCCATCAAGGGGGAGGGAGGAAAACAACGTGTTAGCCTTCCAGCACGGGAAGGCATCGGGTTGAAACCTCGCGCTACCCGTCGCTGACATCCTGCACCTCTTCCTTCCCCGCTTCGCGGTCATGCAGGAGCTTCAAGATCGTCGCGGCGAACTCTTCCACGGAGCGGCGCGTGACGTCGATGATCGGCCATTTGTGCTTGGCGCAAACCTTACGCGAATAGGCGATCTCCGCCGAGATCCGGTCGCGGTCGACATAGTCACCGAGGTTGCGGTCGGCCAGCATCATGGCGCGATGCCGGCGCACCTCGGCGATGCGATCGGGGCTGGCGATGAGGCAGACGACAAATGCCTTGTGCGGTTTGATCAGCCGGTCCGGCAGCGGCAGCGACGGGACGAGCGGCAGGTTTGCCGTCTTATATCCGCGCTGGGCGAGATAGATGCTGGTCGGGGTCTTCGACGTGCGCGAGATGCCGAGCACGATGATGTCGGCGTCGTTGAGATCCTCGGGCAGGTGCCCGTCGTCGTGCGCCATGGTGAAATTCAAAGCGTCGATGCGGCGGAAATAATCGGCGTCGAGCACGTGCTGGCCGGCAACGGTCGGCGTACGCGGCGCGCCGAGATAACTCTCCAACACCTGCATGATCGGCTGCAGCACGGCGAGGCACGGGATCTTCAGCTCGGTGCAGCGCCGCTCCAACTCCTCGCTCAGCTCGCGGTTGGTGATGGTGTAGAGAACGATGCCGGGGGTCTGCTCGATCTCCTGCAGCACGCGCTTCAACTGCCGTTGGGTGCGCACCAGCGGGTGCACGTGCTCGATGGGACGCACGAGCGCGTACTGCACCGACGCCGCCTTGGCGATGGTGGTCAGCGTCTCGCCGGTCGAATCCGACACGAGATGCAGGTGAAAGAAGCTCGGCAGGCCGCTTGTCATGACCTAGTCGTTCCAGCGGGACGGCGTGTTGATAAGACCAAGGGTTATTAAGAGGGCGCATGCAACGCGGGGTCGTCCAGCCCGCGCCACGTCATTTGTCCACGAAACTGCACACACGGGGCGCCGTTGGCATCAACCGAACCGACTATCGCCTCTGCGCGAGGATTGGTGCCTTCCAGGCCGCTAGTCCAGAGGCAATCAACAGTCGAGCCTCAGCGTTGCAGCCACCCCCGCGTCCGCTAGTGCATTGATCAGCGTCAGCTTCGGCGGCGCTAGTGGTTCGCCGACCCGCCGCACCACCAGATCCGCCCCCTCGCGGCTGGCCCTGTGCGCGACCTCAGGATTAGGCTAGGACAACGCGCTAATCCTCAGAACCCCCAGGGGTAATAGTAAGAACAATAAGAGTCTAAGATTCTTAACTTGGTTTAAGAGCACATGCGTTCGCCGGCACAACCTCTCCCATCGACCAGCACCAGCCAGAGGCTGGTCAGCGTGCTGCAAGGCGCCACGCTGTCGCCGCCGCCGATGTGGCTGATGCGCCAAGCCGGCCGCTACCTGCCGGAGTACCGCCAGGTGCGTGCGTCGGTCGGCGGCTTCCTCGAGCTGTGCTACACGCCGGCACTCGCCGCCGAGGTGACGCTGCAGCCGATCCGCCGCTATGGCTTTGACGCCGCGATCTTGTTTTCCGACATCCTCGTCGTTCCTGACGCGCTGGGCCAAGGCGTGCGCTTCGTCGAAGGCGAGGGGCCGCGCCTCGATTCGATCACGTCGGCGGCCGAGCTGACGCGGCTCGATCCGGCAGCGACCGGCGAGAAGTTCGCCCGCGTGTACGAAACCGTTGCGCGGCTGCGCCAGGACCTGCCGCGGGAGACGGCGCTGATCGGTTTTTGCGGGGCGCCGTGGACGGTTGCGACCTACATGGTCGGCGGCCAGGGATCGTCGGACCAAGCGGCGGCACGCACGCTGGCGTACCGCGATCGCGAAACATTCGCCCGCCTCATCGAGATCGTCACCGACGCCTCGATCGACTACCTCGACGGTCAGGTGCGTGCCGGCGCCGACGTGCTGCAAATCTTCGACAGTTGGGCGGGCAACTTGCCCGAGGGGGAATTCGCCACCTGGGTGGTGGCGCCGACCCGTAGAATCGTCGCAGAGCTGAAGCGTCGCCACCCCGGTACGCCGATTATCGGTTTTCCCCGCGGGGCCGGCGAAAATGCCAAAGGCTATGTGCGCGAGACGGGGGTCGAGGGTTTGGGATGCGATACGGCGATGCCATTGCGACAGATGCGGTCTCTGGCCGACGCCGGCGGCATTGCCGTGCAGGGAAATCTCGACCCGCTGCTGCTTGCCGCGGGCGGCGCGGCTTTCGAAACGCGCGTGCGTGAAACGCTCGATGTCATGGCTGGCGCGCCGTTCATCTTCAATCTCGGCCACGGCATCGTCCCGCATACGCCGCCCGAGCATGTCGCCCGCCTGGTCGAGCTCGTCCGTAGCGATGGTGCCTGACCCATGCTGTGGCTAAAAGCCTTTCACATCATGGCCGTGGTCGCCTGGTTCGCCGGGTTGTTCTACCTGCCGCGGCTGTTCGTCTACCACGCTGACGCCAAGCCGGGCTCGGAGCTGTCGGAGACCCTCAAGGTGATGGAGTACCGGCTGCTCACTGCCATCATGACGCCGGCGATGGGCATGGTCTGGCTGACTGGGGTCACGCTTGCCTACTGGATGGGCGCCTTCGCCGACGGCTGGCTGCACGCCAAGGTCGCCCTCGTCTTGCTGCTCTCGGGCTTCCAGGGCGCCCTCAGCCGTTGGACCAAGGACTTCGCCGCCGACCGCAACACCCGATCGGCGAAGTTCTACCGCATCGCCAACGAGGTCCCGACGGTGTTCCTGGTTGCCATCGTCCTTCTTGTGGTTCTGAAACCCTTCTGACGCAGAATCTTGCAAGACCCGCTTTTCTCTTGAATTTCCTTCTGCTATACATGCGTTGAATTCCGCATCGACTCGGGGCCGCTCAGGTCCATGAGTTGGTCGCCGATGCCCCGCATCAAAGGGCAAGGCAGACCGCCCGTGGCGTTGGCCACGTTCTCTCGAAATCCACACCCCCTTCCGCCCGGCACTCTGCCTTCCCGCCTCAACTGCCGTGGCCCCCGGAGCGTTATCTATGACGGAAATGAAGCTCGAAGACCTGAAGCTCAAGACTCCCACGGAGATGCTGAGCTTTGCGGAGGAGAACGGCGTCGAGAACGCCAGCACCATGCGCAAGCAGGAGCTGATGTTCGCGACGCTGAAGCAACTCGCCGCCAAGGAGATCGAAATTACCGGCACCGGCGTCGTCGAGGTGCTGCAGGACGGCTTCGGCTTCCTGCGCTCGCCCGACGCCAACTACCTGCCGGGTCCCGACGACATCTACGTTTCGCCCTCCCAGATACGCCGCTTTGCGCTGCGTTCGGGCGACACGGTCGAAGGCCAGATCCGCGGCCCCAAGGACGGAGAGCGCTACTTCGCTCTGCTAAAGGTCAGCAAGATCAACTTCGAAGACCCCGAGGCGACGAAGCACAAGATCAACTTCGACAACCTCACGCCTCTCTATCCGACGCAGTGGCTGAAGCTCGAGACGGAGGATCCGACCGTCAAGGATTTCTCCCCGCGCGTCATCGACATCGTCGCCCCGATCGGCAAAGGACAGCGCGGCCTGATCGTTGCCCCGCCGCGCACCGGCAAGACGGTGCTGTTGCAGAACATCGCTCACTCGATCGCGACCAATCATCCCGAGTGCTACCTCATCGTGCTGCTCATCGACGAGCGGCCGGAGGAGGTCACCGACATGCAGCGCTCGGTGAAGGGCGAGGTCATCTCCTCCACCTTCGATGAGCCGCCCTCGCGCCACGTGCAGGTCTCCGAAATGGTGATCGAGAAGGCCAAGCGCCTCGTCGAGCACAAGCGCGACGTGATCATCCTGCTCGATTCGATCACCCGCCTCGGCCGCGCCTACAACACCGTCGTGCCGTCATCCGGCAAGGTGCTGACGGGCGGCGTCGATTCCAACGCCCTGCAGCGGCCGAAGCGCTTCTTCGGCGCCGCGCGCAACATCGAGGAAGGCGGCTCCCTGACCATCATCGCCACGGCGCTCGTCGACACCGGCTCGCGCATGGACGAGGTGATCTTCGAAGAGTTCAAAGGCACCGGTAACTCGGAAATCATTCTCGACCGCAAGGTCTCCGACAAGCGCGTGTTCCCGGCCATCGACGTGTCGCGCTCCGGCACCCGCAAGGAAGACCTGCTGGTTCCCAAGGATCAGCTCAAGAAGGTCTACGTGCTGCGCCGCATTCTCAACCCGATGGGCACCATGGACGGCATCGAGTTCCTCATCGACAAGCTGCGGTCGACGAAGACCAACAGCGAGTTCTTCTCGTCGATGAACACCTAGCGCTTGGCGCCTACGCCATTCCGAAACGCGAAAGGGCCGCTTCACCGCGGCCCTTTTTCTTTGCGCGCATCTTTGAAACTTGCGTGGATGGCCGCCTCCGCGGCCATGACGAAACGAGAGGGCGAGCCAGCACGAACAGTTACCGGCACTTCTGCTTCGGCGACAAACTCCGTCCTGGCCGCGCGAGCGGCCATCCACGCCAGGTTGGGCATAGTGTAGGACCGGGAACCGATCGTCCGCGTGATCAAGGATGTCGCCGTTGAAAGAGCCGTGCGTTTACATTGCCGCGAGCAAACGTAACGGCGGGCTATACGTCGGCGTCATCGCCTTGCGTGGATGGCCGCCTGCGCGGCCATGACGAAGTAGGCTTGCCTGCTGGCCTTAGCGCACTACTCCGCGGCGTCGACGATGCGGCGGGCTTCCTGTGCCGGCGTCTCCGGCGCAGCGGCCACCGGCTTGCGGTAGCGCTCGGGCTCGCCGGCGCCGGGCTTGTAATGCAACGGCAGAAGGAACTGCTCGACGTAGCTCCTTGGGAAATTCGGCAGCTCGTCGACGCCCATGTCCTTCGCCGTGATCTCGCGCGGCGGCCTGTCCTGGTAGGTGCCGAGCAGCTTGTCCCAAATGGTCAGCAAGAGGCCGAAGTTGCAGTCGCCCTCGGTACCCCAGTTGACGTGATGCAGATGGTGGATGCGTCCGATCGACAGGTGTCCCTGCAGCGGCCCGAGGCGCGCATCGACATTCGAATGCTGCACGATCAGCGTCACCGAGATGAGGAAGCCGAGCAGGACCGCGACGGGAATCGGCATGCCCATGATCACCAGTGGCGCGCTGCCGATGATCATGTCGATGACCTGGTGCAGCGGATGGCGCATCACGCCGTTCATGCCGTAGAGGCGCCCGACGCCGTGATGCACCGCATGCAGCCGCCACAGCGGCGCGTACTTGTGGCTGATGTAGTGCATCATCATGAAGGTGAAGTCGGAGATGACGAAGGCGATGAGCAACTGGGCCCACAGCGGCCACTCGGTCGGCCAGATTCCTTGGAACGGAAACAGCCAGACGATGAGCGGGATGAACAGCACGCCGTTGATGCTCTGCATCTCGTAGACGAGGACGTGGAAGATATTGGTCGGCGTGTCGCCGTGCGCGTCGTCGTCGTTCCACTCGTCGAAAAACGGCGCGGTGCGCTCGGCGGCGAAGGCGGTTGCATAGGCCATGGCCAGCAGCGGCGCGAGCCAAAGGTAGGCCCAGGGATTGTTCTGCGCGATCGCCTGCTCCGCCACGATCCAGTAGGCGACGCCCGTCAGCCCGAGCATCATGAAGGGGGCGTAGCCGTAACGGACGATGGCGCGCAGTGCTGGCATCCATTGGTCTCCGAATCGAAGCGTCGACGTTAACGGGGCAACTCAGAGATGGTTACTTGGGACGATAGCCCGGCACTTCAACGCACGAGCGTGAATAGCGTTCGCAACGTCAGCCAACGAACCAGCGGCGGGATCAAAAACTCCGGTGCGCTTTCAGCGTATTGGCGAGCTCGGATGGCTCGGTGAGCGAAGGCGAGCATTGGGGCCCCAGGCACACGTAAGCTGTCGCTCGGCTGTTAACAGCGTTCTTTTCCCGAAGGCCCGGCAACGCGGCACCATCGAGCGTGTCATCCAAAGCGTACTGCAGTGCGCCGGGCAAGGAAATACTTCTGATGACCTTGATCAACTTCTCACCGCCATCGAGATGCTGGCCGGCAACCACGACTTGTTGCGGGGCCAATAGGTCGAATGTGCTCGCTAAGAGCCCAGTGTATGCGACGATATTTCGCCCCAAGTCGCCGGCAAACGCCGCCAGCACGGCACCCGCCCGATCCGCAAAGCGGGGGTCGGCCGTAAGCGTCGACAGCGCCATGAGGTTGGCCAGCATGATGCCGTTCGGGTTGGGCGCCGCATCGTCGGTGCCGGGCCGCAGCCGCGCAATGACGTCGCGCGTATCGTCGGCCGAAGTTGCATATCCGCCTTTGCCTTCGACCCAGTAGTGCTTGTCGAGCACGTCCACCCACGCCAAGGCCTGCTCGAAGTAGCGCGGCTCGTTCGTCGCCTCATGCAGGCGCAGCGCCGCCCAGATCATGTTGGCATAGTCGCTGGCCGTTGCCGGCGCCTTCGCCTGTCCGTTGCGATAGGCGTGCAACAGCCGGCCGTTCTCACTCATGCGCGTCGCCACGAAATCGAAAGCGCGGCGGGCGAGCTGCAGCCATTCGGGACGGTCGAACACTGCCGAGGCACGCGCCAGCGCAGCGATCATCAGGCCGTTCCAGTCGGCCAGCACCTTGTCGTCCCAGCCGGGACGCACGCGCTTGTCGCGCTCGGCCAACAGCTTGGCGCGCAGCCCGGCGAGCCGCTGCTCTTCTTCGGGCGGGCGCAGCGCCAGCCAATGCAGCCGATTGAGGATGTTGTGGCCTTCGAAGTTGCCGTCTCCGGTGACGTCGTAGACCTCAGCGAAATAGCGCCCGTCTTCCGCGCCGAGCACGGCCAGCACCTCATCGCGCGACCAGACGTAGAACTTGCCTTCCTCGCCCTCCGAGTCGGCATCGAGCGAAGCGGCAAAGCCGCCACCTTCGGCGATCATCTCGCGCTCGAGCCAGCCGACGGTTTCGGCGATGCGCGTCTTGAGAAGTTCGGAGCCGGTCTCGCGGTAGACCTCGGTCATCAGCTCGAGCAGCAGGGCGTTGTCGTAGAGCATCTTCTCGAAATGCGGGACGAGCCAGCGCTCATCGACCGAATAGCGGGAGAAGCCGCCGCCCAAATGATCGTAGATGCCGCCCTGGCAGATGTTGTCGAGCGTGTTGACGACGGCGGCGCGCGCCCCGTCGTTGCCGTAGCGGATGGCGCCGCGCCACAGCAGCCAGAAGAAGCTCCACTGCGGGAACTTCGGCGCCCCCTGCAGGCCGCCGTGCACCGGATCGACCGCCGGCACCATGCGCGCGGTGAGATCCTGCAGCAGCCGGTCATCGACCCTTGGCGCCGTCGTCGCCTGATGCGGATGCTGCAAGGCGTCGGTGAGGGCCCGGGCGTTCTCGGCGACCTTGTCGGGCTCGTCGCGGAAGACCGTCGAAATGCGTCTCAATACGTCGGTGAATGCCGGCCGCCCATAGCGGGTGTGCTTGGGGAAGTACGTGCCCCCCCACACCGGCCGCGCCTCGCTGTCGAGGAACATGGTCAGCGGCCAGCCGCCCTGTTCGCCGAGCGCATGCAGCGCACCCATGTAGATGGCGTCGATGTCCGGCCGTTCCTCGCGATCCACCTTGATGTTGACGAACAGCTCGTTCATGACGCCGGCCGTGGCGTCATCCTCGAAGCTCTCGTGCGCCATGACATGGCACCAGTGACAAGCCGCGTAGCCGACCGACAGCAGGATCGGCTTGCCGCTGCGCTTGGCTTCGGCGAGGGCATCGGGTCCCCACGCCCACCAGTGGACGGGGTTATGCTGGTGTTGCAGGAGATAGGGGCTCGTCTCCTTGCTGAGACGGTTCTCGCTCATCCGATGCCTGGCTTTCTCGCGGGTCGCTCTTGGGGGCGTGCCGCTAACATGGAGCCTTAACGCCGCAACGGCTAGTCGAGACGCATGAACGCTTCCCCTACTATCTTTGCCCTATCGAGCGCACCCGGCCGCGCCGGCATTGCCGTCATCCGCGTGTCGGGGCCGGCGGCCGGTGACTTGGTCGATGCGCTGGCGCCGCCGCGCGCGAAGAAGCGCTTCGCCGCTTTGCGCCGCATCCGCGACCCGCAATCCGGCGAGACCATCGACGACGGGCTCGTCATATGGTTCGGGGCGCCGCGCACCGAGACAGGCGAAGACATGGCTGAATTCCACGTGCATGGCGGGCCGGCCATCGTCAAAGCCATGCTCGCCGTGCTTGGCCGTCAGCCCGGCTGCCGCCTGGCCCAGCCCGGGGAGTTCGCCCGCCGCGCCTTTGCCAACGGCAAACTCGACCTCGCCCAGGTCGAGGGTCTTGCCGACCTGGTCGATGCCGAGACCGAAGCGCAGCGTCGCCAAGCACTGGCGCAGATGCGGGGCGCACTATCGGAGCTCTATGAGGGCTGGCGCAACGACCTCATTCGCGCCAGCGCGCTGGTCGAGGCTGCCATCGACTTCAGCGATGAAGGCGACGTGGCGAGTGATGCATTCGCGACGGCGCGCAAGGTGGTCGGCCAGCTTCACGCCGCCATTGCCAACCATCTCGACGACGGCAACCGCGGTGAAATTCTACGTGACGGCTTCAGGGTCGTGCTGGCGGGACCGCCGAATGCGGGCAAGTCGAGCTTGCTGAATGCCCTCGCCCGGCGGGATGCCGCCATCGTCTCCGAGGAAGCTGGCACGACGCGCGACGTCATCGAGGTGCGCCTCGATCTGGAGGGGTTTCCGGTCATCGTGACGGACACGGCCGGCATTCGTGAGCCGCAGGGCGCCATCGAGCGTGAAGGCATCCGGCGCACACTCGCCCAAGCGCGCGAAGCCGATCTCGTGCTTTGGCTGAGCGACGCGTCGGCGCCGGCTGTGGCGCCGCCGCCCGAAGTTGTCGGGCGCGGGGACAAGTTTTTTCTGCATCTCGCCAGCAAAATAGATATCCCCGGGGCAACGCCCCAGGCAGGCATACTCGGAGTTTCTGCCAAGACCGGTGCCGGACTGCCCGAGCTCACGCGTCGCCTGGCCGGCATCGCCGGCACGCGCGTGGGGGACTTATCATCTCCGGCGATCACGCGAGAACGCTACAGGCACCAGCTCATACGGTGCATGCACTCGCTTCAGGAGTTCATGAACTTGGCCGCAGGGGAGCACGAGCTGCGCGCCGAAGACCTGCGGATCGCCGCCAGCGCCCTGGGCCGCATCACCGGCCGGGTCGATGTCGAGGACTTGCTAGGCGAGATCTTCGCCCGCTTCTGCATCGGCAAGTAGCCCACCCTGTTTCACGTGAAACGCCCTGTTAACCACCCCGCGCGCCCTTTGATTCGGGCGCCCGGTGCAGCTAGGGTCCGCGCCAAACTCCGGAACCGAAGCTATGTCCGACGGCAAGTTCGACGTGATCGTGGTGGGCGGCGGCCATGCCGGCTGCGAAGCCGCGGCTGCCGCGGCCCGCATGGGCGCGCGTACGGCGCTTGTCACCCACACGTTTGCCACCGTCGGCGAGATGTCCTGCAATCCGGCCATTGGCGGCCTCGGCAAGGGTCACCTGGTGCGCGAGGTCGACGCCCTCGACGGCCTGATGGGCCGCGTCGCCGACGCGGCCGGCATTCAATTCCGCCTTCTCAATCGCTCCAAGGGTCCGGCCGTACAGGGGCCGCGCGCCCAGGCCGACCGCAAGCTCTATCGCCAGGCGATGCAGGCGGCGATCCGCGCCACCGCCAATCTCGAGGTGATCGAGGGCGGTGTCGAGGATCTGATCGTCGAAAATGGCCGCGTCTATGGGGTGGTCACCGGGGATGGCCGGCGCCTCGCTGCCGGCGCCGTGGTGCTGACCACCGGCACCTTCCTCAATGGGCTCATCCACCTCGGCGAGCAGCAGATCCCCGCCGGCCGCACCGGAGAGGCGCCCGCCCTCAAGCTTTCCGAACGGCTGTACGGGTTGGGGCTGCAACTCGGACGCCTCAAGACGGGCACCCCCGCCCGGCTGTCTAAGGCTTCGATCGACTGGGACGCCCTGGAGCAGCAGCCGGCCGACGATCCGCCGGTGCCGTTCTCGTTTCTCACCGACCGGATCACCACACCCCAGGTCACCTGCGCCGTCACCCGGACCACCGAGGCGACGCACGCCATTATCCGCGCCAACCTCACCCGTTCGGCCATGTATTCCGGGCAGATCGCCTCGACCGGCCCACGCTACTGCCCCTCCATCGAGGACAAGGTCGTGCGCTTTGCCGGGCGCGAAACGCACCAGGTCTTCCTTGAGCCCGAGGGTCTCGACGACGACACGGTCTATCCCAACGGCATCTCGACCTCTTTGCCGGCCGAGGTGCAAGAAGCTTTCATTCGCACCATGCCGGGGCTGGAAAAGGCGTTGATCAAGCGGCCGGGCTACGCCATCGAATACGACTACGTCGATCCGCGGGAGCTCAGCCCGGCGCTTCACGTGAAACGTTTGCCCGGGCTTTTCCTCGCCGGCCAGATCAACGGCACGACCGGCTACGAGGAGGCCGCCGCCCAGGGTTTGGCCGCCGGCATCAATGCCGCCCTGCTGGCCGGCGGCTCGGCCGAGACGTTCGTCGTCTCGCGCGCCGACGGCTATCTCGGCGTCATGATCGATGACTTGGTCACACGCGGCGTCACCGAGCCCTACCGAATGTTCACCTCGCGGGCCGAGTACCGGCTGCGCCTGCGCGCCGACAACGCCGACCAGCGCCTGACGCCGGAAGGCTTGAAGGTTGGCTGCGTTGGCGATGCAAGACGAGTTGCCTATGAGGCCAAGGCCGCCGCTCTCGAGGAAGCGACGGCGACATTCCGCTCGCTTTCCCTGACGCCGAGCGAGGCCGGGCGCCATGGCTTGGATGTCAACCGCGATGGTCGCCGCCGCTCGGCCTTCGACCTGCTGTCGCTCCCCGGCGTCGACATTGCCCGGCTGGCCGGCATCTGGCCGCAGATCGGCGGCATCGCTCCGTCCATCGCCGCGCAGGTGGCCGTCGACGCGCGCTATGCCTCCTATATCGATCGGCAGGAGCTGGACGTCGCCGCGCTGCGCAAGGACGAGGCCCTCGGCATCCCCGACGGCTTCGACTTCGACGCCCTTCCCGGCCTGTCCACGGAAGTGCGCCAGAAGCTCGGCCGCCATCGACCCGCGACGCTCGCCCACGCGGCCCGCATCGACGGCATGACGCCAGCGGCCCTGCTGCTGCTGCTCGCCCACCTGAAGTCGGCGCCTGCGCGGAAGTCGGCCTGATGGCCGGTGCCGACCTCGCATCCATCAAGGACGCGGACGACTTCGCCCGCCGCTTCGACGTTTCACGTGAAACGATTGACAAACTATTGGCTTACGAGGCCCTGCTGCGGCAGTGGCAGAAGACGATCAACCTCGTCGCGCCGAGCACGCTGGACAGCATCTGGTCGCGGCACTTCGCCGATTCCGCCCAGCTCCTCGCGCTCGCTCCGCCCGATGCCAAGCGCTGGCTCGACCTCGGCTCGGGCGCCGGTTTCCCGGGACTTGTCCTGGCAATTATGCTCGCCGGGCGCGACGGCGCCAAGGTCACCCTCGTCGAAAGCGATACGCGCAAGGCCGCCTTCCTCGGCGAGGTCGCCCGGCGCACCGGCGCAACTGTGGACATCCGTCCCGAGCGAATCGAAAAAGTCGCGACTCAATCTAAGCTTGGCTCTGTCGACGTGATCACCGCACGCGCGTTGGCGCCCTTGCCGCGTCTTCTCGAGCTGGCGGCCCCGGCCTTCACAGCCCCTACCGTGGGGTTGTTTCTCAAGGGCCGCGAAGTCGAAACGGAAGTGGACGCGGCAAAGGAGCGGTGGGATTTCGCCAGCGAGCTGCATCCCAGCCTGACGGACTCCAGCGGTCGAATCGTCGTAATCCGCGCGTTGCAAGCGAAGACGGAGGGTCCATCGCGATGAGCGCGACGAGAACACTGGCGATCGCCAACCAAAAGGGCGGCGTCGGCAAGACCACAACGGCCATCAACCTCGGCACGGCTTTGGCCTCGATCGGCGAGCGCGTGCTGGTGCTCGACCTCGACCCGCAGGGCAACGCCTCGACGGGTCTCGGCATCGCCCTCGAAGGCAGGCCGAAGACGACCTATGACGTGCTGACCGGCGGCGCCGGGCTGCTCGAATGCGCGCTGCCGACGGCCGTGCCCGGCCTCTATGTCGTGCCCGCCAACAACGACCTCGTCGGCATCGACGCGGCGCTGACCGATGCCAATCGGCCCTATCGTCTGCGCGACGCCGTCTCGGCGATGGCCGCGCGCCAGCGCTCGCTGCCCGCCGACCAGGCCTTCAACTACATCCTCATCGACTGCCCGCCGTCGCTGAACCTGCTGACGCTCAACGCACTGTCGGCGGCCAATGCGGTGCTCGTGCCGGTGCAGTGCGAGTTCTTCGCCCTGGAAGGCATTTCGCAGCTCAAGGAATCGATCGACCAGATCCGCGCCACGCTCAATCCGTCCCTGCAGATCCAGGGCGTCGTGCTGACCATGCACGATGCGCGCACCTCGTTGTCGCGCGAGGTCGCCGAGAACGTGCGCGCCTTCTTCGGGCCGAAGGTCTACGAGACCATCATCCCGCGGAATACGCGCGTCGCCGAGGCGCCGTCGCACGGCAAGCCGATCCTGCTCTACGATTTCGACTGCGCCGGCAGCCAAGCCTACATCAAGCTCGCCACCGAGATCATCGAGCGCGAGCGCCGCAACCAGGCCGCCTGACAAGAACGACCACGAGCACCCTCAGAGGACCCATGAACGCACCCCTGCAGAAGAGCCGTCTCGGCCGCGGACTTGCCTCGCTGATCGGCGAGCCGATGCCGGGCGGACGGCCGCAACTTCCGCCGGAGGGCGAGCAGCGCCTGGTGCCGACGGCGGACATTCGCCCGAGCCGGCTCAATCCGCGCAAGGAATTCCGCGAGGACGAGCTTGCCGAGCTCACCGAGTTCGATCCGCTCCAAGGGTCTGGTGCAGCCGATCATCGTGCGCCCGGCGGAAGGCGGCTATGAGATCGTCGCCGGCGAGCGGCGCTGGCGTGCGGCGCAGAAGGCGGGCCTGCACACGGTGCCGGTCATCGCCCGCGACCTCACCGACAAAGAGGTTCTCGAACTCGCCATCATCGAGAACGTGCAGCGCGCCGACCTCAACGCCATCGAGGAGGCCGCCGGGTATCGCGAGCTGATCGAGCGCTTCGACTACAGCCAGGAGCAGCTCTCCGAGATCATCGGCAAGAGCCGCAGCCACGTCGCCAACACGCTGCGCCTGCTGAAGCTGCCCGACGGCGTGCAGACCATGGTGCAGGACGGCCGGCTGACGGCCGGGCACGCGCGCGCACTCATCGGTCGCGATGACGCCGAAGGTCTTGCCCAGCGTATCGTCACCGACGGCCTCAACGTGCGCGAGGTCGAGGCGCTGGTGCAGGGTGGCGGCGACGTCGCCGGCGGCAGCTCCATTGCGCGCACGCCGCGCGACAAGGACCCCGACACCAAGGCCTTCGAGAAGGAGCTTTCCGGCATCCTCGGGCTGAAGGTCGAGATCAAGCGCGGCTCCGGCGAGAGCGGCAACCTGATCATCAAGTTCGGCAACTTCGACCAGCTCGACTATATCCGCCAGCGCCTCGGCGGCGGCTGATCTCCGCCCGCCGCGCTTGACGCAAGGGCCCGCTTGCTGCATCTGCCGGACGCAGTAAACCCCTGCGTCTGCTGAGGATCGTCCCATGAGCGACGACGTGCTGGTGCAACTTGCGGCGACCATCAGCGCCCGCCGCGCGGCGGCGCCCGACAGCTCGTACACGCGCCAGTTGCTCGATGCCGGCCCCGCCCGCTGCGCCAAGAAGTTCGGCGAGGAGGCGATCGAAACCGTGATCGCCGGTGCCGGCGAGAGCGAGGAGGCGCTGAAGGCGGAAGCCGCCGATCTTCTCTATCATCTGCTGGTACTGCTCGAGAGCCGCGGCATCGCCATCGCCGATGTGCTCGCCGTGCTCGACAAGCGCGGCGGCGTATCTGGGCTAAAGGAGAAGGCCGGGCGACCGGAGCGCTGATATAACAACAACAACTCGGCTGCTGGCGTAGATCGCGATGTCCTATCCCGCCAACCTGCAGTTCTCGCCCTATCGCGTATTCCAGCGCGATGAGTGGGCGCGTCTGCGCCTCGATACACCGATGACCCTCAAGGAGAGCGAGCTCGAGCAGCTTTCCGGTCTCATCGAGGAGCTGTCGGTCGAGGAGGTGGAGCAGATCTACCTGCCGATGTCGCGCCTTCTCAATCTCTACGTCGCAGCGGCGCAGCAACTGCATTCGGTATCATCGAAGTTCCTCAGCCGCTCCGACAGCAAGGTGCCCTTCATCATCGGCGTCGGCGGCTCGGTGGCTGTCGGCAAAAGCACCACGGCGCGCGTGCTGAAGGCGCTGCTGGCGCGCTGGCCGGATCATCCGCGCGTCGACCAAATCACCACCGACGGGTTCCTGTGGCCCAATGCGGAGCTCGAGCGGCGGCAGATCATGGACCGCAAGGGCTTCCCGGAGAGCTTCGACACGGCGCGTCTGTTGAACTTTCTCGCCAGCGTGAAGTCGGGCGTGAAGCGCGTCGAGGCGCCGGTCTATTCGCACTTCCACTACGACATCCTGCCCGACCAGAAGGCGGTGATCGAGAGCCCCGACATTCTCATCGTCGAAGGCCTCAACGTGCTGCAACCGGCACGCATGCCGCGTGACGGCGAGGCAATCCCGTTCGTGTCGGATTTCTTCGACTTCTCGATCTATCTCGATGCCGATCCGGAGGTGATCGAGGACTGGTACGTGACGCGCTTCATGCGTCTGCGCACCACCGCCTTCCGCGACCCGGCGGCATACTTCCACCAGTACGCCAGCCTGACGCCGGATGCGGCTCTGTCGCGGGCGGTGGACATCTGGCGCAGCATCAACCTGAAGAACCTCGAAGAGAACATCCTGCCGACGCGCCAGCGCGCGCGCCTCATTCTGCGCAAGGCGGCAGACCATCACGTCGAAACGGTCGCGCTGCGCAAGCTGTAGAGCGAGACAAAAAAAGGCCGCCTGGGGAGGCGGCCAACAAGTAACACGCTCTAGCTCTAGGTAGTGGGTGCCGGGAGTGCCGCGCTCAGTGGATGCGCGGCTTTATCGGTTTTCGCGGCGTTGAAGCCGCGACGACGAAAGCGCCGATGGCGAGCTGACCTCGCATGGCGATCTCGATCGCAGGTAGTCGCAGCCAGTGCTTGGCGAGCACGATTTGCTGCTCCATCGCCGTGCCGACCGCCCAGAGCCCGAAGTCATAGCAGACTGCCAACAGCATCGGCTGAGGCAAGGCAGGAAGCGGTGGCGGCGATAGTCGGTTCCGGCGTCGCTGTGTGAGGCGGGGCCGGGATATGGGTGCGCACGCTCGCCAGCGGGCGGCGCGAAGTTGGTTGCAGGGGGCCGGGACGCGCCAGCGCGCGGCCGTTGGAGCGGAAGCTGCGGCGGGCATCGGCCATGAGCCGCGCCTGGTCCATGCGGAACTTGTCACGCAGCCGGCGAATGACGGACGGATCCTCGACGCCGAGCGCACGGATTGCGGTGGTGGGCCTCAGGGCTGGGTTTGCAGCCAGGAGCGCTGCGAGGCTCTCCAGCTGGCGGCTGTCGTCTACGCCAGTGCCCTTCGGACGCCCATAACGCGCGGTGGTAGTCGGCATGCAATCGGTCCCCATGACCTCGAGATCGGCTCGAATCGCTATGGGGATTATGTTGATGCGTCAGGACGTTGCCAGGGAGAATAAATGTCTTGTAGCAGCGAGTTGCAGCAATCGGCGGTTATTGTGTCTCAATTGCACTCGCCAATTGTATCCGCACACTGAGATTCCCCGCATCCCCACGCATGCCATTGGCGCCCAATCGTCAGCGGGCGACGAGGCCCTCTTCCTGGGCGATGCTGAGCAGTGCCTTCTCAGGGCGCGCGCCGATATGGCTGATCACTTCGGCGGCGGCGAGACTGCCGAGGCGCCCGCAATCAGCGAGTTTCAGATTGCGCGTATAGCCGTAGAGGAATCCGGCCGCATAGAGATCGCCGGCGCCGGTGGCGTCGACGACCTTGTCGACATGCGCTGGACGCACCTGCACCATTTCCTTGGCGGTGACGATCAACGAGCCGGCTTCGGAGCGCGTCAGCACGGCAATCTCGCATTCGCCGCGCACTGCTGCCACGGCCTCGTCGAATGAGTTCACCTCGTAGAGGGCGGTGATCTCTTTTTCGTTGGCGAAGAGAATGTCGACCTCGCTCCTGACCAGCTTGCGAAAGTCAGTGCGATGGCGATCGACGCAGAACGCATCCGACAGCGACAGCGCCGTCTTGCGGCCAGCCTTCGCGGCAATGGCGGCGGCAGCGTGAAACGCCTCCTTCGCCTCCGGCTTGTCGAACAGGTAGCCTTCCAGATAGGTGACCTTCGAGGCGGCAATCGTTGCGGCGTCCACCTCGTTGGGACCCAGCTCGGTGCTGGCGCCGAGGAACGTGTTCATGGTGCGCTCGCCGTCCGGTGTCACCAGGATGAGGCAGACCGCCGTCGGCAGGCCGCCCGTCGCCGGCGTCGTCTCGAAGGCGACGCCCGAGGCGCGGATGTCGTGCCAGAACACCTTGCCGAACTGATCGTCGGCGACGCGGCCGATGAAGGCGCCCTTGCCCCCGAAAGAGGCGAGCCCGGCGATCGTGTTGGCGGCCGAGCCACCCGAACGCTCCATGCCGGGACCCATGAGGCCATACAGACGGTCGGCCTCCGGCGCATCGATGAGGCGCATAAAGCCCTTGGCGAGGTCGTGCTTCGTCAGGAAGCCGTCCTCACAGCGTCCGATGATGTCGACAATCGCATTGCCGATGCCGACAACGTCGTAGCGCGTCTCTTGCATGCCCACCCCAATGTCAGAATTCGGCGCACTATAGTGACGGCGGCGCGGCGGACAAGACGGCAGCGGTGGACGGGGAAAAGCGCCGCTCTTGGCGGTTAATCAGGCGCGGCCGGCGGCGGGACGGGCCGCGCCGGCTAGCGAGATCAACAGCTCCTCGGTGATCGCCTCCTCCAGCGACGAGGTGAGGCGAGCGGCTTTGGCGGCCTCGGACGTGCGCGCCAGGGCCTGAACGAGGCGCGTGGAGGACCAAATCCGGCACTGGAGACCAAGGGCGTCCTTCTGCTTGAAATGCACCGGCGGCCGCTGCTGGCGGATGACGTCCTCGAAGGACGCCCCGGCGTCGAGATCGGTGCGGATGCGGTGCAACCGCTGCAGGTGCCGCTGCAGGGCGATGATGAGGACTTGCGGGCTTTCTCCGGCCGAAACGGCGCGGGAGAACTCGGCGACGGCCCGAGCCGCATCGCCCGAGGCCGCCGCGTTGAGCGTGCGGTCTATGGCCAGCTCGGAGGCATCGCCGACGATCGCCTCGACGTCGGCAGCATCTATTTCGCGCTTGCCGGAAGCGTACAGCGCCAGCTTCTCGATTTCGCCGCGCGACATGGCGCGATCGGCACCCATGCGCGCAACGAGCATCTCGCGTGCGTCGGAGGTGATGCCGAGCCCGTGTGCCTTCAGTGTCTCGGCGATGACGCCCTCGAGGTCGCGCGCCTCGTCGGCGTAGCAGGCGACGGCGGCAGCTTGCGCCGACTTTTCGAACAACCCGCGCATGGAGTCGGTTGGTTTCAGATTGCCGGCCTCGACGATGAGCGTTGCCGCCAGCGTGCCGCCTTCGAGTAGCGGTTGCAGCGCTGCGGCGTTGATGCGACGGCCGGCGGTGGCGCGCACCACCTTCGATCCGCCGAACATGGGGATCGTCTGCAGTTCGATGGCGAGGCGGTCGGGATCGGCGTCGAGGTCGGCGTCGTCGAGGCGGATGATCTCGCCGCTATCGCGCGCCGCAACCAGGGCGGCGAGCTTTGCCGCCCGCTCGAAAATCAGGCCGGCGTCGGTGCCGTAGAACAGCACCGCGGGCACCTTCGGTCCCGGGGGGGCAAGGAATGACTGGGCTTGATGGGCCTTGATGGCGACCATGAATGCGCACCGGTCAGAGCGTGGAGCGATGCGGAACGTGAGCGGCTAGCGTCAGGCGGCGCCGGAAAGGTAAGCGGCGAGGCGGCCCTTCATCTCGTCGCCGATCGTCTTGGCGGCGCGGTCCTCGGCGTCCTGGCGGGCCCGCACGTTGGCGAACACGGAATCAAAGCGCTGGAAGGCCGAGCGGCCATGGCTCTCGCCGCTGAGCGCCACCGTCTTGTCGGCCAGGCGGATCAGGCGGAAACTCGTATTGAGATTATAGACGCTGCCGCTGGAGTTGCCGTCGATCTGCACGAGGGTCGGCGTGATCGACTCGCGAATGACGATTTCCAGGCGGTAGACGGGCTGGGCCGCAAGGCCGCCGCCGGTCGACTGATAGATCAGCTCGTTGCGCAGACGCTGGCCGACACGCCCCGGGATGGGCGCGATCTCAAGCTCGGCGAGCTTCTGGTTGACTTCGGTACCGCCGACGATTGCGGAGGAGGCGTACATCGGGCGGAATCCGGAATTGCCGCAGCCGGCCACGAGCAAAGATGCCGCGGCACACGCCAACGCAACCCGGATCGTCCCTTGGCGGCTAGCAACCATCGCCCGCCCCCTGTGCTTCGTCCTCACCCGACGACATTCACAATCCTCTGCGGCACGACGATGACCTTTTTGACCGGCCGGCCTTCGAGCGCCTTCAGCACCGGCTCCAGCCGCAGTGCCGCCGCCTCGATTTCCCCAGAATTGGCCGTCCGGGCAATGGTTAGTTCGTCCCGTCGCTTGCCATTCACCTGTACGGCAATGGTGATCATATCGTCAACGAGCAAGGCCGGGTCGGCCTGCGGCCAAGCCTGATTGGCGAGCAATGTGTTGTATCCGAGCCGCGCCCAGCTTTCTTCGGCCAAATGCGGCATCATTGGGCCGATCATCTGCACCATAAATTCCAGCGCCTCGCGCTGCGCCCAGGCCAAATCTTCCCCCGCTTTCCCCAGGGTAGACCCGAGAACATTCGCGAACTCGTAGACCTGGGCGACGGCCACATTGAAGCGCAGGCTTTCAATCGAGCGGGCGACCTGGTCGAGCGCCTTGTGGGAGGCACGCCGCAGCGCGGTCGCCTCCGGGCCGAATGTGGCCGGCTTGGGGGTGTCCTTGGGGGCCGCGCTGTCGGCTCCCTGGTCGATCAAGCGCCAAATGCGCTGCAGGAAGCGGCGGGCACCGTCGACGCCGACGTCGGTGTAGATGACGTCGCGCTCGGGCGGGCTGTCGGACAGCACGAACCAGCGGGCGACATCGGCGCCGTAGCGGTTGACGAAGTCGTCGAGGTCCACCGTGTTCTTGCGCGACTTCGACATCTTTTCGACCGAACCGATGGAAGCGCGCTCGCCCGTCGAGATCTCGAATGCCTTGCGTGCGCCGCCCTCGCCCTCGATGCGCACCTGGTTCGGTTGCAGCCAGCCGCCGTGCCGCGACTTGTACGTCTCGTGCGTGACCATGCCTTGCGTGAACAGCGCGCTGAACGGCTCGCGCACGTTCGACGTCAGCTTCAGGTGGCCGGTGTCGCAAATGGCGCGCGTAAAGAAGCGCGAATACAGCAGGTGCAAAATGGCGTGCTCGATGCCGCCGATGTACTGATCGACGGGCAGCCAGTAGGCGGCGGCCTCTTTGTCGACCGGCGTCTCGGCGTGCGGGCCGGTGAAGCGCACGAAGTACCACGATGAATCGACGAACGTGTCCATCGTGTCGGTCTCGCGGCGCGCTTCGCCGCCGCAGCTCGGGCACTTGACGTACTTCCACGTCGGATGCCGGTCGAGCGGATTGCCCGGCTTGTCGAAGGTTGCGTCTGTCGGCAACTCTACTGGCAAATCCTCGTCGGGCACGGGAACGGTGCCGCACTTCTCGCAATGGATGACGGGGATCGGACAGCCCCAATAGCGCTGGCGCGAGATGCCCCAGTCGCGCAGCCGGTAGTTCACTTTGCGCGCGCCCATGGGCTTCTTGCCGAGCTTTGCCTTTTCCAGCCGCTTTGCCGCTTCCTCGAAGGCGCCCTTGGTATCGAGGCCGTCGAGGAACGATGAGTTGATCATCGTGCCTTCGCCGTCGAATGCCTTGTCATCGATGGCAAACGTGGCGGCATCGTCGCCCGGCGGCAGGATCACCGGCGTGAACGGCAGATCGTATTTGCGGGCGAAATCGAGATCGCGCTGGTCGCCGGACGGGCAGCCGAAGATGGCGCCGGTGCCGTAGTCCATGAGGATGAAGTTGGCGACGTAGACGGGCAGCGTCCAATCCTTGTTGAACGGATGGACAGCGCGGATGCCGGTGTCGAACCCCTGCTTCTCCGCCGTCTCCAGCTCGGCGACGGAAGTGCCCATGTGCCGGCACTCTTCGCAGAAGGCGGCGAGTGCGGGATTGGCTTCCGCCGCCGCCTTGGCCAGCGGATGGTCCGGCGCGAGCGCCACGAACGCGGCGCCGAACAACGTGTCGGGGCGTGTCGTGTAGACCTCGACCTCGCTCTCGCCTTTGGGCGCCGTCTTCTTGTCGAGCGCGAAGCGGACCAGCATGCCCTCGGAGCGGCCGATCCAGTTGGCCTGCATCAGGCGCACTTTCTCCGGCCACTTGTCGAGCGTCTGCAGCGCCTCCAGCAGCTCGTCGGCGTAGTCGGTGATCTTGAAGAACCACTGCGTCAGCTCGCGCTGCTCGACCAGCGCGCCCGAACGCCAGCCGCGGCCGTCGATCACCTGCTCGTTGGCGAGCACCGTATGATCGACCGGATCCCAATTGACCTTCGAGGACTTGCGGTAGGCGAGGCCCTTCTTCAGCATGTCGAGGAACAGCTTCTGCTGGTGCCGGTAGTAGTCCGGCGAGCAGGTGGCGATCTCGCGCGACCAGTCGAGCGACAGGCCCATCGACTTGAGCTGCCGGCGCATCGTGTCGATGTTCTGGTATGTCCACTCCGCCGGATGCACCTTGCGCTCCATGGCGGCGTTCTCGGCCGGCATGCCGAAGGCGTCCCAGCCCATCGGGTGCAGCACGTTGAAGCCCTTGGCGCGCTTGTAGCGTGCGAAGACGTCGCCCATGGTGTAGTTGCGCGAATGGCCGACGTGGATGCGCCCGGACGGATACGGGAACATCTCGAGGACGTAGCACTTCGGGCGCTCATCCTTGTTGGAGGCGCGGAAGATGTCGTCCTTCTCCCACACTTCCTGCCAGTGCTTCTCGCGTGCGGGCGCGTCGTATTGAGTGGCCATACGGCGTCGAACTTTCGGGATTTAGAGGTTTTGAGCGGCGTAATGAGCCTTAAAGCACCATGCGGGTCAAGGCGGTTGGATGGCACCTGTGGCTGAAGCGACGGGCGATTCAGTTCAACGTCTGGCCGAGACGCAGGCGAAAATCGTTGCGGCGGCCAAGGCGGCCGGCCGCGATCCGGCCGCGGTCGAGCTGATTGTCGTCTCCAAAACCTTCGACGCTGCGGAAATCATACCGCTGCTGCAGGCCGGCCATCGCGTTTTCGGCGAGAACCGCGTGCAGGAGGCCAAGGGCAAATGGCCGGAGCTCAAGGCGCAGTTCCCGGATATCAAGCTGCACCTCATCGGTCCGCTGCAGTCAAACAAGGCGAAGGAGGCGGTGGAGCTGTTCGACGCCGTTCACACCATCGACCGCCCGAAGATTGCCCGTGCCCTCGCTGGCGAGATGCAACGACAGGACAAGCGGCTGCAGCTGTTCACCCAGGTCAACACCGGCGAGGAGCCGCAGAAGGCGGGCGTGATCCCGGCCGAGCTGCCGGCGCTTGCCGCGCTCTGCCGCGACGAGCTGGGGCTCATAGTGGCGGGGCTGATGTGCATTCCACCGGTCGACGAGGCGCCGGCGATCCATTTCGCCTTCCTCGAAAAGCTCGCCGCCGAAAACGGCTTTGAGCAGCTCAGCATGGGCATGAGCGACGACTACGAGACGGCGGTGCAGTTCGGCGCCACGCACGTTCGCGTCGGCAGCGCCATATTCGGCTCGCGGCCCAATCCGTGAAGTTTTCCAACGGGATTTCGGCGCCTGCGGCTTGTCCGCAGCCGGCGGGTGCTAGGCTTCAGCAACTTGATTTGCATGAAGCGGGAGGCCACGAAATGACCGCAGCCGCAGCACGAGTTAGCGCCAGGGCCGATGCCGCCGCCAGCGACGCCGCTAACGATGCGCGCGGCGAGGTGACGAAGATTCCCGGCGTGTCGAAGGCGACCTTCGCCAAGGCCGTCAAGAATGGCTACTTCCACTTCATCGTCGACATCTGGATTACCAACCTCAACCGAACCGAGTTCGGCATCTACAAGCGCACGCGCAACCGCGCCAAGTCGCGCCAGTTCACGTCCGACATGGACATCTTCGCCGAGGTGATCGAGGGCGGCGAGCGCACCGGCCTGATCGGCTACCGCGAGGATCTGTGGGAGGCGGCGGAGAACAAGGACAAGCGCCTCGTCTTCAAGCTGTTCAATGAATCGCTGAACTGGCGTGCGACCATGGACCTGATGATCGGGCGCTCGCTGCAGCAGACCATCGCCTCACGCGGCATGCCGGTGATGACCTACTCGGTCAACACGGACGAGGACAACTTCATCGTCTATCTCGAGCGCTCAGCCAACAAGTGGCCGCTGCTGCCGGAGAATTTCGGCTTCTTCATCATGGATGCCGAAGGCAAGCCGCAGTTCTACCGCATCAAGCGCGACCTCATAAATCTGGGCGGCGACTACACGCTGTATGATCAGCAGGGCAAGAACGTCGGCCATCTCGACGGCAAGGTGTTCTCCATCGGCGGCAAGTGGAAGGGCAAGGTGCGGGTCGAGCACGCCGACCGGCGCCTGATCACGGTGCTGCAGCTGTTCAGTGCCCTGCAGATCTTCAATCACGACAGCCGCCGTCACATGAAGCGGCTGTGGCGCGACGTCGGCAAAGGCAAGGTCAAGCCGACCCTCGATGCGCAGGAGGCCGACCTCTACAAGAACCCGCGCCGCGTCCGGTAGTTCCTGGCTTAGTCGCTTCGCGGCCACCCGCAACCACTCGGGCGTGAGGCCGGGTGGTTCCCGCCCCACCGGGGCGCACTTTCCCCCACTCGATCCGTCAACGGAGCCGTTGACTGCGGCCCGCGATTGCGGCTTCCTGTCCGCAACGCTCTTCGTTTAGGCAACTGCCCAGCGAAAAGGCGAACCGACTGGTCCAAACCAGTCACGGGGATGGGGGACGGCAATGCAAGGAGCGGATGTCTTTTTCCTATTGATGGGCGCCATTCTGGTGTTCGCAATGCACGGAGGGTTCGCGTTTCTCGAAACGGGAACGGTGCGCCACAAGAACCAGGTCAACGCCCTCGTCAAAATCCTCGTCGATTTCGCCATCTCAACCGTCGTCTATTTCCTAATCGGCTACACGATCGCCTACGGCGTCGGCTTCTTCCAGAATGCGACGGCGATTTCCGGGGGGGCCGAAGGCTACGGAGCGCAGGGCTATACCCTCGTCCGCTTCTTCTTCCTCTGCACCTTCGCCGCCGCAGTGCCGGCCATCATCTCCGGCGGCATCGCCGAGCGGGCCAAGTTCGCGCCCCAGGCGGCGGCGACGGCGGCGCTCGTCGGCCTGTTCTACCCTCTGCTCGAAGGCGTCTTCTGGAACGGAAACTTCGGGCTACAGGAGAGCTTCTTCAACGCCCAGCTCGGCGCCCCGTTCAAGGATTTCGCTGGCTCGATCGTCGTGCACGCCTTCGGCGGCTGGGCGGCGCTCGGCGCCGTCCTCATGCTCGGACCGCGTCTCGGCCGTTACGAGGGACGTGGCACGGCATCTGCGCCCTCGTCGATTCCGTGGCTCGCCATGGGCTCCTGGCTGCTGTGCATCGGCTGGTTCGGGTTCAATGTGATGAGCGCGCAGCGCCTGGAAGCGGTGTCTGGCCTCGTCGCCATCAATTCGCTGATGGCCATGAGCGGCGGCATCATCGTGGCGATGATCGTCGGCGATAACGATCCCGGCTTCGTGCACAACGGTGCGCTTGCCGGCCTCGTCGCCGTGTGCGCCGGATCCGACGTCATGCACCCGATCGGCTCGCTCATCGTCGGCGGCGTGGCGGGCGCCATCTTCGTGCAGATGTTCCAGGTGTCGACCAACAAATGGAAGATCGACGACGTGCTCGGCGTGTGGGCGCTGCATGGGCTGTGCGGCCTATGGGGCGGCATCGCCTGCGGGATCTTCGGGCTGACGGTGCTGGGCGGCGCCGGCGGCGTGACGTTCGCTTCGCAGCTCGTCGGCTCGATCGCCGGTGCGGCGTTCGGCTTCGCGGTGGGCATCGGCGTCTACGGCTTGCTCAAGCTGACCGTCGGCATCCGCCTGACGCCCGAGGAGGAGCACCGCGGCGCCGACCTGTCGATCCACAACATCAGGGCCAATCCGGAAGAGGACGTGCGCAGCTTCGGCTCGTAGATCGGAGCGTGCCCGATCATTGGGCATGCTCTGGATAACCCACGTATTCGGTGGATAACTTCTGCGTACGGCATTGTTTGCCGGATGACGGCTGACGGCCGCGTGATACGACCGCCTGGTTGTATGACGTAGTCAGACAGTTGTTCAGCGACAGTGAGGTAAGTCATGTCGGATGAGAAAACGTCTCAGCGCGTTGCGACCATCGCCGCCAAGGCGATGCAAAACCCGAAATCTCTCACATCGGAAGAGATTCAGGCTCTCGCGGCCTCGGCGCTAAACCAGGCGCCAAATCAGGGTCAAGGCCAGCAGAAGAACCAATCGCAGCCCCAATATCAGTCGGGGCAGCAATCGAGCCAGCAGAAGAAATAGAGCCGTCTTCCGTTAGACGCTCGATAGAAATGACGCAGCGAGTGGGTATCGTCATGATCCCACTCGCTTGTGCGTTGTGAGGGGTGTCGAGATCGCCGACGCTCTGGCACAGGACCTTTACGTCCGTCGCCGTCCTTTAGCAGCCAGCCCACCGTCGCGCACTCGATCGCCCGCGTCGTCGGCAGTTGCGACAGATGCCGCCAGGCGGGAAGCGGCTGCGCGCTGTCCTGCCAGCGAATGATGACCAAGGGGCAGTTGTCCTGCATCGCGTTCCTGCAGTGATTCGACCGACCGAATCATAACAGGCGGACGCGCCGCGGCTGTGGTGCGCGGGCTACGGAAGGGCGAAATAGACCTTCAGGTCGTGCGCACCCGCGCGCTCTTGCGCGGCGGCTTGCTGACCGGCTTCTGCGGTTTGGCGGGCTCGGCAGGTTTATCGTCGTCCGCCGGCTCGTCCTCCGTCAGCCCCGACAGCAGCGCCCGGGCGCGAGCCTCGATCGCCTCGGTCACCTGCTGCATGAGCGGATGCGCGCCGGCCGGCATGGCGGCGACATCGGCCGCCGCGTTGCGCGCTTCGGCGAGCGCTGCCTTGGCCAGGGTTTCGACACGCGCGATCAGCCGCGGACCATTGAGGCCGACATCGGCGGCAAAGCGCTGCCAGTGGCGCCGCTTCAGATGCTCGCCGCGGCTCTTGCCGGCGATCTTCTGCGCCATGTTGCGCGTCACGTGCTCCCACGCCAACGCGCACATCACGTCGTAGATCGGCGCCAGCTTGAAGCCCTTGCCGGAAATCATCAGCGAGTAGTTCTTGGCGTGCGCGTCGGTGTTGCAGGCGAGCACGTTGAAGATGACGTAGTCGAGCAGGTTGACGACGTCGGGCGCCTGCATGGCGTTGCGCGTCACGGCGAACATCTCGGCCAGCGTCGGGCCGGGGATGCCGGTCTGGTTCGATTCGTACTTCGCCGACGGCGGCTTGCCGAGTGCCTGGCAGAAATCCTCCTGGTGCAGGCGGCGCCAACGGCCTTGCTGCTCGACGCGGTCGTAGCGCTTCACCATCAGATAGGTGCGCTTGCCCGCCTTGCCGGTGGTGACCTCCGGCGCGTTGAGGCCGAGCCGCTTCGCCAGCACCAGGCACAGCGCCTCGTTCTGCACGCCGCCGAACAGACGCTCGGAATCCGGCTTCAAGATCCACGTCGACGGGGCGCCGTTGATCGGCACGCAGATGCGGCCCTTGTCGTCGATGGCGACGCCGAGCTTGGTCTGCACGCCGGCGAGCGACATCGACACGCCGTCCTCGCCGACGAGGAACGGCTTCGACGGCAACTCGGCGAGGATGCGCTCCAGCGCCTTGTCGTTCGGCACCGGTCGCCAATTGGGGTTTGCCGTGCCGGGCTCTCCGATCGATAGCGCGCCGGCGGTGTCGCGGCCGAGCTCGCTGAGAATGCCGATGACGTCCCCAGGTGCCGCGCCAAGCTGCAAGCCGATGGCTTTGAGCTGCGTCGCCTCCGGCAAGAGGTTGGCGGCCCATGGCAGGAACAATCCCGAGGGCACGCGCCGCGGCGACAGCGGCATCTTGAGCGAAATGGGGAAGGCGCCGCGCGCCGACAGCCAAGCGGGTGCGTAGGCAAAGCTCGGGCCATCGGCGTGCACCTCGATGGTGCCGACGACGCGGCTCTCGTAGTAGGCCGTGAGCTCAGCCACGCCCGTCGTCCTCCGGTTCGGGCCCAGGCTCCGGCAAGTCGTCGATGAGGTCTGGCAATAGGGCGTTATCGGCGTCGTTGTTGGCCGCCATCAGATCGAAGGTCCTGAGGCCCACCGCGGCCGCCACGACCAGCGCGCGTCCCAGCTGGCAGCTCGGCTTGCCGCCCTCGAGCTCGAGGATGAAGCGGCGGCCGACGCCGGTCGCCAGCGCCAGATCGTCCTGGCGCATCTTCAAGGCTTCGCGATGCTCGCGCACCATGGCCCCGAACTGCTGGGCGTGGGTGCGTGCCGAGGTCTCGAGTTCGGAGGAGGGGCGGTCGGCCATCTGATTCTCCCAAGTTCCCGATCGGGAACTTACAGGAGTAATATAGGGCGCCAAACCTAAAAAGTTCCCGATCGGGAACTTCCTGTGGGCTTTTAGGAGCCTATGATGGCTCGCTCATGTTCCCGATCGGGAACATCTGGCGCTCGAGCGTTCAGAGCCGTGTTCCCGCCGGGAACCCACTGCACAGTTGCGCCGAAAGACTGCAATTGGCGAATTGCACGGCCAGGGCACTCGCCGACTAGCGGATCCCGAACTCGGTGAAGCACTGGCGCATGTATTCGCAGCGGTGCGAGCCGGAGAAGTGCATGGCGTCGCCCTTGGCCGGGGCGATGAACTGGCAGATCTCCTCGACCCCGCCCGGCGACAGCCAGCCCTGACGGCGGCCGCGCTGCACGGCGAAGCAATCGGCCGTCTCCTCGTCGGGCCCGCGGAACTGGTGCCCGCACTCGTGCGAGTAGATCCACAGCTTCACGGGGGTCGTCACGCGGCCCAACAGGCGCATGTTCATGATCAGGAAGCCGGGATAGGCGGCGCCGTAGTCGTCGAGGTTGTTGTCGATCACCGTCGGGCGCGTGCCGCAGTAGAGCTTGATGCCGTCGAGCTTGAATTCGCCGGCGGGAATGATCGTCGCCTCGCCGCCGGCGTGCGCCACATATTCCTCGGCCGTCGGCGACTTCGGATCCTGCGCGAAACCCGGCGCCGGCAATGCCAATAGTGCGATCAGGCCCCAGGCCAAGCGGCGCGTGCCGCGGCGGATGATCATCGGCAAACTCTTGGATTTCCCGGCCTCTTCCCAATCCTTAGCATGGCGTCGTTTAACCCGCGTTACAAGCTGCCAGCCGGGGACTTCACAAAAGTCTGTGCAGCGGGGCTCCGACGGGATCAGCCGCCCGCCGCCGCCTCGATGCGCGCCATGTCGTCGTCGGAAAGGCCGAAATGGTGGCCGATTTCGTGCACCAGCACGTGGGTGATGAGGTCGCCCAGCGTAACGCCGGATTCCGCCCATTCATCCAGCATGGGCCGGCGATAGAGAAACACCATGTCGGGCTGCGTCGGCAGGTCGGAGAGGCTTTTCTTGTCGAGGCTGACGCCGTGATAGAGGCCGAGCAGATCGAGCGGATCGTCGATGCCGAGGGCGTCCAGCACCTCGTCGGTCGGATAGTCCTCGACGCGGATCAAGACGTCGCCGGCGCGCGCGCGGAACGCCTCCGGCAGCCGCGACCAGGCGGCCTCCGCCATGTCCTCGAAGTCGGTGAGCTCGGGCGCGGTGGCCCGCTGCCAGTCGGTGATGTTGGTCATGGGTGGTTTTCGGGCCTGCCTGGCTTGCGCGCGACGATGATGGCTTCCTGCAGCGTGAAGATGCGCTCGCCCGCTTCATCGCGCGGACGCAGGAAGGCGCGCAAGAGGTCGTTGTCGAGCAGATGCTCGAGGCGCTCGACCGTTTCGGGGTCGCAACGCATGCGTTCGGTCCACGCCTTGAAGGCGATGTCCTGATCCATCTGCTCGTGGCGCACGTCGACGAAGCCGGCGTCGGTCAGCAGGCCGAGCCAATCGTCGAGGCCGAGGGCGCGCGCATGGCTCGGGTCGCGCAGCTCCTCGTAGGTGTTGTAAAGCGTGTCGGCATCGCGGATCTCGGCCGGCGTCGCCGCCGGCATGCGCGCGGCATCGGGGCCGACGTTGTCGACGAGCGCGAACGTGCCGCCGGGCTTCAGCACGCGCCACGCCGCGGCGACGAACGCCGCCGGGTCGGGGAAGTGGTGCGCGGCGAGCCGGCAGGTGACGAGATCGAAGCTTGCCTCCGCGAACGCCAGCTCGCCGGCCTCGGCGTGCGCCGTCTCGACGTTCGTCAGTTGGCGCGCCGCGGCGAGCTTGGCGGTCTGCGCCAGCATCTCGTCGGTGATGTCGGAGGCGACGACGCGGGCGACGAGCGGCGCCAACGCCAGCGCCGTGTGGCCGGCGCCGGTCGCCACGTCGAGCACCTGCCAGTCGGGCTGCGGGCGCACCATGGCGACAAGGCGCGCCAGGCTCGGTCCGCTGGCGTGCACGGCCGAGGCCGCATAGTCCGCCGCCGCGGCGCCGAACTGCTTTTGCACCAACGATTGGCTCATGACCGCTCCAGCACCCTTTGCTCCGACGCGGCCGACGCCGCCTGCCGCCGCTCGCCGTAGCGCGAGGCGAACTCCTGCCGCACGAAGGAGGCGAATTCCTCCGCCACCGCCGAGCGGCCGACGCGGCGCAGATGCATGTTGATGCAGAAGGGCGGCAGCGGCGGCAAGCCATCCTCGGCTTCCAGCGCCGTCAGGTCGTCCGGCACCGCCGACAGCAGCATCGGCGCGACGGCGATGTCGGCGTAGAGCGTCGCCTTCAGCGCGTCGAGCACGCTCGCCTCGCACATCGGACGCCAGTCGCGTCCCTTGCGGCGGCCAGCGCCGCGATCGCCGAGGCGCGAAAGGCGCAGTTGGGACTGCCGAACGAGACGGGCAGCGGATCGCGCAAGTGCGCCTGCCCGCCCTGCGCGCCGACCCAGACCAGCGGATCGCGCAGCAGCAGCTCGGCATCCTTGGGGACGTTGCGCTGCGGTCGACAGCGCGACGTCGAGCTCGCCGCGCTCGAGCGCGGCGAGCAGATCGACGGTGATGCCCGACGTGAGCGTCACGCGCACGCGCGGCCAGGCGCGATCGAAGCGCTTGCAGCACCGGCGGAATGTTCGGCTCGACCACGTCGTGGGGGACGCCGACGCGGACCTCGCCCTCGTAATGCGGCTTGCTCATCAGCCCCCACAGGGCGTCGTTCATGGTCATCATCGTCTGCGCATGCGCCAGCAGCCGCTCGCCCGCCGCGGTCGTGCGCAGCGTCCGATTGCTGCGGTCGAACAGCTCGACGCCGAACAGCTCCTCGAGCCGCTTCAACTGCTGGCTGACGGCGGCCTGCGTGAGGTTCAGCAGGTGCGCCGCGCGGGTGACGCTGCCGGTCTCGACGACTGCAACGAACGCACGCAGCAGTCCGACATCGATGTTTCGTGACATTGCCGACCAGCCCCGGATCCCAGCGGATCTCTCATAACGAACCATAATGCGCGGCATAATAAACATTCGATTTCATTATGGAAGAGGCCGACACCTAGATACCTCTCCGAACGGACCACTCGGAGAGCTGCAATGGCCAACACATGTGACTGCAAAAGCGGCATCGAAGCCGCTGTTTCGCCCGGCGACAGCGGCGCCATTGACCGACTTTTCAGGTTTCTCGCGCGGGCCGGCGAGGTGTCGCGCCAGCGCCGGGCGCTGATGCGCCTCGGCGATCAGGCGCTCAAGGATTTCGGCGCCTCGCGCGCCGACGCCTGGCAGGAGGGCGGCAGGCCCTGGTGGGACCTGCCGGATCGCTGACCGGCGCTGACCCGGCGTCAGCCGCCCCAGCTACGGATATCGACGAAGTGGCCCTCGATGGCCGCCGCCGCCGCCATGATCGGCGACAGCAGATGCGTGCGGCCGAGGCGACCCTGACGGCCCTCGAAGTTGCGGTTCGAGGTCGAGGCGCAGCGCTGCTGCGGCTTCAGCTGGTCGGGGTTCATGCCGAGGCACATCGAGCAGCCCGGCTCGCGCCACTCAAAGCCCGCGTCCTTGAAGATCTTGTCGAGACCTTCGGCCTCCGCCTGCGCTTTGACGAGGCCGGAGCCCGGCACGATCATCGCGTAGGCCAGGCGCTCGGAGATCTTCTTGCCGTCGACGATCTGGGCGACGGCGCGCAGATCCTCGATGCGGCCGTTGGTGCACGAGCCGATCCACACGACGTCGAGCGGGACGTCGGTCATCTTGGTTCCGGGCTTCAGTCCCATGTAGTCGAGCGCGCGCTGCATCGAGACGCGCTTGTTCTCGTTCTCGACCTTCGCCGGATCGGGCACGACGCCGGCGATCGACACGACGTCCTCGGGGCTGGTGCCCCAGGTGACGATCGGCGGCAGCTTGGCCGCGTCGAGCTTGATCTCCTCGTCGAAGAAGGCGCCTTCGTCCGTGTGCATCGTCTCCCAGTAGCGCATGGCCATGTCCCACGCGCCGCCCTTGGGCGCCTTCGGGCGGCCCTTGATGAAGTCGTATGTCTTCTCGTCCGGCGCGATCATGCCGGCGCGGGCGCCGCCCTCGATCGACATGTTGCAGATCGTCATGCGGCCTTCCATCGACAGCGAGCGGATGGCTTCGCCCGCATACTCGATGACGTGGCCGGTGCCGCCGGCGGTGCCGATCTCGCCGATGATGGCGAGGATGATGTCCTTCGCCGTGACGCCTTTCGGGCAGCGCGCCGTCGACGCTGATGCGCATGTTCTTGGCCTTGCGCTGGATCAGCGTCTGCGTGGCGAGCACGTGCTCGACCTCCGACGTGCCGATGCCGTGCGCGAGCGCGCCGAAGGCGCCGTGCGTCGAGGTGTGGCTGTCGCCGCAGACGATGGTCGTGCCCGGCAGCGTGAAGCCCTGCTCGGGTCCGATGACGTGGACGATGCCCTGGCGCTTATCGAGCTCGTTGAAGTACTCGACGCCGAAGTCGCGCGCGTTCGTCGCCAGCGTCTCGACCTGGATGCGGCTGTCGTCGTCGTCGATGCCCTTGCGTGCGGTCGGAGGTCGGCACGTTGTGGTCGACGACGGCCAGCGTCTTCTCCGGCGCGTGCACCTTGCGGCCCGACATGCGCAGGCCCTCGAACGCCTGCGGGCTCGTCACCTCGTGCACGAGATGGCGGTCGATGTAGAGCAGGCACGTGCCGTCGTCCTGGCGCTCGACCACGTGATCGTCGAAGATCTTGTCGTAGAGTGTCTTAGCCATGCCGTGTCTCGTCTCGAATGGGCTGTCGAATAGCGGCCAGCGCCGCGCGGAAATCCACCCCTCGCGCCTCGGGCCGGCCCGGGTGCGAAGGTGGATACTGGGTGCTTCTAAGCCGCCGATGCTCAAGAAAGCGTGCCCGTTAGATAGCGTCTCGCCGCGCCGGCTGCAATTCCCGGCGTCCGCCGGCGTCTCAGGACCGCGGCCGGCGCGATCGCTCAGAACTTCCACTGGCGGGCCTGGGCGACGAGAAAGTCGCGCAGCACCTGCACCTTTTTGGAGGACTTCAGCTCCTCCGGGTAGACGAACAGGATCGGCAGCGTCGGCGGGTCGATCTCGGTCAGCACCGGCACCAGGTCGGCCTCGTTGTCGGTCATGTAGTCGGGGATCATGCCGATGCCGATGCCGGCGCGGATGGCGTAGCGCAGCGCCACCACGCTGTTGGCGCGGAACGCCGGCTCGCGCGGACCCTTGCCGTCGCGCCCCGCCGTCTCGATCCAGGTGATGGCGGTCAGGTGCTGCGCCGGCTGCCCGCTGTAGGACACGATGGAGTGGCCTTCGAGCTCCTCGAGCGTCTTCGGCGCGCCGAAGCGGCGCACGTATTGGGTCGAGGCGAAGGCGCGCACGCGGCTCGTGAACAGCATGCGGCGGATGAGGTCGGAATGCGGCGGCTCGCGCGTCCAGATGGCGACGTCGGCGGCGCGCATGCCGATGTCGACCTGCTCGTCGTTGAGATTCAGCTCGATGCGGATCTCGGGATAGAGATCGTGGAACTCGCGCAGACGCTGCGTCAGCCAGATCGTGCCGAAGCCGACCGGCGCCGTGATGCGCAGCTCGCCCGACGGCTTCGAGGTCGTGTCGGAGAGCAGCGTCTCGGCGGTGTGCAGCTTGTTGATCACGTCGGAGGTCGTGCGATGCAGAAGCTCGCCCTGCTCGGTGAGCACGAGGCCGCGCGCGTGCCGATGGAACAGCGTGACCTTGAGATCGCGCTCGAGCGCCGAAACTTGACGGCTCACGGCCGACTGGCTCATGTGCAGGCTGTCGCCGGCGTGCGTGAAGCTGCCCGCTTCAGCGGCCGCGTGAAAGATCCTGAGCTTGTCCCAGTCCATAGTCGGACCCCGCATCGCCCGCGCAAATCGACGTCGAGACCAGGAACGTGCTCCGCTGAGGTCTGCGACACGGGCATTGGTTAATCGAACGACTACGACTTTGTTGCGGTGCAACTTAGAGGGTCACCGCGCTCATGAATAGGGCGACGCGCGGGCGCAGCCCATATATGCCTCTGCAACACAGAGCCGGACCAATGGAGGATCGAGATGAAGTCTGTAGGTATGGCAATGGCGCTCATGGCGGCGAGCGTCAGTTCTCGCCGCCGCGTACGCACAGCCGGCGGTGCTGTGGGAGACGAGCGGCCTCAAAACGCCGGAGTTCGCGCTGCCCGTGCCGGCCGAGGGCTTCGCCTACGTCAGCAACGTCGCCGGCAAGCCCGACCGACAAGGACGGCAACGGCTTCATTTCGAAGGTGTCGCTCGCCGACGGCAAGATCATCGCCCTCGAATGGGCGAAGGGCATGGACGCGCCGAAGGGCATGGCGCTGGCCGGCGGCAAGCTCTACGCGGCCGACATCGACAAGCTGGTCGAGATCGACCCCGCGACGGGCAAGATCATCGCCAAGTACGACGCGCCCGGCGCGCGTTCCTCAACGACGTCGCCGCCGACGCGCAGGGCAACGTCTACGTGTCCGATTCCAGCACCAGCACGATCTGGCGGCTCGCCGGCGGCAAGCTCGAGAAGTGGATCGACGATCCGGCGCTGAAGTTCCCCAACGGCCTGTACGTCGAGGGCGACAAGCTGATCGTCGCGGCCTGGGGCGCGCCCGGCACGTCGGCTCAATCGTCGCGCGCCGTCGAACCTGCTCGCGATCTCGCTCGCCGACAAGAAGATCAGCGACCTCGGCGACGGCACGCCGGTCGGCAATCTCGACGGCATCGAGCCGATCGGCGATGACTTCCTCGTCACCGACTGGGTAGCCGGCGCGGTCTTCCGCATCGACCGCAAGGGCAAGGCGACGCAGCTGCTCGATCTCGATCAGGGCAGCGCCGATATCGGCTACGTGCCGGAGATCGAGCCTGCTGCTCATCCCGATGATGATGAGCGACAAGCTCATCGCCTACAAAGTGCAGTGATGCAAAGGCGGCGAAGCCGGGGCGCGGATTACTCCGCCGCCTCGGTCTCCGCCTCGATCTCCAGCGTCGCGAAATAGCGCTCGGCCTCGAGCGCCGCCATGCAGCCCATGGCCGCCGCCGTCACCGCCTGGCGGTAGACCTCGTCCTTGACGTCGCCCGCGGCGTAGACGCCGGGGATCGCGGTCGCGGTCGAATCGGGCCGCGTCACCAGATAGCCCGAGTGGTTCATCTCGAGCTGGCCCTTGAACAGCTGCGTCGCCGGCGCGTGGCCGATGGCGATGAACACGCCGTCGGCCGGCAGCTCGGTGATCGGCGCCGGTCTTGGTGTTCTTCAGCTTCACGCCGGTGACCGACTTCGGATTCTCGGTGCCGACGATCTCCTCGAGCGCGTGATCCCAGACCACCTCGATCTTTGGGTTCTTGAACAGGCGGTCCTGCAGGATCTTCTCGGCGCGGAAGTGATCGCGCCGGTGCACGACGGTGACGCGCTTGGCGAAGTTGGTGAGGAAGATCGCCTCCTCGACCGCGGTGTTGCCGCCGCCGACGACCACGACCTCCTTGCCCTTGTAGAAGAAGCCGTCGCAGGTGGCGCACGCCGACACGCCGTGGCCCTTGAACATCTCCTCCGAAGGCGATGCCGAGCCAGCGCGCCTGGGCGCCGGTGCAGATGATCAGCGCGTCGCAGGTATAGGTGTCGCCCGACTCGCCCTTGAGCACGAACGGGCGCTTCTTGAGATCGACCTTGGCGATCTGGTCCATGACGATCTCGGTGCCGACGTGCTCGGCCTGGGCCCGCATCTGCTCCATGAGCCAGGGGCCCTGGATCACGTCGGCGAAGCCCGGATAGTTTTCGACGTCGGTGGTGATGGTCATCTGGCCGCCCGGCTGCGAGCCTTCGATCAGCAGTGGCTTCAGCATGGCGCGCGCGGCGTAGATGGCGGCCGTGTACCCGGCCGGTCCGGACCCTAAGATCAGCAGCTTGACGTGCCGCGACTTGGCCATAGTACCCTCCTGCCCGGCCCGCAAATGCGCGTCCGAGGGCCCATAAGATTGGGCTGCACTTAGACCTCTGCAAGGCCTGAGGTCAATGCGGGCGGACCACCAGGCTGGGGGCAGATCGGGCGGCCACACCCGGGCCCGTTAAAGCTGCTGGGCGGTGCCACATGTTGTCCGCCGTCGGCGTGATACGGTAGCCTCGCGCTGGGGAGCCAAGGGACAGGGTGCGCGTCATGACGACGGTACAGGAGAAGGTTTCGACCTCGATTTTCGGGGTGTTGGACCGCGTGTGGACGAGCGTCTGCTGGCCGCTCATCGGCTTGCTCAACATGTTCTTCCGGCCCGATCCGCAGACCGGGCACGTCGCGCTGTGGAAGGTCGCCCTGTGGCTCACCGCCAACGCCGTCATCCTCTACCTCGCCGTCGTCGACCTCAACTCGCAGCCGCTGTTCTGGACGCTTCTGGCGTTCCTCCTCGTGCACATCCTCATCATCGCCGGCAGCCTGCGCATCATGTACGAGGAAAAGCAGGTCATGGAGGGGTCGCTGGCCGCCGACAAGATGACCTTCTCGGCGCTCGATGCCGTCAACAACGTGCCGATCCTGGCGTCCTCGACGCCGTTCTACATTTTCGGCGTCGCGGCGCTCATCCAGACGGTCGAGCACACCGGCCTCGCTCAGATCCTGCGCAACCGGCCGACGCTCAACAATGAGTACGGCGAATATCTCGCCTGCGTGCTCAACGAGATCCCGATCGTCAATTCGGTGGTCAACGCCTGGGCCAACCTCGTCGACCTGTCCGACAATCTGAGCGCGCAGATCGTCTACAACGGCTGGACCGGCAACGCCGTGCGCCTGTTCATCGTCGTCACCCTCTCGATCATCGTCGTGCGCGCGCTGCTGCTGCGGCTTGCAGCAGTGGAGCCACCAGCTGTCGATGGCGCACGCGCTGGAGAACGGCACCGTCAGTCCGGACAGCGTGAAGAAGCGTCTCGTGCGCGTGCCGACGACGCTCAACAGCCACCTGATGAGGTCGGCGCTGACGCATCCCGACACCGACGTGCGCCGGCGCGCGCTCGCCGCCATGGCGCGGCTCGAGGTTCCAAACTTTGCCCGTGAGTTCCTGGAGAAGCTGGGTCAGCATATCGAGCGCGACCTCGGCCTGGCGCACATCCGCGAGACGCTCGCCTCGATGAACGTTGCCGCGCGCGATTGCATGGCGGGCGAACTCAGCACGGTGATCGAGAAGCAGATGCTGACGATCAAAGACGCGATCGACATGCAGACCAAGCAGCGGCTGCAAGAGCTGCGGTCGATGCTGACGCGCGCCTAGGACCGAGACGGGAGAGCCACGGCGAGATGGACAAGCGGGCGGGCGGCACTCCCCTGGATGCGCCGC
Organism: uncultured Alphaproteobacteria bacterium; assembly: GCA_963795225.1. Classification (GTDB taxonomy): domain Bacteria; phylum Pseudomonadota; class Alphaproteobacteria; order Rhizobiales; family Hyphomicrobiaceae; genus Hyphomicrobium_A. Next base: position 22,246 of record CAWCHB010000004.1, on the reverse strand, counting down.
CCGAGACCAGCCTTGCCGACACGGCGCGGCGCCTGAAGGCGATCTTCGTCGGCTCGGCCGGCAATCTCGTCGAGTGGTTCGACTTCTACGCCTACTCGGCCTTCGCGCTGTATTTCGCCAAGTCGTTCTTTCCGTCCGAAAGCCAGACGGCGCAGCTGCTGAACGCCGCGGCGGATCTTCGCCGTCGGGCTTCCTCATGCGCCCGTTCGGCGGCTGGCTGTTCGGGCACGTCGCCGACCGCCACGGGCGGCGTCTGGCGCTGACCATATCGGTGCTGATGATGTGCATCGGCTCGCTCATCATCGCGGTGACGCCGACCTACGCGACGATCGGCATCGCGGCGCCGTTCGTCCTGCTGTTCGCACGCCTCGTGCAGGGCCTGAGCCTCGGCGGCGAGTACGGCACCAGCGCCACGTACCTGTGCGAGGTGGCGCATCCCGAGCACCGCGGCTTCTATTCCAGCTTCCAGTACGTGACGCTGATCGGCGGGCAGCTGCTCGCCATGCTCGTCCTGCTGTTCCTGCAAAGGTGCTGCTGACGCCGGAGCAGCTCGACGCGTGGGGCTGGCGCATTCCGTTCTTCATCGGCGCCGGCGCTTGCGGTCGTCGTCTATTTCATGCGCCGCGACATGCACGAGAGCGACGCGTTCATCGAGGCGCGTGCGCTGGGCCTGCGAGAGAGCCCGTTCAGGGGTCTGATGCGGCACCCGCGCGAGGTGGCCATCGTCGTCGGCCTGACGCTCGGCGGCACCGTCGCCTTCTACACGTACACGACGTACATGCAGAAGTTCCTCGTCAACTCGGTCGGGCTGTCGAAGGATACCTCGACCGTCATCGCGGCGGGCACGCTGTTTCTCTACATGTGCCTGCAGCCGGTGGTCGGCGCCATCTCCGACATCGTCGGCCGGCGTCCGGTGCTGCTGACCTTCGGCGTGCTCGGCACGCTGCTCACCGTGCCGATCCTCACGCGCCTTGCAGAACGCCGACACGATCCATGGACGGCCTTCTTCCTCATCATGGGCGCGCTGGTGATCGTCAGCGGCTACACGGCGATCAACGCCGTGGTGAAGGCGGAGCTGTTCCCGACCAGCGTGCGCGCCATGGGCGTCGGCTTTCCGTACGCCATCACGGTGGCGCTGTTCGGCGGCACGGCCGAGTACGTGGCGCTCTATCTGAAGGAGATCGGCTACGAGCATGCCTTCTTTTGGTATGTGACGGCCTGCATCTTCATCTCGCTGCTCGTCTACGGCTTCATGCGCGACACGCGCTCGCACTCCGCCATGCACCGCCACGTGTAGGCTGCCGTTCGTTTGATTGCCTCAATTGTTGGACAGCCGGACTCCCATCATCTCTCGGCGGCGCGCCGGCGTAAGCACCCGGGCGCGACACTCGCGCCCTCAAGAGGAGGTCGCCCAGCTCGACAACTACGAGCGCGATCCCCGTCGGGCGGAGGTGGAGGCGCTGCTGTGGCAGCTTCACGCCAACGAGAAGGCCGGTCAGGTGCCTAAGGTTAACGTCAGCGGCGGGGGCCCCTATCGGTTGTAAAGGTTCTGTGGTAGGTCCGCGCATCTTTTGCAGCGCACAAAGTGACTGATGAAGCTCAGAAACATCGCGATTATCGCCCACGTCGACCACGGCAAGACCACGCTCGTCGACGAATTGCTCAAGCAATCCGGCTCGTTCCGCGAGGGCCAGCGGGTTGCTGAGCGCGGCGATGGATTCCAACGACCTGGAGCGCGAGCGCGGCATCACCATCCTCGCCAAGTGCACTTCCGTCGTCTGGAAGGACACGCGCATCAACATCGTCGACACGCCCGGCCACGCCGACTTCGGCGGCGAGGTCGAGCGCATCCTGAACATGGTCGACGGCGTCGTGGTGCTGGTGGACGCCTCCGAGGGCCCGCTGCCGCAGACCAAGTTCGTCGTCTCCAAGGCGCTGAAGCGCGGCATGCGCCCGATCGTGGTCATCAACAAGATCGACCGCCCGGACGAGCGGCACCAGGACGTGCTGAACGAGATCTTCGATCTGTTCGCCAACCTCGATGCCACCGACGAGCAGCTCGACTTCCCGGTGCTCTACGGCTCGGGCCGCAACGGCTGGATGGCACTCGACCCTGCGGGTCCGCAGGAGAGCCTGGCGCCGATGTTCGACCTCGTGCTGGCGCACGTGCCGCCGCCGACCGTCGAACCGGGCCCAGTGCGCATGCTGGCGACGACGCTGGAAGCCGATCCGTTTCTCGGGCGCATTCTCACCGGGCGCATCAGCTCCGGCGTGCTCAAGTCCGGGCAGACGCTCAAGGCGCTCAATCGCGACGGCGAGGTCGTCGAGACGTTTCGCGTGCAGAAGGTCCTGGCCTTCCGCGGCCTCGAGCGCGTGCCCGTCGATCAGGCCGAGGCGGGCGAGATCGTCGCCATCGCCGGCATGAGCGAGGCGACCGTCGCCGATACGCTCTGCGACCCCTCGCGTCGAGTCGCCGCTGCCCGCGCAGCCGGTCGATCCGCCGACGCTGTCGATGACCTTCCGCATCAACGACGGCCCCTTCGCCGGCCAGGAAGGCGACAAGGTCCAGAGCCGCGTCATCCGCGACCGCCTGATGAAGGAAGCCGAGCGCAACATCGCGATCAAGGTCACGATCTCCGACGACAAGGACGCCTTCGACGTCGCCGGCCGCGGCGAGCTGCAGCTCGGCATTCTCATCGAGAACATGCGCCGCGAAGGCTTCGAGCTGACCGTGTCGCGCCCCAAGGTCGTGTTCAAGACCGATGCCGACGGCACCAAGCTCGAGCCGATCGAAGAGGTCATCATCGACGTCGACGAGGGCTTCACCGGCGTCGTCGTGCAGAAGCTCTCCGAGCGCAAGGGCGAACTGCTCGAGATGCGTCCCTCGGGCGGCGGACGCCAGCGCATGGTGTTCCATGTGCCGACGCGCGGCCTGCTCGGCTACCAGAGCGAGCTGCTGTCCGACACGCGCGGCACGGCGGTCATGAACAAGCTGTTCCACGACTACGCGCCCTTCAAGGGCGAGATCGCCGCGCGCCGCACCGGCGTGCTGATCTCGAACGCGCAGGGTGAGGCGGCCGCCTACGCCATCTTCAACCTGCAGGATCGCGGGCCGTTCATGATCGGCGCCGCAAACGCGCGTCTACGAGGGCATGATCGTCGGCGAGCACACGCGCGACAACGACCTTGAAGTCAATGTCGTCAAAGGCAAAAAGCTGACGAACGTGCGCGCCGTCCGGCAAGGACGAGAACGTGCTGCTGACGCCGCCGATGAAGCTGACGCTGGAGAAGGCGATGAGCTACATCACCGACGACGAGCTGGTCGAGGTCACGCCGAAGTCGATCCGCTTGCGCAAGCGCTGGCTCGACCCGAACGAGCGCAAGCGCATGGAACGAGCGCGCGAACGAGACGTCGCATAGGGTTAATTTCGCTTTGTGCGGCGCGAAATGAGCGTGTTATAGCGTTGCTCCTAGCGTGGCACTTTAAGCAAGAGGAGTTCCCCATGAACAAGCTCGCATTTGCCATCGTCGGCCTGGCGTTTTTCAGCACCGCAGCCTTTGCCGATTCGAAGCCTGCCGATGACGAGGCCGGGAAGATCAAGCAGACGCTGACCGATTGGGGCTGCAACGGCGGCACCTTCGAGAAGGAGACCGAGGCGTCGAGCGTCTTCGAGGCGGACGACGTCAAGTGCAAGGACGGCAACCAGTACGACGTCAAGCTCGACGGCAGCTTCAAGGTCATCTCGATCACGCGCGACTAACGCGACGCACGAGCGCACTCAGCATCTAGCGCCGGCCGATCCAGATCGGCCGGCGCTAATCGTTTCACGGCTCGCGCTTATCCTGCTAATCACGTGCGAAGCGCAGCGAGGCGACGTGGCCGGCAACAAATTTCCCCAATTGCGAGATGCCACCGACGTCGCCCAGGTGTCCTGGCCGGCCGGCGTCACGCCGCCGCCGGAATTCCTGAGCGCGGTCGATTTCGTTCGCAACGACGAAGGCCACCTGTTCGTCACCGGACGCGCGGGCACCGGCAAGTCGACGCTGCTGCGCGCCTGCGCGATCATATCGTCGACGAGGCCGTGGTGCTGGCGCCGACCGGGCTCGCGGCGGTCAACGTCGGCGGTCAGACGATCCATTCGTTCTTCGGTTTTCCGCCGCGCCTCATCCGCCCCGACGACATCAAGCGCAGCCGCAACGGCCGCGTCATGCGCAAGCTGAAGCTCATCATCATCGACGAGATATCGATGGTGCGCTCCGATCTGATGTGGGCCATCGACCAATCGCTGCGCGTCAATCGCGGACGCCCGCGCGAAGCGTTCGGCGGCGTCCGCCTGCTGCTGTTCGGCGATCTGCATCAGCTGCCGCCGGTCGTCCAAGGCGACGTCGCCGAGCACCTCGAGAGCGAGTTCGGCGGGCCGTTCTTCTTTCAGGTGCCGTCGCTCAACGAAGGCGCCGGCGTTTCGCTGCTCGAATTGGAACAAGTGTACCGCCAGAGCGAGGAGGCCTTCCTTCACGTCCTCAACCGCATTCGCGACGGCGACGCGACGGAAGAGGACCTCGAGGTGCTCAACGAGCGCACGCACCCGATCCGCACGCTCGGCGAGGGCGACTCTTACGTCATCCTCACGCCGACCAATGCCGCCGCTCAGCGCATCAACATGGCGTACCTCGACGCGCTATCGACAACGGAACGGACCTACGAGGCCGGGATCACGGGGGAGTACTCGGATTCTGCGCATCCGACCGACGCTTCGTTGCTCCTGAAGCAGGGCGCTAAGGTGATCCTGTTGCGCAATGATCCCGACCGGCGCTGGGTGAACGGCACCATCGCCCGGATCGCGCGGCTCGAGGACAAGCGCGTGTGGATCGAGCTCGACGGCAAGACCCACGAGATCGAGCCGGTGTCATGGGAGGCGCGGCGCTACGCGTTCGATCAGGCGTCGGAGAAGATCGTCGAGAACATCACCGGCACGTTCCGCCAGTTTCCGCTGCGTCTCGCCTGGGCGCTGACCATCCACAAGTCGCAAGGGCTGACCCTCGACAAGGTCTACATCGACCTTGGGCGCGGCACCTTCGCCCATGGACAGGCATACGTCGCCCTATCGCGCTGCCGCACGCTGGAGGGCTTGGCGCTGGCGCGGCCGCTGCGCCCGTCCGATATCCTCTTTGACCGCTCGGCGATGGGCTACCGGGACAAATTTCCGCGCGCTCCCTTTGACGTAAAACAATATAAGCAACCCAACGGGGGTAGGCGTTGGCGTTTAGAGAGCCACTGCAGCATTTTTGTGCGACGCAACCACGTTTATGTTGCACTGCACCAAAATCGTGGTATTATAGCTCTCGGTAAGGCTCTCAGGAGCCAATGCAACCGCAACCCGAGATTTGAGCTGCCCCACGTCGGGCGGCCGAAAGCCGATTATGGAGACAAGAATGAACGACCAGTTCACCCGCCAGGCGCAAGACATGTTCGCTGCCGCCAAGGAAGCGCGTATCCCCGAGAACGTGCAGGCCTTCGCCGAAGAGAGCGTCGCCAAGACCCGCGATGCCTACACCAAGCTCAATGCCGCCACGCAGGACAGCGTGAAGGCCGTCGAGGAGATCGTGCTCGCCGCCCAGGCCGGTGCGAAGTCCTTCAGCGAGAAGTTCATCCACGCCGCCACCACCAACGCCGAGGCTGCTTTTGATGCCGCCGAGGCCATCGCCAAGGCCAAGACGCTCCCCGAGGTGGCCCGCCTGCAGGCCGACTTCTTCAAGCAGCAGCTCGCCGCCGCCTCCTCGCAGACGAAAGAATTCTTCGATCTGTCGAACAAGATCAGCCGGCAGACGCTCGAGAGCATGAATTCGGCCGCCACCAAGACCTTCGAGCAGTTCAAGAAGGTCGGCTAACGATCCGAATACGGATCGTTTCGCTCAGGCAAATACGGGGCCACGGTTCGCAGCCGTGGCCCATTATTTTTGCGGCCCTACTTTCAGCAAACTGTTTCGCAGGATGACGCGGAGGCTGTAAGCTGCCTGCACGGGGTCGCAAAAAGTCCGCGTATGCTTGGTGAAAGTTCACATTGTGAGATTCGTCCCGGTGCGCCTGCCGACGCGCCGGCACTGAGCGATGTCTTCAGGTCGAGCTGGAGCAACGCCTACCTCGGCATCATTCCGCACCTTCACCTCGACAGCATGATCCGCAAGCGCACGCCGGACTGGTGGGGAGCCACCATCAAGGCCGGCGGCGAGCTGCTGGTGCTGCAGGTTGCCGGTGTCGTTGCCGGCTACGCCACGCTGGGGCCAGCGCGCGTGCGCGGCGAATACGAAGGCGAGATTTACGAGATCTATGTTTCACCCACCTACCAGGGCCTCGGCTTTGGCGAGCGCCTGTTCGAGGCCTGCCGCTATCACCTCGACGCGCGTCAACTGTGCGGGTTGATCGTCTGGGCGCTGGCCGACAACGCGGCGGCGTCGGACTTCTACTGGCGCCGCGGCGGACGCCCGGTCAGCATGGGCTTCGAGCGCTTCGGCCGCGCCAAGCTGAAGAAGCTGGCTTTCGCCTGGGACTGACCGGCTCGGCGGCTGAGACAACCCACCCGCTTGACGCGCGTGCTCTGCTCTCCAAGAACACGCCCAAGAAGCGCGCCTGAGCATGCCTTTCCCATTCACCGCGTGCCGCTGGCGGCCTTTGCGGTGCAGCAGAGGCTGAAATCGCGGCCTTAGCCTTTCCTCTCGGCCCGCGGTGTTGCTATATCGCGGCGCGCTTCCTTGGTTCGACGACGAGGTCACCTGATGAAAGTCGCCGTGATGGGCGTTGCGGGACGCATGGGCCAGGAGCTCGTGCGCGCGGCGCACGCTGCCGGCTGCACCATCGTCGGCGCCGTCGAGCGCGAGGGATCGCCTGCCATCGGCGCCGACGTCGGCGTGATAGCCGGCCTTAAGCCGCTGGGCGTCGCGGTCACCTCCGATGCCCTGGAAGTCATCTCCCGCTGTGAGGGCATCCTCGATTTCACCTCGCCCAAGGCGACCGTCGAGTTCGCCGCCCTGGCGGCCAACGCGCGTGCCGTGCACGTCATCGGCACCACAGGTTTGACCGCCGGCGACGAAGCGCACATCGCCGCGGCGGCGCGCCACGCGCCCATCATCAAGGCCGGAAACATGAGCCTCGGCGTCAACCTGCTGGTGGCGCTGACGCGGCGCGTCGCCGAGGCGCTCGACGAGGACTTCGACATCGAGATCGTCGAGATGCATCACCGCGACAAGGTCGATGCGCCCTCGGGTACCGCGCTGATGCTCGGCGCCGCCGCCGCCGAAGGGCGTGACATCGATCTGCAGCAGCGCTCGGTCAGGGCGCGCGACGGCGTCACCGGCCCGCGCCAGCGCGGCGATATCGGCTTTGCGACCCTGCGCGGCGGCAGCGTCGTCGGCGAGCACAAGGTGATCTTCGCCGGCGCCGGCGAGCGCATCGAGCTCGCGCACGTCGCCGGCGACAGGTCGGTGTTCGCGCGCGGTGCCGTCAAGGCGCTGCAGTGGGGACAAGGCAAGGCGCCGGGCCTCTACTCGATGACCGACGTGCTGGGGCTCTGATCTTGGAAATCCGTCCCGTGGTGCCGAACGACCAACGCAGCCACACTCTCGTGCTCGTCCGGCACGGCGAGAGCGAATGGAACCGGCGCAATCTGTTCACCGGCTGGTGCAATCCCGACCTCACCGAAAAGGGGCTCATCGAGGCGCTGGTCGCCGCGCGCATGCTGCGCGCCAAAGGCATCGTGTTCGACGTCGCCTACTCCAGCCAGTTGAAGCGCGCGCAGCGAACGCTCGACATCATTCTGTCGGAGCTGGGGCAGGGCAAGATCCCAATCCATTTCGACGAGGCGCTGAACGAGCGCCACTATGGCGACCTGTGCGGTCTCAACAAGGACGAGGCGCGCGAACGTTGGGGCGAGGACCAGGTCGAGATCTGGCGCCGCAGCTACGACATTCCTCCGCCCGGCGGCGAGAGCCTGAAGGACACGGAGGAGCGCGTGATGCCGTACTACAATTCGCGCATCTGGCCGGATCTGCAGGCCGGCAAGAAGGTGCTTCTCGTCGCGCACGGCAATTCGCTGCGCGCACTGATCATGAACCTCGAAGGTTTGACGGGCGAGGAGATACTCAGCCGCGAATTGGCGACCGGCGCGCCGATCGTCTATCAGCTCGGCGCCAACGGGTTGCCGACCGAAAGGAGCGACCTCTTGCCGGCGCGCAGCATCGACGCTGCGCCGGAAGACAAGATCGTCTGAGGGTAGAAGCAGATGGCGTTCAAGGATCTTGGTGGAAGCGATCGACAGCGACAAGACGGGCCGCGACCGCTTGATCGCCGTCTATATCGGCGTGCTCGCCGTGCTGCTCGCGGTCTGCGGTGTCGGCGGCGGCAACGCCATGAAGGACGCCACCGCCCGCAACATCGAGGCCTCCAACACGTGGGCCTTCTTTCAGGCCAAGAACATCCGCCGCCACGAGCTACGGCTGCAGATTGCCGAGTTCGAGGTGCTGCTCGCCAGCCAGCCGGAGCTTTCCGCCGCGGCGCGCGCGCTGATCGACGACAAGCTCAAGAAATATCGCGCCGACGAGACCCGCTATACATCGGAGCCGGATACCGGCGAGGGCGTCGAGGAGCTCAAGGTCAGGGCGCGCGCGCTCGAGGTCCAGCGCGACCGCGCCATGATCAAGGACCCGTATTTCGACTACGGCCAGGCGCTGCTGCAGATCGCCATCGTTCTGGCATCGGTGGCCATCATCACCGGCGGGACGATCCTGCTGGTGCTGAGCGCCATCCTGGCGGGGCTCGGCACCCTGTCGACACTGAACGGCTTCTTCCTCTTCTTCTCCGGCGCCTTCTTCTGAGCCGTCCTCCCCTTGCCGCGACAGGCCCCAGCGGCTAGCAGTACGGCGCTTTTCCTTCCTCCATCCGGGCCTTTGACCGCATGACCACCTACAACCTGCTCCTCCTTCCCGGTGACGGGATCGGCGTTGAAACCATCGCCGAGGTCGAGCGCATCGTCGACTTCTTCAACAAGTCTGGCAGCGTCAAGTTCGCGACCGAGACCGACCTCGTCGGCGGTGCGGCCTACGACAAGCACGGCGTCGCCATCACCGATGCCGCGATGGAGCAAGGCGCAGAAGTCCGACGCGGTCATCTTCGGCGCCGTCGGCGGCCCCAAGTGGGACGGCGTGCCCTACGCGGTGCGTCCCGAGGCCGGGCTTTTGCGGCTGCGCAAGGATCTTGGCCTGTTCGCCAACCTGCGCCCGGCCATCTGCTATCCGGCGCTGGCCGACGCCTCCTCGCTGAAGCGCGAGCTGGTCGAAGGCCTCGACATCATGATCGTGCGCGAGCTGACGGGCGGGGTGTACTTCGGCGAGCCGAAGGAGATCGTGACGCTGGAGAACGGCGAGAAGCGCGCCGTCGACACGCAGATCTACACGACGTCGGAGATCGAGCGCATTGCCAAGGTGGCGTTCGACCTGGCGCGCAAGCGCGGCAACAAGGTGCACTCGGCGGAAAAACGCAACGTCATGCGCACCGGCGTCTTGTGGAACGAGGTCGTCACGGCGACGCACAAGTCGTACGCGCCGGACGTGCAGCTCGAGCACATCCTCGCCGACAACTGCGCCATGCAGCTCGTGCGCAACCCCAAGCAGTTCGACGTCATCGTCACCGACAACCTGTTCGGCGACGTCCTGTCCGACGAGGCGGCCATGGCGACGGGCTCGCTCGGCATGCTGCCGTCGGCTTCGCTCGGCGCCCCCGACGCCAAGACCGGCAAGCGCAAGGCGCTGTACGAGCCCGTGCACGGCTCGGCGCCCGACATCGCCGGTAAGGGCCTCGCCAACCCCATCGCCACCATCGCCTCGTTCGGCATGGCGCTGCGCTACTCCTTCGACATGGGCAAGGAAGCCGACCTGCTCGACAAGGCCATCGCCGGCGTTCTCGCCGCTGGGCTGCGCACGGGCGACATCATGCAGCCGGGCATGAGCAAGGTCGGCACCGCCGAGATGGGCGGCGCCATCCTCGCCGAGCTGCGCAAGCTCGCCGCGTAGGCTGACGGCCCACCAGACCGCCGAACCGCCGGAGGTCCAGACACCCCTTGCGCGGGGCGGCGAGCTTGCGTAAGTGAGCCGCAGGCGCGGCAACCGCCGCAGGGTCTTGGGAAATCGGGTTTTGACGATGGGTTACAAGGTTGCCGTAGTCGGCGCCACGGGCAACGTGGGCCGCGAAATGCTGAACGTGCTCGCCGAGCGCGAATTTCCCGTGGACGAGGTGTTCGCCATTGCCTCGCGCCGGTCCCTCGGCGTCGAGGTGTCGTTCGGCGACCAGACGCTCAAGTGCCAGGATCTGGAGCAGTTCGATTTCTCCAAGGCCGACTTCTGCCTGATGTCGGCCGGCTCGGCCGTGTCCAAGGAATGGTCGCCCCGCATCGGCGCCAAGGGCTGCATCGTCATCGATAACTCGTCGTGCTGGCGCTACGACCGCGACGTGCCGCTGATCGTGCCGGAGGTGAATGCCGACGCCGTCGCCGGCTATACCAAGAAGAACATCATCGCCAACCCGAACTGCTCGACGGCGCAGCTCGTCGTCGTGCTGAAGCCCCTGCATGATGCGGCGACCATCAAGCGCGTCGTCGTCTCCACCTACCAGTCCGTCTCCGGCGCCGGCAAGGAAGCCATGGACGAGCTGTGGGCGCAGACGAAGAGCAAGTACGTGCCCGGCGGCGATATCGAGCCGTCAAAGTTCCCCAAGCAGATCGCCTTCAACGTCATTCCTCACATCGACGTCTTCATGGAAGACGGCTACACGAAAGAGGAATGGAAGATGATGGCCGAGACCAAGAAGATTCTCGACCCGAAGATCAAGCTGACGGCGACGTGCGTGCGCGTGCCGGTGTTCGTCGGCCATTCGGAAGCCGTCACCATCGAGTTCGAGAAGCCGCTCAGCCCCGAGGATGCGCGCAAGATCCTGCGCGAATCGCCCGGTGTCATGGTCGTCGATAAGCGCGAGCCCGGCGGCTACATCACGCCGGTCGAGGCGGCGGGCGAGTTTGCCACCTACGTGTCGCGCATCCGCGAGGACGCGACCGTCGACAACGGTCTGTCGCTGTGGATCGTCTCGGACAACCTCTTGAAGGGCGCGGCGCTCAACACCGTGCAGATCGCCGAGACGCTCATCAATCGCAAGCTGATGCCCAACGCCGCGTGATGCGCGGCGTTGTCGGTGGCTGGGTGAGCGGTGATAGGAGCCGCTACTCGGCCTTGCCGCTGCCGTTGACTTCTTGCAGCTTGCCGAGCGCCTTCACGATCAAGTTGAGATCCTGCAGGAAGCGCTCGCGCTGCTGACTGGGGAGCACGCCGAGGATCTTGTCGTCGACCTTCCGCGCCAGCGGATCGGCGGCCTTGAGGACTTTCCACCCCTCGTCGGTCAGCTTCACCGAATAGGCGCGGGCATCCTCCTTCGTGCGGCGGCGCTGCAGGAGGCCCTTTTTCAGCATGCGCCGCACGATGTCGGCGAGCGTCGAGCGGTCGACGCCGGTCTTCTCGACGAGGTGCGTCTGGCTGACGCCTTCGTTCTGCGCGACTGCGACCAGGACCGTGTACTGGCGTGGTGTGAGGTCGCCCTCCCCCATCTCGCCCTGGAAGATGTCGCTGGCGCATTGACCGGCCCGATGCAGCAAGTGAATCGGGGATCGCTCCAGTCTTCCGCCGGCCATTTCGCGTGCCTTGTGACGTGTCATGATTGGTTGGTCGAAAGGCTGGCATGCTTCGAGAACGTCGATGACATCGACGTCTCGCCCCCCATGCCCCACCTTTGCCTTTATGGAATAGGTTGCGGTCCGGTTTGGAGAAAATACCAGATTTGAGCGCTCGTCTAGAGCAAAAGGGTAGCTTCTGCTAACAAGTCGCAAGATATTGGCGCTTGTTGCTTCGCCGGCAGAAGATCAGCCTAAAGACAATCGGACGGGCGATAGGGTTAGTCCACCGGAATCTCATGCGCTTTAAGCAAGCCAATCTGCGACAATGCAAACACCATTGTCAGCGGCATGATGGCGAATACTTTAAAGCTCACCCAAGTGTCCGTCGATACCGTGCGCCACACCACCTCGTTGAGGATCGCGAGGAACGCGAAGAAGCACGCCCAGCGTAACGTCAGCTTGCGCCATCCGTCCTCGTTGAGGCGAAAGACCTCGCCGAACACAAGCTTCAACAGCGAGTGTCCCATCAGCAGGCCGACGAACAGCGCACCGGCAAACAGCGCGTTGACGATCGTCGGCTTGATCTTGATGAAATGATCATCCTGCAGATAGAGCGTCAGCCCGCCGAACACGATGACGCAGGCGCCGGAGACGAGCGGCATCACCGGAATGCGTCCGAACATGAAGCGCGAGGCGATCAGCGCGGCGATGACCGCCACCATGAAGACGCCGGTGCCCCAGAAAATGCCGGCACGCGCGTTGACGATGAAGAAGACGACGAGCGGCCCCACCTCGACGGCAAGCTTCAAGAGTTGCGACTGCGCCGCGCCGGGTTTGCTGGTTGCCTCGTCGCCCATGTCGTGTCGCTCCCTCATGTCACTGCCGGCCGGTGCTGGTGCATCCTAGCCGAGATTTGCCTTGCGCTCGCTCGTCTCGGCGGCGGGTGCCGTGCGCCCGGCCCCGCTCGAGATGCTCTCTGCGGAGACCTGCTCCGCCGGCCGCGGTGTAGATATCGGCGCGGCGAGCAATGCAATCCTCGCATCCGGCTCATGAACTCGATAGCGCTGCATGAGGCGGGTCAAATAGTAGGCGTAAAGCCCCGACAGCGGCATGATCAGCGCCACCTTGAAGGCGATCCAGATGCCGACGCCGTCCATGTGCAGCCCGAAGAAGTCGTAGACGCGCTCGTCCTTGAAGGTGAGGCGCACGGCTTCGTTGGCGAACGCCGTGAAGACGAAGAACCAGGCGAAGTTCCACGTGAACTTGTTCCAGCCTTCCTCGGTGTAGTGGAACGTCTTCTCGAAGACGTACTTGAAGAAGTTGCGCTTGAAGTACAGGCCGCCGAACAGGAACGCGGCGAACAGCGCGTTGAAGATCGTCACCTTGATCTGCACCCACATCGGGTCATGGGTGATGATCGTCAGGCCGCCGAACACGACCGTGACGGTCGAGGCGATGAGCGGGAATATCGGCAGACGGCGCAGCACGACCAGCATCGCCACGATGGCAACAACCGTCGAGATGATCAGCGCCCACGTGCCGGCGCCGATGCCATACATGGCGTTGACGATGAACATCAGCACCAGCGGTCCGAACTCGCTGAGGATGTTCACGGACTGCTCGGCGTTGAAAGGCATCCATCGCTTGAGCGCACTCATCTGCCGGAGATTACCCTTCTGTCTTAACATTTCATGTTAGGTGCGTTTCTAGGCTGCCGGCGTGTCGTGCGCTAGCTCCCGGCGATCGCTTGGGCGAACTCGCCCGCGTCAAACGGTTGCAGGTCGTCGATACCCTCACCCACGCCGATGGCGTGAACGGGCAGCGCGTGCTTGGCGGATATGGCGACGAGGATGCCGCCGCGGGCGGTGCCGTCGAGCTTGGTCATGACGAGGCCGGTGACGCCGGCGCGCTCGCGAAACACGTCGACTTGCGAGAGGGCGTTCTGCCCCGTGGTCGCGTCGAGCACGAGCAGCACGTCATGCGGGGCGCTGGCGTCGAGCTTGCGGAGTACGCGCACGATCTTGGAAAGCTCTTCCATCAGGCCCTCCTTGTTCTGCAGCCGACCGGCCGTATCGACGAGCAAGACGTCGACGCCTTCATCGCGCGCGCGCGCCATCGCATCGTAGACCAGTCCGGCCGCGTCGGCCCCCGCGGTACCGGCGACGACGCTCGATCCCGTGCGTGCGCCCCAAATGCCGAGCTGTTCGATGGCAGCGGCGCGGAACGTGTCGCCGGCGGCCAGCATCACCTTCTTGCCTTCGCCGCTCAGCCGTGCCGCAAGCTTGCCGATGGTCGTCGTCTTGCCGCCGCCGTTGACACCGACAATGAGGATGACATGCGGCTTGTGGGATCCGTCAACGACGAGGGGCTTGGCCACGGGCGCCAGCACGCGCTCCACCTCGCTCTTGAGCACGCCGCGCACGTCGTCAGCGCTGATGCCCTTCTCGAAACGCCCCTTGCGCAGCGTCGTGATGATGCTCTCGGCCGTGCCGACGCCGAGGTCGGCTTCGATCAACAGGTCTTCCAGATCGTCGAGGGTGGCCGCCTCGAGCTTCTTCTTCGTGAAGATGCCGGTGATGCCATCGGTGAGTTTTGCCGACGACTTGCCGAGCCCCTGCTTGAGGCGTCCGAACCATCCAGTCGCCGTCGTCGGTGCGTTGGCGGCGACCTCAGCCGTCGCTTCGACTGGCGCTTCCGACGCGGGTAGCGTGTCGGCGCCCTTGTTGCCCCACAGCCGGCTGAATGCGCCTTTGCTGCTCACGCGACGACCTCGCCGGAAAGACGCTGACCGTCGTGACCGCTGACACGCGCGCGCACCAGTGAGCCGGCTTGTATCGCGGCCGGCACGCGCATTTCGGCGAACTGGGGTGTGCGCCCCACGCCGCCCTTCTCCACCAAGAGCTGTACCTCGGAGTTGGCGTGCCGGTCGAGGAAGCGGGACAGTGTGCCGGCGCCCTTGTCGCGTAGTCGCGCAGCCCGCTCTTTGACGATGCGGCGTTCGACCTGGGGCATGCGCGCGGCCGGCGTGCCGGCGCGGGGTGAGAAGGGGAAGACGTGCAAATAAGTGAGGTTGCAGTCGTCGACGATGCTGAGCGAGTTGGCGAACATCGCGTCGGTCTCGGTGGGAAAACCGGCGATGAGATCGGCGCCGAACACCGTGTCAGGCCGCATGCGCCGTACGTCCTTGCAGAACTTCACTGCGTCCGCCCGCGTATGGCGGCGCTTCATGCGCTTGAGCACCATGTCGTCGCCCGCCTGCATGGAAAGATGCAGGTGCGGCATCAGACGCTCCTCCTCGGCAATGGCGCGCATCAACTGCCCGTCGGCCTCGACCTGGTCGATGGACGACAGGCGCAGCCGTTCCAGCTCGGGCACGAGCTTCAAGATCTGGCGGACCAGTGCACCGAGCGACGGCGTGCCGGGTAGGTCGCCGCCGTACGAGGTTATGTCGACGCCGGTCAATACCACCTCGCGGCAGCCGCCGGCTACGACGCGGCGGACGTGCGCCACGATCTCCCCCGCCGGCACCGAGCGCGACGGTCCGCGCGCGAACGGAATGATACAGAACGTGCAGCGGTGATCGCAGCCGTTCTGCACCTGCACGTAGGCGCGTGTGCGCGATCCGAAGCCCTCGATGAGATGCCCGGCGGTTTCGCGCACGCTCATGATGTCGTCGACCTGCACACGCTCGGAGCCGGCGGTCGAAAGCCTGGCGAACGTCTCCGGCCGCATCTTCTCGGCGTTGCCGATGACGTGATCGACTTCGTTCAGCGCTGCAAAGCGCTCGGGCTCGATCTGTGCGGCGCAGCCGGTGACGATGATGCGCGCCGACGGGTTCTCGCGGCGCAGCCTGCGGATGGTCTTGGTAGCCTGGCGCACGGCCTCGGCGGTGACGGCGCACGTGTTGACGATGATCGCGTCGTCGAGCCCTGCTTGCTCCGCGTTCTTGCGCACGACATCCGACTCATACGCGTTGAGCCGGCAGCCGAGCGTTATGATGCGGGGATCGGCCATGCTGATCAGGATACCTCGGCGGCGGCGGTTGATCGATACGAAGGCGAGCCGTTTCGCGCTTGGGGAGCCTGAAGCAAACGGGTTATCCGAGCGGTTAATGGTGGGGCGGTCATACTCGACAACTTTGTCGTTCGCTAGACAGGGACGCGCGCCCTAGTGTCCCGGTTCCAAAGTGCGCCGGAGGTCCGGCCGGGTTAGGAGCGAACTTTGGAACCATGAGGGACACCAGGATCATCGCACCAGAGTATCGGGCGCCAGGACGCCTTCAAACTCGAGTTCCGCCGGGCCGCACATCAATATGCGGTCATCCTTGGTCCAATCGATGAAAAGCACCCCTCCGGGCAGTTCGACGGTCACTTGGCGATCGGTGAGGCCCTTGCGGGCCGCGGCCACGGCGGCAGCGCAGGCGGCCGTGCCGCACGCCTTGGTCAGCCCGGCGCCACGCTCCCAGGTGCGCAGCCGCAAGCCACTGCGGGAAGTGACCTGGGCGAGGGAGATGTTTGCACGCTCGGGAAAGATTGGGTGATTTTCCAGGAGCGGCCCCAAGCGGGCGAGGTCATGGGCATTGACGTCGTCGACCCAGAAGATCGCATGCGGGTTGCCGACGTTGGCGACCGACGGAGTGTGCAGCACCGGCGCATCGATGGGTCCGATTTGCAGCTCGATGCCGGTCGTGTCCCCGAACGGCTCGGCCAGCGGGATGTCCTCCCAGCCAAAGCGCGGCTTGCCCATATCGATGGTGATGCGGTCGGCGCCGTTGACGGTTGCCTGGAGTAGACCAGCGTTCGTCTCGACGCTGACTTCGGAGCGGCCGAGCTCTTCCGCGGCGATGAGAGCGATGCAGCGGGTGGCATTGCCGCAGGCGGCGACCTCCGACCCGTCCGCATTGAAGATGCGCATGAACACGTCGGCTTTTTGTGACGGCTCCATGACGATCACCTGATCGCAGCCGACGCCCTTTTGCCGATCGCCGATGCGCCGCGCATCCTCCGCGTTGAGCTTGAAAGCATGCTCGCGCGCGTCGAGCACGACGAAATCGTTTCCGAGCCCGTTCATTTTGCGGAAGGGGGTGCTGGCCGCGTCGGTCATGAGCCCATATATGGCGGCAAGGATGAAAAAGACAATCGAGCGGAGAGCACCCGGATGGTAGCAAGAAACCCACGCAACATCGCGATCTGCCTGGTGGCACTCTTCGGGGCCGGAATTGGGCCGGCGGCAGCCGTCATCAGTGACGCGCCGCCGCCTGCTAAGCCCAGCAAAGTCAAAGTCGAGACGTTTGCGCAGGGGCTCGAGCACCCCTGGGGCATGCAGTTTCTTCCGGACGGGCGGCTGCTGGTCACCGAGCGAGTGGGGCGCATGCGCCTCATCTCCAAGGACGGCAAACTTTCACCCGCCATCCTCGATGGCCTGCCGGAGGTGGCCGCGGTCGGCCAGGGCGGCCTGCTCGACGTTCTGCTGGCGCCCGACTTTGCGACCAGCAGCATCATCTACCTGTCGTACGCCGAGCCGCGCGGCGACGGCAAGAACGGCACCAGCGTGGCGCGGGCCAAGCTCGTGTTCGAGGGTGACGGCGCCCGGCTCGAGGATGTGAAGGTCATCTTCCGCCAGCAGCCTGCCGCCGACAGCGGACACCATTTCGGCTCCCGGCTCGTTTGGGCGAAGGACGGCAAGCTGTTCATCACCACGGGTGAGCGCAACATTCTGCGCAAGGAATCGCAAAATCCGGCGAATGACATCGGCAAGATCATCCGCATCAATGCCGATGGGTCGATCCCGGACGACAACCCGAAGCTGCCTGGCTGGGCACCCGAGGTGTGGTCGATCGGCCATCGCAACGCGCAAGGCGCGGCGATCCGCCCGGAAACCGGACAACTGTACATCGTCGAGCACGGGGCCCAGGGCGGCGACGAGTTCAACCATCCCGAGGCCGGCAAGAACTATGGCTGGCCGGTCATCACCTACGGCATCGACTACAGCGGCGCCAAGATCGGCGAAGGCAGCGAGAAGGAGGGTATGGAGCCGGCGGTCTACTTCTGGGTGCCGTCGATCGCCACGTCGGGCCTCGCCTTCTATACGGGCGATCTGTTCCCCGACTGGAAGGGCAACGCTTTCGTCGGCGGCCTTGCAGGCACGCGCGTCGAGCGCCTCGTTCTCGAGGGAGATAGCGTCGTCGCCAAGGAAGATCTGCTGATGGACGAAGGTAAGCGCATTCGCGACGTGCGCGCCGGGCCCGACGGCGCCCTGTGGCTGCTCACCGACGACACGGGCGAAGTGCTGCGCGTCGTGCCGGGGGAGTGATTTGAGCGGCGACTACGGTGCCGTTAGATGCAATCCCTTGGCGCGATCCAATCCTTTTGCATTCTTGAATATGGCGCGGTCGAGCACGGCTCCGGTGAAGTTGGCGTCCGCCAGGTCCGCGCCGGTGAAGTCGGCAGCTTTAAGATTGGCGCGCACGAAGTTGGCTCCGCGCAGATCGGCACCGACGAACTTCGCATTCTGCGCCGCATTGAGGCTCAAGTCGGCACCGCGGAGAACGGCGCCGGTGAAATCGCAGTCATTGAGTTCGACCCGTGCCGTAATCAGCTCCTCACTGCGGGGGTCCTTGGCGCCGAAGAAAGCGCGCGTAAGGTCGGCGCCGCGAAAGCTCACCTGGTCGAGCCTGCCGCTGAGGTGAGCCTCCACCAGTGTCGCGCCGGCAAAGCTCGGCAGCTCGTTCGCCGTCGCGCCAAGAGTTGAGAAGATGTTGGGCCGAAGGATCGACGCACCGCTCAGATTGGCGTGGTCGAACTTGGCGGCTTTGATCGTTGCGCGGTCGAGCCGGGCGTTTGCCAGGTTGGCTTTTGTCAGGTTCGCTGCCGAGAGATCGGCTCCAAACAAATTAGCGTTAGCGAGATTTGCGCCCTTGAAGTCGAGCCCGGCGAAATCGAGACCACCCATGTCTTGGCCGGAGAAATCGGGCGGAGCACCTATTGGTGCCTTGAACAGCGCGACGACGACATCGCGCGCAGTCAATTGGGCCGCGTTGGCGGGCATTGAGGCGCCGAGCATCGCGGTGGCGACAGTCACCATAATCCCCGCGCGCATTGGCTTCTCCTGGCTCGCCCCTTGGTCGAACAATGGCTCGGCAGGGGCGTCATGGCAATTTGCCGCGAGTTGCGCCCCGACCGGACGAGGGAACCCTGGCGGATGCCTGCGACTTGAGGATAAATGCTGAATCGGCCGCTGGCCGCGGGTTACGATAGGGCACCCCATGACCGACCCTCTCACCAACGCTGTTCCCATTTCGCGTTCGAGCCGCCGGCTGTTGCGGCTGTCTCTCATCACGCCGCGGCCGTGCCCCACGGGCGGCTGCATTTGCCTGACCGTACCGGAGCGCCGCACCCTGCGTCGGGTATCCAAAATCGCCCGCCAATGGCGGCGTCAGGAGCGCCGCCGGGCCCGGATGATCGCCCGGGCGCGTGCCGAAGCCCGCAGCTAGGGCGAGGTTGACACGCCCGCGGCCCGCGGGGCATTGTCCGCCCCTATCACGACGGCCCTGACCTCAGAGCCGCCGCCCTGCCCGCGCTGACGCGTGAGGCTGGGAGGTCAACACCCGCCAGCGCGTTGCGCCCGCGGGTGCGATTTTCGTTTGCGCTCGCGGATGGGCCGCGACGCCTGGTGAAGGACGAGCATGTTCCAATCGCTGTCAGATCGCCTGTCCGGCATTCTCGACAAGCTGACGCGTCGCGGTGCGCTCACCGAGAGCGACGTCGGCGAGGCGATGCGCGAAGTCCGCCGCGCGCTGCTCGAGGCGGACGTGGCGCTCGACGTGGTGCGCGACTTCATCGACAAGGTGAAGGCCAAGGCGATCGGCCAGGAGGTTTTGCGCTCGATCACGCCCGGCCAGATGGTCATCAAGATCGTCAACGACGAGCTCGTGGCCATGCTGGGCTCGGACGGCGCCACCATCGACCTGCATGCTGCCCCGCCGGTCGCCATGATGATGGTCGGCCTGCAGGGGTCCGGCAAGACGACGACGACGGCGAAAATCGCCAGGCGGCTCACCGACCGCGACAAGAAAAAAGTGCTGATGGCGTCGCTCGACACGCGGCGACCGGCGGCGCAAGAGCAGTTGCGCGTGCTCGGCGAGCAGACGGGCGTCGATACGTTGCCGATCGTCGCCGGCCAGACACCGCAGCAGATCGCCAAGCGGGCGATCGATGCAGCGCGCCTCGGCGGCTACGACGTGGTGTTGCTCGACACCGCCGGCCGCATCCACATCGACGACGAGCTGATGCGGGAATCCGTCGAGGTGCGCGATATCGCGCGTCCGCACGAGACGCTGCTCGTCGCCGACAGCCTTACCGGCCAGGACGCGGTCAATGTCGCCAAGGCGTTCGACGAGCGCGTCGGCATTACCGGCATCGTGCTGACACGCGCCGACGGCGACGCACGCGGAGGCGCTGCGCTGTCGATGCGCGCAGTCACCGGCAAGCCGATCAAGCTGCTCGGCGTCGGCGAGAAGTGGGACGCGCTGGAGGACTTCCATCCGGCCCGCGTCGCATCGCGCATCCTCGGCATGGGCGACGTCGTCAGCCTCGTCGAAAAGGCGGCGCAAACGATCGATGTCGAGAAGGCGCACAAGATCGCCGAGAAGATGAAGAAAGGCGTCTTCGATCTCGACGATATGGCCGAGCAGCTGAAGCAGATGCAGCGCATCGGCGGCATGTCGGGCGTACTCGGCATGATGCCGGGCATGGGCAAGATCAAGTCGCAGATCGCCGAGGCCAATCTCGACGACGGCATCTTAAAGCGCCAGCACGCCATCATCACCTCGATGACGCCGCACGAGCGGCGCAACCCGAAGGTGCTCGACGCGCGCCGCAAGCGCCGCATCGCAGCCGGCTCCGGCACCAAGGTCGAGGAGATCAACAAGCTCGTCAAAATGCATCGCCAGATGGCGGACATGATGAAGTCGATGGGCCGCAACAAGGGCATGCTCAATCGGCTGGTCGGTGGCGGCGGACGTGGCGCGGCGCCGAGCGAAGCCGAGCTGGCCGCCATGCAGGACGAGCTCGGCAAGCTCGACCCGAAGGCGCTCGAGCAATTGCCGCAAGACTTGAAGGACGCATTGCCGAAGGGCATGCCGACCAAAGGCTTTCCGGGACTGGGAGGCGGCATGATGCCGAAGCTTCCGGGGCTCGGCGCCGGGCTGCCCGGCTTGGGCGGCGGCCTGCCAAGATTCCCCGGCTTGCCGGGAAAGAAGAAGTAGAAATCTGATCAACAACGCAACGAAGGAAGTAAACCGATGTCCGTCAAGATCCGCCTGTCGCGCGGCGGCGCCAAGAAGCGCCCGTACTACTACGTCGTCGTCGCCCACACGACCTCGCCCCGCGATGGCCGTTACATCGAGCAGATCGGCACCTTCAACCCGATGCTCAAGAAGGACGACGAGACGCGCGTGAAGCTCGAGCTCGAGCGCTGCAAATACTGGCTCGGCGTCGGTGCCCAGCCGACCGATCGCGTCGCACGGCTCCTCGATGCCGCCGGCCTGATGAAGCGGACGGCCTCGAACAATCCCGAGAAGTCGAAGCCGAAGAAGAAGCGCCTCGAGCGCGAGGCTGCCCAGGCCGACAAGGCCAAGAAGGCCGCCGAAGCTGCTGCTGCCGCGGCTGCCGCTCCCGCCGAGCCGGCGGAGTAAGGCGCAATCGGCACGTGCCGCTAACCGGCCGTTCAACTCTGCCGTGTCAAACATCTCCTCGTGCGCGGGCGCGCTGTTGCGCCCTTCGCCGAGGGGGACATGGCATGCTCGAGGATGGGATCTACGGTTTGCGCTTCGCGGCGACCCGCGACGGCGAAACGGACGACGGCTCGGGCCTTGCCGTGCTGCGCGATGGCAAGGTGATGGGTTCCGACCCCCTGGGCGCAGTCTTCACCGGCACCTACGAGTTCGACGCGACGCGGCAGCTCAATAGGGTGCGCTTGCGTCTCGACGTTCCCGCCGACGGTGTGCTCGTCACCGGCTTTTCCGCTGGCCCCTCGGGTGCCACCTTGGATATCGTCGGCGCCTTCGCGGGTAGCTCGGCGGAAACCACCGCCTTCATCCAGATCGCCGGCGCTCCCGTAGGTGTGCAGATCAGATACCTCGGGCCGCTTCCCAATTAGGGAGAAATCGGCTGGCATATGATCGATAAAGCTCAGCTGGTCCTCCTGGGACGCATCGTGGCTGCACACGGCATCCGCGGCGATGTCGTCATCGACAGCTACACGGCCGACCCGAGCCACATCGGGGCATACGGTCCGCTGTCCTCGGCCGACGGCGGCAAGCAGCTCGACATCAAGGTGGTTCGCGTGACGCCCAAGGGAGTAGTCGCGCGCGTTGGCGGCGTCGCTGACCGCAACGGTGCCGAGGCCCTGCGGGGAACCGACCTCTATGCTCCCCGTGCGCGTCTGCCGGAAGCCGAAGAGGGAGAATACTACTACGCGGACCTAGCCGGGCTGCGAGCCGACGATGCAGCCGGCAACCGCATCGGCGCCGTTGTCGG
>CAWCHB010000003.1:0-143001 GCA_963795225.1 uncultured Alphaproteobacteria bacterium | reverse complement strand
GGGCCGTCGTGCCAAGGGCAGCGGGAAGAAGCAAGCCGCGGAGTAGTCGCCGCTCCTGACCTGCGGCGGACCTACATCAACGCGTACGGTTGGAGCGGGATTTGCCTTTCTCTAGTCGCCGACGGGAGGTATCTCGCCAGCCGCTTGGACCATGTCCCACCACGGCAATACCTTCCCAGGTCGCCACTGAACGGATAAGGCCTCCCAGTTTGATTCGGCTCCGCAAAGCCCTTGTGGACGTTGGCGAGCATCCAGCCCTTATGATCGGGCGTACTGGCGGCTCGCACGGCTTGCAGAAAAGTCTTCGAGTTCGCTT
Source organism: uncultured Alphaproteobacteria bacterium (assembly GCA_963795225.1). Classification (GTDB taxonomy): domain Bacteria; phylum Pseudomonadota; class Alphaproteobacteria; order Rhizobiales; family Hyphomicrobiaceae; genus Hyphomicrobium_A. The sequence goes on along the minus strand of CAWCHB010000003.1, from coordinate 142,685 downwards.
TGGGCAATGTCGCTTCCAGATCGGTGATGGAAAAGAATGCTATCGGTCTCCGATCCTGCTCGACGATCTCGGGATCTCTGCTTGCGGCCATCTGAGTTGCAGCAGCGATGACCTCGTCCTGCAGGGGGCTGGCCATCTGCAGCCAATTGTCGAGGGTTAGCACTACGCCAACCGCATCGGCGTTGAGGGTCATGTCGGCGAAGCCGCGGCGACAGTGCGAGAAAAACCGCCAAAGCTGGAGACCGCCTTGATGATCTCCTCAAAGCCTCTTTCATCAACATCTCCCTCACCGAATTTCGCGCTGTAGCCCATGCGGGTTGCCTTGCACTCGATGACAAGTGCAAGCCTCGCGCCTTCTGCAAGCAGGATGTCCGGTGTGCGCACATCGTTTCCCTTTAGGCGGTATTTTGTCTCCTCGTACCATTGGAGTTCAGGCAGCATCGCACGCAGGTAAGTGAGGCAGTACGCCTCAAACCTGCGGCCGTAGTCGTTGCGCAGGGCACCGCCGCCTCCAACGACATCGTAGAAGACGCCCGCCGTGACGCGCTCCAAGATTAGCTGTGGCAGTGGCGCGCGCACACGGCGGTTGCCCTCGCCAAAGACGATGCATGGAAAGCGCCGAAGCACGCTTGGCTGATAGGCCGCAGCGGAGCCGATGCGGCGCTCGTCGGCCGCCTGCACGCGCAGTTCAGCGAGCGGCTTAGCCAGGAGCGCCAGTGCGTGCTCCAGGTCTTGCGCAGTGAGGCCCACCGCGCTGAAGTCAGCGTTGCACAGCACCGAGGAATGTTCTGTGAGGAGAAGGTAAAGGGAAAAGCCGGCCAGCGTGAATTGGTTGACGGTGATGCCGTACTGGGTCTTGAAGTAATCGGCGCAAGGACCTTGTCCATAGACGAAGGCGTTGCGGAGAGTTGCGGCTTATCGAAATATCCGCGTTGCCAATCGAACTGCCGGTTGGCGATGCGGGCCATCTGCGGATGATGACCGGTCGCAGGCGGTGCCCGTCGTCGGTGTTTCGAGCCTACGCAGCACGTTGGCTATTTTGACAATGGTGCCGTAGTTTCTGGTGTTGAGCGAACGCACGAAGTCCGTCTTTTGCCTGACGCGTTTGGGCGTCGCCAGTACCTCGTTGGTGAGGGTTTCAAGTTCCCATTTGAAGATGAAGTGCTCGTTGCTGACTTCGGTGGTGACTGCAGCTTTCGGGTACTCGTGGTCGAGATGTGGGGCGCACAAGTTCGCCGCCTGCCTGGAGCGCATTGGCGGCCCAGAGCAGCTGGATGAACCCCTCGTCATCGGCCGTTTCCAGGAAGCCCTTGAGCTTCTTGCGATAGAAATCCGGTAAGGTCACTCTACCGTCCCGTTGCAGCTGATGATGGAGATGGTCGGCAAACTATTCATTGCACTAATGACCCAAGCTGACATCGGGTACCGCGCCGAAGTGACTAGCCGCCGGCGGCCGAGCTACGATTGCGAGCGGCACGCCGCCATCGCATATTCCTGCCCTGGTACTGCTGCTAACACATCCAGAGCCTACCCCATCAAGGACCCGGCGGCGGCGGCGGACGGCGACGTCTGCTCCGCTGCTTCGCGGGCCTTTCGCTCTCGCGCGAGGTCTTCGACTGCCTTCGCGGCGGCGGCATCGGATTCCTCTTTGGCGGCCTTGAGCCGCGCCAGTTCGTCGTTCGCCGCCTTGAGGCTCCGCTCGGCGTCATCCTTCGCAGTCGAGAGCGCGGCCAGCTCGTCGCCGAGCGCCTTCAACCGATCCTCCGCGCCCTTTCTGGCGCTCTCCGAGGAGCCAAGCTGCTCCTTCAGCTTCTCCACGGACTGATCCGCCGCGGCCTTCGCCTTCTGGGTCAGGGACAATTGCGCGTCGATCTCGGCCAGCGCGCGCTCGCTCGCCGATTGGCCATTGCGGGCCTCCACCAATTGGGCGCGCACTTCGGCAATCGACTGTTCGGCGGCGAGTTTCGCTTGCTCGGCTTGCGCCGCGCGGTCACGCGCGCTCGTGGTGTCCTTCTCGATTGCCGTCCGGGCGACGTGCGCCGACTGCAAAGCGTGATGCAGGTTCCGGTTCGCCGTGTACATCCAGACTGCGAAGGCGAGCACGAGCAGCGCCAAAACGACAAGCAAGGGGTCGAGACGAGAGCGTTTCGTTCGCGCATCCGCCGGGGCATTCTCAATCTTCAGGGCGCGCTCGACTTGCGCGCGCCAGCGCAGACGCTCGATGCCGTAAACCGGAAGGGCGTTGGAAAAGCCGATCAACCCGCTGGATGCCGAGGACGGATCGTACCCCATGCCGCGAAGGGAGAGCTTGGCCAACCCGCGGGCGAAGCCCGACATGCGCGTCCCGAGCTCGTGGAAGACGTGCTGCGCCTCATCCAGCACGGCCTTGGTCTCGGCCTGCGCCGGGGCGACCACGGTCGCCAGATCCTGGAGCCGCGTCCGCACCTCCTCGCGCAGTCTGAGAAACCGCCGCAGCGGGCCGACGCTCGCCATGACCGCGATCAACGCCAACGCGGCGATCGCAAGTCCGGTCCAAACCAGGATCATGACTATGGCCCCCTGCCCTCACATTCTTGTTGGAGCCACTGCCATGCCTCACGTTTGCGCCAAACACGTGGCTGGCCCGTTCCATGCCGCGGACCAGCGCCTAATCGATACTCCGATACGTGTCGCCGGCAGCATCCGCGCGGGCGCGGCGCGCACCGGGGCACGTCGCGACGCCGGCGCCTGACGTAAGCACCCTTGCCCTCACTCGTCCGGAATGACGATCTTCTTGTCGGCCGTGTCGACCACGAAGATGGCGAGCAGCTTGGCCGGCTCCGTGTCGGAAGCATTGTGGCTCACCTGGTGATGGTCACCCGGCTTCTCCGTCCAGCTCTCGCCGGCCTTGTAGGTGTGCTCGGGCTCGTCGTTGACCTTGCTGCGAATGGCGCCTTCCAGCACCCGCGCATAGATGAAGGCAGAGGCCGGATGGCGATGCGAGGGCGATCCGGCGCCGGGCGCGTACTCGACGAGCACGGTGCGCATGCTTTTGCCGGGAACGTTCGGCAGCGCCTGGTCAAAGACGACGGTCACGCTTGCGCCGGGGGCGATGGTCTCGTGGGCGGCGACGCCCGTCGCGAACAGCGCGGCGGCGGCGGTAAGCAGCAGTGCAGCCTTGTTCATGGTCGTCTCCTTCCGTGCATTGGGAGCCTCGCGAAGCCCGTACCAACAAAGGCGGGGGGCGCAAACATCCCGTAAAGCGCGGACCGGCGCCAGCGCGGCCTAGCCTAGGCCTGCAGCCAATAGGCGCAGCCTCCCCCAATCGGGGGACTGCCCGCTCGCCTTGGCCCGGCGTAAGTTGTATGGAACTCGCCTCCCCCCGGAGGACTTCTTCTCGCATGCCAAGAGCGCCCCTCACTCTGACCGAGGTGGTCATCGCATATTTCTTTGCGGTGACCGGCCTCGCCTTTATAGGCGTGAACCTGTCTTTGGTCGTGGCGGCGAAAGTTGTCGCGCTCAGCCTGCCGCACATTGCCAGCCAGATCGAGCCGCCGGCCTCGCGCGTCGAGCAGCGGCGTGTGGCGGCGGCGCAGGCCATACCGCCCATGCCGGTGGCCAAACTGGCGGCGCTGCAGGAGCCGGCGGTCGCCTATGACGTCCTCGCGGCCCAGCTCGACAGCGCCGAAGCGGATGAGATCGAGGCACGGCCGGCGACCACGGCGCGCAAGCGTCTCGCGATCGCGCTGCGCCGCGCCGCGGCGAGCGAGCCGGCAGCAGCCGCCTTCAACCGGAGCTTCGGGGTCATCCCCATCGCCTCGAATTAATGGCGCCTCGAATTAGCGGCTGAACGGCGACCCGATGCTCTACCCCAGCAGCCCCGCCAGCGTCCCCTCGGCCACCATCTTGTCCTTCACCTTCTGCGGGATGGGATAGAGCACGCCCTCGCCCTCGAGCACGCGGCGGCCCTCCTTGTCCTCCACCCAGCAAGTGAAGACGACGTTCTTCTCGCCCTTCTCCTTCACCTGCGCGACGGCCGTGTAGGGCTCGTTGAGCAGCACCGGCGCCAGGAACTTCAGGGTTTGGCCGCCCCAGATGGCGCCGAGGCCGGGCATGTCCATGCCGAAGATGCCGGAAAACTTGGCGACCGAGATCATCCCGTGCGCGATGCGCGTCTTGAACACCGTGCCCTTGGCATAGTCCTCGTTGAAGTGCGCCGGGTTAAAGTCGCCGGACAGCTCGGCGAACTTCTGCACGTCGCTGTCGCTGACGGAGTACGTGTGGCGGAACGTGTCGCCGACGTTGAGGTCGTTGATGCTCTTGCAGGCGCGGGGCAGCGGATTGGCCATCGGGGAAGCTCCTTCGCGGACCTATTGCCGTTCCACTCTTTCATGGAACGGCGCCCGCGGGCAACGGAGCGGCGATCCCCGCAGCCACCCGCCGACGGCGCGACCCGGGCGCCCTTTCGGATGGACTGTGACGTCTGCCGGTGGAACAGTGGCGCGCCCGCTGCATGTGGGGGAAGCGTTGCGTGTGCAGGCAATACTTAGAAAAGCATGATTTGCGTCGCGCCCTTGCGCCGACCCGAAATTCGATGGCGCTTTTGCATTCCGGAGTGAAGTCACACTGGAGGGACTGCCATGTCGATAGTTCGCGCCTCGCTGCTGTTGATCGTTCCCGCCATGCTCGCCGTGTTGGCCGGCGCGGCCATCTCCGCGCAGGACAAGTACACGCTGCAAGTGCCGGGCGGGCTGGCGTTCTCCGAGTTCAAGGGATACGAGGCGTGGGAAGTCATTTCCCTCAGTCATTCGGAAAAATTGCTCGCGGTGATCGTCGGCAATCCGGCGATGATCGACGCCTACAAGGCCGGCATTCCCGACAACGGGAAGCCGTTTCCTGACGGCGCCAAGATGGCGAAGATCCATTGGAAGCCGACGACCATGGAGGATGCTCCGGGCCAACCGACGGTGCCGGGCACCCAGCACGACGTCGACTTCATGGTGAAGGATAGCAAGCGGTTCGCTGATAGCGGCGGTTGGGGCTACGGCGTGTTCGTGTACGACGCCGCGGCGGACACCTTTGCGCCTGGCGATGAGACCAACACGCCGCCGCAGGGCCACGACGCCAAGTGCGGGTTCGAGTGCCATACGATCGTGCAGGCGAAAGACTACGTGTTCACAAAGTACTCGAGGCGGTGATGGGGTTGCCGGTCATGCGCACGACACTGCCATCACTCGCAGCCACTGCCCTCCTGCTGGCGGTCCTCGCCGCGAGCGATGCCGCCTTTGCCGTCCGCGAGGACGAGTGCGAGCAGCAGCGCGCCGACTATCCGAAAGACTGGAACGACGTGCTCGAGGCGAAGGCGCTGTTCCGCTGCCGGTCGCACTACGAAGGCACGCTGCTGGTCTCCATCGGCCCGCCGGACGAGAGCGGGCGCAGCCTCATGAACCTCGTCCCCATCGAAGCGGAGGGGGAGGTCAAGCTCAAGCTCGACGACGAGCACCAAGTGCACCGCATGTGGCTCGACGCCGACCAGACGAAGCGCCTCAAGGAGGGCCGTTACTTCGCCAGCGTCGTGCGCACGCAGGAATCCTGCTGGATCCGCGGCGACCTGAGCGGCGATCCGGTCTTCTTCATGGACAACACGGACGCGAAAGCGGACAGCGACGGCGCCGGCGCGTTCTACAACAAAGCGCCGCGCATCGGCGCCTTCAAGGGCGCGCACTACACCTGCGAGCCGGTCAAGTAGTAGGCCAACCGATCGGCGCTGGCAGCGGCGGCAGCCTCACTCGACCTCGGCGATGGTCTCGCACATCAGCGTGACGCCCGAGGGAGGGGGCGGGCCCCACAAACGTCATCCCGGCGCAGGCCGGGATCGACGCAAGGTGGTCACGGACCATGCCGCTGTCATCTCGCGCTGCGCCCGGAGATTGACGCTATGGCGCCCCTGCGCCATCCTCGCTCCGCCGCCTCGTCGCTCAGCTGCTGCCGAGACTCCGTCGATCCCGGCCCCGCGGAGGGGTCACGAAGACGACGTTCTCTCGCGTCGCCCAGGGCGGCCGTTGCAGGCCTCGCGAGATAACCCCGCCGCCACGTGCGGCGACTCCGAACTCGTCGCGCCCACCTGGTAGAGGTCGACGGGAGCCGGGAGAAGGCCCCTGAGGACACGCCAACGCGCGTGGAGTGCCCATGAGGCTCTGCCGAGCCGCAACCTCGCTCAATCAGGAAACCTGAAACGATCCGTCGCGGCCAGTCTTCCCGGGCCGGCCGCATCGCTCCTCACACCTTCGCGTTTCCCGTCCCCGAGCCGCTACTGCGTTCGCGCGCGCCGGGCGCAGCGCGAAGCATGGCCGCACGCAAGGAGAGTGACTGCACACATGGCAATGATGGACGATGACGAGTTCCAAGAGGAAGTCGCAGCGGCAAAGCAAAAGATGGCCACCCGCATGGCGCAGCTGACGCTGTGGAAGCTGCGCGACATGCGCCGCACCTGGACGCGCCCGCGCCGTCTGCGCCTTCCCAAGCAGGCACGTGCGCTCAAGTCCTTGATACGCGAGGCGCAGGCGGTCGGGCTGGTCCCGCCGCAGGAGCGCAGGAGCGCCCGCCCGCGCTAGACGGCACCGGCAGGGAAAGCGTGCGTCAGCCGCGCGTGGCGCTCCACACGCCCGAGCACAGGCCCGACGGCCCGCGACCCTTCCACGTGCCGCTGCCGCGCACGCGCGTGAAGCGTCCCGTGCCGTGCGCGACGCGCGGGCCGGCCACCGCCTTCAGCGACACGCTCCCCGAGTTGGATACGCGGCCGCCGAGGCTGATCGAGTAGAAGGCGAAAGAGCCGCCGGTCGAATAGATGCGGCCGCCGGCGACGCCCATGCCGATCGGGATGGTGCCGCAATGGCCGCGCGTCGTTACCGCCGTCATGTTCCAGTTGCCGTCGAACTTGGCGGCGCTTGCGGGCGGCGCGGAATAGATGAGTGCGGAGGCGGCCGACAACGCCAAAGCGCACATGCGATTGCCAATCATGCTGGTCCCCATACGTGTTATTGCTCGGCAATTCGAGCGTCCCCGCCGCCGGTGCAGCCTGCCCGAAATCCGCAAATCGGGCAATCCGCCTGGGCCCGGCCGGTGCCGACATTTCTCCTGTCAGCGAGCGTCATTCGGGCGTATCGGGGGGCGGCGTTCCGCGGTATCTTCGCCGCGTCGTGTGTTGTCGTCGTTGCGCGCGGTCCAGCGCGGCCGGGCGCGTGTTCTTTCCGTAAATCATTCAATTCATAAATTCGCATGCCGAGCTCGTCGGCGCTGCAGTGGCTCGGCCAATTAGGCTCAGGGAGAAACGCCATGGCACAACCCGCGCAAGATTCACGTCCCGGACAAAGGCTCTTCGACGCACTGGCCAAAAAGAACGATCAGCTCTTCTGGGGCGGCGTCGCCATGGCCATCGTCGGCGCGCTGGCGCTGCTGTTTCCGTTCGGCGCCACGTTGGCGATCGCCATCATGGCGGGGTGGCTGCTCATCCTGGCCGGCGCCGTCACCATCGCCGACGCGTTCACCGTCGAGGGCACCGGGGCGTTCTTCGGCCAGTTATTGATCGGCCTGCTGAAGCTGGCGTTGGGCGTCTATCTCCTCCGCCATCCCGACGTCAGCATGGTGCTGCTGACGCTGCTGCTGGCCGCCGTATTCGTCATCGACGGCGCGGCCCAGCTGGCACTGGCGTTCGAGCTGCGGCCGATGGAGGGATGGGGATGGATGCTGCTGTCGGGCATCGTCGCCATCGCCGTCGGCATCCTGCTGGCGGCCGAGCTGCAAGAAATGTCGCTGGTGACGCTCGGCATCCTGCTCGGCGTCAGCTTCCTGATCACGGGGCTGTCGCGGGTCGTCATCTCGCGGCGCCTGTCCGCATTGGCGGGGCGGCGCTAGCCCCGCACCGCGAACCCAAACACCGCCGGCCGCATAATCGCGGCCGGCGACATTACCAATTCGAAACGGGATTCTTCCGTGCGCGCCTGATAGGGGATGAGGAGGTCACGCTTGGAGTTGGCATGGCATGATTTCTGGTCCCCCGCCCGGCCGCGTCTCGATGCTCTTTAGCGCTTGGGCAGATTGGCTGTTTGCGAAACTCTCCCCGCCCGATCCCGCGCCCAACCTTAGAACGCAGCCGCCGAAGCTGGTGAAATCGGATCGCGACGCCGCCGCCAAGGCCGCCGCGCGGCGCTAAATGCACTACAGTCCCCAACGCGCCTTACAACTTCTTCCCGGCGATCACCGACACCCTGATCCCGCTCTACCTACTCGGCCTGCTCTACGCCTACTGGCGCGCCGGCGGCCTCACCGGAAAGCTGTAACCTGTAACTTGCGGAACAGCCCATCGCCATTCGTTAGCCGAGACTAGGAAAATCGACACTGCCTCGCGTCGATAAGTCAGCTAATGTCGCGCCGTCCCCGACCGGAACTCCTTCAAGCGGCATTGGTGTCCGCAGAGTTCGTTCCGACACTCATTGCTTCAAATCATCGATGTCCTGGCGCGCCGCACGGCGCCGCCACGCTTGCTACGGGAGAAGTGCTATGGGCCCGACAACAAGACCGCTAGCCGTGGTGACGGGGGCCTCAACCGGTATCGGCTACGAGCTGGCTCGCTGCTGCGCGGTCAATGGCTTCGATTTGGTTCTCGCCGCCGACGAAGCGAAGATCAACGCGGCGGCCGATCGCCTGCGGCTGCTTGGGTGCAAGGCCGACGCCGTGCAGGCGGATCTCTCAACCATCGAAGGGGTCGACAAACTGTATGCCGCCATCGGCGGCCGGCCCGTCGCGGTTCTTCTCGCCAACGCCGGTCGCGGTTTGGGCAACGGGTTCTTGGACCAGGATTTCGTATCGGTGCGCCATGTCATCGACACCAACATTACCGGGACGCTGTACCTGGTGCAGAAAGTCGGGCGCGACATGCGCACCGCGCAATCCGGCAGGATCCTCATCACCGGTTCGATCGCCGGAAATACGCCAGGCATGTATCACGCCGTCTACCACGCGAGTAAGGCGTTCCTCGATTCCTTCGCAGGCGCCCTGCGCGCCGAGTTGCAAGGACGACGGCATCACCGTGACGCTGCTCATGCCCGGCGCCACCAAGACCGATTTCTTCGAGCGTGCCGACCTCGAGCACACCAAGCTGGGACACGGCAAGATGGACGATGCCGCCGCCGTCGCCCAGCAGGGCTTCGAAGCGATGATGAAGGGCGCCGGCCACGTGGTGACCGGCTGGCACAACAAGTTTCTAGTGGCGATGGGGAACGTCATCCCTGCATCGGTCCGGGCGCAGATGTTCGGCAAGCAGGCCAAGCCGCATTCGGCGCACGAGTAAGCAACCCCCGACCGAAGGGGCCCGCCAAAATAGATGGGTATGCGTCGACGCCCGCTTGACGCGGCCGAACTTCCGTCCCCTGATGAGCGGCGCGGCCGTCAAGTGGAGCGCCGACTTCCGCCGCGCGTTGCAGCGCAAGCTCAAGGACGAGGGGCACTACGCGGGCGACATCGATGGGCGCATGGGCGGCGGCATCAAGGACGCGCTCGACCGTCTCGCCAAGGCACGCACGGCAAGTCCGTAGCTGGTGAGTGCGCGCGGCGCGCCCTGCTATGTAGCGATGGAACGGCACTGCCAGCATCGCGAGTACGGCGAGTTTCATGACTGGTGCTCAATGCCGTAGCGACGGCCGCGCGGTCCTGGCTTTCGTCCTGGCGCCCGTCTGCTCCATCGCGTCGGTTTCACAGGGGTTCCGCGCGCACTTCCGGCGCCCCTCAACTCCTGATAAATATTTGAAGCAAGCCGTAGCGCGTTTCTGAACCTGCTAATTCAATGAAAGGCCTTTGATCGTGACGCCGGTCGTCCCGGCGGAGGTCCCCAAGGCGGAGGTCCTGCAAGGTCTTTTTGATCTTACGCCGGCCGAGGCGCGCGTGGCGCGCGGGATCGCCGAATGCCAGTCCGTGGAGGGCATTGCCGATCTGCTCGGCGTGTCGCGAGAGACAATACGCACCCAGTTGAAGGCGGTCCTCGCCAAGACTGGTACCGGGCGGCAAGTCGAATTGGCTGCTCTGCTCGCCGGTTCGCATATCGTGCCAGATTAATCATCACGCTGACCATAACCCGTTCGGGTGATGGACATATTCTTTCAGCCACCTAATGTGATTTCCAGTTGCAGCGGGGCGGCGTGAACTCAGGGGTTATTTTTCACTCTTCTACGATCGACTTTGTCACCGACAAAGCGATTTCCAAAGCCGAGCGCTAATGGCGCTAACTGACGGCAAAACGAATATCGAGCTGGAGTAGTTTATGTTGAGTCGCAAGCCCAATGGCATGGACGAAATGGGCGGCATTCCCCTGCCGCCGAATAGATTTGAATCCAGCTCTCGCTCCGGCACAACTGCCGTCCCTTCACCCGCTCCGGTGGTGCGGAAATCTCCATTCGAGGGCATGAAATGCGAGGGCGCGGTCCTCATCGGTGCCGGCGCCAAGGTTGAAGGCGACATCAGCAACAGCAGCATGGTTGAAATCCAGGGCATCCTCGAAGGCAACGTTGTCACGAATACCCTAGTCGTTCGCGAGGGCGGCGGCTTCAAGGGCGATATGCAGGCTCAGCACGCCGAGGTGCACGGAACCCTCGAAGGCATCCTGAATGTGCAGGATCTGCTCGACATCCGAGCCACCGGGCGCGTCAGTGCCGAAGCCTCATACGGCAAGCTCGCGGTGTCCGCTGGTGGCTCGATAGCGGGTCAGGTGCAGGTCAAAGCCCCCGTGATTCTCGAAGATATGCGCGCCGACGACGCCCCCCCGGAGTCGCGAACGAACCGCAGTAGCAACGGTATATCTTACGGTTCGTAATGTTTCGCGCGCGAAAGAATGCCTCCATTCTGGGGTAAACATGTTCACCCGAAGCCCGGCTGCACCCAGCACGAAGTCATCACGCGAGCGGGGATCGCCACTGCAGGTGGCGCCTGACGGTGGCGCAGCGGCATTCGCCGCCCTGTCGACGAACGCTTCCCTGTTGGGAAAAGACATAAAAATCACGGGCATGGACATAAGGATCAGCAGCAGGGGTACGTTACGGATCGACGGCGAGGTCGAAGGGGAGGTTCATGGCGACGCCGTCATCATTGGCGAAACGGCCCGCATAACTGGGAAGGTGAGCGGCCGCGAAGTTGTCGTGCGCGGACACGTCTGCGGCATGATCCGCGCTGGACGTGTCGTGTTGCAGGCTTCCTCGCGCATCGAAGGCGATATCCAGCACGAGGCACTCGTGATCGAGCCGGGGGCGCAGTTCGATGGCCGCTGCCAGCGGCTGCATGAATTGCCCGCCAGCAGTTTGGCTTGAAGCGGAGCAGTCTTCCCACCTGGCCTTCGAACGGTCCCCTTTCCGCCCCCCATACTGTGCGCGGCTGGAGCGGGTGCGCTTCGAGGCCATCGAGATTCGTTCTCGCGCGCCCGCGCCTAGTACGCCCAGCGGTCGTAGTCGTCGGGCGGCAGGTCGTCGGGCGCCAAATCGCGCAGGCGACGGCGCTTCATGGCACGCTCACTGTAGGGTTCCTCGAAGCGCCCACCTTCCCGCTCGTCCGCCCAATCCGGTCCGCCAACCGGCGGCCCGCTCGCCGACACCGCATAGCCGCCGCCATCACCTTCGAAGCGCTGCCACGTCACCGTCACCTTCGTGCCGATAGGCACGCGCGGATAAAGATCGAGCACGTCGCGATTGAACATGCGGATGCAGCCCTTCGAGGCCGCCGTGCCGATCGTCCACGGCGCGTCGGTGCCGTGGATGCGGTAGGTGCTGGAGCCGAGATACAGCGCGCGCACGCCGAGCGGGTTCATCGGATGGCCGCCGGGCACCCAGCTCGGCAGCTTCGGATTCTCCCGTAGCATGTCCGGCGTCGGCCGCCACGGCGGATTGACCTTCTTGTCGGAGACCTTGGTGACGCCCTGCCAGCGATCCTGCTCGCGCGGGATGGCGACCGGGTAGCTGATGGCCTCGCCGGCGCGAGTGATGAGATACAGCCGGCGATCGCCGAAGCTGACGATGACCTGACCTGGCGTGTACTTCGGATTGAACCGAACGGTCTCGCGGCCGCTGCCGTTGCTCTCTTCTTTGCCACCCCAGTCCCAGAAGAGCTGCGCCGACGCCGGCTGGCTGTGCGCGGCGAGACCGGTGAGCATCGCAATAGCGACGAAGCAAATATGGCCGGGAATGCGTCTCATCATCGCTCCTGTCCCCACTTCCGATGCCGGAGCAGCGTGCGTCACCCTCCTGCGACAGTAGTGTGGCGGTATCGCGATAATTACGCGGCAGACTCTGGGCCGAGGGTGCGTTCCGCACCCCCTCGCCGACCAAAGAGGCCGCCCGCTGTTGTGCGGACGTCGAACGGTGCCGGCGAAGCAAGGGCGCTCAGCGTGCCCGGTTCCCCGGGGGCACGGCAACGCACTGCATGTCCTTGGTGCACGCAAAGCCCACATCGCAGTACTGGGCGCGGTCCGAGCAGGCGCGCTTCGATGTCATCGCAATGCATTCATCGGGGGCGCCGCACATGTAGCCTTCCCCGCAGTTCTTGGCGTTGCCGCAACAGACGCTCCCCGGCTCGCCATATGTCCCATCGGGGCAGCAAACGCTGCCCGCCGGCACGCACCCGCCCCCGTACTCCTGCGGGCACTGGTCATTGCCGCTTTCGCAGTCGTCGGCCGCGGCCGTGCTGATGCCGGCCGTAAGACAGATGAGCAGCAGGGCGGGCAGGAGCAGCAAGGCGCGGCGCATACCCAATTGTGTTCCATAGGCGCGGCGGGGCTGCAAGTCCGTACACGCTATCTGGCAACGCGTAGGCAAACCGAATCGCGCGGTGTTGCCCTTTCGGGGGCAGGTCTGAAAGGCACGCACCTGAGACCGGTGGAAGAGGCGAACCGGACCGCGTCGCCGCCGCTCAACCGCGCGCCCAGTCCAGCACACGCAACGCGCGCAGGGTGTTCCAGCGGCTGGCCTCACCGACCTCTGGTCTCCACGTCGAAGGACAGCCGCCCGCTGTGATCGGGGTGGATGCCGTCGAGCGGCCAGCGCCCGTCATCGCCGCGCTTCTCCTCAACCAGCGCCACCGCCTCGGCGACGCGCGCGTCGGGCTTGACGCCAGCACTGCGCAGATAGTCGAGGCCGCGCAGCACGTCGTAGTGCCAAACGGGCGGAAACAAGAAACTCGTCCAGCGGCGATTGATGACCTCGCCAGAGGACAGCGACCGCAGCATGCGGCGCTCCAGGAGATAGTGCTCGGCGCGCACCCGCGCGTCCGTAACAGCGGCCGATGGCCCTCGCGCCTTCTCGTATTGCAGCAGTCCTTCCAACACGCAGATCGTGGAGTGGAACGAGGATCGCTTGCTGACCGGCGCCTCGCAGTTCCAGCCGCCGTCCTCGAGCTGCTCGCCGAGCAGCCGCGCGAGCAGCGGGTCGACGACCGCGCCGAAGTAGGCGCCCGCCGCCAGGATCCTGCCGTTGATGCAAGCCTCGGTCTCGCCGTCGAAGAAGGGCCGGCCGTCGAGCTGCCACCAGGTGATGCGGTCGGTGACGCGGCCGACGGCTCCGCGGACTTTCCCGTCTGACGGATCGGCGCCCAGGTTTCGCAGGAGCTGCAGGGCGTCGGTGGTGGTCATCCAGCCGTGTTCGGTCTCGTCATTCCAGTGGCCGTCGGCCGTCTGACGCGCGAGGAGCTCGGCGCCCCAGCCTTCCTTGGCGACGCGTGATCGCTCGGCGGCGACCACCTCGGCCGGCGCATCGGTAAGATCGCGCATCGTCTGCCAGCGGATCGACGGGTCCCCGTCCAGCAGCCAGTCCACGGCCTCCTGGCGGCCTGCCATGCGTCACTACCCCTCGTTTGCCGACCGCGATTATTTCAGTCACTGCAATTCGACAAATCCGAGACGCACACGTACCCGGCAACCGCCGCGCAGGCTCCGGCAGCGGCCCACGACCCGATTTAGACATGGTGAAAGCCAATACTTGGTCGAGATTCGCAAGGCGAGGCGAAAACGAACGTGGAAGGCGGCGATGCAGCAAACTAAGCTGATCCAAACACGGACGACCAGGGCTCTGATGCCAGGGAGATCATCATGAAAAGCACGCACTCTCGCCGCGAGACGCTTCGCATGTTTGCCGGCGCCGCGACCTTCGCTGTGATGCCGTGCAGTTTCGCCGAGGCGCTGCCCATGGTCACAATCAGCAAGGATCCCAGCTGCAGTTGCTGCACGGGTTGGGCCGATCACGTACGAGCCGCGGGATTTCCAGTGACCATCGTGGCTGCGACCGACCTCAAAGCGATCAAGACCCGCCTCGGCGTGCCTGAGAATCTCGGCGGGTGCCACACGGCCGAAGTGAGCGGCTATGTGCTCGAAGGGCACGTACCGGCATCCGCCATCCAGCGCCTGCTGCGGGAGCGGCCGAAGGCAACGGGCCTCGCCGTGCCAGGCATGCCGGCCGGATCGCCAGGCATGGGCGGCACACCGGAAATCTTCGAGGTTACGTTGTTCCGGCCGAACGAGCGGCAAAGCTATGGACGCTACCGGGGCGCCGACCGGCTGGACTGACATCTTCGTTGAGCAACCTTGAAGCAGCGGCGTTGCAAACCGCTCTGCCCCACCGAGCGACAAACACGCATGCGCCTGCACCGCCCGACGCTAGGTATCTCCTCCGCCACCGCTGTCCTCGCCCTGACGCTCGTCGGCGTGGCGGGCTGCTCGGGGATCGGTACGCAAGACGGCGGCGCCCCACTACCGGGCGATCCGCCCACCGCCGATGCCGCAGTCCGCTCGACGCCCGTCGTTCCCGGTCGCGCGGCGCGCGTGTTCGTCTTCGCCGGCTTCGGTGATAAATGCGAAGCCGTGGCGGCGCCGCAGATCACCATTACCGCCCCGCCGGCCAAGGGTGAGGTGACGTTCGTACCCGGCCAGGATACGACGATCCAGTATTCCGCCCAGGGCACCTGCATCGGCCAGAAGACCAAAGGCACCGGCGTCTACTATACGGCGCGCGCCGGACAGCAAGGCACGGACCGCTTTTCGATCGCCGCGACATTGGCGACAGGCGAGACGGCAAGCCGCACCTTCGAGGTGCGTATTGCCGAGTAGGCATCCGCTCGCTATGTCGGCTTTCACAACGGAGGCCTGTCTCGACATGGGAATTGCTGTTTGAATCGCCGTATCAGCTCGGCCTGGCTCGTGCGCGCAACCGCCGTCGCACTTGCGTTCGCTTTGCCGTGCCTCGCGCAAAATTATTTCAACCTGGCGGCACAGGCGCAGCCGGCCAATCTGACGCCTGAGCAGTCGGAAGCGCTGTCCGCCTACGACAAGGCGCTCGCCGACTTCAAGGCGATCCTGGCGGAGCGGCGCGCACAGATCGACGCCAAGCAGAAGCTGTCGGGACTTGCCGGTCAGGCCGTCTACCTCGCGCGCATCAAGGTGATAAGCACGTACAAGGATCTCACCGACGCGCTTCCCTCGCGCATCGGGCCGCCCAACAAGTTCGGCGTTCCGCCCGCCTACTTCGATGTCGCCATCGAGCCCCTCATTGAAGAGTATGCGGCGCTCTTCGCCAGCATGCAGGCGCCGCCCGCCAACGCGCAAAGCTCCGCTACGCCGTTTAGGGATGTTTTCGAACTCGGCAGGGGGATCGCGCGTGCCAAGGGCCTCGATCCCGCCGCGGCCGAAGTTGCGGGGCGCATCAGCCTCGGCATCTTCTTCGCCGAAACCAACGGCAAGCAGAACATCGGCAATGCCCGCTCCAACACCTACAAGGGAAGCTTGCAGACAGGCCCCACCGAGGATCGCAAGGGCCGCAAGAAATGGGCGGCCCTCAAGCAGCAGGCCGCCGCAGCCGACGCGGCACTCGCCGCCCGCGACGCCAAGGAAGAGGCGCGCATCGGCAAGGGCGACCAGCGCTACAATCACTGGACGGCGGTGCGCAACGGCCTGATGAACGCCCACGCCGATCTCTTCGCACAACTACCGACGATCATGCGGATGTTGCCCGACGAGATCGATCAGATGAAATTCTTTCAGCTCATCCAGCTCATTCCCACGCCGACGCGGGCGGCCCTCCAGTCCGGGAACTTCGAGAGCTACCGGATCTCCGACGCGCGCATCATGGGCTACCTACGCAACAACAGCATCTTCACCTTCGGGAAGTCCGACCGGGCAAAGACCTCGGCGACCTTCCGCGAGATCCTCGATGCGATGTGGCTGTTCAATTCCAAGTTCGAGAAGGCACGCGCCAAGTACGCCGAGATCAAGGCGCAGGAATAAACTCGGCCCGTCGCGTCGCTAGGGAACGACGTCGAAGGTCTTGGCATCGAACGAGTAGCGCGGCATCTGAACGAAGTTGCCGTCCTCGAGCATCGGCACCTTGTGCACGCGCACGCCGCCGACGGTGATCTTGCCGCTCGCCGCATCGAGCCAGAAGTCGATGTCGTAGTATTCGTCCTTGCTGCCGGCGCGGCGAAAGTCGGTGCAAGCAAAGAAGCGGCCGTCCTGCTTGAGCTTGCGAACCGGCTGGTGGATGCCGACGAACTCCATGTCGATCAGTTCGCCGGTCTTGTCGTCCTTGATCTTGTAGACGCCGCCGTTGGCCGCCTTCACCTGCGCCACATGCTCGTGCAGGGCGCTCATTATCTCCCAGCCGCGCTTCACCTCGCTCTCGCCGGGATGCTCGGATGCCGGGATCCACCACCACGGCTTGGGCTGCCGCGTGATCTGCACCCACTTGTCGCCTTCCTTGCGCGGCGCCTTGTAGACGCGCACATCCACCGTCTCGAGCTTGCCGCCCCGCGGCTTCACCCAGAAGTCGATCTGATACTTCTTCTGCGGGTCATCCTTGTCGGCGAAGATGACGTTGGGGAAGAAGCCGTAGCCGTGCAGGGTGCGCATGAAGTCTATGGCGACGAACTTCAACATTAGGGTCTGCCCGAGCATGGCGTCGTCGATGGGGAACAGCCCGCCGTTCTTGCTCGCCGCGGCATTGATCTGCGTCTCGAGATAGGCCTTGACGTCGTCGGCCGAGTATTTCCCCATGTCGTCGGCCTTGGCATCCGTGACGCCCAGCGCGAAGGTCTCGCGCGCCTTCTGGATATTGATGCCGGGGTCCTTCAGAAACGCCGCTTTGGAATCTTCGTTGCCGAAGCAGTAGACTTTCCCTTCCGGCGACGTCCAATTGACCGAGCAATCCGTCTTTATGCGCTTGCCCTCGGCGAGGCCCATGGCACACGATCCGCCGAACTCCGGCTCGTCGGCAGCGGTGCTCATATTGAGCCCCATAAGCAGCAGCAAGAGCGTGGCGGCGCCGCCGGAAATCCAGTTCGCTCGCATCGCCGATGCCTCTTTTTGCGCGGTGTGCCGCCGCCCCCGCCGGGCGCGCATAGCCTCTACGGCGCCGGCCGGCGTTCGTTACCGCTGCAAGACGGGTTGGTGAAAATAGCCAGCGCACCCTAGGCAAACCTCCCGTGCCGGGCCGAAAAAATTCCCGCCGATGATCACCCGTCCAACCACCCGACGTTGGCGCGGCACCGCAGAAGTAGCGGCAAGGTGGGGTTCCGCGCCGGCACCCGCGTCTGCTACATACCCGCCCGCATGCGCTACTTGCTTCTCGTCTTCGACATCGACGGCACGCTCGCCGACAGCTTCCCGTGGTTCCTCCGCCACGTGAACGGCGTTGCCGACAAGTTCGGCTTCCGCCGCATCGCCGCCGACGATGTCGAGGCGCTGCGCCGCACCGGGCCGCGCGAAATCTTGAAACGCCTCGACGTGCCGGGATGGAAGCTGCCGCTGATCGCGCGCCACATGCGGCGGCTGAAGGCGGCGCATCTCGACGACATCCCATTGTTCCCCGGCGTCGACGCACTGCTGCTGGCGCTCGCCGCCCGCGGCACCGTCTTGGCCATCGTCAGTTCCGACAGCGAGGCCAACGCGCGTCGCGCGCTCGGGCCGGACAACGCCAAGCTGATTACGCACTACGCCTGCGGCGCATCGCTGTTCGGCAAGGCCGCGCTGTTCAAGCGCGTGCTGAAGATGGCAGGCGTCCCCGCCGATAGAGCCCTGTGCATCGGCGATGAGCTGCGCGACCTCGATGCCGCGCGCCAGGCCGGCATTGCCTTCGGCGCCGTCTCCTGGGGCTATGCCAGTGCCGAAGCGCTGCGGGCGGGCGAGCCCGATATTGTGTTCGTTTCGATGGAGGATATTGCCGGCTGCGTCGCTTGAGGCAGCGGCCAAGCGCATCGAGCGGCTTGCGCGCCGCGCGCCTCCTCTAGTATGCAGCCGGCAGGTTCACAGTTACCCAACGGAGAATTCACCATGCCCAATATGTCGGACTCGCGCCGCAAGGCCATCCAGGCCAAGCAGCGCAAGGCGGAGAACGCCAAGAAGCGCGAAGGCAAGATCGCCAAGAAAGAGCGCAACGCCAAGAAGAGCACCGCGGCCCGCTGAGGCCTGCCGAGCACCGGCGGCGCGTGCATCCGCGCCGCCGCCGTGCGCGCTGCTAGTTGTCGCCGTGCCCGGTGCACGAGTTGAGGTAGCGCTTGCAGTCGGCATCCGTATCCGTCCGGCTGCAGCGCGCTTTCAGCTCTTTGCAGGACAACCCTGTCCTGTTCTTCTTGGTCTTGCTGCTGTAGTGCCCCTTGGGCCAGCACTGACCCTCACCCCATTCGCCGCCGTTGTCGCGGCACAGCTGCGGTGCCGCCGCGCGCGCCCCGTCGCGCTGCGCTTTGGTCGTGCACGTCTGGAACAGCTCCGCGCGTGCCTCGCCGATGGCGCACAGGATGCCGCCCCACTGATAGCCGCTGCCACCGCCCGAGTAGGTGATCTTGAACCAAGGAAAGCCGTTCTCGAAAACCTCGGTCTTCTCCACCAGGGTGACCGGGTCGCCCTCCTGCAGCGAGCCGACCTTGGCGTAGCTCTGACCGGGTCCGTCGCGGACGATCCCACCCCATGAGCCCGCCGGCATCGGATAGCTCGCGGGCGCGGCTGCGGCAGGCGCGGGCGAGGCTTGCTGTGGCGCCGCTGCTGGCTGCTCGGCCAGCTTCTTCACATAGGCGCGCGCCAGGTCGGCGTGAAATCCCTTCGGATAGTTGGACAGAAACGCGTCCCACGCTTCGACCGTGCCCAGCTCCTTGGCCGCTTCGAACGCTTGCCTCTCGGCATCGGCCGGTTGTGCCTGCGCGCTTGCCGCCAGGTTGAAGGCGAGCGGCAGGTCGGCAAAGGCGACGACGGCGAGCAGCGATGCCGCGAAGCCAGGAAGCGCGGCACGGCCAAAGTTACGCATGCAGGAATCTCCCCCGATCTCTACGCTTGCAACAAATCCCTCTTGCCCCGGTCGCCGTCGATCAGCCGCCGGTCTCGTTCGGCTGACACTGGCCGTACGAGTTGCGGTACATGCCCGCCGGGCATGCCTTGTTCTTGTTTTTGGTGCCGCGGTCGCGCTCGGCCTTGGTCTTCGGCGCGCATTTGCCGTTGAGATAGATCATGCCCTGGTCGACGCACGCCGCCTTGGCGCGCCGCTCGATGGTCGCTTTCGATGGCTGTTCCGACTTCTTCTTGCGCGGCACGCAAGCGGCCCCGTCGTAGTCCATGCCGCTGTCCTTGCAAGACTGCTCGGGCGTCGGCCCGTGCTCGTCGAAGCTTCCGGCCGCCTTCCTGCTGCCGGGCAGTTGATCCTCGGGCAACAGCCGCGCGACTGAGACTCCTTCGGCGGGGAGGAAGAGCTGCCGACAGCTGCCTTCCTGATAGGCGGCGATCCAGGGATGCGTGACAAAGGTCTCCTGCGTCAGCTCAGCGCCCGGCTGCAGCTCGCCGTACTCCTTGAGCGCACCCTTGAAGTCGATCCACTGGATGATCAGCGTCGCGTCGGACTCGTTGATGAAGCGGATCTTCGCCGGCTCTTTCGACAGTTCCGAGCGGAGCTTCGCCGCCTGTTTGCACGACACCTCCCGCGCAGGTGGCAAGTTTGCGGCGGACTGGGAAGGCGCAGTCGCCGGTGCAGGCGTCGGCGTGGCAGCACCGGCGAGCTTCTTGACGTAGGCGCGCGCCAGATCGGCATGGAAGCCAGTCGGGTAGTTGGCCAGGAACGCGTCCCAGGCTTCGACCGTGCCGAGCTCCTTGGCCGATTCGAACGCCTGCTTCTCAGCATCCGCCGGCTGCGCCTGCGCCGTTGCCGTCAGCGGGAAAGTGAAGCTTGGCATGGCGGCAAACCCGGCGAGGCAGACGCCGACGGCAACGACGAGGACGAATTTATGCATGAACATTCCCGGCGGCCGGGCCCCGCTTCCTTGATGCGCCGAGTTGTAACGCGCACGCCGAGCACAAGTCCAACGACTTGCGCAGGGCGGACCCGCTGGGAAGCGATAAGCACGTGGCGCCGCGGCCCCGGTGAGGGTCGGGTAACCGAAACCGACTATGGCTTCGCCATGAGCACATTCCGTCGCGCCGTCTTCTCCGCTGCCGTCCTCACCACCCTCATCGCCTCGCCGGCCTGGGCGCATCCGCCCTCCGAGCACGCACCACGTCGCCAACTCCTCGGCATCCACCGGGCCGATCCGAAGGTGCAGCCGAACGAGACCTGGGGCACCTATTGCGTCACTGAGCTAGCGCCAATGTTCCGCGAGGCGATGGCGATTAACGTCAAATCGGGCAGGTTCAAAACTGGCCTCGGCGACACGCGCCTCGCCGCGGTTACCGCGCCGGCGACCGCACCCGCACCTAAGACGACGGCGGCCAAAATCACCGTCTTCACCGCCAAGAAGTTTGTCACCATGGATCCCGGCTGGCCGGAAGCGACCGCCGTTGCCGTCATGGACGGAAAGATCGTTTCCGTCGGCGTCACCTTCGACGACCTCAATCCCTGGCTCGCCAAGTACCCTTACGAGGTCGACGACCGGTTCAAGGACAAGGTCATCTATCCCGGCTTCGTCGAGGCGCACACGCATCCAGTGATGGGCTCGCTGGCGCTCAGCCGTCCCTCGCTCAGCCACTTCCCGATGCGCAGCCCGTATGGCGCCGACATTCCAGGGGTCAAGAACCACGCCGAGGCTATCACCCGTCTCAAGCAGTATGCGGCGGATGCCAAGCCGGACGAAACGGTGTTGACCTGGGGCTACGACATTCTCGCCATGGGTCAGGACTTCGACCGCGCCTCGCTCGATGCCATCTCCAACACGCAGCCGATCATCGTGTGGGACGCGTCCGAGCACAACGCGTATGCCAACAGCGCGGCACTGGCCAAATACGCAATCACACCGCAGAAGATCGCTGGCGTCATCGGTGCCGGCACCGATGCGGACGGTTCGTCGAACGGCCAGTTCCTCGGCACCGATGCGGCCCGCATCATCCTGCCGCAAGTCATCGCCGAACAGATGGCGCCGGACGCGGCCGCGAAGAACCTCAACTACTTCAGCAACCTGATGCAGCAGGCCGGCGTTACGACGGCCGGCGATCTGTTCTTCGGCGGCGTCGACTTGGACCTCGAACAACACCTGTCGCGGACATACTTCGCGTCGGATGCATCCAAGCAGCGTATCGTCCACGTCATCGACGGCTTTTCCGCGCGCCAGCTCTACGGCGACGGCGCCGTCGACAAGGCGCTCGCCATGCAGGCGCAGGCGACCGACAAGACCATGTTCAAGGGGGTGAAGTTCTATGCCGACGATGCCTTCGTCAGCCTCAGCATGGACATGCAGTGGCCCGGCTACATCGACGCCGAGAAGTACAAAGGCCTCTTCATGTACGCCTCGAAGGACGACTTCATCGCCGCCATGCGTCCCTGGTGGAACGCCGGCTTCCCCATCCATGTGCATTCGAACGGCAGTGGCGGCAATCAGGTGACGCTCGACGCGCTTGCTGCTCTGCAAGCCGAGAAGCCGCGCTTCGATCACCGCTTCACCTTCGAGCACTTCGGCATTTCGAGCGTCGCGCAGGGCCGACGCGTCAAGGCCCTCGGCGCCGTCGTCAGCACCAACCCCTATTACGTCTACGAGCGCGCCGATCTCAGCGCCCCGCAGCTTGGCACCGACCGCGCATCACTGGCCGCGCGTATGCGCTCGCTCATCGATCAGGACATTGTCGTGTCGTTGCACTCCGACACCCCCGTCGGCATCCCCAGCCCGCTGCTCGAGGTGTGGACGGCGGTCAACCGTATCGGCTTCACGTCGGGCAAGGTGCATGCGCCGGCCGAGCGCGTCGACGTCGCTCGCGCCATGAAAATGGTGACCATCGACGCCGCCTACACGCTCGGCGTCGAGGACAAGATCGGCACCATCGAGGCGGGCAAGCTCGCCGACTTCTCGGTGCTCGACGAGGACCCGCAGGCGGTCGACCCGATGAAGATCAAGGACATTCCGGTGGTGGCAACCATCCTCGGCGGCAAAGTCACGTTGACCTCGGAGACGCGCCACCCCTAGACTGTGCCAAATCCTCGCGCCTGAGGCTCCACGGCTGCCGTGCGGCCGACTAACATTGCAACATCCGTACCCGGAAGCACTGCGGCGGACCGGCTAGGGCATTGGCCGGAAAGGACATCGCGCCTTTGGCCTTTCTCTTGCCCCGACTCACGGCGTACCAATGGCAAATGGAACACGGGTGGGGCACCCTCAGCGACGCGGCCCGCCACGGCACACGCCGTCCGGCGGCTCTGGCGCTGCTCGCCACCCTCGCCAGCCTTGTGTTGCTGCTGCCGAGCCACCGGGTCGCGGCCGAGCCGCCCGTCGACACCGGCGCGTTGCCCCCGGCCGCCGTAACGGCCCCCGCGGCGGCGCCGCGCCCAGTCCCCAAAGCGACCGTGCCTTCCGCCGCATCGGCCGCCGCGGCGGCGAAGCTCGCCGACATCTTCAGCCAGGTCGGCGACCAGATCTATGAGGACTGCATTTTCGAGCTCTCGGAAGAGCAGCTCGCGGTGCAGCACGCGCTCATCCAGGCGTACGTCACGCAAGGCGCCGACAGCGCCCTCGCCCGCCAGCTCGCCGTCAAGCAGATCCAGCCGCCGAAGCTGTCGGACAAGTGCGAAGCCGTGCGCGCGCAGCCGGCGCCTGCCCCTTCGCCGTGGGAAACGACGGTCTCCAAGAAGCCGAAGAAGCCCGCGCCCAAGCAGCTCGCCGAAGCCGAGCCGGAATCGACCGGGCCGGAAGCCCCGGTGCCGACGACGCCCGCCGCCATTGCCCTGGCGCTCGCCGACAAGAAGCCGCTACCGCAGTGGGACTGCGCGCCCAACGTCGATTTCGTCACCATCAAACTCAACGGCTATCAGCGCAAGCTGACCGGCGGCGAGATCTGCAATCCCTACGAGGACGTGGTGCGCGAGGTGCCGGCGGCGGTGGGCAATTTCCGCCTCGGCTACACCATCCGCAGCGGGCGCCTGTTCGTCATCGCCGACGATCCCGAGTGGAACGGGCGCACGATCGCCTGGGCCATCTCCGGGCGCGACGTTTGCCGCAACAATCCCGATCCCGAATGCCTCGCTGCCCGCGCCGTCGGGCCGCTGCCGCCGGGCGAATACACTTTCTCGGCCGACCCGGAGCGGCGCGTGAGCTGGGGGCCGAAGACCAAGCGCAACGTGGCGGGGATTTGGTTGCGCAAGCTGTGGCACAAGGAGCGCTACAGCAAGGCACAGACCAAGGCGATCCTGGCGCGCGGCAACATTGCCATCCACGTGCGCCTCAAGGGCGAGATGTCGGAAGCCTGCCTCGGCCTCGAGCCGAAGGGCTGGGCCTATGTCGCCTCGCTGGTCAAGGACGGGCGGGCCACTGGCGTCAACGTGCACGTCGACGAGCCGCATCCGCAGATCGCCGAGGCGCCCCCCGTCGTCGTCGGCTCCTCGTTCTCGCTGACCTCGCTGTTCAAGTAGCAGCGTCGTGCCGGAGGCGCGCAAACGAAAATGTCCTCGCGATCGCGTCCTAACCGCCACGTGGCCGCATGATAAATCCGGCGGTTGCCCCGGCGGCGACCGCGGCAACGGTCGGCATGTAGCCGCCGCCGGTCACGCCCAGCGCCGCCTGCAGGATCGCCGATACGACGCCGGCAACGACGCCGGTGCCCGCTGCCATGATCATGGTGCGCATATCGCGCCCCCCGAACAGCAGGTAGCTGAGCGAGCCGACCGCAAGGGCCGCGAGCACCGCGGGGCCGGCAAGGTCGAGATAGGTCGAGATGAATTCCGACATGTGAAATACCCTTCAACCAGACGCGCCCGGAGCGGTCGGCGCGATCACCGGCCGCGGATCTTAGCAGACAGCGGCGGCGCGCAGCTTGCGGGGCCGCTTCAAAGGACGGTGTTCCTACGGGAACTGCCGGGCGGTGGCAGCGGCGGCAACTGCCGGCTGAACTAAGCCACCTTACGTCCGGCGCGGCACCACCAGCTTCGATGTCATGATCTGCACGATCTCGCCGCGCTGATTGCGCGTCTCGCTGCGCACGACGACGATGCCGCGGTCCGGCCTGGAGCGCGAGGGCGTCACCGCCATCACCTCGCTCGACACCTGCAGCTCATCACCCGGGTGCGTCGCGCGCGGCCAGGCAACCTCACCGCCGGCGCCGATGACGCCGCCGGCGATCGGCGCGCCACCCTGCACCAGAAGCCGCATGGTCACCGCCGCCGTGTGCCAGCCGCTGGCGACCAGCCCGCCGAACATCGAGGCCGCCGCAGCCTCCTCGTCGAGGTGAAACGGCTGCGGATCGAACTGCGCGGCGAACTGCTTGATGGCCTCGGTCGTGACCAGGTGCTTGGCGCTGGTGAAGCGCTGGCCGACGTGCAGATCGTCGAGGTAAAGGCGCTCGCCCATCGGCGATCTCTCCCTGCGGCGCGACGCGTCCGCCCTACACCGGCAGCACCGAGCGGAGCTGTTCCTCGTACTGCTTCACCGCCTCGAGCGCGCGTTTCTTCATCACCTGATCGAGCGGGCTGTCGCCGGCCTTGAAGCCGTCGATGGCCTTCTGCGCGTTGGTGACGATGCGCGTCGCCCCCGCCTGCGGGTTGAGCTCGCGCAGGGTCATCGTCTGCAGCAATTGCGTGAGGATGACGCCCGTCGCCAGCGACAGGCCGCGCAATTCGGCGATCTCGCGCTCCAGGCGCTCATGGACTTCGTTGGCGTTTTTGTTCTCGGTCATGGGACGGCTCCGTGCGCGGGGTTGGCTTGCACCGCTATCTACCAACGGAACGCGCGCCGCGCAGCCCCGTTCTTTGCGACCAATAGCCTTACGGCGGGGGCCTCACTCGGCCTTTGACGCGACCGCGGCCGGCAGATTGACACGCCGCGACAGCGCCTCGGCGCTTTCCTTACGCTCGCTGTAGCGGTCGACGAGGTAGCCGGCACGGTCACGGGTGAGCAGCGTGAACTTCACCAGCTCCTCCATCACATCGACCACACGGTCGTAGAAGGCCGACGGCCGCATGCGGCCCGCCTCGTCAAACTCCTGGAAGGCCTTGGCGACCGACGATTGGTTGGGAATGGTGATCATGCGCATCCAGCGCCCGAGGACGCGCATCTGGTTGACGGCATTGAACGACTGCGAGCCGCCGCTGACCTGCATCACCGCCAGCGTCTTGCCCTGCGTCGGCCGCACCGCGCCCACCGATAGCGGGATCCAGTCGATCATAGATTTCATGACGCCGCTCATCGCCCCGTGACGCTCGGGCGAGCACCAGACCTGGCCTTCCGACCATGCCGCGAGCTGGCGCAGCTCCTGCACCTTCGGATGCGTGTCGGGCGCGCCGTCAGGAAGCGGCAGCCCGGACGGATCGAAGACGCGCGTTTCGGCGCCGAAGGTCTCCAAAAGGCGCGCCGCCTCGAAGGCTAGGAAGCGACTGTACGACCGGGTGCGGAGCGAGCCGTAGAGCAGCAGGATACGCGGCTTGTGAGTTGCCGGAGCGTCCGCCGCCAGCTTGTCCGCTGCCGGAATGTCGAGGTGCGCCTGCTCGACGTTCGGCAGTGCGTGTTGGTCAGAGCCGTTCTTGCTCATTGCTGCTCCAGAGGTTCGGCGGCGCCGGGGGCACGTACCGAGTGGCGCCGCGGCGCATAGAGCCAGCGCACCAGCAGCAGTCCGCACACGGCGCCGAGGAGTTGGGCCGCAATGAAGGCCGGAGCATCGCCCAGGCGGATGCCGGCGAAGGTGTCGGAGAAGGCGCGCGCGATGGTGACCGCCGGATTGGCGAACGATGTCGAGGCGGTAAACCAGTAGGCGGCGATGATGTAAAGCCCGACGGCCATCGGCACGGCCGCCGCCCGGGCTTTCAGCGTCGCCAATATCGTCAGCAGCAGCCCGAAGGTGGCGATGCCCTCGGCGAGCCATTGGCCGGGGCCGCTGCGTATCTTCAGGCCGGCCTGCCACAGCGGCAACTCGAACATGGCGTGCGCGGCCACGACGCCCACCAGCGCCCCGGCGATCTGCGCCACAACGTACAGCACGCCGTCGCGACCGCCGATGTCGCCGCGCAACCAGAAGACGCCGGTCACCGCCGGATTGAAGTGCGCGCCGGACACGGGGGCGAGCATGGTGATCAGCACCACGAGGATCGCGCCTGTCGGCAGCGTGTTGCCGAGCAGGGCCAGCGCTTCGTTGCCGCCGGCCAATCGCTCGCCCATGATTCCCGAGCCGATAACGGTGGCAAGGAGAAACGCCGAGCCGATGAACTCGGCGCCGAGCCGCTGCGCCAACGGCGATGCGCTCATCGTGTCGGCTCCGCCTCGGCAGACTTGGTCCGGCCGATGTCGTCGAGGCGGCGTTGCAGCGACAGTTGGTCGAGCGAGGACAGCGGCAGGTTGGTGAAGATGCCGATGCGCTGGTACAGCATGCGATGCGTGTCGGCGAATGCGAAGCGGCGCTCGCTTTCGCTGCCCGTCGCCGCCGACGGATCGGGCAGACCCCAATGCGCACTCATCGGCTGCCCGGGCCACACCGGACAGGTCTCGTTGGCGGCGTCATCGCAAACAGTGAATACGAAATCGAGCTGCGGCGCACCGGCAGCCGCGAACTCTTCCCACGACTTCGAGCGCAAGTCGCCTGTCGGGTAGTTCAACTGATCGAGCAGCTGCAAGGCATAGGGGTGCACGCGGCCGCTCGGCTGGCTGCCGGCGCTGAAGCCTTTGAAGCGGCCGTTGCCAAGCCGATTGATCACGCACTCGGCGATGATGGAGCGGGCCGAATTATGCGTGCACAGAAACAGGACGTTCAACGGTTGTGTCATTTTTTGCCTCCCTTACTGGTACAGAGCACATTCGACTTCTTGAAAGCGGTACCGCAGAGCTCCGGCCGGCCGCGGCAACAATCCTCGGTCAGGTAAGTCAGCAGCTTGCGCATGCCGTCGAAATGCACGGCGTAGTGCACATGGCGCCCGATCCGCGTCGACGTGAGCAGGCCGGCGCGATCGAGCTCCTTCAAATGAAACGACGCGGCGGTCGGCGCCGCCCCCACCGCCTCGGCGATCTCTCCTGCCGGCAGGCCCGATGGGCCCTCGCGCACGAGCAGGCGGAAGATGGCGAGACGCTGCGGATGCGCTAGCGCGGCAAGCGAGGTGACGGCTTCCTTGGCATTCATACAAATCTACACTACAAGGATTGTTGTAGTATGCAAGCGATTCCGATCGCTCGAGCTATGAATTGGCTCTCTTCGGGCTCGTCGCCTTCCGCTCGCCGAATTGCGCATCTCGGGTGAGTAGAAGTCATGTTTTTCCACCTATTCTAGCAAATGCGCTTATCATCGCCGGACGGGTTGACCGCGGCGAGCGAGATCTGGTGAAAATCATCGAACTCGCCATTCAATGAGTTCGCGCCATTTCCGGCCATGGCAGCGCAAGGGTAGGTAGTTTTTGGAAAGCCAAGTTGTAGACAGACACGCTTCGCAGCAACTGCATGCCTTGTTCGACGAGCGCGTCCTCGACCTTTCGGACCGCCTATTGGATCTCCTGCCGGTCGGCGTCTACGTGTGCGACCAGGCAGGCCTCATCGTCCGCTACAACCGTGCCGCCGCCGAACTCTGGGGTTGTTCGCCGCGGCTGGGCGACCCCGCGGTTCGCTATTGCGGCTCCTATCGCCTCTACGGGCTGAACGGGGACCTCGTACCCCATGCAAAATGTCCGATGGCCGACGTCCTCGCCACCGGCCATGGACTGCGTGACCAGGAGATCGCCATCCAGCGACCCGACGGTACGCGCGTCATTGCACTGGAGAACATCGAGGCGATCAAAGACGGGGCTGGTCAAGTCGTCGGCGCGGTGAATGTCTTCCGTGAGAGGCCAGAGGCGCGACCCGCTCACACGAACGGAAGCGTGCCGAGTTCGACCGAACTTCTGCAGGCGTTGCCGGCTGCGGTCTACACCACGGACGCGGCGGGACACATCACATTCTTCAATGAGGCCGCGGCTGACCTTTGGGGATGCCGCCCGGAACTCGGCAAGAGCGAGTTCTGCGGCTCATGGAAACTATACTGGCCCGATGGCACGCCGTTGCCGCATGACGAATGCCCGATGGCTTTGGCGCTGAGGGAAAAGCGCTTCGTCAGAGGCATGGAGGCCATCGCCGAGAGGCCGGACGGCACGCGCGTTCCGTTCATTCCCTATCCAACGCCCCTGTTCGATGCCGCGGGGACTCTCATCGGCGCCGTCAACGCGCTGGTGGATATCACCGAGCGTCATGAAGCCGAGAAGCAAATTCGCGAGAGCGAAGTTCGCTATCGGCGCATCGCCGCCATCGTCGAGTCTTCCGACGACGCTATTCTGTCCAAGAATCTCGACGGCATCATCGCCAGCTGGAACAGCGGCGCGGAACGGCTGTTCGGCTACACGGCGGACGAAGTGATCGGCAAACCGGTCACGACGCTGATCCCGGTCGATCGGCACGACGAGGAACCGGCAATCCTCGCCCGCATTCGCAGCGGCGAGCGTGTGGACCACTACGAAACCATCCGCCAGCGCAAGGACGGAAGCCTTGTCGATATTTCGCTGACCATCTCACCGGTGCGAGATGCCGATGGCAAGATCATCGGCGCGTCGAAGATCGCCCGCGACATCAGCGAGCGCCGGCGCGCGGAAGAGCGACAGCACCTGCTGCTCCGCGAGATGGACCATCGCGTCAAGAATCTTTTCGCCCTCTCGGGCGGAGTGGTCGCGCTGAGCGCCCAATCGGCAAACTCGGCCCCCGAGCTTGCGGCGGCCGTGCGCGGGCGGCTATCGGCGCTGGCGCGGGCTCACGCGCTTACTCTTCCGGTGATAACCGATGAGGGTGGTCGACTGGAGCAGTCGACGACGCTGCACGCTTTGATCCATACGATCCTTGCCCCCTATGACGGTCAAACAGTCGACGGCAAGGCGCGCGTCGCGGTCCGCGGTGCCGAAATCCCGATTGGGGGCGGCTCGCTGACGAGCCTGGCGCTTCTGCTGAATGAGTTTGCCACCAATGCCGCCAAGTACGGAGCACTGTCCACGCCGACAGGTCACATCGATATCGAATGCGCAGAGGATGGCGCCCGGTTCATCCTGACGTGGATTGAGCGCAACGGACCGCCCGTCGAGCATCAGGCGAATGGCGAGGGCTTTGGCACCAAGCTCGCTCGCTCGACGGTGCAGGGTCAATTGGGCGGCGAGATTTCTCGCGATTGGAATCCCGAGGGGCTGAGAATTCGCCTCTCGATTGCGCGCGATCGCATCTAACACAGCGCGTGCGGCACCGGCTTGACCCGGATAGATGCGAGCGCCGGGCTTGGCTGGGCAGATACCGCCCCGGGTCTGGTCTCAATGCGTGCCAACGGCGCATGCGCAAGAATCCCGATGTGCCTAGGACAATCGGATCCGGTCGTTGGGCGTTAGCAAGGGAGCCAGCAAATGAACCGGACGCGCGGACGTGCGACATGTTCGGCTGCGGCGCGTCGTCACCGTGGGACATTTGTCAGTGTGATGTCAGGAAAAACTTCCATTATGTCGACAGTCGGCATTTCCGCCGCCGCTGAATAAGGAGTTCCTCATGCGAATGATCCTAGCGTCTGCGCTTGCCTTGGGCATGTGCTGCAGCGCTGCTCTTGCCGACGAGAAGGTGACGGACGACGAGGCCGCCAAGATCAAGGAGGCAGTCGCCGCCTGGGGCTGCGAGGGCGGTAAGTACGAGAAGGAAACCGAAGGCTCCGGCGTGCTCGAGGCCGAGGACGTGAAGTGCAAGTCGGGCAACTACGACTTCCGCCTCACCAAGGACTACAAGGTCTTCGCCATCACCATGGACTGACACGGCCCGGTCTAAGGAACGGCGTCGCTGGCGCCGTTCCGCTACCGCAGTAACTAATTGATGTATCACGCGATTTATCGACATTCCGATTTCTTTCCGGCCGGTTCCGTCCGGAACAGCACGGCTCTCTCCGTCACGGCATGATCTGCCCAAGAGACAGACATGCAACCACAGGAGACTTCCGTGACTCGTACTTTCCTCGCCTCCGCCACCGCCCTCATCGCCGCCGGCACGCTGCTGTCGTCGGCTGCGCAAGCTTGCATCTCGTGCGAGTACGTGCCGGAGGTCGTGCGCGCCCATCAGACGAACGTCGACGGCCCGTCCTATCGCAAATCGCACAGCTACAGCGCCAGCGCCGAGCGTGCCGTGCGCGCTTCGAAGAAGCGCATCGCTAAGAGCGAGCCTATCGCGTTGAAGGCCGCCAAGGTCGCCAAGACCGAGACGCAGAAGGTTGCCAAGGCCGATCCGGTCGAGGCGAAGGCTGCCGACAGCGAGAACTCCGCCATCACAGTCGCCGCCGCCGCCGTAAAGGATGCGCCGGTTGTCAAGGCGGAGACTGCCGCCAAGCCGACAGACTGCAAGAAGTTCTTCGCCTCGGTCGGCATGACGCTGACTGTGCCCTGCGAGCAGTAAGCCGCGCCGACGCATCGCGAGTTGAACGACGACGCCCGCGGATCATCTCCGCGGGCGTTTTTGCGTGGTCGTCTGCGTGCCACCGTCAGGCCTCGGTGTCGCCCGCAGGGCTGCCCATCCGCTCCGGATTTGCTCGATCGAGAGAAATCCCTCGGGGGAGCTTTTTGTTTCGCATTGTATCGGAACGCCGCCGGCGCGGAATACCCGGGGCATCGGGGCCGCGGCTTTGCCGAAGTCACACCTGCCGCCCAATTTGGTTCTGTCGCCACGCGCTAAAGCCACCCTGTAGATGACGGATTGCTGTGAGGCCAGTTTCGCGCGCAGCGCGAACCGCCATCGCCGAGCGTTCGCCGAACGCGCAGTAAAAGACGACCGGTTTGGCGCTGCCGAGCTTGTAGAGTGCGCCGCCCGGCTTCAGGGTGTCCCCAAGCGTCGTATAGGGGACATGCAGCGAGCCGGGGATCTCGCCGTCCCTCTCGCGCTCGCTCGCCTCGCGCAGATCGACGATGGCGATATCATTGCGGCCGAGCATGGCAGCTAACTCATTTGCATGAAGCGCCAAGCCGAGCTGGGCGACCTCGTCTTGCGCCAGCCCGACCTTCAGATTGGCCGGAACGGCGACGTCCATCATCTTCGGATCCGGCAGATTGAGGTTGCTCATCACCTGCACGTATTCGTCAACCGACCTGACCCGCAGCCGTGGGTTGAAAGCCCTCTCCTCGCCGATGGTGCTGACCGTCTCGCCCTTGTAGTCGTGCGCCGGATAGACCAGGGTCTCGTCGGGGAGCTTCAGCAGCCGGTTGAAGATCGACGCGTACTGCATGCGTGCGTCGCCGTTCTGAAAATCCGTTCGACCGGTGCCACGGATCAGCAGCGTATCGCCGGTGAACACGCGGTCACCCATGGTGAAGCAGTAGGAATTGTCTGTGTGCCCAGGCGTGTAGATCACGCCCAGACTGAGGCGCTCGATGTCGACGCGGTCGCCGTCGCTGACACGCATCGACACGACATCGGCCTTGCTCTCCCGCCCCATGACCGTGACGCAAAGCGTGCGGTCACGCAGTTCGCCCAAGCCTGTGACGTGATCGGCATGCAAATGCGTATCGATGGCCTTGACCAGCCGGAGATCGAGTTCCTGCAATAACTGAATGTAGCGGTCGACCTTCTCGAGCACGGGATCGATGATAAGTGCCTCGCCGCCGCGGCGGCTGGCGAGCAGATAGCTGTAGGTGCCGGAGACGCTGTCGTACATTTGGCGGAAAATCATACATGGCTCGCGATCTGCCAAAGTCCGGTTTAGACGTTACGACCCCGCACGCGCTTCTACTAGTCTCACACGGCGTCGCGGCGATAGCTGTCTGCTGGCGTGATTTGCGTTTAGCGACTTCTGCCCTTGGCGGCGAGAAACTAATCCCCGCCCCTCGCCACGCGCGCATACTCCCCCCATCCCGCCCCGCTGAAGGGGTCGACTCGAGACGTTCCTGTTCGAGGGCGGGCTGCAGGTCGGGTACACGCGCCGCAACGTACGGTTCGACTACCTGAGGCTCGCCGCGCCCACCTGGTGAAAGTCCGGGAGGGGGAAACCCCTGAAACGCCGCGGGTATGCCCATAATCCTGCTGCGGGGCGGCAACCGTCGCTCAAAAAACTAAACAGCTTCGCGGCGTTTCCCGCCCCGCAGCCCCTTCTTAGTTGCGCCAACCGACTCGCACTCCGGCGAGCCGGCCGGCCTCCATGCGCAGCATGGCTTCGCCATGACGCGTGAAAGACCAGTTGCGCCCACCGACTCCCCCGCGGGGAGCCGGCCGGTAGGCGCGTGTCCCAGCCGTGAAAAGCAATATCGGTGACACGCAGCGTCACACGACGACTTCCGCTGCAAGGCGGGCGCAAGCGATCGTGAACCTTCCCCCTGTATCCTAGGGAATAGCCGGTGCACGTCGATCTGCTGAATACCTCCGCCGGACAGCCAATTGCGGGCGAGGGTGAGATATTCAACATGCAGATCAACCGAAGACATATTCTATCGGCATTTGC
This sequence comes from uncultured Alphaproteobacteria bacterium, assembly GCA_963795225.1. GTDB lineage: Bacteria > Pseudomonadota > Alphaproteobacteria > Rhizobiales > Hyphomicrobiaceae > Hyphomicrobium_A. The sequence goes on along the minus strand of CAWCHB010000003.1, from coordinate 109,798 downwards.
TTCGGGCGTGGCGGCGAGCGCGCTACCGAGGCGCGCCGCGGCGCTACCCGTCAGCGTGCGAGATTCCGCTAGCCACAGCCTCGTCCTTCCCAACGGCCTGCGCGCCCACTTCATCCAGAACGATTCCGGCTATGTCGCCGCGACGCTGGTTCTGCGCAGCAAAGAAATCAGCCACAACGGTCTCGCCCACATCTGCGAGCACACCTCGTGCGTCGGCGCCGCCGGCTCGATGACCGCCGCCGAAGTGACGCGCCTCAACAAGGACCACGTGCAGGACGGCAACGCCTCGACCGAGTCCGGCATGCTCCAGTGGCATGCGTCGTTCCTGCCCCAATATCTGCCGCAAGTGATGAACCTCCTGGCGGCGACATCGCTCGATCAGAAGTTCGATCTCGAAACCGTCGCTGCACAGGCGCGCGTCGTGCTCGAGGAGCTGTATCTCGACAAGTACGACCCCGACCGCGTGGCGCAGTGCAAGTTCGACCGCGAGCTGTTCGGCGCTTCCCATCCCTACGTCAAGGAAACGCTCCCTGAGGAGATCGCCCGCTGCAAGCTGGCGCCGGCCAAACTCGCCGCCGAGCTGCGCGACTTCGCCAACTCCGTGCGCCTGCCCGGCAACATGGATCTTTTCCTCGTCGGCAGCATCGAGCCCGACGCGGTCGCCAAGCTGGTCAACGAGCACTTCGGCCGCTTCGCTGCCGCCGCGGGCCCGCGCCTCGCCATCCCGCACGTCGCCGTGACGCGCGCCTACCGCAGCCTCACCGAGACGTCGTACGAGTTGCAGCGTCCGATGTCGGACCTGAAGCTCGCCTGGAACACCGGCGTCTGCCTCGACAGCCCCGATGCGCGCGTGCTGTTGGCGCTGAGCGAATACCTCAACACCGCCCTGTTCGACGAGCTGCGCGAAAAGGACGGCGACACCTACACGCCGGAGGTGCACTACGAGACCGACGCCTGCAGCGGCATCTTCAATATTGCCATCTCCAGCAGCAAGGATCCGCACAAGGTCGAGAAGAAGGTGTTCGACGTCATCGAGAAGATGAAGACGGACATCGACGCGCGCGAGCTCTCCCGCCTGCGCGATCGCATCGCCCTGAAGCGCTGCAAGGACGCCAAGAAGAACGAGGCGCTGCTCGAGGGCCTCGTCGAACGTACGCTCTATGGCGCAGCGGCCGACGACATCCCGGTCGAGACGGTAACGCGCGAGGAGATGATCGCGGCGGCGCGCCGCTATATGCCCTCGCACCGGCAGGCCTATGTGCGCCTCGCCTTGAAGGGGCAGTAGCCAAGGCGAGCCACCGCAAGCCCTATTTGCCCGGCTGCAGCTTCGCCACCCAGTCGTTGCGATCGTTGACGACGAAGCGCTCGACCTTGCCCGACTTGAGCGTCACGGCGAGACCGTTGGGAATAATCCCCCAGGTTGGCACCGATGCTACGCTGGCGATATCGGAGCGCGGGATGTGCAGCTCGCCGCGTTGAAGGTTGACGACGTGCGGCATGAACACGAGCTCGGTCTTGGTCAGCGCCAGACGGCCGCCGCGGCCCTCGTAGTTGAGGAAGTGATTGGCCAAGCCCGAATAGACGATGTCGTCGCCCGGCGCGAGTGGAATGGCGGCCGCGGCCGGCACGATGCGCGAGGTGGCGAACAGGCCGATGGCCAGCGCGAACAAGCCGCCGCCGAACAGTATCTGCACAACCAGCGCCAGCGCGTCTCCCGCCGTTGCCGGCGGCAACTGTCCGCTTAGGTATGAACTGACGAGCCCGAAGGCGAGACCGAAGAAAGCCCCGGCGAGAAGCGCATTGCGCCAGGCTTGCGCACGTTCCGTCATGAGAGATCTCCATGAACGAGACTGGACAAGTCTCTCATTTGTACATGGCACAGGTCGAGCACCGATTTGCCGGAAACGACCCTCTGCAACGCAACTGAATCGCGGCGGAGTTGTCGCCGCTCGCTTCATTCTGCTGGCACTGCGCCTTTGCCGGCATTCTCGGCGGCCGAGCAGTCGAGCTTCGGCGTCGGCGGATCCATTGCCGCGTAAGTGGCGGCAGGGCCGGTGACCAGGGCGGCGGTAGCGAGCGACAGGAAGCGGACGGTCGAGAGGAAGTTCGGCTTGGACATGCGCAAAACTCCGATGCGTTGTTCGGTGCAGTGTGCCCCCCGCACGGCCAACGGGTGGGACCGCCATTGTCGGCGATGCGCACGGCGGCGACTGTTCCGCGCGGAACGCGATGGCGCATCGCGCTTGCCGCTTGCCGAAAGTTCCACGCGGCTTGCCACTGTGTCGGCTTGATCGCCGCAGTGGGCGGCAAGCATGCTGCGCGCGCACTTGCCTTGCGCCCTTTAGCCGGAGCTCGCCGCCTGCATGCTGAAATCAGCCCTCGTCTTCGCCGTCGCCATGGTGCTCGCCGCGCAGCCCGCACCGGCAGCGGACTACAAGTGCGTCAAGAAGGAGACGAACGTCGCCCTCAACGACCACGACATCGCCATCGCCGAGCGCGAGGCGAGCATCAAGGAGATGAAGGCGGAGATTACCGAGGGCGGCGGCTCGACCGACGACCAGACGAAGGTGCTCAAGTCGTTCGAGGACAAGCTCGCCAAGATGAAGGATGCCCGCGAGATCCTCGTCAAGGAATGCAGCGCCACGGCGGCGCCCTAGCCTGGATCGCCTCGCCCGCGGAACGATACGCCCTTGCGCATTCCCAAACGCTTGCAAGTCTTGAACCTCGCCGACTTGTCCCCAGATGCGAGCGATGCGCTACCCTCGCCGGCATGGTGCAAGGCCGAACGAATCAGCCACAAGACGTGAGGCTGCTGCAACGGTGGTGCGCGTCGCGGCCGGACCGAGGTCCGCCATGCTGGGCTTTCTCGCCATCTTCGCCGCCGCGCTTGCCGGCTTCGCCGGCCTCGGCATCTGGGCCGTCGCGGCCGGTGCCATCGCGCTCGCCTCGCTCTCCTATGCCGAGCACTACCAGCTCTACCGGCGTGGTCAGGAGCTGGGGTTGACCGAGGTGCTGCGCGGCACCGTCGTGCGCAGCTTCGCCAACGCGATCATCGCCTCGGGGGGCGCCTACGCCGCCGGCGTGCTGCTGCGGGTGCTCTAGGACGAGGGCAGCCAGCTCGTATCGTACGCGCCGTTTTTGGCGGCCTCGACGCGAGCCACGCCCACTTTTGCTCTTGTTCCGCAATCCATCCCCGTCCCGGACGTACGCATACTAGAAACGCCGTCAATTTATGCGCCTCTCAAGCGTCTCATAGCGCTGGCTCCTCTGCTGTGGACTTCGCCAACCGCGGTGGGAACTGGCAGCGAGCCTATTGGCGCTGGCGTCAACGGCGCCTTACGCCGGTCGCTGGCTTGGTATGCAAATCGTCCGCAGTCCGGCCCGACGGGGCTTCCCGCAGAAAACGCCCCTCCCCCAAAAGTTATTCATCTGCTGTTTAAAAACCGGGCACCCGTGTGCAAAACGCGCGGTCGGCAACAAACGCTTCTCGCCGCGCCCATGTTAGCCAAGACCCGTTCCGTAGTTCAGGTGGCGTCACCCGCGTAGGAGGGGAAGAAAAATCGAGCGAGGGAGTACGTGGCTTGAAACAGTATTATCTTGCGGCATCGGTCGTGATCGCCGCTGTCGTCGGAAGCATGGCGCCAGCCAGCGCGCAGGTGCGCAATCCTTGGAACGGCTTCTACGTCGGCCTCCACGGCGGCTACGCCTGGCAGGACGTCGACGGCATCTTCAATAACGCCGGCACGCCGACCGTGCTGTCCGCCATCGACCTCAACGGCGCCATCGTCGGCGGCCAGATCGGCTACAACTACCAGAGCGGTCAATTCCTGCTCGGCATCGAGGGCGACGCATCGACGCTCGCCAATGGCGGGAACAACATCACCGGTCCGGCCGCGCCGGGGGCGGCAACGTTCACCGCCGACATGAACTACCTCGCCAGCATTCGCGCCCGTCTCGGCTGGGCGATCAACGACTGGCTGCTCTACGGCTCCGTGGGCTGGGGCTTCTCGCGCTTCGAGTTCACCGAGGAGATGCCGGCGGCGGCATTTTCACAAAAACTCCGGCTCGAGGACGAAGGCATCGTCTATGGCGGCGGCGTCGAATGGATGCTCGCCTACGGCGTGTCGCTGCGTGCCGAATACCTGCGCTACGACCTCGGGCACAGTTCGACGATCCCGCTCAGCTTTACCGACGCCGACGCCGGCGACCGCATCGGCTTCGACAACATCGACGTGGCGCGCGCGGCGCTCAACATCAAGCTCAGCAACTAGCGAGCCCGGACGCACGGCAGAACGGCATTCAGCAATGTCGTTCTGCCGTGTGCACGCCGCCGTCACTGCCGCCGATGACCGGACCCGCCGGCTGACGACGGCCGCCCGACACCGTGGCGCTGCCGGAGAAGCGCATTGCGCGGCGACCCCGTCGCGCAATGCCGCCGGCCTGCTTCAAGAGCGGAAGTCGGACATCTCGACGATGTTGCTTTCCGGGCCGTTGACCTCGGAGAAGTGCGTCACCTTGTTGCTGTCGCAGACATAGACCCACTTGTGATCGAAAAGCTCGCCGTCGCGGATGTGGCCGAAAACGGCGCCCTTCGCGCCGCGCCAGAAGAGCACGGCCGGGCTGCGCTCGGAGTTGACCTTCTCCCAGTTCGGCTCGATGTACTCGGCGATCTGCTTCCAATGGATCACGTCGTCTCTCCCTAGAACGAATTGGTTGCTGGCCTTATGGCCGCATCCGCTCGAAAAGCGAAGCAAATCCAGGAGCACAAGCATCGACGGGGCGTATGAACGGTGGTAATGGCACCGCTCCCGCAGTCGTTTTCAAGGCGCCGAAGCCAGGAAATGCCCAACGACATCGCGCCATCAGCGCCCGCTTCCGGCGGCACCGCGGCGAGCAAGCTGGCGGCCGAGATTCGCCGGCGGCGCACCTTCGCCATCATCTCACATCCCGACGCCGGTAAGACGACGCTCACCGAGAAGCTGCTGTTGTTCGGCGGCGCCATTCAGCTCGCCGGGCAGGTGAAAGCCAAGAAGGACGGGCGCAACACGCGCTCCGACTGGATGGCCATCGAGAAGGCGCGCGGCATCTCCGTCGTCACCTCGGTGATGACCTTCGAATACGAGGGTGCCGTCTTCAATTTGCTCGACACGCCGGGCCACGAGGACTTCTCCGACCACACCTATCGCACGCTCACCGCCGTCGACTCGGCCATCATGGTCATCGACGCCGCCAAGGGCATCGAAGCACGCACGCGCAAGCTGTTCGAGGTCTGCCGGCTGCGCGACATCCCTATCATCACCTTCATCAACAAGCTCGACCGTGAGGCGCGCGAGCCGCTGGAACTGCTCGACGAGATCGAGAAGGTGCTGGCGCTCGACACTGCGCCGATGGTTTGGCCGATCGGCAAGGGACGGAATTTCCGCGGCACCTACGATCTGTTGAACCCGCGCATCCGCCGCATCGACGAGGCGCCCGAGGGCACGCCCGTGTCGGGTCCGGGCGATCCAGTGTTCGAAACCCTGCTGGAACCCGACGAGCTGGCGGCCTGGCGGGAGGAGATCGAGCTCGTCGGCGACGCTTGCGGGCAGTTCGACCTCAAGGCCTTCCGCGAAGGCACGCTATCGCCGGTCTATTTCGGCAGCGCGCTGCGCAACTTCGGCGTCCGCGATCTGCTCGATGCGCTGATCTCCTATGCGCCCCCGCCCCTGAGCCGCAAGGCGGCAAGCCGCACCATCGAGGCGACCGAGGCGGCGATGACCGGCATCATCTTCAAGATCCAGGCGAACATGGATCCCAACCACCGCGACCGCATGGCCTTCATGCGCCTATGCTCGGGGCGGCTGACGCGCGGTATGAAGGTGAAGCACGTGCGCACCGACAAAATCATGGCGCTGACGGCGCCACAGTTCTTCTTCGCGCAGGATCGCTCGCTCGCCGAGGAGGCCTTCGCCGGCGACGTGGTCGGCATCCCCAATCGCGGCACGTTGCGCATCGGCGATGCGCTCACCGAGGGCGAGGACGTGCAGTTCCTCGGCATCCCCTCATTCGCGCCGGAGATTTTGCGCCGCATCCGCCTCGAGGACGCGATCCGCGCCAAGAAGCTCAAGGACGCGCTGAAGGAGATGGCCGAGGAAGGCGTGGTGCAGCTCTTCTCCCCGCTCGACGGCACGCCGCCCATCGTCGGCGTCATCGGTGCCCTGCAGCTCGACGTGCTGGGCGACCGGCTGACGCACGAGTACGGCCTGCCGATCGGCTTCGAGCAGGCGCCGTGCGAGGTGCTGCGCTGGATCACGGCGGAGGAGCCCGCGAAGCTGGCGCGCTTCATGGAGAGCAACCGCTCGTCCATCGCCAAGGATTCGGAAGGCGATTACGTCTACATGTCGCCGTCCGTGTTCAGCCTGAACTGGGTGCAAGAGCGCAACCCGGACATCAAATTCGTCGACGTCAAGGCCGTGACGCAGGGCTGAGGCCGCGCGCTTTTTTGAGTTGCGCTCGCAATTTTGTTCTTGTAATGTTCCGCCATCGCGCGGGGATACGCATGGACGTGGAATCTGAAATCCGTGATTTGAAGCGCCGGGTGGGCGAGCTGGAGGGCACCTATGGCTTCCTCACCGGCCAGGTGCGCGACGTACATCGAGCAGTCCTGGGGTTCCAAGAAACCAACGCCGAAGAGCTGGGAGAGATCAAATCCGATCTGACACAGTTCCGCAGCAATATGGAGCGGTTTGAGGCGCGGACGGAGCAGCAGCTCGACGCCTTGCCACGCGCGTTGGCGGAGATCGTGCAGGCGGAGTTCGAGCGGCGCGACCGCCAAAGATAATCTTATCCCGTCGGTAGCTTGGTGCCTGCACCCAGCGCCGCAACGGCGACATCGCCGTCGGTGATGTAGCGGTTGACGTGCTTGCCGTCGACGCGGTCGCCGGTCTTCTCCCACACGATCTCGCCGACCGCATCGGCATGGCGCAATTCGGTCATGATGTATTCGCGCTCGGCGTTGGTGTCCTTGTCGGTCGCGTGCGTGATCTGGAAGGTGAGGCTAGCAAGGCCGAAACCGGTGTCGCGCGTCCCCGCCCCCACCCACGGCACGTTTGCTCCAGGCAGCGGCACGTCGGTGTTCAACCAGAAGCTCGCCGTATCGACATCCGCGAAGTTATCGAGGCTGCGCCCCCAGAACCGCACGTGATGGCGCTTGCGCGGACTGTCGCCGATCGCCTTCTGGAAACCGATGTCCTGACCGCGACCGAACAGGAACAGCGTCGAGAAGGGTGCGGCCGGGTAGGGCCGGTTGAGCACGAACGCCTTTGCCATGCGCCACGAGCTGGCGAGGTTGAGCTTGTCGGCCTCGACCCAGCCGATGGCGGCGAAAGCGACGCGCAACTGGTCCAAGGTGCCGACGAGCACCAGGTTGACGGGGTCGGCGAGCAGCCCATCGGCGGCGGTGGTGAAGCTCGGTACGTGGCGGCGTTGCGCAACCTTCAATCCCATGCGCACGGCGTATGGCAAAATGACGTAGGCTGCGATGAGGTAGGTGGCCATGAGCGCGAAGTAGACGGGCAACTCCTTGTCGGCAAAGTCGAAGACGACGAACACGATCAGCCAGACGCTGACGGCGCCGATCACGAAGATGGCGATGCGCTGTATCGTCCGGATCAGCAGGCCCACGTTGCCCCCCGCGACATCAATAGCCGCCCTGTTGAATGAAGCTCTCCGGCGTGCCGTCGGCCGGGTTGACAAAAATGACGTCCTTGGGGTCACGCCGCGGCGTATCGATCGACAGGAACACCAGCGGCTCCTCGATGATGTCCGGAAGCGCATGCACGGTGCCGCGCTCGAAATGCAAGAGCTGCCCTGGGCCGAACTCGGCCTTGGTCGCCGGATCGCCCATCCAGAACGTACCGCGGCCGGAGAAGACGTAGAGATATTCGTCGCACTGAGCATGATAGTGCGGCGGCGTCGGCCGGTAGACGCGGAACACGCGGGCACTCGCCGACGGCCGGTCGGTGAGGTAGCGGTCAACGAGCAGCGTCGTCGCGCTCTCGGGGAGCGAGGCGGCGATGGCGGCAATGTCGAAGCTGCCCATCGTACGCTTGTCGTCCATGCGGGTGACCTTCCGGCTGCGGCGGGTAAGCCGGTCTTAGCGCATCTGGCACTACCTTGCACCGGCAGGAAGCTCAGCGAACGGAAACCAGTTGCATGGCACACGCGGATCGGATCGATCGGGATGCCCCTTCCACAACCGCAGCCCTATCGCTGGCTGCACTCGTCCTTCTCGGCACGCGCTTCGTGCAGGGTTTCATCTTCTGGGGCGGCGCCAGCCGCCGGCTGATCTACGATTTCCACGACCTCGCCGGCGTCGATCATGCCGTGAAGCTGGATTTCGAGCTGCCCGGCTTCGTCGCTGCCAAGCTGACGCACGCGTTGCCCGGCGCACTGTGGGTGCAGGGGCCGATCGAATGGACGCTGCGCCACCCCGACCTCATCGTCGCCTCGGTGTGGCTGTGGACGTTCGCCGAGCTTGCCGTCGGTCTCGGCCTGATTCTGGGCCTGGCAACCCGCCTTTCCGCCTTCGCCAGCATCTGGCTGAACGTGACGCTGATGCTGATCTTCGGTTGGATGGGCTCGACCTGCCTCGATGAGTGGACCATGGCCGTCTCCGGTGTTGCCATGAGCTCGGCCGTGTTACTTGCCGGCGGCGGCGCCTGGTCGCTCGACCACCGCTATGTCGAGGGAACGCGCTTTGCCAAGGCCAACGCGTGGACGAGCTGGATCTTCAGCGGCCCATTGCCTGCCGAGACGGTACGCAAGTTGGCGCTGTGGATCGCCATCGCCTGCGCGCTGTTCACCGTGCTCACCTATCAGATCCTATTTGGCGCCGTGCTTTCGCCCCTGCAGTCGCGCACGAACTTCCACCACCACAACATCGCCATGTCGGCGCCGAGCGTAGCAGCGGACGGCAGCGTGACGTTCGAGGCCTATGTCGATGCGGGACCCGACACCGGGGCGGCTTACGTCATCGCCGCGACACTGCTCGACGGATCGGGACAGAAGCTGGCGCGGTGGGACGGTGCCGCGCTCGCCGCACTGGCGCCCGACGCCGTTCACAACGCCTACCCATACGCCTGGGCTTCGCGCTTCAAGCCGGAGAGCATCGGCTTCAGCGGGCAGACGGGTGCGCGCGCCACCATCACCTTGCCGTCCGTGGCGGCGCAGGCAGCCGAGGGCGAGGCGCGCATCCTCGTGCTCGAAGCCATCGACGGCAGCCTATGGCGCGCCGTCGGCCGCGTCGCGAAATAGAGAGTGTTGCCGACGTGTGCGGGTTCTAGATCGAGCACGCCTCGGCAACCTGCTTGTCCGCGCGCGGAATAGCTTGCGCAAACTTGGAACGCTGAGCGAAATAAGCCCGTTGTGGCCTTCCCGACCGGCATCGCGACGACAGGCGGCACGTGTATGCAAAAGCAGCAGCCCCAACGCAAGGACGTCATCGAGCGCCTGCGTCATCTCTACGAGTCGGACACCCCGGCAGCGCACCGATTCCGCTACGCGCTCCTTGCCTTCGACATCGTGACCATACTTTTCATCGTGGTCACCACGTTTGTTCGCGGCAATGCGACCCTCGAGTGGCTCGACATCGTCTTCGGCGTGCTGATACTCGCGGATTTTTCGGCGCGCCTTGCCATCAGTCGCAGTCGGCTGCGCGAACTCGCCCATCCCGCCTCCTGGGCCGACATGGCGGCAATCGTCTCGTTCCTCGCACCCATCGCCGGCGAGGCGGCCGGCTTCCTGCGCATTCTGCGCACGGTGCGTTTGCTCCACACCTATCAACTGCTGGCGAGGTTGCGCAAAGACAGCAGCTGGTTCCGCCGCCACGAGGACGTGGTGTTGGCGGTCGTCAATTTGTTCGTATTCCTGTTTGTCATGAGCGGCATCGTTTACGCCAGCCAGTACGGGCGCAATCCGGGTATCAACAACTACGTCGACGCGCTCTATTTCACGGTGACGGCGCTGACGACGACGGGCTTCGGCGACATCACGCTTCAGGGCACGTTCGGCCGCTTCATCTCCATCGTCATCATGATCCTCGGCGTCACGTTGTTCTTGATGCTCGTCCGCGTGCTGCTGCGGCCGCCCAAGGTACGCTTCCGCTGCCCGACCTGTGCGCTGATGCGCCACGATCCCGACGCGGTGCACTGCAAGGCGTGCGGGACGATCCTGCAGATCCCCGACGAAGGAGATTGAAGCTCCATCCGGATGCTGCATAGATTGCAGCATGAAATCGACGCGGCCAGAGTTCCAGATGCCGGCGCGCCCCACCGTCAGCCCGCGCGGGCCATCGAAGGTCGCGGCATGGCTGCGCCGCGAGTTCGTCGCGACACTCGGCATCGCCGGAGCGGCGTTGTCGCTGCTGGCCGAGCTGGCGCACATCATGCCCATGACATCGCCTCTCGCCCATGTGCTCGCCTATTGGCGCGGGCTGACACAGGACCTCTGGGAGATTCCTTTCGACCGCATCGGGATCTTGATTGACCCCGCTGTGACAGCCGCGCTCACCATAGCCGCCTTTCTGATCACCATCGGCGTCGGCGCACGCATATCTGCGGCAAAATCCGGCCATCCGTTGCCCCCGCTTACGCATCAGGGCTTTTGGCAGACCGATCACCAGACATGGCCCAGCCTCATCGCTTTCGCCTCGGTGTGCCTCATCATTTTACTCGGCCGTGATGCCGGCAGCCCGGATCACCCGCAGATCGTCGGCAGCGACAGACCGATCGGCTGGCTGTTCGCCATCATCGGGGCGGCGGGCTACCTGCTGGGCGAATTCTTTGGCGACCAGGAGTTCCATCGCCGCCTGATCCGCACCATCGGCGCCGTGGCCGTCGTTGCCGCGGTCAACTGGGTGCTGCTCGCCGTGTAGCCGCGGGGCTCATGCGGGGTGCTATCCCTCGCGATTGGGCGTGCCGAGAATGTGCGATTTCGGCGGCAGCATCACGCTGTCGAAGTCTTGCGTGAACATCGCAGCGGCGAAGAACGCGACCGCGCGCAGCGGCTCGGTGCCCGTATTGGCGAGATCGTGCCGCACGTTGGTGGGCAGTACGAACACGCTGCCGGGGCCCACCGGATACTTGCCGGACTCCATGCGCAGCTCGCCGGTGCCGGCGATGATGTACTGCGTCTCCTCGGTCGCGTCGGTGTGCCAGCCGAGGTGGCCTCCAGGGGCGATCTCGTAGACGATGGTCGAAGATTGCTCCGCATTGTGCCCGCCGTAGCTGGCGAACGACGCATTCCATTGAACCGTCTTATCGTCGACGCTGCCGACCTTGATGCGCTCTTGTTTGTTGGTGTCGACGACGGGGCTGCTGGTGCGCGCTGCCTTGGCGACGCGCTTGGCCGGACCGACCTTCACGTTTGTATCGGATGCGGGGATCATGCTCGGCTCCTTTGGGGTTGTGCGCGCAGACTATGAGCGGCGTTGCCGGTAGCAATGCCGACCGGCTTTTGTGGTTGGAGGGCTGTTGCGCCGTCGCCCCGGATTAGCTTCAAATGCGCCCAGCCCGTCGACGCTATGCGACAGTCGCATCGGCCCGACGGCGCTAAGGCCCGACGGAGGCAGTATGGCAACTCGCGGAAGCATCCGCGCCGGCATGGGCGGATGGACGTTCGAGCCCTGGCGCGGGACGTTCTATCCCGACAAGCTGGTGCACGCGAAAGAGCTCAGCTACGCCGCCGAGCACGTGCCGACCATCGAGGTCAACGGCACGTTCTATCGCTCGCAAACGCCGGCGACGTTCGCCAAGTGGGCGAGCGAGACGCCCGCGGGGTTCGTCTTTGCCCTCAAAGGTCCGCGCTACGCCGTCAACCGGCGCGTGCTCGCCGAGGCCGGCAATTCGGTCAAGCGCTTCATCGATTCCGGTCCGCTGGAGCTCGGCGACAAGCTGGGGCCGATGCTGTGGCAGTTTGCGCCGACAAAGAAGTTCGATCCTGCCGACTTCGACGCCTTCCTCGCGCTACTGCCGCACAAGGTCGGCAGCGCCAAGCTGCGCCACGTGGTCGAGGTCCGCCATGACAGCTTCTGCACGCCTGAGTTCATCAAGCTCGCGCGCGATCACAGCGTGCCAATCGTCTTCGCCGAGCACGAGACGTATCCGGCAATTCCCGACATCACCGGCGAGTTCATCTACGCGCGGCTGCAGGAGGGCAGCGACGAGGTGAAGACCGGCTATGCGCCCAAGGCGCTCGACGCATGGGCCAAGCGCTTTCAGGCCTGGGCCGAGGGCGGCGCGCCTGCCGACCTGCCGCTCGTCGACGAGAAGCACAAGCCCGACAAGAAGCCGCGCGATGCTTTCGTCTACTTCATCCACGAGGGCAAGGTGCGCGCGCCGCACGCGGCCATGGCGCTGATGCAGCGCGTCGGCACGTAGAAAAAAGAGTTGGTGTGTCTGTCGCCATTTCGCGCTTCAAAGGCGCGCGCAACTCTGATCTAAAAGTGTCACCGGCCCAGCCGGTCAGACGGCCACAAGCGCCGCAAACGGTGTCAGACCCACGCGGTCTGACACCATTCCCTCAACTGCTTCACGCGCAATTAGAGACGCTCGAGGAACGGCACCGGATCGACCGGTTTCGATCCCTGGCGCAGCTCGAAGTGCACTTGCGGCTGGTCGACAGAGCCGGTGCGGCCAGCCGTGGCGATCACCTGCCCGCGCTGCACCTTGTCGCCGCGCTTGACGTTCAGTTGGTCGTTGTGCGCGTAGGCAGTCACCCAGCCGTTGTCGTGGCGCAGCAGGATCAGGTTGCCGTAGCCCTTCAGCTCGGAGCCGGCATAGGCCACCGTGCCAGCCTCGGCGGCGTGCACGGAGGTGCCGAGCGGCACCGACAGGTTGATGCCGTCGTTGTGCGTGCCGTCCGTCCGCTGGCCGAAGCCGGTGATGATGCGCCCGTTCGCCGGCCAGCGCAGCTTGTCGCTGCCGCGCGCAGCTGGCTGCGCCGGCGGCGCAATGGCACCGGTCGCCGCGTCGTTGGTGTTGCGGGTGGTGACCTGCGTGTACTGGCCGTTGCCGCCACCACCGTTGGTCTGCCCGTTGATGATGGTCGGCTGATGCGTCGACGGGATGTTGCTCGGCTGCTGGTACGACGGCGGCGGATTGACGGCCACCTGTTGCATCGGCTGCCCCGGCGCGCCGCCGTTGTCCGGGACGCGCAACACCGCGCCGGCCTTCAGGCTGCGCGCATCGGTGATGCCGTTGGCCTGCTGCAACTCGCCGACGGAGACGCCATAGGTGCGCGAAATGCCGTAAAGGGAATCGCCGGGGCGCATCGTGTACGAGCCGCGGTACTTGGCGTCGAGGTCGGCGGGAACGCCGACCGGCGCCGGCTGCTGCACGCTCGCCGTCTGCACCGGTGCCGGTTGCGAGCGGTTGGCGGTGGACCCTTGCGGCAGGTACAGCTTTTGCCCCGGCTGCAGGTTGGGGTTGGTGAGGTTGTTGACCTGCATCAGCTCGGCGACGCCGACGCGATGCCGGCGCGACAGCCCGTACAGGGTATCGCCGGGCAGCACCTCGATCATGTCGCCAGGGTTCGCCAGCGACGGCTGCGGCTGCGGATCGTAGCGGTTGGTGGAATGTGTCGTCGTTGCTGCCGCGGTGTCGTAGCGGCGGTTCGAATAGGAATTGTCCGGCGCTTTGTCGTAGCGGCCGTTGCCGTTGGCGGCGTAGCCGTTCGTCGTAGCGGCGGACCCGTAGCGACGGTCGCTGGCCGCGTAGTCACTCGTTGGCGAAGCGTCGGGCAGGCTCTGCGAGCTGACGTCGCTGTCGCGGTTGGTGCGCGGCGCGTTGTATGAGCCGCCGCCACTACCGTAGCCGTCGTTGCCGAGATAGCTCGGATTGCCGCGCCCCGATGCCGAGGCCGTTTGCTGCGGCTTGGGCTCGTCGTTGAGGCTGAAGCTCGGGAAGTCGAAGCCGGAAATCTGGGCGCTGCACCCGCCGGCAAGACCGGCAAGGAGGATGGCGGCGACGTGGCCCGCTGGCCGGGCGAGTGCCGCTTTGCGGCGGCTGAAACGTTTAAAACGCATCATGATACGCACCTTTACTGCCAACCTTCCATTAATCCTTAAGGAGTTAATGGAGCCTTAACAGGCGGCAGCGCGTGCTGTTGGAATTCGCATTCTTGTATTCCCGCCGGACGACATCAGGAGCGCGGTTCGCGCCCTGCATGCAGCCTGTAAGCTACGTATCCATTGTGCTTTGTTAAGGACGTTGCGGCGTCGACACCACGGCGGCGCGATGGCGATTGGCTGAACCCACGATGAACGCCGGGAGGCGGCTCAGAGGACGTCGCCACGCGCGGTGGCGAGCGGACCGAATGCACCGCGCAATGCCTGGCAGGTCGGCTCGTGCGTGAGGTTCATGCACAGCGGCGTCACGGATATGCACCGTGTGTCTATAGCGGCGAGATCCGTACCGGGCACCATCGTCGACGGCGGACGCTCGAAGTTGAACCAATAATACGGCATGTCCCACGGATCTGAGCGCTGGTCGATGCGCAGGGAAGCCTGGTCGCGCCGGCCCTGCCGCGTCACCTCGATGCCGGCTACTGCATCCGGCGGGCACGGCGGGTAGTTGATATTAATGACAATGTCCTTCGGCCACCCGGCGTCGAGCAGGCGCGCCAACAACCCGGGACCGTGCGTCAGCGGCGTCTCCCAGTGGATCTTGCCTTCCTCCAGCGAGCCGCCGACCTGGCTCATGGCGATGGAGCGGATGCCAAGCATGGTGCCTTCGATGGCGGCGGCGATGGTGCCCGAGTAGGTCACGTCCTCGGCGAGGTTGGAGCCGTGGTTGATGCCCGAGAGCACCAGATCGGGCGGATGGTCGAGCATGAAGTGACGCACGGCCATGAGCACGCAGTCGGTCGGCGTGCCGCGCAGGACGAACGTGCGCTCGGCGGTCTGGCGCACGCGCAAGGGCTCGTGCAGCGTCATCGAGTGCGAGGCGCCGGACTGGTTCTTCTCCGGGGCCACCACCCACACATCGTTGGAGACCTCCTCAGCGAGGCGACGCAGGATGTCGAGCCCTTCCGCGCCGGCACCGTCGTCGTTGGTGACCAGGATCCGCATGCTACTGCCTTCTCCCTCCCCCTCGATGGGGGAGGGTTGGGGTGGGGGTGGTGCGCAAGCACCCGACGTAATGCACACACCCCACCCTGGCCCTCCCCCGCGTCCAAGCGGAGCTTGGCTTCGCCAAGACGGGGGAGGGAAAGAAGGAAACGCCGCGGCCGAAGGCTCGAAACTGATGTGCATACTCATGCGGCCTTCTCGATCTTGGCGAGGCCGCCCATGTAGGGGCGCAGCACCTCGGGAATGACGACCGAGCCGTCGGCCTGCTGATAGTTCTCGAGCACGGCGATGAGCGTGCGGCCGACGGCGAGGCCGGAGCCGTTCAGCGTGTGCACGAAGCGCGTGTCCTTGCCGCCCTTCGGCTTGTAGCGCGCGTTCATGCGCCGCGCCTGGAAGTCGCCGCATACCGAGCACGAGGAAATCTCGCGGTAGGTGTTCTCGCCCGGCAGCCACACCTCGATGTCGTAGGTCTTCTGCGAGGCAAAGCCCATGTCGCCGGTGCACAGGAGGATGGTGCGAAACGGCAAGCCGAGGCGCTTCAAGACTTCCTCGGCGCAGGATGTCATACGCTCGTGCTCGGCGAGGCTTTCCTCCGGCGTGGTGATGGAGACCAGCTCGACCTTGCTGAACTGGTGTTGGCGGATCATGCCGCGCGTGTCCTTGCCGGCGGCGCCGGCTTCCGAGCGGAAGCATGGTGTGTGCGCGGTGAGGCGCATCGGCAGCTTGCCTTCGTCGAGAATTTCCTCGCGCACGAAGTTGGTCAGCGACACCTCGGCGGTGGGGATGAGCCAGAACCGTCCGACCTTGCCTTCAGCTGCATCAAACTCCTCTTGTACCTTCGGCAATTGCTCATTCAGCATCGCTAAAAAACGCTCGAGCTTTTCTGATTGGGGCAGGTCACTTCCCAATCCTGCCATGACAGCATCTGCCGGCGCGCGTAGCTGCTTCGCCAGAAACTCGTTGTATTCATCGAGCGTCGCTGCGCGGGATGTCTGGAACAGGTCCTCGGCGAACTTGGGCAGGTTGCCGGTGCCGTAGGCGGCGTGGTCCTTGACCAGCAGCGGCACGATGTTCTCGGTGTAGCCAAACTCGCTGGTGTGCAGGTCGAGCATGAAGGCGCCGAGCGCGCGTTCGAGCCGCGCCAGCGCGCCCTTCAGCACAACGAAGCGCGCGCCGGAAATCTTCGCCGCCGTGGCGAAGTCCATCAGCCCGAGGCGCTCGCCGATCTCGAAGTGCTGCAGCGGCTTGTTGATGCCGGCAAGCTTCGGCAGCTCGCCCACCTTGCGAACCTCGAGGTTGTCCTTCTCGTCCTTGCCGAGCGGCACGTCGTCGAGCGGCAGGTTGGGAATGACCGACAACGCATCGCGCAGCTTGCCGTCCAGCTCGCGCTCGGCTGCCTCGCCCGTGGCGAGTACGTCCTTCAGCGCCGCGACCTCGGCCATCAGCGCACTCGCCTTGGCGTCGTCCTTCGCCGCCTTGGCCGCACCGATCTCCTTCGAGGCGGCGTTGCGGCGCGCCTGCGCCTCCTGCAGCTTGGTCACGTGGCCGCGGCGCGTCTCGTCGAGCGCGATCAGCTCGGCCGACAGCGGCGCCAGCCCACGCTTCTTGAGACCGGCGTCGAACGCCGCGGGGTTGTCCCTGATCCACTTGATGTCGAACACGTCGGCCTTCCTAGTCTCGGCTGTTCAGTCACCACCACTAAACCCGTCATGGCCGCGCAGGCGGCCATCTACGCAAGTCCTAGCAAGCCGCTCCGCACGAAGTATGCTTCGTCACCAAATGCGCTTGTTGAAGCTGGCGTGGATCCCCGCCTGCGCGGGGATGAGGGAAAAGCGCGCGGTCGGTAAGAACGGTTCCGGGACGGTATAGTCGGGGCGCAGAGGATGGTCCAGAAGCGATCAGGTCGAGCCGGAGGCTTGCGAGCTAGGTCGCGCCGGAGGCTTGCTTGGCGGCCTGCTGGCGTGCGACGCGCTCCACCATCCAGATCGACACCTCGTACAGGAGGATCGTCGGCAGCATCATGGCGATCATGCTGAACGGGTCGGGCGGCGACAGGACGGCGGCGACGGCCGTGATGCCCAGGATGGCGTAGCGCCGACCCTTGCGCAGCGTCGGCGCGGTGACGAGCCCGGCGCGGGCGAGCAGCGTCAGCGCCACGGGAAGCTGGAAGCAGATGCCGAAGCCGATGATCAGGTTCATGATCAGCGCCAGGTATTCCGACACGCGCGCCTGCAGGTGGATCTCCACCGGCCCGCCCGTCTGCTGCATCGACAGGAAGAAGCGCATGGCCATGGGCATGACGAGGAAATAGACGACAAGCGCGCCGAGCAGGAACAGCAGCGGCGTCGCCACGAGATAGGGCACGAAGGCGTGCCGCTCGTTCTTGTAGAGGCCTGGCGCGACGAACTTGTAGATTTGGCTGGCGACGATGGGGAACGACAGGCAGAAGGCGCCGAACAGCGCCAGCTTCATCTGCGTGAACAGGAATTCCTGCGGCGCCGTGTAGATCATCTCGATCGGGCCGCTGCCGCCATGCGCCCACAGATAGGGCAGCACGAGCAGGTTGTAGATCTGCTTGGCGAAGACGAAGCAGACGACAAACGAGATGCCGATGGCGACCAGCGACCAGATCAGCCGCTGGCGCAGCTCGACAAGGTGATCGATGAGCGGCGCCTTGGAGGCGTCGATCTCGTCCTGGCCGGACCGCTCGATGACATCGCTCATGCCGCGCCCCTGTCCGGCTCGTCTCGTTTCTCGGCAGGCGGCGGCAGTGCGGGCTCGTCGCCGGCTTCAGCGGGAGCCAATGCCGGCGCCGGGGCGGCGCTGGCCGGAGCTTTCGGCGCGTCAATGTCGACGCGCGCCGCCTCGATCTGACTGTCGATGGCACGCGAGCCGATATCGACGGTGGCGCGTACCTCGCGGCTTACGGCATCGAATTCCTTCTTGAGGCCGTCGAGCTCGGCTTCGCGCATCGCCTCGTCGAACTGGCCGCGAAACTCGGCCGCGTGCCGGCGGATGACGCTGAGATACTTGCCGACGGCGCGCAAGAGGATCGGCAGGTCCTTGGGGCCGACGACGATCAGCGCGACGATGGCGAGGATCAGCAGCTTGCTGGAGGTGATGTCGAACATGCGTCGTCCCGATTGCCGACGCGCTCAGAAGCGCGAGGCGCCGCGGCGGCCTTCCGCTCGCCGCTCAGCCCGTCTTGGTGGTGTCGCGTTCGGTCGTCTTGACGGGGCGCTGATCGATGACGCGCGGATCGGCGGGGCGCGCTTCCGGCCGCTCATCCTCGTCGTCGTCGGACAAGCCCTTCTTGAAGCTTTTGATGCCCTTGGCCATGTCGCCCATGATGGACGAGATGCGCCCGCCGCCGCCGAAGAAGAGCAGCGCGACAAGCGCGAGGATGAGCAAATGCCAGCCGCTCAGGCCCATCGTCGTTCGCTCCTATGCCGAATGCCATTCTAGCAATGGCGAGTTGCTGATAACCGCCATTCGTAGCAACAAGAAGTTGCGATTTCAGCAACTGGTATCGCAGAAAGCATATGGCCCCGCAAGGCCGCCAATCCAATTGGCGTATCCATTAAGTCGTTATAACAGCTTCGCTTTTTTAGATTTCGGCCGCAAACACAAGTACCCGTGCTGGATCGATGTGCGCCCGCACTTCCGCCCCGCGCGCCCATCCCGCGCTCTCGCGCACGCGCACTTTCAGCGGCTTGTCGAAACCTTCGACACCGACCTCAAGGCGCGCGACGTCGCCGAGGAACTTCACGTCGAGCACGCGGGCGGCGAGCCCGTCCCCGTTGGTGGAAAGCCGGATGCCGCGCTCGCGAATACAGACGACGGCACGGCTGCCGGGCGCGAGACCCGGAGCGGGCAGCACACCGATCGGCGTGTCGATGCCGGACGCGCCGACGCGGTAGCCGATCTCATTGATCTCGGAGAAGAGCCGCGCGACGAACAGGTCGGCCGGCCGGTGGTACAACGCCTCGGCGTCACCGGCCTGCACCAGCCGCCCGGCGCGCATGACGGCGATACGATCGCCGATGCGCATCGCCTCCTCTGGATTATGCGTGACGATGACCGACGTAGCGCGCGTCTCGCGCAGCAGCGACAGCGTCTCCTCCCGCATGGCCTCGCGCAACTGCACGTCGAGGCCGGAGAACGGCTCGTCCATGAGCATCACCGCCGGGCGGGGAACGATGGCGCGCGCCAGCGCCACGCGCTGCTGCTGCCCGCCGGAGAGAATGTGCGGATATTCGTCGGCGACGTCAGCGAGCCCGACGCGCTTCAGGGCAGCGAGCGCCTCGCGGCGCGCCTCCGCCTTGGGCAGCCCTTTGAGACCGAAAGCCACGTTGCCAAGGATGGTGAGATGCGGGAACAGCGCGAAGTCCTGGAACATCAAGCCGACGCCGCGGTCCTCCGGCGGCACGAAGCGCGACGGCCCCGCTACCTCGTGGCCGTTGATAAGCACGCGCCCTGCGGTCGGCTTCTCGATGCCGGCGGCGACGCGCAACAGCGTCGTCTTCCCGCAGCCTGACGGCCCGAGCAGGCAGACGATCTCGGCCGGCGCAATGTCGAGATCGACCCCGGCCAATGCCTGCGTCTGATCGTAGTCGCGGGTGACATTCTCGAAGGTGAGCTGGGCGGCGAACGTAGCGGCAGCGCGCCCCTTGGCGTTGCCGTTAGTGGTGCCGTTGTCGGCAGGCTGCAGCGCGCGCGGGGTATCGGTGAGCGACGGCAATGACGGGCACCTCGTTACGCGGCAACGTCCGGCGTCAGGACTTATCGGGCTCCTCGCCATCGGGCAAGGCTTCCGCTTCCGCGTCCTCTCCGTCCTCGTCTTCGTCGATCTCCTCGTCTTCTTCGTCCTCGCCGGCCTCGAGAGGCAGCTCGTCCGGCATCAGGGCGGCGACGTCGGTCGGATCGGGAACGGAAAAGTCGGGCGGCAGATTGCCGTCGAGAAGCCCCGAGGCACGCAGCTCGGCGAGGCCCGGCAGGTCCTTGATCCCCTCGAGGCCGAAGTGGCTGAGGAAGGCATCCGTCGTACCGTATGTAACGGGGCGTCCGGGCGCGCGGCGGCGGCCGCGCAGGCGCACCCAGCCGGTCTCGAGCAAGATGTCGAGAGTGCCGGCAGAGGTCGTCACGCCGCGGATTTCCTCGATCTCGGCGCGCGTCACGGGCTGGTGATAGGCAATGATCGACAGCGTTTCGAGCGCTGCCTTCGACAGGCGGCGCTCCTGCGTCGCATACCGCTCGAGCAGATAGGAGAGATCATCCGCGGTGCGGAACGCCCACTTGCCGGCGACCTTGACGAGATTGACGCCGCGCCCCGCGTAGAACGCACGCAGCTCCTCGATGAGAGCGCCGATGTCCTCACCCTGGGTAAGATGGCCGGCGAGCTTTGCCTCATCGAGCGGCTCGGAAGCGGCAAACAGCAACGCTTCCAAAATGCGCAGCTTCTCGCGGTGATCGGCGAAGGGGAGCGCGGCGACATTGCGCGGCAAGGCGTTCGCGCGCAGCGGCTCGTCGCCGGCGTCCTCGCGGCCATGGTCGTGGCTTTCCTGGGTCGACGGAACGAGGCTCAGACGGGGCGGCTCCATGCGCTTTTCTTTCGTCATTGGCTGTCCGGGACGCACACGGGTTTCACCAACTAGACGACTCTTTGCCATTCCGCATCGGGCTGGCCCGACTCAGACTTGCGCGGACGCATGTAAATGGGTTCGAACGGGCCTTCCTGGCGCAACTCGATACTGCCCTCGCGGGCCATTTCGAGCGTGGCACCGAAGGAACTCGCCATCACGGTGCGGCCGTTCTCGTGTGCGCCCGACAGCTCCTGCAGGCAGTACTCGAAGGCCATCCATTCGCTCACCGATGGCGACTCGCCGAGCAAGCGTTCCAGGCGGATGCGCGCATCCTTGATCGACCAGACGGGACGAACCTTGATGACGTGTCCCACCTTGATGGTGCGGCGGCGCTGATCGGCGTAGGCATGCAAGAGATCGTAGATCTTCGCCGTGAACTCGGTCTCGCGGATGGTCTTGGTGCCTTCAGGCATGCCGCGCGCAAACACGTCGCGACCAAGACGCATGCGCGTCATCAACTGCGCCGCGGCCTCGCGCATGGCCTCCAGGCGCATGAGCCGGAACGACAGACGGCGCGCCAACTCCTCGGCCGTCGCCTCCTCGCCCTTGACGGCCTCGCGCGGCAGCAGCAGGCGCGACTTGAGATAGGTCAGCCACGCCGCCATGACGAGGTAGTCGGCGGCGAGTTCGAGGCGCAGCTTCTGCGCTTCGCCGATAAAGCCGAGGTATTGGTCGGCCAGTGCCAGCACGGAAATCTTCGAAAGATCGACTTTTTGCGTGCGCGCCAGAGCGAGCAGCAGATCGAGCGGCCCCTCATAGCCGGCAACATCGACGATGAGCGCATCTTCGTCGTCGAAGCGCGCCTCGACGACGGGCTCCTCCCACGCCGATAGGGCCTCGTTCTCTGGTTGCGGCTCGCTGGTCATCGACCTTGACGGCTCATTCGGTTAGGGGTCCGAGGCGCGGACACGCGTTTGATTCTGCAATCATATAGTGTTGAGTTTACACTGATTCAGCACCGCCGGCTGCAATGGCAAGGACCTTGGCGAGTTGCGCTTCTGCCGCAGCGGAATCAAACGGCTGCGTGGCTTTCGTTATATTAACGGCCGTTTCAAAGCGCTGCTGTGCCCGGCCCTGCAGCGGCCCGGCACCGGCGGCCGCCTGCAGCATCTCGGGCAAATCGCCGCTGCAGTGGAGCGCCAGGTCGGAGCCGGCGGCAATGACCGCCTCGGCGCGGGCGCGCATAGGCCCCGACAGCGCTTTCATGGTGAGATCATCGCTCATCAACAGCCCATCGAAGCCGATGTCGCCGCGGATGATGTCACGGGTGACGACGGACGAGGTGCTGGCCGGCGCGCCGGCATCGATGGCGCGGAAGACGACGTGCGCCGTCATTGCCGCGGGCAGGTGATTGAGCGCCTTGAAGGGGGCGAAGTCGGTCGCCGTCAACTCGGCGCGGCTCTCGGTGACGACGGGCAGCGCCAGATGGCTGTCCGCCGTGGCGCGTCCGTGTCCGGGAATGTGCTTGATCACGGGAACGACGCCGCCCGCAATGAAGCCCTCGCCCACCGCCTTGGCCAGCTCGACAACCTGCTTGACGCTGCGCCCGTAGGCACGGTCGCCGATGATGTCGTGGGCGCCGGCGACGGGCAGATCGAGAACCGGCGCGCAGTCCGTGTTGATGCCGAGCTCGGCGAGATCGGCGGCCAAGAGGCGCGTCGCTTCAAACGCCGCCATCACCGCCGCCGCATGATCGCGCGTATAAAGTGTGCCGTAGGCCGCGGCGGGCGGCAGCGCGCGCCCCAGGGGCGGGCGTAGCCGCTGCACGCGTCCGCCCTCCTGGTCGATCAGCACCAGCAGATCGTCGGCGGCGACCGCGGCCCGCACGTCGGCGATGAGCGCGCGGATTTGCGCATGATCGGCGATGTTGCGCGCAAAGAGGATGAACCCCGCTGGCTGCGCGTCCTTGAGGAAAGCGGCTTCGTCGCGCGACAGCTGCGTGCCCGCGACACCGACAATGAGAGCGGTGCGCATCACCTATCCGATGCAAATTTCAGGTGGGGCCGGATAGCATCGCCGGGCGCGCGCGTCGAGCGCGCCCCGAACAGGCTGCTTAGTAAGCGGTAACCCAGCAGTCCTTGTAGCCGGAGGCCTTGAGCTGCGTGCACAGCTCGCTTGCCTGCGAGCGCGAGCCCGGCGGACCGACCAACAGGCGGTGATAGGCGCCCTTGCCCGCCAGCGTCGTCTCGCGCACGTCCGGCGTCTTGTTGGCCAGCACCGGGCCGTACTGTTGCTGCATGTCGGCGAATTTGCGCAGAGCATCGAGGCGGCTGCTGCCCGAGGCAGGCACCGAAGCCAGCACCACCACGTATCCGTTGGCGCCGGTCGCGCTGCTGGCGCCGTCGTTGGTCGTCGTGGGAGCTGCGGCGGCGACGCGCTGCTTCTTCGGCGCCGGCGCGGCGGCCGCCGGCTCTTCTTCCGGCACGCTGGCTGTCGTCGCCGGGATTACCTTGGTCGACTTGACGTTGACGCGGGCCTTCGGCGGCGGATTGTTTACGATCACCGGCTCCTCAGCCTGCTGCTCTGCCGGAGCCGAGCGCTGCGGAGGCGCCTGGGCGGCACTGCCAAAAGCATCGACGACGGTAAGGCCGGGAACCGAAACGGAATCCTCCTGCGCCGGTGGAGCCGGTTCGGCCGAGGCTGACGGCGGAGCGATCTGGCCGTCGCGACCAACGACCACCGTCGTCACCTTGCGCGAGCCATTGCCGGCATCGGACTCGGAAAGGCCACCTGCGCCTTCGTCCTGCGAAGCACCCTCCTCGCCGAGGCGACCGAGAACCTTGCTGTCGGTGTGCGAGAACTGCTTGCCGCCGGGATCGAGCGGTTTTTCCTTGGCCGGAGTGGCATCGCTGGCGACGACGGGCATGGCACCATCGGGCGCCGGTCCGCCGAGCACGGCCTTGTACGCCTGCGCCAGGCCATAGCCGAGGCCAATAGCCACGACGACGGCACCGGCGATGCGCATCGCCCAGCTTCTCCGACGCGGCTCCGCGGCTTCGTAGGCGCCGGCCTCATCCTGATTGTAGGTCGGCTCCAGCGCGCCCGCATGCTGCTGGTCGTAACCGCGCGCGTACTGTTGCTCGAGCGCCGGATCGCCGTAGCCGGCCTGGCTGATGGCCCAGTCGCCCTGTTGCAGCGGATCGACGCCAGGATGATTGCTGTTGGCCGGGAACGGCGCATCGCCCGGCAGGTAGGCGCCGAGGTCATGCCCATAGGGATCGTGCGACGGTTGCGCGGGCGCCGGCCACTGGTCGTAGCCGGGGGCGGCCTGGGGCGCACGCGGCGCGTATTGGGGCTGCGGCGCTGTCTGACGATAACCGCCGGCAGCACGGATGGGATCCTGATCGGCGAGCGAGGCGCCCTGTGGCCGCAACGGCGCTTGATGCGTGGGTTGAGGACGCTGCTGATGCGGCGGTGCCTGACGCGCCTGTTGCGCGTAGGCGGGGGGCTGCGTGCGCGGGTTGTCGAAATCGTGCGTCGGCGCGTTGCGCGCGCTTTCGAGGCTGCTCAAGCCCTGACGATTGATCGGCGCCGCCGCCGGAGCTTGGGGGGGCGCGTACTGGGGCGCCTGGCCCTGCTGCGGATAATGGTAGGCCTGCTGCGGGGCATTGTAGGACGGAGCCTGCGCCGGTGGTTCACCGTAGCCCTGCGGGGCGGGATAGCCCGCGTTCTGCTGGGCCGGGGGCGCATATTGCGGAGCTTGCTGGGGCGCTTGCGGGCGTTGCGCGGGGCGTCCGCCGGTGCGGGGATCGGTCTCGCCCGCTGCAGGGCGCTGACCACCCTGCCATCCGCCGTTTGCGGCACCTTGGGAGCGAGACATCGTGAGAACCCCTCGAAGCGCTGATCCAGCCGTTGAGCGTCGAATCGGAGTTCTAGCGCATAGAATCCGGGGCCTCGACGCCGAGGACTGAAAGTCCGGAGGATATCACCTGCTGTACGGCAGCAATAAGTGCGAGTCGCGCCGCGGTCATAACCCCGTCATCTGCCTGGATAAATCGCAAATGTGGCAAATCATTGCCTCGGCTCCATTGGCCATGCAAGGCCGAAGCGAGGTCGTAGAGATAGAAAGCGAGACGGTGAGGCTCCTCTGCATGTGCCGCCCCGCGGATTAGGCGCGGGAAATACGCCAGCTTCTTGATCAGCTCGATTTCGCCCGCGTCGGTCAGCTTCGAAAGATCCGCGCCACGGACCTTTTCGCTGCCCGGCGCCAGGTCGGGGAACACCGCCTGCGCATTGCGGAACACCGAGGCGGCGCGGGCGTGCGCGTACTGCACGTAGAAGACCGGGTTGTCCTTCGACTGCTCCGTCACCTTGGCGAAGTCGAAGTCGAGCGGCTCCAACTCCTTGCGGTACAGCATCATGAAGCGCACGGGGTCGCGGCCGACCTCGTCGACGACGTCACGCAGCGTCACAAACGTTCCGGCGCGCTTCGACATCTTGTAGGGCTCGCCGTTCTTGAACAGCTTGACGAGGTTGACGACCTTGATGCCGAGGTCGGCCGTACCTCCCGTGGTGTTCCAGCTCTTCAGCTTGCCCTTCGCATCGCGCTCCACCGTCCCGCCGGCGAACGCGGCGACGACCGCCAGCATGCGCGGGATGTAGCCGATGTGATCGGCGCCGAACACGTTGACGAGGTGCTGATAGCCACGCTGCAGCTTGTCGTAGTGGTAGGCGACGTCACCGGCGAAATAGGTGTAGCTGCCGTCCGACTTCATCAGCGCGCGATCGGCCTCGTCGCCGAACTCGGTCGACTTGAACAGCGTCTGCTCGCGGTCCTCCCACTCCTCGCCATCGTGACCCTTGGGCTTCTCCAGGCGACCCTCGTAAATGAGTCCCTTGCCGCGCAATGCGTCGATCGCGGCTTTGATCTTGTCGGTGCCGCCCTCGGTCAGCGAGGCTTCCGAGAAGAATACGTCGTGGCGGATGTTGAGGGCGGCGAGGTCTTCCTTGATCATCGGCATGATCTGATCGATGGCGAACGTGCGCACGATCGGCAGCCAGCTATCCTCCGGCATGTTGAGAAGCGACGGTCCGTGCTCTTGCGCCAGGGCCGCCCCAACGGGCTTCAGGTATTCTCCGGGGTACAGCCCCTGCGGTATCGCGCCGATGTCCTCTCCCAGCGCCTCGCGGTAGCGCAGCAACACGGATTGCGCGAGCACGTCGACCTGGCCGCCGGCATCGTTGACGTAATATTCGCGCGTGACGTCGTAGCCGGCGAAGGCAAGCAGGTTGGCGAGCACATCGCCGAACACGGCGCCGCGGCAATGGCCGACGTGCATCGGTCCAGTCGGATTGGCGGAGACGTATTCGACGTTCACTTTCTTGCCGTTGCCCGCCGTCGACCGCCCATACTCGGCGCCCTCATCGAGGATGGCACGAACGAGCCCGTGCCAAACTTCGGGCTTCAGCGTCAGGTTGAGGAAGCCGGGACCGGCGACGGAAACCGCCTCGATGCCGTCGGCGCTCGCCAGCTTCGCCTGCAGCTTGTCGGCGATGTCGCGCGGTTTCATGCGCGCGGGCTTGGCCAGCACCATGGCGGCGTTGGTTGCCAGATCGCCGTGCGTGGCATCGCGCGGCGTCTCCACCTCGATGCCGGCGGTGGCTACATCGGCCGGCAACGCGCCTTCGGCCTTCAACGCCTCCAGCGCCGCCGCAACACGATTTTCGATCTGTGCGAACACATCCACGGCGGCGTTCCCGAAGGCTGGAAATTGCAGGAAAAGTGCGCCCCGGCTAACGCAAATCAGGGGTGGCGTCAAACAGCCGGCGGTGTTCGGCGATGGCGTAGCGATCCGTCATGCCGGCGACGAAATCGCCGACGAGGCGCGCGCGCCGGCGCTCATCCAGTTGGCGCGAGGCGGCATACCAAGCTTCCGCCATGGTCTGCGGCTGCTGCATGTAGCGACCGAACAGGTCGGCGACGATGCTCTCGGCGTCGCGCATCACACGCATGACGCGTTCGTGGCGGTAGACGCGTTCGAAGAGAAACCCTTTCAGCAAGGCGATGCGCTCCGCCATCGCCGGCGAAAACGCCACCGTGGCCTGCCCCGCGCGGCGGATGTTGTCGGGGCCGGCAGGCGCGAGTGCGGCGAGACGGGCGCGCGTCTCGGTGACGAGATCGGCGATCATCTGCGTGATCAGGATGCGCGTCAGCTCGTAGACTTCGCGCGCTTCATCGCGGGGCCCGTGCGGGCGCTCGCGTGCCAAGGCGGGGCCGGCGAGCGGCTGGGCTTCGAGATCGGCGAGCACGATCAAATGCGCGCGCAGTCCGTCATCGATGTCGTGGGCGACATAGGCGATATCGTCGGCGAGCGCGGCGACCTGCGCCTCGGCGGAGGGCCACGAGGAAAGGTCGAGACTCTGCCAACGCTCGGTACGGCGCGCGACCTTCGCCAGGGCTGAGTCCTTCACCGGTCCGTTGTGCTTGGCGAGCCCCTCGAGCGTCTCCCATGTGAGGTTGAGCCCATCGAACTGCGCGTACTTGCGCTCCAGCGCGGTGACGACGCGCAGGCTTTGCGCGTTGTGATCGAAGCCGCCGTAGGCGTGTAGGGCCCGGTCCAGCGCCCGCTCTCCCGCGTGTCCGAACGGCGGATGACCGAGATCGTGGGCAAGTGCGATGGCTTCGGCCAGGTCCTCATCGAGGCGCAACTGGCGCGCCACGGTGCGGGCGATCTGCGCCACCTCCAGCGAGTGCGTCAGGCGCGTGCGATAGTGATCGCCCTCGTGGAAGACGAACACCTGCGTCTTGTAGGTGAGGCGCCGGAAGGCGGTTGAATGCAGCACCCGGTCGCGGTCGCGCTGAAACGGGCTGCGGGTGGTGCACTCCGGCTCGGCGTCGAGACGCCCGCGGCTCGGCACGCCACATGCCGAATAGGGCGCGGGCGAGCGCTCGCCAGGGCCGAGGCGGGCGCCATAGTCGGGGGTGGCGACGTTTTTGGCTGCTGGCTCCAAGGCCGGTCCCGGCTTCTGCCGCATCCTGGCGGCTTTGAATTCGGCGCCCTTCGCGCTTATCTTGCATAAGGATAGATTCCACCCCACCGCAAGTCTGCGGGCCGGGCAAGATCGAGGCCATCGATGAGCGACCCTGTCACCGTTACCGAGCGCGCCGCCAAGCGCATCGCCGAGATCGTCGCCGGCGAGGCGGCGCCCCGGGCGCTGCGTGTCAGCGTCGAGGGCGGCGGCTGCTCGGGCTTTCAGTACAAATTCGACCTGGTCCCTGACTCCGGCGACGACGACACGATCCTCGAACGCGGCGGCGCCAAGGTGGTCATTGACCAGATCTCGCTCGGGTATCTGGCCGGCTCGGAGATCGATTTCGTGGACGATCTGATCGGCGCGTCGTTCCGGGTGAACAATCCCAAGGCGACCGCCTCGTGCGGCTGCGGCACGAGCTTCTCGCTCTAGCCGCTGCGCTGGCCAGACCTTCGATTCTCGACTACCCCTTTCCGCGCATGAAGGTCACCACCTGGAACATCAATGGCGTCAAGGCGCGGCTTGAGTCGGCTGTCGCCTACCTGCGGCAAGCTTCGCCCGACGTCATCTGCCTGCAGGAGATCAAGAGTCTCACCGAGGCGTTCCCGGCCGCGGCCTTCGAGGAACTCGGCTACCACTGTGCCGTGCACGGCCAGAAGGGCTTCAACGGCGTCGCCATTCTTTCGAAGCTCCCGCTCGAAGAAATGCGCGTCGGGCTGCCCGGCAACGACGCCGACGACCAGTCGCGCTTTATCGAGGCGGTGATCTCCGTGCCGTCGGGCATCGTCAAGGTCGCGTCCATCTACGCGCCAAACGGCAATCCGATCACGACGGAGAAGTTTCCTTATAAGCTCGCTTGGCTCGGGCGGCTGCGCGAGCACTTCCGCGGACTGCTCGCCGAGGAAATCCCGTTCGTCATGGCGGGCGACTACAATGTGATCCCCGAGCCGATCGACGCCAAGCGCCCCGCCGCCTGGACCAACGATGCGCTCTATCAGCCGGAGACGCGGGCCGCCTACCGCTGCATCCTCAGCGACGGACTGACCGACGCCATCCGCCTCTGCCATCCGGGCCCGGGGGTTTACACGTTCTGGGACTACCAGGCCGGCGCCTTCCAGAAGGACGACGGCATCCGCATCGATCACCTGTTGCTGTCGCCGCAGGCCACCGATCGTCTCGTCGCCGCCGGCGTCGATCGCTTCACACGCGCCTGGGAAAAGCCATCGGATCACGTACCCGCATGGGTCGAGCTCGACGTTTAGGCCTCGCTATTCATTGCACTTGGCCGTGACGACGGTACCGGTCGCCGGAAGAAAGACTTTGCAGTCGAGCGGACCCTTCTTTTTGAACGTCACTTCGGCGACGTCGTCATCGCGCTCCTTGTCATTGTTCTTGTCTTTGGTGGAGTTGCCGACCGACGCCGTGCGCTGCTTGGCGATACGGCGCGTGGTGCGGCCGTCGAACGAGTCGGCAGCGCCGCTCAGTGCCTTGTTGAAGCGGGTGCGCGCCGCAGTGCTGTCGCCGCGCTCTTCGAGAATGCGGCCTTTCAGCATGTGCGCGGCGGCAAAGTCGCCGTCGAGTTCGAGCGCCCGGTCGGCGTCCTCTTCGGCTGCCTCGATGCGCCCTTCCTCGAAGGCGACGGCGGCGCGTGCGTAGCGCGCCGAGGCGCCGCCTCGACCCTCGGAAAGGACGCGGTTGATCTGCTCTCGCGCCGCCGCGTATGAACCCTTGTCGGCGAATACCAAAGCCCGCATCAACGGTATGTTGGCCGCCTCGGCGTTGAGGTCGCTCGCGGCATCGAGGTCGCGCAATGCGCCATCGGTGTCGCCGTCGGCGCGCAGGATGACGGCGCGGCTGTAGAGGAACTGCCACGCCTTATCGTCGCGCTTGATGGCCTCGTCGATATCCTCACGTGCCTTGTCGCGGTTGCCGCGGTCGTCCTCGGTCATGCCGCGGGCCTCGTAGGCGCGGGCAAAGCCGGGCTTCAACTCGATCACCTTGGTGAAATCGCTAACCGCCTTGTCAAAGTCGCCGGCGCGGCGGTAGGCGGTGCCGCGATTGAAATAGCCGATGTACGTCTGCGCCCGCAGGAGCCGCCCGCTTTCCATGACCCGGGTGCAGGCCGCCGCCGCGCCGCGGTTCTTTGCTGCGGTGCAACTTGCAAGATCCTGGCTCATCCCCGCCTGGACACCCGTTGCCATGACGGCCAGGAGCAGGAAGCCGCACGAGAGCAAGCCACCAATCAAAACGAAATATGTGCGCAACATTTTCGCCTCCCGTGGAGCGAGATCCTTAGCCATCTACGAGGATCGCCACTCACCCGAGCGGCGCATGGCCAATAGTTACTCGCCACCCCGGCGGCGGACTGTTCCGCGGGGAACAGCCGGCCCTCGGCGGGTTAAGAACAATCCTCTGACGGCGACCTATCGACGGGACTCCCCGCGGCAACCGTTCAGCGGTTTGTTACGTTTGTCGGTCACTGTCGCGCCGGAACACAACGCGTCACGGGTGTGTCGGGCATCAATCTCGTATAGACTGTCCTCGTCTGCCCCCTGGACAAACAGGCTCATTGCGCAAGGTCCAATCATGAACACGCAGATTTTCCATCGCCTTGCCCGTCGCGCAGGCATGCTCTCCATCGCCGCGCTTCCGGTTCTCGGTTTCGTCGGACCGAGCGAAGCCGAACCCGGCGGTCTGTCCGGCTCCTGGAGCGGCGGGGGTTGGGTGTCGTTCGCCAGCGGTTCGAAGGAGAAGGCTCGTTGCCATGCGCGCTATTCGGGCGGCGGCGGCAGCTACAACGTCACCGCGACGTGCGCCACGTCTTCCGGCAAGGCCTCGCAGACGGCAACGGTCTACAAGACGGGCGGCAACTCCTACAAAGGCAGCTTCGTCAACTCGCAGTACAACATCCGCGGCTCCATCCGCGTCGTCGTGCACGGCAAGAGCCAGAGCGTCAGCTTGTCGGGTGACGGCGCTTCCGCGCAGCTCAGCCTGTCGCGCCGCTAGCTTCCTCTGAGAAACGAAAAGCCGGAACGCGATTCCCTCGCGCTCCGGCTCAATTTCATTTCAGCGCCAAGCTGCGGCCTGGCGGCCTCAAACGTCGTGTTTGGCGTAAGGTGACTGCTGCAGCGAGCCGAGCACCGAGCCGCTCCAGCGCTCGACCTTCTCCGGCAAGAACACGTAGCTGTGCAGCTTGAAGACGAGCCCGTCGCGCATCACCGTATGCTCGCCCGTGTAAATGGCGTTGGCCGGCAGATAGTAGGCGCACGAAGCCTTGGCGATCTCCTTGTTGACGGCGTTGGCCGCCATCTCCTCGTTCTCGCCCTTCGCCTGATACATCAGGAAGTTGATCGAGTCGGTCTTTTCGTTGCAGAAAAATCCGCGCACGCGCTCGGGCAGCGGCACGGGTTCCGCGGTTGATACGGGCGGCGCAATCAGCATGCCGATGGCCGCAAGGCAGAGCCCGATCACAGCGATGTTGGATTGCGTTTCCCGCCATGCGCGGCGGAGCAGAACGAGGCCAGTCATTCACACCTCCAAGGTCTAAGCGAGCGCGGGCTGCGCCTCACTCCGCCTTGGACGTGACCTCCATCGCCTCGTTTCTTGCCGTTGCGATCGAGGATATGAGCGATTCCATAAGCGCTCAAGTAACAGTCATGGGCAGCGGCTGCCTATTCACGCG
The DNA here is from genome assembly GCA_963795225.1 of uncultured Alphaproteobacteria bacterium. Lineage (GTDB taxonomy): Bacteria > Pseudomonadota > Alphaproteobacteria > Rhizobiales > Hyphomicrobiaceae > Hyphomicrobium_A. The sequence goes on along the minus strand of CAWCHB010000003.1, from coordinate 78,396 downwards.
CCATTACAGCCGCAAGCCCCGCCTCGGCGGGCGGGAGTACAGTACGACTGGATTGCCAGATAGGCACGGGCATTTTGCCGCGCGCTGGCAAGATTCCCGGGGACGTGTTGCCCGAGCCCGATTTTAGGGGGCGGATTTCAAGGCGCCGCGGGAGCGCTGGCACTGGCACTAGCGTCGATCCCGCGCAGCCCGACGCCCGAGGGGCTCTTTAGGAAGGCGCCACCCGCATCCGGCTTGGCCGGTAGTGCGGCAGGAGCGGGCGGACTCGCGACCGGGGCAGCGATTACACCAGGTGCAGGGACCGTCGGCGTCATGTCGAAGAGGACCGGCTCGCCGTTGCCGCAGGCACGCGTCGCCTGCACGTTGAGCGGGCTGAGGCCCGTGTCATCCTGCGCGTCCGGCTTGCGGCCGTAGCGCGTGCGCCAGTCAGCGACGATACCGGTCGCCTGCTTGCGAATGCCATGCGCCGCGCCGCAGTAGATGTTCTGATAGATGTCCTCGATCCACACCCGCTCGTAGGCCGGCGAGTTGGCGACGGCGACGGAGATGAGGGCCAGGGCCTTTACCGGATCGGCGGGCATGTACTTGCCGCGCCACAGCAGGTCGGCAAGGAATGCCTGCGCGCCCGAGTGGCCCTTCTGGCTCAGCACCGACAGCCAGTGCTTGGCGTAGGGCACGTCGCTCTCGATGCCGTCGCCGTGCAGGTAGAGCTTGGCAAGCTCGAACTGCGCATCCTCGTCGCGGAAGAACTGCGCCGCTTCACGCAGGTACTCCATGGCGATCTTCGGATTGGGCTTGAGGTTCACCTCCGACAGGCCGTTCAGCAGATAGCCGGCGATGCGCGTCATCGCCTTGGCGACGTACGGCGCCCGCTGGTCGTCGTCAGGATCGACGTCGGTGTGCTCCTCGGCGATCTTCAGATAGAGCTTGTAGGCCTTGGCATGGTCGGTGCGCGAGCCGTTGTTGTCGGAGTAGATGCGCGCCAGATAGTAGGGCGCGAGGAACAAGTGAGCGTCGGCGGCGTATTCGAGCGCCGGGACGGCGATCTCGTAGTAGCCGCCGTTGAAGGCGCCGATACCCTGATCGAGCGCGTCCTGCGCCGATCGGTACTTGGCAGCACCTGCCGCAGCACTGAGCGTGCCCACGGCGAGCATGAGCCCTGCCAGAATTACGCAAACCGTCCGATTATATATCCGCATAGCAGACCACTTCCGCTTTGCCGCCATCATGAGTAACCGCACCCTTCCATGCCGGCCCGACGAGCTTGGCGTACTTGCGCAACGCACCGCTCTGGTAGGGATTGTCCGGGGCCTTCCAATTCTTCCTGCGGTTGGCGAGCTCCGCCGCGTCGACTTCGACGTCGAGCGTGCCCTTCACCGCATCGATTGAAATGATGTCGCCGTCCTGCAGCAGTCCGATCGGACCACCGAGTGCGGCTTCGGGACCGACGTGGCCAATACAGAAGCCGCGCGTGCCGCCGGAAAAGCGACCGTCGGTGATCAGCGCCACCTTCTCGCCGGCGCCCTGCCCGTAGAGCGCAGCCGTCGTCGACAGCATCTCGCGCATGCCGGGGCCGCCGATGGGACCCTCGTAGCGAACGACGATGACGTCGCCTTCGTTGTACTGCTCGGCGTCGACCGCCGCGAAGGCCTCTTCCTCGCTGTTGAACACGCGTGCGGGGCCGCGGAACTGCTGCTTCTTCAGACCGGCCACCTTCACGATGGCGCCATCGGGAGCGAGCGTGCCGCGGAGTCCGACGACGCCGCCCGTCGGCGTGATCGGGTTCGACACCGGATAGACGACCTTCTGATCGGTGTTGAACTTCACCTTCTCGAGGTTCTGCTTCAGCGTGCGGCCCGTGACAGTGATGCAGTCGCCATGCAGCAGGCCGCCGTCAAACAGCGCCTTGAGGATCTGCGGCACGCCGCCGATGTCGAACACGTCCTTGGCCACGTATTTGCCGCCCGGCTTCAGGTCGGCGATGTATGGCGTGCGCTTGAAGATCTCGGCGACCGCGAACAGATCGAAGTCGATGCCGGCCTCGTGCGCCATGGCAGGTAGATGCAGCGCGGCATTCGTCGAACCGCCGGTGGCAGCGACGATGACGGCGGCATTCTCGAAAGCCTCGCGCGTGCAGATGTCACGCGGGCGGATGCCGCGCGCCAGAAGATGCATGACCGCTTTGCCGCTCTCGACCGCGTAAGCGTCGCGGCTCTCGTAAGGCGCCGGTGCACCGGCCGAGCCCGGCAGCGCCAGGCCGATGGCCTCCGATACGCAGGCCATGGTGTTGGCGGTGAACTGGCCGCCGCAAGAACCGGCGGAGGGACAGGCGACGCACTCGAGCTCGTGCAGCTCCGCGTCCGTCATGCGCCCAGCCGAGTGCATGCCGACGCCCTCGAACACGTCGACGACGGTAACGTCGTGCCCCTTGAATTTACCGGGCAGGATCGAGCCGCCGTAGAGAAACACGGAAGGCACGTTGAGGCGCAGCATCGCCATCATGATGCCGGGCAGCGACTTGTCGCAGCCAGCGATGCCGACCAGCGCGTCATAGCAGTGGCCGCGCATCGTCAATTCGATCGAGTCGGCGATGACCTCGCGCGAAACGAGCGAGGACTTCATGCCCTGGTGACCCATGGCGATGCCGTCGGTCACCGTGATGGTGCAAAATTCACGCGGCGTGCCGCCGGCTTCGTCGACGCCCAACTTGGCAGACTGCGCCTGGCGCATCAGCGAGATGTTGCAGGGTGCTGCCTCGTTCCAGCACGACACCACGCCGACGAAGGGGCGGTGTATGTGCTCCTCTTCGAGGCCCATGGCGTAATAGTAGGAGCGATGCGGGGCGCGCGTCGGTCCTTCCGTCACGTGACGGCTCGGGAGCTTTGATTTGTCGAACGTTTTTGCGTCCATGCTTTTTATTAGTCCGTGCACACTAGGTAAGCGAATGAACCGATAGTCTCGATGTGAGAGCTATCGCGCGATTTCCAAAGAGAGTTGGCCACGCCTCTGTGTCTGAAAAGTTCGCGCCGCGCGTACGGCCACCCGCCGCCACTTCACGCTTCCGTAGCTCTTCAGTAGCTTGAGGCTGGCGCCGTATTGTGGCGCAACGGCGGCAGTTGTCGCCCAAATCGTGGCCCGTTCGCCACATCTCACAGATGAGCGTTAACTACCGCCAAATGCGGTGCCGAAAATGCGGCCTATCCCACCGCTTCCAGGCGTTTGATCGCTGCCTTCAGCCTGACAATGGCGCCTTCCAACTCGGCCTTGCGCTCGCGGGCCTCCTCCACCGCCTCTTCCTTGGCCTTGGCCATGAATTGGGGATTGGAGAGCTTGGCGTCCATCTTGCCGAGGTCGCTTTCCGCTTTTTCGATCTCGCGGCCGAGGCGCTTGGTCTCGGCGGCGGTGTCGATGACGCCACCCAGCGGCAATGCCGCGGACGTATCGCCGACGACGATGACGGCGGCGCCCTTAGGCGGCGACTTGGGGAAGGTGATGCCGTCGAGACGTGCAAGGCGGCTGATCGTTTCCTCATGCCGCTTGGCGCGCTCGCGCAACGCCGGCCCGGCATTGGGCAGCGCCAGGGGTATCTTGGCCGCCACCGGAACGTTCATTTCCGTACGCACCGAGCGGATTTCAGAGATGAGACGCACCACCCAGCTCATCTCCTCCTCGACCTCGGCATCGACGAGACCGGAGAACACCGGCCATTGGCTGAGAGCCAGAAGGTTCTCACGCTTCTCGCCGTGCTCGACGGCATGCGCCCACAGCTCCTCGGTGATGTAGGGCATGAACGGGTGCAGCAGCTTGAGGATCTGGTCGAGCGTCCAGGCGACGGTGGCGCGCGTCTCCACCATGGCGGCCTCGTCGTCGCCGGCGAGGATCGGCTTGATGAGTTCGAGGTACCAGTCGCAGAACTCGCCCCACACGAACTCGTAGACGGCGGCCGCCGCCTCGTTGAACTTGTAGGCTTCGAGGTTTTCGGTGACGGCGCGGGCGGCGCGCTCGACCTCGCCGGCGATCCAGCGGTTGACGGTCACCTTCACCTTCGAAGGATCGAAGCCGCGGCGGCGCACGCACTCGTTCATCTCGGCAAAGCGCGCGGCGTTCCACAGCTTGGTTGCGAAGTTGCGGTAGCCTTCGACGCGCTGCGTCGACAGTTTGATGTCGCGACCCTGGGCGGCCATGGCGGCGAGGGTGAAGCGCAGGGCGTCGGCGCCGTAGGTGTCGATAAGGCCGAGCGGGTCCATGACGTTGCCCTTCGACTTCGACATCTTCTGCCCCTTCTCGTCGCGCACGAGGGCATGGATGTAGATGTCGCGGAACGGCACTTCCTGCATGAAGTGCATGCCCAGCATCATCATGCGGGCGATCCAGAAGAAGATGATGTCGAAACCGGTGACGAGCACGCTGGTCGGGTAGTAGCGGGCGAGCTCGGGCGTCTTCTCCGGCCAGCCGAGCGTCGAGAACGGCCACAGGCCCGAGGAGAACCACGTGTCGAGCACGTCCTCGTCGCGCTTCAGCGCGGTCGCCTTCCCGTAATGTGCGTCGGCCTGCGTCTGTGCCGTTGCTTCGTCCTCGGCAACGAATATGTGGCCGTCGGGGCCGTACCAGGCCGGTATCTGATGGCCCCACCAAAGCTGGCGCGAGATGCACCACGGCTGGATGTTGCGCATCCACTCGAAGTAGGTCTTCTCCCAGTTCTTCGGCACGAACGAGGCTTTGCCGCGCTCGACCGCAGCGATGGCCGGTTTCGCAAGCTCAGCAGCGTTGACGTACCACTGGTCGGTCAGCCACGGCTCGATGACGGCGTTGGAGCGGTCACCGTGCGGCACGGTGTGCGTCGTCGGCTCGATCTTTTCCAGAAGCCCCAGCGCGTTGAGGTCGGCAACGACGCGCTTGCGCGCCTCGAAGCGGTCGAGCCCGCGGTATTCCGGCGGACGGCACGTCGTTGATGCGCGCCACGGTCGTCGAGCACGTTGATCTGCTCGAGCCCGTGCCGCTTGCCGACCTCGAAGTCGTTGAAGTCGTGCGCCGGGGTGATCTTCACCGCGCCGGTGCCCTTCTCGGGATCGGAATATTCGTCGGCGACGATGCGGATTTCGCGGCCGACCAGCGGCAGCCGCACCTTGGCGCCGGCCTTTAGCAGCGGCGCGTAGCGCGGATCGTCCGGATGCACGGCAACGCCCGTATCGCCCAGCATGGTCTCGGGGCGCGTCGTGGCGACGACGATGTAGTCCTTGTCGTAGCCCGGCACCTTGGCGCTGAGCGGATAGCGGAAGTGATACATGTGTCCGGACGGATTGCGCGCCAGCGCCTTGGCGAGCGCCTCCGCATCGAACGGCTTCTCCGGGTCACCGGCAGTCCATTCAAAGGTGCCGCGCGTCTCGACCTGCACCACCTCGAGGTCGGAGATCGCCGTCTGGAACTTCGGATCCCAGTTGACGAGACGCTTGTCCTTGTAGATGAGGCCCGCCTCGTAGAGCGACACGAACACCTTGAGGACCGCCTTCGACAGGCCTTCGTCCATGGTGAAGCGCTCGCGGCTCCAGTCACACGAGGCGCCGAGACGCTTCAACTGATTGGTGATGGTCGAGCCGCTCTCTTCCTTCCAGGCCCACACCTTCTCGACGAACTTGTCGCGGCCGATCGTGCGGCGGTCCGGCTCCTGCCGCTCCATCATCTGCCGCTCGACAACCATCTGCGTGGCGATGCCGGCGTGATCGGTGCCCGGCTGCCAGAGCACGTCCTTGCCGCGCAGACGCTCGAAGCGGCAGAGCACGTCCTGCAGCGTGTTGTTGAGCGCGTGCCCCATGTGCAGCGAACCCGTCACGTTCGGCGGCGGGATGACGATGCAGTAGGGCTGGGCGTTGGCGCGGTCGGGCCGGCCCGCCTTGAAGGCGTCGGCGCGCTCCCATTCCGCACGGATGCGCGGCTCGATTTCAGCGGGCTGGTAGGTCTTCTCGAGCATGGGGATGGAGATCTCTGGGGGCGAGCAAGACCAGCGGTCCTACGCGCTCCCTTCCCGCACTGTCAACGGGAACCGGCGGCGGCGCCGAATGGCGCGGCCACCTGCAATTCGACGTGACCCATCAGGATTTCGCCGGCCCCTTGCCGTCGCCTTGCGTCGTCTCGGTCAACTCGCTGCGCAGGGCGTCCTCGACGATGCGCGGCATGTTGTCGGCAAGCCATTGACGCAGCATCGGACGCAGCAGCTCGGCGGCGGCGCGATCCATCTTCGGCGGTGCTCCGGGCACGCTCGACGCTTCGCCCTTGTCGGCTTTGACGGAAGCTATCGCCTCGGCGATCGCGTTCTTGGCGGCGACACCGCCGATGAACGAGGCACCGGAGGTGAACACGGATAGCGCGCCCGGCTGTTGCTGCACGAGATCGACAACTGCGTCGAGCAGTGCTTCCGCCGGAGCATTCGCCGCGCCGGCAACGGACGCTCCCGTTGCAGCGGTTGCTGCCGGCTCGCCGGCGGCGAGGGACGTTTCGCTCTTGATCGGTTTGTTGTCGGCTGACTTTTCGGCACTGGGCGCCGGTTGGGCATCAGCGGCCGGCTTGGTCGTCTCGCGCATCGGACGCGGGAATGGCGCCACGTTGGCCGCGGCACTGCCGTTCAATCCGGCACGCATCGGCAGTACCCGCTGCTCTTCCGGCTGCGCTTGGCTTGCGCCTTCCTCGGTGGCCGGCTTGGCCTCAGCGCCGCCCTGCGTCTTGGCGGTCTGCTCCTCACGCTGCGGCACAACGGTACCGAAGTCGAAGGACATCAACTCGCGCTTGTTGTCGGGCTGCGCGGATGCCTGCTCGGCGCGCCACTCGGGGAAGCTTGGCAAACGATGGCCGCCAGTCGAGGTCGCCGGCGCGCGACCGGTGTCGGCGCGCGGGTTCAGTGCCGACGCCGCACTCGGCGCCTCGGCGCCATGCGGGCCATTCTCGAGCACGCTGGCAATCTCGGACTGCAAGGAGCGACGCTGATCCGATAGGGCGGTCGCGACTTTGAGGGCATCGGCGAGGCTGTTGAAGTTCGATCCGCCGCCTGTCTGGCCCGGGCTCGCGGCCGGCCGGCCTTCGGGTGCCGGTGCAGGCGAGGAACTACGGGCTTGCTCGCCGAACGGCATGCGTCCCAGTTGATCGGGCATCGGGCTGGGACCTGGCCGGTCGTCCGAGATCATCTTGCGGATGGAAGAAAGAATTTCCTCCATGCTCGGCTCAGACGCGAATTGCGGCTTACTCATGAGGCGCCATCCTCTACACGCGGCCGGCCCCCGCCCGCTCGCGGTCCAGCACTTCCCCGGTCGTACAACGGCAATGCCCGCCCATCAATAAGGCTAGGCAACCTTGCGGGCCGGAGCGCACACCCTCGGGCGCCAAGCGCCCTCTCCGACGGGCAATGCCGTCTACGTCAACGGGATATGGCTAGCCGCCATACTTGGCAGCTCTGTGGCGCGACAGGGCGTCGCGCATATTTTCATGGGCAGAGTTTCGGCCGGCGCTATTTAACCGGGTCCCAGCCCTGCTCCACCGGCGGCGCCGCTTCGAATGTTTCGGTGCGGCCGTCGCCGTAGGTGATCGACAGGCCGATCCACTTACGGCGCACCTCTTTATAGTGAACGTTGGGATCATAGACGTAGGCGGCCGTGCCGAGCCATGCCGCATCCAGGCGACCCATCGACGATATGACCGCATAGGCGGCGACGACGAGGTTGCGCCGTGTGGTCTCCAGGTTGACCTGCGAATTGAGGTACTCGAGCTCGGCGTTGAGCACGTCGAGCAGCGTGCGCTGGCCGACCTTCTCCTCCTCGCGCACGCCTTGCAGCGCCACCTTGTTGGACTCGACCGCCACGCGATCGGATTGGAGCTGGGCGCGTGCGGCCTCGAGCTGCGACCAGGCGGCGACGACGTTCTGCGTCTGCTCGGTCCGCACCTGCTCGATCTGCTGCAGAATGCCAAGGTGGTTCTGTTTTGCCTGGCGCACACGGGCGTAGACGTCACCCGCCTCGTAGATCGGGATGATGGCGCGGCCCACAATCGTCGATTGCTCGACCTCGTCGGTCAGCTTCGAAGTGCCGAAGCGGTCGTCGTAGCTGGCCTCGAGCCGCACCGTTGGCAACAGCTCGCCGCGGATCTGCTCGATCGTATATTTGGCCGCTTGCTCACGAAATAGTGCGGCGACAACCAGCGGATCCTCGTTGTGGCTGACGGCGATAGCGTCGTTCAGCCCCGGCGGCAGAAACTGTTCCGGCGCGCCCGGCCAAGCCAAACCGCTCGGCGGGTGGCCGATGACGAGCTGGTAGCTTCCACGGCTGGTGCGCAGGTTGGCACGCGCGGCGTCGAGACGGGAAACGGCGTCGGCGCGACGGGCCTCCGCCTGCGCCACGTCCGTGCGCGTCACCTCGCCGACGGCGAACCGATCCTGCGCGGCCTTCAATTCGCGCGACAGGACGTTCACGTTGTTCTCGTTGAGGCGCACCAGCTCCTGGTCGCGCACCACGTCCATATAGGCCGTTACGGCCTGCAGCAGGACGCTGCGCTCCACGTCGCGCAGCACCTCGCGTTCGGCGCGCACGTTGGCTTCCGCGGTGTTCACCGCGTTGTAGGTACGAAACCCGCTGAAGATCGGCTGCACGGCGTCGATGCCGTAGCCACGTGGCTTGGTCACGCCATCGAGAAAGTTGGATGGACGCTGATCGGTGCGCTCGATGCCGATGTCGGCGTTGCCGGTGACGGTAGGACGATATCCCGACATGGCACGCGCCACGTCCTCGTCGGTCGCCCGCTGGAAGGCGCGCTGTGCATCGAGCCGCGGATTGTAGCCATAGGCGGCCGACAACGCGTCCTTGAGGCTTTCGGCCGACGCCGGTTGGGGCACACCGAGAATCAGTAGGAGGCCGAGTACGAGCATGCCTCCGGCGCGCCGTGCGCCAAGCGTACGGTTCAGAGCTTGTACCGGCGAGTTACCCAAGAGGAGAACCCCTTGTTGTTGACGCAGTTTTTGGTAGGCCGTCCGCATTACATTCCCCCGGCCCACACGCGCAGGCTTGCCCCGAGCCCATCTTTTGAATCGCGGCGTCGTTGAGTTCTGGGGAATGGCAGCTGATTTGTGTAGTGCCTGGGGAGGGTTGGTGGAAAACCCCTGTGTTGGAGTGGCAGCAATCCCACACCGACTCGCGGCACGCCGACGCAGGCCGGCCGTGCAAGCGTCCGGAACTGCGGACGAATAGGGCAAGACCGCGCAGCTGAGCGCGCCGCGCCGGAGTCAGACCCTAAAGCACAAAGATGCGGACCCGCTCAAACCCGGGCAAAACCGGCGCGGCGGCGTCGAACGCGCCCCATGCGTCGACCGAGCGTCCGAGTCGGCGCCAGACAGTCGCTTTACCCAACCCGCTCTCGAGGAGGATGGCGACGAGACGGCCGCCATCTTTCAATTGATCGAAGAGCGCCTCCGGGACGGTCGCCGCCGCCCCCTGCAGCACAATTGCATCGTACGGAGCCTTGTCGAGCCAGCCGGCCGTCAGCTCGCCGACGGCCACGGTGGCGTTGTCGAGCGCCAGCGCCGCAAGGTTTGCCCGCGCCTGCTCGGCGAGCTTGATGTTGCTCTCAAGGGCGACGACGCTCTTGCCCATGCCGGCAAGCACCGCCGCCGAGTAGCCGGTGGCGCCCCCCACGTCGAGCACGTGATTGTCATCTCCGATGTCGGCAAGTTGCAGCAGCTTCGCAAGCACGCGCGGCGCCAGCAGCCACCGGCGGTCCGCACCCGCCGGGGTCACCGGCACCGCCTCGTCCATGTAGGCCAGGGCCGTCATGGGGGCAGGGACGAAGCGCTCGCGGGGCAACTCGCGCATGGCCCGCAGGATGCGCCGGTCCGTCACGTCGCTGGTGAGGACCTGGCTTTCGACCATGTTCATGCGCTGCGTAGCGACGTCGACCATCGTTCCCCTCTCGATCAGGCTGATGCGTGCGGGCGTCGAATAAGCTTAGCGCAGTGCGAGGGCGTACGCGACGGGACTTGGCGTCCGGCGCCCGTGCCGACCTTTGCGCGCGCGACGGGCATACTTTGCAGGTCCCCATCCGTATGATACACGGCGCTTTCCCCGCGCGATGGTGCGGCGGAAGTGGATTGGCCACGTGGCGGAGTGGTTACGTAGCGGACTGCAAATCCGCGCACCCCGGTTCGATTCCGGGCGTGGCCTCCATAGCTTAGCGATTTTGCCCGTCGCGTTTTTTAGGGCGTTTTCCAGAGAGCGTTTATTGTGCGTGCCTTCGCGGGAGCGCTTGATTCGCAACCTAGCGAATTCCCGAGCGCCCGACGGTCGCGCACAAGCGCCTCCCCACCGCTGCAGGGATTTGGCAGCTCGTACCAACCCGGACACTCTCAGGTGCGGGCGGCGGCTACCGCAGGCCTGCTTCATCACGTTCCGCCGCTGCCATCCATCCGCGGCGGCTAGAGCTGAAAGCGGCCAGGACTTGACCTAGGTGCTCCTCAATGCTGAGCAGCGCCGGTGGTTCTCAAATGGTAGTCCACCTCATCCTGGTAGCTAACGTTCTGGGCCGCTTGGCGCCAGTCGCCCATAGCGGGGAAATATTGCTGCCCATCGTTTGCGGGCGGCTCGATGGCAACCTCGTTGGCCGTCGGAAACATGCCGATAGTGCAAGCCAAAGCCTGCAGTTCTAGGAAGATCTCAGCGCGACGAGCTTGGTGCTCGATGCCGACCTTTCGAATGTCCTGAACGAGCTGGTGGTCGACTTGGCTGAGCGCATCTGCCAACGCCCTCACGAGTGACTGTTCGCTTTTGGTCGTTTGAGTGAGGAGCGCACCCATCTCTTCAATGTGCTGAACAAGCTTCGTCATGTCCGACGTCCCCGTTATCGCGGAATCACAAAGCGATCATAGCGGCAAGCCGGCGCTGCCAACTGCATATCGGCACTGGTGGCTGCGAAAAGCTGGGACAAGTAGGGCACGCCGCGGCCCTCGCGAGATGGAATCCGTTTTCCAAAGTGCTCGTAAGTCATTGATCTGCCGTGGCCCGATTTCGCACCGAGCCTTGAAATTGCTCACAGAGTTCCGGACTGCAAATCCGCGCGCTCCGGTTCGATTCCGGGCGTGGCCTCCAATCCTCGCGCGACGCCTGCGCCGATCGACCTTTTATTCAACCCGTACCGACGGCATGACCTAGCCGCGAACGCTTTGTTAGGGCGTCCTCCCCCTAGCTGGGGCGATGAAGGCGACGCCCCCTAGCCAATCGACTGTCGTCCGCTTCGACCGTGCCACGCGTTCCACGCGTCGGCCGCGCAGCCGGCAATGGCGCATGGCGACAATGACGCGTGCCCGCCGGCGTCTGCTCGGCGGGGTACTGATCGCCTGCCTCGGTTTCGCTGCCATCGCCGCATGGGAGCGATTTACGGAGCCGCAAGGCGAAATCCGTACCGGCCCCGTCGCGTTCTGCTCGGTGCTGCAGCGGCGGACGTGCCTCATCGATGGAGACACGGGCCGCGACAAAGGTGAGAAGTGGCGTCTCATTTCAATCGACACGCCGGAGCTGTCCGAGCCCGAATGCGAGAACGAGAGACGTCTTGCCGTCGCGGCGCGCGACCGCTTGCGTACCCTCCTGGCGGCTGGCTATCGCATCCGCGCGAGCGGTCGGCACGATCCGCACGGACGCTCGCTCGTCGACATCGAGCTAGCGGACGGCCGCGACGTGAGCCGCGTTCTGCTGACCGAAGGGCTCGCTCAAAAATGGCCCAATCGCGGGAACATCTGGTGCGATCGCTACACCGGCAGCCCTTCACGTCCGCGAGGATGAGGTGAACCCCGGCACTCTGCGGGGGCATCGGGATGTCCGCCGGAAGCCCTTGATTTACCGACGCGAGTGTGGGAATGCAGGGCCGCCCGCGGCATGGCGCGGTGCGCTTCGCAAGGCGCTGGCTCGTGCCGGTGCTTTCTGCTAAGAGGCCCGACGCCTGCAGACAAGGCTATTCCGTGGTAGCTCAGTGGTAGAGCATCCGACTGTTAATCGGACGGTCGTAGGTTCGAATCCTACCCACGGAGCCAGTCTGTTGGTTGCCGAATGCGGCCCGCAGCGGATGCTCGGCCGGTTCACCGGGGTTTCAGCACGCTTTGTCGGCGCTCGCCTTTTTCACGGCCTTGAGCTGCCGCATGGCGGTTTCCCGTCGAGCGTCGTCATCTGCCAGGATGTGCTCGCTGCGGCTCGCCGTCATGCGCATTAGACGCACCGCCTCCTGGCCGAGCTGCTCGCAACTGAACCCAACATAGTCGCCATATCCCAGCGCTCGCCGCTCCGTGTAGGCGGCGCATCCGCCGGCTATCAAACAGACACCGATGATTGCCAGCGCCGGTTGCATTGAGAGTCCTCCTCGCACGGATAACCGCGCAAGGCGACGCCAGTTCCAGAATTGTTCGCGCGGTGGACGCGGCCAAGTGCTGCTTTATGGATTGGCTTGCGGGCACTGCTTGACCGCCTGCGCCAACGCCTGCCTCCGCCCCTCGTAAAACTTGGCCGTAGCCTGGGGGGAAGTCAGCCCCTCCAGCGAGGCCGCCATGGCATTGCAGGCGCCGCAGTCGGCGCTCAGCGTTTCGGAGTAATCGCGTGCCGCCTCGCGGACGAGGCCGTCAACCAGCTCATATCTTTCCCGTCGCGAAATGGAATCTTGCGCCTTGCGGAAATCGCGCATCAGCCCGGCAGCCTCATAGTGGTCGACAGCTTGCGCGTACTTTTCCGGCCCGAGACATTGCTGGCACCGGCGCAGCGCGACCCCGGTCGCCATGACCGTCGTCAATTGCCCGGCGACACCGATCTCCGTCGGCGAAAGGCACGTCTCTTGGGCGTTCTCCGCACAGGCACTGGCGCCTGCGAGAATCAGACCAACGCACGCAAGTGCGAGCTTCGACATCGTCCGTTGCTTCCTGTTCACGGTGCGGAGAACCTTTCAGCCGCTATCGCACGATGACCGTGCGTCCGTCGGCTGTCCTCGCCTCGCCAGCCTGCAGGTCACCGCAGCTCTCGCCCAGATACTTGCCGCTCTGCACGATCTTCCGCTCCACGTTGACGGGCTGGCCCCCCTGCGCGCGCGGCGCAAAGCCCGACGTCCTGCTCTCGACTTTGACGCTGAAGGCCGTCTGGAAGTCGCCGGCGAGTTCGGTGTGCGTCGTGGTCTGACGCATGTCGACGGTGCACGTCGCATCGACGGTCGTCGCCCCCGCTGTCTTCCTCACCTCGTACTTCTCGCAGTTGCCGCGATTTTCCGCCCGGCTGGCGCTGACGGTCTTCCGCTCCATCTCTTCGCCGACGCACATGGTCAGTTGCTGGTTGCGGGACCCGCGCCCCTCGTCGGTCTGCGTTTGCAGCTCCCACAGGCCGGCTTTGCGCAACGGCAGATCCAGAGCGTCCTCGGCGGCGCGCAGATCCGTCGCCATCAGTAGCGCGATCGCCAATAGCGCAGTCGCTGCGAGACGTGACATGCATCGCTCCTGAGGTGAACGCCCAACGCCGCTGCCTCTCCCGACGAGCCGGCAATCAGCGCGCGCACGCTAAGACAGCGATGGCAAGCTCGGTATGGGTGAGCTTCCTTCCCCGGCGACCAATGTTGCGACAAGCCGCGCCGAAACTTCCCGATTGCCGTGGCGAGCGGGGCGCGGCTGCCAGGCGAGCCGCACTCCGCAGAACCCCACGCGGCCTAAGGCGCCAACGTCACCGGGGGCGGCGGCTCGTTGGGATCGCGATCCATCTCGGCAATCTGGTCGACGGCGCCGTCGCGGCCATAGATGTCGGGGCGGAATTCGACGTCGCCGTCACGCTCGGCCCAGGCGGTGATGTAGACAAAGTACACAGGCACCGGACGCGTCAGGTTCACGTCGACGGCCTCACCGGCCTCGACGATCTGCTGCGCCCGACCCGTCTGGCCGTAGCCCTGCTCGTAGCTGGCGAGCCAATCGACGAGGTCGAACACGCCTTCGACGCGCACACAGCCGGCGCTGAACGCGCGCGAGCGCTGCTTGAACAGCGGCTTCATCGGCGTGTCATGCATGTAAACCGTATGCTCGTTCGGCATGTCGATGCGGACGAGGCCCAGGGCGTTCTGCGGCCCCGGATCCTGGCGGAACTTGAGCTTTTTTGCCTCCGGCGAATTCCAATCGACCGTCTGCGGACCGACCTCGCGGTTGCCGGCGGGATCGAGCACGCGGATCTTCTCGTTCTGCAGGTACTCCGGCTCCTTCATCAGGCGCGGAATGAGGTCGAGGTGGGCGACGCTGTCGGGCACCCGCCAGTAAGGAAAGAAGTTGAGGGCGCGAATGGTGGCCTTCACCGACGGGGTCTGCCGCTCCGTGCGGCCGACGATGACGCGGTGACGCTGCTGCACTTCGTACTTCGCCACCGCCTCGAGCTGGAATGCGGGAACGTTGACGAGCACGTAGCGCTCCTCGGCGGGCGTCGACATCAGCTCGCGGATACGGCCGAGGTTCATGCGTAGCTGGGCGATGCGCTCATCGACCGTCATGTTGAGCGCCGGGTAGGTCGAGCGCTCGACCCGTCCGGTGGGGCGCAACCCGTTGCGGCGCTGGTAGCGCTTCACCGCGTTGGTGAGGTCGCTGTCGAACGTGGAGGAGTTGTATACGTCCGAGCGGATCCGCAGGTCCCCGCTCATCTGCAGTCGCCGACGCAGCAGCGGCACGCGCTCGTCGTCCTCGCCTTCGCGCATCATGCGACCGGGTGGAATGATCGGCCAGCCGCCGTTGTCGGCAATCTGCTGATACTTGGCGATCGCGGCATCGATGGCGGTAACCATCTCGTCGCTGCGCATCGGCATGGCGTCGGGCCGCAGGTCGTCGAGGACCTCGTTCTGCTGAGCGGCGCGGTCGCGCGCGCGATCCTCCTGGCGACGGCCGGTGTAGTCTGGTGTACCCGAGCCGGTAAGGCTCTCCCACCAATTGGCCTGCGGCCCCTGCCCAAGCGCCGGCGTACCGAGCGCAAGCACGCCGAACAAGCCGGCAAGCGCGAACATCGTCAGCCCGTTAGCTTCGGCACCCCGCATGAAATTGCGATACGAACCCAAACGCCGCGCGGGAGCGCGATTTGCCAGCATGAATCCGTCCTGAATTTCGTCGACGAGCCGCAAACCGGGCCGCCTGTGTGATTGCAAATCCCTGGCAAGGCGTACTCGCGACGCTCGCACGCCAATGCCTCAATAGCCGCCAGGATATGGCCAAACCAAGACGATTGGATGCCGTTGCTTTTAGCGCCCGCAGGCGACCCCGACGCGATGCGATTTGGTCGCACTGAGCCTAGGGTTCAAGGCACATCCCGGCTTTGAAAATGATCCCAGCCGGTTTTGGTGAAGACCATGGCGTTTCCGTCCTCGTCGAGGGCACCGACGCCCGCCTCGGCCGTGATCGACCCAATGCAGGTCACGTGGACGCCGGCGCGCTGCGCCAGGCGTTCGAAGTCTGCCGCGCGCGCAACCGGGACGGTCGCCAGAACCTCGTAGTCCTCCCCGCCTGTCAGCAACTCGCCGAGGGTGGTGCCACCGGCGGCGAGCACGGCGCGGGCCGCCTGCGAGATCGGCACTCTCACTGCCTCGATACGGCCGCCGACGCTCGATGCGCGGCACAAACGCTCGAAATCCTTCATCAACCCATCGGATATGTCCATCGACGCCGAGGCACAGGCGCGCAGCGCCGGCACCAGGGCAACGGGTGGCCGCGGACGCGAGAATTTTTCGGTCAGCGCAATGCAAGCCGCGTGGTCGAGTTTGCAGCGCTGCCGCAACGAGGGGTATTGCGCGAGCGCCAGCCCCAGTGTGGCATCACCGATCGCGCCCGACACATAGACGTGATCGCCGGCCTGCGCCGTCGACCGGCGTACCATGGTGCCGGAAGGCACGCATCCGAAGGCGGTGATCGACACGCTGAGCGGCCCCGGCGTACGGTCAGTATCGCCGCCCGCGAGATGACAATCGAAGGCCTGCTGGGCGCTCTGCAATCCAGCCGCGAAGTTGCCGAGCCAGGCACGGTCCGGAGCAGGAAGCGCGATGCTCATCAGATAGGCGAACGGGTCAGCACCCTTGGCCGCAAGATCGGAAACGTTGACGGCAAGAGCCTTCCAGCCGACGGCACTGGCGTCTTGGTTCGGCAGGAAGTGAACGCCTTCGATCAAGGCGTCGGTCGTGACGACCAACTCCGTGCCGGGGGGCGGCGCGATAACGGCGCAATCATCCTTCAGCGCGAAGGCGCCTGGGAAGGCAGCGGCGAGCGGCGCCCAAAACTCGGCGATCAGCGATTCCTCGTCGGCAGCCGGTTTATTTGGATCGCTTGGCATCGCGATCGAACTCGGCGGCGCGCAGTTGCCGCGCCAGCTTGTCGAGCACTCCATTGACGACCTTCGGCTCGTCTTCCGAGAAGAACGAGTGCGCCACGTTGATGTACTCGTTGATGACGACGCGATGCGGCACGTCCGGGCGCTCCATCAGCTCGAACACGCCGGCACGCAGGATAGCGCGCACGATGGCGTCGATGCGCACGAGGCGCCAGCCTTCGGCGAGCTGATGATCGACGAGCGGATCGATATCGCGTTGGCGGCGGACGACACCGCGAATGAGCTCGGCGAAGAAGACCGGGTCGGCCCCGGCGGCAGCCTCGTCGCCCGGCGCACGCGGAAAGCGCAATCGCACGAACTCGTCGATGACGTCGTTGAGGTCGGTTCCGGCAAGGTCCATCTGGTAGAGGCCCTGCACGGTGGCAACGCGAGCCGCCGTGCGCGGCGGCAGTGCAATCTTGCCCGGGGTCGGCGTGGCGTTGCTCGTCGTCGTCATGCGCTTTGCCCCTCGAACGCGCGCTGCAGCTCGATCACGCGCAAGCAGGCGCGCGCCGCGTCTCCGCCTTTGCCGTTGGCTCCGCCGCGCGCCCGCGCCAGCGCCTGCTAGCTCGGTATCCACCGTCAGTATACCGTTGCCGACCGGCACCGCATGCTTGATGGCCACCTGCATCAGCCAGTGATTGGCGTTGTTGCAGACGATGTCGTAGTGCGAGGTCTCGCCACGAATGACGCAACCGAGTGCGATGGCGCCGTCCCACTTGCCGTTGTCGGCGCGCCGCGGAAGCAGCCCGGAAGCGACCGCATGCGCCAACACCTGAGGAATTTCCAGTGCGCCCGGCACCGTGATGCGATCGTGCGCAACGCCCTGCGCCTCGAGCGCGGCTATCGCTCCGTTGACGAGCTCGTCGGAAATCTCGTCGTAGAAACGGCCCTCGACGATGAGCACGCGCGCGCGCATCTCGCCTTTCGGCGGCTTTGCCGTACTGCGCGTCGGTCTGTCGGGTCTTACGATCATCACTCTATTCCGCGTGTGCCGACGATGCGCAATCCGAAGCCTTCCAGGCCGACGTAGACCTGTGCCGGCGAGTTGGTCAGCAGCACCATGTCGCGCACGCCGAGGTCGGTGAGGATCTGCGAGCCGACGCCGATCTCGACCCGGCGGCGTTCGCGCGCGCCCTCGGCGGGTTTGGCGGGCTGCACGCGCCCGGAAATCCACTCCGAAACCGACTTCGGTCTGAGATCGCGGATGAGCACGACGACGCCACGCCCTTCCTTCTCGATCATGCGCAGCGAGTTGGCGATCGGCCCTTCGCCGGCCTCGCCGACGCCCAGCAAATCGCTGAGCAGATTGACGGCGTGGACACGCACCAGAACCGGGCCTGGCGCCGACACATCGCCTTTGACGAGGGCCAGGTGCTCGCCCGGCTCGACCGTCGTCTCGTAGACATGCAGATCGAAGTCGCCGGCGGCAGCGGTCTTGACCGTCGTCTTGGCGATGGCGCGCACGAGATGGTCGTTGCGCAGCCGGTAAGCGATGAGATCCTCGATGGCGCCGATCTTCAGCCCATGGCGCTGCGCGAAAGCGACGAGGTCGGGCAGGCGCGCCATGGTGCCGTCGTCGTTCATGATCTCGCAGATGACCGCCGCGGGATAGAGCCCGGCGAGGCGCGCCAGATCGACGGAGGCCTCCGTATGACCAGCGCGGATGAGCACGCCGCCTTCGCGGGCGACGAGCGGAAACACGTGGCCGGGCGAGACGATGTCGGTCGCGCCCTTGGTGGCATCGATCGCCGTCGCGATGGTGCGCGCACGGTCGGCGGCTGAAATTCCGGTCGAGATGCCCTCGCGCGCCTCGATCGACTGCGTGAAGGCCGTGCGGTTGCGCGACCGGTTGCGACCGACCATCGCTTCGAGCTCGAGCTCGGCCGCACGCGCGCCGGTCAGCGTCAGGCAGATGAGGCCACGGCCATAGCGCGCCATGAAGTTGACGGCGTCGGGCGTCGCCATCTGCGCGGGAATGACGAGGTCACCCTCGTTCTCGCGTTCCTCCGCGTCGACCAGCACGACCATGCGACCGTTGCGCATGTCCTCCAGGATCTCGTGGACCGAGGATAGACAGCCGCGCCCTTCCGAGATGGCTCTGCCAGCGTCGTGCGTCACGGACGAAACTCCAGGAGCCGCGCGATATAGCGCGCGAACAGGTCAACTTCGAGGTTGACCGATTGCCCGGGGGTTTTCGCCCCCCAGGTCGTCACCGTCAAGGTGTGCGGGATGACGTTGACGCCGAAGCGCCTATCGCTGACTTCGTTGACGGTCAGTGATACGCCATCGAGGCTAACGGACCCTTTCGGCGCAATGTAGGGCGCGAGGTGCTCGGCCACCTCGAATGAGAAGCGGCGGCTCTCGCCATCCGCGACGATGTCGACGATGCGCGCCACGCCATCGACATGGCCGGTGACGAGATGTCCCCCCAACTCCTGGCCGAGGCGCAGGGAGCGCTCGAGATTGACTTTGCGGCCGGGTTGCCACGCGCCGATCGTCGTCTTGCCGCGCGTTTCGTTGGAGACGTCGACGGTAAAGGCGCTGCCGCCCGCCTCCGCGCGCACCGATGTCATGGTCAGGCAGCAGCCGTCGCACGCCATCGAGCCGCCGACCTCCAATTCCTGTGCAGGGTAACGCGCGTGGATGGTGAAGCGTCCGTCCGCGCGGGCCGTGACCTCGCCGATGTCGGAGACGATGCCGGTGAACATGGCTAGTGTCCCGATTCCGGAGTTCGCCAGTGTTCGCTGCTAGGGCCGGGAGCGAACTTCGGAATCATGAGGGACACTAGAACCATGGATTTGCCAGTGTGATTCAGATCGAGAAATTCGCTCAATACCTCGCCGCTCATAATAGCTAATTTCTCGATCATCACACTTGCCTTCCTCGCTAAGTTATGGCGCTTCCTCGCGCGTGCGATCGCCGCCGCGGTGCCAATGCCGGCGTATCGCCAGCATATCGTCGTTGCCGATCGTCCGCCGATCGTAAACATCAAAGCCGTCGGTGTTGATATAGCGCGCCAGCGACGCCAGCGCCGCGGGCGGCGAAAGCTCTGCCCCGTCGGGTCCGCGCGCGTGGAACAGGGTGGCCTCGTCGATCAGCCCGGCACGCGAGAAGGCGCCCCAGGTTGCCGGACCACCTTCGAGCAGCAGGCGCGTGATGCCGCGCGCTACCAGCGTTTCCATCACCGCCGGCAGCCAGAGCTCGCCACCGACGCGGCTCATCGCAAATATCTCCGCACCGGCGGCGCGCAGCCCGCCCACCTCGTCGCCCTCACCGCAGAATACCCACAGCGGATGCTGGCGTGCGCTTTGCACCAGGCGCGACTTTTCCAGACCGGCAAGATCGCGGGCGAGGACGATGCGCACCGGCGAGCGGGCCGCGAGGCCGGGCAAGCGGCAGGTGAGCAGCGGATCGTCGTCGAGGACTGTGCGCCTGCCGACGAGAATAGCGTCGGCGCGCGCGCGCATGAGATGACCGGCGGCGCGCGCCGCCCGGCCCGTTGCCCAGGCCGGCTTGCCCTCCCCGCCGCGCGGCACGCCGCCGTTTGCATCGAGCGCCAGCTTCGCCGTGACCAACGGGCGACGCTCGGTCATGCGCAGGATGTGCCCGGCGGCGAGCCAATGCGCCGTCTCGACCCTCAATCCGCGCTCCACCGCGATGCCCGCCTGGCGAAGACGCGCCAGTCCGCGGCCGGCGACGCGCGGATCGGGATCCTCGATGGCGCACACCACGCGTGCCAGCCCGGCGGCGACGATGGCGTCGGCGCACGGCGACGTCACGCCATGGTGCGAGCAGGGCTCGAGCGTCACGTACATGGTGGCGCCGCGCGCGCGTGCGCCGGCACGCGCAATGGCTTCCGTCTCGGCATGCGGGCGGCCACCCGGGGCCGTCCAGCCGCGGGCGATGATCTCGCCGGTGACCTCATCGGCGATGACGGCGCCGACGGAAGGATTGGGGGCCGTGCGGCCCAGCCCGCGCGCCGCGACGGCCAGCGCTATCTGCATCATCTGGGTGTCGAAATCGGCGCGCTGCGCGGGGCGCATCACACTCAATGCTTCTTGAGCGGCGCCGTCTGCGCAACGGAGCTGTCAAAGGCGATGTGCGTTGCCTCGTGCACGGCGGCCGGCTCGGCGGCGATCTCGCCGAGCACCTCGTGGAAGTCGGACGCCTCGCGGAAATCGCGATAGACGGAGGCAAAACGTACGTAGGCGACCGGGTCGAGCCCGCGCAGCGCCTCCATGACGAGGCCGCCGATGGTCGAGGAAGCAACCTCGCTCTCGCCGGCGCTTTCCAGCTGGCGCACCAGGCCAGACACCATGCGCTCGACGCGCTCGTCGTCGATCGGACGCTTGCGCAGCGCCACCTCGACCGAGCGCACCAGCTTGTCGCGATCGAACGGCACCTTGCGCCCCGACCGCTTCACGACCAGCAATTCACGCAGTTGCACGCGCTCGAACGTGGTGAAGCGGCCGCCGCAATCGGGGCACACGCGGCGACGCCGGATGGCCGCGTTCTCCTCGGTGGGGCGGCTGTCCTTCACTTGCGTATTTTCGCCGGCGCAATACGGGCAGCGCATCGGGATCTCCTCTGCCCGCAGACTCAGGGGCGCGCGAGCCGCGGTCGACGATTATTAGCGGCTAGAGGATGCCGGAAGCAACGAGGCGCGCCCGGATATCCCAAGCGCGCCTCGCGAATTTGCTAACTGGCGATCAGGAATAGATCGGGAAGCGCTTGCACAGGTCGATGGCCTGGGCCTTGACCTTCTCTTCCACCGCGCCGTTGCCCTCGACGCCATTCTTGGCGAGCCCGTCCAGCACCTCGGCGATCATGCGGCCGATCTCCTGGAACTCGGCGACGCCGAAGCCGCGCGTGGTGCCCGCCGGGGCACCGAGGCGCACGCCGGAGGTGACCATCGGCTTTTCGGGGTCGAACGGCACGCCGTTCTTGTTGCAGGTGATATGGGCGCGCTCCATCGCCTTCTCGGAGATGTTGCCGGTGAGTTTCTTGGGGCGCAGGTCGAGCAGGATCAAATGCGTGTCGGTGCCGCCGGAGACGAGCGCGAAGCCGGAGTTGACCAGCACCTCGCCCATGGCCTTGGCGTTCTCGATGACGTTCTTGGCGTAGACCTTGAAGTCGGGGCGCAGCGCCTCGCCGAAGGCCACCGCCTTGGCGGCGATGACGTGCATCAGCGGGCCGCCCTGGATGCCGGGGAAAATCGCCGAGTTGATCTTCTTGGCGATGTCCTCGTCGTTGGTGAGGATCATGCCGCCGCGCGGACCGCGCAACGTCTTGTGCGTCGTCGTGGTGACGACGTGCGCGTGCGGGAACGGGCTCGGATGCTGGCCGCCGGCGACGAGACCGGCGAAGTGCGCCATGTCGACCATCAGGTAGGCGCCGACCTCGTTGGCGATGGCGCGGAACTCGGCGAACTCGAACTGGCGCGGATAGGCCGAGCCGCCGGCGATGATGATGCGCGGGCGGTGCTCGAGAGCCAGCTTATAGACCTCGTCCATGTCGACGCGGTGCGTATCGGGGCGCACCATGTACGACACCGGCTTGAACCACTTGCCCGACTGGTTGACGGGCGAGCCGTGCGTCAAGTGACCGCCTGCCGCGAGGCTGAGGCCGAGGATGGTGTCGCCCGGCTGAGCGAGGGCATTGAAGACGCCCTGGTTCGCCTGCGAGCCCGAGTTCGGCTGCACGTTGGCAAAGCCGCAGCCGAACAGCTTCTTGGCGCGATCGATGGCGAGCTGCTCGACGATGTCGACGTACTGGCAGCCGCCGTAGTAGCGGCGACCGGGATAGCCCTCGGCGTATTTGTTGGTCAGCACGCTGCCGGCGGCTTCGAGGACGGCTTTGGAGACGATGTTCTCGGATGCGATCAGCTCGATCTCGTGCTGCTGGCGGTCAAGCTCTTTGCCGATCGCGCTGGCAATGTCGGGGTCGCTTTCGGCCAGGGTGGCGGTGAAAAAGCCGCTCGTGGAGACGGGCTCGGCCTTCGCATTAAACATCGCTCTTTGTCCTTGGTTTTGTCGGCAAACGGCAATGAGATCCTCGGGGCGCCGGAATCCGCCACCAGGCTGCCGCCATAGTAGGATCGCGCCGCGTCGGGCTCAAGCCGTACAGCTTAACGCGGTTTCCAACTAGCGGTTTCTGGGGGGTGCGCCGAAGCGCAGCGGGGGGCTATTCGGCCGCCAGGCGCCCGGACCGGCCCTGCGACAGCGGGCAGGCTTCCCACAGCTGGGTCAGCGACGACACGAGATGATCGATCTGCTCGGGCGTGTGCACCGGCGACGGTGTCAACCGGATCCGCTCGGTGCCGCGCGGCACGGTCGGATAATTGATCGGCTGAACGTAGATGGCGTAGTGCTCGAGGAGAGCGTCCGTCACCGCCTTGCAGTGCACCGGATCGCCGATGGTCACCGGTACGATGTGGCTCGGCGAGACGACGACGGGCAGCCCGGCGTCGATTAGCCGGCTCTTAACCTCAGCGGCACGCTCCTGGATCTGCGCGCGCTCGATGGTGCTCGACTTGAGGTGGCGGATGCTGGCCAGCGCACCCGCGGCCAGCGTCGGCGCCAGCGAGGTGGTGAAGATGAAGCCGGCGGCATAGGAACGGATGGCGTCGCAGCAATCACGCGAGGCGGCGATGTAGCCACCCATGACGCCAAAGCCCTTCGCCAATGTGCCGTTGATGATGTCGACACGGTGCATGACGCCGTCGCGCTCGGCGATGCCGCCGCCGCGCGGGCCGTAGAGGCCTACCGCGTGCACTTCATCGAGGTAGGTCAGCGCACCGTATTTTTCAGCCAGGTCGCAGATCGCGGCGATCGGCGCGATATGCCCGTCCATCGAGTAGACGCTCTCGAAGGCGATGATCTTCGGCGTGGCGCTGTCGAATTCTTTGAGCTGCGCCTCGAGGTCCTCGATGTCGTTGTGGCGCCAGATGCGCTTGGGACCGCGACCATGGCGGATGCCGGCGATCATCGAAGCGTGGTTCTTCTCGTCCGAGAAGATGACGGCGCCTGGCAGCAGATGGGCCAAGGTCGAGAGGGTCGAGTCGTTGGCGACATAGGCGGAGGTGAACAGCAGCGCCGCTTCCTTGCCGTGCAGGTCGGCAAGCTCGCGCTCCAGCTCGACATGATAGTGCGTGGTGCCGGCGATGTTGCGGGTGCCGCCCGAACCCGCGCCGACCATGTCGATGGCTTCATGCATGGCGGCGATCACGGACGGGTGCTGACCCATGCCGAGGTAGTCGTTGGAGCACCAGACAGTGATGGGACGTGCGGGAAGCGCGTTGTTGAAGTGCTCGGCCGAAGGATAGGCGCCCCGCCGGCGCTTCACATCGGCGAATACGCGGTAGCGGCCTTCGCGATGGACGGCGTCGAGCGCATTCTTGAACGTCTTTGCGTAGTCCATCCGGCGACTTTCAACTCCCCTAGGCACTTTTTCTGCATCATCGCCCGCTCAGCCTGGAGGAGCAACGTGTCTATTGTCGCGCCGGCAATCAAGCGCCGTGCGAAAAAGTTGTCGGCTGCGTGCTCTCTGATGACCTTGATGTCAATCAAGCTGCGGCGCGAAAGCTAGTAGGCCGCGGCGATCTCGCCCACCCCGTCCTTCTGGTAAAGATCGGGCCGGAACTGGATGACGCCGTCGGGCGTCGCCCAGGCCGTGACATAGGCGAAATAAAGGCTAACCGGCTTACGCAAGCGCACGGTCTTTGTCTGCCCCGTCTCCTTCAGATGCTCGACCTGCTCGGCGCTCCCCTGCCCCGTGAGCAGCCACGTGGCCAGCTCTTCGATGTTTTGCACGCGCACGCATCCCGAGCTGGCAGCTCGGAAATTACGCCCGAAAAGAGCAATTCCTTCGGACTGTCGTGCATATAGACCGAACTCGAGTTTGCGAAGTTGATCTTGAGGAAGCCGAGCGGGTTCTCTTTTCCCGGCACCTGCCGATACGACAACTGCGTCGGACGCGAGGTGGTCCAGTCGATCGTCTCGGGGTCGAGCTTCTTGCCCCCTTCGTAGGCGTCGATGCCGAACTTGACGAGCACGCTGCCCGCACCGCGCTCCTGCATGTCGCGGCCCTTGGGGATCAGATCCTCTTTGATCACGGTCGGCGGCAACGTCCACATCGGGTTAAACGCGAGATCGGTGATGGTCGAGCGCAGCATCGGCGTCGGACGGTCAGGCTTGCCGACGACGCCCGAGTGACGCTGGAAGACGGCGCCGTTCTCGATCGCCTCGATCTGCGCCGCGGGGATATTCACCAGCACGTAGCGCTTGCCGACAATCTTGGTGAGGTCGGTCAGCCGCGTCAGGTTGGTTTTGAGCTGCGCCAGGCGCACCTCTGACGGCACGTTGAGTGCGGCGATCGTGCGCTTGTCGACCATGCCCGTCGGCGCCAGTCCGTTCGAGGCTTGGAAGCGCTTCACGGCTGCGTCGAGGTCGGAGCCGAAGTGGTCCGGATAGCTCGATTCCTCGGCGAGGTCGCCCGATCGCATCAAACGACGGCGGAGCACGCCGACCGCCGGGTCCGATGCTCCGGGCTCAAGTTCGACATCGGGCACCAGAGGGAATCCCCCCTTGGCGACAATCTCCTCATAGCGCGCGACCGCTGCCTTGGTCGGTGCCAGGTTCGCCTTCGACAGCGTCGGATACCCCTTGGGCGGGTTCGCCTGCCACTCTTTGATGAAGCTGCGGTCATGGCCGCTGTTGAACTGCGCGGGGCCCTCGCCGACGGGACCGAACTGAATTTGCGCTACGGCCGGCGCAGCAGCGCCGATTAGTAGGGAGATGCCGGCCCAGAGCGCGGCAACACGTTTCGCCCTCGTCGAGTTCACGACAGCCCCCGCTTATTACGCACCGCTTTCTTCCGGTCGACGCCGTGGCTCCCGCCACAAGCCACCGAAATATCTAGAAATTTGCGCGCGCTTGCAAAGCTAAAATTATACCTCGAGCCAGCCAAGGGCCGCCGGCGCCCCGCCACCAGAGGAAAAAACGCCAAATGAAAAGGAGTTGCAGGTTTCCCTGCAACTCCCAGCGACCGGTGTGCGGCAGTCGTTCTGACGATCAGAGGCGGTAGCGGATCTGGTCCGACCAGAAGCGCTCGAGGCGGACGAGCGCCTTATTGAGGCCGCGGAAGTCTTCCTCGGACACTTCGCCGACGGTCTCCACCGAGCCGAGCTGGCGCTGGTAGAGCTTCTGCACCACCTCGCAAGCTTCCTTGCCCTTGTCGGTGAGGCTGACGCGCACGCTGCGGCGATCAGTTTCCGACCGCTTGTAGTGCAGGTAGCCCATGTCGACGAGCTTCTTGAGATTGTAGGAGACGTTCGAGCCGAGGTAATACCCGCGCGTCTTGAGTTCGCCCGCGGTCAGCTCGCTGTCACCGATATTGTACAGCAGCAGCGCTTGCACGCTGTTGAGGTCGGCGCCGCCGAGACGATCGAACTCGTCCTTGATCACGTCGAGCAGCAAACGGTGCAGCCTTTCGACGAGACGCAACGCCTGCAGATACTCGGAGCGGAAATTTTCGGTCTGCGTTGGCGCCGCACGATGGCGCGCCACATCGAGCGCAACACTCATAACTGCCTCACACTGTTTGACGCCGATCCCGGGTATTTTGTTTTGTCCGGGTTATGCCAACAGGTAAGCCATAAAACTAAAAGTCAGCTAAATACCTATAGTAAATCAATAGTTATGGGGTGTCGGCGGAACGCTTCGTTCACCTTGATGCGCCTTCCGCCAGACCGCGACTAGACGCGTGCAGCCTGCATTTCGGGGCGCGTTGGCAGCGCCAGCTCGTCGCCGCCCATGGGTGAAAAATAATCTTCGACCATCGCCGGCGTGACATCTTCAAGTCGTGCCGGCTGCCACCTCGGCATGCCGTCTTTGTCGATCAGCGCCGCGCGCACCCCCTCGTAGAAATCCTGCCCGTCGAGAAAGCGGCAGGCGAGCCGATAGTCGACGGCGAGTATCTGCCGCAGATCGAACGCGCGCGCATCGCGAATGTGCCGGTGCGTAACCTTCAACGAGGTGGGGGAGCGTGCGGCAAGATCGGCGATGACCGCCTCGGCCCAGGCCTGCGCCTTGCCGCCGACCACGCCGAGCCGCGCGACGATCTCCTCGACGCTCGGCGCCGAGAAGCAATAGGCGATGTGCGAGGCGTACGGCGCCAGTTCCCCGGGGCCGGGATCGACCTGCATATCGTCGAGCACCGTATCGACGGGCCAGGTGTCGGCGAGCGCCGCCTTGATCTCCTCGAAACGGGACGCCGGGATGTAGTGTGTGAGGAGGCCGAGTGCGTAGGCGTCCGCTGCGCCGATCGAGCGGCCGGTGAGGCCGAGATACATGCCGATGTTGTTCGGCATGCGCGAAAACGGCCAGGCGGCGCCAATGTCCGGGAAGAGGCCGATCGCCGTCTCCGGCATGGCAAAGCGGTACTTCTCGCCGGCTACACGGTGCGTGCCGAACAGGCTGATGCCGACGCCCGAGCCCATTACCGGCCCATCGATGAGCGAGATGGTCGGCTTGGAGAAGCACTCGTGCAGCCAGTTGAGCGCGTACTCGTCCTTGAATGCGCGGCGCGCCCGCTCGCGGTCTTCGCGTCCCCAGCGCGCCATCTCGCGCACGTCGCCGCCGGCCGAGAATGCCTTCTCGCTCGCCGATTGAACTACCACGCAATATGTCTGTGACTCGCGCGCAAACCGCGGAAATGCCTCGGCCAGCCGCGCACGCATGGCGGTGGTCAAAGCATTGAGCGCCCGCGGTCGATTGAGGGTGATGATGGCAAGCGAGCCGCGCGCCTCGATAAGAACATCCTCAGCCGGCTGCTCCGCGGAACCATCCGCCGTCATCTGCGCTCCTGTTGCATCGCCTCGCACAACTTTATCCCTGACGGTTGATCGGCTGCCGCAACGCATCATCAATCGGACCGATTTGGACCTATACACTGAGGCGGATTGCGACGAAACTTGCACGGTCAATTCGCCCAATAACGGCCGAAACGCCCGTACCCCCGCACTCTCAAGACGGTGGAGACGCGACGATGCTGCGATTCGGTCTTGGCTTGGCGCTTGCGCTCGGCATCCTCTCCGGCGTCGCCAG
Source organism: uncultured Alphaproteobacteria bacterium (assembly GCA_963795225.1). Classification (GTDB taxonomy): domain Bacteria; phylum Pseudomonadota; class Alphaproteobacteria; order Rhizobiales; family Hyphomicrobiaceae; genus Hyphomicrobium_A. Next base: position 50,918 of record CAWCHB010000003.1, on the reverse strand, counting down.
CGCGCAGACGAGCCAGACCGTCGCCGCCAGTCAATCCAAACCCGAGAAAGCCCAGCGCTCGCGCGGCAGAGACCGGCCCGTGGTCACAGCGCAACCGCTGATGGTTGCCCCGCTGCCCGAACGCAAGACCGCCAAGGCCTCACCTATCCCTCCACCGCCTGACACTTGGACCGCGGCAGAAATCGATGCCGCCAAGGCCCGCTGCGCGACGGCGCTGAAGGGCCTTGATGCCGACGTCACCGCCGAAGCGCCTATCAAGGAAGGACTGTGCGGCACCCCGGCTCCCATCCGCCTGTCGCGGCTCGGCGGCGTCGCCTTCACCCCGGCTGCACTCATCAACTGCGGCATGCTGGCGCCGCTCAATACCTGGATCAGCAAGGAACTGCAGCCATCGGCGCAGCGCCAGCTCGGCGCCAAGATCACCAAGATCAAGGTGATGAGCGACTATTCCTGCCGCACCGCGTTCGGTCGCGTCGGTCGCAAGCTGAGCCAACACGCCTATGTCGATGCACTCGACATCCGCGGCTTCGTCACCGCCAAGAACGAAGAGGTCGTGGTGCTGAGCGCCTGGGGCGCCACCAACCGAGACATCGCCGCCGCGGCTGCCGCCGCCAAAGCCAAGGAAGAGCAGCTTGCCGCCGCCCAGACGCAAGCCGCCAACGCTCAGCGCGATAACCTGCGCGACGGCAACCCCGTTGCCGGCGAAACGCCCGCGCCTACCCCGACCGCCTCGGCACTCGGCACGCCGGGCTCGGGCGCCGTCAAGGCAACGCGCAGCGGCGGCATCGACAAGGTCACGGTCATCCTGTCGGGCAGCGGCAAGAAGCCCGCCGCCGCCCGCCTCGGCGGTCCTGACGATCAGTTGCTCGCCGAGGCCGACAAGACGAGCAAGAAGCCGCTCACGGCCGGTTTGCAAAAGGCACCCATCAGCCCCGACCTGCTGGCGATCCCGCCGGCCGGCCCCCGCGCCCGCTTCCTGCGCGAAGCCCACGCGTCGGCCTGCCGGATATTCGGCACGACCCTCGGGCCCGAGGCCAACGAGGCTCACCGCAATCACTTCCACGTCGACATGGCCGAACGGAAAGTGAAAAAAATCTGCGACTAACCCTCTTGCGTCACTCCGCGCCTCCGGCCCTTGCCAAAGGCGCTCCGTTGCGGTGAGTGTGTGGCTCCCCCTCGCCGGACGCCGACGATGAAGCCCCGCCAGCCCGTCTCGAAGCTCGATCCAGCCGCGCGCGGCGCCGAAGCGCCCGAGCGCCGCGACGCGCCTGCAGCGCTCGGGGCGTTTCCCAACGTGCGCCTGCGCCGGGCGCGCAATACCCGGTGGTCACGTCGCCTCGTCGCCGAGCACCGGCTGGGTGTCGACGATCTGATCTGGCCGCTTTTCGTCGTCGAGGGGACCAACAAGCGCGTACCGATCGCCTCCATGCCGGGCGTTGAGCGGCTGTCGATCGACAACATCGTCGCCAGCGCCGAGCAGGCCGTAGGCCTCGGCATCCCGGCCATCGCGCTGTTCCCCAACACAGAGCCGAAGCTGCGCACCGAAGACGCACGCGAGGCATTCAATCCCGACAACCTCGTCTGCCGCGCGACGCGTGCCGTCAAGGCTGCCGGCCTCGATATCGGCATCGTCCTCGATGTCGCGCTCGACCCCTACACCAATCACGGGCACGACGGCTTGCTGCGCGGCGCGGACATCGCCAACGACGAGACCCTAGAGGCCCTGGTGCGCCAGTCGCTCGTTCAGGCGGAGGCCGGTGCCGACATCCTCGCTCCCTCCGACATGATGGACGGGCGCGTGGGCGCCATCCGCGGCAGCTTGGAAGAGAACGGCTACGCCAATACGCTGATCATGGCCTACGCCGCCAAGTACGCCTCGGCGTTCTACGGGCCGTTCCGCGACGCCGTCGGCTCGTCGGTGACGCTCGCCTCCTCGCAGGGCCAGCGCGACAAGCGCTCGTACCAGATGGATCCCGCCAACTCCGACGAAGCCGTGCGCGAAGTGGCGCTCGACCTCGCCGAGGGCGCCGACCTCATCATGGTCAAGCCCGGCATGGCCTATCTCGACATCGTGCGCCGCATCGCCGAGACGTTTCACGTTCCGACCTTCGCCTATCAGGTATCGGGCGAGTACGCGATGCTGCAGGCGGCGGCTGCCGCCGGCTGGCTCGACGGAGAAGCGGTGATGATGGAAAGCCTGCTCGCCTTCAAGCGCGCCGGCGCCTCCGGCATTCTTACCTACTTTGCACCGCGCGCTGCTGCCGTGCTGAACGCGGCGCGCTGAGACGCGTGGCTGGGTAGTGGCAGAGCAAACATGCAATCGGACGCCCGGCAAGCGATGCCGAGGCGTCCGATCCGCATAGCAAGTGCTACTTCTCCGCAGGGGCCGCCGGGGCAGAGGTGCCGGCCTCGCCTGAGCTAGCACCGCTCGAAGAAGCGCCGCTCTTCACCAGCCCACTGTCGCAGGCCTTGGAGAACTCGGCTTTCTCGATAGTGGTGTCGCCATCCGGGTTGGCAGCCTTGAAATCCGTCACGTACGCCGCCGCTTGGGATTCGGTTATGGGACCACCGTCGGGACTGGCTTGGTTCCAGAGCGACGCGCATTCCGCTGCGGACAGCTTCATCGTGCTCTGTGCGGGATCCGTCTGAGCATAAGCTCCTAGCGACGTTCCAGCAGCCAGGATTCCGGCTAATACGATACGCTTCATGGACGTTCTCCTTTGTCATTGTTGGATCGGCAATTTCCGATCTGCGGAGAGAACGTCCTTAGGCGAGGGGTGTTCCTTGCTTGGATTGGGCCAAGAATTCTCAACGGAGATGCAAGAAAGGCCGGCGTGCCATCGCCGGCCTTCTTCGTTTCTCGACGTGCCGTGTATGGCGCTAGGCGATCAGTAGCAGCAGCTTCTGGCCGGCCGGAGACTTCAACTCGGTCTCGTCGAGCGTACCGTCGTTGTCGGGGTTGGCTTCGTTGAACAGCTTCTCGATCAGCGCACTGTACTCTTTCTCATCGAGCGTACCGTCGTTGTCGGGATCGGCGGCTTTCAAACCGGCTTCGTCGAGACGGCCAGACAATTCCTTGGCGTCGAGCGTGCCGTCGTCGTCGGGGTTGAGTTTCTTGAACATCGCCGCGCCGGCAGCTTGTGCTTCCTTGAGGTCGACCGTGCCGTCGGCGTCTGGATCGAGCACTTTCATCAGGGCCGCGTCGACGGCCACTTCGGCGGTCGCCGACTGCGAAAGTGCAACGCCCGCGCCGATCAGCAGGCCGAGCGCGAGGAGTGTTCGGGGAAACATAGGCAATCTCCGCTTCCAATTTGTCTCGTTATCACGGAACTGGAAATACCTTGAGCCTGCCTCTGGTTCCACTGTGCCCCTTTGCCTCGGTGAGCGCGCAGTGACGAGCGAGGGCTCGATGCTCCGCTAACTTAAGAGAAAAACGTTGCTTCGCGGACGGCGTTTTGACTGTGGATTTTTTTAGCGGCGAACGCGGCGGCGCTGCGCGAACGGATCTTCCTCCGGCGGCGGCGCGTCGCTCGCAGCGGCATTCGGATCGTCAGGCGCGTGCTGCGCCACCGAGCCCTTCGGCTTTTGGCAGTCGGTGAGCCACACGTCGAAGACCGGGTGTTCGACGGCGTTGAGGCCCGGGCTTTCGGCAAACATCCAGCCGGTGAAGATGCGCTTCTCCTGCCCGTCGAGTTGTATCTCGTCTACCTCGACGAAGGATGTCGTCTTCGGCTGCTCCTCCGGCGGCCGCGAATAGCATACGCGTGGCGTCACCTTCAGCGCGCCGAACTGCGCCGTGGAATTGAGCGGCACTTCGAACTTGGAGGTTCGCGCTGTGACCTTATCGAGGGCAGAGAACACGGCAACGCCGTTGCCAATGCGATCAGCCCGCGCATCACCCGTCAAAGATGCGACGGCGCAGGTGACTGCCAGCCCCAGCGTAGCTAGTGCGAGCCCGCGTGCTTTCTGCCTGTCAGTCATTCGCACCGCGTTGCCTTGCAGCTTTGAGCATCGGTCCTAAGGCCTTGTCCGCGCGCCTTTCCCTGGGCCGCGAGTGGGGCCGAAGTTAGGAAGCATGCCGGGCGTTGACGTCGCCTCACGCGTCCGGACGCCACGCCTTGTAGTCCCCCGTCGCCTTGGCGCGCTGTCCGCGCCCGAGGATGGAGCCGGGCGGCCGGTAGGCGCCGGGAGTGCCCGTCTGATTCATCAGGTGCGGGCGCTGCCACGGTCGGGCGTGGTAGTTCTGCTGTGTCGGCGGGGTATCGACCGTATAATGAAGCCACCCATGCCAGCCGGCCGGCACCTTCGATGCCTCGGCAAAGTCGGTGTACGTCACCCAGCGGCGCGGCACGCCGAGCGGCCCGACGCCCTTTTTCTGCTCGTAGTAGCGGTTGCCGAAGTCGTCTTTGCCGACCAACCGTCCCTGGCGCCAGATGGTGAGGCGCGTGCCCCACGTATTCCCGCCCCACCAGCTAAATATCTCGCTGAAAATGCCCATGTCCGCGCCCGCTATTTCGCAGCCGCACCATCGCTCATCTCAAGAAGCACGGCAATGCGCGCAACCGGCACCCAAAGCGCGGCAGATGCGCCACAGTCGGATGCCACGGAATCGCCATAGGCTGTGGAAACGGGCCTTTCGGACGCTGCCGATTTGCACATCCGCAAAGAACACCGTGTTTGCAGGTGAGAGCGCTCAGCCGCCGGCCTGACACCCCACAGGAAATCCACGGCTTTCCCGGCCGTTATCAGCCATTCATCTACATCTAGTATGGGTGCGACCCGCAACACACAAACTCTTTGGCGTCGGCCATCGAATCGGACAGTTTGGGTGAGCGCGGCCGAGGTCGCCGAGAGTGTCCTGTGAGGGACATTCGCTGTGGCTCCGGGGCCCGCGCACAAGTAACGGGTCCGTCGACCCAATCCAGACATCGCGTAGGTGGCAGGCGAAGGCGCGTAGCGCTTCCGCCGACGGCGGAATTGTGCCCGCTGCCGACGCAGCCTTGCGTTTCGAAGAACAAGCATCGCGCCCGTTTGTATCGAGTTGGCGCCGGCAATGACCAACTCGACCACTCGGGGGACACTTATGAAGATCACGCGGCGCTTCACCACTGCGGGCAGCTCGCCCTACGCCACCATCGAATTCCGCCGCGCGACCAGTGAGATCAAGAACCCCGACGGTTCGATCGTCTTCCGCCTCGACGGCTTGGAGGTACCGAAGGACTGGAGCCAGGTCGCCGCCGACATCCTGGCGCAGAAGTATTTCCGCAAGGCCGGCGTCCCCCGCCGCCTGAAGAAGGTGGAAGAGACGCAGATCCCGTCGTGGGCCTGGCGCTCCGTACCGGACGAGAAAGCCCTCGCCGAGCTGCCCAAGGAAGAGCGCTACGGCAGCGAAACCGATGCCCGTCAGGTGTTCGATCGCCTAGCCGGCACCTGGACCTACTGGGGCCTCAAGGGCGGCTACTTCTCGACGGAAGAGGACGCGCAGGCGTTCTACGACGAGCACCGCTACATGCTGGCTATGCAGATGGCGGCACCCAATAGCCCGCAGTGGTTCAACACCGGCCTGCATTGGGCTTACGGCATCGACGGCCCCGGCCAGGGCCACCTCTATGTCGACTACGAGACCGGCAAGCTGACCGTCTCCGACTCGGCATACGAGCATCCGCAGCCGCATGCCTGCTTCATCCAGTCGGTCGAGGACGATCTCGTCAACGAGAACGGCATCATGGATCTGTGGGTGCGCGAGGCGCGCCTGTTCAAGTACGGCTCCGGCACCGGCTCCAACTTCTCCAGCCTGCGCGGCGCCAACGAGAAGCTGTCGGGCGGCGGCAAGTCGTCGGGCCTGATGAGCTTCCTGAAGATCGGCGATCGCGCCGCCGGCGCCATCAAGTCGGGCGGCACGACGCGTCGCGCAGCGAAAATGGTCGTCGTCGACGTCGACCATCCGGACATCGAGGAATACATCAACTGGAAGGTGAAGGAGGAGCAGAAGGTCGCTGCCCTCGTTACCGGATCAAAGATCTGCCAGAAGCGACTGCAGGCGGTGATGAAGGCGTGCGTCAACTGCGATGCCGACGGAGATGCCGAGCGGCATGAGGCGCTGCTTCGACCCCGCCAAGAACCCGGCCCTGAAGCGCGCCATCAAGGAAGCGCGTCGCGACGAGGTGCCGAACAACTACATTCTGCGCGTCATCCAGTTTGCCAAGCAGGGCTACAAGGAGATCGAGTTCGCCACCTACGATACGGACTGGGATTCGGAAGCCTATCTCACCGTCTCGGGCCAGAACTCGAACAACTCGGTGCGCGTCACCGACGACTTCCTCAACCGCGTCGAGGAGGACGGCGACTGGGATCTGATGCGCCGCCTCAACGGCAAGCCGCACAAGACCGTCAAGGCGCGCGATTTGTGGGACCAGATCGGCCACGCCGCTTGGGCCTCGGCCGACCCCGGCATCCAGTTCCACACCACCATCAACGACTGGCACACGTGCCCCAAGAGCGGCCCGATCCGCGCGTCGAACCCGTGCTCTGAGTACATGTTCCTCGACGACACGGCGTGCAATCTCGCCTCCATCAACCTGATGACTTTCCGCGACACGAAGACGGGTGAGTTCGACGTCACCGGCTTCGAGCACGCCTGCCGCCTGTGGACGGTGGTGCTCGAGATCTCGGTGCTGATGGCGCAGTTCCCGTCGCGTCAGATCGCCGAGCTGTCCTACCGCTACCGCACGCTCGGCCTCGGCTTCGCCAACATCGGCGGCCTCTTGATGGCCGGCGGCATCGGCTATGACTCGGCGCCCGGCCGCGCCATCTGCGGCGCCATCTCGGCCATCATGACCGGCGTCTCCTACGCCACCTCGGCGGAGATGGCGCGCGAGCTGGGCCCGTTCCCCGGCTATCACGCCAACGCCGCCGACATGCTGCGCGTCATTCGCAACCACCGCCGTGCCGCCTACGGCCAGAAGGACGGCTACGAGAAGCTCGCCACGGCGCCGGTGCCGCTCGACCACGCGGCCTGCCCCGACGCGGCCCTCATCGAAGCTGCCCAGCGTGCCTGGGATCGCGCCATCGCGCTCGGCCAGAACCACGGCTTCCGCAACGCCCAGGCGACCGTCGTGGCGCCGACCGGCACGATCGGCCTCGTCATGGACTGCGACACGACCGGCATCGAACCCGACTTCGCACTCGTCAAGTTCAAGAAGCTGGCCGGCGGTGGCTACTTCAAGATCATCAACCGCGCCGTCCCGGCGGCGCTGCGCACCCTCGGCTACCGCGAGAACGAGATCGCCGAGATCGAAGCCTACGCCGTCGGCCACGGTTCGCTGGCGCAGGCTCCGGCCATCAACCCGGTGACGCTGAAGGCAAAGGGCTTCGACGCCGAGGCGCTGGCCAAGATCCATGCGGGCCTGGAAAGCGCCTTCGACATCAAGTTCGTCTTCAACAAGTGGGTGCTGGGCGAAAGCTTCATCGTCGACAAGCTGAAGGTGCCGGCCGACAAGATCAAGGATCCGGCATTCGACCTGCTGACCGCGCTCGGCTTCACCAAGAAAGACATCGAAGCCGCCAACGAGCACGTCTGCGGAGCCATGACGCTGGAAGGCGCGCCGCACCTCAAGGCGGAGCACCTGCCCGTGTTCGACTGCGCCAACCCGTGCGGCCGCAAGGGCAAGCGCTATCTGTCGGTCGACAGCCACATCTACATGATGGCCGCGTCGCAGCCGTTCATCTCGGGCGCCATCTCCAAGACGATCAACATGCCGAACGAGGCGACCGTCGAGGACTGCAAGGCGAGCTACATGCTGTCGTGGAAGCTGGCCCTCAAGGCCAACGCGCTCTACCGCGACGGCTCGAAGCTCTCCCAGCCGCTCAACTCGCAGGTGCTCGGCGACGACATCGACGAGCAGGATGAGGTCGCCGAGCAGATGCTCGCCGACAAGCCGATGGCGGCACGCGCCAGCATCGCCGCCGAGCGCATCGTCGAGCGGATCGTCGAGCGCGTGCGGGCGCAGGAGCGCGAGAAACTGCCGAACCGCCGCAAGAGCTACACGCAGAAGGCCACCGTCGGCGGCCATAAGGTGTACCTCCACACCGGCGAGTACGAGGACGGGCGCCTGGGCGAGATCTTCATCGACATGCACAAGGAAGGCGCCGCCTTCCGCTCGCTGATGAACAACTTCGCCATCGCCATCTCGCTCGGCCTGCAGTACGGCGTGCCGCTCGAGGAGTTCGTCGAGGCCTTCACCTTCACGCGCTTCGAGCCGGCCGGCCTCGTCACCGGCAACGAGACGATCAAGAACGCGACCTCGGTGCTCGACTACATCTTCCGCGAGCTCGCCGTGTCCTACCTCGGCCGTCATGACCTAGCCCACGTCGACCCGCGCGAGATCGTCGGCGAAACCGGGCTTGGCTCATCCGACGAGGCGACCGACGAGACGCTGGACCTGGAGCTGCCGCCCAGCGTCAGCAAGGTCGTGTCGAAGGGCTTCATGCGCGGCAACAAGCTGCGCCTGGCGTCCGGTGGACGCGCCCACGCCGAGAGCACGGTCGCGGCGCTGGATGATCTGGCGTCCTTCCCCGCCGTCGAAAGCGAGACCGCCGTTTACCCGATGACCGACGGCGCCACCGCTTTGAAGGCCGACAGCGAGGTCATGTACTCGCGCATGACGGTGACGCGCGCCGAGGTATCGGTGAAGTCGCGCGATTCCGACCGGCGCCTCGAAGCCCGCATCCGCGGCTACGAGGGCGAGCACTGCCGCGAGTGCGGAAACTTCACGCTCGTGCGCAACGGCACCTGCCTCAAGTGCGACACGTGCGGCGGCACCAGCGGCTGCTCGTGAGGAGGATTACATGATCAAGATGCACAATTTCCTGCCGCTGTTCGTCGAAGCAGCGAAGCTGCGGAGACGTCGATCACACGCCGAAATGGGAGCCGCAGCCTTTGGATCGTTTGTAAATGGATGGGCCAGAAGCGGAGACTTTGCCCAGTCGATCGCCCATGCGGAGTCAAGGCACCAGCGCGAGGTGCGCCGCTCTGAGTTGTGGGTTGGTCGCATTGCCGCTGCCACGTACGGCTCAGCCCCATGACTGATGCATCGATAGTGCCGCCCTCAACGCTAGTTCCAACTTCGTCATCCCGGCGGACGCCGGGTTCACGACACGCCGAAGAGCACATGTGGAAACTTGCTTGGATGGCCGCCTACGCGGCCATGACGAAGTGATGTGCATCGTTTGCCGCATCTCTACACGTCATGCCCGCGGAGGCGGGCACCCACGACACGTTTCAAGGTCGGTGTGCTTTCGATAAGCCGAACGTGCTGAGGCTGGCTTGGATGCCGGCCGTCCATGCTGAGCATGGCTTCGCCATGACGCCGGCAGGACGAATTGGGCGATGATCGGGAGCGTCAGGGACTTCACGGGGGTGCGGACATTGCGATGACCAAGCTGGCTGAACTTACGCCGCTGTTCGAACTGACTGCTGCCGAGCTTCGGCAGCAGTACTTCGGCGAGTTGCTCAACGCTCGAACGGCGACGTTCGAGCGCGGGCTTCCGGCCCCGAAGGACGCTGCAATCGTCGAGGCGCGCGGCAAAGACTACGACCGCGCGGCGCAGCGCCATCAACTCTGGCTGGCGCGATATCTGGAATCGTGCGCGGCGGGGGTGACATGACCGACTTGCTGCTGCTTCAACGGCCGGCTCCCGTCAGCGTCTATCTGCTGGCCGAGCACCTCGACGCTGCGCTTGCCGCCGGCGAGGATCTGACCAGCGTGCTGTTCATCTGGCCGGGGCCGCAACCGCGCGAACCCGACGACATCGCCGAGCTGCGCGCCGGCCAGCGGGGCGCCATCGAGCGCATCCGCACCTTCGAGCTGGCGCTGCTCTCGCGCATCATCAAGGGGCGCGAGTGGGCGACTGAGGTCGGCCTCAGCGAGGAGCGCTTCGCCATGATGGCGCGGCTTTACCTCGCCGGCACGGTCATCCTGCTCGATGCCGTGGCGGAATGTGCCGACGTCAGTGCCGCCGACTTCGACTCCGGCGATGGGTTGCTGGCTTATGTGCGCAGCCGCGGGATGATCGCCGAGGACGCGCCGGCAATCTCCGACACGGCGCCGCTGGTTGCCGGCGAGAACTTCCTCGTCGCGCGGCGCATTCCGCTGGGGCCGCTGCTCGATCTCGTCGCCACCTTCCTCGACACGCTCGAGGCGGAGTACGATCTGTTCGTCACATACAAAGACGGCGGGTCGGCCTTCAGCCTCCCCGCCGCCTTGTTGCGTTGAGAACGCCCGCGTCCGCTTACAGCGGGCGCAGGTTGTCCGACATCAGCTGGCCGGCGCTGCGGCTGCCCTCGCTGCGTCCGCCGCTGCCGTAGTTGCGCTCCACCTGGGCGTAGCGCGAGCGATACTCATAGTCACGCTCGGCACGGTAGCTGCGACGCTCTTCGTAGCTGGCAACCTCGCGACGCGAACGACGGCGCTCGGACTTGCCGTCCTCGTCCTCGTCCTTCTTGCGGGCGACCTTCTTCTTGGCCTTGGTGTCGTCGGCCTTGGCGTCGTCGTCGTCATTGCCAGCAACTGTCTTCTTGGCAGACTTGTGCTGCTTGGAGTCCTCGTCCTGCGCCACGGCGGCCAAGCGAGCCTTCGGCGCCTTGCGGGCTTCCGGCGCCTCACTGATCGCGGCGACCTGGCGCGGTTCGGGCGCCTTGTCCGTGATGGACGAAGTCTCTGTCACCACGACGGGGACTTTCTCCGGCTCGACCAACGCCAGCTTCTCGGGCTCGCTGTCGATGACGCGGTCCTCATCCCACTGGGTCTGGTTGGCAGCGACCTCGGGGCCGCGCGCGGGAGCACCGACGCGGCTCTGCGTGGAGAAGCCGCCGAAGGCGATCGGTGTGCGCTGCACGTCCTCGCCGGAGTAGGCGAGGGTCACGCTGCGGCCCATGGCCTGAGGCGCCTCGGCGACGAGCATCTTCGAGCCGATCCCCTGGCCCTTGAAGGCGTTTGCCGTCGTCACAGGAGCGAACGGCGAGCCGGTCGTCGCCTTGAATGCCAGCACCACGGCCATGCCGTGTTGCGCGTCATCGAGGCTGGCGTACTGGCCGATGTCGCCCGGAACCGGATCGTAGTTGCGGTTCTTGACGTACTTCGTCTCGTGCTCTTCCGGCGCCTTGATCACCTTCACCTTGAGCTTGGCGACGCCGTCTCCCTCAAAGCCGAGCTTCTCGGCGGCGGCGCGCGAAAGATCGAGCGTGCGGTTGCCCCAGTACGGGCCGGCGTTGTTCACGCGCACGACGAGCGCACGCTTGTTCTCGGGACTCCACACCAGGAGCTGCGTGCCGTCGGGATAGATCGGGCTCGCAGTGTTGTCGGGACGATCAGGATGGAAGCGCTCGCCCGACGAAGTGAGGCCGCAAGGATTGTAACGGTCCTTGCTGCAGTCGTCGTAGTGCGAAGCGGTGATCGCCTCTTCTTTGCCGACCAATGCCTGCGTCTCGGCGATGGTCTTCACACGATGGCACTTGCCAACGAAACAATATGTCTTCCCCGGCGTCTTCGCCTCAACGGGCGTGGATATGGTTGCCGGAATGGCCACCGCAGCGAACGCAGAAGCGATCGAAGCGATGCACACCAGGCGAACGCGCTCCGCCCGGGTGATCTTGCTCAACGCCATTGCACAACTCCGTGTTTGTTTTTCTTTAAAGCGACGGCGAGGAACGGCGTTGCAGAACTATCGGTTCCGCAACCGCTGCCCCCGCGAGTGGCCGCTTCAAACAGGAGGAAGAGGAGATAACGCGGCAGGTCACTGTGCGATGCCGTCGCTGCGACGGATGGCCGCTAAATTCACACTAAACCGTGCGCCGCCAATGTCGCCTCGAGGCTCGCGCGTGCGCGTTCGAGCAGGCTCGAATCTGTTGAGCGCAGAACGAGTTGTGTCGAGATGCGGCCGTCGGCGAACGATGGATAGCTTCCCATTGCAACATCGGGAAACTTTTCTTGATGGGTTGCAAAAATATCTGCGACATCTCCTTCGGGGCGAAACAGTTTGATTGTCGCCGTGATCAATTTGGCGCCGGTGCGCAGTCGCGGCGTCACATCATCGAGCATTACTTGCATCACATCGGGCACCCCGGCGAGCACAATAACGTTGCCGATCATGAAGCCGGGCGCGATGGAAACCGCGTTCGCTATCAGCTCTGCGCCATGCGGAATGCGCGCCATGCGCATGCGCGCGGGAGTGGGCTCGACGCCGCGCTTTGCAAAGAAGGCATTCAGCAGCGCGACCGCGCGAGGATCGTGATCGATCGAAACGCCGACGGCTTTGGCGACCGCGTCGGCGGTGATGTCGTCATGCGTCGGTCCAATGCCGCCGGTGGTGATCAAGTAGGTGTAGCGCGCGCGCAAAGCGTTGACTGCCGCGACGATCGCCGCCTCATCGTCGGCGACGACGCGCACCTCCTGCAGACGTATGCCGACGCGGGTGAAGTGCGCGGCGATGTAGCCGATGTTTTGATCGCGCGTGCGCCCTGACAGGATCTCGTCGCCGATCACCAGCACCGCCGCCGTAACGATCTCTTCGCCGCTCAACTCTCGTCTCCATACAGTCTGGCGAGCGCGTTCTGCACCTAGTGTCCCGATTCCGAAGTTCGCCGGAGTTCGCCGCTAGCGCCGGAGCGAACTTCGGAATTATAAGGGACACTAGAGTCAGAGCCTTGCTAGTGTGATTCAGATCGAGAAATTCGCTCGATACCTCGCCGCTCATGATTGCGAATTTCTCGATCATCACACTAGTGTCCCGATTCCGAAGTTCGCCGGAGTTCGCCGCTAGCGCCGGAGCGAACTTCGGAATCATAGGGACACTAAAGTCAGAGCCTTGCTAGTGTGATTCAGATCGAGAAATTCGCTCGATACCTCGCCGCTCATGATTGCGAATTTCTCGATCATCACACTAGGCTCTAGCGATGCGATTCCTCACACCCCTTGTGCGCGGGCGCCTCAAGCAACGCTACAAGCGCTTCCTCGCCGATGTCGTGCTCGACACTGGAGAGCAGATCACCGCCGCCTGCCCGAACACCGGCGCCATGCTGGGCCTGACGGCGCCGGGCTCAACGGTGTGGCTGTCCAAGAGCGAAGCGGCGACGCGCAAGTATGCCCACACCTGGGAGATGGTCGAAACCTGATTTGGGCGGCGGCCCGACGCTCGTCGGCATCAACCCCATGCAACCGAACCGGCTCATCGCGGAGGCGATCGCTGCCGGCGCTATCAAGAAGCTGACCGGCTACGCCAGCCTGCGCCGCGAGGTGAAGTACGGCGAGGCGAGCCGCATCGACATGCTGCTCGATGACGAGCGCAAGGGCCGCTGCTATGTCGAGGTCAAGAACGTCCACTTGATGCGAGAGCTGGGGCGGGCCGAGTTCCCCGACGGCGTGACGACGCGCGGCGCCAAGCATCTGCGCGAGCTCAGCCTGATGGTGGCCCAGGGTCACCGCGCGGTGATGCTTTACCTTATCCAGCGTTCCGACGCCGAGACGTTCTCCATCGCCGGCGACCTCGATGCCGCGTATGCCGAGGCGTTCAAGCTTGCCGCCGAAGCGGGCGTCGAGGCGCTCGCCTACCGATGTCGCCTCACCCCCGAGGAGATAGCCGTCGACAAGCCCGTGCGCATCGTGCGCTAGGGCGTTCGCAGCCGACGATAGCCTACGATATTGTAATGGGACGCGGCCCTCGTAACTGTAACGAAAGAGCGGGACACGCGTATTTGTCAGCGAGCCGCCCCGCCGAGCAGGCGAGCCAAACCGCAAGCTCCACCCCCGGAGACCCCTTATGCTTACCCGTCGGAACTTCGGCCTTGCTGCCTTTGGATTTGCTGCCGTCAGCGCCGGCTGGCGCACGCACGCACACGCCAACGAGGAAACAATGGCAACAACAACCAAATCCCCGTTCGAGATCACCAAGACGCCGGAGGAGTGGCGCAAGATCCTGACGCCCGAGCAGTTCCACGTTCTGCGCGAGCACGGCACCGAGCGCGCCGGCACCAGCCCGCTCGACAAGAACTACGCGGCAGGCACCTACGATTGCGCCGGCTGTGAGCTGCCGCTGTTCTCCTCGCAGACGAAATTCAACAGCGGTACGGGTTGGCCAAGCTTCTACCAGCCGCTCGACAATGCCGTCGGCAACTCCGTCGATAAGAGCTTCTTCACGACCCGCACCGAAGTTCATTGCCGCCGCTGTGGCGGGCACCTCGGCCACGTGTTCGAAGACGGGCCGCCGCCGACCGGACTGCGCTACTGCATGAATGGGGTGGCGCTGAAATTCATTCCCAAGGCGGCCTGAACCAGGCGGGCACTGCGGAGACGCGCTTCACCATGACGGTACCTGCGAGAAGTCCAACCATGGTGGAGCGGCTGCGCGGTTGGGCGCGCGGCATCAAGCGCGACGTGCATGCACTCTACCTGTCGGCACGCGATCCGCGCGTGCCATGGTACGCCAAGGCGGTGGCGGTCGTAGTTGCCGCCTACGCGCTGTCGCCGATCGATCTCATTCCGGATTTCATTCCGGTGCTCGGCTACCTCGACGATCTCATCCTGGTGCCCCTCGGCATATTGCTCGCCGTGCGCCTCATCCCACCCGCCGTCTTTGCCGAGCACCGATCGACCGCCACGTCGGCGCAGTTGCAGGCAAGCCGGGGCGCCGCTGCCGTCATCATTGCCATCTGGGTCGGCCTGGCACTCGTCGCCCTAGGCTGGACCATTCGCTATTTTGCACCACCAACATAAGGAGGTTGCCATGCAGCGCCTTGCCGTCGCCGTTCTACCGCTCACCGTCATCGCCGCGCTGGCGCTGACGCATGCCTCGCAATCGGCCCCGCCGACGCCCAAGGCATCCGCGATCGCTGCGCCCGGGCTCGAGGTCGCGACCTTCGCCGGCGGCTGCTTCTGGTCGATGGAGTACGCTTTCGACAAGGTCGACGGCGTACGCCAGACCGTCTCCGGTTTCATGGGCGGCAAGACGCCGAACCCCACCTATGCCGAGGTCTCGCATGGGAATACGGGCCACGCCGAGAGCGTACAGGTTACCTACGATCCGAAGGTCGTCAGCTATGCGCAGCTCGTCGACTACTATTGGCATCACGTCGACCTGCTCGACGGCGGCGGGCAGTTTTGCGATCGCGGCGACGAATATCGACCGGTGATTTTTGCCCACACGCCGGAGCAGAAGCAGGCGGCGGCGGACAGCAAAGCCAAGCTCAACGCGAGCCATCGTTTCTCGACGCCGATCGCAGTACCGATCGCCGACGCCGGCCCGTTCACGGCGGCCGAGGACAATCACCAGAACTTTCACAACACGAACACGGCCTACTACAAACGCTACCGCGCCGGTTGCGGCCATGATCGGCGGCTAAAGGAAATATGGGGCGCCGAGGCGGACGCGGCAGCGCACTGAGCGCCGCCGCGCCGGAAGGCATCAGTTCGTGCGCCGACCGAACGAGACGGCGTAATCCTGCGAGCGCATCGGCAGTATCTTGTCGTTCGGCGATGGCTCGACGCCGTCGGCAAGATTGTTCGGGTCGAAGATGCCCACGTCGCAGGATTCCGCCGGCTCCAGGCCGGTAATGGCGATCATTCCCACTTTCACACTCTTGCGGTCGGACGGCCATTCGGACGTCGGATCGTTGTCCTGATCGCCCGGCTGCCCGAGTACAGCGAAGAGATTGAATTCGACCGGCCCTTTGGCGAACTGGTCATTGAGCTCTTGCGCGTAGAAATCCGTGCCCTTTGCCTCCGCGTCTTTATCATTGAGCCCCTTGAAACCGCCGACGGGCTCCGCCTTCCATTTGACGGCTTGGCGATCGCCCTTGGCGTTCGTGAGATAGAAAGTGTGCACCCCGAAATAGTCCGCCGTTGCATAGCTCGCTGGTGTCTCACGCGCCGTGAGCCACGCCTTCTGCTTGGTCGAATCGGGATTGGCCGTGAAGAAGGCGTCGATCTTGGCCTTGTCTTTGGTGGCAACCGTGCGCAGCAGCTCAAGGAACTGCTCGGGCGTCTTGGCGACGAAGATCGGCGCCGAGATCAGCAACAAGTCGCTGACGCTGCCGTCGGGTAGCTGAAAGTGCATGGCGATGCCGCGGACATTGTCCTTCTGGCCGTCGGAGGCCATCGGGTTGCCGCCGCCGAGCGAGAAGCGACCCACGAGAGGAACCGGCGCCGCAAACATCGGCGCCTTGCTCAGAGCCGCCGCCTCCACCGTCGGCGTGAAATCACCTTTGACGCATATGCCTTTCGTATGGGCGGCCCGCATCTTTGCATGCGCCCCAAACACACCATTGAGCCCATCGATGAGCTGATCCGGCAGCGCTTCCTGGGCCCACACGGGCGCCGACATCAACACCAGCGACAACCCCGCGAAACCTAATACTCCTGAAACTTGCATTGTTGTTCTCCCTCCTCGACAGCCGCAAAGGGCTCCCAGCTTGGCACCCACGAGCTATTCGCCGTGGCCGATGCGTTCGTGTCAACGCAACCCGCGCCGCACCCGCGAAACCTAATACTCCTGAAACTTGCATTGTTGTTCTCCCTCCTCGACAGCCGCAAAGGGCTCCCAGCTTGGCACCCACGAGCTATTCGCCGTGGCCGCTGCGTTCGTGTCAACGCAACCCGCGCCGCACAGCCGCAGCACCGCGAAGTGCCTCAGTGCGAGGGGTAATAATTGCCGTGGAAGCTGAAGGGGATGTGATGCGGGCATTCGGCCCGGGCAACTTCGGCAAGCGAATGAGCATCGAGCACGAGCAGGAAAGAGACGCCGCGCATGGCGTCGAAGACGACAGATAGCAGCACGCCCTCGCCTTCCTCTAACGCCCCTGGCTCGGAAACAAATACCGGTTCGCCCGGGTAACAACCGTCGACGTGCCAAGTGCGGGTGGCGCGACTGGCAAGATCGATACGAACGATGCTGTCGAGAAAATCGCCGCCCTCGGTGCGGCCCGTCCCCCACGCGAAGCGATAAGCGCGACCGGCGCAGCGCTCATAGTCGATGCGCGGTAGCTCGATCATCTCGTCGGCGAGTTGCACCATCTCGACCGGCTCGGCGTCGTCGAGCGACAGGATGCACCGCGTAAGTCGCCCGGTGGCGTTGACGGATTCACCTGCGCGCAGGCGCGAGAGGTAGAGCTGGTCTATAATTCCGGCGTCGTCGTAGGTGATGACGTCGATGAGAAGATCTGAGCCTTCCTCGAAGGCGTTGACATGGTGGAAGGCGAACGCCGCATCGGCCGTGCGCGAAGCGACGAGTGCGCCGCTGTCCTTTTCGAACACGTGAAAGCGCAGGCCCCGCTCCGGCAGCCAGCGGTAATTGCGGATGAAGGGTACGGCTGCCAGCATCAACCGCAACGGATCGACAACGAGGGGGAATTCGGTCAGCACCAGGTAGCGCTCGGTCATCGCGAACGAGTGCATGTAGGCCGGCTTGTCGACCGGCATCTCGGCGACGATCCGCTCGGGCGAGCCATCGTCGGGAATGGCAAACAGCCGGTAGTGGGACTTGCGGCCGAAGTCGACAACGTAGCTGAAGCGGCAGCCGCGCGCGGCGTCGTGATGGGGATGCGCGATCGATACCATGCCGCCGACCTCGGCGCTGGTCGCATAGTGGCCCAGCGTCTGCAACGTCTCGGCGTCGAAACGTACGGGAAGCGTCGTCTCGGTCAGCGCCACCGGCACGCCGCCGAACACGTCGACATTGACGTTGCAGTTGTCGGTAAGGTGCGGCGAGAACACCGCGGCGACGCGCTGGAACAGCGTGCGGCAAGGGTCGGTGGCGAACTCGCCGCGCGCCAGCGAGCCCTTCACCACCGCTTCGCAATAGCTGTCTGAGCGCAAAAAGCGGTTGGCGTACGTCACCGAACCTTCGGCGAAGCTGAAACGATGCAGCATCGCCATCCCGTCGAACCAATGGTTCACGGTGGTGCTGCCCACGTCGAACTTGGCTGGACCGGTGCGCAGAAGCGAGCCGGTGAGCCACGGCGGGAACGTGCCCTGCGCAGATAGCGGCATGGGCCCGACCTCGCTGTCGAGATCGGCAAACCCGGCCGCGTACGAAGTCCGATCGGCGCCTGTCATGCCAGTCACCCTGTGCTCACGGTGGAAATATACCGTCAACGCAGGCAGGGCAACGGCGCCCCTAGTCTACCACCAGCCCATCGTTGCGAAGCTCATTGAGGGTGCCTTCGAGAACATTGCGGCCCTTCAGGCTGTCCAGCCGCTGCTGCGTGGCTCCGGGATCGACCCTCCGCTCGGTGCCGCCGCCGGGCACCGCACCGCGCCCGCCGTCACGGGCAGTGATGCCCTTCTTGTCGGACTCGACCACCATCACGAGCTGCGGGCACACCTTGAACTTGTCGAGCACCGCGGGGAAATGACAGGTACTCAAAACCGGCGGCGAGAACACGACGCGCAACGTATTGCTGCTGGTGCGTTTGGCGGCAAAGATGATGCCGCCGCCGAAGGTGTTGCTGGCGCCGATGGGAATGAGGCTGAACGACGGATTGGCGCTGCCGCCCTTCTCGATGTCGAAATCGAGATTGTAGGCGAGCGAAGTGAGCTGCAGCTTGGCGACGTCCCGCGATGCGAGCACGCGCGCCAGGATGTCCTCGAAGCCCAATCGGCCCTCGAGCAGGATGTGATGATCATTGACGATGTCCTGGGGGCACCGGTCGAAGGCCAGGAGCTCGCCGAGATTCTCGGTGAAGTCGAAGGTCTCCGTCCTCGTCGCCTGGGTATATCCGCCGGCGGCGAGCGCCACGGTAAATATCCCGGGCGTCAGCGGGAAGGAGAACCCGGCGTCCGCGCCCAGATCGGCTCGGGCGACGACGTTCATGGTCACCGTGAAGCCGGCCGCCCAGGATTTGTCCGGGATTGTCAGCCATCCCGTGTGCGGCCGCATCTTCCGCAAGGCATTGCGCAGCTCGCACTTGATATTGAGCACCACGTCGGTGGTGGTGAGTACGTCCTCGCGAAACTCCGGCGTTCGAACGCACCCTGGCAGAACAAACAGAAAAGCAGTTGCCGCGATGAAAATCAGCTTACGCATTACACAACCCCAGCACGCACAAAAATATAGTTAAGCACGCTATGCGTGTTTGGGCTGTAACGGAGAGGCAACAACGACCGCGATTTCAAGCGCGTTCGCTGGCGGGTGAGTTCAGAGACTCAATTGCACGGCCAGTACGTGGCCGACCCAGACGGCCAGCACACAGAGCACGACAGAAGCGGCGATATAGATGCTCGCCAAACCCCACGCGCCTTCCTGCATGAGGGAGAGCGTCTGCAGGCTGAAGGCGGAGAACGTCGTGTAGCCGCCGCACAGTCCGACCATCACAAACAGCCGCATCGACGGGTCGACGTCGAGACGCCCGCCAGGCCCCGACAGGGTGGCGAAGAAGCCGATGATCAGCGAGCCGCTGACGTTGACGAGGAGCGTGCCCCACGGCAACGCCTCGCCGAACAGGCGCGCGCTCACGCCGGAAAGCCAGAAGCGGGCCATACCGCCCAAAGCGCTGCCGATCCCGATCCAAAAATAGGCCACGCGTGATCCCCGCTGGGCTGATTTGCGACGCGCAGCCTAGCACGCCAACGCCGGCAGCGAATTACGCCGCCGGCGCATATTGACACTTCGCCGCGCCCTATTCCGCCGCCTGCCGGTGCGCCGCCAGCACCTGATCGGCGAGGCGCCCGGTCAGCTCCGCCAGGTGGTCGAAGCGGGAGGTGTAAGTCCCGACGCCCGACGTTGCCGATCGCAGGTCGACGATCAGGCTCTCCATCTCCGACGCCGGCATTTGCGCCTGCACCAGATCCCAGCCGTTCCAACCCTCGCGCGCGTCGAAGCCGAGAATCTGCCCACGGCGCTGCGCTATGATGGCGTTGATGCGCGCGGTGGCCTCGCTCGGCACGGCGATCTCGACCGCCATCACCGGCTCCAGCAGCACCGGGCCGCACTTGGGCAATCCATCGCTCATGCCAAGACGCGCCGCCTGCCGGAAGGCCATGTCGGAGCTGTCGACCGTGTGATACGAGCCATCGAGCAGCGTCACCGACACATCGACGACGGGGAAGCCGAGCGGGCCGTGCTGCAGGTAGTCTTTGACGCCTATCTCCACCGAGGGAATGTACTGGCGGGGAACGACGCCGCCGGTGATCTTCTCGGCAAACTCGAAGCCTTCACCTCGCGCGCGCGGCTGGATGTCGAGCACGACGTCACCGAACTGGCCATGTCCGCCCGACTGCTTCTTGTGCCGACCGCGAATCTGCGTGCCGGCGCGGATCGTCTCCTTGTAGGGCACTAGCCGCGCCTGCCGCTCGACCGCCACGGCATACTTGCGCTGCAGCCGCTCCGTCGATACGCGCAGGTGCATCTCGCCTTGGCCGAGCAGGAGCATCTGGTGCGTGTCAGCGTTCATCTCGACGCGCAGCGACGGATCCTCTTCGATCAACTTGGCGAGCGCCGACGTGAGCTTCACCTCGTCCTTGCGGTCCTTGAGGCCAAGCCCGGTGGCGAATACCGGCGGTGGCGGTGGCGGTCCCTTGGCCTGCACGGCGCCGCCCTTCCCGGCGCTGATGGTCTCGCCCGATTTGACGCTATCGAGACGGCCCAGCGCAACGGTGTCGCCCGCCTTGGCGACGGGTCGCTTCACCGGCTCCTCGCCGCGCAAACCGAATACGCCGGCGGCTCGCTCATCGCGCCCGTCGATGCCGGTCACGACCGTGCCATCGCCGAATTCACCCGTCAGCACGCGTACCAGCGAGAGCTTGCCGCCGTGGGCGGTATGCATCGACTTCATCACGAAGGCGGCGGACTTGGCGTTCTCCAGCTTCAAGCGCCGCGCCGTAACCTCAACCGTCGGGGCTTCGTGGCGCAAGGCTTTCAAGAGCCGGAAAATGCCATGGTTGTCGCGCGCCGAGCCAAGCAGCACCGGGCAAATGAGGCCGTCACGGAATTCCTGCGTCAGGTCCTGGAAGACCTTGTCGCGCGGGGTCGGCATGTCGGAGAGCAATTGCTCCATCAGCTCATCGTCGTGATCAGCGAGCTGTTCGAGCATGTGGAAACGCGCTTCCTTCTCACGCTCCGACACGGAGGAGGGAAGCTCGACCACTTCGGATGGGGCATTGGTGCGATAAATAAAGGCGCGCTCAGAGGCGAGGTCGACAAAGCCCGTGGCGACGCCATTTTCCCATATCGGTATCTGCCGCAGCACCAGTGGTTTGGTGCTCGCCGGCTGCAGCACCGGGATCAGCTCCCGCAAGGGAACCTCGGATTCATCGATCTTGTTGAGGAACAAAAAGTGGGGGATGCCGCGGTCTTCCAGCTGCTTCAGTATGATCTGCAGCGCCGGCACGCGCTTGGGATCGGCCTCGCAGACGACAACGGCCGCATCGCAGGCGGTCAGGGCGAGGGCCCCTTCGTACTGGAACTCGATGGAGCCGGGGCAGTCGATGAAGGTGAAGCTATCGCCGAGGAATGACACGTCGGCGACGTTGAGCGAGACGCTCATGCCGTGGCTGCGGGCCTCGGGGCTGGCATCGCCGACGCTCGACTTGTCCGGGACGCTCCCGGCACGCTGGATGGCACCGGTGCGCGCCAGAATGGATTCCAGCAAAGTCGTCTTGCCGCTGAGATAGGGTCCGACGAGTGCGATGCAGCGGGAGCGGGGGCTCCCACTGGCTCCCGCTTTAGGTCCATCCGACTGCGCCATTGCTTCCTCCCACTGACTGGATTGGAGGCGCGCGCTCGCGAGCATCGCGCGCCTCGCGCCTCTGGGAGGTGCGCGATGGGCCATGTTCGCGCCACGCCGGAAGCGGCGCAAGCCCCAGCTTATGAAATCTTGCGCGACTGCTTGCGGTGAGTTGCCTGGCGAAGTCGTTGTGAGTTTAATATTGCAACGCACAACGTATTCGAAGAATTCGTCTTTCGAATTCGCACCGGCACAATGGAAAATACTTGCTCCGGAACCTTTTTAAAGCATTATGAATTTATCGGTTCGTTCGAGGCCATCAACGGACCGGTAGGGTCGCAGAGGGCACCGACCCATAGGAATGAGGCGTGCGATGAGTATGAAAACGTTGATGTCGGCGGCCCATGCGGCGGGCTATGCCATGGCAGCCGATGACATTTCCGAACCGCGTGCCGAGTTGGTGCGCGTGCCGCAATCAACCGCTGTCGTCGTGCATCGGGTTGCGCACCGCGGTCCGATCGCCAACGCACAACGGTCGTTGCGCCGGATTTGGCTGCGGGCGTGGTCGGCAGACTATTTCGGCCACCACCGCGCGGCTGCTTAAAGAGAGCAGCCCGCAGACCATGACAACCGCGCGCTTGCGCGTGCTCAAAGCCTTGCGGCCAACCAGCTGACCAAAAGAACGAACGCCGTCAGGGCCAGCGCAATGCGCCACGTAAAGCATGTGGCGCATTTATTTTGCGTCCGCCGCGCCTTATCGCCCATCGCCTAATTCCGCAGCCGGCGGCAGCCTGTCGGACTCACCTGAGGTTGCCGCAGAAACGTTGAATTCGCCGGCAGGCGTCCTCGAGGACTTCCTTGGAGGTCGCATACGATACGCGGAAGGCCGGCGAGGAAGCGAATGCTGCCCCGTGCACGACAGCAACGCCCTCTTCTTCAAGCAACGCCGTGGCGAAATCTTCGTCGTTCTCGATCTTCTTGCCCGAGGCGCTGGTCTTGCCGATGGTCCCGGCGCAGCTCGGATAGACGTAGAAGGCGCCCTCCGGCTTCGGGCATCGCAGGCCGTTGGCCTGATTGAGCATCGACACGACAAGGTCGCGCCGCTCGACGAACCTGGCGTTGTTGGCGGCGATGAAGTCCTGCGGGCCATCGAGCGCCTCGACGGCGGCCGCCTGGGTGATCGAGGACGGGTTCGACGTCGACTGCGATTGCAACTTGCGCATCGCATCGATGAGCGCCACCGGGCCACCGGCGTAGCCGAGGCGCCAGCCGGTCATGCAGTACGCCTTCGACAGACCGTTTATGGTCAGCGTCCGGTCGATGAGCGCCGGCTCGACCTCGGCGACGGTGGCGAACTGCAGCCCGTCGTAAAGCAGGTGCTCGTAGATGTCGTCGGTCATGATCCAAACGTGCGGGTGCTTCAGCAGCACGTCGGTCAGAGCCTTGATCTCCTCGCGTGAGTACGCGGCTCCCGTCGGGTTGGACGGCGAGTTGAAGATCAGCCATTTGGTCTTCGGCGTGATCGCAGCTTCCAGCGCCGCCGGCTTCAGCCGGTAGCCGTCATCGAGCTTGGTATCGATGAAGACCGGCTTGGCGTCTGCCAGCATGACGATGTCGGCGTACGAGACCCAGCACGGCGCCGGGATGAGCACTTCGTCGCCGGCGTTCAGCGTCGCCAGCAACGCATTGTAGATGACCTGCTTGCCGCCGGTGCCGACCGAGATCTGGTTCGGCTTGTAGTCGAGGTTGTTCTCGCGCTTGAACTTGCGCACGATCGCCGCCTTCAGCTCCGGCGTTCCGTCGACGTCGGTATACTTGGTCTTGCCTTCGGCCAGCGCCTTGACCGCCGCCTGCTTGATGTTGTCGGGCGTATCGAAATCGGGCTCCCCTGCCGACAGCGAAATGATGTCGCGACCGGCGGCCTTGAGCTGCCGCGCCTTCATCGACGCCGCAATGGTCGCGGAGGGCTGGATGCGATTCAAACTGTCGGCGATGAAGCCCATCGGTCAAAACCTTTCGGAAGATCGTTCGCGATACGCGAGCGGCGCGGACACTATCTGCAGCGAGCGGTGACTTCAATACATCGCGCGTTGCGAATCGGGCGCGCCGACGAGTGCCCGATTTGCGGTCCGTCGCTGGCGCCGCGTGACCGGCGCGCCACATCGAATCGGCGACGCGCGTTAATCAAGAGAATACGCCGCGATCGCCACATTGTGTCCCTACACCCGCCACGAAACGGGATGAACATCCTCACATGACGGAACGCCGTCGGCACTTTTGCCGGCGCCTTTAGAAGGATCTCATGATGTCCGATGCCGGACCCTTGAGGTTGGCCCTAAGGACGGTAGCCGACGTGTTCATCGGCCTCATCCTGTTTGTCACTTTCGTGCTGGCCCTTAGTGCACACGAGCGGACCGCAGCGGCCACCCACCGCCTCGGCGACCTGCTTTCGGTAAGCTCCAGCGCCGGCGAACTGCTCAAATTCTCGCTCGATGACAGCCCCTTGATGGCGGCCGCGGTCGTGGCAACGGCGGTGCCGGTGCCGCAGAAATCCGCCTTCAGCGCCCCACGCCATACCCCGAAAAACGCCGCCATTGTGCTCCTGGGTGGCATCTTTTCGATGATTGTAGCGTTCAACCTAGCGTTTTTCAGACACCTTCGCCGCGAGTACGCCTCCCCGCGGTGAGGTGCGTGGAGGGGGGGCCCGGCTCTGCTGGGAGCCCTTGACGGTTCCTCCTCCACTCCTAACATTTCGGTAATTCGGCTGTTGTACTCGGCCTTATGCTTTAAAGTCAGGAACCCGGGCTGGCCGGGAGCCGAAAGACAAGCGGAGCTGAACATGGGTAAGGGCGCCATTCGCAAGAACCTCCCGATCGCCGTTCTTGGCCTCGCCGGCCTCGGCCTCGGCGCCGCGGCCATGACCATCGGGAATGGCGACGCCGTCGTCGAGCGCGGCTTCCAGCGCGCCTTCGCCGACCTCGACGGTTCAGGCGACCGCGGCAAGCCGCTGCCTGTCGTCGCCGGCAGCGAGGAATTCTGGCTGACCCATTTGGTGCACAATGCCGGTCCCGCGACGCCAAAGCTGGTGGCCGTCGGTGATCGCATCACCATCACTTCCGGCGGACGCGAGCGCGTGCTCAGCGTGGTCACCGTCGACAAGCTGGACAGCCAGGTGCTGCCGGTCTCCTCGGAGCGGCCGACCCCGCTGCTGCTGGTCACCTGCCGGGATGACGCGCAGCCGCGAGCGCGCCCGGTGCGTTTCTTGATCGAAGCCGGCGAGGATCTCCCGGCAATGTCCTCGGCCAAGGCCGCACGCACTCTGTAGAGTCGTTTTAAGCGGTTGCGACGCCTCGCCTGACGCCCCGCGTCGGGCGTGACGTATTGCCTTCACGTCGCCCCTCCATGATATGGTCGCCCCATCGAAGGGGATCAGCGCGCTGGCTGCTCGCCCCGCAGTTCCGGCCGCTATGACCATCGGGGGAAGACCTCAGCAATGCGCCTCAATCCGCCGACCATCGCCATCTTCCTCATCTCGCTGACGCTGGCCATCCTCGCCCTCATCACCAAGCTCGGCTTCGTCGGCGTGCCGCGCTACCTGCCGCACCAGGAATTCTGGCTGGCCATCACCGCCTACATCACGTTGATGGTCGGCAATCTGGTGCGCGGCGTCTGAGGCAGCCGATCAGCCGGTCACCAGGGGATCGGGGCCTTATCGCGGAAGAAGCCGCCGGTTGGCCCGGTCTCGGGAAGCGTTGCCAGCCAGACGGCGGTTCCGGCGGCTTTGTCGACACTTCGCGTTGCATTGGGGCCGCCCATATCGGTGCGCACCCATCCCGGACACATGGCGTTGACCTTGATCGGCGCCGGCCCGAGTTCGGCGGCCGTGATCCGCGTAAGCGCGTTCAGCGCCGCCTTGGACATGCGGTAGGCGGGGAAGCCGGCACCCATGTCGGAGAGCTGCCCCGCCCCCGATGATATGTTCACCACACGCCCGTATTCGCCCTTCTGCATGATCGGCACCACGGCCTGGATGAGGCGCAGGGGTCCGACGGCGTTGGTGAGATAGGTCTCCATTGCGAGGTCGGCCGGCACCTCCAGCACGCTCGTTTCCTCGGCGGTAAACCCCTCCCTCAGAATCCCCGCGTTGTTGACCAGCACGTCGATACGGCCGAACAGGCGCAGCACCTCATCGACCGCTGCGCGAATGCTTTGCTCGTTCGTCACGTCGAGCTCGACCGCCGGCGCCTCCAACCCTTCCGAAGCGAGCTTGGCCGCAGCTTCGCGCCCTTTGCCAACGTCGCGCGAGCCGAGCACGGACATCAGGCCGGCACGCGACAACTGCTTGACGACCTCCAGCCCGATGCCGCGGTTGGCGCCCGTTACCAAAGCGATACGAGTTTCCGCCATGCGGGTGCGTCTCCTGCGGCTGCCACGCTGCGACTTGTTATTGGCGCGACCTTAGCTGCTTCATGGCTTGCCCGAGAAGACAAAGAAAGCGCCAAGAGCAATGAAGCCGAACCCCATCACCTGGTTGATGCTGATCGGCTCCTTTAGGTAGAGCACCGAAAAAATGGCGAACACGGAGAGCGACAGCACCTCCTGGATCGTCTTCAACTCGGCAGCGGAATAGACGGCGTTGCCGAAGCGATTCGCCGGCACGGCGAGGCAGTACTCGAAGAAGGCGATCAGCCAGGAAACAACGATGACGAGGAGCAGCGGCTGCTCCTTGAAGCGCAGGTGACCGTACCAGGCGAACGTCATGAACACGTTGGACAAGGAAAGAAGCACGACCGGCATTACTTGTGCCGGTGTCGCGGGAAGGGTCATCGCTGTTGTCTCCAATATTGCACCGCCCGGTGTTAGCCGCACCCGGTCGGCGCTGTCGAGCTTGCGGCGGGATCTGACGGCGACGGGAAAATCTGGGCTGCCGCGTTTGCGTTCTAGGGGCGTGGGCAGGCCCGCACCATCACCAATTAAGGCGCGAGGGACGAATGGGCTGAGATCCAGGAACCCCTCAAGGCGATGGGCAATCTCCCATGCCCCGACGCGGCGCAAGAATCGCAGAAGGCCTCGCAACCGCGCGCGGGACACTGAGCGGACGACCGACGCCAGGAGATAAAAAAAGGCCGGCGCGAATGCCGGCCTTATTCGCTGACGCAAGCCGCTCCTTCATAAAAAAACCCGCTTACGGCCCCGGCACTTAGGCAAGGCTCCCCAGCCGGCTATGGTTTCCCGAGCATTGCGTGCCGTGCCAGCCACATCGGCGGTTTATTGCGGATTAAGGTGACGCGTCCATGCTTTGCTGCTTGCCTTGCAGCGGCAGCTGGACGACGTATTTCCGCAGGGCGATGGGGTTGTCGACATGAAGAAACTGCTGCTCGTTGCAGCTCTCGTGCTGCCTGCCGCCGTGGCACGCGCCGAAGACCATATCCACACCGTGAACGCGGCCACCGATGTTGCCGTCACGGTTCCCGACTATGCGCACGGACACAAGGCTGCTGTCGTTGCCAACTGCACCGACAAGCTCGGCGTATCGCGTGTTGCGGAGGTGGATACCACCGGGGGCGGCGAATACGGAGAGCAGTATCCGCCGAGGGCGCTGCTGGAAAAGGGCGAGGTCGTCCTCACGTTCGACGACGGCCCGCATCCGATCTTCACACCCGAAATTCTCGCCGCGCTCGATGCGCAATGCACCAAGGCGACGTTCTTCAGCGTCGGCCGGATGCTGAAGAACTTTCCCGACGTCGCCCGCCAGATCCAGGCCGAAGGGCATACGGTCGGCACGCACACTTATACCCACCTCAATCTTGGCGGCGCGTCGCTAGGCGGTGCCGAGCAGCAGATCGAGAGCACCATCAACATCGCCGAGGCCACGCTGCCGAACGGCGTCGCGCCTTTCTTCCGCTTCCCTTACCTCAGCGATCCCAAGCGCGTGCGCGACTACCTTGCCAAGCGCAACATCGCCGTGTTCGGCATCGACGTCGACAGCTTCGACTGGCGCGTGCGCACTCCCGAGAAGGTGATGCACAACGTGTTTACGACGCTCGACAAGACGGGACGCGGCATCATCCTCTTCCACGACATCCATGCCAACACGGCCAAGGCCATCCCCGCCGTGCTCGCCGAGCTGAAGGCACGTGGCTACAAGGTCGTCCACATTGTGCCGAAGTCGCGTGTCGAGGGGGTAGCCATGGCCGAGCCTGCTGCCGAGACCTCACCACGCCGCCGCGCCCACCGGGCGCGCCGCACCAAGCACTAACCGCGCACGCCTCTGCAATCTCGCGGACGTGCGTCCCGAGGGGTGAGAAAGAGCGAAGGGGCTGCGGGGCGGGAAACGCCGCGAAGCTGTTTTGTTTTTGAGCGACGGTTGCCGCCCCGCAGCAGGATTATGGGCATACCCGCGGCGTTTCAGGGGTTTCCCCCTCCCGGACTTTCACCAGGTGGGCGCGGCGAGCCTCAGGTAGTCGAACCGTACGTTGCGGCACGTGTACCCGACCTGCAGCCCGCCCTCGAACAGGAACGTCTCGAGTTGACCCCTTCAGCGGGGCGGGATGGGGGGAGCATACGCGCGCGGCGAGAGGCGGGGATTACATTGCGAATTCACTGCGTCAAGATCGGCGACTCTGACGCCGACTCCTCTGACGTCCCGAGTAGACTGCAGTCGCCTCAATGCACCGGGGGAATAAACTTGAAGGGGTAGTCAACCTGCTTGCGGGCGGCAGCTACGTGCCGCTTCGGCAGCTTCACCTTCTTCCGCGACACGTCTTTGTACGGGATCTTGCCCAGCAGGTGCTCGACAATGTTTAGCCGGGTACGCCGCTTGTCGTCGGATGGCGCGACATACCACGGCGCCCACGCGGTGTCCGTTGCCGAAAACATGTCGTCCCGCGCCTTGGTGTAATCATCCCAGCGGCTGTACGACTTCAAATCCATGTCGGAGAGTTTCCAAATCTTTCGCCCGTCATCGATGCGGGATGCCAGCCGGTTTGTCTGTTCTTCGGGGCTCACCTCGAGCCAATACTTAAGCAAGTGGACGCCCGATTTTATGATTGATTTTTCTATCGCTGGGACGGAGTTGAGAAAGCGTTGCGTCTCGGCTTCGGTACAGAATCCCATAACGCGCTCAACCCCGGCGCGATTGTACCAACTGCGATCAAAGATCACGACTTCCCCGGCGGCAGGCAGGTGCGGGAGGTAACGCTGGATATACATTTGCGACTTCTCACGCTCGGTCGGCGCCGCCAGGGCCACAACACGGAAAATGCGCGGGCTGACTCTTTCAGTGATGGCCTTGATCGTTCCACCCTTGCCAGCGCCATCGCGTCCCTCGAATACGATGCAGACTTTCTGTCGCTCGTGCCGAACCCATTCCTGCAGCTTGACCAACTCCACGTGAAGCTTGCGGAGCTCACGCGCGTAGTCCTTTCCCTTCATCTTCGCCACCGGGGCGCTTTTTTCTCGCGGCTCCTTGTCGCTTTTCATCGCCGTGGCACCTCCTGGAATGTTGTGGTCCCGACACTACTCAGACTGACTCCTCCTGACACCGGAAGCAAGAACAGGGGCGGCTGTCTGTCGCCATTTTGAGGTTTGAACCGGGTCAACGCGGGTGTAGTTTTTGTCTAGCTGGCGTCGGTTTTTCGATGTGATTGGGTTTCCCTGGTCACCAGACGAAACCGGAGAACGAAAACATGGCAGACCTCTTGCGACCGCAGGATCTCAGAGGGATCATCTCTGATGCCGAGATGGCGGAGATGGAGAAACAGCGACAGCTCAGGCAAAAGGCTAAGCAGCAGGAGGCGGAGCTAAGAGAAGCCTTCATGTCGCGCGATCTCCACCCCGAAGCTATCGAGCGCATCAACAATGCCGTCAGTAGTGCAGCGAAGAATGGCTTCTTGCAGCTCCAGGCGGTGACCTTTCCGGCTAGCTACTGCAACGACGGCGGCCGACGGATAAACAATCTGGACCCTGACTGGCCGACCTCGCTCGAAGGCTTCGCCAAGAGGGCCTTCGAATTCTATGAGAAGGAACTGCGTCCACTCGGCTACAAATTGCATGCCGAGATCATCAGCTTCCCCGGCGGCATGCCAGGCGAGGTCGCCTTCATCTTAAAATGGTGAGTGAGGGCATTAGATCTGCCAATGCACCCCCGGAAATGATGGGTGGTAGTGGACGTCAGTTGTCCAGCTTGCTCGAAGGGCGTCGAGGCGACGGGCATTAGTTGGTGCGGCTCAGCCGCCATACAGGCGCAGAAAGGCCTCGACCTTGGCGCGGTCGTGATACTCGTCGGTGCGCACCAACAAGCCGTTCTCAACGCGCATGATCATGCGGAAGCGCCCGCTCAGCAATTCGCCGCTGGCGAGGTGCCGGTACATGAACTCGACCTGATAGCGCACGGTGTCGCCGTTGACGACGAGATCGAGCGGCCGGTACAGCACGTACTCGTAGTCGGCGCGCATGCGGTGCAGCGCCACCGCGATGTTGTCGCGCCCAATGGTTTCACCTGCGAACGGCAGCAGGTCGCCGGAAATGTGAAGCGCGTAGACGGAATGCTCGGCGACCAGCAGCAGGGCGCTGTCGATATCCCCGGCGGTCCAAAACCGCGTGAACGCGCGCACCACGTCCGCCGGACCGGAGGCGACCTCAGGCTCGATACGAAGTCCCGAAATGTGCTTGCTCTTGGTGTCGGAAGCCATGCTGGCCCTTTGCCCCTCGCCACAAACAGGCTAGCCCCTCCGGGGACCTGTAGGAAGGCGCACTTGCGCGCGGACGGCTGCCGCATCCTTGGGCAGGCGGCAGCCAGGTCCGCTAAAAAGCAGGACATGACCGCAGATCGGCGCTCACATATCCTTCCTGGAGACAGGGATGGCGGTGCAGGCGGCGTTGGGGGGATGTCATGCAGCAGAAGTCAGGCAGCGTAACTTCAGGCAGCGTAACGTACGAGAAGGTCGAAGACGCTTACTTCCAGGCGCGCGGCTTGAAGCGTCACGCCGGCGTGTGGCTGCTGTGGGCGCTCGGCGTCGGCGCGGTGATCTCCGGACACTTCTCCGGCTGGAACCTCGGTCTCGCCTCCGGCGGCTGGGGCGGCATGCTGGTCGCCACCATTCTCATCGCCATCATGTATCTCGGCCTCACCTTCTCGCTCGCCGAGATGAGCCCGGCCATGCCGCACACGGGCGGCGCCTACTCGTTCGCTCGCACCGCCTTTGGCCCGTGGGGCGGATTTCTCACCGGGCTGGCCGAGAACGTCGAGTACGTAATGACGGCCGCCGTCATCGTGTTCTTCATCGGTACGTACGGCGCCGCCATCGTCGGCGCGCCGGTGGAAATGCAGCCGCTGTTCTGGGTGGCGGGATACGTGCTGTTCGTCGGGCTGAACTATCTCGGCGTCGAGCAGTCGTTGAAATTCTCGCTGATCATCACCGTATTGGCGCTGCTGTGCCTCGTGGTCTTCTACGTCAGCGCTATCCCGCATATCGATTTCTCACGCTGGGCGCTCAACATCGCGCCGGATGGCACCGAGCTGCCCGAAGGCAATGGCCCGCTATTCCCCTTCGGCGCTCTACGGCGTGCTGGCGGCGCTGCCGTTCGCCGTGTGGCTGTTCCTCGCCATCGAGCAGCTGCCGCTGGCGGCAGAAGAATCCGTCGATCCCAAGCGCGACATGCCGAAGGGCATCATGCTCGGCATGTTCACGCTGATGGTGTCGGCGTTCTGCGTGCTGTTTCTCAATCCGTCCGTCATCGGCGTCGGGTCGTTCAAGCTCGGCACTTCCGGGGAGCCGCTGCTCGACGGTTTCCGCGCCATTTATGGCGAGGGCTTCGCCAGCGCACTGGCGCTCGTCGCCGTGACCGGACTCGTCGCCTCGTTCCACGCCATCATCTTTGCCTACGGGCGGCAGATCTACTCGCTATCGCGCGCCGGCTATTTCCCGCGCGCGCTGTCGATAACGCACGGCACGCGCAAGACGCCGCACATCGCCATGGTGGTCGGCGCACTGCTCGGCCTCGCCGTGATGCTGACGGTGTGGTTCGTCGAGGGCGCCGACCAGGGCGCCAAGGTGATCGGCGGCACGCTGCTCAACATGGCGGTGTTCGGCGCCATGTTCTCCTACGTGATGCAGGGCCTCACCTACATCCAGTTGAAGCGCAAGTTCCCGCACATCGACCGGCCGTATAAGAGCCCGCTCGGCAACGTCGGAGCGGCGCTCACGGTGATCATCGCCCTGGTCACCATCACCATGCAGTTGCAGGATCCCGTCTACGTCACGGGTGTGCTGTGGGTGGCGGCGTGGTTCGCCGTCGGTATCGTCTATTTCGCCCTCGTCGGCCGCCACAAGCTCATTCTCTCGCCGGAAGAGGAGTTCGCCATGGGACGTGGCGAAGCGGCCTACAAGGCAGCGTAAACCAACGCTCAATCGGCGCCGGAACGCCGTGTTTCCGGGCCGGGAGACCGCCCGGTCAAGCCGGGCGGGAACCAATACGCTGAAAAGTTGTTGCCGCAACGGGACCCAGACAGACCGTTGAGGAGAACGACAATGAAGCTAGCTTCGATTACCGCTGCCGCCGTGGCCGCGCTCGTCATGGCCACCGCGGCCAGCACCCCGGCCGACGCCTGCAAGTGGAAGAAGGCCGGCTACCACGGCTACCGGACCGCCGACGTCGGCGGCGAGGTGCGCGGCTGGAAGCACCGCAAGCACTGGAAGCACGGCAGGCACGGTAGGAACTGGAAGCACCGCATGATTAAGTGACGGGCATCACCCTTCCGTCACGCACCCACAAATACGGCGCGCACGAAGTCGCGGTAGAGCAAAATCTGCCGCGGCAGCGCGTCTTTGTCCTTCAACACGCGTGATTGAATGATCCCGCCGTCGGCCACGGCGGAAAGCATGTCGGCAAGATCGTCTAGGTCGACGGGGATGCGTGGAGGATAGCGCGCCGCGATCATGTCGAGCCGCGCCCGGAAGCGCCGTCTCCAGGCAAGCACGGCTTGCGCGTTGAGGTCGCGCACCTGCTGATCGAACAGGCGGTCCTGATAGCAATAGGCGGCAATGAGGCACCCCGGATGCCCGGTGGGAAGCTCGCTGACCAGCTCCGCCAGCAACTTCAACCCGACGAGAAAGCCGTGCAGCGGATCGTCATTGAGCTCGTCGGCGCGCGCGAAAAGATCGTCGAACAGCTCGTCCTCGCGCGCGATGTAGCGCAGGAGCAGCACGCGGGCGAGTTCGGTCTTGTCCTTGAAGTGGTAGAAAAAGCCGCTCTTGGTGATGCCGGCAGCGGCGATCAGCTCGTCGATGGACGTGCCGGCGAAGCCTTTCTCGAGCACGGCCGCCTCGGCGAGCTGCAGGATGCGCTCCTTGGCGTCGCCACGGCGCTTGGGTGCCTCGGTATCCATGTCCAACTGTACCTCAGGTCAAGTTCCGCGACGCGTGAATGGCAAGGCGCGTGTTAGCCGCCGCCACCAACCAGCGCTAAGTACCTGGCAACGCTTCGCAAACCAAATTGCTCGCCGACTGCACCACGCGTCTTCTATCGGCGCCAGGCATGCATGCATAGTTTCCCGCGCATCGGAGCTGACGCGACTGGAGAACTGACATGGCCAAGTACAGACAGCGACTGCCGCAGATCGAGGGCGGGCTGTTCCTTACCGATGGCGGTCTGGAAACCACCCTAATCTTCCACAACGGCGTGGAGCTTCCCCACTTCGCGGCGTTCGATCTCCTGCGCACGCTCGAAGGTCGCGAGATGCTGCGCGACTATCACGGCCCCTACATCGAGGCGGCGCGCGCCAACGGATATGGGTTCATTCTCGACGCGCCGACGTGGCGCGCCAGCGCCGATTGGGGCGGACGGCTCGGCTATTCGGCCGAGGCGCTGGCTGCCGTCAACCGCGATGCCATCTCGCTGATGGTCGAATTGCGCGACGCGAACGAGACGGCCGGCATGCCCATGGTGGTCAGCGGCACATTGGGACCGCGGGGCGATGGTTATGTGCCCGGCGAGCTGATGAGTGCGCGCGAGGCGCAGGACTATCACGCCGAGCAGATCGCCGTATTTGCCGACACCCAGGCAGACATGCTCGGCGCCTTCACTCTGACCAACGTGCCCGAGGCGACAGGTATTGCCCGCGCCGCAAAAGAAGCCCGCATGCCGGTGGCGATCTCCTTTACTTTGGAGACCGACGGCAAGCTGCCGACCGGCGATGAGCTCGGCGACGCTATCGCGGCGGTCGACGCGGCTAGCGACGCATGGCCCGCGTATTACATGATCAACTGCGCCCACCCGGCGCATTTCGAAAGCACGCTGGCGGCGGGAGGCACGTGGCTCGCACGGCTGCGGGGTATCCGCGCCAACGCCTCCACGCGCAGCCACGCGGAGCTGAACGAGGCGCCCGATCTCGATGCCGGAGATCCCGCCGAGCTTGGCCGGCAATACGGCGCTCTGCTGCGCCGCTATCCGCACATCACTGTCGTCGGTGGATGTTGCGGCACCGATGACAGGCACATCGCCTGCATCGGCAGTGCCTGCCGACATTCCGCGGCGGCGTGAGCGGCGCTAGGGCTGAAAAGCGCAGGGCTACCGCTTGCGGGCGCCCTGGCGCTTCAGCTCGCCGACGGTGTGGGTTTCAGTCCCTTTGTCGACGGCGGACCAGTGAAACTTCATCACATCGCCGTCGACCGTGATGTCCGCAACCCCGCCGATGCAGTAGGTGGCGAGTTCATCCTGCGTGCCCCAGGTGATGGTCTCCGTGTACTGGTATCCCTCGCCCTTGGGGCCGCCGGCGAGGATGCCCCCGCAGGGCCACGACGGATAGCGGCTGATGCCGCCCTTCGGCGACACGAACGTCAGCAGGGTGGTGAATGGCTCACCGTCGTCCTGCTTGAGCATGCCGCTCCAGGTCCCGACGATGGCGTCGTCGGCGCGCGCCGCGACGGACAAGAGCATGGATGAGGCGATGAGCAATGCGCAGGCGCCGGAGCGCCAAAGCGTGGTTCGACGTGCCAACGGGGCCCCCAAGTCCGACAAATCCAATACGAAAATCATAGCCGTGGCCGAAGGGGCCGAATAGCCCTGGGCGCATAAAGTGCTCGGTAGGCTAAACGAGCGGCCGGCGCGCCGCGCACTCGCAGGTGCGAAACCCATCCCTTGGTCCGCCCCTGGATGATCGCTACACTTGCTTTTTGCGTCATTCATTTCGCGTCGGGGGGCGTGCCGTGGATTGTTCCGAAGACATTGCGTGTCAGCTATTCGATTCACCGCCAACATTGGAAAAGCCAGTCACCATTTCCGCGCGCAACACGCCGAGGTTCGCCGTCGCCGGTCGCAACGACGGTCAAGCTTTGCGTGAATTCCAGCGCGCGCTGCAATGCCCCACGCATCGTCGCGATGCCGAAGCGAAAGAGTGCGAGGCCTTTCAATTCTTGCGGCTTGGTAGTCTCGACCAAGCAGAGGAAGCTTTCGAGCAACTGGAAGACTTCGCCCGCGATATACCGGACGCCCGCAAGCGGGACCTGTTCATCGCTCGCTCGAAGCGCTTTCGCGCGCAAATCCTCCAAACAAGCGCCGCGGCCGGTGCTCTCGCAGCTCTTTCCATCATCGGCGCGGGTAGAAGTCCCGCCCCGTCAAGCGCGCTTTCCCTGAGGCAGGTTCATGCGCCGTATCAGAATTGGGATGCTGTCGAACAGGCTGAGATTTATTTCGTAGCGGCGTACATCGCCAAGCGGCTCAGTGCGAATGTAATCGAGCAACGTCAGCTCGCGGACGCCGAGGCATCCTATGGCGAGGTCTTGTTCCCTGGGCGCCTGAATAGTGGCATTCACCGAGAGAGCGCGGCATGGAACGGACGTGGAGCTGCTTCGATTGCCGGCTGGATGATGCCGAGCCGCTGTGCTTCACCGCCGGCGGCACGTTCGACCCGCAGCGCCTCGCCCGCGCCTACCTGAAGATCCGACCTGCCGACGATGCCGCCGGGGCGGAGGACGACGGCGCAATGCAGGCCTTCGACTGCGTCGACGAGATGATGCACAACGCGCCCGGGCCGTCCGTCGCCTTCATCCTTGCCGCGCTCGACGCCTGCCGAACCGCGGCGCAGGTGGCGATCCTCGGCGCCGGCCCGCTGGAGACGCTGCTGAAGGCACATGGCCCCGCGGTCATCGGCGATCTGGAGCGCGCGGCGCGCAAGCACGCCAAGGTGCGCTACCTGCTGTCGGCGACGTGGGGCCGCGATCACATCGACGCCCGGTGTCTGGGAGCGGCTCGTCATCGCCGTCACGCCCGGCCCGGTGATGGACGGCGATGCGCGCACGCCCGCCGCCGGCCTCCACGGCAAGATCCTCGATGAGGCGGGCGTCGCCGCGCTGCTGGCCGCGCCGATGGCCTGAGCTTGCGCGCCGCGCCGAACCCGCTATGACGCAGGGCGTGAGCAGCGACCCACCACCATCCGGCCAAAGAGCACGACGATCTACGTCGACGCCGACGCCTGTCCGGTGAAGGACGAGGCGGTGCGCGTCGCCGAGCGGCACGGCCTCGACATCCATTTCGTGTCGAACGCCTTCATGCGGCTGCCGGAAGGCCCGCTCATCCACCGCGTCGTCGTCGCCGACGGGCCGGACGCCGCCGACGACTGGATCGCCGAGCGCATCGAAGCGCGCGACATCGCCGTCACCGCCGACATTCCGCTGGCGGCGCGCTGCCTGAAGAAGGGCGCCGCCGTCATCGGCCCGACCGGCAAGCCGTTCACCGAAGCCGGCATCGGCATGGCGCTGGCGATGCGCGAGCTATCGCAGCACCTGCGCGAGACCGGCGAGAGCAAAGGCTACAACGCCAGCTTCACCAAGCAGGATCGCTCGCGCTTCCTGGAAGCGCTCGAGCTCGCCGTGCGGCGGGCGCGAGGGCTA
Organism: uncultured Alphaproteobacteria bacterium; assembly: GCA_963795225.1. Taxonomy (GTDB): domain Bacteria; phylum Pseudomonadota; class Alphaproteobacteria; order Rhizobiales; family Hyphomicrobiaceae; genus Hyphomicrobium_A. Next base: position 14,315 of record CAWCHB010000003.1, on the reverse strand, counting down.
GTCGCGCGCGTAAACCGGGATGAGGAAGTGCGCGGAAAAGCGCGGCATGGTCATCTCGACGGCGCGGACGTAGAGGCTCCACTGGATGCCGGCGCCGTCCTCGTCCAGCGCACACGCCGGCTGATCGGGCGGCAATGGCACCTCGATGGGAATGCTGACGCCGTCCTTGCTGCGCATCAGGCGGTCGCGCCCGATGGCATGCGTCTCCGACCACACCGTCGTCGGTGCGCCACTCCTTGGTGCGACCGCCCTTCTCGTCGGTGGTCCAGCGCCACGTCAGGCGCTCGCAGGCGATCAGCGCTTCGAGTTCGACGGCTTCCGGCATATTGGCGATGACGCTGCCGCGAAAGCGATCGCCGAGGATGCCGGGCAGCGTGTCGATGCGCAGGATCGATGTGCCGTAGCGCCACCAGGTCCGCGTCGCGTTGATGGCGCAGACGAGGCCTATGAGGCCGGCCAGGGGCAGGAAGACGATGAGCACCGCTTCGCCCCACGAGTTCGCGCACGGCGGCGATGATCTTGTCGCTGTTGACGCTCCACAGGAAGGCGCAGGCGCCGCACCAGCCGCCCGACCAGATCCACAGGAAGATCATGACGGCGAGGCTGGAGCGGTCGACGACTTTGCGCGCCGCCCAATCGTCGCGCAGCATCCACGGCTGGCCGGGGTAGAGCGCGGCGCGGCGCGCCTCGCGGGCAGCGTGCACCGGCGCGGCGACGTAGTTGAGGTAATAGAAGCCGGGCCCGATGGCGGTGAACACGGCGCCGAGGACGGCGCAGAATATCGCCCCCACAAGGTCAGCTTCGCCGCGAACGTAGCCACCCAATCCGGCGACGAGAGCGGTGACGCCCATCAGCGTGGCGAGGATGACGAAAAAGTGCATGACGACGGCGCCGAACAGATTGGCGGCGCGCGTTGCGGCGGGAGTGTCGGTGGAAGACGTGGACATGGGACCTCGATCTAGCTCGAACGGGAGCTGGACCTAGCAGTCCGCATATGTGCGCCCTGTAACCCGGGGAACGCGCGCCTCAGTCGCCGACGGGAAGAGCGATGCGCGTCGCGCCGAGGATGGCGCCGGGATTCTCCGGCGTCCCCGCCTGCAGCAGCACGACGACGCCGTCGTAATCCTTGTAGTCGATTCGACGGAATCGTCGCGCGTGGCCGGCGCTGCCGCTCCAGCGCCGATGGGCACGATGTCGCGCACGATGTTGGTGTAGGTCAGCTTCTCGCGCGCGTTCTCGCCGCGGCCGACGGCGACCTCGCGCGAAGCGAGATACGGCAACACCACGATCGTTGCATCCTGCGGCGCACCGCCTCCGACCGAAACGACGATGTCGTCGCCCGTTCGTTCAGCGCTCACCGGCAACGCTCAGGTCCGGCGTCGTCTCGGCGGACGCGTCGATGGCGCGGCGGTTGGCGCCGTTGGCGTGCTCGCTGCCGTTGACCACCGCCTGCGGCGTGTACACCTGCCCATCGCCGCGCACGCTCGCGTACGCCCGCTGGCGCTCGGTGAAGGCGTGCTTGGCGAACGTGTCCTTCCAGCCGAGCCGGTCCCAATAGTCGACCGGCAGCGACAGGACGATGAACTGCGGATCGTCGGCGAGCTTGGCGAACAATCGGTCGGCCGGCGGGCAGGACGAGCAACCCTGGCTGGTGAACAGCTCGAGCACGTTGCGCGGTGCCGGCGGCGGCGCCGGTCGAGAGATAACCGATGCTTGTCGCCGCCAGAAGGGCGGCAAACGTGAGTGCGTGCCGATGCCCGCGCATGCGCGTGCTCCTTGAGCTCAGTGGTTTGTCTGCTGTGCTCGTATTCGGCGGCCGGCGGCATTCGTTACGCGGCGCGGGTGACCGTGTGCCATGTCGGCTGGGTTGTGCTGCTCACTCTACGCCGAACCCTGTGCGATGCAGGTCGCTGAGCGTACCGCGGAGAGGGACGCGCGTCGCGCCGAGAATGGCACCCGGCTTTTCCGCGGTGCCCGCCTGCAGCAGCACGACGACGCCGTCGTACTGCGCCGTGTTCTGCAGCTGCAGCCTTTGCTTCACCGCCTTGCCGTTCCAGCGCCCGACCGGAATGATATCGCGCACGAGATTGGCATATCTGAGGGTCTCGCCGCCGCGCATGGGGATTTCGCGCGTAGTGATGAACGGCAGCAAGGTGATCATCGCGCCACCGTCGACGGCGCGTTTGCTGGCGCCGACGGAGACCGCGATCTCGGTGCCGGTCACAACCGCCTTGACGGGGACCGACAGCACGCCGGCGGTCTGCGCGATGGCATCGCGGATCTCGGCGGGATCGGAGCCCATCGCCTCGGCGGCGCCGTTGATCATCGCCTGCGGCGTGTAGAGCGTGTCCTCGTTGCGCACGTCGGCGTAGGCCGACTGGCGCTCGGTGAACGACGGCTTGGCCAGCGCGTCCTTGCGGCCCGGCCGATCCCAGGAATCGACCGGCATCACCAGGGTGATGAGGCCGGGCTGTTGGGCGAGCTTGACGAACAGCTCGTCGGCGGGCGGGCAAGAGGAGCAGAACGGGCTGGTGAACAGCTCGACGACGGCGCGCGGCTCCGCCGACGACGGCGCGTGGCTTTGCATGGGCGCTGCCGGCGAGTGCACCCAGCGCGGCGAGCGCGAGCGCGAATGTATTCCAACGCATACTAAGAACCCTCGATTGCACGCCGCCCATAGGCAGTGTTCCTCCCAATCGCGGCCTCGATACGGCAGCTTGCGCAAGGTATCGTTAATGTCTCCCTCCCCCGTTGCGGGGGAGGGCCGGGGTGGGGGGTGTGCAGGACGGCTGGTGATGGCGAACGATCGCGCGCGAGCTTTGCGCAAAGTCGCCGACCGAGGGCGAGCGAGCGCTGTGGCAACTCCTGCGCAAGCGTCAGATCGCTCGGACATCGTTTTCGTCGTCAAGTTTCGATTGGGCCCTTCATCGCCGACTTCGCGTGTCTTGAACGTCGCGTAGTCATTGAGGTCGACGGCAGCGCCCATGACGATCCCCAGAACGCCGGGACCGTGATGCCACGCGTGATCGCTGGATCGCGGCGCAGCGGTTTCGCAGTACTTGCGACTCGAGGACGGTGAAGTCCTGGAGAATCCCGACATGCGCGCTTGGGCGTATTCGGAAATTTCTCGGAGTGCTCTGAGTGAGCGTCGTGCACCACCCCCTCCCCACCCTCCCCCATTAAGGGGGAGGGAGAAAACGGTGCATCGGCACGGAGCTTGAGCGGGGGGCCGGCGCACGCCATATTCGGGGCATGCCCCCTCCCCCCAAGGACCCCGACGGACCCCCAAGCCGCGCCCCTCGCGCGTCAGATCCGGCAAGCCGACGCCGCCGCCGCTCGAGACGGCGGCCGGCACGCCGGAGGTGCGCGCGCGCGGCAAGGGCGGGCGCAAAAGGGCCGAGCAGACGACGGCCTCCGGCATGAGCGAGGCCCCGCAGGCCGACTTCGGCGTCGGACCGCTGAAGCCGGTGCTGACGCCCGGCGGCGAGGTGGAGCTGCGCCCGCAGCCGCCGAGCCGGCCGAGCTATGACCTGGAAGAGACGCACAAGCCGCTGCCGGCGCTGCGCCAGCAGGGGCCGCTGCCGCCCATGGGCGGGGCGCCGATCGGCAAGTATCTCGACGCGCTCCTGGCCAAGCCCGAGCAGCGCTCGGCCGGCGCCAAGGAGCTGCTCGCAGCCAGCCGATGCTGGCGGCGCATCCGCTCGTCTCCGGCAACCAGCCGATGTTCATGCCGCACCGGCCGGAGCGCCCGGAGAAGTCCGAAGGCGGCATCCGTTTCCAGATCCAGTCCGAGTACACGCCGAAGGGCGACCAGCCGACGGCCATCGCCGAGCTGGTCGCCGGCGTCAACGAGAACGAGCGCAGCCAGGTGCTGCTCGGCGTCACCGGCTCGGGCAAGACCTTCACCATGGCCAAGGTGATCGAGGGCACGCAGCGGCCGGCGCTGATCCTGGCGCCCAACAAGACGCTGGCCGCGCAGCTCTACGGCGAGTTCAAGAGCTTCTTCCCCGACAACGCGGTCGAGTACTTCGTCTCCTACTACGACTACTACCAGCCGGAGGCGTACGTGCCGCGCACCGACACCTACATCGAGAAGGAATCCTCGATCAACGAGCAGATCGACCGCATGCGCCACGCGGCGACGCGCTCGCTGCTGGAGCGCGACGACGTCATCATCGTCGCCTCGGTGTCGTGCATCTACGGCATCGGCTCGGTGGAGACGTACACGGCGATGACGTTCACCGTGCAGGTGGGCGAGCGGCTGTCGCGCGACCAGCTCATCGCCGACCTCGTCGCCCTGCACTACCGGCGCAACGACATCGACTTCGTGCGCGGCTCCTTCCGCGTGCGCGGCGACACGGTCGAGCTGTTCCCGGCGCATTTGGAAGACCGCGCCTGGCGCATCTCGCTGTTCGGCGACGACGTCGAAAGCATCGTCGAGTTCGATCCGCTCACCGGGCAGAAGTCGGACGACCTGGCGCTGGTGAAGATCTATTCCAACTCGCACTACGTGACGCCGAAGCCGACGCTGCAGCAGGCCATCAAGTCGATCAAGACGGAGCTGAAGCAGCGGCTCGACGAGCTGTACGCCAACGGCAAGCTGCTGGAGGCGCAGCGGCTGGAGCAGCGCACCATCTTCGACATGGAGATGATGGAGGCGACGGGCTCGTGCGCCGGCATCGAGAACTACTCGCGCTATCTCACCGGCCGCAAGCCGGGCGAGCCGCCGCCGACGCTGTTCGAATACCTGCCCGACAACGCGCTCGTCTTCGTCGACGAGAGCCACGTCACCGTGCCGCAGATCGGCGCCATGTTCCGCGGCGACTACCGGCGCAAGGCGACGCTGGCCGAGTACGGCTTCCGCCTGCCCTCGTGCATGGACAATCGCCCGCTGCGCTTCGAGGAATGGGACGCCATGCGCCCGCAGACGGCGTTCGTCTCGGCGACGCCCGGCGCGTGGGAGATCGAGGAGACGGGCGGCGCCTTCGTCGAGCAGGTCATTCGCCCCACCGGCCTCATCGATCCGCCGGTGCTGGTGCGCTCGGCCAAGACGCAGGTCGACGATCTGCTGTTCGAGGTCAGGGAGGTCGCCAAGCGCGGCTACCGCACGCTGGTGACGACGCTGACCAAGCGCATGGCCGAGGACCTGACCGAGTACATGCACGAGGCCGGCATCCGCGTGCGCTACATGCACTCCGACATCGAGACGCTGGAGCGCATCGAGATCATCCGCGACCTGCGCCTCGGCGCCTTCGACGTGCTGATCGGCATCAACCTGCTGCGCGAGGGCCTCGACATTCCCGAGTGCGGCGCTCGTCGCCATTCTCGACGCCGACAAGGAAGGCTTCCTGCGCTCGGAGACGTCGCTGGTGCAGACCATCGGCCGCGCCGCGCGCAACGTCGACGGCCGCGTCATCCTCTACGCCGACAACGTGACCGGCTCGATGGAGCGCGCCATGGCCGAGACCGACCGGCGGCGCGAGAAGCAGATCGCCTACAACACGGCGCACGGCATCACGCCGGAGAGCATCCGCAGCAACATCCACGACGTGATGGCGTCGGTCTACGAGCAGGACCACGTGACGGTCGACATCGGCCTCGCCGACGCGCCGATGGTCGGCCACAACCTGGCGCGCGTCATCGAGGACATGGAAAAGCGCATGCACACGGCGGCGGCCGACCTCGAGTTCGAGACGGCGGCGCGGCTGCGCGACGAGATCAAGCGGCTGCGCGACACCGAGCTGGCCATCGCCGACGATCCCCTGGCGCGGCAGTCGGAGGTCGAGGACAAGGCCGGCAGCTTCAAGGGCGCGCGCAAGTTCGGCGGCGCGCCTTCCGCGCCCGGCGGCCGGCTCCCCGCGGGGGAGTCGCCGGGCGCATCAAGGATCCGAACCGAGTACGAGCCGGTGCAGCCGACCAACGCGCAGTCGACGGCACCGCGCCGGCGCCGTCCCCGCGATGGGCACGCGCGTCAAGAAGCCGTCGCTCGACGACATGGGCCCGGGACCGACCGCGCCATTCCGCTCCGCGACGCGGACAGCGTGCCGGCGCGCGCGCCGAACATCGATCCGCGCGCCAAGGCGGCGCGTTCGGCGAGGCGTGCGCGGGCCGCACAAGCCGACGCTCGACGAGATGGGCCCGCACGCCATGCTGCCGGTGAAGGGCGGCCCGCGTCCGACGCGCACCATCGACGTGCCGACCGAAGCCGAGAAGAAAGGCCGCCGCGGCCGTCCCCGCAAAACCGGACGGCCGGGGCAGTAGCGGGATTCCGCCGCAATTGGCGAACTAGATGCGCCCCTGCCCAGCGGCTATCGGATCTCACAATGTTTACGCGTCGCGGTTTCCTGCAGGCAATCGGACTGACGGCGCTCGGCAGCTTCTCGTTTGGAGGTTACGCCTTCGGCGTAGAGCCGCTGCGCGTACGCGTGCAGCGCTATTCATTGTCGCCGCCCGGCTGGCCCGAAGCATTGAGCCTCAAGATCGCGGCGCTCGCGGACATTCATGCGTGCAAGCCGTGGATGTCGGTCGAGAGGATCGAGCACATTGTCGACGTGACGAATTCCTTGGATGCCGACCTCGTCGTTCTGCTCGGCGACTATTGCGCCGGGCATCGGTGGGTGACGGATTGGGTGCACTCGAACGAGTGGTCCACTGCCTCTGGGCTTCGGGCTCCCCTCGGTGTGCACGCGACTCGGCAACCACGATTGGTGGGAAGATCGCACGCGCAGAAGAACGCCAGCGGGCCGGTATTCGCCCGCCTGGCACTGGAGCGCGTCGGCATCCGCGTCTACGAAAACGACGTCGCGAAATTGCACAAAGACGCCAGCGCATTTTGGCTGGCCGGCCTCGGCGATCAGCTCGCGCTGCTGCCCGGCCGGGGTTGGGACGCAAAACCTGGCGCGGCGTTGACGACCTCGCGGGAACGTTGGCGAAGATCGAGGACAATTTCCGATCGTGTTGCTCGCGCATGAGCCGGATATCTTCCGCGCGTGCCGAGCGTAGCGCTTACACTGTGCGGACACACACACGGCGGCCAGTCCGCTATTCGGATACTCGCCCGTGGTACCGTCGCGTTCGGCAATCGCTACGCTTATGGCCATGTCGTCGATGGATCGCGTCACTTGGTCGTCTCTGGCGGATTGGCTGTGCCATCGCGCCTATCCGATTTCGGCGATCGCTGATCAGGTCAGCTCACGCCTGCTAAGGCGCCCCAGCGAACTCTGGACGCCCGCTAAAACCGTCCGGCGGGGCCGTTGGAGTGGTCGAGCACGGCAGCCGAGCTTGACCTTGACGCCGGCCGAACGTTGCCGACGCTTCCTCCTCGACACGCAGGATTCCCTGCCGACGGACGGAGAAAGCTGATGAGCAGAATCGGGCGCATCTTCCTCACCGGCCTCATCGCCGCGCTGCCGCTGCTGCTCACGATCTTCGTCGTCGCCTGGCTGCTGTCGCTGCTCAACCAGTACCTCGGCCCGAGCAGCGGCTTCGGGCGCCTGCTGGGATCGCTCGGCTTCGGCGTCGACGCCTCCGAGCTCGTGTCGTACCTGATCGGCCTCGGGCTGATCGTCGCCGCCATCTACGCGCTCGGCGCTCGTCGTGCATTCGCGGCTGGGCGCCTGGGTCGCCGCGCTCTTCGACCGCGCTCATCCGCCGCATCCCGCTCATCTCCAGCGTCTACGACCTGCTCGAGCCGCTTCGTCTCGATCGTCGACACCAAGAACGGCGACAGCCTGAAAGGCATGAGCCCGGCGTGGTGCTACTTCGGCGGCAAGCCGGGCGCCGCGGTGCTGGCGCTGCTCCCGTCGAAGACGCCGATCAGCTCGGCGGCGAGGACTATCTCGGCATCCTCATTCCCTCCGCGCCGGTGCCGTTCGGCGGCGCGCTGGTCTACGTTCCGTCGGCGTGGGTCGAGCCCGCGGAAGGCGGCATCGACGAGCTGATGAGCGTGTACGTGTCGATGGGCATCACGCCGCCGGGAGCCAAGGCGGCTGCCCCGACGGCCGCATGACTGTGGCGCTTTGGAGCGCCGAGCGCTTAAGCCGGCGCCGTGGTCAGCCTGTCGCGGCGCCCGACCTCGCGCGACACTGCGAGGTGATGCAGCCGCGGTCGCGAAGTAAGGAATCCCACGATGGCAAACGTCCCAGCGCGCGTCCTCGCCGTCGCCCCATCGGCATGCGGCGGGAGATCACCCGATCGACGGCGGACACGCACGGCGCGCTTGTCGATGCCGTCGACGTGATTGCGCCGGACTTCGCCGGGCCACCGCTGCACATCCATCCGACGGCCGAGGAAAGCTACAGCGTGTTGTCCGGAACGCTCGATGTGTGCGTCGACCGGATCTGGCGGCGCTTGGACGCGGGTCAATCGGCGACCGTCCCGGCCGGCACGCCCAACCGCTGGTAATAAGCGGCGGCGGTCCGGCCACAAGCGGCACAGCGGACTCGGCTTCGAGCACGCTCTCAGCGGCTGCATGCGCATGATCATCCGATCACGGCGATCGGGCAGCGCCGAGCGCTTACGCCGGCCTGGTGCTATCCGGCGACTGTTCGCGCGGCGAGCGCGAGACTGGCTCCGGTCGCCACGACACCGCCGTCGACTCATGCGGCTATCGACTGCACGGGCGCTGATGGACGACATAGCTTCCGACGCCGAGCAGCGCCTCGTCGACCGGACTAGTCGCGACGCCGGCGGCGCATAGACCGACACCCAGTGCGGCCCGCGGTCGAAGTTGACGTACAGGCCGCGAGTTACAGCAACTCGCCACCACCCGGTTCGTGATCGATCGAGCCTTGAGCACGAGATTGCAGAAGCTCCGCGCCGCGGACGCTGCTGATGCGGTCCTTGCGGTAGGACGTATCCGGTGCCGCCGTCGGCGTCGACAATACGCGGTGCCTCCGCAGTGCCTCGATGCGACGGCCACCTTCCCAGCAAACCTGGCAATGACGGCGACGCTCCGATAGGCGCGCCGACCGCCGCGATCTCGACCTTTCGCACGCACACTGCAGCGTCGTCGAGGTCTGCGCATTTGCAGCCATTCGAGCGCTCCCGATTCAGCCGACCGCCGCGCGCTACCGCGGCGCCTCGGGGGCGAGATTGGCGAGGGTGTCGGGCGCGGCGAGGATGCCGAACACGCGGTCGAGCGCCGCCTGGTCGGACGAGGTCTTGCGCAGCGAGACGAGGAACTCGTCGACGAACGGGAACGGCGCGCCGCGTCGTCTCGATCGCCTTGGCGCGCATGTCGTCTAACCCGCCGGCCAGATGCTCCATGCAGGTGACGCGCGAGAAGATCATCGCCTTGACGTCGCTGCGCGGCCGGCACGCCTCGCCATAGCCGTCCTCGACCTTGCCGCCGTCGGCCGCCGGGAAGTAGAGCGCTTCGGTGCCGCCCGGGCGCTTCTTCTTGTTCTGCCGCTGGCTGCCCCAGAAGCAGAGCATGTCGCGGCTGCCGACCGTCTTGTGGCCGAGATAGATCACCTGATGGCCCTGCTCGGAAGCGCCGACATTGTCGTTCCAGAACATCTTGAGAAAATCGCCCGGCCGCGCGTACGCGAGCTTGTCGTCGCGGAAGCTCATGCCCGTGCCGGTGTGCTTGAGCAGAGCCGCCGTGCCGGCGCCGTTGGCGTTGAAGATCTGAAAGGCGCCCTGGCCGTCGACCAGCGTGGTGCCGTCCGGCATGCGGCTCTTGGCGCTGAGCGTGGCGATCTGCTCGCCGTCGAGGGCGATGCGGCCGCTGTCCTGCAACACGGCGACGAGGCGCGCGAGACCGCGTAGGTGGCGCTGGTGCAGTGCGACGGGAAGCCGTCGTAGACGCGCATCTCCCAATGGCCGCCGCCGATGTTGTGCGCGGTGATCGTCGGCAGCTGGAAGCTGCCGCCGCGGCTGTAGCCGCCGCCGCTCGGCAGGTCCTTGATGATGTCGAGGATCATCGCGTTGTAGTCGGTGCCGGCGCAGCCGCGCGCCAACGGCTCGGCCCGCGCGCCGAGTGATAGCGTCGCCAGCACGGCGAAAGCCATGCCGGCGCAAATGCGCCGTGTCGCCGAGGATGTGATCCTCATGCTGGGAAACCCCCGAATTACCTGTCCTGGCGCCTTATCCACCTTTCGTTAGGCACGATAACGGCCCCGCGGCGTGGCGGGTCGTCTCGCATGTGCTCGCGAGGATATTGATGCGCCGGTGTGGCTTCGGCGCGTCAGGAGACGCCGCGGAAGTCCCTACAAACGGGGTTTTTCTGGGCTCGGGCTAGGCGCGGCGAACGATGTTGCGGCTGTTCAATTGGCCCTGCGCCACAATCCGCCGCACCACGAGGTTGCCCGTGCACGCGGACGATTGGCCAGGACGAGATGGCTCGGGCGCGGCTAACGCGGTGTCGCGTCCTGCCGCTCGCCGCCGAGCAGACGGCGGGCGACGGCGGAGAGCTTCTGGCGTAGGGCCGGACGCGCGGCCTGCTCGCTCGCTTGTTGCGAAGACGCGGGCGGCGCCATCGGCGCATCGGCGCGCTTCGGCAACTTGCCGCGAATGAGATCGTGAATGTACTGCAGCTTGGCGACGGCCGGCGCCGAGATCACGAACGGGTAGAGATCCGGCTGCCCCATGCTGCGGTTCAAACTGTTCACCGCGAAGGTGAGCGGCAACCATGCGCCGATCAGCGTCTCGACGTCCTTCGCCTTGTACGGATTGCGATCGACGGTGGCGGACAGCCCCTCATCGGTCCCGACGCGCGGGCGAGATGGAGATGTTGAAGGCGTACGCCATCTCCAGCGTGTCGACGATGTGCAGGTAGTGCGCCCACGTTTCGGCGAAGTCCTCCCACGGGTGCATGGTGGCGTAGGCCGAGACGTAGTTCTCCTGCCAGTTCGGCGGCGGCCCGCTCTGATAGTACCGCTGCAGCGCCTCGTCGTAGTCGGGCGTCTCGTCGCCGAACACGGCGCGGAAGCTTTCGATCTGGCCACCGTCGCGCACCAGCCGGTCCCAATAGAAGTGACCGACCTCGTGGCGGAAATGACCGAGCAGCGTGCGGTACGGCTCGTGCAGCGAGGTGCGCAGCTTCTCGCGCACGGCGTCGTCGGCCTCGGAGAGCGAGATGGTGATCTGGCCGGCATCGTGGCCGGTCATCACCTTGACCTTCTGCTCGGGCGCGTCGGCGAGGAAGTCGAACACCAACGGCTCCTGCTCGCCGCTGGCAAGCGACGGCGTCGGCAGCTTCAGCTTGATCAGCGAATAGATGAGCCGGCGCTTGGCCTCCTCCATGCGCCGCCACAGGGCAAAGCGCGCGGGATCGGAGATGTCGGGGATCGTGCGATTGTGCTGGCAGGCGCGGCACAGCGGCGAGCCGGCGTCCGGGTCGACCAGCCAGTTGCAGGCGTGCAGCTCCCAGTTGGCGCAGAAGCGGTAGAGTTTGCTGTTATCGGCGAGCGCTGCCCACTTGTCGCCGCGCGGCCGACCGCACTCACCACCTCCAGATCCGGCAGGTAGCCGGTCTGGTGGTGGCAGCGTTCGCACTTCGTGTTCTCGAAGTAGAGCGGGTTGCCGCAGCTTTGACACTCGAACAGCTTCATGAACAACTCGCTTCTATGAAACGTGCTAAGCGCGACGGACCAGCCCGACGAGCAGCAGCAGGAAGAGCGCACCGAGGAGCGCGGCGACGATGTTGCCGCCGAAGGACTGCGTGTAGAGGCCGAGAGCGGCGCCAAGCCCGGCGATGCCGGCGCCGAGAATGCCGACGACGATATTGCCGAAGAGACCGAAGCCGTAGCCCTTGACGAGCAGACCGGCGAGCCAGCCGGCGATGGCACCGATGACGATCCAGGCGAGAATGGATTGAGGCTCGAGCATGAACGTTCTCCTATAGAGCGCGCACAAGCCGTGGCGAATGCCGCGACCCGATAAGTCGCGCGGTTCGAATTGGTTCGCCAGCTTACGAGAAAAAGGTGGGTCTGCCGGAAAATTCGGCAACCGACGACGATCTAGTCGACCGGGAATTGCGGTGCTTTCGACGGTGCATCGATGATCTTCGAATTCCACATCGCCACCGCATATCCGTCGACGCCCGGTGTGAGATACGCCTCGATGTACTTGGCGCGGGTCAGGGTGTCGGCACGGTCCACATGGCGCCGCCGATCGGCACCTGCTCACCTTGGCGATGGCAGGCGACGGCGAAGCTGACCGGCGTGCCCACGGGGAGCTTATTGCCGGCGTCCCGGAACACTTCGGCAATCTTGCCGCCAACGATGCAGTTGCCCGGTCCAGTCGCGGGCGGCGTCACCTTGTCGATGGCGACCTGCACGTGGAACGGCGCGTCGGCGCGCGCCTGGCGATAGAATTCCGGCGCCATCAATGCATGGGCGCTGGTGGCGAAGACGACGAAAAGAACCGCAAAGCGGGCAACGTGGCGCATGGAAGAGCTCTCGCTATTCATGGGCAGCTGTAAAATCCGATCCTTCCACAAGGCGCGCTAAAACGTCACTTGCCGTGCTTGGCGAGCCAGGCCCTCATGAAGGTGATTTCTTCCTGCTGCGCCTTGATGACGGCCTCCGCCAGCGTGCGCACCTCGGGATCCTTTCCGTACTTCAGGGCGACGTTGGCCATGTCGATCTGCACCGGCGATGGGGGATCATGCCGCGCATGAAGTCGACGTCGGCGTCGCCAGTGAGTTCGACGTCCATGCCCTGGTGCATCTTCTCATTCGCTGCCTCGAAGGCCTCGGTCATTTCATCGCTCCCCGCCGCGGCGGGGGGCGCACCTCGTGACGCTCTATGCTCGTCCTGCGCGAGCGTGATCGGAGCGAGGACGCTAAGAGCAGCGGCGAGGGCGGCACAGGCGATTTTCATGCGAACTCCCCTGAGTGTCTCACTGACGAAGTGTCGGCTCGGTGGTGCAGCGATCGTCGGCGTTGCGTATTGGCGGCTGAGTTCAGCATGGGGCGGCGTTATCAAGGGTGCGACGCTTTGTCTTGCCAGGGGCAATCCCGAGATGCATAACTTAAGGAAGTTGGTTCGCACACGGTGAGCGCCATGACAGTAACGACACGCCCGCGAACGCGGCGACAACTATGCTCCCGCGGGAAATCTGCAAGGCCGACGTCGAACGCTTCCTTGATAGCAAGCACATCACGGCTTGCCCGGCCTGCGGTCGCTTCCGATCGCAGTGCGACTTGGACGTGCACGCCATCACCTGCCAGAAGTCGGTCAGCTCGTCTTCGGCGCCGGTCGATGTGCTCATGGTCGTCTGCCAGAACTGCGGCGGCATTCAGTTTCACGACCGCACGGTCATCGCCAAGTGGCTGGATTGCCAGGCCCGCGGCATCCGCCGCTGACGCAGCGCGCGCTTTTAGCCGGCCGATAGCATCGGGGCACGCGCCCCCGGAGCGCGCGCATTGTCATGTGTTGCCGTGACAGCGGCGCGCCGGATGCGATAGAGACATCCGGCAAAAGCAGAACACCCTCAGGGAGAAACGCAATGTTTGCCATTTCGCGTCGAGGTGCCGTTGCGGCCCTCGCGCTGTTCGCTTCCTTCGGCGTCGTCACTGGCGCCGTCTCCACCCCGGCCCTCGCGCAACAAGGAAAAACCATGACGACGCCCTCTGGCCTCACCATCACCGACAGCCAAGTCGGCACCGGCGCCTGAGCGCGCCCCGGCAGCAATTGCGTCATGCATTACACCGGCTGGCTGTATGAGGGCGGTGCCAAGGGGGCGAAGTTCGATTCCTCGCTCGACCGCGGCGAGCCTTTCTAATTTCCACTCGGCGCCGGCCGGGTGATCAAGGGATGGGAAGAAGGCGTCGCCGGGGATGAAGGTCGGGGGCAAACGCACGCTGATCATTCCGCCGCCGCTCGGCTACGGCGCGCGCGGCTTCGGCGACGTCATTCCGCCGAACGCGACGCTGCAGTTCGACGTCGAACTCCTCGACGTGAAGTGAGCGCTCCGACGGCCAGACAAACAATGACGCCCGTGCGAGACCAGCCGCGCGGGCGTTTTGCTGCAGAAGGGGCCTGCGCTGTTACAAGCGGAACAGCCACCGCGATCCGTCGCTACTGGCTGAAAAGGCTGCGCGGTTCAGCCTTTTTAGCGGGAGGCCCCATGCGATGTCACGCATTCTGGACTGGATCGATCGCGACAACGCACGCACAGACGCGATACTCGCCGGCCGCACCAACACTTGGCTGATCGGACGCGCACTCATCGGCGTCGCCTTCGCCGCCAAAGGAACCATGCTGGGAATATACGCTGCGCACGCCTTACGGCAGTACGCTCTGGCGCCACTGCTGTTCGCCGGCGGCCTGATGTACGCGTTCGAGAGCGTGAAAATCCTCGTCGGG
>CAWCHB010000002.1:0-92863 GCA_963795225.1 uncultured Alphaproteobacteria bacterium | reverse complement strand
CCTTCCAATTCGTTGCTACCAACGTGCGATGGCAAACCTTCTATCTCCAACGACGCATGGCGATGCGCGTCCCCGGGTGATGATCGCGGACAAGAGCCCGTTGGTACGCTGTCGCGGGACTGCGTGACTTCATTGCGCGCGATGGGCGTTTCGAGGTGCTGGACGCGCATGCCAGCGGGTCCGCATTCATCGCCGGCGTCGAAGCGACGCCAACCGACATCGGCATCATCGGCTGGTCTTTGCCGGATATGAACGGCGGCGGAAACTCGCCACGCTGAAACGCCGGCACATCCCGACCCGCATCGTCGTATATACGGGCGAGCCCGGCAAAGACGTGTTGCGCCAAGCGGTTCGGCTCGGCGCGTGGGGGTTCATCTCCAAGAGCGATGAGCCTTCGGTGCTCGTCGACAGCATCGCCGCCGTCGCGCGCGGACGCATGTCGCTACCCTACGTCGATCTGCAAGCGCTGACGACGGATCCGTATTCCGACTCACCTCGCGTGAGCGCGAGCTGCTGACGGCACTCGCCAACGGCTGGACGAATTTGCAGATCGCCTCGCGCATCGGCATCTCGCGCAACACCGTCAAGTACCACCTCAAGAACCTCTACGATAAGCTCGGCGTCTCCAATCGCGCCATGGCCGTCGCGCTTTACATGCAGACGACGATGGATCAGCGCTGAAGCGCGCCGTCGAATGACGCGCTGCACAATGCGGGCGCGCTTTTTTGCACATTGCACCGTCGATCAGAGACGCTAATGTTTCCGCGGGTTAGCGGCGCGGCAACGCGCGCAAGAAAGTACGCGATGCGTCGTGCTTCTCGCGTCCGGCAGGATGGGTAGGAAAGCCTACCCGCAAGCACAGCCGAGCCACTACCCGAGAGCGTCGAGCGGCTGCCCGATAGGGTGTTGCGAAGGCATCAACGTAAATAGATGCTTCCCGCCTAGCCGCAAGCAACAGACAAGGGACCCGTCGCCGGGCGCGATGGCGGGACCTGCGCAAATTGCGCGAACGCACGCAAAGCTACAGAAACGCAAGATTAGACGGCAATTCGGAGGAAGCACTTCATGCTCGTTACGACGCATCTGTTCATTCCCGGCCCCACCAACATCCCCGAAGCCGTCCGCTCGGCGATGGACATCCGCATGGAAGACATGCGCTCGCCGGAATTCCCCAAGTTCACGCTGCCGCTGTTCGAGGACGTCAAGAAGGCGTTCAAATTGTCGAACGGCCGCGTGTTCCTCTTCCCCTCGTCCGGCTCGGGCGCCTGGGAGTTGGCGATCTCCAACACGCTGAACCGCGGCGACAAGGTTCTGATGAGCCGCTTTGGCCAGTTCTCGCTGCTGTGGGTCGACATGGCCCAGCGCCTCGGCCTCAACGTGCAGGTGCTCGACGAGGAGTGGGGCACGGGCGTGCCGGTCGAGAAGTATGCCGAGATCCTCGCCGCCGATAAGAGCCACGAGATCAAGGCGGTGTTCGCCACTCACAACGAGACGGCCACCGGCGTCACCTCCGACATCGCCGGCGTGCGCAAGGCGCTCAACGACGCCAAGCATCCCGCTCTGCTATTCGTCGACGGCGTCAGCTCGGTCGGCTGCATCGACTTCCGCATGGAAGAGTGGGGCGTCGACTGCTGCGTGTCGGGCTCGCAGAAGGGCTTCATGCTGCCGACCGGCCTCGGCATCCTCGCCGTCAGCAACAAGGCGCTCGAGGCCAACAAGTCCTCGAAGATGGAACGCTGCTACTTCTCGTTCGAGGACATGATCAAGAACAATGACCTCGGCTACTTCCCCTACACGCCGGCGACGCAGTTGCTGCGCGGCCTGCGCGCCTCGCTCGACCTGCTGCAGGCCGAGGGCCTCGACAACGTCTTCGCCCGCCACACGCGCCTCGCCGAGGGCGTCCGCAAGGCCGTCGCCGCTTGGGGCCTGAAGCTGTGCGCCAAGGAGCCGAAGTGGCAGTCTGACACGGTCAGCGCCATCCTCGTGCCGGAAGGCGTCGACAGCGCCCAGGTCGTGAAGACCGCGTTCTATCGCTACAACCTGTCGCTCGGCGTCGGCCTCAACAAGGTCGCCGGCAAGGTATTCCGCATCGGCCACCTCGGCGCGCTCGATGAGATCATGATCGGTGGCGCGCTGTTCGGCGTCGAGATGGCGCTGCGCGACTGCGGCGTCGACGTCGTCGCCGGTTCCGGCAGCGGCGCGGCGGTCGAGCACTACCGTCAAACGACCAAGGCTTCCGCCACGTCCCGTCCGGAAGCGAAGCTGAAACTTGCAAGCTAGTCGATTTTGAAGCGGCGCCCGTTTGGCGCCGCTTCGCCATCTTCACGACGGCGACCCCAATTGGTCGCCAAAGCCTTCAAACAAAAGAACGCCCAGAGGAACGCCCCAGATGAGCTACACCCTATATCCCCTCCGCAAGTCCCGCCTGCAGCGCAGCGAGCTGGCCGTGCCGGGTTCCAACCCGACCATGATCGAGAAGGCGCTCGCCAGCGCCGCCGACTACGTGTTCCTCGACTGCGAGGACGCCGTGGCGCCGCCCGACAAGGAGCAGGCGCGCAAGAACATCATCCAGGCGCTCAATGACCTCGACTGGCGCGGCGCCGGCAAGACCGTATCGGTGCGCATCAACGGCCTCGACACGCACTACTGCTGCCGCGACGTCGTCGACATCGTCGAGCAGGCCGGCGCCAAGCTCGACACGATCCTCATCCCTAAGGTCGGCACCTACGCCGACGTCTATGCCATCGAAAGCTTCGTCAGCCAGATCGAAGTTGCGAAGGGCCTGCCGAACAAGATCGGCATGGAAGCGCTCATCGAAACGCCGCTCGGCATGGCCAACGTCGAGTTCATCGCGTCGGCCAACAGCCGCCTTGAGGCCATGCACTTCGGCGTCGCCGACTACGCCGCGTACAACAAGGCGCGCACGGTCGTCATCGGCGGCCTGAACCCCGACTACCCGGGTGACCAGTGGCACTTCGCGCTGTCGCGCATGACCGTCGCCTGCCGCGCCTTCGGCCTGCGTCCGATCGACGGCCCGTTCGGCGACTTCTCCGATCCCGCCGGCTACACCGCCGGTGCCAAGCGCGCCGCTGCACTCGGCATCGAGGGCAAGTGGGCGATCCATCCCTCGCAGATCGAGCTGGCCAACGAAGTGTTCTCGCCGACCGCCAAGGAAGTCGAGCGCGCCGAGCGCATCCTCGTGGCGCTCAAGGAGGCCGAGGCGCAGGGCAAGGGCGCTGCTTCGCTCGACGGCAAGATGATCGACGCCGCTTCGGAGAAGATGGCGAACAACCTTCTCGCCACCGCCGCCGCCATCAAGAAGGGTGAAGCCGCCCGCTCCAAGGCCGCTTAATCAAACGAACGACTAGGGAAACAAGAAAAATGGACATTCACGAGTACCAGGCCAAAGAGCTTCTTTCGAAGTTCGGCGTGCCGATCCCCCGCGGCGGCCTTGCCTACAGCCCTGAGCAGGCAACCTATCGCGCCACCGAGATCGGTGGCAGCAAGTGGGTCGTCAAGGCGCAGATCCACTCAGGTGCCCGCGGCAAGGCCGGCGGCATCAAGGTTTGCACCAGCGACACCGAGATCGAGCGCGCCGCAGAGGCGATGCTCGGCAAGAAGCTGGCGACGCACCAGACCGGACCTGCCGGCAAGCTCGTCTCGCGCCTCTACATCGAGGAAGCGAGCGACATCGCCAAGGAAATCTACCTGGCGTTCGTCATGGACCGCGCCACCGAGCGCATCATGGTGGTTGCCTCGGCTGCCGGCGGCATGGAGATCGAAGAGATCTCGGCCAAGCAGCCCGACACCATCATCCGCGTCTCGGTCGACCCGGCCGTCGGCATGCAGCAGTTCCAGGCTCGCGAAGTGGCCTACGGCCTCGGCGTCGACCCGGAGATCATCAACAAGCTGGTTCCGACCATCCTTGCCTGCTACCGCGCGTTCCGCGATCTCGACGCCACCATGGTCGAGATCAACCCGCTGGTGATCACCAAGGACAAGAACCTGTTTGCGCTCGACGCCAAGATGTCGTTCGACGACAACGCCCTGTTCCGCCGCCCGCACATCGCCGAGCTGCGTGACAAGAGCCAGGAAGATCCGCGCGAAACCTATGCCTCGGATCGCGGCCTCGCTTACGTCGGCCTCGACGGCGACATCGGTTGCGTCGTCAACGGCGCCGGTCTCGCCATGGCCACCCTCGACATGATCAAGCTGGCCGGCGGCGAGCCTGCCAACTTCCTCGACATCGGCGGTGGCGCCTCGCCCGAGCGCGTCGCCAAGTCGTTCAAGGCCGTGTTGAAGGACAAGAAGGTCAAGGCGTTGCTGCTGAACGTGTTCGCCGGCATCAACCGCTGCGACTGGGTCGCCAAGGGCGTCGTCGACGCCATCACCGACCTCAACATCAAGATGCCCGTTGTCGTCCGGCTCGCCGGCACCAACGTCGAGGAAGGGCGCCGCATTCTCGACGAGAGCGGTCTGACCGTCATCACCGCGGAAACGCTGGCAGAAGCGGCCCAAAAGGCCGTCGCAGCCGCAAAAAGCCCCGCTCACTAGGGAGATCGCTCACATGGCAATTTTCATCAACGAGAACACCCCGGTCCTCATCCAGGGCTTCACCGGCCGCATCGGCACCTTCCACGCGCAGGAAATGATCGACTACGGCACCAACGTCGTCGGTGGCGTGACCCCGGGCAAGGGCGGCACCAGCCACCTCGGCCGTCCGGTGTTCAACACCGTCAAGGGCGCCGTGCAGGAGACGAATGCCGAAGCCAGCATCGTCTTCGTGCCGCCTCCCTTCGCTGCCGACGCGATCATGGAAGCGGCCGACGCCGGCATCAAATACTGCGTGTGCATCACCGACGGTATCCCTGCGCAGGATATGATCCGCGTTAAGCGCTACATGCGCCGCTACAAGAAGGAGAACCGCATGGTTCTCACGGGCCCGAACTGCGCCGGCACCATCTCGCCGGGCAAGGCGATGCTGGGCATCATGCCGGGGCATATCTACCTCCCCGGCCGCATCGGCATCATTGGCCGCTCCGGCACGCTCGGCTACGAGGCCGCGGCGCAGATGAAGGCGCTCGGCATTGGCATCTCGACCAGCGTCGGCATCGGCGGCGATCCGATCAACGGCTCGTCCTTCCGCGACGTCCTCGAGCACTTCGAGAACGACCCGGGGACCGACGCCGTGCTCATGATCGGTGAAATCGGCGGCCCGCAGGAGGCCGAGGGCGGCCAGTACGCCCGCGACCACATGAAGAAGCCGGTCGTCGCCTACATCGCTGGTCTCTCCGCTCCGAAGGGCCGCAAGATGGGCCACGCCGGCGCCATCATCTCCGCGTTCGGCGAGTCCGCGCCCGAGAAGGTCGAGATCCTCAAGGGCTGCGGCGTCACCATCGCTCCGACGCCGTCCGAGATGGGCTCGACACTTGCGAGCGTTCTCGGCCGGTTGAAGAAAGTCGCCTAAGAGCTTGGGGGCCCGCCTCGCTAGTGCGAGGCGGGCCCGCCCCCCGGCGCCCCCAAGCTCCCACGGAATGGCGTACTGCTGCGACGCGAAGCGTGGAGACCAAGATGCAGAAAGACGCAGCGCCCGCCGGTAAACTCGACGAGTTCCGGCTGCGCGATGAACTCCGCTCCCTGCGCACGCAGATCCCTGATTCCCCTGCGCTCAATCCGATCGTCAGCCTCGCATTCGACCTGTCGCGGCGGCTCGAGGCGGGCGATATTTCCTTTGAGGAACTGAAGGCGCTCGCCGGGCGCCTGATGGACCGCGCCTGCGTGCAGCGTGCGCGCCACCTGCGCGAGCGCGTCGGCTTCGTCGATCGCGGAACGACCTACAAGGAGTTTGCCGAGTTCGTCGAAGGTGCCGCCGCGGCGGCCGACTTCGAAACCTTCAAGGCGCGGTGGGAGCGCGCTCGCACCGGCATCGTGCTGACGGCGCATCCAACGTTCGGCCTGTCAGATGCGCTGTCGAAGCGTATCGTCGAAATTGCCGTCGCCGACGATGTCGATCCCAACGCGCGCATCGGCGTGCCGCACCGGCCCGACGACAACATCGATCTGGCCTACGAGCATGGCCGTGCCCAAAACGCCATTCAGAACCTGCGCAACGCCTACGTCGAGCTGCTCGACAGCTTCTTCAGCGCGGCGGTGCACCGCTTCGGCGACAAGGCCTATAAGCTGCGCCCAAAGCTGGCGACGTTCGCCTGCTGGGTCGGCTACGACCTCGACGGGCGCACCGACATCGACTGGCGCAAGTCGTTCATCCTGCGCCTGCAGGAGAAGCGCGCCTCGCTAGCGGACATCCGCGAGCGTTTCCTCGGCCTGAAGAACGATCTTCCTGCCGACGGCGAGGCGCAGCGGATCTCCCGCCAGGTCACCGGCAAGCTCGACCTGACGATCGCCGCCGTCGACGAGCAGATCGAAGCCCTCGGCAAGGTGATGACGGCCGACACTGCGCTGGCCGAGGCCGCCAACATCATCACCCGGTCGGACGGATACAACATCACGACCGTCGAGCCCATCGTCGGCCCATTGCGCGCGCTGATCGAAGCGCTCCCGGCCGGCAAGGGCAAGCGCGGCGTCGCCGTGCTGGCCGGCCTCATGGAGGCGACCGGCCTCGGCACGGCGCATATTCACGTCCGCATCAATGCCGTGCAGCTCAACAACGCCTTCCGCGCCTTCGTGCATGAGCCGTGGACGCGCGACCTGTCGGAAAGCCAGGCACTCGCTCGCATTGTCAGCATGATCGAGGCGGCACGCCACGAAACGGTGAACTTCGAATCGCTCGACCTCGAGACGGCGACGGCAATCCGCCAATTCGCACTCATCGCCCAGATCCAGAAGCACGTCGATCGCGAGACGCCGGTCCGCTTCCTCATCGCCGAGACCGAATCTCCGGCGACGGTGCTGATCGCTGTCTTTTTCGCCACGCTGTTCGGCGTCGACCACATCACCGACGTGTCGCCGCTCTTCGAAACGCCGCTCGGCCTTGAAACCGGCGCCCGCGTCATCGAGCGCCTGCTCCAGGAGAAGGCGTACGTCGGCTACGTGAAGCGCCGGAAGCGTCTTGCGGTGCAAACCGGCTTCTCCGACGCCGGCCGCTTCGTCGGCCAGATCGCCGCGACGCTCGCCATCGAGCGCCTGCATCACGGCCTCGCGGAGGCGATCCACGATGCCGACCTGAAGGGCGTCGAGACGCTTATCTTTTCGACGCACGGAGAATCCATGGGCCGCGGCGCCCACCCGGGCGAGATGCGCACGCGCCTGCACTACGTCTTCTCCGACGAGTCGCGGCGGCGCTTTGCCCGTCACGAAATTTCGATCAAGCACGAGACGAGCTTCCAGGGCGGCGACGGCTACCTGTTCTTTGCCAACCGGCGCCTGACGACGCGCGCGCTCGCCACCGTCATCATGGACGGAGAGGTGCCGCCCGAGGGTGAGGACCCGTTCTACGAGGACACCGACCTGCGCCTCGACTTCATCGGTCGGCTACGCGCCTACCAGGAGCATCTGTTCGCGCATCCCGGCTATCGCGCGGTGCTCGGCGCCTTCGGGCCCAACATCCTGTTCAAGACCGGCTCGCGCCCCGTCAAGCGGCAGACCGACGCCGGCGGCGCGCCGGATCGCAGCGCCGTTTCGCGCATGCGCGCCATTCCCAACAATGCCATCCTCCAGCAGTTCGGCTACGTGGCCAACGTCGTCGCCGGCCTCGGCGCCGCCGTCGGCTCGGAACGCGAGCGGTTCATCGAGCTCGCCCGCAACTCACAGCGGCTGCGTCCGCTGCTGGAAATGATCGCCCGCGGCAAACAGCTTTCGAGCCTCAACGCCATGGGCGCCAACGCCATCGTCTTCGACCCGGGGTTTTGGGCCTGGCGCGCCTCATGGGGTCGCGAACCCAACCTCGATCCCGCCTTCCGTTCGCTCGCCAACCTGTTGCTGTCGGACGATCGCAATGGCGAGATCAACAGCCTCGTGCACCATTTGCGTCTCGACGCGGTGGAACTGCACGCCATGCTGGAAGAGATCGGCATCGAGGGCGGCAAGATCCCCGACGATACGCGCTTGGAGCTCGATCTGCTGCAGGCTATCCGCCTGGCGCTGATCATGCGCATTTTCATCCTTGCCGCGCAGATGCCGCGTTTCTCGCCGCGCAACGATGTCTCGCACCGGCAGTTGTTCGAGATGGCGCTGATGCTCGATGTGCCGGCGGTCGTGACCGAGATGCGTGCGGCCTTCCCGCGACGAGCCCGTGAAGCCGGTGACCGCTCGCAGTACACCGAGGCCGCCACCTACCGGCCACACGGCATCGACGACTATGGGCGCATCGAGACGGAAATTCTGACGCCGATGGAAGAGGCGTACGAGTTCATCCGCGAGATCGGCACCGGCATCTCGCACCACTTCGGCGCCTTCGGCTGACGCATCTCACACTCCGCCCCTCTCCCTCCCCCGCAAGGGGGGAGGGCAATAAGTGGGACCTCTACCGGTACCGCGCATAACAAAAGGCCGGCGTCAGCGCGCCGGCCTTTTCGATTCAGTGCCTGACGTCGAGCTCAGTGCTTGCCCCACACCTGCACCGTGGCGTAGGCGCGGTCGCGCTTCGAGGTCGCCAGCGCGCGCGATCGCCACGTCGCCTCGATCTCCTTGATGGTCGCGCCCTTCTTGAGCTCCACCGGCCCGAAGGCCGCATCGGCGGCGATCTTGGTGCGGTTGGTCTCGATCTCGTCCTTGGCGCCGTCGTTATAGACGACGGCCAAGTTGGTCATCGTCACGTCGCGGTCCTTGACCGAGACGCGCAACTGCTTGAAGCCGCCATCGTTCTGGCCGACGGGAATCTTGACGCGATCGAAGCCGACGCTGCCCGCCGTGTCGGTGCCAAGCAGCACCCAGCCGTCGTTGTACTTGCGGCCCTCGCCGTTCGGGCCGAGCCAGCCGCTCTCGTATTCGCCGAACACCTCCACGCGCGCCTGGCCCTTGAAGTCGGGCTTCGAGCGGTAGACGAGCTGGATCTCCTTGATGAAGCCCTTGTGCTTCAGCGGGATCCACTCGGTCTTGCGGGCAGCAGCGATCTTAGCGTCGGCCAACAACGTCTCGGTCGTGCCATCATCGAAGATCGCCTTGAGGTCGGTGACGAAGATCTCGTTCTTCAGGACACGCAGGCGGATGCGGTCGAACTTGCCAATTTCGGAGCCGACGCGGATCACGTCACGGTCGACGAGGAAGCCGACGTCCTGCACGCCGAACAGCACCTCGCCGTTGTTCGCCTTGCCGGGCGGGATGGCGGATGTCTCGGGCGCCGTCTCACGCGTATTGACGCGGCGGCGACGGCGGGGCTGCTGCACCTGAACCAGGGTCGAAGCCTCTTGCGCGCGCTCGAGCATCTTGCCGGCCGGCGGGACGGTTGCGTCGAGCGCACCCGACGTAGAAATTGCTCCAGCGGCCGCCAATGCAAAGGCCGCCAGTGCCAGCCTGATCGTCATGAAGCTCTCCCCTGATTGGCGACGACGCGCACCCAGAAATCGCTCACAGCGGGTGCTTATTAGCTCAGTACGCGCGGCAACAAAAGACGAGCCGCCTCACTAATCCCCGCGGAACCGGCCCGGCCGCCGGAATTGGCGCCTCACGGTACTACATGACAACGCTTCACCGCCCGCCAAAGCCGCCGTCTCGGGCCGTGTGATGGCGATTTTAACGAGATCGGTGTTACCCCAAGGCGCGTAGCCGAGGCGCCCTATCGACGCCGGCTGCACCGAGGGCTGCGAACGAGAGCCATGCAGAGCGACAAGAAGCTGAATCTCTTCATTAATCTCGGCAGCTCGCTGATTGGCGTCATCGTCCTCGGCTATGTCGTCTATTCGGCCTGGCACACCGCGACCGAACCGCCTTGCAGTGAGCGATATCCGGCGCCGATCCGCTTTGCGCTGCAGACAGCGGCCGGCAAGCCACTGACACCTATCGAGCTGCAGGCGCGGGCCGGCTTGCGCGACGTGGGCGTTATCGACAACGCCACGGTCGTGGCCGTCAACGACGGTCCCTCCACCGATGCTCTCGAGGTAAAGCTGCGCAACTTGCCGGGGGGCGACGACGCCAGCGCCAAAGCCCGTAACGGCATTGAATTCCGCTGGTCGCCGCCCGGCATGAACGGCACCGCCACGTGTCTTTCATATAGCGTGTGGCTGCCCGAAAAATTCGACTTCGGCGACGGGGGCTTTCTCCCAGGCGTCTTTGGCGGCGACCCAGGCAAGGCGCGCCAACAAGCGGCGAGCGACTTACTGACCGTAGCGTTGGAATGGAGCGATGAGGGCAAACCCTCATTGACCGCTGCAGCCGACGGTAGCGAACGGCTGCGACTGTCAGGAGCCGGCACGCCGATGGCCACCGGACGCTGGACCAAGTTTGAACAGGAAGTCGTCTTGAACGATCCCGGCCAGAAGAACGGCACGCTGCGTTTGTGGGTCGACGGCGAACTCATCGCCGAGAGCCAACGCGTGGAATTGCGCAAGGATGACAAAGTGATGTTGACCGGCGTTCTCGCCGCCATCGGCTATGAGCAGGGGCCGCCGCCGGACAGCATGCTGCGCCTGTCCCCCATCGAAATCGCCCGGCGTTAGGGCGTTAGGCCGGCACTCCCAACGGGCTCTGTGCCTCCCCATATCAGCACGCAAGCGACGGCCGGCGTTCTCGCGGCCCGCTACGCAGGGGAGATTTGCGATGCGAAATGTTCTTGGCTTCTTGGGCGGCGGTACGCCAGGCAGCGTTGAGCTACCGCGCGGGCCGCAGACAAGCGGCGCGCTGCCCGACGATGAGCTGCTGGATCATTATTCGCGAGCCGTCGTCGGCTCCGTCGACGCGATCGCGCCGGCCGTCGTCCACGTCGAGGTCGCTGGCGTGCGCAATGGCCGGCCGGCCGGAGGCGTGGGCTCGGGCGTCGTCGTCTCCCCCGATGGATTGATGCTTACCAACAACCACGTCATCGACGGGGCCAAGGAAATTGCCGTGTCGCTGTCCGACGGGCGCAAGTTCGGGGCTCGCGCGCTTGGCCGCGATCCCGACACGGACCTTGCCGTGCTGCGCGGCGAGACCGGCGAGACGTTGCCTGTCGCGCGGCTGGCCAATTCGAAAAGCGTGCGGCCCGGCCAGATCGCCATCGCCATCGGCAATCCCCTCGGGTTTCAATCGACGGTGACCGCCGGCATCGTCAGCGCCGTCGGCCGCTCGTTGCGCGCGCAGAGCGGCCGTCTTATCGGCGACGTCATTCAGACCGATGCGGCGCTCAATCCCGGCAATTCGGGCGGCCCGCTCGCCAACTCCGCCGGGGAAGTCATCGGCATCAACACGGCTGTGATCATGGGTGCGCAGGGCATCTGCTTCTCGGTCGCGTCGAACACCGCGCTGCATGTGTTGACGCAAATTCTGGCGCACGGTCGCGTGCGGCGTGCGCGCATCGGCGTCGTCGCCGAGCAGGTGCCGCTGCCGGCGCGCATTGCCTACCGCGCAGGCTTGTCGCAAGCGAGCGCCGTGCGCGTGCGCGAAGTGCAGACAGATAGTCCGGCCGGCACGGCGGGGCTGAAAGTCGGCGATCTGCTCGTGCGTCTCGACGGCGAAACCGTTACCGGGGCCGATGACCTGTTTCGCCTATTAGACGAAAGGCGAATAGACCGGCCGGTCACGGTTACCGTTGTGCGCAGCAGCGGACTGACGGATATCGCGGTGCGACCCATTGACCGGGAGCTGTGATGCGGCACGCGGAAAGCCGCGGAAATGGAGCAAAACTCGCTGTGGCGCGCCTATTGTGCAGTAGCGAGAAACAACGGCGGCTAAGTAAAAGCACTGCGCTATTGTAAGCTGTTTCTTAACTGTTACTTGAATCCCCCCGGAATTCCTTGCAATAAGCCCCGCAGTGGTATTTCATGAAGGTCCGAACGTGGCGCCCTCCCACCTGTCCCCCCTAAGTGGCGTCACGCATCGTAGCCCGCGCTCTTCCCCCGGAGCGCGGGCTTTCATTTTTCCGCCATGCATTTCTTACGATTGGCGGGACGGCTTGAAGCCGGCTTCCTGTGCTTCGGATTCGGAACAGAACCAGCGCTCGCCGCGATCGCGGCTCACCTTCACGCGCTCATAGTCTCGCGCCCACGGAACGGTGTAATAGCGCCGGCTCCCGCGCACGCTGCCTTTAATGGGACAGCCATCCGGCGCGTCCCGTTTCGCCTCTTCCCATTTCAACGCTCGGTATTCGGATGGACGCCTCGCCGATCCTCCCCAAACACCGGCTTTGGCCGCACGCGCTTCTTCCTCGATACCGCTATAGGCGGCGAATAACCCGCTCGCGGCGAATACATGCCCGCCGCGCACGAGTTCAGCCGCCACATCTTGCTTGCCGACTTTGCAATCGCCACTGCTTAAACCATCGGCGCTGCCGGAAATGTTGCAGGCAACGCGGCCGTTGCGCAGCAGGCGCGCGAGCGCTTGTTTCGCCGCTTGTCCGCACGACCACTCGCGTCCTTCGGCGCCGCTGCAGCTCTGGTCGGGCTCCGGCGATTCGATGCCGTTCAAGCGTACGATGGTTGCGCCAACGCGCAACGTGTCACCCGAGACGGCGGTCCCGCGTCCCTGCACATCGCCGCTGTCGGCGGCCGCACGCGCTTCTTCGCGCGCGGCATCACGCCGTTCCTGGCGCGAAAGGCTGGCGGTGGTCACCGAACCATCCGAGGCGGACCGCCATACCGTGACGCCGCCGACGGCCAGCAAGGCCAGCACGACGACGGCGAATGTTCCTTGCACCAGCGGCCTGCCGGTGACGCTGCGCGCAACCCCGCTCAGCCGGCCGCTCGCCGCCGCAACGGACGAAGAGAGCCACGCCGGTACGCCGCCGCCCACGTGCGCCAGTGCCAGAGCGCCGAGCAGACCGATGCCGATCAGAAGAGCGATCCACGTATCGCGCTCGAACCCGTTGGCGTAGGCGCGGATGATGCCGCCGGCCAGCGCGACGGCGCCCGCGATGAGTAGCGGCAGACGAATGGTTGGTTGCCGCAGGATACGGCCGAGTGGCGCCAACGCCGGGCCGAGGTAGTCGGCGATGATGCCGGCGATCGTGCGCAATACAGCGAGCGTGTAAGCGATGGTCGCGATCAGGCCGGCGCCGAACCGCTGCAGGTAGTTGCCGGCCACGGGCAAGCCGGCACGCAGTTTGCCGGCGGCAAGCTTGGCCCCGGCGACGCCCATCACAGCGCCCTGGTACCCGTAGTGCACCGCACCGCGTCCCACTGCCTTGGCACCGGCAGCACCGAGCTCGGCGCCCTGCTGCCCGACGTTGACGGCACCACGGCCGACCGCCTTGGCGCCACCGGCGCCGGCGGCGGCGCCGCGGATACCGGCTGCCTTGAGATTCTCCACGGCGGCGTTGGCGGCTTCACCGACGCGGTCGCGACGCTTCTTGCGCCGCACGAGGATCGTCGTGCGCACGTAGTCGCGCCATTCAAAACCGTCGTTGCGTTTGCGCCAGCCGAGCATGCGGCCTCCGGAGATGTGTAATAGGCGACGGCGGCGCTGCCGCCGCAGCGAATTGAGGTTCCTTCGAACCTGCATGCGATGATGGCGGGGCTTTGGCCGCGCCGGAAGTCACATGCGCAAGCTCAGTGGTAGCCTTCGCCTTCGCGCACCTTTCCGCGGAATGTCCAGTAAACGAACACCGTATAGCCGAGGATCATCGGCAGCATAATGAGTGTGCCGACAAGCATGAAGATTTGCGAGCTGGGAACCGCCGCGGCATCCCAGAAAGTCAGGGTCGGCGGCACGAGGTAGGGCACGGTGGAAATGCCCAGCCCGATGAAGCCGAGCAGGAACAAGGCGACGGCTGAAAGGAACGGCATCACGTCGCGTCCGGACCTCAGCCCATGCCAGCACGTGAACGCGGCAGCCGCCGTGAGCAGCGGCACCGGCGAAAGGTAGAGGATGTTCGGCCACGTGAACCAGCGCTCGGCGATGCGATCGAAGGCGAGCGGTGTCCACAGGCTGACAATGACCATGATGACGAGCACGGCGAGCAGCAGGTGCTGCGCCCAGCGACGTGCGTTCACCGCAAGCTCGCCCTCTGTCTTCATGACCAGCCATGTGGTGCCAAGCAGCGCATAGCCGACGATGAGCGCCACGCCCGTGAATAGCGGGAAGGGCGCGAACCAGTCGAACGTACCGCCGGCGAATTGATTGTTCTGGACGTTGATGCCCTGCACATAGCCGCCGAGCACGACGCCCTGCATAAACGTCGCGACGATGGATCCGTAGGCGAACGCGTTATCCCAGAACTCGTGGCTGGGCTTTGCCGTCCAGCGGAACTCGAAGGCGACACCACGGAAGATGAGGCCGAGCAGCATGATGATGATCGGCAGATAGAGCGCCGGCATGATGACCGCGTAGGCGAGCGGAAAAGCGACCAGCAGTCCGCCACCGCCAAGCACCAGCCACGTCTCGTTGCCGTCCCAGAACGGCGCCACGGAGTTCATCATCACGTCGCGGCGCTCTTCCTCGGGCGTGAATGGGAAGAGAATGCCGAGGCCGAGATCGAAACCGTCGAGGATGACATATAGGGCGACGGCGATGGCGATGATCGCGGCCCAGACGACGGGAAGCCAATAAGCGACTGCGTCCATGGCTTCAGTTCCCCTTGATGGCGTCGTGCGCGGCCGGCTCGGCGGCGGTGAGCGGACGTGACGGCACGCCGTCCGGCGTTGCGGCAGCGGTGCCCTTGGGTCCGTATTCGATCAGGCGATTGATGTAGTAGATGCCCATCGCGAAGACGATGCTGTAGACGACGACGAAGAGGATCAGCGTCGTCAGCACCGCGCCCGCGTGCACCGGCGAGGCGGCGTCGGCGGTGCGCAGGATACCGTGCGCGATCCACGGCTGTCGGCCGATCTCGGTCGTGTACCAGCCGGCGAGAATGGCGATGAAGCCCAGCGGCCAGGCGTATTGCACATATTGCAAGTACCAGCGGGTGTCGAACAGCCGGCCGCGCGCCCACAGCCAGGCGCCGACGAAACCGATCAGCAGCATCAACACGCCCATGCCGACCATCAGGCGGAACGACAGAAACACCGGGAACACCGGCGGACGGTCGTTCGGCGCGAACTCCTTCAAGCCAGGGAACAGCCCGTCGGCGCTGTGCGTCAGGATCCAGCTCGCGCCATACGGAATGGCGATCTCGAAGTCGTTACGTTCTTCCTTCTCGTTGGGAATGGCGAACAGCACGAGCGCACCCGGCTCCGATCCGTCCCAATGGCTTTCGATGGCGGCAATCTTGGCGGGCTGGTGCTTCAAGGTATTGAGCCCGTGCTGGTCGCCGATGAGCACCTGCAGCGGCGCGAGAATTGCGACCATGCCAAGCCCCATGCGCATCATGGTCTTGGCTTCCTCGGGGAAGCGTCCCTTCACCAGGTACCGGGCACCCACGGCCAGCACCACCAGCGAGGTGGTGAGATAGGCGGCGGTGAACATGTGCGCGAAGCGGTAGGGAAAGCTCGGGTTGAAGATGATCTTTATCCAGTCGACCGGATAGGCGATGCCGTTGATCACCTCGTGCCCGGCCGGCGTCTGCATCCAACTGTTGGCGGCGAGGATCCAGAAGGCGGAGAGCGAGGTGCCAACGGCAACCAGGACTGCGGAGAGCACGTGAATGTTCGGCGGAACTCGGTTCCAGCCGAACAGCATGATGCCAAGGAAGGTCGCTTCGAGGAAGAACGCGGTCAGTACCTCATAGCCGAGCAGGGGGCCCAGCACGTTGCCGACGACGACCGAGAAATTGCTCCAGTTGGTGCCGAACTGGTACGACAGCACGATGCCGGACACGACGCCCATGGCGAACGAAACGGCGAAGATCTTCGTCCAGAAGCGCGCCAGGCGATGCAGATGCTCGCGCCCTGTCAATCGCCAGCGCACCAACAGCGTCGCGATGAAGGCCGCGAGGCCGATAGTGAAGCTCGGGAAAATGATGTGAAACGTGATCGTGAAGGCGAACTGGATCCGGGCCAGCAGAACGGCGTCTAATTCCATGGCACCCGCATCGCTTTCTTCTTTCGGATCGCTCGCGCGCATTGTGGCGCGGTTCGCCGACCGCGTCGAGACGGCCGCCTGCCGCGGGCCGTCTCGCGTGACAAGCTGTGGGTAGATAGTTCGGACGAGCCCGACGCCCCGACACTAAGCTCCGGAGAGTGCGCTCTATTCCCGCGCGAGCGCGCCGAGCGGAACTGCCCACAGGCGCACGCGGCCGTCGACGCCGGCAGATGCGAGGTGCTGCCCGTCGGGAGCGAAGGCAACAGCGGTTGCGCCGCCGACGTGGCCCGTCAGTGCGCGCACGATGCGTCCACGCTGCAAATCCCACACGCGCACCGTCCCGTCCTCGCCGGCCGAAGCGAGCTGATCGCCGCTCGGCGAGAAGGCAATGTCGGCAATCCGCCCGCGGTGACCGTTGAGGGCACGCAGGCGGCGCGACGACATCACCGACCAGATTTGAATGCGCCCATCGAGCGCGCCAGCCGCGAGGAGCTTGCCGCTCTGCGAGAAGGCGACGGAGGTGACGAAGTCGCGCGGGCCGCGGTAGCTGCGCTTCAAAGCCAGCGTATCGAGGTTCCACACACGGACCGTCTTGTCGGCGCTGCCGGAGGCGAGCAGGAGTTGCTGGCGGGAATAGGCCAGCGACTGGACCGCATTCTCGTGGCCTTCCAGAACTTGCAGCGGCGCGGCGGTCTGGCGCGCGTCCCACAACGTAATTTTCCAATCGTGGCTGGCGGCGGCGAAGTGGTCGGGATCGCCGGTGAAGGCCACCGCCCAGATGTTGGCTTCGTTGCGCTGTACGGTTGCGATCTTCTCCGCGCGATCGATGTCCCACAGCACAACCTTGCCGTTGGCATGGCCGGTAAGCGCGCGCGCACCGCTGAGGGCAAGTGAGGTCGCCGGGCCGTCGTCGAGCTCGATCGTGCGCACGAGGTTGCGGAAGGTCGCGTCCCAAACCTTCATCGTGCCGTCGGCGCCGGTCGTGACGATGCGGCGGCCGTCGTCGGTATAGGCGGCACCGGATATCGAACCTCGGTGCGCTTCGATCTCGGCCATGGGCGCCACGAGCACCGGCGCCTGGGCTTGCGGCTGCACGGGGTTGGTCGTGCCGGTCGTGATGCCGGTCGTTACTGCCGAGCCGCGACTTTCGAACTGGGGAAAGCGGTCTTGCATGGCAACCGCCGCGCTGGCGACGCCGACGCCGACGAGCAGCTTGAACACCAAAGGCAGCAGGCTGGGGCGGCTGCCCTTGAGACGGCGAGGGCGCGGACGTGCCGGCGTCTTGACGACGACGAGCGCGCGCTCCTTGGGGATCGGCTTTTTCGACTGCGACTTCTTCTTGAGCACCGGGGCCGGCGGCGGCGCATCGAGCTTCACCGTCGGGGCAGCGGCGGGGGTCGGTGTCGATGCAGCAGCGATGACGATCGGCGCCGGCGCAGCGGGCCTTCCCTCGGCATCCGGCTTCTTGCGTAGACCTTCGAGAAAGTCGAGCAGACCGCCTTTCGGGCCCGGCGCATCCGGCGGCGGCGGGGTGGCGGTGGGCGGTCGCGTGATGGCGAGCGTAGCGGCAGCGACGGGCTCGGCCTCTTCCTTATCCTGCTTGCGGTTCTTGCGGCGATCCGTCGTGCGCGTCAGCCAGCTCGCGCGCACCGGATCGGGCGCCAGCAAGTCGCCGCGCCAGGCCGCGATCGACTGCGGCCGCGCCTCGACATTGAGCGCCAGCGCCCGGTCGATCGCCTTGAGGAAGCCGGCACGGTAGGAGCTGAGCGCCGCCTCGCGCGCCGACACCAACTCATCCTTGACCATGCGCGAGGGTGCATCTGGGGGGCGCTTGCCGGTGATCGCATGATAGAGCGTGCCGGCAAGAGCGTAGATGTCGCTCCACGGGCCCTGCTGACGGCTCGTCTCGGCGTACTGCTCGTAGGGGCTATAGCCCGGCTTGACGAGCGCCGACACGGTCTTGGTGGCCGAGGCGATCTCGCCGCGCGCCGAGCCGAAATCGATGAGCACCGGGTCGCCCGACTTGCGGATGATGATGTTGTCGGGTGCGATGTCGCGGTGCAGGAAGTCGGACTTGTGGATCAGCTCCAGCGCGTCGAGCAGCGGGGCGACGATGGCGTCGAGCTCTTTTTGGCGCGGGGCGCGGCCAAGGCCCTTGAGCCAGCCCTTGAGGCTCTGGCCCTCCTCGAAGTGGAGGACCATGTAGCCGGTATTGTTGGCGCGGAAGTAGCGGTAGACGCGCACGATGTTGCGGTGGTCGAACTTGGCAAGCGTCTGCGCTTCCTCGATAAAGCGATCAAGACCCCAACGGTAGTCGCCGGCGCAATCCTGCGAACGCGGCGCGGCATCTATGCCGCCGTCGCGCGCGGCGATGTCGCTCGGGAAGTACTCCTTGATGGTAACCATGCGCGCGAGCGCAATCTCGTCGGCGAGATAAGTCACACCGAAGCCGCCGGCGCCCAGCACCCGCTCGATGCGATAGTCGCCAACCAGCTCGGTTCCGCTTGGCAGGGCGATGAGATTCGTCATGGCTCTCCGTGACGTGGGTCGTCAGGCTCGCATGCAACGTGCCGCGCCGCTCGTCAATTGCCGTACTGCCTCCGACACATTTATGCCCGGCAAATGTGGCGACGCCTTGAGCATGTGGAAGCTGCGAACAAATCTGAGCTGCTAGTGTCCTGATCGCGAAATTCGTCTCTGTGTGCGGCAAGTGTGGAACGAATTTCGCGATCTGAAGGACACTAGCCAACCCCATGAATCTCGTGTGATTCAGATCGAGAAGTCCGCTGCACCGCCCAGCCCTCCATGATGTGGCGGACTTCGCGATCATCACACGAGCGCGGAATGCCATGTTCCTGCCGTCATGCGGCCCGAGGCTGCACTTTGATTTGTCCTGAGCCGAAGACCATGAGATCGCCGTGGTCGCACCACCGAATCCGTAGACTGGCATTGTCGCGATCCCTAGATCCAATGTTGCATTTGCAGCGAGCATTCCCGAGCCGGGGCGCGCAGTGGTGACCTCCCACCTAATGATGCTTGCCGTGCCGGCCGCAGCAGCGTTGCCGATGATCGCGTCTTGGCTTGGCGACATGTTCGACCAGGCCCCGGCCTTGATAATGGTGCTCGCAGTGCTGGTTGCGCTGCCGCCGCTGGCCCTCGCCGGCCTGATGATGCGTCGACAACGCCGCTCGCCCGACTCTACTGTATTGCTTTCGCGTTCGTCTGCGCGTGGACCGAGTGCGCTGCGTTCAGGCATTACGGCGCGCACCGAGGTCTCCGCCTGGCCGACCGAAGCCTGGGTGGAACTGGCCGGCTCGGGCCAGCGCCACGTCATCGGCCGCGCCATGCTGCGCATCGGACGTGAGGCCGACAACGACATCTGTCTGTCGGAAAAGACGGTGCACCGCTACCACGCGGTGATCCGGCGCACGACCGACGGCGAGGTGGTCGTCACCGATCTATCCGGCGCCGAAGGCAACGGCGTGCTGATCAACGGCGCGCGTATCGGCGAAGGTCGCCTAACGAGGGGCGACGTCATCGGTGTCGGCGAAGTGAAATTGAGATTCGATGCAAGGCCCGTCTAGCCATGACCGCGACGCGCGGTGAAAACGGATATGCGGGCCTTGGTCGCCAGTCATGTTAGGGAGAATGCACATGTCTGAAGAACGCCAAGGCGCAACGGAGGTCACCATGTCTCAGCAGGCAGCCAAACCGGGCCGGTTTCTGGGCTCGCTGAAAGATGCACTGGCGGCGGCGAGCCGCGACGACACGCAGCGTGGTTCTGCGCCGGCCTCGGCCGAGCCGACGACCCAAATGGCGCCCAAAGCAGATGCCTCGAAGCCGGCTCCGGCAGCCGAGGCGGCGAAGGCCGAGGCGGCGCCCGCCGCCACTCCAGCCGGCGCGGGGCTGAGTGCCGCGGAAGCCGCGCGCGAGGTGAAAGGCCAGACGTCGCTGAAGCCGCAGGACAAGCACGTCGAGTTCGGCACGCCTCCGACCACCCGCGTCGTGCGCGGCGGTCCTCCGAAGGTTGAAGCCGATTCGGCGCGCACGCAGCTCGTGCGCGGCAAGGTGCAGGTGAAGCGCGGCGCCTTCGAGCAGGATCCGGTGGTCGGCTGGCTGGTTATCGTCGGCGGCGCCGGCATGGGCGCCTTCCGGCCAATTTTCGAAGGCAACAACACGGTCGGGCGGGCCTCGACCCAGCGCATTCCGCTGGATTTCGGCGACGATTCGATTTCTTCCGAGGAGCAGGCCTACATCCGCTACGATTCTGCCGCACGATCTTTTCTTTTTGTGCCGAACTTAGCTAAGACCAATGTCGTTTCCATCAACGACAAGCGACCCACCGGCGCGGTCGAGCTGCACCAGATGGACGTGATCACGATCGGGCGTACCCAGCTCGTATTCGTGCCGTTCTGCGGGGCAGAGTTCGATTGGGCCGAGCTTAGCGATGCCAAGGACTGATGCAGGCATACGATCACGCCGCTCGCGCCACCAAGGGGGCGCGGGACTACCAGGAAGACTTCGAGCGCGTTCTGGCCGCCTAAAGAGCGGGCGGCCGGAGGCGCCGACGTGCCGCCGACTGCCAACAACACGCGGCTCGTCGCCGTGCTCGCCGACGGCATGGGCGGGCACACGGCCGGCGCGCTTGCGAGCCGCATGGTGTGCGACAGCTTCATCTCGACGTACGCGGGGCTGAACGGCGGGCGTCCGGAACGACTGCTCAAGTCGCTCACCTCGGCCAACGATTCCATCGCCGCGCAGGTGCGCGCCAACCCGACGCTGGCGGGCATGGGCACGACGCTCGTCGCCGCCGTGTTCGGCAACGAGGATGTCGAGTGGGTGAGCGTCGGCGACAGTCCGCTGCTGCTGTTCCGCCGCGGCGAGATCGCGCTGCTCAACGAGGATCATTCCCTTGCACCTGAGCTCGACCGGCTGGCGGCCTTGGGGAAGATCACGCCCGAGCAGGCGAAGGCCGACCCACGCCGCCACATGCTGCGCTCGGCAGTGACGGGCGATGAGCTCGATCTCGTCGACGTCTCGCGCCGGCCGCTGGTGCTCGAGGAAGGCGACTACGTCATCCTCGCCAGCGACGGGTTGCATACGCTGGAGAGCACGGAGATCCAGCGCATCGTTTCGGCCTACGCCGAGGACGGCGCCGAGTTGGTGGCCAATGCGCTGATCCGCGCGGTGGAGGCTATCCGCGATCCGCACCAGGACAACACGACGGTGCTTGCCGTGCGGCCGTTACCGCCGTCGGCGTAGTCCCGACTACCGGGCACCTTCAGGCGTAGTCGTTGTCGGCGATATTCGCCCCGACCTTGACGGCCAGATCGTGGACGATGTCCTCGGCTGCCGCGGCAGATTGAGCCGCGATTCCGGTCACTTCTCCGTCCGGGTAAATGACGACGGCAAGGTGGGGAAGATTGGGCTTAGGTGGGCCGTATACCGCTATGACTGCCGTCTTGTCTGCCATCTCGTCCTGCCCCCCGAACTTCTCAGCGGGCCATAATTAGGTTCCACTCCAGGTTGTCAAAGCGAATCGCAGCCTTTTAAGAAGCAAAGTGGGGCAGTCGTTATGGCAGCGCCGGATGCGTCATACGGCATCGGCGCTGCTCTGAACGTGCACCGGCCACTTATAACTCCCAACCTTACGTTCCCATAATGTTCTTGCGCCCCTCGCTCGTTCACGCTAGGGTTGCATAGGCCGTCTTTCGGCCTGTGGGGGCGGGCTTCAGTCGGCATGTACGGGCAGATTTCCACGCTCGCGTTCGTTGGCATCGAGGCCCGCCCCGTTGAGGTGCAGGTGCGCATCACGC
Organism: uncultured Alphaproteobacteria bacterium; assembly: GCA_963795225.1. Classification (GTDB taxonomy): domain Bacteria; phylum Pseudomonadota; class Alphaproteobacteria; order Rhizobiales; family Hyphomicrobiaceae; genus Hyphomicrobium_A. The sequence goes on along the minus strand of CAWCHB010000002.1, from coordinate 71,000 downwards.
CGGGCCGGCACGCCTTCGTCATCGTCGGCCTGCCCGACAAGGCGGTGGCGGAAAGCTCCGAGCGCGTGCGCAATGCGCTGCACGCCATCGGCCTCGGCCTGCCCTACAAGCACGTGACGGTGAACCTGGCGCCCGCCGACCTGCCGAAGGAAGGCAGCCAGTTCGACCTGCCCATCCTGCTGGCCATGATGGTGGCGATGGAGGCCGTCGCGCCCGACGCGGTCGCCGGCTATGCGGCGATCGGCGAACTGGCACTCGACGGCTCGATCCGCGGCATCCCCGGCGCCTTGCCCGCCGCCATCGGCGCCAACGCCATGGGCAAGGGGCTCATCTGTCCGGCGGCCTGCGGGCCTGAAGCGGCGTGGGCCGGTGAGGAGGTCGACATCCTGGCGGCGCCGCACCTCCTCTCTCTCGTCAATCACTTCAAGGGGCTGCAAACGCTGGCACGGCCGAAGCCGGGCTTGGAGCGCGAAGATTGCGCCCTCCCCGACCTCGCCGACGTCAAAGGTCAGGAAAGCGCCAGGCGGGCGCTCGAGGTCGCCGCCGCCGGCGGACATAACCTGCTGATGATCGGGCCGCCGGGCGCCGGCAAATCGATGCTGGCGGCGCGCCTGCCGTCGATCCTGCCGCCGCTGTCGCCGGAGGAAATGCTCGACGTGTCGATGGTGCATAGCCTCGCCGGCGAGCTGATGGGAGGCAAGCTGGCGACGCAGCGCCCGTTCCGCGCCCCGCATCATTCGGCCAGCATGGCGGCACTGGTCGGCGGCGGCACGCGCCCGCGGCCGGGCGAGGTGAGCCTGGCGCATCTGGGCGTGCTATTTCTCGACGAGCTGCCCGAGTTCCAGCCGGGCGTGCTCGATGCGCTGCGCCAACCGCTGGAGACCGGCGAGACGATCATCGCCCGCGCCAACCATCGCATCGCCTACCCTTCGCGCATCCAGCTCGTCGCGGCGATGAACCCGTGCAAGTGCGGCGGCGGCGGACCGGGTGTCACCTGCCGGCGCGGCGAACGTTGCGCAGCCGAATACCAGGCGCGCATCTCAGGGCCGCTGCTCGACCGTATCGATCTGCAGATCGAGGTGCCGTCGGTGAGCGCCGCCGATCTCATCTTACCCGCGCCGACCGAGGATAGCGCGCAGGTGCGCATGCGGGTCGCCCGCGCCCGCGACGTGCAGCGGGCTCGCTTTGTACGGCTCGGCGCCGCGCGCATGCGCACCAACGCCGAATGCAGCGGGCGCCTGCTCGAGGAGATCGCCAGCCCGGATGCGGAGGGCGCCGCGCTGATGCGGCAGGCGGCCGACGCGCTGCACCTATCCGCGCGCGGCTTTCATCGCACCTTGCGTGTCGCGCGCACGCTCGCCGATCTCGACGGCGAGGAGGGCATCGGCCGCACGCATGTCGCTGAGGCGCTGAGCTATCGCGGCGAGACGCTGCGGCAGACGCGCGCCGCTTGAAAGACGGCAGTGGGCAGTAGGCAATGGGCAATGGCAGTTGTTAGATGATCTCGTCCCATCGCGATCTGCACGTATGGCAGGAAGCAATGCAGTTGGCGGAGGCCGCTTACTGCATCGTGGTCAATGCCCCATCCCGATGGAGATTTCCACTTGCGGACCAGACGATCCGCGCCGCAGCGTCGGTCCCGGCCAACATCGCCGAAGAATACGGGCGCGAAAGTCGCGGCGCGTATGTTCAGTTCCTCAAGATCGCACGGGGCTCGCTAAACGAGCTCGAAACGCACATCATCCTTGCTCACCGCCTTGGCGCCTTCGGCGAAGCGCAGACGCAGTCACTGCTGCTGCAGTGCGAGCGCGTAGGGAAAATGCTCAACGCTCTGATCAAAGCGATCAAAGGGGCAGGCCTGCGCGAGGCGCAAAAATGAAAGAGACGGCCATCGTCTGACGAGCCGCCTCTACTGCCGATTGTCTATTGCCTACTGCCCATTGCCCGACTTCAGGCGGCGAGAGCCTTCAGACCGCGCTGCATCATCGCCGCTTCGACCGTGTTCTTCAGCAGGCAGGCGATGGTCATCGGGCCGACGCCGCCCGGCACCGGCGTGATGGCGCCCGCCACCTTCACCGCCTCGGCAAAATCGACGTCACCGACGATCTTGCCCTTGCCGTCGGGCTTGAGGATGCGGTTGATGCCGACGTCGATGACGATGGCGCCCGGCTTGATCCAGTCGCCCTTGACGAACTCGGGCTTGCCGATGGCGGCGACGACGAGATCGGCGGCGCGCACGACGTCCGGCAGATCCTTGGTGCGCGAGTGGGCGATGGTCACCGTGCAGTTCTCGCGCAGCAGCAACTGGGCCATCGGCTTGCCGACGATGTTGGAGCGGCCGACGACGACGGCGTTGAGGCCCGAGAGGTCGTGCTTCACCGACCTCGCGAGGATGATCGAGCCGACCGGCGTGCATGGCGCCAGCGCGCGCTCGCCGATCGACAGGCGGCCGACGTTCATCGGGTGGAAGCCGTCGACGTCCTTCAGCGGGTCGATCAGCTCCAGCACTTTGTTGGAATCCATGTGCTTGGGCAGCGGCATCTGCACCAGGATGCCGTTGACGTTCGGATCGGCGTTCAGCTTGGCGACGAGGTCGAGGACCACCTGCTCGGGCGTGTCCTCGGCCAGCTTGTGCTCGAACGACTGCATGCCGCACTCGACGGTCTGCGCCGCCTTGTTGCGCACGTAGACCTTGCTGGCCGGATCCTCGCCGACGAGGACGACGGCGAGCCCCGGCACAAGGCCGTGCTGCGACTTGAGCCTTGCCACGTCGGCGGCGACGTCGGAGCGCACCTTTGCGGCAATTGCCTTGCCGTCGATGACGTAAGCGGTCATTACGAGACTTCCTCCCTCGGATCGATCATTGCCCCAATATCAATTGGGACTGAGCTTGGCCTTGAGGCGCTGCTCGAGGCAATTCGTTTCCCCGCTGATGGTGAGCGACTTGATGCGGGACTTGGCCCCCGCCGTCACGCGCACCGTGCTCTTCGGCACGTCCAGCCAGCGTGCGATAAGCTTTTCCACCGCGGCGTTGGCTTCACCCTCGGCCGGCACCGCGCGAACGCGGGCGGCCAGCGCTGCCCCTTCCGCGCTTTGGGCGACGCCGTCGACGCTTTCTATCGAGGACTTCGGCGTCAGCCGCACGCGCACGATGACGCACCCGGCCCCCGCCCGCCACGGTTGTTCGGCACCGGTCATCCGGCGGTAGCGACGAGATCGCGAAGCGTCCCCAGCACCACGCTCTGCACGAAGAAGCAGAGGAGGAGCAGCACGACCGGCGACAGGTCGATGGCGCCCATGTTCGGCAGTATGTTGCGGATGGGGCGCAGGAGCGGCTCGGTGACCGCGTTCAGCCCCTGCCAGATGGCGCGAACGGTCGGGTTGTAAGGATTGACGACGCCGAAGGCCATGAGCCAGCTCAGAATCACGCTGGCGATGACGATGTAGACGTAGAGCTGAACGAGATAGCCGAGGAAATCGATTAGGCGAAGGAGGAACATCGGGCCGCGCTCCAGGTGCTGCTGGGCGCCACGTGTAACCTCTGAGGGCGGCGCCCTGCAAGCACGGCCAGGACCGCAAAGGCGGCGGACAGTGCTTTCCTTGACAAGATTCGGGGTGGACCTCTAAATGCCGCCGAACTGCCCGGGGCCGTAGCTCAGATGGGAGAGCGCTGCAATCGCACTGCAGAGGTCAGGAGTTCGATCCTCCTCGGCTCCACCAGTCAATTCAGGCGCTTAGCCCAGAGGCGCCATTTTTCCCAAAATCCTGTCGCACACCTGTCGCACGCTGGCGCTTGCATGCTCTGAGGCGCTCCGCACGCGATGCCCGCAAAAAGCGCCTCGATACGTGACTGATCCAGTTTTTGCTCATTCAGCAGGGCCGTCGCCAACTACTCGACAAGTTGCATGTCGAGACGCTGGCCGAGGTCGCGCGCAGTAGGAGAGAAGCCTCGGTATCGTGAGGGTTCTCTTGTCAATAATGCCTCCGGCTAGTGGCGAGACTTACCGCCAGTCTTCTTGGAGCGCGCGCCCTTACCTTTCGGGGAGACAGCCTTCTCGGGTTTGTTTTTTCCCTTCGGCTTGCCCTTTGGCTTCGCGGGCGACTTGGCCGGCTGCTTCGCAGCAGCGGCAGCCGGCCTGATACTCAATGCAAGGCGCAAATCATCATGCTCGAACGCGGTCTCCATGCGATCGATCTGTGCCTTGTTGAGGCCCCGGGATTTCGCGGCATCTCTCCATCCAGCCGTGACCGCGCCGATCTGACCTGCAAGGGCGCGGGCTCGTTCAGGCTTGATCCCGAACAGCTCGGCGACATCCAAGGCCGTCTCGAGCGATGACGTCGCATCGGTTTCGTCGATGGCGAGCGAGTGTACCCGCGGCTTCACGTCGACCGGACAGGGGTTGAGATCGTACACGGGAGCCAGCCGCCAACCCTTGCCGTCGTGAAGAAATGCATGGTTGCGCAGATGATCGTCTGTGTTCGAGACGAGGACGCTGAACACGATGCGTTTCCAAAGCTCCTCGATATCGGCATCGGGTTTGGAGCCCGTCTGCCTGATGGAGTCGACGATCTCGAGATAGCTGCGCTGCGGCCCGTGATCCGTGGCATCAAGCGCGGTCATGGCGGACATGAATGGCACCCGGTTGCCCTTGGCGTCGCGGTCGAACCGCGTGACGAGCAAGACGGGGTTGCCAGCGATTTCTTCAAGCCGCCACGGCGGCACGTTGAGGCCGGCATCCTGCGCAAGCTTCAGCAGCACGGCCTCCCAAGTCGGAACGGGCCAGTCGTCATCGCGCTTCGGAAACTTCGCGACGAGCAATCGGTCATTGGCGTCGCGGATGGTCGCTTTGGGCCGGGCCCCGCCAAGCGAGGTGCCGGGCGCAAGCACGAGAAGAAGATCCTCTTCCGTCTCCTCGTCCCGCTCGATGCGGTCGGTGGCGGAGAGCAGCCGCGGCAGGTTGATAAGGGGCGGCACCGGTTCACCCGTCGTGGTGATGAACGGGCCTTCTTCCGTTTCTGTGAAGCGCAGCGCGCCGATGCGTGTGCGGTCATCGACGCCGGCAAGGTAGTCGATCTCGAAGAGCGTGCGCGGTTGCGCCTTGGCCTTCTTGGCCCGTGCGCGTTCGCGCCTGAGCATCAACTTCCGGCCCCAGCTGTCGGGGGCGGTATCACCGAATACATTGGGAAGGCCCTGGGCCTGAAACTGGCCGGCGGTCAGCATCAGCGTCGGCGAGAGCGCGAAGCCATCCTTTCGTTTCAGCCACGAAGGATCGTAGGCGAACGAGGAGGACTTCGCGGCCCGTGCGCTCGCGCGCCCAGAGTCTCCCAACGAGAACGGGCTTTCCCTTGATGTCGAGATAGACCAGGAGTTCCCGCTGCATCAGGTGCTCCGGGGGGTGTGTATGCGTTTTGGAAGCCGCTCTTCCTCCAGCAATTGCCCGAGCGGGTCATGAGCGGGATCGACAAGATCCGCGAGGCGCTCGGTCATGCCCAACACGAACAGCACGGATGCATAGACGCCCAGGGATACTCCCGGTTCGCCGTTTTCGACCTTCGCCAGGGTCGGGCGCGTGGTGAAGGCCCGCTCCGCCATCAACTGTGCAGGGATGCGACGGCGTTTGCGCGCGACAGAAATATCCGATCCGAGCTTTTTCAGAGCGCGGCGGACGGGGATGGGCAGGGCGGTCTTGGCTCTTGATGCGCGCATTGCAAAGTAACTCTTACGGCATACCCATTATTGTAAGTGTTACTTTACCTTAAGCGGGTGGCGCATGTCAAGGTCTCACCGCATAACGTAAAGTATTCTTGACTTAACTCAACATAACGTAAAAGATATTATACGTCAAATGGCGCGGAACTGCGTGCGTACACCCTCTGACGGGCGCTATGGCCGAGCGAAAGGTGTCGCCGGCTATGCTTGGCAGACAACTCCTCCCGGCTTTTCACCCACGTCGCGATAAATCACGCTGCGTAGAGGATGATCATCGGGTCTCTCCCGCTACGATTGGGAGAACGCAACAGCCGGATCCGATAGTTTGCCTTTACACCCCGGGTTGGGCGCTGAGTACAAGCACCCTCGGACCGTATCGCCGCCCGCGGGCGGGCGCCAAGCTCAGCGATCGGCACCAAGAAACCACTCGGCGCCGCGGACCGTCTCGCGGATCGCCAGAAAGTCGGCCGTGAGCAGCACCGCGGCAAGCGTCAGCGCGACTGACAACACCAGACCATCCTCCTGAAGATACGCGAGCGAGATTAGCCCGACCAGCAGCGCGGGGATGATGTTGCTCAGCGGTAGCGGTGTGAACGTGATGGTCACGTCCAGCAGCAGCACGACAACACCCACAAGCCGCTTCGTCGCTTGGTGCGGGATGGGCCAGCGTGGGTACACCACATTCTCGAGAGTCTGTAGCGCAGGCACCGCTCGCTGCACCAAGGCGGTGAGCTGCGAGGTCGGCAACGGGCGTACGGCAATCGATTGGGGGAACACTGGAGCAGCATGTCCCAGGATCATCTGAAACGCCGGTATGAAGAGCAGCAGCCCAGCGATGATCGACACGCCCGGTGCCATGGCAACGACGGCAAGCAGCAGCATGATGATGCCGAACGACCGCTTGCCCAGTCGGCCCAAGAGCCAGTCAAGGGTGAAATGCTCCGGCGGCACCTCCTCCAGCAGTTGGCGAAACACGACTGAGGTAGGGATCGGCGTCCGAGCATCGGGAGCCGGCGTCTGTTTCAGGTTGGAGCTCCTCATGCCTAGAAGGCCATAGCTGCTCCGATGGAGCCCGGCATGGACCGGATTCTGCCAGCGGACCTGGTAGTCGGAGCAGCGTTATCAGCTTCCATGCACGGTCAAAAGCATGCGCTCGCTAGTTGGCGGCACCGTACCAACTCTTTCGCCTGTCAGTTTTGCAGGCGGCCGCGGGCTGCAATGGCGCCTGGGACCACGGCCAGCGCGCGCGCCCCGCCGCCTGTCTTGAGGCGTTTCAGTTCCTTGCCGCTCCCTACGTCGATCACTGAAACATCGCCGGAGAACCAGTTGGCGATGTAGGCCTTGTTGCCGCCCGGCTCGACGACGAGGCCTTCAGGGAAGCGGCCCACCTTGTGCGTGGCGAGCATATGCAGATCGCGGCTATCGAACAGCGACACCGAACCGGCGCTCTGGTTGGCGACGAGCAGACGCGTCCCGTCAATACTCGTCGCCAGCCCGTAAGGCATCGGTCCGACCTTGACCGATCCGATTTGCTGCAGCGTCTCCGTGCTGATGATCGAGACGTCGGCGCTGTGCACGTTGGCTACGTAGAGGCGGCCTCCATCCGGCGAGACGGCCAGTGCAAACGGCGCATTGCCCACCGGCAATGTCGCCACCACGGCTAGGCTGCCGGTGTTGATTATCGTGACCGTGTCGCTCTCGCGATTGGCGACAAACACGAGAACGCCCCCCGGGCTGGCGACTATGCCTGCGGGACCCCGCCCCGCTGCGATCTCACGCAGACGCCGCCCGGTATTGGGATCAAGCGCCGTGACCGTATTCTTTCGCCAATCGCCGACAAAGAGGGTCCCATTCTGTCCAAACGCGATTCCGAAAGGGCTGCCACCGACCGCCAGCGCACGGACGACGCGGCGTTCGGCGACATCGATGACGGAAATTTCACCGCGATCGGGATGCGTGACGAACAGCGACCGGCCGGTCCGGTCCGCGGCAAGACCGGCCGGAGCGAAGGCGACGGGTACGGTTGCCACCACCGTGTCGGTCGCAGTGTCGATCACGCTGACCGTTGCATCGTCCTGATTGGAAACGAATACAAATACTCCGTCGGCGGCCGACGGAGGGATCACCCCGATCGCAAGCACAAGCCAGGTGACGATCAATCGCTGCGCGAACATCCAAACCTCGGTGTTGGTTCGCGCGAACAGTAGCGGGCATCGCTCGTATCAGGGTGACCCAATCGAGCAGTTGCACCTCCCAAGATAGGCACCCGGAGGTGCCGTTTATGCCCGCTAAGAAAGCGCGCGGGCGTCGCTCTCCGACGCTCGCGGCTACTTCTCACCCAAGCGGGATTTGCTCGTCGTCCGCACCGGTGCGGCGCTGCCGGGCTTCTTCAGCTTCACGACGGGCTTGCAGCTCGGTGGCGTGCCGATCATGCCGCTCGGACATTTTGGCTTCACGATCGACTTGCAGTTCGGCGGCGTGCCAATGGTGCCGCGCGGGCACGTCGGCTTCACGATCGGCTTGCAGTTCGGCGGCGTGCCTTTAGTGCCGGTCGGGCACGTCGGCTTCACGATCGGCTTGCAATTCGGTGGCGTGCCCGTGGTGCCGGTCGGGCACTTTGGCGGCTCGACGCAGCGCTTGCCGGTCCACGTCCAGCCCTTCTTGCGGCATTCGTCGGCGGGATTGGTCGGCTCGACGCAACGCTTACCGTCCCAAACCTTGCCCTTCTTGCGGCACTCGTCGGCGGGGTTCGTCGGCTCGACGCAACGCTTGCCGTCCCAGACCTTGCCCTTCTTCCGGCACTCGTCGGCGGGGTTCGTCGGCTCGACGCACTGTCCACGCGCATTCGCGCTCGATAGCCGCGCTTGCACACGCACTTGACCATTATCGTCGCGCACCTCGTTAGGGCCGGGTTCGCACTGCGGCTTCACGTCCGTGACGCAGCGGCCGTTCTTGTCGCGCTCGTAGCCGCGCTTGCAGACGCACTTGCCATTCTCGTCGCGCACCTCGTTAGGGCCGGGTTCGCACTGCGGCTTCACGTCCGTGACGCAGCGGCCGTTCTTGTCGCGCTCGTAGCCGCGCTTGCAGACGCACTGGCCGTCGTCGTTGCGATACTCGTTCGGACCCGGCTCGCACAGCGGATCGCGGCTTGCTCGACGCACCGGCCACGCGTATCGCGCTCATAGCCGCGCTTGCACACGCACTGACCGTCATCGTTCCGGTACTCGTTGCGGCCTGGCTCGCAGAGCGGCTCTGGCTTCTCGACGCAGCGGCCGCGCGTATCGCGCTCGAACCCGCGCTTGCACACGCACTGGGCGTCGTCGTTGCGGTACTCGTTCGGACCCGGTTCGCACTTTGGCGCGGTGCCGGGGCAGCGGCCGTTCTTGGGAACCGGCTTTCCGTCGGGGCAACGAGCGGGCTCGGCGATGATGCGCACGCAGCCCAGCTCGCGGTCCCGCATGTAGCCGACCTTGCAGACGCAGGCGCCGCTTTCGCTGCGCATCTCATTGGTGCCCGGCTTGCATTGCGGCCGCTCCGGCTTCTCGCAGCTCTTGGCGGGAATCCTCGCCGAGGCGGCGGCGAAGTCGTCGCCGAGCCTGGTTGTTGTAGCGCGTGCCGACGCACGGGGAAGACGGTCGCCGCTTGATTGAGAAGCTGGCACTGGCGCCCGCCCGGCACCTGGGCGGTGACCTTCAGCTCGACGCTGTCGCCTTTCTCCATGTCGACGTGCGGATGCGTGCACTGATAGCTGGCGCCGCCACCCATGCAGCCCCACGGGGCCGAGAACGTGACGGACGTCGGCGCGAAGCCAAACTGCTCGTTCAGCTTGAGCGGGCCGTGGTAGGGATCGGGGCCGGTGTTGGTCACGGTGACGGTGTAGTCGCAGCGGAAATCATCGCCCGAGGCGACGCAATCGCCGTTGGAGACCTTCGTCGTCTTGAGATTGGTCGGATCGCAGGTGACCTGCAGCACGCCGAAGCCATCGACCCAGCTCAGGAACGCGTCCGCCACGGCCGTGTCGGAATCGTCGCCGGCATCGAAGTTGGCGTCGCTGCCGCCGGCCGGTGCAACGATCGCCGCCGTGTTGGGCAGCGAGCAGCCGGCGGCTTCGAGCGGCGCCAGCGGAATGGAGACTTGCAGCATCAGCTTCAGTGTGGCGCCGACGGCGATGTCGGCTGCGGCAAGTGTGTTGCAACCGTAGACGGGCGGGCCGCCCGCGCACACCCATGCCGGGTCGGCGATCGTCAGCGTCGATGCGGCAGGAACCGTCTCGTCGACGGAGAGCATGCCGTGATAGGGCGATGGCCCGTCGTTGGTGAGGCCGATCTCGTAGTCGCACAGGATGATGTCGCCTGGAGCCTTGGCGCACTTGCCGGCGTGTAGAGCGGTCTTCGTAAGGCGCAGGTTGTTGAGCGGCAGCGGCGCACCGACGGGCACCCAGGCGCAGCTCACGTTGCTCGGCGCCGGCATTGCCGGCGGCAGCACGGGCGGCACGACACCAGGAGCGGACACGGCGATACAATTGCGCGCCCAATACCCGGGTGCCGGTCCTAGCGGCATCGTCGCGGTGATGTCGAAGGTCTGCGACGCGCCGGCAGCGAGTGTGAGCGGCGCCGTGCACGAGAACGGCACGGCGGCCGGTGCGGGCGTGCAGCCCAGCGGCGGCACGATCGCCGTGATCGGCGCCGGTAGAGCGGCGCCGCCACCCATGAACATGCTGTCGCTCAGCACCACATCGCCGTTGAAGGGTAGCGATCCGGTGTTCGTGATCTTGATGCCGAAGGTGCAGTCGCCACCAGGGGCGCACGCCGCCGGCGCGGTCTTCACCACGACGAGCTGAGTTCCGCCCTCGGCGCAGGCTTCGCCGTACCAGGGTGCGCCGAGCACCGCGCAGTTGCGGAAGCCATGATTGCCGGCGGCCAGCAGCGGGGCCGTGTCGACGGTCACATCGATCGAATGGCTCGCCCCCGGCGGCAGCAGCTCCGGCGCCAGCGTGCAAGACAGATTGGCAGTCGGCACCGGCGAGCACAGCCATTGCGGTATGTCGGGAACGACGGCGCTGATCGTCACCGCGCCTCCGGCGCCGGGTCCGGCGAGGATCGTTGCGGCATCCCAGATGGTGATCGGGATCCTCCGGCAGCGCGCTGCCGCTGTTGGTCACGGTGATGGTGCAGTGGATGGGCCCGCCGAACGGGGCCGGCGTGCACACCTTGCTGATCCACACGCCGGCATGCGGCAGCGGAGCCGGCGGCGGGCTCAAAGGCGGCGCCACTTCTGCAACGGGCAGCTCATCGCAAGGATCGTAGATGGCGATGTCGCCGACGCGGCTGTAGAAGTCCGCGTCATCGAACTGGCCGTCGTTGTCGACGAACCAGGTCTGGTTGGGCGGTGCGTTGGCCGGGCGTACGTTGCCTTTGCTGGTGGCCTGCAGGCCGTGCACGACGCGTGCGCCGTCCTTGTCGCCGCGCTCTTCGTCCGCGCGCTCGCGCAAATGCTCGCCCGTGGTCCACAGCGTCTCGCGGCATTTGCCGTAATCGATGTTGCCGTCGGCGTCGTAGCCGTAGCTCAGCGCCAGACCGCCGAGCGTCGATCGATGCGGCAGCTTGAAGCCGACCGCGAACTCGCCGACCTCCTCCGACCAGCGCGCGTCGCCATCGTTGCGCGTGTAGCGACGTACGACCGGCTTCTCGAGCTTGGCGAAGATGGAGTAGTCGTAGCTTCCGGTCAGGCCGCCGCGCTGCGACAGGTAGAGCGTATCGGGACCGTCGAACACGATATTGGTGACGATGTTGTCGTTGGGCGTGTCCTTGACGTCGAATTCGGCCCGCGCGTCGTCGGCGAAGCTGCCGTCGGCATTGAGACCGACGGACCAGACTTGCAGGGGCTTGGCGACGGAGTAATAGACGCGACCGTCCTGCACGGCGACGGCAAACACGCGGCGACGAGCGTCGGCGAGGCCCCAGGTGAACGGGTCCTCGACATTGAACTCGGGGCGCTCGATGCCCATGCGACGAGCGGCATCGTAGGGGATGGCTTTCGAGGCCGGCGCCAGCGCGTCCGGTGGTGCCGTGATCGAAGCTGCTGCGTTCGCTTCCGTCGAGTCCGAGGCGATGAATGAGCCCGAACTCGAGATCGGTGACGAAAAGCTGCTCGGAAACCGGATCGTAGGCAGCGGTGCCGAGACCGGGGCCGGCGTTGCTCTTGCCGTCGTATTGCAGATTGGCGAAGAGCGACACGGCGCCCGAGGCGCCGTCGATTTTCCACACCGAGCCTGGGCCGCCGCCCTTGAGGACGCCGAACTGACCCGGCATCCAGCGCGCCCCGCGCTCGCCGTTGACGAGCCTGCGGCCGTCCTTGGCGACGATCTGCAAGCCGAACAGCGAGGTCGATGTCAGATAGATGTTGGGAGTGCGCTTGGCGGTGTCGCTGTCGAGCGCCACGCCGAACACCTGACCAACGTCTCCCGCCGTTACCTGGAAAGTCGAGGGGGCATTGGCCAGCATGCCGGTGGGCGGCCCGCCGAGTTTGTCGAGATCGAACACGCGCAGCACGGCGCCGGCGGTGTCGATGTAGGTGACATCGGTCGGCGATACGTCTGCCGGAACTTTGCCCCACACCTTGGCGCCGGAGAAGCCGGTGACCGCGGCGTCGCCGCGATTGATGATGGCCTCGGCGCCGAACGCAGGAAGCGCGACCGCGGCACACGCCGCGAGGGAAAGCAGAGCTGCTTTAAGGTGACGTCTGCCGAAACACTGACGAGGAATGGACATACTTTGAATCCAGTTCGCTCCTGAAGAGCCAGGACCAAAAGCAGTAGCCTACCGTCATTTGATACGGTGTTCCCGAAGGAACAGTTCATTTCCAGAATTGCCGTGCCATGTTCACCCGGGCACGGTGGCACGGCGACACGCGGCGGAACCAACCCCGGGGCCTCGTAGTTGGCCGACATGAAATCAACTGCAAAACACGTAGGCGAGCATCTCCGACGCCTATTCGAGACGGTCACCCAGCGCCCCTTGCAATGGTCGCAGATCGACGCCCTGGCAACGCTCGAGGAAAAGGAAGAGGCGCAGCGGCGCGAGCTGGCCGAGAAGTCAAAGCTCGAGATCAAGCCGCAAAGCGATGGTGACCTCTGAGCCCACGATCCTGCGCTCCGAGATCCCGCTCCTCAGCGCTCCAAATTCGGCAGCAACGCCTCCAATTCGGCGAGGCGATGCATGGTCGTGCGCAGCATGCACAGCGCCGCCGCGGCGTCGCCGTTAGCGTCACCATCGAACGATAGAACGCTCCGGTGAAACTTGCAGTTCTTCTCTTGGAACGTCAGCCACGAGCGCTGCGCCTCGATGAGCGCTTTCTTGCGTGTCCGGCGTCTGCAGCTCCACCACTTTCCCGATAGGTCTCGGTCAGCTTCTTGCCGTAGTCCTTCTCCTCCGCCTTGAGACACTTGGTGAGGGCAAGGGGATCGGCATACTCGGCGCCGCACTGGCGGTTCACGTCCTCGACCGTATCCTCGGCAAGGGCGCCATGGCTCGCAGCAACTGCAACAGTAAAAGCCACTAACATCGTCGGCCTCAACAAGCGCATCGTGCATACCCCCACCCAAAAGAGAGCATCTTAGCGGTTCTTTGCCGACGATCGACACCTCGTCTTAAGCGGAAAGGTTTCGTAGTCTATCGCTCGGCCCTGGAGCCTTGTTCCGACCACGGAGATTGACATGCGTTGGCTTGCTCGCATCGCGCTCATCGCCACGTGTGCGGTGTCGGCAATGGGCAGTGCCCGAGCGGAGGAACCCGCTTACATCGAGGCAAGCCCCGACGAGCTGACCGAAGCCTATGGCGAGCAGGTCGCCAAACGCGTCTTCTCCGACGAGCTCACGGACATGCGCAAGCAGCTCATCAAAGCTGGCGGCCTCGGACAAGAGCTGTCCGGCCGACCCTGAATTCGTGCTGCGCGACGTCTATCCGATCAAGGGCACGGAGGCCGACGCCGCGTGGATTGAACGCTACGACGTCGCCTGCGGCGAGACGCTGCGCCGGTCCGCCTTCCTGCAGATGAAGGACGACAAATTCTATCCCATGGCGCTGTTGCCCGGAGCGACGATCGCCGACTACATGCTGCAGGCTGACGCGCTGAACATCGTCTCCACCGCCGCCGTGACGCGCATCGACAAGGAGTGCAACGAAGCTTCGGTCACCGACACGGCGGTCTCGCAACCGCCGGAAAGCGCCGGACAACCATGGAAAGAGCGATGGTCGGTAGACGCCTGCGGCGAGCTGCAGGAGATCAACGTCAACTTCACTCCGTCTCCGCAGGGTGGCACCGACATCTCCGTGATCAACGAGCCCCGGTAAGGTTACGACGTGCACGAACCTGTGCATCACGTCGCCGTCTGCGAGGCCGAGAGCGTGTACTGACGCAGCAAAGCCGCTAAAGTGACGCCGGACAGTAGCTTGTGGAGGGCGTAATGGCAGCCGAGGTCGAGGCGGTGGTAGCGGCGCTGCGGGTGGCACTCGATGCAGCGCAGAAGAGCGATGAGCCTTTCTGGCAGGTGGCAGCCGTCAATCGCTGGGTCGATCAGCTACCGGGCGCATGGATGGGCCGCTGGCGCGATATGAAGCTGGCGGGCGACAGCGCCGGTGACGCCGACCGAGAACAGTTTGTCGGCCACGTACGTGCGGTCGTCGCGTTCCTCGAAGCCCGCCGAATGCAATCCCCGCAAGCGCGCAAGTGGTGGTCGCTGCGGCGGCGCAGTGCTCCGGCCCATACCGCTGGCCAAGCTTCGACGGCGCCGGCAAAGCCGATCAACCTGCTGCGCGTGCGCAAGCCGATGCCCGGTATTCACTGACGCTGCGATCGTCGGGCGAAGCATTCAAAACAAGTTTCGCGACGCGCAGTTCTTTAAGGAACTGCGGCGACGGTGGCTGCCACCTAGGATTCGCCGGATTCTCCTGAAAGTAACCCATGAGCGGACGCCAACGTAGACAGCATGCGGGAAGCTGGCCACCAAGCCCGCATGAGGGACGCATGACCGCTGCACTTCGTCGGGAAGTCGCCTTCTTGAGCGATGGCATCACTTGCCGTGCTTGGGCGTATGAGCCGGATGCGGCCCTGCAGCGTCCGTTGCCGTGCATCGTCATGGCCCACGGACTGAGCGGCACGCGCAATGCGTCGCTCGAGCCCTACGCCGAGCGCTTCGCCGCCGCCGGATTCTATGTCGTGTTGTTTGACTATCGCTACCTCGGCGACAGCGACGGCGAGCCGCGTCAGCTCATCTCCATCCCGCGCCAGCTCGAAGACTGGAAATCGGCGATCGCATTTGCGCGCGACTTGCCCGGCGTCGATCCCCAGCGCATTGCTTTGTGGGGTTCCTCACTGTCGGGTGGCCATGTCGTCGTCGCCGCCGCGCACGACAAACGCATTGCAGCCATATCGGCACAGTGCCCGATGCTCGACGGACGTGCGAGCGCACGCAAGGTTCGCAAGCAGGTCGGATTTGCGAACATCGCGCGCCTCGCGGCGGCGTCCGTCTACGACGGCGTGCGCGCGGCGTTCGGGTTGTCGCCTTATTATGTGCCGCTGGTGGCACCGCCGGGCGAGCTTGCAGCGATGCCGACGGCTGACGCGTATGCCGGGTTGACGGCGATCATGCCGCCGGGCTGGCGCAACCAGGTCGCCGCGCGTCTGTTCCTGCGATTGCCCTTCTACCGGCCGATCCGCTTTGCGAGCGACGTGAAATGCCCTGCGCTGGTGATCACCTGCGAGCAAGACACGGTGGTGTCGACCAAGGCCGCTGCGAAGGCGGTGGAACGGCTGGGGGGAGAGACTAGCTTCGTCTCCCTGCCCATTGGCCACTTCGCCATCTATCTCGGGGAGTGGTTCGAGCGTTCAAGCAGCGCCCAGATCGCCTTCTTCACAGTCGCTTTAGCTAATCGGCAGTAAGAACAGCATTCCTGCAACTTGCGCGGTCGCCGGCAGCCTTGTTTATGCCCGGCGCTCACCTACCTGTACCGCAGGCAATGCCTGCGAATACCGTGCCCCGGCCAATCCCGACCGCCGCACAGCAACGGAAGCGCCACTAGCCAGCCGACGACAGACGCCGCCAGCAAATCCCGACGCTTCCTCACGATTCGATACGGAGGAAAGCACTCATGGCCAAGATTCTTGCCGTTCTCTACCCCGATCCGGTCGACGGATATCCCGAAGACGTACGCCCGCGACGACGTCCCCAAGCTGGATCACTATCCAGATGGGCAGACGGTCCCCAATCCAAAATCGATCGACTTCAAACCCGGCCAGTTGCTCGGCAGCGTTTCCGGCGAGCTTGGTTTGCGCAAGTATCTCGAAGGCCAGGGTCACACATTGATCGTGACCTCCGACAAGGACGGCCCCAACTCGGTGTTCGAACGCGAGCTGCCGGACGCCGACATCGTGATTTCGCAGCCGTTCTGGCCCGCGTATCTCACCAAGGAGAGATTGGCCAAGGCCAAGAACCTGAAGCTCGCCATCACTGCCGGCATCGGCTCCGACCACATCGATCTGCAGGGCGCGATGGACAAGGGCATCACGGTGGCGGAGATCACGTACAGCAACTCTATCAGCGTCGCCGAGCATGTCGTGATGATGATCCTGTCGCTCGTGCGCAACTATCTCCCGTCCTATGAATGGGTGAAGAAGGGCGGCTGGAACATCGCCGATTGCGTGGAGCGGTCGTACGACCTCGAAGGCATGAACGTCGGCAGCGTGGCGGCCGGCCGCATCGGCCTTGGCGTGTTGCGCCGATTGAAACCCTTCGACGTCAAGCTGCACTACACCGACAAGCATCGCCTGCCGGAGAAGGTCGAGAAGGAGCTCGGGCTCACCTACCACAAGGACGTCGAGTCCATGGTCAAGGTGTGCGACGTCGTCACCATCAACGCGCCGCTGCATCCCGAGACCGAGGGCATGTTCAACGACAAGCTCATCTCGAAGATGAAGCGCGGCTCCTACCTCATCAATACGGCGCGCGGCAAGATCGTCGACCGCGATGCCGTCGTGCGGGCGCTGGAGAGTGGCCAATTGGCCGGCTACGCCGGTGACGTGTGGTTCCCGCAGCCTGCACCGAAGGATCACCCGTGGCGGACCATGCCCCATCACGGCATGACGCCGCACATCTCCGGGTCGTCGCTTTCCGCGCAGGCCCGCTATGCGGCCGGCACGCGCGAAATCCTGGAGAACTACTTCGACAAGAAGCCGATCCGTACCGAGTACCTGATCGTCGACAAGGGAAAACTGGCCGGCACCGGCGCGCATTCCTACAGCGCCGGCGATGCGACCAAGGGCCTCGAGCCGGCCTCGTCCTACAAGAAGAGCGCGTAATTGTGCGCGCGTCCCTCTCCCCATGCCCGTTTGCATGGGGAGAGGGAGACTTATGCGGCGAGGAAGGGGCTCAGGTCTTGCGGGGTTGCGCGCACGCCGGTCAGCGGGCCGGCGTCGAAGGCAAGTCCGAATTCCTGCTGCATGTGCAGCAGTGTCCGCTCGGCCAATGCAGTTATCGTCAGCAATGGATTGACGCCGATCGAGCGCGGGATCACGGCGCCGTCGACGACATAGAGCCCCTCGTGCACGGCGATGACGTCACGCGCGGGGCCTGCATCGAATACCTGCCCCTTGTGATTGACGACACCATCATCGCGCTCCCGCCCCATGCCGGCGCCGCCGAGCGGATGCGCCGTGGCCGGCTGATGTCCCATCACCGTGCCGGCGAGCGGGTTCTTCACATAGCTGCCGCCGGACTGCTCCACGATGGCCGAGAGCATTGCGTCGAGACGGGCGTAGACCGGCTCGTCCTTGGCATTCGGCCAGGCGAGCGACAACCGGTCGTCATCCAGCACGAACCGGCCGGACGCGCTGTCGTGCGACACCGCGAAGAACGTCTGCAGCTTGGCGAACGGCCCCTTGTAGACGCCATTGACGAGACTTTGCAGGGCGCCGAGCAGACGTCCGTTGGGTATGAAAAGCACCGGCAGCGCCGGCGCCAGCGCCGATGGCATGACGCCTTCCTGCACGCGCAGCTCGTTGGCGAGGTTCATCGCGTCGTCGACTTCGAGCTGGCCGGAAACCGCAGCTCCCACCTCCGCCCCCTCGATTTTGGCGGGGAAGCCGACGCCGACGGCGTTGACGGGCGCGCGGGCGCCGTAGCCGAAGGCGATGATGTCGCCGTTGGCGGAGAAGCGCTCGCCGATGCGGTCCGAAATTTTCAGTCCATTGGCGCGCGAGCGCAGCAGTATCTCCGTCGTGCCGAGCGTTCCGGCGCCGAGCACGACCATCGATGCCCGCAGGATCATGTCGGGCGATGCGCTGCCGTTGGCGTCCATGCGGCGAACGTGAACCTCCCAGCCGCCATTCGCACCCTTGGCGAGGTAGCGCACGCTGGCGTGAGTAAAGAGCTCGGCCCCGTGGTGCACCGCATCAGGCAGATAGGTGAGAGCCACGGAGTTCTTGGCACCGACGTTGCAGCCGCCGCAGCAATCACCGCAACGGGTGCAGCCCGGTTGCTCTATGCCGGCAACATTCACGTGGGGATCGAAGCTGACGGTCACCGTCGGAGCGACGATGTCGTAGCCGAGGGCGGAGCCGGCTGCTTGCAGCGTTCTGTATTTTGTGTACTCGGCGGCCCGCGGATCGCTCTGCGGCTGCAGCCAGCGCCTGGCGCGGCGGAACCCCTCCTCGAGCAAGCCGTCCTGAGCCACCTGACCGGGCCAGTGCCTGTCGGCGAAAACGCGCGCATCCGGCTGCAAGGCGACGCCGGCATTGATCAGCGATCCGCCGCCGAGACCGCAGCCGACGAGCACGTGCATGTCATCGCCGAGCCGCACATCGAACAGCGCCGAAGACGGGCCGGTGCGCAGCCGCTTTCCCGTCACCTGCATCTCGTTCTTGAGATCGGGGAAGCGGGTGGGGAATTGCCCGGTCAGCACCTCGCGTCCGCGTTCCAGCACGGCGACCTTCTTGCCGGCGCGGGAAAGGCGCGAGGCGGCCACGCCGCCGCCGTAGCCCGAGCCGACGACAATGACGTCGTAGCGATCGCGGACGAACTCCAGCGAGCGAGACAGGCCGGCCATTACCTCTCCCTGCGGTTGCGGAAGGTCAGCTAACCGATTTAACCGGTCCGCACTATGACGCCGCTGCAAGCCCTGACGGCAAATCGCAACGCCGACTCGGCGCTGCGGGACGCATCATATCGGAGCCTGGCCACAGGCGCTTTAATTCCGCCGGAATTGAGCATTTATTGCACCCTGACGCCATGTGTCCGGGCTCGCCGAGACCCGGCTGGCGCGCTCCGTCGTGCGGCTGCGTGCTCCGCGTCATTGCACCGAGGTTGTAGCTCAGCGGTAGAGCGCCCGGTCAGCCGGGAGGTCGGGGGTTCAATTCCCTTTAGCTTCTCCAACTCGGCAGGAGGAGACAGCGGCGACGCGCCCGCTGCGCAACACCGCTAAACTGACCTCTACAAGCTCGGCGGCGAGAAGGATGGGCCGGCCTAAATCGCGATACCGACGATCACGCTTCGGACCCACATGGTCCGAAGCGATCAGGACTGCGGCCGCGACAGCCGATTGTCGTAGATGAGCATGTCTTTGTGACTCTTGATGACACCCTCGAACTTCTCTACCTCGCGGGTCATGTCGAGGTTCGTCGCGTACGCCGCCTTCGGCGCGATCTCGACCTTGAACGTATCCTTGCCAACCTGTTTGACATCGCATTCGAGCGCCGGGCATCCCTCGTTGAGCGTCGCCTTGAGCTGATTGGTCGACTGCTGCGTGCGAATGATGAAAGTTCGGCCATCGGCAGATGTGGGCGTTCCACCGGAAGCCTCGGGGCCTGTTGGCGCCGACACCGGCGCAGACGCGGGCGTCGCCGTAGCGGCAGCCGGCATTGACTTCGCCAGATTCAACGCCGTGACCGGTGTCTCGGTACGTGGATCGACCACAATCGGCGCACCCTGCTTCAGCTTCTTCATCAGCATGACCACGGTGTCGTTGGGATACATCTCGCGCAGCAGGGCAAAGGCCGCCGCGACATGCGGCGTCGCCATCGACGTACCGCTAAGCTGCCCGTACTTGCCGGCGAGCACCGACGAGAGAATCTGGGTGCCTGGTGCCGCGACCGTCACGAACGGAGCTACGTTGCTGTAGCTGACATCGAGCGCTCCGAGCTTGTCGAGCGACGAGACCGACACGACGTGCGAAATGCAGGCCGGCTCCGATATGCCATCGTAGTAGGCATCGTTGCCCGCAGCGACGACCGTGGGAACACCCTTGGCCTTCAAGCGCTCTATGACCTCGGTCAGCGCCGATTGTGCGTCACACGGCTTGTCGTAATAGCCGCTGCCCAAACTCATATTGATCGCCGCAATGTGATGTTTCTGGCGGTTCTTGAATACCCATTCGAGGGCGCGCAATTGGTCGGACGTGAAGCTGAGGACGCACTTGGGCTCGCCGCCGCACTCACCCGGCTCCTCGAAGAGCGTGAACACTTGCACGGCGACAACCTTCGTCGCCGGTGCGACGCCATCGAACGTCTTTCCCATATTGGTCATGTTGTGGCCGGCGATGATGCCGCTGACGTGGGTGCCGTGCTCGCAACCATCGACGTCCGCAGGACAGCCGGCCGCTGCTCCTGCCACCAGACTGACGTCGAGCTGCTGCGGGCACAGCGACTTCAACTTGTAGATTGTCGAATTCGGGGTCGAGAAACACGCCTCGGCTTGCACGCCGTCGACAAGGGCCGGGTGGCCCGGCTGAAGGCCGGTATCGAGAACGGCGACGCTGTACATGGCACCCCGGTAGCCGGCCTTGTGCACCTTGTCGGCCGCGATCATCGGCACCGTTTCGACCAGGGTCGGCGGCATCGGGATGTCGCGTAAGACGCGCGCCACGTTGGGGTCGTCGTTCAGGCGCTGCAATCCTGCAGCATTTATTTCCGCGGTCGCGATCGGAAACGAGCCGACAGCTTTCACGTTCGCAGCACCGTCTCCGAGCTTCTGCGACACGTAGTTGGACGGACTGGAAAGAGCCATCCCGCCGCCCTGCGTTTCCGGATCGGGACGCGTGATGATCAAGACCCGGACCCTGGGCTTTGCTGCAAGCTCGGCCGGAATGGCGGCCTCGACCTTCGATTGGGCAGTCGCCAGACCGGAGGTCAAGCCGAGTTGGAACAGAATGAGGAGGGCGCTGCGCCAGGAAATCCGCATCGGGGGTGCTCCAAAAAACTTACTGAAAATACGGAGCACGCTACGTGCACAGAGGCGTATCGTCAACCTATGGTTGTGGTTCACGCCAACTGCGTGTGCGGCGCGGTTCGCCAACGAAGCGCAATGCGATTGGAACAATCGTCCCCGGCGTCAGTGAACCGGGAGGGGAGCCACAGCGCCTGCCTGCTTGGCGGCCTCGGCCGGGTACTTCTTCTTGGCCACCGCCTTGGTCCCGTCGATGACCTCGCCCTGCAGTGCTTCGGCCATGATGCGGCCCAGGCAGCCATAGCTGAGATCGTTCGGATGGAACTGGTCGGCAGCCAGCAACTGCTGCGGCGTGAACTGGGCGCTGGTGACCAGATGCTTCATGATGGCGAAGCGCTGCATGATGGGGATGCGGCGCTGTTCGGCAATCTGGCGCATGGCGACGAGGAAGCGCGGGAAGTCGCGCACCTTCTCGGCCTTGGGGAAATACTGCATGTCGAGCAGCACGACGTCGATGCCCGCACGCTGCATCTCGTCGATGCCGGCGACGACCGTCTCGCGGAACTTGTCGACATTGACGAGGCGCATGGCGTCGTTGACGCCCGTCTGCCAAATCACCAGCGTCGGCTTGCGCGCGATGACATCTCTTTTTATGCGGCGGAGCATATCGGTCGCGAGCTGGCCGCCGATGCCGAGGTTCTCGACCGTGATCTTGTTGCCCGGGAAGCGCTGCCCGAGTTCGGCCTGCAGCTTGACCGGATAGCACGCCTTGGGGCTTGAGGCGCCGATGCCCTGCGTGCTCGACGAGCCCAACGCGATGATGCGTACCGGCTGGCCGGTCGCGAGCGCGGCAGAAAACTTCGGAAGCGGCGCATCAAAGCGCATAAGCGCAGCCGGCGCTTGGCAGCGCGGGCTGGCTTCTGCTGGAACTGAAGACAAGAGGGTTAGGCCGGCGAGGGCTGTGCACCCGAGGTACGGCGCTCTGCGAAGAAATTGCGCACCGACTGAACGAAGACCCAATCCGTGCCGCGGCTGCGCAGTGCTAAGAGCCATGCCGTCCCCAACAGAATCCCGATGCCAATGATGTTGACCAGGATCTGTAGTGCGAGTCCATATCCGGCTTCAACCAGGACTACCCAACCAACGAGGGACAATATCGTCCCGAGGCAGAAGATTTCCAGGGAGTGCCGGCCGAGACGCGCGATGCCCGTGGCCCAAGATTGAGTAAGCCAGTGGCTTTGCGGCGACAGTAAGATCATTGCGAGGTAGCCGAGCGCGACAACGTTGACCAGTCGCCAGGGTGACAAGTACGTCTTGTCGACGTTGCCGAGCAGGTTCACTGCGAAGAGGCGAGCGTTCTCCCAGCCGGGCACCTGCGTCCAGGGAGCGATGACAAGAAAGGCGAACGACAGGTAGGCGATCGCTGCCCACATCAGCGTACGCGAGAAGGGAATCGGACCCTTGCGGGTGAAGTGCGCCGCCAGCGCGCCGATGGTGATCAGCAGCTGCCACGCGAACGGATTGAACACCCAACCCTTCGGATGCTGCAGGCTGGGCAGATTGGCTGCGAGCAGGTTCGTCGCCGCCCAAAGACCAACCGACAACACGAGGGCCTGCCAGGGATTGCGCGGCAAGAGCCACAGCACGAATGGCAGCCAGAACATCAGCAGCACGATGTAGAGCGGCAGGATGTTCAGCATGTTCGGCTGGTTCACCAGCAGCGCGGCAAGCACCGTCGAGCGAGTGGGATCCTGCGAGAAGACGTGGACGCCAATGTTCCTTGCGTACGCGAAGTCGCCGAAGTAGGTGGCGGCGAAGGTGAGACCGACGCCGCAGATGACGATCAGCGCTAGATGCCAGAGATAGATGTCGCGGACCCGCTCGAAGACGCGGGCGACGCCGCGCTTGAAGCCCTCGGCCTCGAACACGCGGCCATAGGCGAGCACGGCGGAGAACCCGGCAAGCAGCACGAAAACCTCGGCAGCGTCCGCAAATCCGAAGTTCCTCAAAGTGAACTTGGCGAGGACGTTGTCGGGCACGTGGTCGATGAAAATGAAAAGCAGCGCGAGACCGCGAAAGAAATCAATTCTCAGGTCGCGCTGTGCACCGGAGCTGGTCGCGCTCATCGGCATGTGTTTTCACCCGGGCGGCTAGTGAGACATACAGTTAGCAGACGTGCCAATTTGCACGATCTGTCGGACCGAACAACGCGACATGACGGTTTGCAGTTCCTGCATCGAAATGCGGCTGCACGGGGGCTTTGGCTAGGTTTTGCTGCAAGTGGCGGCCCCCTGCGTCCGGTTCCGAACCGCGTCTGTCGTCTTGGTCACACTCGACCATGTCGTGCATGAACTGAACCTGAACTTCACCTGCATCGCGGATCGGCCCGCAGGACGGTCAGATCCGGTACACAACAGCCCCGCCGGTCAGCCCCGCGCCCGCCGCACACATGAGCACGCGCTGGCCCCGCTGAAGACGCCCTTCGGCCGCGGCAATAGACAGCGACAGGGGGATGGTCGCCGCCGAGCTGTTGCCAAAATTGGCGATGGTGGAGATGACATTTTCGCTAGGAACACCAAGCTGCTGCGCGACAGCCGCGATGATGCGCCCGTTGGCTTGATGCGGAACTAGATAGTCGATGTCGGCCACCGTCATCCGCGCTTTGCCCAGCGCCTCGCGCGCGGTCGCCGACATCATGTCGACCGCGCGGGTGAAGACCGCCTTTCCGTCGGCGATGGCCATCTGCGTTTCCTCGATTGCCAGATCGGCGGCGAACGGCCGACGGCTACCCCCGGCCTCTATACTGATGAGCCCATAGCCGCTGCCGTCGGCGGCGAGCTTGGCACCCAAGGCGCCGTCGCCCGGCCGCTCGGAGGGAGCAACAACCACCGCCCCCGCGGCATCGGCAAACAGAATGCAGCTTCCCCGCTCGGCCGGATTGATACGCCGCGAAAGGATGTTAGCGGCGACGACGAGCACCGCGACCCCGTGCACGCGGACGAAGCTGTCAGCGAGAGTGAGCGCATAGAGGAACCCGGCACAGGCCCCGGCGAGGTCTATGCCACCCGAGTTGGTGAGACCGAGGCGGTGGGCCAGGAGCGGCGCCGACGGCGGCAGCAAGTGATCGGGCGTGCTCGTTGCCAGCAGGGTAAGACCGACGTCGTGGCGCTTCAGCCCGGATTGCTGCAGCGCCATATCGGCCGCAGGCACGGCGATGTCAGTCAGGGCTTCGTCATCGGCAGCGTAACGGCGCTCCTCGATGCCGGTACGGCGGAAGATCCATCCCGGCTCCAGTCCAAGGCGGTTTTCGATTTCGGCGTTCGCGACCCGGCGCTGCGGCGCGTAGTGGCCGTACCCGAGGATCGTTGATCCGCTCATGCGCCGCGCTCCAGCTCACCGGGTGCCTCGGCGATTGCATCGTAGATCAGGTCGAGTTCGGCCGGCGTGATGCAGTAGGGCGGCATGAGGTAGATGGTATTGCCCAAGGGGCGCAGGAGCACCCCCCGCTCAAGGAAGTATTGCGTCAGGCGGGGCCCGACGGCTGCGAGATAGCCGGCATCAGGCACTTTCAAGTCGAGCGCGGTGATCGTGCCGAGCTGTCGAACGTTGGCGAAGCGCGTATCGCCATCGAATAGCGCAAGGCGGCTCGCCTGCGCCTCCGCGAGCGCGGCCAGGCGGTCCTCGATCGGCTCTGTCTGCCAGATATCGAGGTTGGCGACCGCCGCAGCACAGGCGATGGGGTTCGCCGTGTAGGAGCTCGAATGGAAGAACGTCTTTGTCCGGTCGGCCGAGTGGTGCGCGGCGAAGACCGCTGGCGTGCACAGCGTGGCCGCCAGAGGCAGCGAGCCGCCTGTGATGCCCTTCGCCAGGCACATGATGTCGGGTGAGACGTCGGCCTTGGCGCAAGCGAACAACGCGCCCGTGCGCCCCCAGCCGGTCATCACCTCATCGGCAATGAGCAGCGCACCGTGCTTCTCAGCGATGCGCTTCAATTCGCGCAGCACGTTCTCGCTGTAGATCAGCATGCCGCCGGCCCCGAGGATCAGCGGCTCCAGGATGAGCGCGGCGACGGGCTCGGCGGCACAGGCAGCATCGAAGGCGTCCAGCGTTGCCTGCTCGCGGCCGGCGGCCGGGAAAGGAATGCGTCCCACATCGAACAGCAGTGGCTCGTAGGCGGCGCTGAATACCCCCCGCGCGCCCACTGACATGCCGCCCACGGTATCACCGTGGTAGCCGTGCTCCAGCGCCACGATGCGGCTGCGGGGCGCGCCGATGTTGCGCCAGTAGCCGAGGGCCATCTTCAGCGCCACCTCGACGGAGGTAGAGCCACTGTCGGAAAAGAAGACGTGCGCGAGTCCCGGCGGCGCCATCTCGATCAGACCACGCGCCAGCATCTCCGCCGGCGCATGCGTGTACCCCGCGAAGATGACCTGGTCGAGCCGCCGGGCCTGCTCCTCGATGGCACCGACGATGCGGGGATGGCAGTGCCCGTGCGTCACCACCCACCACGAGGAAATCGCATCGAGGATCAGGTCGCCGTCGCGCGTCTTGAGCCACGCCCCGCGCGCGCCGCTGATGGGGACCATCTCCGGCTGCAGAGCGTGCTGGGTGAAGGGATGCCAGATCGGGCTGCCGCCCTTCGCGGTCATGGCGTCACCGGGGCGAGAAAGTCAGCCGCATTGAACCGGGCGGCGAAGGCTTGGCGCAGCAAGCCGGCATCGAGCGGATCGAGTACCGGCAGCCGACCCAAGTGCTTCGCCCCGCCCATCTCGGTGATGGTGCGTTCCGAATCGGCGTTCTCTTCCCCGACGAAGGCGATGCCCAGCAGCGGGATCCGGCGTCGCTTCAGCGCTTCCACGGAGAGCAGGCTGTGGTTGATCGTACCGAGCCGCGTCGAAGCGACGAGCACGACCGGCGCACCCCAGCGCGCGAACAGCTCGATCTGCAAGAGGTTGCGGGTCAGCGGGACCAAGAGGCCGCCGGCGCCCTCGATGACGACCGCCCGGTCCTGCGCAAACACTGGCGCATTGGCCAGTCCTTCGAAGTCGATCTCGACACCGTCGCGCTCAGCGGCGAGATGCGGGGACGCCGCCGTCGTCAGCCTGTAGACCTCCGGCAGCATCCGCTCCGCGGGGAGCCCCGAAAGACGCCTTACGATCTCGGTATCGGTCTCGCCGTCGAGTCCAGCCTGCACCGGCTTCCAGTAATACCCATCGAGCGCGGCGACGAGCGCGGCAGCGAACACGGTCTTGCCGACGTCGGTGTCGGTGCCGGCGACGACAATGGCGCACTTCATGCGTCCAGCCTCTTCAGCTCCTCGGCCAGCACCAGGGCCATCTCCGTTACCTTGGCGTCGTCGACGTTCAGCGTCAGCGACAAGCGTAGACGAGCGGTGCCCTCGGGCACCGTCGGCGGGCGCACGGCACGCGTGTCGAAGCCGCGTGCCTGCATCGCCGCCGCAAGGCGCGTGGCCCGCTCGTCGGCGCCGACGATGACCGGCTGGATGTGCGAGCCCGATGCGCGCAGCCCGCAGCCTTCAGCGAGCCTCGCACCCGCCAAGGCGACTAGCGACTGCAGCCTTTCCCGTCGTGCCGCATCGAAGCGGCAGATGACCAGCGCCGCGCGCACGATCGCCGCCATCAGCGGCGAGGGCGCCGTCGCGTAGATGAATGGCCGCGAGCGGTTCACGAGATAATCGCACAGCACCTGCGGGCCGGTCAGCAGGGCGCCCATGGCGCCCAGCGCCTTGCCGCAAGTGTGCAGCGCGATGATATTGCCGCGTCCTTCCAGATGGGCGCCGAGACCGCGCCCCATAGGCCCGAGCACCCCCGTAGCGTGCGCTTCGTCGATGACCAAGACGCCGTCGTGCCGCGTGGCGATAGCCAGCAGATCGTCGAGAGGCGCCCTGTCGCCGTCCATGCTGTAGAGGCTTTCGACGGCGATCCACGGCGTTCCAGTGCCACCCGCCGCGCGCCAGTCCTTGATCGCGTCCTCGAACGCTTGCGCATCGTTGTGACGGGCTTCGGCGCGCTCGGCCTTGCCCATGCGCATGCCGTCGTGGACCGACGCGTGGATCAGCGCGTCGTGCACGATGACGTCCCCGCGCTGCGGCAGCGTCGAGAACAACGCGAGATTGGCGATGTATCCACCGCCGAAGAAGAGCGCGCTTTCGGCGCCGAAGAACGCCGCCGCCTCCGATTCCAGCGCCTCGTGCTCGCGGTGATTGCCGCGCAGCAGCCGCGATCCGCCCGAGCCGATCGGCACGTCGCGCTCGATAGCGGCACGCGCGGCCGACTTCATCTCGGTCGAGGCGGCAAGGCCAAGATAGTCGTTGGAGGTGAAGTCGGCGCCCGAGATCGGAGCTAGCGCCCGTCGGCGCCCACGTCGCGCCAAGGCCTCGAGAGCACGTTCATGACTCTTGTACATCATCCCGCTCGCACGAGCCGAGCTCGAGCGGCCTCAGGCCGAGCTTGTCAAAGAGGATGGCATCGGCGTCCTCACCGGGGTTGTCGGCCGTCAGCAGCGTATCGCCGACGAAGATCGAGTTGGCGCCGGCGAAGAAGCACAGCGCCTGCGTCTCCTCGCTCATCTGCGTACGCCCGGCCGAAAGGCGTACGTACGACTTCGGCATGAGGATGCGGGCGAGTGCGATGGTGCGGACGAAGGAGATGCCGTCGAGCTTCTCGGCATCGGCGAGTGGAGTGCCCGGGATGGCGATCAGCATGTTGATCGGCACGCTTTCCGGGTGTTCGGGAAGATTGGCCAGCGTCAGCAGCATGTCGACGCGGTCTTCCGGCTCCTCGCCCATGCCGACGATGCCGCCCGAGCAGACCTTGATGCCGGCTTCGCGCACCCGGTCCAGCGTCTGCAGGCGGTCGGCGAACGTGCGGGTGGTGATGACCTTGCTGTAGTAGCGCTCGGAAGTATCGATGTTGTGGTTGTAATAGTCGAGGCCGGCCCCCTTGAGCTTGCCGACGTCGTCGTCGGAGAGCATGCCGAGCGTCATGCAGGTTTCCATGCCCATCGCCTTGACGCCTTCGACCATGGCGCAGAGCACGTCCATGTCGCGTCCCTTGGGCGAGCGCCAGGCGGCACCCATGCAGTAGCGGGTGGCACCGGCATCCTTGGCCTTCTGCGCCTCGGCCAGCACATTCTGCAGCGCCATCAGCTTACTGGCGCTGAGGCCGGAGGCATGATGGGCCGACTGGCTGCAGTAGCCGCAATCCTCCGCACAGCCGCCCGTCTTGATGGACAGCAACCGGCTGCGCTGCACGGCATTGGGATCGAAGTAGCGGCGATGGGTAGACTGCGCCTTGAAGAGCAGATCGTTGAACGGCGCTTCGTAGAGGGCGAGAGCCTCTTCGCGCGACCAATCATGGCGAAGCGTGCGGTCGGCGGACTGAACGGTGGCGCCTGACTGAGACGTCCGCAAATCCAGCATATGCAATGGCTCCCTGGGTGCGCGGGCGGCGCGCCCGTCGATACCGGGATGTTTGCACCGACGCGGGGCAACGCCGCAAGAACTAACGGCGCACCTGCAGCAGAGTTAACGGCACGCTTGTGCATGCGGCAAAAGCCCTGCCGGGGAGAGGAGGATCTCCCGGCAGGACCGTCTGATCTGAGGACGACTGTGAGCGTGGCGTACCCAGCCAGCTTGATCGATCGCGACGTAACAAATGGCCCCGCGGAGACGTAAGACGTCGCCGCATGTCGATCATGTGCGCCAATGCCGCAGAGTGAAGTGAAGCCGTGAAAGAATGGTGGACAAACGACACTGCAACTCCGCTAACTGTGCTATAGTTAACAACGATTATTGTGGTCTACTACAGATTATCAGCCTGGACCGGAAATGCCCCGTGTGCATCCTATGCACTACACAGGCTTTGCACGCTAGCAGCCCGCTGAGGCGCGGAGAACGCAGGAATCAGTTGCTTTCAAAACGGTGAGGTCGGCAACCCCTGAGGAACTCCCCATGACAGTAGTAGGTAGGTTCTCGACGCGGCCCCTCTACCTCCAAGTCAAGGACATGCTGATCCAGCGCATAGCGAGCGGTGCCTGGAAGCCCGGAGCGGCGATCCCCAACGAGATTGAGCTGTCGCGCGAACTGGGCATTAGCGTCGGTACTGTCCGCAAGGCCCTCGACGAGATGGAAGGCGAGCGGCTGATCTCGCGCCGGCAGGGGCGAGGCACCTTCGTCATCGACCAGACGTCCAACGAGCAGGCGGTGCGTTTCAGCAGCATCCGCGACCCGGACGGCGTCAGGATCTCCGGGGAAACCGAAACATGCTCCATCGCTTCCGCCACCGCCAACGAGGCTGAGGTCCGGCATCTGGACCTGCGCAACGGCGAGAAGGTGTTCCGGCTGCGCCGCGTGCGTGCCCACAATGGGGTGCCACTGATGGTCGAAGAGTCGACCGTTCCCCAGGGACGCTTCCCCGGCTTGGCCGAGGAGAACGATGTCTCGCCGAGTATCGTTGTCCTCGCGCACCGCTTCGGCGTTTTGCTCGGACGCGCCGAAGAGAAAGTCGGCGTCGCCGCCGCCACACGGGGCGACGCGCAGGCCCTCAAGGTCGCGGAAGGAAGCCCCTTGCTGACGCTCGATTGCGTTGTGTACGCCATTGACGGACGGCCGATCGAGTGGCGAGTGGCACGCTGCCACTTGCAGGACAATCATTACTTCGCCGAGATCAGCTGAGCGAGCGGAGTGGCTAGCGCGAAGGCGCCTACCGGCCCAGCCCCAGCGCGCGAGCCATGGCGCGGAACACGAAAGTGTTGTCGACGCGCCCTCGAAAGAGGTCCGCCCCCGGTCCCATCGCCGTCAACACCACGTCGTCAGCGGCGTGCACGCCGTTGCGCGCCGTGAACGGCAGGTTGCCGATCTTGCGTGCCGCTCCCGGCTTGCAATACTCCTCGTTGACGACAGCAGGCTGCTTCTCCCCATCCTGCCCCGAGGCGGGTGCCGCGGACGGCTGGTTCTCGCCCTCCATGTAGGGCTTCCCTGGATCGCAGTAGTCGGGATAGGCGGCAAATACCATGGCCAGCCGCCGGGAGACGTCGACCTTGCCCGGGTAGCCCTCGGCATCGGGTGCCGGATAGTTCGGAAATTGCGCTGCCGAGTACGTTTGCAGGCGATCGCGCAACTGCTCGCCCTTGCTGTCGTCATAGGTGCCGATGATCGACACCGGATGCGCATGGTCGGGCACGACGATGATCAGCGTGTCGTTGTTCTTGGCCGCGAAGTCCTTGGCGATCTTCACCACGTTGTCGAACATGATCGTATCGTAGACGGCGCGCTCCCAATCGAGGGAGTGGCTGTACTTGTCGATACGCCCGGCTTCCACCATGAGCACGAAGCCCTTGTCGCCGCGCGACAGAACCTGCAGCGCCGCGCGCGTCAGCTCCGTGAGGTCAGGCTGGTCGGGGAACTTGCCGACGGTCCCCTTCTTCAGCAGCTTGCGGTCGAGCGCGCCGTCGATGTTCTTGTCGTTGAAGAGCCCGAGCAGCTTCGTCGTTTCGGGCTTGGCGGCGGCGGCGGCGAGCTGCGCTGCCGTATCGACGAACGCGTAGCCCGCCTCTTCGAACTTGCTGATGTAGTTTTCGTCGTCCTTGCGCTTGCCGCGCGGATCGGTGGTGGGAAGAAAGTTCGGCGTGCCGCCGCCCATGATGACTTCCGGCTGGAGCCAGTAGAACATGCGCACGATGTCGTCGTAGTCGGTGCGTCGCCGCGTGTGTGCCACCATAGCCGGCGGGCGTCGCATCCTCGATCTCGGTGTCGGTCACGACGCCGACTGCCATTCCCAGCCGCCGCTTGGCGAGTTCGGCGATCGTCTCGACGTTGGGATGGCCGAGCGTGCTGCGGTTCAACGCGCAATAGACGCCGAGGGCGTTGACGCAAGTTTTGTGGCCCGTGGTGTAGGCCGTCATGGCGTTGGCACTGTCGGTGACGATGGAATCGGTTCCCGACGTCGAGACAAGCGCCATGTGGGGCATGTCGTCCATGGCGAGCTCGCCGCCGTACTTGCCCTGCGAGATGCCCTTCGACAGCATGCGCGCGGCCGTGCGGTGCGCCATCGACAGGCCGTCGCCGACAAGCAGGATGACGTTCTTGGCGAGGCGGCCGTCGGGCGTGCCGTAGACGTCCCAGGTCGACGCGGGACTTGCCGCGACCGGCGCTTGCCTCGACGACGTACTTGCCGGCCGTGTCGAGGTGCGCGCCGCGTATCCAGTAGGCGGTATGCCCGAGGCCGTCCTCGTCGGCGGCGATGTACGCTGTCCGGCCGAGCGCCTTGCCGGCGTCCTCGCCGTTGATCGTCACCTTGATGTCCGACGGCGCCGGTGCACCCGCGAACTCGACTTTCAGATCGAAGGTCGCACCGGCGAGTATTTGCGCCCTGTCGATCGGGTAGATCGTCTGCGCGCTGGCGGCAGTACACAGCGCGCCGAGCGTGAGGGCAGCGCGGACAAACGACAGCATTCGGCTCACATGATCCGTTCGTGGCGGCACGACGCCTGCCTACCTCGGGCGCATGTACGCACTGTGACAGGGCAACGCCGCGGATGACGCAGGCATGAGGGCAAATAGATCGTTGCGATGCGTCCAGTGTTGGCACGAACAGCGTTCTCGGCGTGTAGTATTGCAGTATCGAATTACTAACGAATACCGAACCCAATTATTGAAATTGTGTTCGTTTCCTTTCAAATCCTGGACATCGGCTTGTCGGGGGCTGCGACGCGTGCGGTGCGCGCTGATGCAGACACAGGCCAATCCGTGATCGATCAGGTAATGCGTGGGGGCCACGATGACCGAAGCGCACAATCGCCGATTGTTCGGCCTGCTGAAGAAAAACGAGACGCTCAGGCTGAAGGGCTACTCGCTGGCGTACAGCCAAGCGCAACGGCATCGTCGTCGACCGCGCCGGGCACGTGCACGGCATCTGGAACCACGATGCCAAGGGCTACAAGTGGGTCTCTCCCGGCAGCAGCGAGCCGAAGTTCCGCACCGAGGATGCGAAGTCCGCGCTCCTCTACACCGTCGTCGTCCTGGCTCAGGACTAAGGGGCTGGGGCCGTCTAGTTGGTGTCCTCGGGCAGGCGCGGCATAGCCATGATCTCGACGCCTTCCTCGACCAGCGCGCGCGCCTCATCCATTGAAGCGGTGCCGCGGATGGCCCGCTGCTCCACCTCGCGATAGTGGATCTTGCGAGCTTCCTCGGGAAAGCGCGCGCCGACGTCCTCTGACGACTTGGTGAGAACCCGCGTCACTTCGCGGACGAGATTGCGGTAGCGGGCAGGCGCGTCGTCATCGACGGCGGCAACGTCCGCCAGGGCGCGCGTGGCGACGTTCGGGGCCATGATCGACTTGCCGACTTCGCGGCTATTGCATTCCGGGCAAGTGAGCTGGCCGGCGGTGACCTGAGCATCGTACGAAGCGCTGGAAGCGAACCAGCCCTCGAACTCGTGTCCATGCGTGCATTGCAGGCGGTATTTGATCACGACGCGACCTCTTTTGGCGGCGTATCAGCGGCATATACCACGTCGAACGGCCGATCGTGCCGCAGAGAGGGAACTTGGCGACGAACGTCATCCAACCGTTGCAATTCAACATCGGCGAACGTGACTGCAGGCTGAACGTCGGCCTCCGCCAGGATCTCGCCCCAGGGCGAGATGACCAGGCTGTGACCGAAGGTTTCTCGGCCATTTTCGTGCTTACCGCCTTGCGCGGCGGCGAAGACGTAGCACTGGCATTCGATCGCCCGCGCGCGCAGCAACGTGTGCCAGTGAGCTAAACCTGTTGGTTTGGTAAACGCCGCCGGTACGGCGATGAAGCGGGCGCCGGCCTGGGCCAAGGCACGGTGCAAATGCGGGAAGCGCAGGTCATAGCAGATCGTCATGCCGAGCTGACCCCACGGCAGATTGGCGACTACGGCCTCGCGCCCCGGCTCGTAGTTGGCGCTCTCCCGGTAGGACTCGCCGCCGCCGAGATCGACGTCGAACATGTGGATCTTGTCGTATCGGGCGACGATGCGCCCTTCCGGGGAAATGAGCAGCGAGCGGTTTACCGGCCGATCGCGTTCGCCCATGAGCGCCAGCGAACCGACGTGCAGCCAAATGCCGAGCTCGCCAGCAAGTGAGCAGAACTGCGCGACCGCCGGGTCTTCCGCTTCGGGCTTTATCGCCGCCAGCAGCCGCGGGCGTTCGAGCTCCAGAACGTTGGTCATCTCGGGCGTCTGCACATATTGCGCGCCGCCGCGTGCCGCCGCGCGGATCAACTCCGTGGCGGTGGCGATGTTTCTTTCCGACGTCGCGACCCGCGCACATCTGCACCAGGCCGACGCGGAACGCCTTCGCTGCATCCGTCATGGGGAAAGCCGTCTTTCTTGTCGGAGCCGACCGCCGGGCATTCGGACGCTTAGGCGGCGAGCAGCAAGTCGAGCTTGCCTTCGCGATCGAGAGCGTACAGGTCGTCGCAACCGCCGACGTGCTGATCGCCGATCCAGATTTGCGGCACCGTATGGCGGCCGCCCGCCCTGGCGCTCATCTGCTGCGCGCAGCTCGCGCTGGCTGACGTCGATCTCTTCGATACGCGGTGACGCCCTTCTTGCGCAGCAGCTCCTTGGCCATGTGGCAGTAGGGGCAAAATCGGGTCGTGTAGACGATAATCTTCGCCATGACTGTCTTGTCGGTCCCTTCCCGCGACGGCCGGTTTTTGGACGCTTCCACCTGCCGCAACTTAATACCTCTCCCAACCGCCGCAAAGGCTGCTTACCGCGCGCGGCCCCTTATTCACTGCGGCGTTCAAGGCGCCAGGAAGGCAGGGT
The DNA here is from genome assembly GCA_963795225.1 of uncultured Alphaproteobacteria bacterium. Classification (GTDB taxonomy): domain Bacteria; phylum Pseudomonadota; class Alphaproteobacteria; order Rhizobiales; family Hyphomicrobiaceae; genus Hyphomicrobium_A. The sequence continues at coordinate 37,259 of CAWCHB010000002.1, read as the reverse complement.
CGGTAACCATGGCGAGGGCGAGCACGTCGACCCGGACGGCGCCGGCACGCTTGAGCACGCGCGCGCAGGCCCGGGCCGTGGCACCGGTGGTGATGACGTCGTCGAGGAGCACGACCTTGGCGCCGGCCAGCCCCGGCTTGGCCGCTTCGGCGACGGCGAAGGCACCGGCCACGTTCTCGCGGCGCTGCTGGCGGCTCAGGCCGACCTGGGATTGCGTGCGCTTGATGCGCTGCAACGCAAGCGGCTCGTAACGCCGTCCCGTCAGCCGGGCAACCTCCTGTGCCAGAATTGCCGCCTGATTGAAGCGGCGGATCGCAAGGCGGGCGCGGGCGAGCGGCACCGGCACGACAAGATCGGCGTCGGCAAGCAGCGCCGCCCCGGCCTCGGCAAGCCAGCGCCCGAACAGGCGGCGCGCGTCGTGACGGTCGCGGAACTTGAAGTCGTGCACCAGCTCGCGCATGACCCCGTCGAAGCGGGCGACCGCTCGCGCCCTTTCGTAGTCGGGCGGATCGGCGGCGGCGGCTGCCGAAATCATGGTGCCGCCGATGTCGAAGGGCAGCGGGATGCCGAGACGATCGCATAGCGGGGCGCGGATGAAATCGATGTCGGACCAACAGCGCGCGCAGATTGCATCGTGCGACGACACCGGGCGATGGCAGGCAAGGCACAGCGGCGGCACGACCAGATCCGCCACCACCGCGGCCGCCGAGCGCAGGGCTCGCGGCAGCGTCCTTCCCCCAATGAAGCATGTCGCCTGCCACCCTGGCCAAGAGCACGCCGAGCGATCATGGTAGCGCGCAATTCCAGCCGCCGCGAGCACCCGCGTGCCAGATGAGCCCGACCCCATCCGCATTTTCGATCGCGCGCTGCTGGCGCGACGGCGCCGCCGCGTGGCCGGCTTGGCGACGCATCACGATTTTCTTCTGAGACGCGTCGCCGACGACCTGGCCGAGCGTCTGGCTATCGTGCGGCGCAGCTTTCCCCTGGCCGCCAACATCGGCGCCCATCATGGCCTCGTTTCCCGGGCGATCCGCGGCGTCGCCGGGGTCGAGAACATCATCGAGCTCGACGCCACGGTCGAGCTGCTGCGCGAGGCTCCGGGCCTGCGTGTCGTCGCCGACGAGGAGGCGCTGCCGTTCGCCGATGCCTCGCTCGACCTCGTCGTGTCGGGGCTATCGCTGCAGTTGGTCAACGACTTGCCGGGAGCACTGGTGCAGATCCGGCGTGCGTTGAGGCCGGACGGGTTGCTGCTCGCCTCCCTGCTCGGCGGCACTACATTAAAGGAGCTGCGCGAGGCCTGGATTGCCGCCGAGGCCGAGATAAGCGGCGGCGCCTCGCCGCGCATCGCCCCGTTCGCCGACGTGCGTGACATGGGCACGCTGCTGCAGCGCGCCGGCTTTGCGTTGCCGGTCGTCGATTCCGAGACATTGACCGTCACCTACGCCGATCCCTTGGCGCTCATGCAGGAGACTCAAGGCGATGGGCGCCAGCAACATGCTCGACGCACGTCGCCGCACGCCGGTGACGCGCGGCCTGATGCTGCGAGCGGCGGAGATCTACGCCGAGCGCTTCGCTGCCGGCGAGCGGCCGCGTCCCGGCAACTTTCGAGATCCTCACCCTGACAGCTTGGGCGCCGGACGAAAGCCAACCAAAGCCGCTGCGTCCAGGCTCTGCGCAAACGCGCCTTGCCGATGCGCTCGGTGTCAACGAGGGGAAGCTGAAGGGGTAGCGCTCAGCCGAGCAGGTCACGCAGCGGTGCGATCAGCGGCTCGTCGGCCGGCGGCATCGGAAAGTCCTTCAGACGCGACGCGCGCACCCAGGCGAGTTCCTGCGCCTCCCTGGCGCTGACCGTGCCGTCCCATTGGCGGCACAGATACAGCGGCATCAGCAGATGGAAGGTCTCGTAGGCATGGCTGGCGAAGGTGAGGGGATGCAGGCAGGTCGGGCAAACGTCGATGCCCAGCTCCTCGAACAGCTCGCGCCGCAACGCCACTTCCGGTGTCTCCCCCGCCTCGACCTTGCCGCCGGGAAACTCCCACAGCCCGGCCATGGACCGACCGGGCGGGCGGCGCGTGATCAGCACCCGGTTGTCGACATCGACGATGGCGGCAGCGGCGACGAGCAGGATCGGTCCGGTCATGCCGAGCCCATAGCTGACGCCAGCGCGAATGGGTAGGGGGTGGCGGCGAAAGCGGGCTTGTGCAGCGACTGATTTATTACTATGAAAGTACACAATTTAGCGCGCCGGTAGTATTCAGGTCGGGCGAACGCTGCGTGAAAATGGATCACATAAATAGATGGAGGGCAGATCGATGACGACTGTCGCCGACAAGCGAACTTTCGCCGCCGCCACGGTGGTGGACACGTCTCACCCGCAGCATGAGCAGGTTCGGGTCCTCGTTTCCGAGCTTTTGCGCGGAGGCCGCGAGGCCATTCTCGAGCACTCCGGCCAAGACTATCGCCTGCGCATTACGCAGAACGGCAAGCTGATCCTGACCAAGTAGGCGCCCGCATCTCTTCCTCGCCGGCCCAGCAACTCGCGCGCGTTCCCACGAGCTTGCTGAGTAGCTGCAGCCACGCGGCTACTTGGCGCCCGTTGCCGCCGTCTGGCCGAAGAGGATTTTCTTCGCGTCCTCCGACATCGTCGTCTCCGCGTTGACGTTTTCCGCCAGCGCGTAGGCGCGCTTGACCGCGGGCCGCGCCGCAATGGCCGCGAACCATCGCTGCAAATGCGGAAAGTCGGCGAGGTTCTGGAGCTGCCGCTTATGCGGCACGATCCATGGATAGCAGGCCATATCGGCGATCGAATATTCGCCGGCGACGAACTCGCGGTCGGCGAGGCGCCGGTCGAGCACGCCGTAGAGCCGGTTCGTCTCGTTCACGTAACGCTCTGTCGCGTAGGCAATGCGCTCGGGCGCGTATTGAACGAAATGGTGGTTCTGGCCGGCCATGGGTCCGAGCCCGGCCATCTGCCAGAACAGCCACTGCATCACCTCCATGCGGCCACGCACGTCGGCCGGCAGAAAGCGGCCGGTCTTCTCGCCGAGGTACTGCAGGATGGCGCCGGATTCGAACACGCTGATTGCTGCCCCACCGTCCGCAGGCTCGTCATCGACGATGGCCGGGATACGGTTGTTCGGGGCGTGGCGCAGGAACTCGGGCTTGAACTGGTCGCCCTTGCCGATGTTCACCGGAAAGAGGCGATAGGGGACGTGCGCCTCCTCGAGGAAGATCGTGATCTTATGTCCGTTGGGAGTCGTCCAGTAATAGAGATCGATCATCGCGGCGCTGGTCCCATGTTGGCTGCCGGCAAGCGGCGCAAAGTCCCACAGAGCGCCGGGCCCCTCAACACCGACACTCGTCATCAACGCCGCACGCGCGCGAAGGACGCAGCCGGCACGCCGAGTTCTTGGCATGTGGAGCGGGTGTGTTATCGAGCCTTCCTGTAGCGAGGGGATGCGGAGGCGTCGAGTGACGGCAACGGAAGTAGGCAATCGCAATAGGCTCGACCGGCGCGTGGGCCCCGAGGACCATTCACTCGGCTCGGAGAGCGCTCCGATCACCCTCGTCGAATACGGCAGCTACGCCTGCTCCTACTGCCGTGCCGCCAACGAGCGGATCGCCGAGGCGCGCGACAAGATCGGCGACCGTCTGCGCTATGTGTTCCGGCACAGCCCGGTGCGCGACAATGAGCTTGCGCGCCAGGCCGCCCTGCTCGTCGAGCGTGCAAAAGATTCCGACCAGTTCTGGAAAGCGCACGTCGCGCTGATGGGCCGCTCGGAAACGCTGACGACGACGACATCGCAGCCGTCGCCAACGATCTCGGCATCGCCCTCAGGACATCGAAGGCGCCGGTGAATCGGCGCGCCGCGCGGCGGAGCGCGTCACCGCCGACGAGACGAGTGCGCGGGCGAGCGGCGTCATGTTCACGCCGACCTTCTTTATCAATGGCCGGCGCTACGACGGGCCGTGGGACGAGAGCTCGTTCTCCGACGCCATGCTCGGCACGCTCGGGCATCGCGTGCGCTCGGCCGCCCTCGACTTCGCCAGTTGGGGCCCGTCGGCCGGCATCCTGCTGCTGCTCGCCACGGTGCTGGCCGTCGCGATCACCAACACGGGCATGGGACCGCAGTTCGATGCGTTCTGGGAGCAATACGCGGGGCTTCTCCCTCGGCACCTTCGACTTCAAGATGTCGCTGCGCCACTGGGTCAACGACGGCCTGCTGACGATCTTCTTCCTCGTCGTCGGCCTCGAGATCAAACGCGAATTCACGGTCGGACATCTCGCCAGCCGACGATCGGCAGCGCTGCCGATCGCGGCTGCCATCGGCGGCATGGTCGTGCCCGCGGCTGATCTACGCGCTGATCATCCCGCCGGGCGACTGGGCGCACGGATGGGGCATCCCGATGGCGACCGACACCGCCTTCGCCGTCGCCCTGATCGTCATGATGGGGAGCCGCGTTCCGGTCGAGCTGCGCATCTTCCTCACCGCCGCGGCCATCGTCGACGACATCGGCGCCATCCTGGTCGTGGCGGTGTTCTACTCCAACAACCTGCAGCTCGAATATCTCGCTGCTGCAGCCGTCATTGTCGGCGCCCTCGCCTTGCTCAACAGGTCGCACGTCTATCTCGTGCAACCGTATGTGCTGCTCGGCATCGCGCTGTGGGCGTGCGTCCTAGCCAGCGGCCTGCACGCGACGCTTGGCCGGCGTCATTCTCGCGCTGTTCATTCCGACGCGTCCGCCGCCCAACCTGCGGGCGTTGATGAGCCAGGTCACCTCGCTCCTGGACATGGAGGCGCGCCACGGCGATGAAGTGCTGCGGCACGGACCGTCGCTGCCGATGCTCAACGCGCTCGACGCCATCCACGACCGCATCGAATCGCCCGCCGACCGGCTACTGCGCTTTGCCGGCGCGCGCTCGAGCTACATCGTGCTGCCGCTGTTCGCGCTCGCCAACGCGGGCGTCGTCATCGCCACCGACGTATTCGCCGGCCACGACTTGCTGATGGCGGCCATCGTCGCGGGGCTCGTCATCGGCAAGCCGCTTGGGCCTCGTTGCCGCTTCGGTGCTGGCGGTGAAACTCGGCGCCGCCGTGAAGCCGGCCGAATACTCATGGCGCCAGCTCACCGGCGCCGGTGCCCTCGCCGGCATCGGTTTCACCATGTCGTTGTTCATCGCCGGTCAGGCGCTGCCCAATGCAGCAGACTTCGCCGCCGCCAAGATCGCCGTCTTCGCCGCTTCAATCCTGTCGGCGCTGATCGGGGTCGCGATTCTCTGGGGCGCACGACAGTCAGACAGCGCTCTCGGAAGCCTAGGTCCGCGCTGGCGCCGGCGGCGCGGGCCTTGACGGGCTTGTCTTGCGGCGTGACCATGTGTGCGTCGGACCAAGGTCCAGGGCGGAGGCGCGATCATGCTCGTCGTCGAGAAGAACGGCCAAACGACCATCGTTTCGGGTTGGCGCGCGTGGATCCTCGCGCTTCGGCGTGGTGCTCGGTGTCGTCGCGGTGATCGGCCTGATGTCGTTCGTCTTCCTCGGCATCGCGCTGACGATCGGTGCGGTGCTGCTCGTCGCCGTGCCCATCGTCATCGGCTTCGCCATCGTTGGCTCATTGTTCGGTCGTCGCCCTTGAGGTCCGAAGGGGTGCTGGCGCCGAACCGTGCGAATCCGGCGCCAGCGAAGGCTGGGGAAGGGAACGCTCCAGCCTAGATCGAGGCGACAGGTTCTCCGCGTGCCGGCTCCAACGGGATGCTCCCGTACGGCCGGCAACGCGGAGTTCCTCGCACGATGGCCACCATTGCAACGGCAAGTTCTATGCCACCGATATTAGGGGGCTTTTGCGTGCATTCCGCTGCGGGCCGGCCGCGTGGCCGCCCAGCAATCCGTCACCTGCACGATTGTTGTGCAATCAATGCCCGGCGTTGGCGGCAGCTAGGAGTAGCGCGCCCGCAGCGCCTCGAACTTCGCCACCTGATCGGGGATCAGCTCGCGCGCCGCGTCGCGCCGCACGAAGATCTTGAACATCGCGTCGCCCGCCGCGTTGTAAAACTGGACCGACATAGAGACGCGCTTGGCGCCGCGCGCGACGAAGGCGATCGCCTTGCAGTTGTCGGCCTTGATGTGACCGCCGATCGGACTGTCGCCGTGGATATTGAAATAGCCGTGCCCGAAGCTGCCAGGCGGCAAGCGTGCCGGTACACTCGAGCACGATATCGGCGTTGTGGATGAGGAACAGGATCTCACCCCACGACGAGATCTCCTGCATGACGTCGGCGAAGGCCTCACCGGAAGCGACCGCTCCCTGCTCGGCCGGCAGATTGCGCACCACCTCGAGCGTGCTGACGCCGTAGTCGCGCGCGATGTGCTCCAGCAGGTCACCGGGGCTGGAGGCGACTCGCGTGGCAAGGCTTGGACGCTCTTCGACGAGTGGCGTATCCATGTCGACCCCGCTTCTTACTCAGCCGCTTCGGAACGCGAGCCATCGGCGCGCTCTTCCTGCAGCACTGTGAAGCCTTCGAAATCCGGGTGCCCGAGATAGAGCGGCTTGTTGCCGCCGGCGCGCGCATGCGCTTTGCGGAACTGCTCGGACTTCGTCCACGCCTCGAAGTCGGCATGCGAGCGCCACATCGTGTGCGAGGAATACAGAACGTGGTCCTCGCGCTCCGGCCCCTTCAGGAGATGGAAGACGATGAAGCCTGGCACTTCGCCGAGATGCGTCTCACGCGTCAGCCACACTTGCTCGAAGTCGTGCTCCGAACCCTTCAGAACCTTGAACCTGTTCATAGCGATGAACATCGGGGGTGCTCCTTGATTGCTTTGTTTTGACCGGATGCGCAGCAGTGAGGCGGCGCCTCACTGCTGCGATGTCCGGGGTACTCGATGGACGGGGATTCACCGAGTTCAGACATTCCTAGCAAAAGACGCTCAGAATTGCGCCTTCGCTGTCAGGAAGAACGTCCGGCCGATGCCGGAGTCGATACATCCCACCTGGTTGGAGCCGTAGCACTTGGTGCCCTCCGAAAACGTCGTCGACAGGGCGGGGGTATAGACCTCGTCGAACACGTTGTTGACGTTGAACCCCAGTTCCACTCCCTGGTCGAACTTGTAGCTCGAAAAGAAGTCGACCAGCGTGTAGCCGGGCATAGTCGGACTTCCGTAGGGTGCGCGCTGCGCCGGAGTACCGGCATTGATGGCGCCGATGTAACTTTCCGAGAAGTAGGACACGCGACCGCCGAGCGTCAGCTTGCGGTCGAGCAGTCGCACGCCACCCGACAGCACCGCCGTGTGGTCGGGCAGGAAGCTGTGGGCACCAAACCCGTCGATCTGCGAGGGCAAATCGGTGTTGGTGTAGGTGTAGCTGAAGCCGGTGAAGGCGTATCCGGCATCGTACATGCCCTGGACCTCGACGCCCTGGACAACCGAGATGCCGCGAGCGTTGCAGAAGTAGAACACCGGCGAGGCTCTGGGCACGGGGATCTGACAACCGGTCACGTAGTTCTCGATCTCCATGCGGTAGTAGTCGGCCTTCAAGCGGAAGCTGTCGCCGCCCGTCAGAACGTTTTCTTGCATCACGTTGGCGCCGAACTCCCAGCCCTTTTGAATTTCCGGATCGAGGAACGGGTTCGGCTGGAAGGAGATATTCGTCCCGCCCGGATGAATACCGCCGGTCAAGGTTTCAGAGATGGTCGGGGCGCGGAAAGATTCGGAATAGGTGACGTAGGGCTGCAGCCAATCGAGCACTTGCGCTGCGAGTGTCAGCTTGGGGTCGAACCTCCCGTCCGACTTGTCGACCGTGTAGGGGCCGGCAGTGACGCCTGGCGGCAGCGGGGCGACGTTGGGGACAACGCCGTGGCCATCCAGCTGATACATGTCGTAGCGCAGTCCGACGATGAAATCGAAGATGCTCTGCGAGAACGTGGTCTGCGAGAAAGCGCCAGATACGTCGGATACGCCTGACGGATTGACGCCGCCGTCGAGCTGCGTCTGGAACCGGTTGTAGGCGTTGACGTCGTCGCGGAAGTACTCATAGCCGTATTCCGACCTGACGCGCACGCTGCCGAGATTGAAGCGCGACACGTTGGAGACGTCGAAGCCCCAGCCCTCGTCGTCAATCACGCGGCCCCAGGCGCTACCTTGGTTCGGCGTCGTGGCATTTCCGCCCGCGGTCGGGGTCGAGTCGGTGTCGTACTTCATGACCACCTTGTTGCGGTAGCCGTTCAGCCGGAAATCGATGAGATCGTTGTCGACGGGCTTGTAGGCATACTTCGCGGTGAACGTCTCCGAGTTCACGTTCTGGAAGTAGGAGTTGGCGAAGAAGTCGTTGTCGTAGAACACGCCGCCAAAGCGCAGCGACTGCTCGTCGTTGAGCTGGAAGTTCACCTTGAACAGCCCGGAATTCAGATCCTGGAAGGTGAAGGGTATCGTTACCCCATCCCCGTTCTCATAGTTGTTGGGCTCTCGCCTGCTGATCGCACCGGCGATGCTGACGCCGCCGCTGGTCGCAGCCGCAGCACCCATCTCCGAAAATCCAACGTCGTTGGACCCCCACGTCAGGCTCGTCAGACCGCCCATGGTTTGACCGGGCTTCAGAATGTCCTCGACATCGAGCGTGCGGAAGTTGGCCGCACCGGCGAGCGCGCCTGCACCGCCTGCCGTCGAGACGGCGCCACGCGCGATATCGATGCCAGCCACCAATGAGGGATCGATATAGGTGAAGCCTTGCGCCTCGTGACCGGTAAAGCGGAAATTCTGCCGCACACCGTCGATCATGGTGTTGACGCGGCCCGACCCTTCGAAGCCGCGGATATTCACGGCGAGGCCGGGGTTTTGCGGGCTCATCCGCGTGAACGTGCCGGGCTGCGAGCGCAACGCACTGTCGATACCGCCGCCGCCGAACGTGCTCAGCTCTTCGGACGAGACGACGCTCACCCCCGCTGGCACGGTGTAAGGAACGTCGGAGGGCGCGACAACCTTAGTCTGCTGCACCATGAGAGCCGGCGCTGGTGCAGGCGATACGGCGGCAGGTGCGGAACTGGGCGCCTTCTTCGCAACCGCTTTTTTCTTACCCTTGGGCTTCGCGCCTTCGACGGTGAGCGTCGGCAACTGCGTATCCTGGGCGCGGGCACCATCGGACGCGGCGATCGCAAGGATGGAGGCGCCTGCCAGAAGCAGCGAGCCTAAGAGGGCGCGCCGCAAAACTTCTTGGCGCCGCACTGATACCGGACTGAGTTCTTCTAGCGCGTGTCTGCACACGCCAACGCTACGCAACGCCATCACGCACACCCCCACTTTCTACAATGGCTGGCTGGCGCGTACCCGGGGTGCGCTGGCTTGCTTGCCGCGTCGCCGCCTCGACAGGAGGCGTGCGATAGACCCGGACCACCGGGCGCGAGAAAACTAGTCCTTTATTACTTTCAAAGTCAACATTATGCTCGGCGCCTTGTCGCGAAGCTTGTGGGCTGTGGCTCCGCAGACGCTGGAATTAGAACTGGCGCAAACTGCGCAGGCTTCACGACAGCACCGACATCAACACTGTAGAGGACCGATGATCTCTCAACGCGTGCGCCCGATTGCAGCGACCATAGCTTTTACGTCGTACCTTCTCGCGGCGAGCACCATCTGCCTTGCCGCAGAAAAGACGATCACCGATGCGAGCGGGCGGGCGGTCAAATTCTCCGACACCTCGCGCATTCTCTCCATCGGCGGCGACATCACCGAGATTCTCTACGCACTGAAAGCTGACGGGAAAATCATTGCCGTCGACTCGACCAGTCTGTTTCCTGCCGAAGCGCTGCAGCAAAAGCCGAACGTCGGCTACTTGCGCGCGCTGTCTGCCGAGGGTGTGCTGTCGACCAATCCGACATTGATCATTGCCGCCAAAGATGCCGGGCCGCCGCCCGTCGTGGCCGTGCTCAAGGCTTCTGCAATTCCTTATCTCGAGGTCCCCGACGACCAGACGCCTGAAGGCGTAGCTGCCAAGATCCGTTTCGTTGCCGCAGCGGTCGGCGCGGAGGCAGCGGGCGAAGCCCTGGCGAAGGACGTCGAAAAGGACTTTGCGCTGCTCGCCGAGCAGCGCGCCAAGATCGCCAAACCCGTGCGTGCCGTATTTGTGCTGACCGTACTGAATGGACGCGCCACCGTTTCCGGCTCGAATACGAGCGCCGATGCCATGCTGCGGCTCGCCGGCGCCGAGAACGCGGTCGCTGGAGTAACGGGCTTTAAACCGCTCGCCGACGAGGCCGGAGTAGAGCTCGCACCGGATGCCATCGTCGCCATGAAGCACGGACGGATGGGCCCGCCATCCGAAGCCATCTCCACGGTCAACGCGCTGAAGGCCAGTCCGGCCATGCAGCAGAATCGGATCATCGAGATGAACAGCCTGTACCTCCTCGGTTTCGGGCCGCGCTGCGCCAGCGCTGCTCGCGATCTGATGAAGGCGCTCTACCCAGAGCTGAAGTTGACGGCTGCGGGAGAGGTTAAGTGAGCGGCACCCTGGTGCCGCAAACGTCAGTGCAAGAAACCAGTTCCCGACGCTTCAGCGCACCCTCTGTGTTGATGAGCTTCGGCGTGCTGTTGGCATTGACCGCATTCGCTTCGCTCGCCGTGGGCCCGACGGGAATTAGCATCGGCTCTCTGCCGCGCGCGATCGCCGCCGCGTTGGGCCATGCCGTAGACGCGAGCGCCGCACGTGAGCAACTCGTGCTTATCGATATTCGCTTGCCGCGCACGCTGCTCGCAATGTTCGTCGGCGCCAGTCTGGCTATGGCAGGTGCCATGATGCAGGGCATGTTCCGCAATCCGTTGGCGGATCCAGCGCTCATTGGCGTGTCTTCGGGCGCCGCGCTCGCAGCGGTGGCGACGATCGCGCTCGGCCACGGCATCGCCGCTCCGGTGTTGCAGCCGCTCGGCGTCTACGTGCTGCCGGTGGCCGCCTTCCTCGGAGGCATCGTGGCGACGGGTGTGCTCGTGTTCGTCGCCGGCCGGCACGGTCAGCTCATGGTCGGCACGCTTTTGCTTGCGGGCATCGCCATCGCCGCCCTGGCCACCGCGTTGACGGGGCTCATCGCCTTTTCCAGCGATGACCGCGAGCTGCGCGACCTGACGCTATGGCAACTCGGGAGTCCTCGGCGGCGCCAACTGGCCGCGGGTCGTTGCCATCCTGCCGTTTGTGTTGCTCGTTCTCATCCTCACGCCGCGTCTGGTGCGCGGCTTGAACGGCTTTCTGCTCGGCGAGGCCGAGGCATTCCACCTCGGCATCAACGTCGAGCGGACGAAGCGCGACGTCGTTATCGTCTCGGCGGCATCCGTGGGGGCTGCTGTGGCCGTGGCCGGCATCATTGGTTTTGCTGGCATTGTCGTACCGCATATTGTGCGACTGCTCACCGGTCCGGATCATCGCATCGTATTGCCTGGGAGCGCCATGCTGGGCGCCGTGCTGATGCTCCTCGCCGACATCGCCGCACGGATGCTCGTACGCCCGGCGGAGCTGCCGATTGGGATCGTCATGGCCATTATCGGCGCGCCGCTGTTCCTACACCTCATCTTGAGGCGCGGCATCGGCGGGATGGAGTAACGGGATGCTGGTAGCGCGCGCGGCAAGCTTCGCGGTCAGGGGCCGCGCACTTGTCGACAGCATAGATTTGTCGCTTACGCCGGGCGCCCTGCTGGTGCTCGTCGGACCGAATGGAGCGGGCAAGTCGACCCTGCTGCGGCTGCTCTCCGGCGATTTGTCGCCAACGTCCGGCATGGTCGAGCTCGACGGTCGCAATCTCGCCGACTATCCGGCCGCCGAGCTTGCGCGGCGCCGCGCCGTCGTCTCGCAGTCGACGGCTTTGTCGTTCCCCTTCTCCGTTCGCGAGGTCGTGCTGCTCGGCGCCACGGTTCCCGGCTTTGCCGCGCCTTCCGCCCGCGTGGAGCAAGCCGCAGCCGAATGCATCGCCGCGGTGGGCCTCGACGGATTGCGCAACAGGCTGTTCACGCAGTTGTCCGGAGGCGAGCGCCAGCGCGCGCATATCGCGCGTGCGATGTTGCAGCTTCGCGTGGCGGCCTTCCCAGAGCCGGAGCGGACCGTTCTGCTGCTGGACGAGCCAACGGCCAATCTCGACTTCACCCACCAGGCCATCGTGCTGCACGAAGCAAAGCAACAAGCGCGCTCCGGCCGCGCCGTCCTCGCCATACTCCACGATCTCAACCTTGCCGCCGCCTTCGCCGACGAGATCGTGCTTCTGAGCCGGGGCCGCATTGCCGGGCGCGGCAAGGCGGTCGAGGTGATGCGCGATGACCTTCTGTCCGCGGTTTACGGATGCGCGGTGCGCACCAACGTCACCCCGCGCAATGGGGCGCCCTTCGTGCTGCCCGCCGCCCCTCAAGTTTAGCACGGCACCGCCGGTCAATTCGTTGTTGCGGCCATCGCCCGGAACGCATATCTCGCCTTCGCCGCTGGCGTCTGCTACCACCGGCGCGCGATTTGCGTGAGAAATCCCATTGATCCGTCTCATCGACCTCTGGCTCGCGCGCCACGCCGAGCCATCCGCCGCCGCACGTGCCGCCGTCGCCGGCCTCAAGCCGATGACGGTGGTGACCGGCGGATCGCGCGGCATCGGGCTGGCGTTGGCGCGCCGCTTCGCCAAGGCGGGACACGACGTTGCCCTGGTGGCGCGCCACGCCGATACCTTGCAGGCAGCCGCAGCATCGATCGCGCGCGAGCTGCACGTCACCGCATTGGCAATTCCCTTGGACGTCACCGATGCGTCGGCGGCGCAACGGATCGATGCGAACCTCGCCGACAACGGATTTTACCTTGGCGTGCTGATCAACTGCGCCGGCATCGGCCTCGCCGGGAGATTTGTCACGCATGACGAAAACGCCATCCAGCGCCTCCTCGATGTCAACGTCGATGCACTGACACGGCTGATGCGCCATGCGCTGCCGGCGATGCTGGCACGGGCAGAGGGCGGTATCATCAACGTCGCCTCCCTCGGCGGCCTTGTCCCAGGCCCGAACCAGGCGGCCTACTACGCCAGCAAAGCTTATGTCATCTCGCTGACAAGGGCGGTGGCAACGGAGAACGCCGGCAGCGGCGTGCGCGTGATGGCGCTGGCGCCGGGCCCCGTCGATACTGGGTTCCATCATGCCATGGGCGCCGAGCTTTCCTTCTACCGGCAGTTGTTATTGGCGCTGAGCGCCGACCAGACCGCTCGCGCCGCCTACCGCGGCTACGTGCTCGGCCAGCGCCTCGTCGTCCCAGGCGTTACCGCAAAGTTGCTGCAAATCGCGCTTTGGATCATTCCGCACGCCGTTCTGCTGCCGCTCATCGGTTGGCTGCTGCGCCGGCATGAAGAGAGGCCATGGACCGACACAGGCGATAACGAAGCGTGAAGCGTTGCGGCATGGTTGCGGAAGCATTTGCTTTGTCGAAATACTTTTCGGCTTTAGTGTCGGGAGGCGTCGAGAGTCAGGTCTTGCGTATCACGGCGCAGTCGGCGCGGTGGCGCGCCGGCGAGTAAGTTAAACTCGCATTGCGCGCGCCGCGCCGGCACTTCTCCGACGCCGCATTCCTCGTTCCGTTAAGAGCGCCGCCAGCAAAGTGTCGCTCGCGCTAAAAGCCGCAATCCCTGGACAGCAGCGTGCTGAGGCCGTAAACGCCGGGCTTCACGCGCGCACTCCGAGGATCGCATGACGGCGCAACCGCCGAGCAAAATCGCATCAACACTCGACGTGGCACCCATCGGCAATGGCCGCATCGCCGCGTTGGTCGACACGGGCGGGCGCATCGTCTGGTGGTGCTTTCCGCGCCTCGATTCCGATCCGGTGTTCTCGCGACTGCTTTCAGGCGACGAGGAGAAGGGGTTCTGCGACGTCGTCCTGCACGGGCAGACGGCTTCGCACGCGCAGTACGTGCGCAATACCGCCATCGTCGAGACGGTGCTGGAAGATGCGGCCGGCAACGCCGTTCGCATCACCGATTTCGCGCCGCGGTTCCTGCGCTACGAGCGCGCGTTTCACCCGGCCCAGATCGTCCGCCGCATCGAGCCGCTGCGCGGACTGCCGCGCGTCACCATCCGCCTGCGGCCGACCTTCGGCTACGGCAAGCCGGCCGAGTGCCAGGCCATCGGCTCCAATCACATGCGCTTTGGCGGCGGCACCGACGTGCTGCGCCTGACGACCGATGCCCCGCTCTCCTATATCGCACACGAGACGCCGTTTGCGCTGACGCACCCCGTCTCGATGATACTCGGACCCGACGAGCCGCTCGAAGCCGCGGTCGACAGCGTCGCGCGCGAGTTCCTCGAGCGAACGCGCAACTACTGGATCAACTGGGTGCGCGGTCTTGGCATTCCGCTCGAATGGCAAGGAGCCATGATCCGCGCCGCCATCACGCTCAAACTTTGTCAGTTCGAGGAAACCGGCGCCATCATCGCGGCGCATACGACATCGATCCCCGAGGCACCCGGTACGCAGCGCAACTGGGACTATCGCTTCTGCTGGCTGCGCGACGCTTACTTCGTGGTCAGCGCGCTGAACCGGCTCGGCGCCACGCAGACGATGGAAGCCTTTCTCAACTACATCACTACCATCGCCGTTGACGTCGAACCGCTGCAGCCGGTCTACGGCATCATTCACAACCAGCCGCTCGAGGAGCATATCGCCGGCGACCTCGCCGGCTTCCGCGGCATGGGCCCGGTTCGCGTGGGCAACCAGGCGTCCGAGCAGACGCAGCACGACGCCTATGGCAGCGTCATCCTCGGCGCCTCGCACATGTTCATCGACGAGCGGCTGCCGGGCATGGGCGACGCGGTGCTGTTCCGCCGCCTCGAGCCGCTGGGACATCAAGCACGCCGGCTTTACCTCGAGCCCGACGCCGGGCCGTGGGAATATCGCGGGCGCCAGCGCATCCATACGCACTCGGCGACCATGTGCTGGGTCGCCTGCGATCGCCTCGCGCGCGTTGCCGGCCGCTTGTCGCTCGACGAGCGCGCCGGCTACTGGCGGGCCCACGCCGACAAGATCCGCGGCGAGATTTTGGAGCGCGCCTGGAGCGGCAAGTGGGGTGCGCTCGCCGGCGCACTCGACCACGACGACCTGGACGCCAGCGCGTTGCTGGTCGCGGAGTTTGGCCTATTGAGCGCCAGCGACGAACGCTATCGGCGCACCGTGCAGGTCATCGGCAAAGAGCTGTCCCGCAACGGCTTCATCATGCGCTACGTCGCCGACGACGATTTCGGCGCGCCGGAAACTGCCTTTCTCGTCTGCCAATTCTGGTACGCCGATGCGCTGTGCTCGATCGGTGAGAAGGAGAAGGCGCGCGAGATATATGCGGATGTGCTTTCGCGCACCAATTCGTTCGGGATCCTCAGCGAGGACATCCATCCGGCCTCAGGCGCCCTGTGGGGCAATATTCCGCAGACCTATTGCATGGCCGGTATCATTAACACCGGCATGAAACTGTCGCGCAGCTGGGAGGACGCCTGGGCGGCGGGTTAGCCGTGCAAGAAGTGCTCAATTGGAACGAAAACCGCCCCTAAAGGTTTGACCGGTAAGGGAAGTCACTCTCGGCGCCTATTCCACCGACGGGAGAAGCATGAGCCGCATCGTTCTGGTCTCCAACCGCGTCGCCGATCTCAGCAAGGCTAGCCAGGCCGGCGGGGTTGCCGTCGCCATCGCCGACACTTTGCGCGCGCGCAAAGGGCTTTGGCTCGGCTGGAGCGGCAAGATCGGCGACCGTGCCGACGAGCTGCGCACGACGCCCGACTTCACCGAGCTCGGCGGCACGACCATCGCGACGCTTCCGCTCAGCGCGCGCGAGCACGACGAGTACTACACGGGCTACTCCAACAATGTCCTGTGGCCGGTGTTCCATTCCCGGCTCGACGTCGCTCAGTTCGAGGCCGGCTACTATCAGCGATACCTCGACGTGAACAAACGCTTCGCGCAGGCGCTGCGGCCGCTGCTGAAGCCGGACGACACCATCTGGGTGCACGACTATCACATGATCCCGCTCGGCATGGAGCTGCGCGCGCTCGGCGTGACGAACCCGATCGGTTTCTTCCTGCACATCCCGGTGCCACCGGCACAGACATTCCTCGCCATCCCGGAGCACCGCGAGCTGGCGCGCGGCTTGGCGTCCTACGATCTCATCGGTCTGCAGACCAAGGTCGACGTCGGCAACCTCATCGACTACCTGCAGGACGGCGTGTTCGGGCGCATCCTGCAGGACGGCCGCATTCGCGCCTTCGATCGCGAGCTGTCGATCGCCAGCTTTCCCGTGGGCATCGACGTCGACTACTTCATCGGCTCGCGGCCGAAGCGTTCTAACCAGAGAACCGCGCCGACCATCCGCCTGCTCGGCGTCGACCGGCTCGACTACACGAAAGGCCTGCCGCAGAAGTTCCGCGCCTTCGGCCGCTTCCTTGAAAAGTACCCCGACTATCGCCGCCGGGTGACACTATCGCAGATCGCGCCGCCGACGCGCGAGACGATGGTCGCCTACGCCGACATCCGCCACGAGCTGGAGATGCTGTCCGGCAGCATCAACGGCCGGTACGGCGAACTCGACTGGGTGCCGATTCAATACATTCACAGGTCGACGCCGCGCAAAATGCTGTTCGATGTCTACCGCAACTCGCGCATCGGAATTGTCACACCGCTGCGCGACGGAATGAACCTCGTCGCCAAGGAATACGTTGCAGCACAGAACCCGGAGGATCCCGGCGTGCTCATTTTGTCGCGCTTTGCCGGCGCCGCAGAGCAGATGAAGGAAGCGCTGATCGTGAACCCATACGACGTCGAAGAGATGGCCGACAGTATCAAAGCCGCGCTGGAGATGGGCCTTTTCGAACGGCAAGAGCGGTTCGAGGCATTGCTCGCCGGGGTGCGCCGCCACGACACATTTGGATGGTGCCGGTCCTTCCTAAATGCCCTTGAGAGCGTCGGACGGCGCAGCGCGCTCGCAATTCCGACGTCACCGTCCGAAGCCGCGCGCAAAGCGTTGCAGGAGATCGAGCTCGCACGCGTCTCCCCACGCCTGCGACCCAATTGAGGAGACCTGCGCCGCACGCATCGCAACGGCGTATTGAACAACTATTTCGAGGCACCGCGTTAGAGGACACGATGAAAGCTCTTTCCGTAGGCGGTGCCATGATCGACACGATCGCCATCATCGAAAGCGAGCGCATCGAGCGCATGTCCATGCTCAACGCCGAGGCCTCGTTTCTGCTGATCGAGGAAGGGCGCAAGACCGAGGCGATCGAAGTTTCCACCCATTGCGGCGGCGGCGCCGTCAACACAGCCGTCGCCATGTCGCGGCTAGGCCTCGATGTCTCGACGCTGGTCAAGCTCGGCCGCGACGCGCGCGCCGACGTGATCCTGGAACGCTTGAAGGCGGAAGGCGTATCGGGCCGCTGGGTGATCCGCGACCCCGGCGCCCCGACCGGCGCATCGGTGCTCATTTCCTCGCATGATCGCAACGCGGCGGTGTTCACGTTTCGCGGCGCCAATACGCTGCTCGAGCCAGGCGACCTTCCCGACGACGCCTTCGCTGCCGACCTCGTCTACGTCTCGGGCCTGTCGAACCGCTCCGCCGATTGCTTTCCGGTCATCATCGACAAGGCGAAGGCCGCCGGCGCACTGGTCGCCGTCAACGCCGGGGTGCGCCAGCTATCGGCACGCGGCGGCGCCTTCCTCGACAGCCTCGGCAGGATCGACATCCTCGCCATCAACCGGCCGGAAGCCGACGCACTCGTTCCTGGTCTCGTCGCCAAGTTCGGCGAGGGCGGTTCGGCGCTCACACTTGATCCGGGCGAGCAGCCTCCGCCGCTGTTGGCGCGGGGGCTTGTCGGCGGCGGCTACGAAATGAGCCTGCCGGCGTTTCTCTGCGCGCTGCGTCGCCTGGGGACGCGCTACGTCATGCTCACCGACGGGCGCGGCGGAGCCTTCGTTTGCGCCGACGGCAAGGTGGTCTACTGTCCGGCCGTCGAAGCCACGGTGGCCGGCACCGCCGGCGCCGGCGACGCGATGGCGGCGACGTTCGCTGCCTTCGTCGCGCTAGGACGTCCCATCGAGGTCGCCCTCAAGGCCGCGACGCTCAATGCCGCGAGCGTCGTCGGCTACGTCGACACCCAGTCGGGCCTGCTGCGGCGCGATGCTCTGGAAGGGCGGCTAGCCGCCCGCTCCGATCTTCAATTGCGCAAGTGGAAGCTGTGAAAGCCCAATCGCGATGAGCAGCCTGGAAGCGACCAACGTGAAGATCGAGGCCGGTGCAAGCCTGAAGGACGCCGAGTGGATGGCTGCGGCGCAGCCATCGCCCGACGCTCTGCTGGACGGCGACGTGCGCAACTACGCGCTGTTCCTCGACTGCGACGGTACGCTGCTCGACATCGCGCCGACGCCCAACGAGGTGCGGGTGCCCGACGGACTCGTCGAGCTGCTGGTGCGCATATCCAAAGGCCTGGGAGGCGCTTTGGCCGTGCTCACCGGCCGGCGGCTGGCGGAAATCGACGTGCTGCTCACGCCCGCCCGGCTGATCGGCGCCGGCGTGCATGGCGCCGAGATCCGCACCGCGGCCGGCAGCGCCATTGCGCGCGTGGCCACGGCGTTGCCCGAAACGCTTGTCGAGCAGGTGGTCCGTCGCTGTCAGGCGTTGCCGGGTATCATCGCCGAACCCAAGGGTCCGGGCCTCGCCGTCCACTACCGGCTCGCTCCGCACCTGAAGGATGCGCTGGAGGCGGAGCTGCGCGGGCTGCTGACGCAGTATTCCGACGGTTTGGTGCTGTGCCCCGGCCGCAAGCTGTTCGAGATCATCCCGGCCGGTCACTCCAAGGGGACGGCCCTCGAGACCTTTTGCGCGCTTCCCGAATTCGCCGGCCGGCGACCGATCATGATCGGCGACGATATGGGCGACATTCCCGCCTTTGCGGCGGCGCGCCGATTGGGCGGAGCGGGCCTGCGGGTCGCCGGCGAACACTTTGGGCACGACGATATCGAGCTGCAGAATCCCAAGCGGGTCATCGCCTGGCTGTCGCGTCTGGCCGACGCGGCTCGATGCAGCTGACGACTAGGTCGGCGGCGGCGGACAGTCCGTGCCGGCCCCTTCGCCCTCGCGCGCGTCTGAGGCGAGGTCGCGGTACTTCTTGCGCAGCCGCTCGATTTCGCTCTCTTCGAGCTCCTCGAGGTCGAGCAGACTGTTCTGCGCGCCGTCGATCGAGCGGATAAGCTCGTCGAGCTTGACCTGGATGGCCTCGGAGTCGCGGTTCTGCGAAGCCTGGATGGCGAACACCATCAGGAACGTGACGATCGTCGTGCCGGTATTGATGACGAGCTGCCAGGTATCGGAGAACCCGAACAGCGGCCCGGTGACCGCCCACACGATGACCACCGAGCAGGCCGTCACGAACGCCGCCGGCGTGCCCGTCGCGCGCGACGTCCAGCGGGCGAAGCGCGTGAAAAACGATGCGTTCTTGCCGCTCAGCTGCGTGTCGTTGATCGCCATCGCAAATTGCCCGCACTGCCTACGCCACGCATTAACTAGGCGGACACCGCGAAGTTCCGGGTTTTTGCATATCCCGGAACGCTTTGGTCTGACGGCGAGTTTTACCGCCGGCGTGCGGGGGTCTCACCGCACCGTCCGGCAACCAGAGGGCGCTGCTTCCAAACGCAGCGGAGAGCATGGGCGTTATGGCCGCAGACGAGCGTCAGGTTCTCAATGCGCACGGTGCCAAACGGCTGCCGAGTGTCGAGGTCGACAGCTACAACCTGGAAATCAAGGACGAGGACGGCTTCGTCGGCGACAAGGCGAGCCGCGGCGCCTTCCACGAGATGCTGGAGAAATGGCGCGAGCCGCTGCGCAAGCTCGGCGCCGACCCGCTCGGCGAGAAGTCGTCCGACCAGATGTCGAAGAAGCAGCTCGACAAGCTGCTGGCCGAAGGCGATGCGGAAGCCGGCGGCATCATTCACAGCGCCATCGAGGAGTTTGCCCAGGCTCTCACGTCGGTGATCAAGCGCTTCCTCAAGGTTTCGAGCTGGAAGGACACCGAGGCCATCGTCGTCGGCGGCGGCTTTCGCTCGAGCCGCATCGGCGAGCTGGCGGTCGGGCGCACCGAGGTGCTGCTCAAATCCGACGACTACAAGATCGAGCTGGAGCTCATCCAGAACCATCCGGACGAGGCCGGCCTGATCGGCGCCGCGCACTCTGATGCCGTCGTGGATGCTGCAGGGCCACGACGCGATCCTCGCCGTCGACATCGGCGGCACGAACATCCGGGCCGGGATCGTCGAGACGAAGCTGAAGAAGGCCAAGGACCTGTCGAAGGCCGCCGTGTTCGCCTCCGACCTCTGGCGCCATGGCGACGAGAAGACCAAGCGCGACGAAGCCGTCGAACGGCTCATCGACATGCTGAAGGAGCACATCGCCCTGGCCGAGAAGGAGGGTCTGAAGCTGGCGCCCGTCGTCGGCATCGGCTGCCCCGGCATCATCCGCGAGGATGGCTCGATCGAGACGCGGCGCCCAGAACCTGCCGGGCAACTGGGAAAGCAGCCGCTTCAATCTCTCCAACTGCATCCGCGAGGGAATTCCGCTCATCGACGACCACGAAACCGCGGTCGTCATCCACAACGACGCGGTCGTGCAGGGCCTCAGCGAGCTGCCTCGATGCAGGACTATGACAGATGGGGCGTGCTGACGATCGGCACCGGACTCGGCAACGCCCGCTACACCAATCGGCGCAAAAACGAGCGACTGAGCTGCCATGCGTTCCTTTGCCATTGACGTCGCCGCACCCCGCGCACAGATTGCGCCCCGGGCAAATCACCGCGGTCGTCGCGGTGTCGGCTGACGGGGCACCTTCCATCCACTAGAAAGCCCGTCTCGGTAGCGGCGCAAAGTGAGCGTCACGTTACCCTGCGCCTGCTTCCAGGGACGGGTCATGATCAAGCGCTTCCTCATCGCTCTCATCATCATTGGCGTCCTCTTCGGCGGCCTTGCGTACTTCCAGCTCGTCTTCAAGCCGAAGATGATCAAGGAGTTCCTCAGCTCGCAGGGCGCGCCGGTGGCGACGATCACGGCCGAGGCTGCGAAGACCGAGGAATGGGTCGAGCGGCTGCCGGCCATTGGCACGCTCATCGCCTCGCAGGGCGTCGAGGTGGCCTCGCAGGTCGCCGGCATCGTCACCGGACTGGGGTTCGAAAGCGGGCAAGATGTGCCGGCCGGCTCCAAGCTCGTGCAGCTCGACATTTCCGTGGAGCAGGCCGACCTTGCCAGCGCCCAGGCGACGCTGCTCGAAGCCGACGTCGCCTTCAAGCGGCAGACCGATCTGCTGACCAAGGCCGTCGCCTCCGAGGCCAACGTCGATACGGCGCGGGCGAAGCGCGACACGGCGGAAGCAGCTCTCAACCGGATCAAGGCCTTAATCGCGCAAAAGTCGATTCTTGCGCCGTTCGCCGGGCGCCTCGGCATTCGCCACGTCGAGCTCGGCCAGTACATATCCCCGGGGCTCGCCATGGTGTCGCTGCAGGCGCTCGACCCCATCTGGGTCGACTTCCCGATGCCCGAGCAGAACGTCGGCAAGCTGCGTGTCGGCCAGACGATCGAGCTGACCGTCGACACCTTCCCCGGCAAGGTGTTCACCGGCACGGTCGCCTCGCTCGACGCGCGCGTTTCGCAGGAGACGCGCACGCTGCTGACGCGCGGCACGCTCCCCAATCCCGATAGAACGCTGCTGCCGGGCATGTTCGCCAACGTCGCGGTGCTCGCCGGCGCGCCGGCGAAGGTCGTCGCCGTGCCGCGCACGGCCGTCACCTACAGCCTCTACGGCGACAGCGTCTACGTCCTGAAGAAACTCGAAGGCCAGCCCGCGCCCGCCAAGCCCGAGGACACGGTGTACGTCGTCGAGCGCCGCTTCGTGAGAAGCGGCCAGGTGCGAGAAGACCGCGTGGCCATCACCACCGGCCTCAAGGAAGGCGAGCAAGTCGTCACCACGGGGCAGGTGAAGCTGTTCAACGGCGGCCAGGTCAAGGTCGACAACTCGCAAGCATTGGTGCCACCGGCCGTGCGGCCGTATCAGTAAGGGCTAGTGTGATGATCGAGAAATTCGCTATCACTAGCGGCCGAGGGATCGAGCGAATTTCTCGATCTGAATCACACTAGCAAGTCTATGCTTCTAGTGTCCCTTATAATTCCGAAGTTCGCTCCCGGCCCCAGCCGCGAACTCCGGCGAACTTCGGAATCGGGACACTAGCCCATGTCGTTCACCGACATCTTCATCCGCCGGCCGGTGCTGAGCTCCGTCGTCAGCCTGCTCATCCTGCTCATCGGCCTGAGCGCCGCGTTCAACCTGCAGGTGCGGCAGTATCCGGAGCTGTCGAACACGACGATCACGATCACGACGAGCTATCCCGGCGCCAACGCCGACGTGATCAAGGGCTTCATCACCGTCCCCATCCAGCAGGCGGTGGCCAGCGCCGAGGGCATCGATACGCTGAGCTCGTCCTCGCTGCAGAACGTCAGCACGGTGACGCTGAACCTGCGCCTCAACGCCGACCCGGACCGGGCCGTCGCCGACGTGCTGTCGAAGGTCAACCAGGTGCGCAGCGTGCTGCCGCCGGAAGCCATGGACCCCGTCGTCGTCAAGCAGACGGGCGAGTCGACGGCGCTGATGTACCTGTCGTTCAACAGCGACGTGCTGACCTCCTCGCAGATCACCGACTACCTGACGCGCGTGGTGCAGCCGAAGCTGCAGACCGTCGACGGCGTCGCCAACGCGCAGATCCTCGGCGGCCAGACGTTCGCCATGCGCATCTGGCTCGACCCGAAGAGAATGGCGGCGCTCGGCGTCACGCCGCTGCAGGTGCGCACCGCGCTCGCCGCCAACAACTTCACCACCGCCGCCGGCCAGATCAAGGGCGACTTCGTCCAGACGACGATCAACGCGCAGACCTCGCTCGACAACGCCGAGGCCTTCGGCCAGCTCGTCGTCGCGGCGCGCGGCGACGCGCTGGTGCGGCTCGAGACATCGCCGACATCGCAGCTCGGTGCCGAGAGCGTCGATTCCACCTCGGCCTTCGACGGCCTGAAGGCCGTGTTCATCGGCATCTACTCGACGCCGACCGCCAACCCGCTGACCGTCATCGCCGACGTGCGCAAGACGTTTCCGGCCATCAAGCCGAGCTGCCGCCGGGCATGACCGCCGCCATCGCCTACGATTCCACCAAGTTCATCGACGCCTCGATCAACGAGGTGCAGAAGACGCTGCTCGAGGCCGCGGTGATCGTCATCGTCGTCATCTTCCTGTTCCTCGGCAGCCTGCGCTCGACCCTGATTCCGATCGTCACCATCCCGCTGTCGCTGATCGGCGTGATGTTCGCGCTGCTGGCGCTCGGCTACTCGATCAACCTGCTGACGCTGCTGGCGCTGGTGCTGGCCATCGGCCTCGTCGTCGACGACGCCATCGTCGTCGTCGAGAACATCCACCGCCACATCGAGGAGGGCTCAGCCCGTACGACGCGGCCCTTGTCGGCGCGCGCGAGATCGCCGTTCCCGTCATCTCGATGACCATCACGCTGGCCGCGGTCTATGCGCCGATCGGCTTCGTCTCCGGCCTCACCGGCTCGCTGTTCCGCGAGTTCGCCTTCACGCTGGCCGGCGCCGTGATCGTCTCCGGCATCATCGCGCTCACGCTGTCGCCGATGATGTGCTCGAAGCTCCTGAGCGCCGATCTGTCGTCGGGCGGCTTCGTGAAGTTTCTCGACCGCACCTTCGAGCGCCTGCAGCATCGCTACCAGCGCCGGCTCGCCCGCACGCTCGAACTACCGCCCGGTCACGCTGCTGGTCCTCGTCGGCGTCATCGCCGCGACCGGCATCATGTACGTCACGGCGCAGAAGGAGCTGGCGCCCGAGGAGGACCAGGGCATCCTCTTCAACCTCGTCAAGACGCCGCCGGCGACCAACATCGACTATCTCGAGCAGGTCACCGACCAACTCTACAAGGTGTTCAAGACCGTGCCGGAGAAGGAGCACGTCTTCGCCATCAACGGCATGGGCGGCAACGTGCACCAGGCGTTCTCCGGCATCCTGTTCAAGCCGTGGGAGGAGCGCAACCGCACGCAGGCGCAAATCCTGCAGGATCTGCAGCCCAAGGTGAACGGCATCGCCGGCGCGCAGATCATCACGTTCGGCAACCCGTCGCTGCCGGGATCGACCGGCGGTCCGCCGGTGCAGTTCGTCATCACCACGACGGCCGACTACGAGCAGCTCGCGCAGGTGCTGGAGAAGATGCAGCGGGAGGCGCAGGAGAGCGGCCTGTTCATCTTCAGCGACGGCGACCTCAAGTTCGACACGCCGCAGATCGAGGTGAAGATCGACCACGACAAGGCCAACAGCCTCGGCATCACCATGCAGGACATCGGCGCCTCGCTGGCGACGCTGCTCGGCGGCAACTATGTCAACCGCTTCAACCTCTACGGCCGCAGCTATCAGGTGATCCCGCAGGTGCCGCGCGACTTCCGCCTCGCGCCCGACTGGATCAAGCGCTACGAGATCAAGACAACCTCGGGCCGCATGGTGCCGCTGTCGACCGTCGTCGACGTCCGCGAGAGCGTGCAGCCGAACGCGCTGACGAGCTTCCAGCAGCTCAACTCGGCGACGCTGCAGGGCGTGCCGTTTCCCGGCCGCACGGTGGGCGAGGTCATCGACTTCCTGAAAGCGAAGTCGAAGGAGGTCTTCCCGGAGACCTTCTCCTACGACTTCCAGGGCGAGAGCCGCCAGTACGTGCAGGAGGGCAACCGGCTCGTCGTCACCTTCATTTTCGCGCTGATCATCATCTATCTGGTGCTGGCCGCGCAGTACGAGAGCTTCCGCGATCCGCTGATCATCCTCATCGCGCTGCCGACGTCGATGTTCGGCGCGCTGCTGCCGCTCACGTTCGGCCTCGCCACCATGAACATCTACACGCAGATCGGCTTGGTGACGCTGATCGGCCTCATCTCCAAGCACGGCATCCTGATGGTGGACTACGCCAACCACCTGCAGGAGACGAAGGGCTTGGGCCGCCGCGAGGCGATCGAGGAAGCTGCCGCCATCCGTCTGCGGCCGATCCTGATGACCACGGCAGCCATGGTCATCGCCATGGTGCCGCTGATCATCGCGTCGGGCGCCGGCGCCGCCTCGCGCTTCGCCATCGGCATCGTCATCGCCTTCGGCATGACGATCGGCACGCTGTTCACGCTGTTCGTGACGCCGGCGGTCTACACCTACATCGCGCGCGAGCACCAGCGCGACGCGCCGGCGGCCAAGCGCACGACGCCACCGCATCTGGCGCCACCCGGGCCGGCGGAGTGATCAACGACAGTTAGCCGACGAGCAGATCGAAGATCACCTTGATGTTGAGCGCGATGACGACGACGGCGACGATCACCGCCAGCGCCGACACCCAGCGCGGCGCCACCAACTCGCCCATCTTGCGCTTGTCGGCGGTAAACATGACGAGCGGCACGATGGCGAACGGCAACTGCATGCTCAGGACCACCTGGCTCATGATGAGCAGGGCGCCGGTGCCGCTCTCGCCGTAGAGCACGATGCCGATGCTAGCCGGAATGATCGCGAGGCCGCGCGTCGCCAGGCGCCGGATCCACGCCGGCAGCCGCACGTTGATGAAGCCCTCCATGACGATCTGGCCGGAAAGCGTCGCCGTCACGGTAGAGTTCAGGCCGCAGCAGAGCAGCGCGACACCGAAGAGCGTCGCGGCGCCTGCGGAGCCGAGCAGCGGCGCCAGCAGGTGCTGCGCTTCTTCCAAATCGGCGACACCTGTGTGTCCCGCTTTGTGAAAAGTAGCGGCAGCGAGAATCAAAATCGAGGCGTTGACGAGCAGCGCCAGCATCAACGCGATAGTTGAGTCGATGGTGGCGAACTTGATCGCCTCCCGCTTAGCAGGGAGCGTGTCCGCGACAGCGCGCGTCTGCACGATCGACGAGTGCAGGTATAGATTGTGCGGCATGACCGTGGCGCCGAGGATGCCCATCGCAAGGTAGAGCATCTCCGGATTACGCACGATCTCCACCGTCGGCGCAAAGCCGAGGATGACCTGACGCCAGTCGGGATCGGCCATCGCCACCTGCACGCCAAAGCATACGGCGATTACCAAGAGCGTGCCGACGACGAACGCCTCGATCCAGCGGAAGCCCAGGTTCTGCAAATAGAGAATGAGAAAAACGTCGAGCGCCGTGATGAACACGCCGATCTCGAGTGGAATGCCGAACAGCAGATTGAGGCCGATGGCCGTGCCGATCACCTCGGCGAGATCGGTGGCGCAGATGGCTATCTCCGCCATCACCCACAGTACGTAGCTGACGGGTCTAGAAAAGCTGTCTCGACATGCCTGGGCAAGATCGCGGCCCGTGGCGAAGCCGAGGCGCGCGCACAGCGCCTGCAGCAGGATCGCCATGAGGTTCGACATCAACGCGATGCACAGCAGCGTGTAGCCGAACTTGGAGCCACCGGCGAGCGACGTGGCCCAGTTGCCGGGGTCCATGTAGCCGACGGAGACGAGGTACCCAGGTCCCAAGAACGCGAGCATACGGCGCCACCCTACGCCGTGTACCGGTATGGAGCCCCACACCTCCCGCAACGACGGCTCGCCCCGCGTACGCCGCCAGCCGTCCCCACCGGATGTGTCCGTGGCTACACCCGGAGCCCTCACCGTGTCCTGCATCGCCGCTTTCTAGCCGGCGTCTGCCGGCAAACGTCTCGCTCTTGTTGCGAATGATTTGCAACTGCAAAAATAGAGACCGCTACGGTCTAAGTCAATGGGCGCGCCGGAAACGGGCGAGGTACGGCGATGAGGGTGTGGCGCGTTCGCCGCCTAGTGTCCCGATTCCGAAGTTCGCCGGAGCTCGCGGCTGGTGTCGGGAGCGAACTTCGGAATCATAAGGGACACTAGAAACATCGACTTGCCAGTGTGATTCAGATCGAGAAATTCGCTCGATACGTACCAGCTGAGGTGGCAACTTTCTCGATCATCACACTAGCCGGCGAAGCGCGGATACTGGCGTGGGACCTCGTTTACGCTGTCGAAGAAGATGAGCGCCGAGCGATCGGTGGCCTTCGCGCTGTACATGGCGATGTCGGCCTTCGCGAGTATTTCCGGTGCAGCGACGCCGTCTTGCGGAACCAGTACCGCACCGATCGAAACGCCGACGTCGTGGCCGACGCCCTCTACCCAAACTTGGTTCTCCAGCGCGGCGAGAAAGCGGGCGCCCACGGCCGTCGCGCCCTCTTTGTCGACATCATAGGACAGCACGGCAAACTCATCGCCGCCGAGGCGGGCCAAGAGATCCGACGGCCGCGCCACACGCTTGAAGCGCTCGGCGATGACCTGCAGCACGTTATCGCCCGCCGCGTGCCCGTGCCCATCATTGACGCGTTTGAACTCGTTGAGGTCGAGCATGAAGAAGGCGTGCTGGCGTCCATCCTCCCGCGGATGCAGGTCGGCAAGCCTAGACAGCATCGCGCGCCGGTTCGGCAAATTGGTCAGCGGATCACGCATAGCCAGTTCGCGCAGCTCGCGCATCTCGCCGTCGATCTGCGAGCGCTTGGCGAGATCTCAGGCGCTGCTCCTGCATGCGCCGATGCACGAAGGCTGCAATACAGCAGCCGATCAAAACGGTCAGAAAAATCGCCTCGGCAACCGTGATCCGTTGCTCGCCGACGGACATATCGCCAGCGAAACGAAACAGATCGTACTCAATGGACAGCAACCCCGCGACAGCCAAGGCGCTGAGCGCCAGGAAACCGTCCTGCAGGCTCGTCCAAGGATGTCCGGCAATAGTCCGGAGCACTGAGTTCCTGATCGCCACGTAGGTGCTCACGATACAGATAATGGCTTGGGTCATTGTACGCGGCGCCGCTCAAAGAAATGTAAAGTCTGTCGTCCTGCAGAGGAGCTGTTTTAGCCCGGCTTGATTGGGGTTGCAGATGCCGCCGCCTCTATGCCCGGTGCATGCACTGACATGGCTGCACCGAAGCCCGACCGTGCCGTCGAATCAGGTATGGCCTGAACTACTCACGTTTCGGACTGCGCGACATGAAAGGCGTACGGGCGTGCCCAACGGGCGGCGAAGGAGGCCGGTCGCGCTGCAGGCCCTGGCGATCCTCGTTTTCGCCGGGACGATCCCCGTTGGCGCAGCCGATATAGGTGCCGACGATTTCGGCGCGCCCTGTTGCGCCGAGCTCGATCGGCGCGTCGCCGAACTCGAAGCGACACTCGCCCGCAAGGGAAACCGCACGGTCTCGGTGGAAATCTCCGGCCTCGTCAACAACGGCATTCTCGCTTGGGACGACGGCGCCGAGCGCAACGCCTACGTCGTCACCAACGACAACCAGCGCTCACGCTTCAGCTTCGTCGGCAAGGCGGCTATCGATGCGATGTGGGAGGCAGGGTACGCCATCGACGTCGGCCTCAGGACTGCCAACTCCAAGCTCGTAAATCAGCTATCCGATACCCCACTTCTGCCCCGCTCGCGCGACTTTGACGTGCGCAGCTCCGTCTGGTTCCTGCGCAACAAGCAGTATGGAACGGTCTTCGTCGGCACGACCTTCGCAGCGACTGACAGGATCGCGAACTCGAACGTCACGCAGACGGGCATGTTCGACCAATACGCGGCTCCCGAGAACGCCGGCCTCGGCATGTTTCTGCGCTCCGCGACCGACGGCCGGCTGACGAACAGCTTGCTCAACTGGCGGCGCATTATCGGTGCCGGCGGCGACCAGCCGGGCGAGAGCCAACGCGGCTTCTCGCTCATAAAGTATGTGTCGCCTACGTGGAACGGGTTCACCGCCGCCGCCGACTGGGTGACGACGGATTTCTGGGACGTGGCACTGCGGTACCGTAAGGAGATCGCCGGCTTCGACGTCGGTGCCGGCCTCGGCTATCTGCAGCTCATCCCCGGTTCGCGCACGCGCAGTGTCTGTCCCGTCGCGTCCCTCGCGTTCACCGGCGAGGAGACCGCATGCTCTCAGCTGCGCGGCTCGGTGAGCGCGAAGCATCTCGGCACCGGACTGTTCGTGAACTTCGGCGCCAGCATTACGGGCGACGGCATCATCGACGAGACGCTGCGCTACCGTGAAACCGGCGCAAACGACCAACAGGTCTTCTACTCCGGCCAGATCGGAATCGAGCGCCCCTTCCTGGCGCTTGGAAAAACGACGCTCTATGCCGACTACTATACCTACAGCGGCGGGGTCTCGACGCCGCTGCTCGTCGGTCCCAATGATGCGCTCAATCCGACCAGTGCCGGTTCTTGGACGGTGTGGAATTCCAACGTCGAAGATTCTCGGCGGCGGCATTGGGCAGGGCATCGATAGCGCCGCCATGATCCTCTATCTCACGTACAAGCACGTGAGCGGCGATCTCGCGTTGCGGCAATTGGAAGGGGGTGCCGCAACGGGCGCGATTGCAGGCGCGCCGATCGACGATCTCGATCTGCTGCTCACCGGCGCCGTCATTCGCTTCTAGCGCGGTCGGCTGGTCAGCATTGATGTTCCGCCGCCCTCGTCGATGTCCTTGCGCCTCCTCCCGCGGTCGAGCTTCGCCCGTCGCCTGCGTCGCCGCCTCTCTTCCGCGGTGCTCCTTATTGTCGTGCGTCGTCGTCCTCCGCCTCTATTCTCTGTCGCGTCGCGCGCCGCCTGCCTCCTTCGCCGCTTTCCGGCGCTTCCGTGCCTCCTCCTGCCGCGCTTCCCGCGCGCCGCTGCGTCCCCGGTGTCGCCGCTCCTTTTCTTGGCGCGCGCGCTCGCGCTGCTTTTCTTGTCTCGTCTCGGGGGTCCGTCTCCGGCCGCCTGCCCGCCGCTTGCGGCGCGTCGCTTGTCCCGGCGCTTTTCCGCGGCCCGCGTGCCTCTGCGTCGTCCGCCTCTCCGCCCTCCGCTCTCCCTCCGCCGCTCGCCCGCCGTCTTTTCTCTCTTTCGTCTGGCTTCGTCGCGGCGCGTTCCGCGTCCCTCTTCGTTTCCTGCGCCGCTTCCGTTCTTCTTCTTTCTCCTTCGCGCCCGCCTTTCTCTCTCCGCGCTCTCCTCCGCGCCTCCTCCCGCTGTCTCCCGTCCCCCGCCCTCCCCGCTCCGTTCCCGCGTCTCCTTCTGCCTCCCTCCTCCCGCGCCCTCCTTCTCTCCCCCCGCCGCCTCGTCTTCCCTCCTTCTCCCGCCTGCCTCTCTCGCCCCTCCTCCCGCCCTCTTCCTTTCCCCTCTTCTCCTCTCTCCCCCCGGGCTCTCCTCCTGCCTCCTCGCCTCCCCGCTCCTCCCTCCTTCCCCCGCTCCCCCCCCCCCTCTGCCCTCCCCTCCCCTCCCCTTCCCTCCCCTCCCCCGCGGTCGGCTGGCCACGCATCCTGACGCAGCGCGTCGCGAAACGGATCACGCGATGCACGAACGCAAGCTTGGTCGCCGCCACTTCCGGTATCACAAACGGATAGAAGTCTTCGTGGCCCATGCTGCGATTGATGTCATTGAGCGCCAACGTCAGCGGCACCCAGCGCTTGATGAGGGCATCGAAGCTTTCGGTCCGGTAGACGTCGAACGCCCGCATCGGCCACGTTCCCGATCCACCGAAACGGCCGGCGCGCGGCTCCAGCCGATGCACCGCAGCTGTGTCGAGCGCGTCGACCATGTGTAGATAGTGCGCCCAGGTCTCCGCCCAATCCTCCCAGGCGTGCGAGCTGGCGTACGCGGACACATGGCGCAGGGGCCAGTCGGCCGGCGGGCCTTGCGAGTGGTGGCGATCCAAGGCCGCGCTGTAGTTCTCGCGCTCATCGCCAAAGAGCTGACGGAAGCGATCGATGTAGCCGGTGCCCTCGATCAGCAGCAGCCAGTAGTAGTGGCCGCTCTCGTGCCGCAAATGCCCGAGCATCGAACGATAGGTTTCCGCCATCGCCTTGCGCTGACGCTCGCGCTCGACGGAATTCGCTTCACCGACCGCAATGGTGATGACGCCGTCGAGGTGCCCGGTGAGCGCGTCGTTCAGGAAGTCGAAGTTGAGCGGCGCTTTACCCACCGCGGCGCCGTCGAGGGGCAGTCCGAGCCGCAACAGCGAATAGACGAGGCGCTTCTTGGCGCGCTCGAATTCACCCCAAGCCAGAACATTGGCGGGGTCGGCCAAATTGGGAATGGTTCGGTTGAGCTCGCAAGCGACGCAGTACTGGGAGCCCGTGTCGGCGCGCACCAGCCAGTTGCAGACGCCATGGGCCTCATTGGCGCAATAGTGAAGCCGCGCGCCCGGGCCCTTCTTGTATTCGCGATAGAGCCCGTTCCCGCCCGCGACGAGCGCACGTATTTCGAGCTTATCGGAGCGAAAACCGAGAGCGTGCCCGCAGCGCAGGCACTGCATGTTCTCGAAGTAGACGGTATTGCCGCACGCCCCGCATCTGAACGTCTTCACGAGCCCTCGATCCCTGCCCAGTCCCCCACCGGAACGCCGCGCAATCTGCCACGTCCCGCTTACGTTTAATGCCCAAACTTGTTGCAGCACGCCCACTTGCGAGGCAATGCCTGAACTTCGTGCGCGGCGAAAGATGTTCTATGGTCACGCTGCGCTGCACAAGGGCACGCTTTTCAGCATAGGTTCTGATGACCCTTCACGTCGCTCTCACCCACCGGACGGCCTACCACTATGACCGCGTGATCGGAATGGCGCCGCAGGTGATCCGGTTGCGCCCGGCGCCGCACTGCCGCACCCCGATCCTCAGCTATTCGCTCAACCTCGAGCCGAAGCAGCATTTCATCAATTGGCAGCAGGACCCCTTCGCCAATTACTGTGCCCGCGTGGTGCTGCCCGAGAAGACCGACCGCTTCGTCGTCACGGTCGACCTCGTTGCCGACATGGCGGTCATCAATCCGTTCGACTTCTACGTCGAGGACAGCGCCAAGGACTGGCCGTTCCTCTATGACCCCAGAACTCAAGGCAGAGCTGGGTCCCTACCTCGAGCCGATGCCCGCCACGCCGCTGGTCAAGAAATTTCTCGCCTCGATCCCGAGCAAGAAGGAAGGCACGATCGACTTCCTCACCGAGCTCAACCGCCGGGTGCGCAACGAGGTGAACTATTGCGTGCGCCTCGAGCCGGGCATCCAGACGCCCGAGGAGACGCTGACCAAGGCATCGGGCTCGTGCCGCGATTCCGGTTGGCTGCTGGTTCAGGTGCTGCGCCACATCGGTTTTGCCGCGCGCTTCGTCTCCGGTTACCTCATCCAGCTGCGCCCCGACGTGAAGCCGCTCGACGGCGGCGCTGCTGGTGCCGAAGCCGACTTTACGGACCTGCACGCCTGGGCCGAGGTCTATCTGCCTGGCGCCGGCTGGATCGGTCTCGATCCGACCTCCGGGCTCCTGGCCGGCGAGGGTCACATCCCGCTGGCCGCGACGCCGCAGCCTTCGAGCGCCGCGCCGATCAGCGGCGCGCATGAGCCGGCGGAGGTAACGTTCTCGTTCGACATGAAGGTCGAGCGCGTGCTGGAAAGCCCGCGCGTCACGCTGCCCTACACCGAGACCACCTGGAAAAAGATCTCGCTGCCGGCGATGCGGTCGACACACGGCTTGAAAGCGCCGACGTGCGCCTCAGCATGGGCGGCGAGCCGACGTTCGTGTCCATCGACGACATGGACAGCGACGAATGGAAGACCGGCGCCGTCGGTCCGACCAAGCGCGCCTATGCCGAAGATCTTGTACGCCGCTTGCAGCAGCGGTTCGCACCCGGCGGCCTGCTCCACTTCGGCCAGGGCAAGTGGTACCCCGGCGAGCAGCTGCCTCGGTGGGCGTTCGCGCTCTATTGGCGGCGCGACAAGCAACCGCTGTGGAGCGATCCGCATCTCATCGACAGCGAGACCGAGCCTGCGAAAGCCACCATCGCCGACGCCGAGAAACTGATGGGCGCGTTGTGCACGCAGCTCGGCCTGCCGCCCAATAGCGGCATTCCCGCCTACGAGGATCCCGGCTACTACGCGCTCGTCGAGCAGAAGCTGCCGATCAATGTCTCGCCGGAAGAGAACAAGCTGCAGGATCCGGCCGAGCGTGCGCGTATCGTGCGAGTCTTCGAGCATGGCCTCGACAAGCCGGCGAGCTACGTCCTTCCGGTGCAAGTCTGGCAATCACCCGACCTTGGCCGCCGCTGGGTTACCGAGCGATGGGGCACACGTCGCGGCAAGCTCTACCTGATACCGGGCGATGCGCCCGCGGGTTTCCGCCTACCGATCGGATCGCTCGCCGCGCTTCCCGCCGTCGATTATCCGCACGTCCTGCCACGCGACCCGCTCGGCGAGGCGCCCCCTCTGCCTGAGAGGTCGGTGCTCATCCAGCAGCGCAAGGCCGTGACGCTGCGACCGGCACCGGTCCCGCCGCCGACCGGCCCAAGCGAGAATCTACGGCTCGGTGCGTACCGCGCTGGCCATCGAGCCGCGCGACGGACACCTGTGCGTATTCATGCCGCCCGTCGAAGACGCGCTCGATTTTGCCGCGCTCATCGCGGCCATCGAGGAAGCCGCGGCAGCCGCCAAGCTGCCGGTGCACATCGAAGGCTATTCGCCGCCCAGCGATCCGCGCATCAACGTGATCAAAGTCACCCCTGACCCCGGCGTCATCGAGGTCAACATCCATCCAGCGACGAACTGGAAGGAAGTGGTCGCCATCACCACCGCCGCTCTACGAGGAGGCGGAGAAGGCGCGGCTCGGCGCCGAGAAGTTCATGCTCGACGGACGCCACACCGGCACCGGCGGCGGCAATCACATCGTCATGGGCGGCATCACGCCGACCGACAGCCCGTTCCTGCGCCGACCCGACTTGCTCGCGTCGATCATCGCCTATTGGCAGAACCATCCGTCGCTCTCGTATCTGTTCTCCGGCCTGTTCATCGGCCCGACGAGCCAGGCGCCGCGCCTCGACGAAGCGCGCCACGAAGCGCTGTTACGAGCTGGAAATCGCGCTGAAGCAGATCCCCGACCCGGCGCAAGGCAGCGTCCCGCCGTGGCTCGTCGACCGCATCTTCCGCCACCTGCTGGTCGACGTGACCGGCAACACGCACCGCGCCGAGATCTGCATCGACAAACTCTATTCGCCCGACAGCGCGACCGGGCCGCCTGGGCCTGCATCGAGTTCCGCTCGTTCGAGATGCCGCCGCATGCGCGCATGAGCGTCGTACAGCAACTGCTGATGCGCGCGCTTGTCGCCATGTTCTGGGATCAGCCCCTACCGCGGCAAGCTCGTCCGCTGGGGCACGGCGCTGCACGACCGCTTCATGCTCCCACATTTCCTGTGGACGGACTTCACGCGAGGTGATCGGCGACCTCCAGGCGGCCGGGCTCCCGATCGAGCTCGACTGGTTCGCCCCGCACTTCGAGTTCCGCTTCCCCCTCATCGGCGAGATCGAGACGTCCGGCGTCGCGATTGAGCTGCGCCAGGCCCTCGAGCCCTGGCACGTTCTTGGGGAGGAAGGCACCGCGGGCGGCACGGCGCGCTATGTCGATAACTCGCTCGACCGCGTGCAGGTGATGGTGCGCGACGGCGCCAACGGCCGTTTCGCTGTCACGTGCAACCGCCGTGGCCTGCCGCTGACGAGCACCGGTACCTTCGGAGAAGCCGTCGCCGGCGTCCGCTATCGCACCTGGGCCTGCATCGGCGTTGCACCCGACCATTCCGACCCACGTGCCGCTGATGTTCGACATCATCGACACGTGGACGGGCCGCTCGATCGGCGGCTGCCGCTATCACGTCGCCCACCCGGGCGGCCGGAACTCGATATCGTGCCCATCAACGCGTACGAAGCGGAAGGCCGGCGCCTAGCGCGTTTCGAGAAGCTTGGACACACCCCAGGCCCGAGACGACGACCCGCCCAGGTCAACCCCGACTATCCGCTGACACTCGACCTCGCACCTGGATTGATGCCCGGCGGTCACAGGCGAATTACCGGCGTCTTCCGGGGCTTTGCCCGCTGGTGCGGCGCAGCGCGAAGCACATCATCGTTCGACACCGCCGCCCGGCCGGCAAGAGGCGCAATCGGGGCATCGCCGCAGAACGTTCAAGTCATGAACCTGGAGGCGCGGCTCCCCTCGGGGCCTCGACCAGGGACTGCTTGACGATTATCCCGCCCTGAGAGCGGCGGCTATGACGAATTGATCGATGCCGACGGGGCGGTCCGTCCGCACTGGCAAGGCTTCCTTGCCGCACTCGGCGAATTGCCCGACAGCGAGCAGGCGCAACGCGCCAACCAGCTCAACGCGTGCGCGAGACCGGCATCGCGCACGACATCTTTGCCGACCCGACCACGACGCGCAACGGTGGCAGCTCGACCTTGTCCCCCTCATCATCTCCAGCGACGAGTGGCGACCATCGAGGCTGCGCTCATCCAGCGCGCGCGTCTGCTCGATGCCGTGCTCTCGGACCTCTATGGCGACAAGCAGTTGCTGCGCGACGGCGTGATCCCCGCCGAGCTGGTCTTCTCCGACCCGCGCCTTCCTGCAGCCCCTGCCACGGCATCGTCCCCAATGCCGGAGGACCTGCACTTCTACGCCATCGACCTTGCGCGCGACGCAGACGGAAGCTGGCGCGTCATCGACAACCACACCGAGACACCCGCCGGCGTCGGCTACGCGCTCGCCAACCGCGTCGTGCACACGCACGTCGCCGGCGATCTGTTCGAGGCATGCAACGGCGTGCGCCTGGCGTCCTTCTTCCAGCGGCTGCAGACCGACCTCACCATGCTCACCGGCCGCCGCGATCCCCGCATCGCGCTGATGACGCCGGGCCCGCACCACGACGACTATTTCTCCCACGCCTACCTCGCCCGCTACCTCGGCTATCTGCTGGTCGAGGGCGGCGACCTGCGCACCGCCGGCGACCGTCTGTTCCTGAAGACGCTCGAGGGCTTGAAGCGCATCGATCTCATCGTGCGCTGCGTCGATGGCCGCCATCGGACCCGCTGGAGCTCGACAGCGCGCGCTACGGCGGTCCGCCCGGTCTGGTGCAGGCCTGCCGCAAGGCCCCGGCGCTGGTGCGCAATGCGCTCGGCTCGGCGGTGGCGCAGAACCGCGGCCTCGGCGCCTACCTTCCACGTGTGCCGGCACCTCTTCGGCGAGGACCTATCGTCACCGACGCGCCGCGCTGGTGGCTCGGCGACGCCGGCAACCGCCGCACGTCATCGCCAACCTCGACGGCTTCGTCGTCCGCAACGCCCAGGAAGGCATCGGCCGGCCGGGCGGCGGCGCTTAGGCCGCGAGATGCGGGCGCTCACCAAATCCGAGCGGGCTCCTCAAGAAAGGAGATCGGGCTCTCCGGCGCGCGGCTCGTCGCCGAGGAGAAGATGGGCTTCAGCGTGCCCCCCGCATTCGGGCGGAACGGCCTGACCGCGAGCCCGTTCGCCGTGCGTTTTTTTGTCGCCGCCAGGCCGGCTTCACAGCCATGCCGGGTGGCCTGGCCATGACCGTGGATCCCAAGCACGCCGTTGCTCTCAGCGCGCCCGATGGCCATACGCGAGACGTCTGGATCCTGTCCGACGCCGAGCAGGCGCCGCACACGAGCCTGTGGCGGCCAACCGTCGAGACGGCGCGCATACAGCGCTCGCAGCGCGTCATCCAGAGCCGCGTCGCCGACGACCTGTTCTGGCTGGGCCGCTACGGCGAGCGCGCCGACTGGACAATGCGCGTCCTGCGCAGCTCCTTGCGCCGTATCGAGGAGGACGGCGGGCCGGCGACCGGTTTGGGAGCGGCGCGCCGTTGCCTCGAAGTCTTGATCGCCAGCGACGCGGCCTCCCGCGAACCAGGTTGGATATCGGCGAAAGACGAAGAGATCGAACGCCTCTGCGCACGCCTCATCGGCGGAGCCAAGGGTCCACGTACGCTCGAGCGGACCTTCGCGGGCCTCTACAGGGTTGCCCACCTGGCGCGCGACCGCCTCTCCCTCGAAGCCTGGCAGACTTTGAGCAAGTTCAGGCCTGGCGATACCTGGGCGCAGTCCCTTGCGTCCGCGACACCCGTCGAGTTGCTCGATCTGCTGGAGGAAGGGCTCATCGCCGTCGCCGCCTTCAATGGCCTCATGCACGAGAACATGACGCGCAACTTCGGCTGGTCCTTCCTGGACATGGGACGCCGCCTGGAGCGCGCCTACAATCTCTCGGAAGCCATCGTCTCGATGTTCGTGCCGATGCCGGCCTACGACGACGAATTGAGCAGCCTGCTGCTCCTCCTCGAGTTGGCGGACAGCTACATCACCTACCGCTCGCGCTACCGCCTCGATCCCATGCTCCCGCTGGTGCTC
>CAWCHB010000001.1:0-126581 GCA_963795225.1 uncultured Alphaproteobacteria bacterium | reverse complement strand
GGCGACCTGATAGTCGCGGGCGAGATTGCCGAAGCGGGTGAGGTGGCTTTCGAACGACAGCTTCACCGTGCCGACCGGGCCGTGGCGCTGCTTGCCGATGATGACCTCGGCCTTGCCGGAGACGGCCATCATCTTCTGCTGCCATTCGGTGAACTCGGCCGTCCCTTCGCGCGGCTTCAGGCGCTCGACGTAGTATTCCTCGCGGTAGACGAACATGACGACGTCGGCGTCCTGCTCGATCGAGCCGGATTCGCGCAGGTCCGACAGCTGCGGCCGCTTGTCCTCGCGCTGCTCGACCTGACGCGAGAGCTGCGACAGGGCGATGATCGGCACCGCCAGCTCCTTGGCCAGCGCCTTGAGGCCGGTGGTGATCTCGGTGATCTCCTGCACGCGGTTGCTCGTCGCGCTTGCGAGGACCCGGTCAGCAGCTGCAGGTAGTCGACGATCAGCAGGTCGAGGCCCTTCTGGCGCTTCAGCTTGCGCGCGCGCGCGGCGAGCTGCGCGATGGAGATGCCGCCGGTCTGGTCGATGTAGAGCGGGCTTTCGCTCATCTCGCGGCTGACCTCGACGAGCTTGCGGAACTCGTCCTCGTTGATCATGCCGCGGCGGATCTTCTCCGAGCGCGATCTCGGCCTGCTCGGAAAGAATACGCGTCGCCAGCTGCTCGGCCGACATTTCGAGCGAGAAGAAGCCGACGATGCCGCCGTCGACCGCTTTCATCGTGCCGTCCGGCTGCTGCTCGGCGCGATACGACTTGGCGATGTTGTAGGCGATGTTGGTGGCCAGCGCCGTCTTGCCCATCGACGGGCGGCCGGCGAGGATGATGAGGTCCGACGACTGCAGGCCGCCGAGCTTGTTGTCGAGATCGGTGAGGCCGGTCGACAGGCCCGACAGGTGCCCGTCGCGCTGGTAGGCGGCGCCGGCCATCTCGATGGCGGTCGTCAGCGCCGTGCCGAAGCCGAGGAAGCCCTGGCCGTACTTGCGCGGCCTCGGCGAGATCGTAGAGCCGCGCTTCCGCCTCCTCGATCTGCGTCTGCGGGCGTCGAGTCGACGGTGCTGTCGTAGGCGCCGTTGACCATGTCCTCGCCGATGATGATCAGCGCGCGGCGCATGGCGAGGTCGTAGATGGTGCGGCCGTAGTCCTCGGCGTTGATGATCGGTCGTCGCCTTGACGGCGAGCGTGCCGAGGTACTGCGGCACCGTGAGCGTCGGCGAGATCGGCTCGGCCGTCTCGAAGAACGTGCGCATCGTGATCGGCGTCGCCTGCTTGCCGACGTGGATCAGCTTCGCCGCCGTCTCGTAGATCTGCTGGTGCAGCGGATCGTAGAAGTGCTGCGGGTCGAGGAACGCCGAGACGCGGTCCATCGCCTCGTTGTTGACGAGGATGGCGCCGAGCAGCGCCTGCTCGGCCTCGAGATTGTGCGGAGCCTGACGGAAGGGGAGCTGGTCCTCGGCCGTGCTGACGGCGGAGAGCCTGTCGGAGATCTGCAGAGCGTTTTGTGCCATGGCTTGACGGTATCCGATTCAATCGGTGGTCCGTCGAGCGGCGCTTGGGTCCCGTCCCCGTTATGCACACGGGGACGGGAATTTGCTTGCAGAGGCGGGAATCGCCTCGCCTGTCATCCCGGCCAAGGGAGCGATGCGACCGCTGAGCCGGGACCCGGCACAAGAAGTGCCGGAGGCACTATGGAGTCTTTCGACCCTTTTGCGCTGGATCCCGGATTGCCGCTCACTGCGTTCACGGCCTCCGGGATGACAGAGCGAGCTGCAGTTCCGCGGCTTACTCGGCCTTCGTCTCCTCGGCGTCGGCAGGAGCGGCGCCTTCCTCGAACACCTCGTCGGGGTTGAACGTCTCGAGCTCCAGCTTCTCTTCCTTGACCATGGTGACATCCTCGCCGCGCGACTGGCGCTCGGCCTCGTCCGCGGAGCGGGCGACGTTCAGCGTCACGTTGACGATGACCTCGGGATGCAGCGCGACGCGGGTCTTATGCAACCCGAGCGTCTTGATGGGACGCTCGAGGATGACCTGGCGGCGGTCGATGGTGAAGCCACCGGCGGTGACGGCCTCGGCGATGTCGCGCGTCGCCACCGAGCCATAGAGCTGGCCGGTGTCGCCGGCCGAGCGGATGGCGACGAAGATCTTGCCTTCGAGCTTCTCGGCGACGGCCTCGGCCTCTTTCTTGAGCTCGAGGTTGTTGGCTTCGAGCTGCGCGCGCTGGGTCTCGAAGTGGGCGCGGTTGTCCTCGGTCGCACGCAGCGCCTTCTTCTGCGGCAACAGGAAGTTGCGCGCATAACCGTCCTTGACGTTGACGACGTCGCCCATCTGGCCGAGGCGGCCGATGCGCTCAAGCAGAATAACCTGCATTTCTAAGTCTCCTTCTTTCTATACCGATCCAGTTGTGGGTGATGCCGCCTTCACGTCGGCGGCGGTGGTTTGGGTGGAGGCGAAATCTTCCGCATCGGCCAGATGGCTTCGGCGAGGCCGAGCAGCGCGATCGCCAGCGAGGCGATGGTGTTCATGATGAAGAGCGAGGCGTAGAGCCCCCACAGCGCAAACGGACGCCAGGGCCGGCCGCGCGTCATGTAATGGACGACGGCAAGGCCGAGCAGCACGTAGGCGAGGAACAGCGGTCCGGCGAAACCGGCCGCGATGAGGCCCGGCAGCCCGGCGAGGAAAGCGGCGCCCGTCGCCACGGCCAGCAACAGCGGCGTCACCGTCGGATAAGCGATGGCGGGAATGTCAGGCCACGGCCGCCGCAGGCGACCGGAGGCCAGCGTGATGCGTCCGGCGAGCCAGAAGTTGAACAACAGGCTACCCATGGTCGAGATGGCAGAGGCGGCCGGCAACAGCGCCAAGGCGACGGCCGTCGCCTCGTCGATCTCCGCCGGCCCGAGCGTCGGCGCGTCCGGCATCTTCGGTAGTTCGTTGGTGACGAATGTCTGCAGCATCTCGCGCAACGCCGTGCGCAGCGTTTCGACGTCGCCGCCGAGCAGCATCAACGTCAGCGATGAGAACGCGCCCGCAAGAATGGCGGCGACGACGATGAGGCGGCCGGCGGGATACCACTCGACGCTGCCGTCAGGCGCGGCGCGGTTGAGCTGCGCGAGATAGATGAGGAAAGCGACAGGGATCGCCTGCGCCGCTGCGAACACCAGCGCGCCGATCGGTGTGCCGGCAACGAGCACCAGAAGCGTGCCGGCGAAACCGGCCACCGCGGCGGCGAGCGGCCCCAGCCCGAGTCCGGCGAGGAACAGCGCCAGCGGGGTCAGAAGGAACAGCACCATGCGCATCAACAGCGGTCCCGTAGTCGCCGAAGCGAACACGACCGCCGAGACGAGCCCGGCTGCAACTGCGATGAGCAGACGATACGGCATCAAAACAGCTGTCCCGCGATATCGCGGTTAGAGACGCGGACGGCTCCCGCCGCGTCCCAACCTCGTGCCGGCCACCACGGTCCGACACTTACTTGGCAGAGCGTCGGGCCGCGCGGGCCCGACACCGGATTTCTTACTTCAGCACGTACGGCAGCAAGCCGAGGAAGCGCGAGCGCTTGATGGCGCGTGCCAGCTCGCGCTGCTTCTTGGCCGACACCGCGGTAATGCGGCTCGGCACGATCTTGCCGCGCTCGGACACGTAACGGCCGAGCAGGCGTACGTCCTTGTAGTCGATCTTCGGCGCGTGCTGACCCGAGAACGGGCAGGTCTTGCGGCGACGATGGAAGGGACGGCGTGCGGGGCCGCCAGTTGAGATTTCAGCCATGATCTTATGCCTCCCCACCCGAACCAGAAGAACCGCCCGTGCCGCCTTCACGCGGGGGACGCGGGGGACGGTCGCCCGCCGGCCGGTCGCCATCGCGCGGTGGGCGCGGGCGGAATGTCGAGCCTTCGCGGTCGCCGCCGCCGGCGCCGCGGTAACCGCCGCCACCGCCGCCGCCGCGATCACGGTCGCCGCCGCGACCGCCGCCGAAGCCGCCGCCGCCACCGCCGCGGAAGCCGCCGCCGCGACCGCCGCCGAAGCCGCCACGATCACGGTCGCCGCGCTCGTCGCTCCTTGCGCATCATCGCCGAAGGCTCGGTCTCGTGCGTCTCGACCTTGACGGTGAGAAAGCGGAGAACCTCGGTGGAAAGACCCATGCGCCGCTCCATCTCGGCCACGGCCGCGGGAGGGGCATCGATGTTGAGCAGCGAGAAGTGGGCCTTGCGGCTCTTCTTGATCTTGTAGGCGAGGCCTTTGACGCCCCAGTACTCGCTCTTGGTGACCTTGCCGCCACCCTGCTCGATGAGATCGGTGAATTCTTTGGTGAGTGCCTCGACCTGGGCGTTGGAAACGTCCTGGCGCGCGAGGAAAACATGCTCGTAAAGAGCCATGCCGATAGCCTTTCCTTCTGTTCGTGCCGCCCCGGCGCAAAGCCCCTTATGGACCCGAGAAAGGCCCAAGCAGGTCACCCATGAGAGCGAAGACACCGGGAACCGGGCCTTTTACGGCCCTGCCGCGCTCATTTGCATGAGACGGGCTCCCCGTTCAGCCTCCAGCCGAAGCGAGCAAGGGGCGGGTTATAGCTGAATTTGCTGGCGTGGCAAGCGCCCGGCGAGCCGTCACGCAGTCCGGGCGGAGCCCGGCAAGCGGAGCCGCCCCGCGGCGGCAAGCCCGGGGTAATGAATACGGGGAGCGGGGCGGTTCTGGCCCTCTAAAGTTGTCTTGTTGGAAGCGGCCATCGCCG
The DNA here is from genome assembly GCA_963795225.1 of uncultured Alphaproteobacteria bacterium. Taxonomy (GTDB): domain Bacteria; phylum Pseudomonadota; class Alphaproteobacteria; order Rhizobiales; family Hyphomicrobiaceae; genus Hyphomicrobium_A. The sequence continues at coordinate 121,860 of CAWCHB010000001.1, read as the reverse complement.
CCCCACCCAGGCACAAGCGCCGATCATCCATCTTCCCCGGATTGCTTCCCTGCCCGGGGGCCCACCAGCATTTTCGCGCTGGCGACAGAGGATCATGGGGCTACGCTTACGACCCCGGCTGACCTGTGCCGGCCCATCTCCTGCAAGTCCGCCAGCGCACGTCTGCACCCCGGTCGTCGAAATGGGCGGAGGGAGCTTAGGCTCCGTTTGCTGTGACGGGGATAACCGGAACGTGCGGCGCGGAAGGTCGCCCCTCGGAACGAGGGCAACCCGCGGCTTTCCTGGCCACTCATCACTGCTACGCCCGCGGACTACTCCGCGGTGTCAAGCGAAGCCGAGGGTGCTCGACCGCTGAACGCTTCGTAATTACCCGACTGCGGGCCGAAGGAGATCACGGCCAGCGTCGTAAGCAGAACGATCGTCACCATCATCGTCGAGAACAGACGGCCGGTCGCAGCGCGGGTGTTTTGCTGGTGGTAGAGCATCATTGCTTCCTCCTACCAAACCGCTCTTGGGCCCAGAATCCTCCGTAGAGCGCCTCTCGTCAACGCCGGCCACCGGCTTCACGCACTAGATCCCGTCGGGTCGGCCTCGTATTCGACGCAGTTCGGGCGTCGAGTTCCCCACCGTCACTCAAATCTAGGCAACCGCGATGCCGGTTCCTGGCAAATACGACGACCCGAGCTTGCGAAATTGATCACGCGCGCGATCAACGACGCGTGCAAGGAGTTGCGCTTCGCAAACGCGTATGACGGAGTCCACGCACGAACGGTGATGGCCCTGGACATAATCGCAGCTGTAGATGCAGGTGAATGCGATCCTGAGCGGCTAAAACTCGTAGCGCTCGATGCTGTGGACTGCCGCATCGTCATCGATTGAGGGAGCTTGAGCGATCCACGTAGCGCGGCTGGGGCCCTGCTGGCTGGCCACGTTTCACCGAGGTCGGGGCTTAGCGCCTGGATTGCAGCGCGCCGCATGCCCAGGTGTTCCCTAGAGAACAGCCACCCCTCCAATTCTCGCTTAGGCCTCAATCTCAGACGCAGCGGAGCGCTGCGTCGGGTCTAGAGGTAAGTACTATGGCAATGGTCCGCAGATGGGCGATCTTCAGGATCGCCGATGATCTGCAGCAGCAGGTCGGCGCGCACCCGTCGAAAGGCGCGGCCGCGACGGAGGCGGTGCGGCTCGCAAGCATCACCGGCATGACGCATCACATCGTCGAGCAGATCACGTCGCGGCGGCTCGCGGTTGAGGGCTACGGACGCGCGATCGCGCATCAGCGCTTCTGACGGCGCGCTGAGCGGCGGACTACTTCTTCGCTTTGCCCGACCAGCGCGTATGCGGGCGCGAGCGCTCGGCGACATCCCGCTCGAGCAGCCTCCGCAACGCCTTGTCGATGTCCGGCTTGCGCTCCGGAGGCTCGCGGTCGAGCTCTGTCTTTGAGATGCTTACCAATCACTAACAGTGAATCCCGTTGCTTCTGGTTCGCCATTCCCATTCCCGCTGCTCGAATTAAAGCAACGGATGCGAAGGGCCAGGCGTTCCAACAAGCCCCGCTCAATTCTGAACGCCGGCCGGAAGACGAATTCGCATTTGCCGCCAGCTGCGTATCGCCTGTAGGTTAGTGCAGCGCCGGACCGGGGGGTGGCGCACCTGAGCCAGGAGCGGCTTGCTCCCTTCAGCGAGGAATTTGCGCATGCCCCCGCGTAAGACACCTGCCCGCCGCACGAGCAAAGCCACCAAGCCGCCGGCGCGCCGCGGCGCGAAGTACGAAGGCGCTTGCCATTTCCGAACCGGTAAGGCGCGAGGCGTTGCGACGCTCGGTGCTCGACAGCCAGTTCGCCGTACTCGAGGCGATCATGGCCTGGTCGCCGGCGCGCCTTCTGGTCAATCAGCAGGCAGCGTTCTGGGAAGGGTTTGCCGCGCCTTCCGCGGCACCACGCGCCGGCGCCGCAAGCGCCGCGTGAAGCAAGCGGCGAAGCGCAAGTAGCGGGTAGCGCGCGATCACCTGGTCAGCAAAGCTACTGCACCGTGACGGCGGGCGCGTCGATGAGCACCTGCTCGACGTGCCACATGGTGTGGGCCGAAAAGAGCGTGCCCTCGACCGCCACGCGCTTGCCGATGGGCAGCTGCTGATTGCTCGCCTCGCCGGCGATCTGCACGCGCGTCACCGGCTCGACAATGCTTTGCGGCGCGTCCTCATCGCCCGGCGTTGCCGGCGGCGCATCGACGCAGACGGGCTTCTCCAACTCGAGATAGACATACTCGAACGGTCCCTGCGCCTCGTGCTCGCCCTTGCCGGTCTTGAGCGTGCCCTGCAGCGTCGCGGCCTCGTTGAACACGACGCGGCGTGTCGCCCTCGCAGGCGAATGACGGCGAGGCTGCCGAGAAGGACGAGGCAGACGATCAGGCAGGCTCGCGGCATGGGCGCACCTCCTTGTCGCCGATGCCTTCGTTCTAGCAGGCCGTTCGTTCCGGCGTCCGCGGCGCGTCTCCGATGGCTTAACGGCTGCTAGCAGGCTTGCGCGCGTGATGCCGCAACCCTCGACGACGTGCAGGGCGACGTCGCGCAGGCGCTCGGGATTGCGCTGCCCGGCGCGCACGGCGGCCATGATGCGCAGGGCGAGGGCGCGGCGGATGCCGGACTTTTCCGGCTCGGCGCGCACCCAGCTCGTCGCCTCGATCTCGGCCCACGCCTCGTCCAGCGCGCGGCCCATGAGGGTCACCGTCTCGGGATCGAAGGCGGAACGGGTTGGCATGGGAATCTCCCTCAGATTTCGCGCCGTTGAGACCACGATCGCCTGACAGGATCATGACGGCGGCGCCACAGCGCGTCAGCGTACTGGGCGGCACCGGGCGAGGACGCCCGGTTTGCGGTGCAATAGGCACGCTTGACAGGGGCGTGGGGGGCGTGTTCTTGCCAGCCAAATCCTCCAGCCGAGCGCACCATCTTCCATGGCCATCGCATTCATATTTCCCGGGCAGGGCAGCCAGGACGTCGGCATGGGCCGCGAGCTGGCGCAGACGTACGCCGCGGCGCGCGAGGTGTTCGAGGAGGTCGATGCCGCGCTCGGGCAGAACCTGTCGCAGATCATGTGGGAGGGTCCGAAGGAGACCCTGACGCTCACCGAGAACGCCCAGCCGGCGCTGATGGCCGTGTCGATGGCGGTGATGCGCGTGCTCGAGAAGGAGCATGGCTTCAAGCTCAAGGATAAGGTCAAGTTCGTCGCCGGCCATTCGCTGGGCGAGTATTCGGCGCTGGCCGCTGCCGGCGCCTTCTCGCTCGCCGATGCCGCGCGCCTGTTGAAGCTGCGCGGCAAGGCCATGCAGGCCGCCGTGCCTGTCGGCAAGGGCGCCATGACGGCGCTGCTCGGCGTCGGCATCGACGCGGCGCGCCAGGTCGCCGAAGCCGCCGCCCAGGGCGACGTCTGCCAGGTCGCCAACGACAACGAGCCGACGCAGGTGGTGCTGTCGGGCGACAAGGTGGCGCTCGACCGCGTGCCGGAGATCGGCAAGGCGCATGGCGTGCGCCGCGCGGTGCCGCTACCCGTGTCCGCCCCCTTCCATTGCGCGCTGATGCAACCTGCCGCCGACGCGATGCGCGAGGCGCTGGCCAAGGTGACGGTCAATGCGCCGGTGGTGCCGGTCGTCGCCAACGTGCTGGCGTCGCCGATCAGCGATCCCGACGAGATCAGGAAGCGGCTCGTCGAGCAGGTCACCGGCACGGTCCGCTGGCGCGAGTGTGTCACCTACATGACCGCCAACGGCGTCACCGACGTCTATGAGATCGGCGCCGGCAAAGTGCTCGCCGGCCTCGCCAAGCGTATCGACGCGGCGCTGAACGCGACGAGCATCGGCACGCCCGCCGACATCGACGCCGCGCATCGCGCGTCTCAACAGCTAGAGGACACTTCGATGTTCGACCTCGCAGGCAAGACCGCGCTCGTCACCGGCGCCACCGGCGGCATCGGCGGCGCCATCGCCAAGGCGCTCTTTGCGCAGGGGGCGACCGTCGCCGTCTCCGGCCGGCAGGCCGACAAGCTCGAAGCGCTGGCCGCCGGGTTCGGCGACCGCGGCCACGTGCTGCCCTGCGATCTCGGCAATCGCGCCGAAGTCGGCAAGCTCATCGAGCAGGCCGTCGGCAAGCTCGGGCGCCTCGACATCCTCGTCAACAATGCCGGCCTGACGCGCGACAACCTCTTCATGGTGATGAAGGACGAGCAGTGGGACGAGGTGATCGCCGTCAACCTCACCTCGACCTTCATGCTGTGCCGCGCCGCCGCCCGCGCCATGCTCCGCGCCAAGCCGAACTTCGGCCGCATCATCAACATCGCCTCGGTATCGGGCGTGTTCGGCAATCCGGGACAGGGCAACTATTCAGCGTCCAAGGCCGGCATGATCGGCATGACGAAATCGCTGGCGCGCGAGGTCGCCCCGCGCGGCATCACCGCCAATTGCATCGCCCCCGGCTTCGTTTCGACGCCGATGACCGCGGCGCTGAACGAAAAGCAGACCGAAGAGATCGCCAAGATGATCCCGCAGCAGCGATTCGGCGCGCCCGAGGAGATTGCGGCGGGTGTCGTCTACCTGGCCAGCAACGAAGCCGGCTACATCACCGGTCAGACACTGCACATCAATGGCGGCATGGCCATGGTTTAGGCCCCATGGTAAATGTGCAGTCAGGTGGGACTAGCGCTTGGCACGGCTGATGAAATCGGCTCCGCAATGACGCGCCAAAATGGGCCTGGGCAACGCTGGCCAAGCCCAATGAAGTGTGTTAACGAGCCGAACGGTTTGACGGCCCTCGACACGAGTGTGCGACTAGAAACGGGGCCAAGGTTTGGCCACCGCACGGAGTGCGAAAGAGTGGAATAGCGCGTCGTTTCGATACCCGCCGGGCGCGCGCTTCTTTATAGAAGCTGAGGCCAGCCGGCCACGGGCTAGTCCAGAACACCAGAATTTGCGAACTGCTAAAGCAACCGACGCGAGGGAAGACTATGAGCGATGTCGCTGAGCGCGTGAAGAAGATCGTCGTGGAGCACCTGGGCGTCGAGGCCGAGAAGGTCACCGAGAACGCCAGCTTCATCGACGACCTGGGCGCCGACAGCCTTGACACGGTTGAGCTCGTGATGGCGTTCGAGGAGGAGTTCGGCTGCGAAATCCCCGACGACGCCGCCGAGCACATCCTGACCGTCGGTGACGCGGTCAAGTTTCTCGAGAAGAACGCCAGCGCCGCCTGAGCCGTCTTTATTCCCTCAACGGCTAAGCTGCGGCTCTACCGGCTCTGCCGGGTGGAATTTCGAAGCTTGCGCGGGCGCACCAGGCACATCGGGGCTTGACTTCGAGGCTTGACCCGAGCGCAAGCTTGAGGCGCCGGCCCAATCTCCCGCTTCAAGGACCATGATGCGTCGCGTCGTCATTACAGGACTTGGCATCGTTTCGCCCGTCGGCTGCGGCGTCGAAGCGTCGTGGCGGGCGCTGCTCGCCGGCGCCAACGGCGCGCGCCGCATCGAGGAATTCGAGGTCGACGATCTGACCTGTCAGATCGCCTGCTTCATTCCGCGCGGCGCCAAGGAGGACGGCAAGTTCAATCCCGACGATTGGATGGAGCCGAAGGAGCAGCGCAAGGTCGACGACTTCATCATCTACGCGATGGCTGCGGCCGAGCAGGCGATCACCGATTCCGGCTACGTCGCCGACACGCCCGATAAGCAGGAGCGCGCCGGCGTGCTCATCGGCTCGGGCATCGGCGGGCTGCCAGGCATCGCCGAGACGGCGATCCTGCTGCAGGAGAAGGGGCCGCGTCGCGTCAGCCCGTTCTTCATTCCCGGCCGCCTCATCAACCTTGCCTCCGGCTACGTCTCGATCAAGCACAAGCTGAAGGGTCCCAACCACGCGGTCGTCACCGCCTGCTCGACCGGCGCGCACGCCATCGGCGATGCAGCGCGTCTCGTCGCGCTGGGCGACGCCGACGTGATGGTGGCCGGCGGCACGGAATCCCCCATCTGCCGCATCGCGATTGCCGGCTTCGCCGCCTGCCGCGCGCTGTCGACGGGCTTCAACGATCGCCCCACCGCCGCCTCGCGCCCCTACGACAAGGACCGCGACGGTTTCGTCATGGGCGAAGGCGCCGGCATCGTCGTGCTCGAGTCGCTGGAGCATGCCAAGGCGCGCGGCGCCAAGATCTATGCCGAGGTCATCGGCTACGGCATGTCGGGCGACGCCTACCACATCACCGCGCCGGCGGAGAACGGCGACGGGGCCTATCGCTGCATGCGCGCGGCATTGAAGCGCGCCGAGATCGACGTCAGCGACATCGACTACGTCAACGCGCACGGCACGTCGACGCCGATGGGCGACGAGATCGAGCTGGGCGCCGTGGAGCGCTTGTTCGGCAATGCCTCCGGCAAGCTGGCCATGTCGTCGACCAAGTCGGCCACCGGGCATCTGCTGGGCGCCGCCGGCGCCATCGAGGCGATCTTCTCGACGCTGGCCATCCGCGACAACATCGCGCCGCCGACCCTCAACCTCGACAATCCTTCGGTGGAGACGGCGATCGACCTCGTGCCGCACACGGCGAAGAAGCGCGAGATCAATACGGTGCTCTCCAACTCCTTCGGCTTCGGTGGCACCAATGCCTCGCTCATCCTGCGGCGCGTCGCCTGAGGCTCGCCCGCCACCCTGCTCCGCCAGACGTATTCCGGTAACGGATTCCTTTCCCGCTTTCGCCATATTTGGCTCTAGTGTCTCGATTGCGAAGCTCGCCAGAGCTTGCTGCTGGGTCGGGAGCGAGCTGCGCAATCTAAGGGACACTAGAAGCGTAGACTTGCTCGTGTGATTCAGATCGAGAAATTCGCTCCGTACCTTGCCGCTGTGATGGCGAATTTCTCGATCATCACACGAGGGTCGAGGCGATAATTGCAGGCCTCGCGGGCAAGGCTGCGTCGCTAACGGGAGCGCATCGTTGAGCACCTTACCTCCTTCGAGGCAGGAGCCCCCCTTCCGCCGCGGGAGCATTCGCCCGCGCTCGCCGGCCGAGATGCTGGAGCCTTCGCGACCGCCGGGCCCGCCGCGCGGCGCCGCTCCGCCCGGCGCATCACGCCGCGGCGGCGGCTTCATGCGTTTCGTCAGCGGCCTGTTCACGCTGCTGTTGTTCCTGATGCTTGCCGCCGGCGGCATGGCGGCGCTGCTCTACCATCAGTACGAAACGCCCGGTCCGCTCGCCGTGTCGCGCGTCATCGCCGTGCCGAAGGGGGAGGGGCGCATCGCCATAGCGACGCGCCTGGAGAAGGAAGGGGCGATCTCCAATCGCTGGGCCTTCATCGCCAACTACCTGTTGCGCGGCGCCATCGGGCCGAAGCAGCTGGAGCTCAAGGCCGGCGACTACGAGATCAAGAAGAACGCCAGCATGGCGGACATCATGGAGATGCTGACGCAAGGGCGCGGCGTGCTCTCCAAGCTCACCATTCCCGAGGGCCTGACCAGCCTGCAGATCGTCGAGAAGCTGCGCGCGGAAGACGAGCTGGTCGGCGACATCACCGACATCCCGCCGGAGGGCGCGCTGCTGCCCGATACCTACCGCTTCTCCAAGGGCATGGACCGGCGCGAGTTGCTCGACCGCATGCAGGGCGAGATGCAGCGCTTCCTGGCCACGGCATGGGAGCGTCGCCAGCCGAGCCTGCCGATCGCCACGCCCGAGGAAGCGATCATCTTCGCCTCCATCGTCGAGAAGGAAACGGGACGCGCCGACGAGCGCGGGCGCGTCGCCGCCGTATTCATGAACCGGCTGAAGAAGGGGATGCGCCTGCAGTCCGATCCGACGGTGATCTACGGCCTCGTCGGCGGGCAGGGCACGCTCGGGCGTTCGATCACGCGTGCCGACCTCGACCAGAAGACGGCGCACAACACCTACCAGATCGGCGGCTTGCCGCCGACGCCGATCTGCAACCCGGGCCGCTCCGCCATCGAGGCCGTCGCTCAATCCGCCGACGACCACCGACCTCTACTTCGTCGCCGACGGCACCGGTGGTCACACGTTCTCCGACACGCTCAAAGAGCACAACGCGGCGGTGACCAACTGGCGCAAGGTCGAGAAGGAGCGCAAGAAGGATGCAGCGCCGGAAGCCACGGCAGCGCCCGATGCCATTCCGGTGCCGCCCGCTGCCGCAGCCGCTGCGCCGCGAGTGATCAACGCCGCCCCGAAGAACGTATCCACGACGGCCGCGCCCGCCGCCGCGGCCACCGTTCCCCTGCCGGTCCGCAAGCCCAAGCAGTAGGGCACGTCCTCGCTGTCATCCGGGCACTTGTTGCCGGGACCCAGCGCGCGTCCGCGGGAGCCGGACGAAATTCACGTCATCGCGGCGGCGGCCGATCCACGCAAGTCACCCCGCATACGACGGGGACAGACATCACAAGCTGCAGCCGCAGCGCCATCCGTTTCCAAGAGAACCGCTAAAGTCGTTCCCGCTCGCAGCGGGATCGAAGGCTAGGCCTCGGTACGTTCGCCTTGCCCCCTTGCGGCTTGTTGGCTGGCTCGCGTGCCGCTAGATTTCCCGCGCGTTGGGCCCCCCGGCGCCTTGGCGTAGCGGAGCCGCAATGAGCATCAAGAGCATGACCGGTTTTGCGCGCGCCGAAGGTGCGCACGAAGGATGCGCCTGGCACTGGGAAGTGCGCAGCGTCAACGGCCGCGGGCTCGACGTGCGTCTGCGTCTGCCGCCCGGGCTGCGAGCAGCTCGAGCCGAAGGTGCGCGAGGCGATCGCCGGGCACGTCGTCCGCGGCAGCCTCACCGTCGCCCTTTCCTACGAACGCAGCGATTCCGGCACCGAGATACGCATCAACGAGCGCGCGCTTGGCGCAAGTCATGGTCGCCGCCGCGCGCATTCGCACGCTGACCGATGCGGCGCCACCGCGCGTCGACGGCCTGATCACCATCAAGGGCGTGCTCGACGTCGTCGACGATACCGAAGAACCCCGAGCATGCCGCGGCACGCAGCGAGGCGATGCTGAAATCGCTCGACGGCGCGCTCGTCGCGCTGGTCGCCGCGCGCGCCGCCGAGGGAGCAAGGCTGGCTACGACCCTCAACGGCCAGCTCGACGAGATCGAGCGCCTGGTGCGCGTCGTGCAGCAGTCTCCGGCGCGCACCCGCGAAGCCGTGCAAGCCCGGCTCAAGGAGCAAGTGAGCCGACTGCTCGACGCCGGCAACGGCTTCGACGCCACGCGCCTGCATCAGGAGGCCGTGCTGCTGGCGACGCGCGCCGACGTCGAGGAGGAGCTGCAGCGCCTCGTCTCGCACATCAGCGCCGCGCGCGAGCTCGTTGCCGAGGACGGCGGCGTCGGCCGCAAGCTCGACTTCCTCGCCCAGGAGTTCAACCGCGAGGCCAACACGCTCTGCTCCAAGGCGAGCGACATCGAGATCACGCGCGCCGGGCTCGCCCTGAAGACGGTAATCGATCAGTTGCGCGAGCAGGTGCAGAACATCGAGTGAGCGGACGAGAGGACGGCGGGAAAACCGCCGGCGATGAGCATGGCAGAAACGCCAACGATTGAACGACGCGGACTGCTGCTCGTGCTGTCCTCGCCATCGGGCGCGGGGAAGACGACGCTGGCGCGCCGCCTGATCGAGGCCGATAGCGACATCTCCATGTCGGTGTCGGTGACGACGCGCAAGCCGCGGCCGGGCGAGAGTCGACGGGCGCGACTACAACTTCGTCGACGAAGCCGACTTCAAGCGCATGGCCGACGGCGGGCGCGCTGCTCGAATGGGCGCGCGTGTTCGACAACTACTACGGCACGCCGCGCGCGCCGGTCGAAGCGGCCATCGCCCAGGGCAAGGACATGCTGTTCGACATCGACTGGCAGGGCGCGCAGCAGCTCTCCGAAAAGATGAAGCACGACGTCGTGCGCGTCTTCATCCTGCCGCCATCGGCCGCCTCGCTGGAGCAGCGCCTGCGCGCGCCGCGCGCAGGACCCCGAGGACATCGTGCGTCGCCGCATGGACAAGGCATCCGACGAGATCAGCCACTGGCCGGAGTACGACTACGTCATCGTCAACACCGACCTGCCGACATCGATGGAGGGGCTCACCGCCATCCTCACCGCCGAACGGCTGCGGCGCGAGCGCCTCAACGGGCTGACCGTCCTTCGTGCGCGGCATGCAGGCCAAGCTATGAAGGGCCGGCTTGCCTCCGTCGGTCTCGTCGCCGCCCTCTTGCTGGCCGTCCCCTTCCAATCCGGCTCCGGCAATCCGCTCGGCGACATCGGCAGCCACGAGATCATCGCTGCCAAGCCAGGCTACCATCCTGCGCGTGTGGCCGCAGGTCGGCGGCTCGGTCGACAATGCGCGGGCCTACCGCATCATCTACCGCTCGACGGGGATGAACGGCGAGCCCATCGCCGTCTCCGGCGCGGTGCTGTTTCCCGATACGCCGACGCCGCGGGTGAAGCGCGACGTCGTCGCCTGGGCGCATCCGACGACGGGCGTCGCCGAGAAGTGCGCGCCGACGCTGCTGCCGGATTTGTCGGGGACCATCGCCGGCATCGACGAGATGCTGGGTCGCGGCTTCGTCATCGCCGCCACCGACTATGCCGGTCTCGGCGGCGCAGGGCATGCACCCCTATCTCATCGGTGTCAGCGAGGCGCGCGCGGTGCTCGACAGCGTGCGCGCCGCGCGTCAGCTCCCCGACGCGGCAGCAGGACACCGCTTCGCCGTATGGGGGCATTCGCAGGGCGGACATGCGGCGCTGTTCACGGGCGAGCAGGCGGCGAGCTATGCGCCCGAGCTGCAGCTCGTCGGCGTCGCCGCCGCGGCGCCTGCAACTTATCTCGGCGAACTGTTCAGGGCCGATCGCGGTTCGGTCGGGGGCAACAGCCTCACCGCCATGGTGATCCTGTCATGGTCGACGATCTTCAACATCCCGGTCGATAGCGTCGTCCTTCCCGGCGCGACGCGCGCTTACGAATCCGTGGCGAAGAGCTGCATCGAGAGGATCACCGAGCTGTTGAAACTGCAGGAGATCGAGGCGCCGCTGCAGCGCGCCTTCCTCAAGGTGGACCCGACCACCGTCGAGCCGTGGCGCGGCATCATGGAGAAGAACACCCCCGGCCAGCAGCCGGCGGGCGCACCGGTGTTCATCGTGCAGGGGACGGCCGACGATCTGGTGCGTCCGCAGATCACCAAGCAGTTCGCCAACCGGCTGTGCGAGGCCGGCGCCGTCGTCGAGATGCGCTGGCTGGAGGGCGTGTCGCACGCCTTTGCCGGCTACGACGGGGCATACGCGGCCGTTAACTGGATGGCTGACCGCTTCGCCGGCCGTCCGGCGCCCAATGGATGCGGCACGGCACGCTGAGTGGGCTGCGACGCCTTGGCGTAAACCGCGTTGGAAGCCGGGGCAGACAGGCTGCGAGACGCGCGATAGGTTGGACTGACCCGGGGCGACTTCAGCAAAGCGGCATGTGCGTGCGTCTGGCTCTCCTTTCCTTGGCGCGTATCGGCGTTGCGTGCGCGCTCGCGGCGCCCGTGCTGGCATCGGCCCCGGCGGCGGCGCAGACGGCGCTGCCGGGCGTGAAGCTCGATGTCAGCGCCGCGGATATCCGCCGCGCCAAGCCGGGCACGGTGCTGCGCGTCCGCCCGCAGATCGGCGGCGCCCCGGCCAACGCCAAGGCGTTCCGCATCATCTATCGCTCCACCGGTCTCAACGGCGAGCCGATCGCCGTCTCGGCCACGGTCATCTATCCCGCCGGCCCGGCGCCCAAGGGAGGGCGCGACGTCGTCGCCTGGGCGCACTACACCACCGGCGTCGCCGAGCGCTGCGCGCCGACGCTGCTGCCCAACCTTTCGGGGACCATTCCCGGGCTCGAGCAGATGCTGGCGCGCGGCTACGTCGTGGTCGCCACGGACTATGCCGGCCTCGGGCTCCCGGGCGTGCATGCCTATCTCGTCGGTGTCAGCGAGGCGCGCGCGGTCCTCGATTCAGTGCGCGCCGCGCGCGATCTGAAGGGCGCGCAGGCCACCGATCGCTTCGCCGTGTGGGGCCATTCGCAAGGTGGTCACGCCGCGCTGTTCACCGGCGAGCTCGCCGCCACGTATGCGCCTGAGCTGAAGCTCGTCGGCGTCGCCGCCGCGGCGCCGGCCACCAACCTCGTCGATCTGTTCAAGGCGCAGAAGGGCTCGATCGCCGGCAACAGCCTCACCGCCATGGCGCTGCTGTCGTGGGCGCGCACCTACAACATGCCGCTCGACAGCGTGCTCGAGGATGGCGCCGCAGCGAGCTTCGAGAAGGTGGCGGGAAGCTGCATCCAGTCGTTGTCGCAGATGCTGAACCTGTTGCAGCTCGCCAAGCCGCTGAAGAAGGCCTTCCTCAAGGTCGATCCGACGACGGTGCCGGCATGGCGCGCGTTGATGGAGAAGAATTCTCCAGGTCAGGCACCGCAGCCGGCGCCGGTGTTCATCGCGCAAGGTACCGCCGACAAGAACGTCAACGCCGACATCACCGTTCGCTATGCCAAGATGCTGTGCGCCGCCGGCACTCCCGTCGATCTGAAGATGATGAACAACGTCTCGCACAGCTTCGCCGCGGAGAAGAGCGCCTTCCAGGCCGTCGACTGGATCACCGACCGCTTCAAGGGACGGCCGGCGCCGAGCGACTGCAAGCGAGGCTGACGCCAAGTGCGCGGGGAAACCCGGCGTGCTAGGCGTTGTTGCCGCAATCGCCGACAGGGTCAGCTATGCTCCGCTTTGCAGTCTCCCTCCGCTTCATCCTGCTCATCGCATCCGTTCGGCACAGCCGTCGGGGCGCTGGTCATGTTCTGGGAGGGCACGGCGCGGATGATCAACGCGATCTACGCGGTCACCCTCGGCCACGACCCGAAGGGCGCCATCGCGCAGGTGATGGGCGGCACGGACTCGTTCTTGTTCGGCATCGTGCTCGTTATCTTCGCCTTCAACATCGCCTTCGGTTTCGTCTTCGAGCTGAGCAAGGCCGAAAAGCAGATGCTCCCCGCCTGGATGCGGCCATCGGGGATGCACGAGCTGAAGACGACGCTGGTCGGCGTCATCCTCGTCTACCTGATCGTCGATTTCGCCACCGATTGGGCCGAGAGCAACTTCGCCGAGTCCTGGATGATGCTGGTCAAGCCGATCTCGATCCTGCTCATCGCCGCGACCTTCCGGCTGCTCGCCATGCCGGAGCCGGGCGACGCGAAGGAGCCTTAGGGGCGCCGCAGCGTCGAGCGCTCGAAGACGAGCGCCATGCGCGCAAAGTCCTTCACGCGAGATCCTCGGCGCGCAGGTTGCCGGCGATGCCGCACGCTTGCAGCAACGCCTCCGGCTCGGCGACGAGCTGCTTGAGGCTGGAGCGCAGCATCTTGCGCCGCTGGCCGAACGCCGCCGCCGTCACCCGCGCCAAGGCCTGCGGCGTGCACGGGGGCGAGGGCTCCTTGTGCGGAACGAGCTCGACGACCGCCGATGCAACCTTGGGCGCCGGCGTGAACGCTTCGCGCGGCACGTTCATGACGATGCGCGGCGAAGCACGCCACTGCGCCAGCACCGACAAGCGGCCGTAGACCTTGCTGCCCGGCGCGGCGACGATGCGCTCGGCGACCTCCTTCTGGAACATCAGCACCATGCGGCTGAACCACGGCGGCCACGGCTCGCTGTCGAGCCAGCCGGTGAGCAGGAGCGTGGCGACGCCGTAGGGAAGGTTGGCGACGATGACGGCGCGCCCGCTCGCCGCGCCGAGCAGCTTCGGCCAATCGGCCTTCAGCGCGTCGCCGAAATGCACATCGAGCTGGCCCGGGTAGCGCTGGGCGATCATCTCCAGGGCGCCGCGGGTTCGCTCGTCGCGCTCCACCGCGATGACGCGCGCGGCCCCTTCGATGAGCAAGGCGCGCGTCAATCCGCCGGGCCCGGGCCCACCTCGACGACGGTGCGACCCTCGAGCGATCCGGCGGCGCGGGCGATGCGGCGCGTCAGGTTGAGGTCGAGGATGAAGTTCTGCCCGAGGCTCTTCTTGGCGGCGAGATCGAAGGCGCGGATCACCTCGCGCAGCGGCGGCAAACCGTCGGGGCTGGCGCCGGGCGCGGCCTCGCGCTCGCCCGCGCTCATGCGGGGCGCCGCAGCGCGCGCCGCGACGATGGACGAAGCCAGCTTCAGGGCTTCGATGAAGCTGTGCGCCGAGGCGCGGCCCTCGGCGGCGATGTCGAAGGCGGTGCCGTGGTCGGGCGAGGTGCGCACGAACGGCAGCCCCAGCGTGACGTTGACGCCCTCGTCGAAGCCGAGCGTCTTCAGCGGGATCAGCGCCTGGTCGTGGTACATGGCGATGACGGCGTCATAGCCGCGTCGCGCGGCGGCGTGGAACAGCGTGTCGGCGGAATGGGGGCCGGTGACCGACAGGCCCTCGGCACGCAGATCGGCGATGGCCGGGCGCAATCGTATCGATCTCCTCGCGCCCCATGGTGCCGGCTTCGCCGGCGTGCGGGTTCAAGCCCGGCGACGGCGATGCGCGGCGCGCTGATGCCGAAGTCGCGCTTCAGCGCCGCGTAGGTGGTGCGCGCCGTTTCGAAGATCAGACCGCGGGTGATGGCCTTCGGCACCTCGGCGAGCGCGCAATGCACGGTGAGCGGGACGACGCGCAGCTCGTGCGAGGCGAGCATCATCACCGGATGGAAGTGTCGCCCCGTGTGCCGTTCGGCGAGGGCCGCCAGGAACTCGGTATGACCCGGGAAGGGAAAGTCGGCGCTTTTCACGACATGCTTGGCGATGGGGTTGGTGACGAGCGCGGCGGCTTCGCCGCGCACCACCGCCGCCGTCGCCGCCTCGATGGCGCCGACAATCCCGGCGGCGTTGGCGGGGTCGGCGACCCCGGCCGTCACGCGTGCCGGAAACGGGCTGTGCAACACGGGAAGGGCGCTACCGAAGAGCTCGGACGCCTCGCCGGTCGCGTGGACGTCGGCGATGGGAACGGCGAGCCCTAGCAGCCGCGCGCGTTCGGCGAGCACCTGCTTGTCACCGAAGACCACGAAGGGATCGAGGCCACGATCGCTCCGCTCGAGCCAGGCGCGCAAGGTGATTTCCGGGCCGATGCCGGCCGGATCGCCCATGCTGACGGCCAGCGGCCGCCGCCGGCGCGGATCAGGTCCCCCGCTCATCAGCGGTACTCGATATGGGCGTCCGTAACGGAGATCCTTCAGATGCTTCTTGGAGAGGATCTCGAACTCCTTCTGGCGCAGCTCGTTCTGCGCGGTCTCGCGCTTGGAATCGGCCGCCTTGACCAGCTTGCGTCCGCACACGGCCCACAGCTCGACGCCGTTCTCGCCGATGGTGGCGGGCAGCAGCTCGTCGTCGTGGGCGCTCAACAGGAGGGAGCGCGTCGGTTCCGGCAAGCTGGTCGGACGCCGGTCGCCGAGGTTGTCGAAGCGGGCGCCGGGCACGCCGCGCGCCATCGTCTCCATGCCTTTGCAGCCGGTGAACTTGCCGCGCAGCTGCTCGGCGTCGCTGATGCGCTGGGCGAGCTTCTTCTGGTCCTGCTGCACCGGCAGCGACAGCAGAATGCGGTGGATCTTCAACTCGACGTCGTCCTGGCCGTCGGCCGAGGCCACCATGCGGTCGACGTCGCGCGTGGCGACGGTGATCTGATGCCCGAACTTGCGGCGGATGACGTCGGACCACGACAGCGAGGCGCGAATGCGCTCCTTCATCATGGTGATGCTGGCGCCCATCTTGGCAATGTGCTCGGCGAACTGCGGCGCCGTCATCTTGTTGCGCTCGGCCATGCCGCTGATGACGCGGTCGACGTCGTCGTCGCCGGCGACGACGGACAGCTTCTTGGCCTCCTGCAGCTTCAGCCGCTCCTCGATCAGCTCCTCGAGCGCCTGCTTGCGCGCGGTCGGCACGTACTCCTTCTCGATCTGCGACTTGATGCTGGCGACGAACTCGCCCTGCAACTGGCGCACGCGCGCCTGCTGCTCCGCTTCCGTCTTCGGCGGATTTGCCTTCAGCCGCTTCATGGCGAAGTTCTTGAACTGCTCGTTCATGCTCGACGACTTGAGCTTCGCCTGCAGCTTCTTCTGCACGTCCTGCGCGCCGAGCATCGACAGCGCCACGCGCTGCTCGATCTCATAGCCGGTGATCGGCTCGTCGTTGACGAGTGCGACGATGGATTGGATGGGCCGGCTCGCCGGCTCGTCCTGCGTCGCCTTGGCGGTCTGCGTGCGTTTTGCCGCCGGCTGCGCGTGCACCGCGGTCGCTGCGGCGAGAGCGATCGTGATGACAGAGACTGCGAGGCTGGCGCCCAGCGCGAAAAGTAGGTTTGCCGCGCGCGCGCCGGCGTCGTCCGCTTGCGGACGGGTGTGCCGGAACGATCGGACAAAGACCATGGCAGCGTCTTTCGGTTGCGTTCCGCAGCGGAAGAGCATGCGGTGCGCCGCGGCTTATATATGCGCCGGCCCGGGCTCTGAGCCGACCGGGCACGAACCGGCGGCACGTTAGTTGCCGCTTATCGACGCAAACATTGGCAGTCCCGTGGCCGGCCGTGCGTGTTGAGGCCCAGCCCGGCCGGACGCACTTACCATTCGCCGGCGCCCGCACGGGCGGACGCGGCGGGCCGTGGTTAACCGCCCGACTGCTGCTCGCTTATGCCGGTGCCGCTGAGCACGTCGGTCGAATAGCCGAACTCGCCGAGATGCTTCAGCTCGAAGCGCAGCATGAGCGTCTGCCCGTCGACGATATCCGGGTTGTAGTAGTAGTTGTCGGTGTAGGTCGCCGTCAGCACGAAGCATTCGTCGCCATAGCGCACCTGGAACATGTCGGACGCGATCGTGTCGTCGTCGATGTCGTAGCGGACGGCGGCGCCGACGCTCCAGCGATCCGTCAGACGGATGTTGAGGCCGCTGTAGAGGTCCTCCTGCGCCGTGTAGATGCCGTTGGTCGGATCGGTGTTCAGGTAGGCGTAGATCGCGTTCATGGCGAACGGCCCGATATTCAGCTGGCCGCCGGCATCGGCGCGGCGGATGTCGAGGGTGTCCTGATCGAAGCGCGTCTGCGAGATGAGCTGCATGAAGCTCCACGGCGCGACGTAGGCGCCGAGCACGTAGTCGGACCGGTCGTTCTGCAGGCCGCTGAAGGGCGTGAACGTCGGGTTGCCGTACTCGTCGATGCCCGGGTGTGCTGTAGGCGTTGTCGCCGGCGAGGTGGAAGCTTTCACCGGCGAGGACGCGCGCGTAGCCGCCACCGTTGGACTGGAAGGTGTACTGCAGGCCGACGTTGGCGCGCGTGCCGGTCTCGATGCGGTCGTAGCCGGAGAACTTCGTCACCTCGAACAGGTTGGTGTCGTCGAACACGAGGCTCTGCGCGTCCTCGTTGGGCAGGTTGTCCTGCCGTACGGTCGCCTGGCGGGCGATGATCTGGCCGATCGGCTCGATGACGTGCGAGCCGCCGCTCGTGTTGGTGACCCACGGATAGGCGATGGTGACGCCGGCCAGCGCCAGACCGCGGGCGAACGAGGTGTCGTAGGTGCCCGTCGTCGGCGATTGCGGATCGATGTAGTCGCTCAGCTGGTAGAGGTCGCCGCGCAACTGGGCGAACGGCGTGTAGGTGATGCCGATCGGATCGGTCAGGCGGCGGCGCCAGTTCAGCTCGGTGACGACGCGGTTCATCTGCTCGTTGCCGCCGGCGAACGGGGCAATCAGCGTCGGATCCTGCTCGCTGGAGAAGCTCAGCGCATTGGTGTTCCACGTCAGCTCGCCGCCGAGGATCGGGTCGGCGAACACGTAGTTGTAGTCGATGATCGGATGCGCGAGCGATTCGAACTTCGGCGTGTCCGTGAACATCAAGCCGCCGAAGTGGTAGAGCTCGATGCCGAAGTAATTGCGGTCGGAGATGCCTTCGAGGAACACCTTGTTGACCCGGTCGGTCAGCAGCATGTTGTCGAGCTTGTAGAAGCGGCGGAACGTGTCGTCGCTTTCCAGCGTCACGTCCCAGCCGAATTTCCACCAGCTCGACAGCGAGAACAGGCCCTTTGTCTCGAGGCTGCCGCGCCATCCGTCGTACTCGTCGCGATTGGCGATCGCCGAGGGCAGGTTGGCGGCGTCCTGATCGATACCCTGCGCCTTGATGAAGTACTGGCCGTTCTCGAGTGCGGTGGCGCCACTCGCCCTGCCACAGGATGCCCTGCCGCGAAGTGTACATCGGGTAGAACGTGAAGTCGTAGTTGGGCGCCAGCGCGAAGTAGTACGGGATCGTCGTCGAGTAGCCGAGGGTATCGGACGTCGATGGCTGCCGGCATCAGGAAGCCCGACTTGCGCTTCACCGACGGGTCGGCGTGCTCGAAGTAGGGCGTGTAGAGGATCGGCACGCCGAACAACTCGAACTGGGCGTCCTGGTAGCTGATGGTCGCGGCAGCCTGATCGTGAGTAACGGTGGCGGCGCTCAAGCACCACAGCGGCGGCATGCCGTCGGTGGTTTTGCAAGGCGTGAACCGGCCATTGGTGAAGACGGTCGTGTTGCCGCCGCGGCGCGTCGCCTTCTCGGCGGCGATGCGCGTGTCGTCGGCGGCGACGACGGAGAGCTGCGAGACGAAGCCGTCGCGGAAGTCGTCGGTGAGCGTGTAGCGGTCGGCGCGGACGATGTTGCCGTTCGGCTCCTTGAGCATGACGTTGCCGACCGCCGTCAGCGTATTGGCCGACTGGTCGTAAACCACCTGGTCAGCAGTCAGGATGTAGTTGTTGTAGTAGATCTCGACGTTGCCGCGGGCGATCACCTTGTTGCCGCCGGTGTCGTAGATCAGCTCGTCGCCCTGCAGATAGAGCGGCTGCGACTTGTCGATGTTGCGGGAGGGCCCGACCATCGACTGCTTGGGGAACGAGGTCGACTTCTCGACCCCAGGCGCCAGCGTCGATGGGTCTTGGGCGTGCGCGTCGTGAGAAGCGCCGAGCGAAGCGAGCAGGACAGCGAGCACGGCCAAACGCACCCGGCGGGCAGCCTTCCGGCGCCCGCAGGTGACGCGTGACGATCCGCAACCCTCTTGCGGTGCCCGCGTATGACGCATCACTCAGCCATCCTCCTGGTGTAACAGTACCGTAGCCGAGACAATCACAACGAGGACCACGGGCAACCAGATCGCCGCCCAAGGGGACGTCAATCCAGCCACGCCGACTTGCCGGGAGACTTCCGAAAGAAGAAAGAAGCCGAACCCCCCCACCAGTCCTGCAATAACCATAGTCTGGATGCCACCACCGCGGAATGACCGTAACGACACAGTGGCCGCCAAAAGGACCATCGCCGCGCACAGTAATGGCCTTGACATCAGCGCCTCGTACTGAATGCGCAGGCGGTCTGATGAAAGTTTAGCCTTTTCAGCCACTTCTATCAGCGCTGGCATTTCCCAGAACGACACCGAAAAGGCTGTGCCGAGCGCGTCCGTGACGCGATCCGGTGTAAGGTATGTGGACACGAGGTAGATATCGAATTTTTCGGGCTCGCGGCCGATGCGCACGACCCAGGCTTCCCGGATCTCCCAGTAGCCCTCGCGCAGGTCGGCGCGCTTGCCGTCGACCCGCTCCACGAAATGCCCCGCGTCGTCGAACACGAACATCGAAACGGCGTGCAGCGTCAGCCCCTTGTTGGTGGCCAAGAGGGCGCTGATGACGGACTGGCCGTCGGTGCCGTTCTGGCGCAGCCAGGACGCGCCCGAGCGCGAGCGCAGGAGATTGCCTTCCCTGCCGAACGCCTCGGCGAAGATGCTTTCCGCCTTATCGCGGCCGGCAGCCGCCATGGGATTGAAGACGGCGACCGCCAGCAAGCCCACGGTGAAGGCGACGATGATCCCCGGTCGCAGGAACTGCCACGCCGACATGCCGCCGGCGCGCATCACCGTCAGCTCGCTCTTGCGGCTCAACTGCAGCAGGGCGGTGATCGAGCCGACCAGCACGGCAAAGGCGATGAGGAATTCGGCGTAGGCCGGCAGGCGCAGCAGCGCGATCAGCGCCAGGGTCAGCAGCGGAACCTCGCCGTACTTGCCCGACTGGCGCAACAGCTCCACGAAATCGATGAGGAAGATCAGGACCGAGCACAGCAGGAACACCGCCAGGATGGCGAACAGGAAGCGCATGCCGATGTAGCGGCCGAGGGTAGGGGTGCCGATCAAGCGCTCACCTCCGCCCGCCGGATGCGCCGGGTGCGGGGCGCCGGCCCGGCACGAGGCCGGCGATGAGCCGGAACGCCTGGGCGATGGGGTCGAGAATGAGGCCGGGGAAGCGCGAGGTCGACAGCCTGCGGCGCGACCGCTCCATCAGCATCAGCGCGCCCAGCATCGCCGACAGCGGCAGGGCGTAGAGAAGCGGGGTCGCCGCTTCGTCGAGCACGACCACGTTGTTGAGGGCGAGGCCGCCGAGGCGGAGCATCGCCGCCAGCACGGCAGCCAATGCCACCTGCTGCACCCGGTTCTGGCGGGTGGAGTGCGCCTGGCCGACGGCCGCCAGCGCGATCAGGACGAAGGCGAGGGGGTAGAGCGGGTTCGAGAACCGCTCATGCAACTCGGCGCGGAACTTCCCCGGCGACTTCTGGTAGCTGCCGAGGACTCCTCGGGGTAGAGCAGCTCGCTGAGGTAGCGCTCGCGCGGCTTCAGGTCCTCGCCGTCCTCGTCCATCTTCTTCTCGAACTGGTCGAGGTCGACCGCGTACTTCTCGAAGGCGATGATCTGCGACGGCTCGTCCTTGTCGGTGCGGCGGACGATGTGCCCGTTGCTCATCACCATGAAGTTGGAGGGCGGGCGCTGCACGATGACGCCGCGCTCGGCGAGATAGGACTGGTTGAGCTCCTTGTTGCGCGTGTCGTGGACGATGAGGCCGAGCAGCTCGCCGTTGGGCTCGCGCTCGCGGATGTGGAACGTCAAGCCCTTCCTCGGGGCTCGAGAACGCGCCCGGCTGGATGACCTGGGTGAGGATATTGGTGCGCACCTGCACGATGTACTCGCGCAGCAGCTTGAGGCTCCACGGCATGCCGATGTGATTGACGAAGCCGACGCCAGCGCCACCAGAAGCGCCAGCGCCATCAGCGGCTTTGCCGCTCGCCAGACGGTGGCGCCCGAGGCCGTCAGCACGATGAGCTCGCTGTCGCCGTTGAGCCGGTTGAGCGTATGGATGGAGGCGATCAGCAGCGAGAAAGGCGCGATGATGGCCATCAGGTTGGGCAGCGCCAGCGTCGTCATCTTGATCAGCATCCACACGTCCTGACCCTGGCTGGTCACGACGTTGAGCTGGCGCAGCGCCAGCGCCACCCAGACGATGCTCGACAGCGACAACAGGATGATGCAGCAGCGCGGACCCGGCCTGCCGAAAGACATACCTTTCGAAGATCGTCATGCTGACCGATGCGAATAAGAGGGCGCCGCCGGGATGCCGGCCCCCCGGCCCGTCCCATACGCCCTCGTCCCACGCCACAGTGGCGGAAATTCGGCTTTTCCCCAGTCACTTGGCCGCTGTGGTGCGCGGCGACGCCGGCCTCGGGCCAGAACCGAGGCCGGCATGGCGAACAAGGCAAGAACGCGAGCGCCGAACACAGCGGCTTGATGTCTGTTTCGCCCTGCCTCGCTTGCCAGCGCGGCGCCCGCAGGTTAGCTCGGATACCAACGTTTCGGACTTCCCTGCCTTCCATGCATGGCTCGGGTCCCTGCTCGGCGGCGGGGTCTAGCGCGGAGTTGCTTCCCGCGTGGCGCAGTGCAACTCGGCGGGACGTCCTTGTGCCCGCAACGCCACCTGGAGCCCCACGCATGACCAGCCGCCCCGAAATCGTGTTTCAACCGCTCACCGCCGACCTCGAGCCGACCGTCCTCGTGCTCGCCGGCGACGACGTGGCGCTCGGGAGCCGCGGACGCGATCTCGACCAGCGCTCGGGCGGGGCGCTGCTCAAGGCCGCGGAGGCCGCGCAGTACAAGGCGCGCAAGAAGTCGACGATCGAAGTGCTGGCGCCGCCGCGCCTCGGCGGCGTCAACCGCGTCATCCTGCTCGGCACCGGCAAGACGGGCGAGCTCAGCGAGAACGACTGGATGCTGCTCGGCGGCTCGGCGGGCGGCGCCATCAGCGCGCGCAAGACGAAATCGGCAAGCCTCATCGCCGAGGCGGCGGACACCGGCGGCACCAAGCCCGAGGCGATCGCCGCGATGCTCGCCTTCGGCGCCGCGCTGCGCCACTACGAGTTCCGCAAGTATCTGACCAAGCGCGCCAGCGAAGACGACAACGGCAACGAGCCGCGCCGGGCTGCAGAAGCTCGTCGTGCACTGCGCCGATCCCGACAAGGCGCGCGCCGCCTTCGCTCGCTACGCTGCCGTCGCCAACGGTGTCATCACCGCGCGCGATCTCGTCAACGAGCCGGCCAACGCGCTGGGCCCGGTCGAGTTCGCCGATCGCGTCAAGGAGCTGGAAAGCTCGGGCCTCGAGGTCGAGATCCTCGACGCCGACCAGATCGCCGAACTGAAGATGGGTGCCCTGCTGGCGGTGGCGCAGGGCAGCGTCCGCCCGGCGCGCGTCGCCATCATGCAGTGGCACGGCGCCAAGTCGAAGCGCGCCAAGCCGCTCTGCTTCATCGGCAAGGGCGTCGTCTTCGACACCGGCGGCATCTCCATCAAGCCGGCCGCCGGCATGGAGGACATGAAGGGCGACATGGGCGGCGCCGCCGCGGTCGTCGGCCCCATGCAGGCGCTGGCCGAGCGCAAGGCCAACGTCAACGTCATCGGCATCATCGGCCTCGTCGAGAACATGCCGTCCGGCACGGCGACGCGCCCCGGCGACATCGTGCGCGCGCATTCGGGCCAGACGGTCGAGATCCTCAACACCGACGCCGAAGGCCGCCTCGTGCTCGCCGACCTCATCTCCTACGTGCAGGAGCGCTTCAAGCCGCGGCTCATCATCGACCTGGCGACGCTCACCGGCGCCATCATGGTGGCGCTCGGCAAGGAGTACGCCGGCCTCTTCGTCAACGACGACAAGCTCGCCGCCGATCTGCTCGAAGCATCGGCCGAGACCGGCGAGAAGCTGTGGCGCATGCCGCTCGACAAGGCCTACGACAAGATGCTCGAATGCAAGAATGGCGACATCAAGAACATCGGCGGCCGCTGGGCAGGCGCGTGTACGGCGGCGGCCTTCATCAAGTACTTCGTCAAGGATACGCCCTGGGCGCACATCGATCTCGCCGGCACGGCGATGGACGCGCCGAAGTCCGAGATCAGCCCGAGCTGGGGCGCCGGCTGGGGCGTGCGGCTGCTCGACCGGTTCGTCTCCGACAAGTACGAAAAAGCCGACAAGTGAACGTCGGGAGTGCAAGCGCCAACTTTCTGTAAATTCCAGTTAAACCTCATACGACATTCCATAATATATATTATGCGAACGAGTTGTAGGTTGATGGTGGTGCGTGGACGCTGCTAACGTCCGGGCGTTTTTCGTCGTGTCGTTTTCATACCTATGGTTTCCCTTGCTTCGCGACCTCACCCGCTTCGTGTTCTTCGCCGTCTGCTGTTGGGCCGTCTCGTCGTCGGCCCTCGCTGCCGGCGCCGTAGCCGTCGCTGAGGAGCCCGACGGTCCCGGATGGGCAATAGACGTTCGCGTCCGTGAAACTCCATCGGTGGCGAAGGCGAAAGCGCTCAAAGGCTGCCGCGAGCGCACGATCGAGAGCAAGTTCGATCCCGATCTGTGCCGGATCGTCAGCGAGTTCACTAACCGTTGCGCAGCCGCGTCCATAAATCCGGATGGACCTGGCGAAGGATGGGCTGTAGCCGACGGTAGCGAGGAGGCGCGCAAGCTGGCGCAAAGCAAATGCGAAGCGAGTGCCGGCGAGAACCAAGCGAAATGCAAATCGGAGTTCGTCGAATGCGATATGCAGACTGACAAGAGCGGCACAGTCAACAAGAGCGGCAAGGGTCGCCCCAGGGCCAACACCCCGAGATAGTTCGCTTGCGCCGTCCCGAGATCTCCACGCTCCCGGCTTGCGTGGATCCCGCTCTTCAGCGGGATGACGGTTGGAGGTCTAGTCGCCGTAGTCTGTCATCCCGGCGTCATGGCGTAGCCATGCTTCGCACGGACGGCCGGGATCCACGCGAGTTCCCGCACGGTGAACCGGTGAAATGGCAGACAGCCTTCACAGCAGCGCGTCTTCGGCCTGGCGCACGCCGCCGGCGATGATCGCGGCATAGAGCGCGCTGACGAAGCCCGACAGCACGTTGACGCTGATGACGATGCCGGCGAGGCGCGCCCACTCCTCGCTCATGAACACGCCGAGCGCTTTGACGATGAACTCATCGAACGCCTGCTTGAGCTGGAAGAACAGCTCGCTGACCTGGGCGATCGACGGCTCGGCCGGCGTGTTGAAGATGATGTCCCAGCCGATGCCGGTGACGTTTACAGGGGATAAAACGGCCATGGCGGTGAGCAGCGCCAAGCCGGCCGAGAACAGCAGCCCCAGCGGCGGCGCCAGGCGGAAATAGCCCCAGCGCAGCGGCAACGCATCGGCGCGGATCGACAGCAGTCTCAATGCCGCGGCGCCCGCGTAGACGCACAACCCGAACAGCACCGCGACCCAGAACAGCCGGTCGGTGTTCGTCCCGGCAAACGTGAACAGCGCGGCGACCCCGGCGAGCAGCCCTTTGAACAGCGCCTCGAAGGAGCCGACGAGCACCGTGAAGAGCGTGCCGCGCTTGGCGAGGCCGCCGAAATAGAACGGCAGCTCGTAGCGCAACCGCGCCACCTCGAGTCGCAGCCCCAGGAGAAAGCTGAGGACCGCCGTCACGCCGGCGAACACGAATGGGTAATAGAAGGCGAAGGCGGCGAGCGCGGCTACTGCCGCCACCTCGGCCCCCATGATGACGGCGTTGGTGATGATACGCAGGATGATCATGCCCCGTTGTCCGCTCGGCGCCCGCGCGGCGGACGCCCCTTCCCCGCGCCGATGCTAGACCGCCGCGACGTGCGCGAACAAGGGGTGCTTGGGGTGAGGCTACTGCAGCGACGAGACTGTCGCCGGCGCCTGGCAGACCGCGTCCTTGGTGCGCGCCATCTGTGCCTCGAACGGGAACGACCGGCGGTAGGCGCGGAACTCGCCGCCGGTGTCGCCGGTGATCTGCATCTTCAGCGGCGCGCCCGGCGGGTCATCCGGCACGGGCAGGAAGATCGACGTCTGCACCACGTATGGCTCGGTGCCGGAGGCCAACTGCAGCGTGCCCTTGAACTGGATGTAGTCGCTGTCCGGCAGCGCGTCTCCCGCATCGAGCTTCATGGCGGTGCCGCCGCACTTGTCGCCCGCCTCGACCTTCACTCCGCACCAACCCGCGCCGCAGGCGACGATGTCGAGCGTCAACGGACCGCCGCCCTCGCCGGCGTAGCTGGGGCCCTGCCAGCGGCCGGCAATATTTGCGGCGGTGATGCCGGCGAAGAGCGGCGATGCCGTTGCCAGAACACAAAGACCGCTCAGTATGACTTTCAACATGACGTGCCTCGAAGCTCGATGACCGATGACCAACGCGGCGACCACACCCTTCCCAGCCGGCGAATTTATGTCGCGCATTCGTCTGCTTGTCGCGAGCGCTCCCCGTCTTGCCGTCATTTGCCTCGTCTTGCTGCTCGCCTTTCCGACCAGCATCGTCGCCATGACCCAGGGGCTAGGCGCCATCCCGCTGCCGTTCAATCTGCACCTCGTCGACCAGAGCCTGCCCGGCATCTTCAAGCTGCACATGCTGGCATCGGGTGCCGCGTTGCTGCTCATCCCCGTGGTCATCGCCCTGCGCCGTAACAGCGCCTGGCACCGGCCGCTCGGCTACGTCACGGCCATCGCCGTGTTGCTTGGCGCACTCACTTCCCTGCCCGTCGCGCTCTACAGCCATTCCGTCGTCGTGGCGCGCGCCGGCTTCCTGGCGCAGGGCGTCGTCTGGCTCGCTTTGATCGCGCTGGGCATCCTCGCCATCCGCCGCCGCCGCTTTGCCGACCACGCGCGGCTGATGCTGGCGATGGCCGCCGTTGCCTCCGGCGCACTGTGGGTGCGGCTGACGACGACGCTCGCCACCGGCTACGATATGCCGTTCGACACGGTCTACGGCTGCGCCGCCTGGCTTGGCTGGCTCGTTCCGCTCGCGCTCGTGACGCTGCTGCCCACACCCTGGGCACCTGCGCTCCGCTAACGAGTTGGGGCGAGCCGAAAGCCTCCGTTCAACGTCATCCCGCTGAAGAGCGGGATCCACGCAAGTTTCCAAGCCCTCGACCACCGGAGGAGGCAACTCGTGGCAACGATCTCACTCGTGCTTCAGCAGCCGGCTCGTTGAAGCTGGCGTGGATCCCGCTCTGCAGCGGGATGACGGAGAGAAACGAGACAGCGCCTGCGTGCCGTCTCGCACCAACGGACGGCATCGACTAGGGTGCCGCGCATGACACCCTCGAAAGACATCTCCCGCCTCATCGAGATCATGGCCGCGCTGCGCCATCCCGACACGGGGTGCCCGTGGGACCAGCAGCAGACGTTCGCAACCATCGCCCCCTACACCATCGAGGAAGCGTACGAGGTCGCCGATGCGATTGGGCGCGGCGACCTGGAGCATTTGAGGGACGAACTCGGCGATCTCCTGCTGCAGGTCGTCTACCATTCGCGCATGGCGGAGGAGCAAGGCGCCTTCGCCTTCGGCGACGTCGTCGAGGCGGTCACGACCAAGATGATCCGCCGCCATCCGCACGTGTTTGGCTCCGAGGCCGAGCGCACGGCCGGCGTAACCGCAGGTTTCTGGGATCGCGCCAAGGCCGCCGAAAAAGTCAGCACCGAACGAGGCGGCGTTCTCGATGACGTGCCGGTCACCCTCCCTGCCCTGACGCGCGCCATCAAGTTGCAGAACAAAGCCGCCAAGGTCGGTTTCGACTGGCCGTCGCTGGCACCCGTCTTCGCCAAGCTCGAGGAGGAGATCGCCGAGCTGCATGATGCCATCGCCAAGAACGGCGGCAAGACCGCCGAACCCGATCCCGACATCGCGGAGGAATTCGGCGACCTGCTGTTCGTCGTCGCCAACGTCGCGCGTCACCTCAAGCTCGATCCCGAAACGGCCTTGCGCGCCGCCAACGACAAGTTCGCGCGCCGCTTCCGCTACATCGAGCAACAGCTCGCCGAACAGGGACGCACGCCGGCGCAATCGAACCTCGCCGAGATGGACGCCCTATGGGACGCCGCGAAGGCCAACGAGCGCTGAGGCCCCTTCTGGCACGACCGCGCAAGATGCTCCGCTGCAACAAAATTTGAGGTCCGGTTCATCGGCGGTTCAGGTGCCGGGCGCGTCTCTAGGGGTCGCGCACGGCGTCGTGGCGCGGTGCGCGTCGTATCTGGTCCAACGGAGAATCCGCAATGTCTCGAACCCTCATTGTTGCGAGTGCGGTCTGCGCCATGTCAGCCGCTGCATTCCTCACCCCCGTGCAGGCGAGCCCCGTGTCGGGTCTAGCAACCAGCAAGCTGCTGCCCGCGCAAACCATGGTCGACAAGGTCGGCTGGCGCCGCTGCGCACGCTGGAACTACATCTGCCGCGATCGTTGGGGCTGGGGCTGGCGCTACCGCCGCTGCATGCGTAACCACGGCTGCTGATGCGCACCAATCCGGAGCAGCGGGCGCGCTGCTCCGGGCCAACTGGCGGCTCGCAGATCAGTTCTTCAGGCCGCGAGCGCCGATGTCCTCGGCTAGCGGCTCGGATGGCTTCTGACCCAGGCGCTTGTTCACCGCCATGGTCACGAACCACAGCGCGATGCCGAGGGCGATGAGGATCGCGGCGATGACGTATTGCTGCGGATTGCGGCCTGTCCACGGCCCGACGAGAAAGGCGCAGCACAGCCCGCCGATCACCGGCACGAAGGTCGGCGCGCGGAAGTGCTTGTGGTCGACCGTATCCTTGCGCAGCACGAGAACGGCGACGTTCACCACGGTGAACACGCACAGCAGCAGCAGCGCCGTAGTGCCCCCCAGCGCCGGCACCTCGCCGACGAAGGCGATGAGCGCAAAGGCCAGCAGCGTCGTGAAGCCGATGGCGATATACGGCGTGCGCCGGGTTGCATGCACCTTGCCGAGCACGGCGGGGAGCACGTGCTCGCGGCTCATGCCGTAGATCAGCCGGCTCGCCATCAGCATGTTGATGAGCGCGCTGTTGGCCACGGCGAACATGGTGATGATGCCGAACACGCCGAGCGGAAACGCGGGCGCACCGGCCTGCACCACCTTGAGCAGCGGCGTCTCCCCTTCACCCAGATCCTCTGGCGAGACGAGCGCGATGGCGGAGATCGACACCAGCACGTAAACGAGGCCGGTGAAGACCAGGCCCGTGAGCAGCACCTTCGGGAAGATGCGGCTGGGGTCTTTGGTTTCCTCGGCCATGTTGACCGAGTCCTCGAAGCCGACCATGGCGAAGAAGGCGAGCGTGGTGCCGGCGATCACCCCCCACATGATGCCACCGTCGGCGTCGGTGTTGAACTCGAAGGCGCGGCCGAGGTCGCCGGTGCCGGCGCCGATGGCCCATAGGCCGATAACGATGATGATCAACAGGCCGGTCAGCTCGACGCAGGTCAGCAGCACGTTGATCTTCACGCTCTCGCCGACGCCGCGGAAGTTCACGGCCGCGATCACCGCCATGAACACGAGGCCGACCAACGTCACGCCGAGTGCCCCTAATCCCAACCCCATCGAGTCGGAAAAATTCGCCGCGAAAGCGCGCGAGGCCGTCGACGCCGAGGTGATGCCCGAGCACATGACGGCGAAAGCGATGAGGAAGGTGACGAAGTGGATGCCGAAGGCGCGGTGCGCGTAGAGCGCGGCACCGGCGGCCTTGGGATACTTGGTGACCAGCTCCAGGTAGCTGAACGCGGTCAGCAGCGCGACACCGAAGGCGACGAGGAACGGCAGCCACACGGCGCCGCCGACGTGCTTGGCCACTTGGCCGGTGAGCGCGTAGATGCCGGTGCCGAGGATGTCGCCGACGATGAACAGCAGCAGGAGCCACGGGCCCATGACCCGTTGCAGCTCGGGCTCGGCTGACGAGGATGCCTTTTTGCCAGCCATTGCACTCCCCCCGCTGCGAGGAACGAGTGTGACCGGCGGAGGCGTCGAACGTCAACGCCCAACCGACGCGTGATGCCGTTGGGCTACTTCCAGCAACGCCTCTCTCAGCGACCGTGGCTGGCGGCGCTTTTTGATGAGGTCGGCAAAAGCTTCCTCGGCCAGCTCGCGCAGGGGTCGTCCTGTTGCGTGCTGTAGCTCGTCGAGGGCGTGCCAGGTTTCAGGTGTAAGCTCGATGCGGCGTGCCATGCGCTTGTCCATTGGCTCCGGTGAGGAGGCCGGCCGGCACCGCGGCCATCCGCTTCGATCCATCCTTCTGAGATGCCAGCGAAAAGGCGCGCTGCAAGATGCATGGCCGCTCCTCGTGTGGAGGGACAATCCATGATCGCCGTTTTGGTTCAGGCTCGCCGGCTAACGAGGACGCCACGCCGTCGAACCGGCGTGCCTCGCGGAACTAGCACGCGCCGTTTTTACGGCGTGCCCGCACACACGCTTCAAATGTCATCCCGGCACTCGTTGCCGGGATCCAAGTTGCGTCTGGAGGTGGAGCAAGTGGATGAACGGATCCCGGGGTCATGCTGACAGCATGCCCCCGGCATGGCATCCGTAACCGACTAGCGCGAAGCTGCGGCGCCACCGGAACGCTGGCGCCGGCCGCCACCGCCGCCCTTGCCGCCGCGCGCTTCCGCGCCGCGCTGGGGACGATAGCCGCCCGACCCGTTGGCGCCGGAGCGTGCGCCGCTGCCACGATGGCCGCCGTTGCCGTTACCGGCGGGGCGGTGCCCCGGCTGCTGATGGCGATGTCCGCGCTCGCCGCTGCTGCCCATGCCGGCGGTGCTGACGAGCGTTGTGTCACCGGAGCGATCGCTGGCGGGGATCGACTGCCGCGTCAGACGCTCGATGTCGCGCAAGAAGGCACGCTCATCGTTGGAGCATAGCGAGATGGCGATGCCCTCTGCCCCGGCGCGCGCCGTGCGGCCGATGCGGTGCACGTAGCTCTCAGGGATGTTGGGCAACTCGAAATTGACGACGTGGCTCACCTCGTCGATGTCGATACCGCGCGCGGCGATGTCCGTGGCGATAAGGCCACGGATGCGGCCATTGCGGAACTCGTGCAACGCAGCCTCGCGCTGGCGCTGGCTCTTGTTGCCGTGAATGGCGGCTACCAGGATGCCAGCGGCCTCGAGATGTCGCGCCACCTTGTCGGCACCGCGCTTGGTGCGCGTGAAGACGAGCGTACGCTTCATGGCGGGGTTCGAGAACAGCTCCACCAGCAGCGCGCCCTTCTTCTGCGGCTCGACGTGGATGACGCTCTGCACCACGCGGTCGGCGGTCTTGGCGACCGGAGTCACCGCGACACGCAGCGGATCGCGCAGCATCTCGGCAGCCAGGGCGCCGATCTCACGCGGCATGGTGGCCGAGAAGAACAGGCTCTGGCGGCGCTGCGACAGCTTGCCGAGGATTTTGCGGATGGGCGCGATGAAGCCCATGTCGAGCATCTGATCGGCCTCGTCGAGCACCAGGATCTCGGTACCCTGCAGGTTCACGCTGCGCTGCTCGATATGATCGATCAGGCGCCCGGGCGTGGCGACGAGGATGTCGACGCCGCGGGCCATGGCGTTGACCTGCGGACGGAACGGCACGCCGCCGTACATGGTGGCGACGGTAAGACCCGTCTGCTTGCCGTAGACGCGGAAGCTGTCGGCGATCTGCGAAGCCAGCTCACGCGTCGGCGAGAGGACGAGCGCACGCGGGCCGCCGCGCAACGCCGGCTTCCGGTCGGCGGCGAGACGATGCAGCATCGGCAGCGCGAACGCCGCCGTCTTGCCGGTACCCGTCTGGGCGATGCCCATGAGGTCGCGGCCGGCGAGCACGCCGGGAATGGCCTGCGCCTGAATTGGGGTTGGAGTTGTGTAGCCCTCGGCTTCCAATGCCTTCAGCAGCAACGGATTGAGGCCGAGCTCGGAAAACGTGGTCGCGTGGGTGTTCGTGTCGGTGGTCGTCGAAGTGGTCGTGGTGGTCAATTTCATATCTTTCATGATTGCGGGCCACGCGCGCGAGACGGCGGCCAAGCGCTATGGCTGGCCGGACGCGAGCGAACGCGGCGGTACTCAAGAGAGCCCCGCGTGGCCTGGGCTATCAAAGGAAAGGAGAGATCAGAGGCGCTCAACAGGAGGACAACAAAGCGGCCGGGAGGCCTGAAGACGTTGTCCGTTCACGCGGCTGGAGCGCCGATGGCCGCCCGGGATTGCCCCAGACGATGCCGCTATATGTCATGCCCGTACCCCGGTTACAAGGCGCGAATTGCCGCTTGCGCTATTTGCAGCTGATCGCGGTGACCTTTTGCAGGCCCCACCAGGCGTCCATCCGTTCGTAAACCCTGCCGGTGGCGGTCACCATCCCTCCCGCCTTGCAGCTACCCACGGCCGACTTGGGTACGCCGGTGAGGAAGGTGAAGCAATGATCGGCCGCGCTGTTGTCGAGGGTGATGAACACCGCCTTGGGGTCGTTCTCCTCCGCCTCGACCATGTCGATCTTGGCGGTCATCGTCACCTTCTCGTCGAGCTTCGACTGCAGCTCGCGGTATTTGCACTGGCGCGCCGAGAGCGGAGCTGCCGCCAACAACATCACCGCAAGGCAGAGTAAGAGCGCGGTCAATCGCACGGGAACCTCCCCACGAGTGTCGGTCGAGACTGTTGCCGTCGCACCGTGCGACGCACCGCACACTCAGGCCAATTTGCGGCTGCCAGCAAGAGAGCGCCCTGGTCACATCGCTAGCGATTTGAATCTGCGCGAAGAGTTTTGCACCGGGTAGGCCTGCGCTGTCGTGTGCGGCGCGCATTGATACGAGGCCCCGTCGGGCCTCGCGCGGTGCAGAACCTGCCTCTGCGTCGCGGCGCAGCCGCAGTTAATACATCCCTACGACCCTCTCTATACGGAGGTTCAGCCTAACTTAAGTTTAGAGCGCTACTGAGCATTGGTCGGCACACCTCAGGGTGACCTGCTTGTATCGCGTCCTCGGTTGTATTTCAGAGCAGCACGATTTGCGCCTCGTTCTGCTCGCGGCCGCTGTTTGCGCACTCACCGCCCTCACATCCTTCGGCATCTACTCGCGCGTCGCGCACGCCCGCCAGCCCATGCGATCCATGTGGCTGCTGGTTACCGGCGTGTGCGCGGCGAGCGGCATTTGGGCGACGCACTTCGTCGCCATGCTCGCC
Organism: uncultured Alphaproteobacteria bacterium; assembly: GCA_963795225.1. GTDB lineage: Bacteria > Pseudomonadota > Alphaproteobacteria > Rhizobiales > Hyphomicrobiaceae > Hyphomicrobium_A. The sequence continues at coordinate 89,595 of CAWCHB010000001.1, read as the reverse complement.
TACGAGGACAATCTGCCGACTGCATATGACCCTGGCTTGACGGCCGGGTCGCTCGTCATCGCCATCCTGGCCACCACGATCGGCTTCGCCATCGCCTCGCTCGGCTCGCGCACACAGGTTTTGCTTGGCGGCGCTGTCATCGGACTAGGCATCAGCCTCATGCACTTCACGGGCATGAAGGCGCTGATCGTCGGCGGCCATATCGAGTGGGATTGGGGATACGTCGGCGGCGCCATCGTCCTCGGCGCGCTACTCGGCTCCGTAGCGACGGTCACGTTCCACCATCTGACCGGCAAGACCTCAATTGCCGTCGGTGCTGCGCTCCTGACCTTGGCCATCTGCTCCATGCACTTCACGGCCATGGCCGCCGCCTTGATCGTGCCCGACCCTACCGTCGAGATGGCCACGGGCTTCTCGGCGGACGCCTCGATGCTGGCGCTGTCGATCGCCGGACTGACCTTTCTCGTGATCTTCGCCGGCCTCGCCGCAGCGGTCATCGATCACAGCACCAGCATTGACAACATGGGGCACATTCGCGAGCTGGTCGACGCCGCGAGCGAGGGCATCGTCATCTGCGCCGACGGGGCCATTATCAATGCCAACCGCCGCGTGTTCGAGCTGAGCGGTAGCGACCTTGCAGACCTGAGCGGCAAGCGGGTTGCTGGCGACCTGCTACAGGGGCTGGAGTTCGACCACTCCGCGGGCGTGCAAGCAACCGAAGCCCTGATGCATACTTCGGACGGCCGCCTCGTCCCCGTCGAGGTCATCCGCCGCCCGTTCCGCTCTGGTCCGCGCGGCAACGAGGTCTATGCCATCCGCGACCTGACCGAGCGGTATCGCAACGAGGCGAAAATCGCCCACATGGCGCATCACGACGCCCTCACCGATCTGCCCAACCGCATCCTACTGCGCGAGCGGCTCGAGGCGGCCGTTCGCTCGGCCCGGCACGGCGAGCCGATCGCGCTGCTGTGTCTCGACCTCGATCGCTTCAAGGCCGTCAACGACACGCTCGGCCACGCCATCGGCGATGCGCTGCTGAAGCAGGTCGCCAGGCGGCTGCTTGGCTGCGCGCGCGAAAGCGATACCGTCGCCCGTCTCGGCGGCGATGAGTTCGTCATCCTGCAAAGCACGCCCGAGCCATGGAAGCAGGCCGCCGACCTCGCAGCCAAGGTCATCGAAGTCATCGGCGCCCCCTACGACGTCAAGGGCCACCGGATCAATATCGGTACCAGCGTCGGCATCGCAGTTCCCCTCGAGGCCGATGTCAACGCCGAGACGCTGCTCGCCCAAGCCGACCTTGCGCTCCACACATCGAAGGCCGCCGGCCGCGGCGTCTACACCTTCTTCGAACCGGCGATGAACACGCGCGCCCACGAGCGCCGCGAGCTCGAGCGCGATCTGCGCTTTGCCATCGCCAACGGCGAGTTGGAGCTGCACTATCAGCCCTTTGTCAGCCTCGAGCGGAACGAAATTTGCGGCGCCGAGGCTTTGCTGCGCTGGCGGCATCCCCAGCGCGGCCTTGTGGCACCCGACAACTTTATTCCGATTGCCGAGGAGAGCGGCCTCATCGACGAGATCGGCGCGTGGGTGCTGCGCGAGGCCTGCGCCGAGGCCCAGCACTGGCCGGCAGCGATCAAGATCGCGGTCAACCTCTCTCCGTTGCAGTTCAAGAGCCTCAAGCTCGTCGACACGGTCAGCAAGACCCTGACCGCGACGGGGCTCGCCCCGCGCCGGCTCGAGCTCGAGATCACCGAGTTGGTGATGCTGCACGACAGCGACAGGACGCTCGACATCCTGCAACAGCTCCACGATCTCCAGGTCGGCATCTCGATGGACGATTTCGGCAAGGGCTATTCGTCGCTCAGCTACCTGCAGAAGTTCTCCTTCGATAAGATCAAGATCGATCGCTGCTTTCTCGCCGACGCGACCACCGGCGGCGGCCTCGCCGTCATCCGCGCCATCAGCGGCCTCGGCCGCGCCCTGCAGCTCGTCGTCATCGCGGAGGGCGTCGAAACCTGGGAGCAGCTCCAACTGGTGCGCGCCGAAGGCTGCGCCGAGGTGCAGGGCTACCTGTTCAGCCGCCCGGTCGTGGCCGCGGAAATCCGCAGCATGCTGCGCGCCCCGTTGCCGATGCCCGGCCGCACCGCCGCCGCGGCATGAACTCTCCACAACGGTCGTTGCCCCGGCCGCGCTGGCTGCCAAAGCGCGCATTGCCTTGCGGCGCACTCCGGTCTCTAATCCCCCGCTAGGAAGTGCGGAGGGGTACATGCGCCCGGCAATCGTCAGTGGAAAGGCAATCCTGCTCGCCGCCCTATTGGGCACCGCGGCCGCGGCCGGCGATGCCTCCCGCGTGCTCCTACAGCCCGCGGCCACCACGCAACCCTCGGTCAAGCCGCTCTCCCCAAAAGATGCCGGGGCACGCTATGGCGAGGCCGCGGGCGCCGTCCTCGTCTGCTACGGCCTCAAGATCACGCCGCAGGTGGCCGAGCTGCGCGGACGCTACCAAGGCGCCGATCTCGACGAGTTCGACGCGCAGGCTGGCAAGGTGCTGAAGGCCTGGCGCGAGACGCTCAACTGCGAGCACGCCGAAGGGCCCAACGATTGCAAGGTGTCGCAGCAGTGGAGCTGCCGGCAGGCGATGCAGGAGATCGGCCCCAGCGGCTCAGAGGTGCGCGGCCTCGTCGAGCCGAGGAACTAGACGATCGCGGGCACTGAAACATTGCCGGCCTGCCGCGCGTTATCTCGCCAAACCCCTGTCGCGTGGCGAGGCTCATATGTATCGGCTTATACTCTCTTCGATGATCGTGGCTGGCGCGGCGGTGGGCGCTGCCGCGCAAAGCGTACCGCACAATTTCAAGCAGGATACCCCGCCGGTTCCTGGGCAAATGGTCGAAACGCCGCGCGAAAAGCTGCGTCTTGCGCCCAGACCGACGCTCGAATTCCACCCGCAAGGGTTCGGTTTGCCGTCAAGCGGGCCGAAGGGTCTCCTGCGTGAATCGAGCAACGAGGACAAGTACGCGCCCAGCATCGATGATGATCGCGCCGTGCGCCTCAACCGGCGCTGACGCGCCGCCGCCGCTCGGCCAAACTGAGCGGCGCCGGGGCGTTCGTGCGGCGCTGCTCGTGCGGGAAGAGCGCGCGCGGCGCGGCGCGGCCGTTCAGCGGAGCCTCGATCTCGTCCCCGATGTTGCTCGTCGCCTCGCGCCAGTCGCCGGCGATCGGGATATAGGCGGGCTCCGCCTCGATCGCCGGGGATGCGCGTGGCACCTGAAACATGCCGATGCTCGAAGCTAGCCCCTGGAGCTCGCCGAGGATGGCCGTGCGCCGCGCCTCGTGCTCGGTGGCGATGCTGTGCACGTCCTGCAAAAGCTGATCGTCGAGGCGTATCAGCGCGTCGCCAAGCGCCTTGACGAGCTTTTCCTCGCGCGTCGCGGTCTCGGCAATTCTCATGTGCATTTCGTCGAGTTGCTGCAGCAGCGGTCGCATTGTGGCCCCCTCGTAGTTCTGCCGAATCAAATCCCAGAGTGATTTGGCCATTGGTTCGGGCCGGAAATGAGGTGATGCGGCGGCATGTCGGCCAGCAGCACTCTCGACTTGGGTCGCCGCTTCAGCGCTTCTCCCAGATGGCGAGGAAGGCCTTCAACCTTCGGCGCCAGTAAACACGCGTGTCGGCCAGTGCATCCAGGAACTCGGCCAGCCGGTTTGCCTTCATGACGGTGTAGACGGTGAGGGCAGTGGTCAAAGCCGCAACGATGGCGAAGTAGACCAACTTCATTGCAAACGGAGCGTCTGCCTCGTCGAGCAGGTTCATGCCGAGGAATCCCGTGGTCGCCGTGCCGATAAGGCTGAGAATGGCGACGACGGTGAGCCGCACGATCGTAGCCGACGAGCGGCGCAGCATGTCGCTGTCGAGGTACTCGCTCATGTCGCGAAGCTCCTCGCGCACGTCGCTATAGAGACGTGTCGTGGCCAGGTGGTCCGACCAAAGGCGAAACAGATCTCGGGCGACGGATTGATTGGTCACCTCGTAGAACCAGTACCGATGCGAGAAGCGAAGGAAGATCTCGAGGGCGCGGCGGATGCCAGAGTGAAACTCGTCGACGCTCTGTGGTCGTGCGGGGTCGAGCCGGCCAATAGTGCGCGCGAGCCGATCTGCGAGAACCAGCAATGCCGCCCGATGCAAATGGGCGACCAGACCCAGCAGGAAGAATGAATTGCGAAATTGTGCGAGCAGGCCGCGTTCGGCATCGGTGACGGCCTCCTGGCGCGCGTCCGCGATCATCACGAACGCGTGGCCGCAGCACATGATGCGCGTATCGATCCAGTCGCCGGTGCGATTGCGGTCGTGAAAGCGGTCGTAACAGTAGAGCTTGTCGAAATCCTGCAAGAATGCCGCCGCGTATGGAGCGGATGCGGGATCGCCGGGAGGGAGCACCAGCCCGAGACGCACATGATCGTTCGGCGTGAGGCTCTGAGGATCGGCCACGGCGAGATAAGCCATCAGCGGAATCCAATTGTGCTCCACCAGTCCAAAGCTGAGCGGCCCCGCCTCGCCCCCGTGCCTGAGCGGCGCCAGCAGGAAGTTCCAATGCGCTGCGATGGTCGGAACTTGATCGCGACAAACCGAGGCCAGAAAGTTGTCGCGCTGCTCATAGTCGGATGTCGCGAGAACCCCACCTTCCCGATCGAGCCATTCGACCCGTTCAGGACAGTGCCAAGCTTCATCTCGCTCGGTCCAGCCAGAGGGGTAGGAGCGCCCGAAGCGATACATGACGTCCTGCACGTCATCCAACGCAAGGTCGCGACCCTCGATCTCGACGGCAAGGATGGCAACGTCGATGTCACAGAAGAAGTGGAGTTCCACCCGCGGGACGTCGAGCAATAACGGCACCGCGCCGCTTGTCAGGGTGATACGCACTCGTGCGATGTCGCCGCGACTGAAAACCCGATTTGAGGCGTCTCGACTGCGGCCGCCGTAGAGAAATCGCTGCACATGCGGAAGGAAGGACACGAACTCTCGGTAGACGTGCTCCTTCAATGCCCTTGGATCGACCGGAATCGCGCTGGCGGCCTCTGCCCAGTGGGAGTTGCCGTCGGCTACGAGCGCAGAAGGAGAATCGCAAATGCCAGTTTGAGCGTCCCGCTCGCACGGCAACAGTTGCAGCGGCCATAGCAAGATCTGCCGAAACTGCCGAACGGTACGTCGCGGATCCATGGCCGTCGGCGTAGCGCGGGCGGCGCGTTCGTGATCATCGGAGGATTGCCGGTCGGCATTTTTCGTTGAGGCCATGACGTCACGGCTAGCTCGGGTACCGGTCCCTGTTGATTACGTACATCAACTCCTAAGATTAGGTGTGGGGCGTGGGCTTCGTTCCGGGCAAGGCGATTGCCTCAGCCTCACGCCCGCGCCGGCGTCAGGGCGGCGCCGGCACGGCGGGCCTGGGCCAGCAGCCGCTCTTTCTTCTCGCTGGCGACGCGCACCTTGGCTTGCACATCGCCGCTGTCGAGCGCGCCGCGCGAGATGACCTCCGCCTCCTCGTAAAGCCAGTTGATGAAGCCGCCCTCATGCCCGGGAATGACGAGATCGACGACGACGTCGCCGCGCCCAAGGCGCTCATCGATGTCGCCGAGCAGCGCCTCGATCCCCTCGCCCGTCATCGCCGAGACGAGCGCCGGCGGGCGTTCCGGCCAGCGCGCGGCGCTGATCGCCTCCTCGCGCGTCACCGGGCTCAATAGGTCGATCTTGTTCCACACCTCGAGGATTGCCCCGTCGGTGCTGACGGTATCGATGCCGAGATCGGTCAGCACCGCTTCCACGTCGCGCGCCTGGCTGTCGGTCTCCGCGTGCGAGATGTCGCGCACGTGCAGGATGAGGTCGGCCTCGATCACCTCTTCCAGCGTGGCGCGGAAGGCGGCGACCAGCATGGTCGGCAGGTCGGAGATGAAGCCGACCGTATCGGAAAGGATGATGCGCCGGCCGCTCTTCAGGCGCACCTCGCGCATCGTCGGATCGAGCGTGGCGAACAACTGGTGCTTGGCGAACACGCCGGCGCCGGTGATGCGGTTGAACAGCGTCGACTTGCCGGCATTGGTGTAGCCGACGATGGCGACGACCGGATAGGGCACGCGCCGGCGACCCTGCCGGTGCAGCTCGCGCGTGCGCACGACGACCTCGAGATCCTTGCGGATGGCGATGATGCGCTCGTCGATCATGCGCCGGTCGAGCTCGATCTGCGCTTCGCCGGGGCCGCCGAGGAAGCCGTAGCCGCCGCGCTGGCGTTCCAAGTGCGTCCACGTCCGCACCAGCCGGCTCTTCTGATACGACAGATGCGCCAGCTCGACCTGCAGGCGCCCTTCCTTGGTGCGGGCGCGGCGGCCGAAGATTTCGAGGATGAGCCCGGTGCGATCGAGCACCTTGGCGTTCCAGGCGCGCTCGAGGTTGCGCTGCTGGATCGGCGAGACCGGATGGTCGATGATGACGAGGGCGATGTCCTCGGCCGGCGATCAGACGCCTTCAGCTCGTCGACCTTGCCCGTGCCGAACAGCGTTGCCGGACGCGGGCTGGCAACCGGCACCAGCAGACTGTCGACGACGTTGAGGTCGATCGCCTCGGCGAGGCCGGTGGCTTCCTGCAGACGATCTTGCGGCGAATGCAGCGGCGCCGTGCGTTGCGGGGCGCCCGGCTGCTCGGCGCCGGCTGCGCGTGGCGGACGCTTGAGGTCGGGAACGAGCACGAGGGCGCGCGCACCGCTTGCACGCCGCTCTCCCCTGCCGTCGCTTCTCCTGCTCTATGTCAACGCGTTCGTCGATCGCTGCCGCCCGAGATTAGGCCTCGGTCGTTTCGGTCTCCATGAGATGGACCGGTTGGCCGGGCATGATGGTCGAGATCGCATGCTTATACACGAGCTGCGAATGACCGTCGCGCCGCAACAGCACACAAAAGTTGTCGAACCAGCTGACGATGCCCTGCAGCTTGACGCCGTTGATCAGAAAAATCGTCAGAGGCGTCTTGTTCTTGCGCACGTGGTTCAGGAACGTGTCCTGGAGATTTTGGACTCGATCTGCGCCCATTTTTTTATCCGCCTGTTCTAGGTCTGCGTAGGGGTAGCTTAAGCCACTTTGGGTGTGCGAACCCAGTGACCGTAATACAATAACATTATGCCGCACTGCACCCTAAAATGTATACCAAGTCCGTTGTCAAAAAGAAGCAGGTTCAACCGCTCGAAATGGCGGCAAAGTGGTGAAATTTCAAGCGCAGCCGAGCCGCGACCGGACCGGGTTTGCCATTGCCGACGGAGCGTCCGTCAATGCGAACGACGGGCATCACCGTCTGCGTCGCCGAGGTGATGAAGGCCTCGCGCGCGGCATGCGCCTCGGCGAGCGTGAACGGGCGCTCGATGAGTTGCATGCCCTCCTCCTCGATCTCGTCCAGCAACGTCGCTGCGCGTCACGCCGGGCAGGATATCGACGCCCAATCTGCCGCGTGATGACAGCGCCCGAAGCATCGACGATCCAGGCGTTGCTCGAAGCCCCCTCGGTGACGAACCCGTCCTTGTCGACGAACCAGGCTTCGCGGGCGCCGTCCTGGCGCGCGGCCTCCTTGGCGAGGCACGCCGGGCAGCAGCATCACCGTCTTGATGTCGCAACGCTGCCAGCGGATGTCGGGCATCGACTTCACGGCGATGCCGGCTTGCGCGCGTTGGCCTCGAGCCGCGCGGGCGACACCGAGCGCGCCAGGCAGACCACCGTCGGCGTCACGTCGGCATCGGGGAAGTAGAACTCGCGCGGGCCGGCGCCGCGCGTCACCTGCAGGTAGACGAGGCCGTTGCGCACGTGATTGCGGCGGATGACCTGGCGCATGACGTGCGCCAGCGCCGCGCGCGCGACATGGGCTGCGCGATTTGCAGCTCCGACGAGCGAGCGGTCGAGCCGCGCCATGTGGCGCGCCTCGTCGACGAGGCGCGCCGTTGCGCACCTCGCACACCTCGTAGATGGCGTCGGCGAACTGGAAACCGCGATCCTCGACGTGCACGGCGGCTTGCGCGTAGGGCACATAGCGCCCGTTGACGTAGACGATGCGGCTCAATGATCTCCCCGTCGGCGCTGGCCGTCGTTATGCCTGGCGAACTTCCATGCCGCGCTGCTCGGAGGAAACGCCCAGCGCGCGCAGCTTGCGATGCAGCGCCGAGCGCTCCATGCCGACGAACTCGGCCGTGCGCGAGATGTTGCCGCCGAAGCGATTGATCTGCGCCAGCAGGTACTCGCGCTCGAAGATCTCGCGCGCCTCGCGCAGCGGCAGCGACATCAGGTGCTCGGCGCCGCCGTTGACCGGCAGCGGCACGTTGGAGCCGATCTCCTCGGGCAGCATCTCGGCCGTGATCACCGTCGTCGGATCGCCGCCGGCGAGGATCATCAGCCGCTCGATGTTGTTGCGCAATTCGCGCACGTTGCCGGGCCAGTCGTGCGCCTGCAGCACGGCGATGGCGTCCTCGCCGATGCGCCGCGGCGCAAGGCCGGAGGCGTTGCTGAGCTGGCCGACGAAGTACTGGATGAGGTCGGGGATGTCCTCGCGCCGCTCGGCGAGGCCGGGCACGCGCAGCGGCACGACGTTGAGGCGGTGGTACAGATCCTCGCGGAAGCGCCCCTCGGCGATCTCGCGCTCGAGGTCGCGGCTGGTCGAGGAGATGATGCGCACGTCGACGGCGACCTTCTGGCTGCCGCCGAGGCGCAGGAACTTCTGCTCGACGAGCACGCGCAGCACCTTGCCCTGCGTCTCGAGCGGCATGTCGGCGACCTCGTCGATGTAGAGCGTGCCGCCGTGCGCTTCCTCGAGCGCGCCGACCTTGCGCGGCCCGCCGCCGGAGCGGTCCTCGGTGCCGAACAGCTCCTCCTCGACGCGGTCCGGCGCCATCGCGGCCGCGTTGAGGACGACGAACGGGCCCTCGGCGCGCGGCGATTTCACATGGATGACGCGCGCGGCGAGCTCCTTGCCGGAGCCGGACGAGCCGCGGATGAGGATGCGGCTGTTGGTCGGCGCCACGCGGTCGAGGGCGTTGCGCAGCTGATTGATGGCCGGCGACTTGCCGATCATGTCGGCGCTGAAGCTCGAACGCTCGCGCAGCTCCTTCACCTCGCGCTTCAACTGCGAGGCTTCCAGCGCGCGCAGCGTGACGAGGATGAGCCGGTCGGCCTTGAACGGCTTCTCGATGTAGTCGTAGGCGCCGCGCTTGATGGCGGTCACCGCCGTCTCGATGTTGCCGTGGCCGGAGATGATGACCACCGGCAGATCCGGATAGGTGCGCTTGATGTCGGACAGCACCTCGAGCCCGTCGAGGCGGCTGCCCTGCAGCCAGATGTCGAGCACGACGAGATGCGGCCGCCGCTCCTCGATGGCCTTCAGCGCCTCGTCGCTGTCGCGCGCCAGCCGCGCGTTGTGCCCCTCGTCCTCGAGAATACCCGCGACGAGATCGCGGATGTCCGCCTCGTCGTCGACGATCAGGATGTCTGCAGCCATCGTTCAAAGCTCCTTCAGTCGATATCGTCGGGCCTAGTGGGCCGCGGCTTGTTCGGTTGGCGAATGCGAAGTCGGCGGGCGGGTCGGCCCATGCACGTTGACGAGCGGCAAGCTGATGCGCACCAGCGCGCCGTGTTCGCGTCCGGGCGCCGGCGGGGCATCCTCCAGCGAGAGGGTGCCGCCGTGCTGCTCGGTGATCTTCTGCACCATGGCGAGGCCGAGGCCGGTGCCCTTGTGGCCCTTGGTCGTCACGTACGGCTCGAGCAGGCGCGCGCGGTTCTGCTTCGGCAAGCCGATGCCGTTGTCGATGACCTCGATGGTCACCGGTCGGACTGCGGCGTGACGATTGTCTCGACGCGGCCCTTCCAGCCGGGTCTTGCTTCTGCGCGGCCTCGCGCGCTGCCTCGACGGCCTCGCTGGCGTTCTTGACGAGATTGGTGACGGCGCTGCGTGATCAGGCGCCGGTCGAACGACATGAGCAGCGGCTTGTCGGGGATGCGCAGCTCGTAGTCGATCTCCGCGTGGCCCTTCGCGGAACAGGATCACGGGCTCCTGCACCGCATCCCGCAGGTCGTGCGAGCTCCATCTCCGGCTTCGGGCATGCGCGCGAACTCGGCGAACTCGTCGACCATGGTCTTGATGTCGCTCGACCTGCCGCTCGATGGTCGTCGGTCAGCTTGTCGAACGTCTCGCGGTCGTCGGTGATGATCTTGCCGTACTTCGCGGAGGCGCTCGGCGGAAAGCTGTATCGGCGTCAGCGGGTTCTTGATCTCGTGGGCGATGCGCCGCGCAACGTCGGCCCAGGCCGCCGTGCGCTGGGCCGACGACGAGATCGGTCACGTCGTCGAAGGTGACCACCGAGCCGACGTCGCCGCCGCCGGCGCGCTCGCGCGTCACCATGACGGCGAACGTGCGCTCCTCGTCGCCGACGTACGAACGTCACCTCGTCCTGCGAGCGCTGGCTGCAACGTGTGCTCGTCCTGCTTGTCGAGCACGCTGGCCGAACGCCGGCATCGCGTCCTTCAGCTTCTTGCCGACGAGATCGTCGTCGGCGACGGCGAGCAGATTGCTGGCGGCGCGGCTGACGAGCGTGATGCGGTCCTGGCTGTCGAGACCGATGACGCCGGCCGAGACGCCCGACAGCACCGCCTCCATGAAGTGACGCCGCTCGACCAACTGCTCGTTGGCGGTGACGAGCGCATCGCGCTGGTTCTTCAATTCGCGCGTCATGGTGTTGAACGTCTGCGACAGACGGCGCAGATCGCCCTCGCCGCGCTTCTCCGGCAGCTCGATCTGCAGGTTGCCGGTGCGAGACCTCCTGCGCTGCGCCGATGAGGCGGCGGATCGGGGCGACGAAGCGTCCCGCGAACCACAGGCCGACCCAGATGGCGGCGAGCACCGCCGTCATCGAGATCATCAGGTACATGAGGCCGTGCGCCAGCTTCAGGCCGCCGCGCGCCTTGCGCAGGCGATTGAACTCATCGACGTTCTGGGCGGTGAGCTGCAGATGCTCGATGACCTTGGGGCTGACCTTGCGCGTGACGTAGAGGTACTTCCCCGGATACGCTCTCGAGTTTGGCCACGGCGCCGACGCGAAACGTTTGCGAGCTCGGCTCCAGCAGCGCGACCTGGCCGGTGGCGGCTTGCGCCAGCGCGCTGATCGGCGGCACGACGTACGGCAGTTGGCTGTCGGCGCTGGTCTCGATCACCGGCACGCCATCGCCCGTCGATGATGTAGGCGGAGGGCAGATCGCGCAGGCCGGCCTGCACCATGACGAGGCGCTGCAGCCGCGACGGATCGCCGGCCATGGATGCGGCCGCCATGTCGAGATCGCGCGCCATGTTGACGATGTCGGTGCGGATCACCTGCCCATGCTCGTCGAGGTAGGCGTTGGCGACATCGCGCGAGCTCAGCACGATGGCGCGCGTGCTGGTGGCGAACCATCCATCGAGCGAGCGCGAGAAGGTGATGGTAGCGCCGATGGCGAGCAGCAGCGTCGGCAGCGCGGCGATGATCGAGAACAGCGCGACGATGCGGATGTGCAGCCGCGCGCCGGGCGTACGGCGTCGCCAGGCGCGCGTCAGTCCCATGATCTGCCAGGCCAGCAGCACGATCATGGCGATGATCAGCAGCGACGTTGACGAACAGAACGGTGAGCACCACCTCGTTGCGCGGCGTGATGGGCGTGAGGCCGGTGAGGATGAGATAGGTGGCGAACGCCGAGACGAGCGACAGCAAGACCAGGCTCAGGCCGATCCAGAATGCCCGGTCGCTCGGATTGAGGGCGGATGGCCCCTCGTCCAAGCTATGGCCTCGCTGCGGTGCAATTTGCACGGCCGGCATCGGCGGACTTTCCGTGGCGGCCGGGGGAGGCCAGTTGCATCGAGACCGCCCCTGGGCGGCCCGCGATTTCGTGATCACAGCTAGATCAACTGACTGTGACATTTTCGCGACGTGGCCAATTGGTAACGCCAGGCGCGCCTCAGCGCAAGGCGGCATGGCCTATGGCGTTGGATTGAAAGGGGAGAACCGCGTGCTGATCAGCTCTGCGGGGTACGGAAAACCCGAATATCCAGGGCCCTGATGCGCGAGCGCAAAGTGTTGCGGTTCAATCCCAACAGCTCGGCGGCGCGGATCTGATTGCCGCGCGTAGCGGCCAGCGCGGCCGACAACAGCGGCAACTCCACCTGACGGATGACGCGGTCGTAGAGACCGGGCGGCGGCAGATCCTTGCCGAAGCCGGAGAAGTAGCCGGAGAGATAGCGCTCGACCTGCTCGCTCAGAGTCCTTGGCGTCACCGCCGCCGAGATCGGCCGACTTGTCGGGCATCGCCTCGACCAGCTCCTGCTCGATGATCTGGCTGGTCAGCGTGTCCTGCGTGTAGAGCGCGGCGAGACGGCGAACGAAATTCTCCAGCTCGCGGATGTTGCCCGGCCAGGGATGCGCCTTCAGCCGATCGATGGCTGCCGCCTCGATGGCTTTCTGGCCGAGGCCCTCGCGCGTCGCCTGGCGCAGGAAGTGGCGCACGAGGTCGCCGACATCCTCCAGGCGCTCGCGCAGCGGCGGGATGCGGATCGGCACGACGTTGAGACGGTAGAACAGATCCTCGCGGAAGAGGCCCTGCGCGATCTGCGATTTGAGATCGCGGTGCGTGGCGGCGATGATGCGCACGTTGGTCTTGATCGGCGTGCGCCCGCCGACCGTCGTGTACTCGCCCTCCTGCAGCACGCGCAGAAGGCGCGTCTGCGCCTCGAGCGGCATGTCGCCGATCTCGTCGAGAAACAGCGTGCCGCCTTCCGCCTGCTCGAAACGGCCCTGGGTGCGCGTCTGGGCGCCGGTGAAGGCGCCCTTCTCGTGGCCGAACAGCTCGCTCTCGATCAGCTCGCGCGGAATGGCCGCCATGTTGATCGGCACGAACGGACCTTGGCGGCGGCGGCCGTAGTCGTGCAGCACGCGCGCCACCAGCTCCTTGCCGGTGCCGCTCTCGCCGTTGATCATCACCGTCAGGTCGGTCTGCGTCAGGCGCGCGAGGACGCGGTAGATTTCCTGCATCGCCGGCGAGCGACCGATGAGCGGCAGCTCCTCGCTCTCGATCTCTTGCGCCGGCCGTTGCAGGCGGCGTCCGGGCTGCGTCAGTGCGCGCCCGACGACGGCCACCATCTCGTTGAGGTCGAAGGGCTTGGGCAGGTATTCGTAAGCGCCCTTCTCGGCGGCGGTGAGCGCGGTCATCAGCGTGTTCTGCGCGCTCATGACGATGATCGGCAGATCGGGGCGGATCTTCTTGATGCGCGGGATCAGATCGAAGGCGTTCTCGTCCGGCATGACGACGTCGGTGAGCACCACGTCGCCTTCGCCCTGACTGACCCAGCGCCACAGCGTCGCTGCGTTGCCGGTGGCGCGTGGGGCGTAGCCGGCTCGTGCCAGCGCCTGATTGAGAACGGTGCGGATCGCGGTGTCGTCGTCGGCAATAAGTACGGTGCCACGGGCCATTGGCTACCTCGGGCTCGAGCGGGAGTTCGGGGCGGATGAGCGGTCCTGCAGGGGCAGCAGGACGCGGAAGACGGTACGCTTGGGCTCGCTGTCGAGCTCGATGATGCCGCCGTGGTCGTTGATGATCTTGGCGACGAGGGCGAGGCCCAGACCGGTGCCGTAGGGCTTGGTCGTGACGAACGGGTCGAACAGGTGCTCCTTGAGGTGCTCGGGCACGCCCGAGCCGTTGTCCTCGATCTGGATCATCAGCGGCAGGCTGATGCGCGAGTCGGAGCCCTGTACGGAAAGGCGCACGCCGGGCCGGAAGGACGTCTGGATGACGACGCGGCCCTGGGCCGTATTGTCGCCGATGGCTTCGACGGCGTTCTTTACGAGGTTGAGGATGGCCTGCACGAGCTTGTCGCGATCGCCGGGTACCGGGGGCAGCGAGGGATCGTAGTCCTCGATGAAGCGGATGCCGCGGCCGAAGCCGGATTCGCACAGCCGTCGCACGTGATCGAGCACGTCGTGGATGTTGACCGGCTCCTTCGACAGCGGGCGCTCGTCGCCGAACACCTCCATGCGATCGACCAGATTGCGGATGCGGTCGGTCTCCGAGCAGATGAGCTGCGTCAGCGCGCGATCGGCGTCACTGGTGTTCGCCTCGAGGAGTTGCGCGGCACCGCGGATGCCGGACAGCGGATTTTTGATCTCGTGCGCCAGCACCGCGGCCAGGCCCGACACGGAACGCGCGGCGGCGCGATGGGTGAGCTGGCGCTCGATCATCTGCGCCATGTTCCGCTGCTGCAGCATGAGCACGACCAGCCCCGGCTGGTCCGGCATCGGGCCGCCGTGCACGTCGACGAGCTTGGGGCTTTGGAACTTCGGCCCGGCCACCTCGACGCCGTATTCGTTCACCGTCGACCCGGAGCTGCGGACCTGATCGACGAGTGCCAGCAGCGGGCAGCCGAAGCCGAGCACCTCGTCGAGCTTGACGCGCTTCAACAGGGCGATGCCGCTCGACAGAAACGCCTCGGCCGCCGAGTTGGCGTAGACGATGCGGTTCTCCTCGCTGAGCACGATGATCGGGTGCGGCAGCGCGGTGAGCAGCATGTCGTGCTCGACCGGGCGGCGCGCGGGCGGCTGGGTGCGCGGAACCGTGGCGGTGCTCATGCGGCCGCCTCGCAGGTTTCGTCGTAGTAGGCGGACAATCCGTCGAGTACGCGCGCGGGATCCTCGGCGGTGCAAAGCTGACGACGCCACGCCTTGACGGTGTCGGGGTTGCCGCCGCTTTTCTCCAGATACCAGCCGATGTGCTTGCGCGCGTTGCGCAGGCCGAGAGCGGCGCCGTAGTGCGTCAGCATCGCCTCGAAATGCTCGCGCGCGATGCGTCCCTGCTCGGCAAGCGAAGGCGCGGCCGGGAGCCTTCTGGTTGTCAGGAAGCCGGCGATGCGGCCCGGCAACCACGGCGCGCCATAGGCACCACGGCCGATCATGACGCCGGCGGCGCCGGAAGCGGCGAGCGCCTCGACGGCGTCTTCGGCCGATGCGATGTCGCCGTTGACGATGACGGGAATGGATACCGCGGCGGTCACGTCACGCACGGCGCTCCAATCGGCACGGCCCTTGAAGAACTGGCAGCGCGTGCGCCCGTGCACGGTGATCATCTTGACGCCGGCGCCCTCGGCGCGTCTGGCCAACTCGGCGGCGTTGCGGCTCTTGTCGTCCCAGCCGAGACGCATCTTCAGCGTCACCGGAACGCTGACGGCACGCACGACGGCCTCGATGAGCGACAATGCATGATCGAGGTCGCGCATCAGGGCGCTGCCGGAAAGCTTGCCCGTCACTTCGCGCGCCGGACAACCCATGTTGATGTCGACGATGTCGGCCCCGAGGCCTTCGACGATGCGCGCGCCTTCGGCCATCCAGTGGGCTTCGCGGCCGACGAGTTGAATGGCGAACGGAGAAAGCTCGCGTCCCTGCGCCCGCTGAACGACATCGGCGCGCTGGCGCACCAGCTCTTCGCTCGCCACCATCTCCGAGACGACGAGGCCGGCTCCCAACCGGTGCGCAATGCGCCGGAACGGCAGATCGCTCACGCCGGACATCGGCGCCAGCAGCACCCGGTTCGGCGCGGTCTGTCCCCCGATGGCGAGAGCGTCGGCTGTCGACGTCATCACAACCTTGCGATCTGCTGATTATTTAGGCAATGTGGATCTGTGCCCTTCATTTGGGCAGAATAGGATGTTGCGCTCTATTTCGCAAGCGCGAAGGCGGCCATCCACAATTGCTCGCAACGGCCAATCTAGCTAAGCAGGCCGGGGACTTCCTGGCGGGTGCGACAATGACGACAACGGTAGCTGTGATCGTGGCCGCGGGACGCGGGACTCGCGCCCAAAGCGGCACCAGCACGCCTAAACAGTACCTGCAGCTCGCCGGCGAGCCGGTCCTGACACACTCGCTCCGCCTGCTGACCGAGCACCCGCAGATCGATGCCGCCATAGTTGTCATCAATCCGCAGGATAACGAACTTTATCAAAGCGCTTCGGCGGCCTACTCCGGTCGCCTACTACCCGCCGTCAGCGGCGGGGCCACGCGTCAGGCGTCCGTTCTCGCTGGGCTCGAGGCGCTGAGCGGGCGGCTACCGGACCGCGTGCTGATCCACGACGCCGCACGGCCATTTCTCACGGCCGCCCTCGTCAGCGACCTCATCGCCGCGCTCGACAGCGTGTCCGGCGCCATCGCTGCCGAGCCGGTCAGCGACACGCTGAAACAGGCGGCCGCCGACGGCACCATCGCACGGACGGTGGACCGTGCAGGCCTGTGGCGGGCGCAGACCCCGCAGGCCTTTCGCTACGACGTCATCCTCGACGCCCACCGCCGCGCCGTGGCCGCCGGGCGGACCGATTTCACCGACGATGCCGGGTTGGCGGAATGGGCGGGCCTGCCGGTGCGCCTGGTCGCCAGTAGCGGGCGCAACATGAAGCTGACGACGGCTGCCGACATCGAGCTCGCCGAGCGCCTGCTGGCACCGGCCGCGCCGCTGCTGGAGCCGCGCAACGGCACCGGCTTCGACGTGCACCGCTTCGCCGAAGGCGATCACGTGTGGCTGTGCGGGGTGAAGATCGCCCACACCCATCGCCTCGAGGGTCATTCCGATGCCGATGTCGGGTTGCATGCACTCACCGACGCATTGCTTGGCGCTATCGGTGACGGCGACATCGGCCAGCACTTCCCGCCGAGCGAACCCGCCTGGCGCGGAGCGGCGTCGCGCATTTTTCTCCTCGACGCCGCAAAGCGCGTGGCTGCCCTTGGCGGGCGCATCGCGAATGTCGACGTGACGTTCCTGTGCGAGGCGCCGAAGGTCGGTCCGCACCGGCTTGCCATGCGGGAAACGGTGGCCGGCATTCTCGGCATCGAAGCAACGCGCGTCGGTATCAAAGCGACGACGATGGAAGGGCTCGGCTTTATCGGCCGCGGCGAAGGCATCGCCGCCATGGCCAGTGCCACCGTCCTCCTTCCGGCCCGCCGCACCTAGCCCGCGAGTTGTGCACGCATTTGACCCCTGCGACAGAATCGCGGCATCAAGGGCGCTAGGTGGTTGTATGACCACGAGCTCGGGGGCCGCTATGAACCTGATGACCAACACGCTGGAGCGCAAACCAGCAGAGACGGCAAGCATTTCCGACATCGCGGAGACGACGGCAAACGCGTGCTTGGCGACGCGCGTGCGTCAGCTCTCGCGCATCGTCACGCGAGTATACGACGACGCTATGCGCCCGCTCGGCATCACGGCGAGCCAGTACACGTTGCTCGCCCAGCTCGCCGCGCGCGACGCCATAACCGCCGTCGAGATAGGACATGAACTGGACATTGAGAAATCCACCCTGTCGCGCAACCTGAAACGCCTGCTGGCGCTGGGTCATATCAGCATGGACCCGCCCGCCGGTCGCCGCGGCCGCGGTCTGCACCTGACGCCGAAGGGCCAGGCGATCCTCAAGGACGCCTTCCCGGTCTGGCAGGACGCGCAAAAGCGGGCGTTCACCGTCATGGGCGCGGAAAGCCGCAATACGCTCGACAGCCTGCTGCACCAGGCCGAGAAGCTGGTGCCGGCCTGAACGGTTTGACCGCGCAGGCAGTCGTAGGACTATATTCGGGGGTGCCGCGGCGCCCCCGAATTCTTTTCAGAGGTCCATGACCAGCCTGTTCCCCGCTGACCTTTACGCCGACGCCGAAGCTCTGCTGGGCGAGCTGCAGCGGCACGCCCTGTTGATCACCACGGCTGAAAGCTGCACGGGTGGATTGCTCGCCGGTGTGCTCACCGAAGTGCCCGGCTCATCCGGCATGGTCGAGCGCGGCTTCGTCACTTACTCCAACGCCTCGAAGTCTGAACTGCTCGGCGTCTCCGCCGATCTCATCACGCGCTATGGCGCCGTGAGCGAGGAGGTGGCGCGCGCCATGGCCGAAGGCGCGCTGGCGCGAACGCCGGCGCATATCGCGGTGTCGGTCACCGGCATCGCCGGACCGGACGGCGGCTCGCCGGAGAAGCCCATTGGCCTCGTCTATGTCGGCGTCGCCGCCAAGGGCTTGGAGACGCGCACGCAGGAGTGTCGCTTTGGCGACATCGGGCGCTGCGAAGTGCGCTTGGGCAGCGTGCGCGAGGCGCTGAAGCTGGCACACGCCGCGGTCGGTCCGGGGCTGCGACATGACTAAACGCGCAAGCCTGCTGATCGCGCTGACGGTGCTTCTGCCAGCCGCCGTACATGCGGCCGACGTCACCGTGCGCGATCTCGCCGCGCGCCTCTATCAGGCTGACCGCGCGAACCCGCTGCAGCTCGGCGGTCTCGATCTCGCGCAACCTCGACTTGAGCGGGCTCGACTTCAAAGGCGCCAAGCTTGCGGCCAGCAATCTGTTCGGCAGCGACCTCAGCCGCGCCGACTTGTCGAAGGCCGATTTGAAGGGTGCGCGTCTCGATCGCGTTACCATCATCGGGGCGCGCTTCGACGGCGCCGATCTTTCCGACGCGAGCTTCCTGCGTCCGTCCAGCTTCTCGACGCTCGCCGCACCGGTGACCGAAGCCCCAAGTTTTGTCGGCGCCAACCTTGCCCGCACACGACTCTTCGGCCGCTTCAATCGCTCGAACTTCCGGGGCGCCGATCTGTCTGGGGCGATGCTCGCACCGTTCAACAAGACGGGTTTTATCGAGCACATCTGGCGCACCGAACTGTCGGGGGCCGACCTAACGGGCGCAAATCTCTCCGGCGCCGATCTCGGCTATGTGCTCCTCAGCTTCGCCAATCTGCGTGGCGGCGAACCTGCGCGGCGCCAAGCTGCGAAAAGCCGACTTGTCGCGCGCCGACCTCACCGGCGCCGATTTGACCGGCGTCGATCTGGCGGAGGCTGACCTTTATGGAGCGATCCTCACCGGCGCCAAGGGGCTGAGCACCGCGCTCGGCCTCGACACCGCACGCAACGTCGATAAGGCGATCCGCTGACGCTACGCGGGAACGGTGGGGCTGCCATAGACTGCGCGGGCGCGGGCCTCGAAGGCGTCGGTGTACTTGCGCACCGCCTTGTCGAAGACGGCGCCCATCAAAACCGCCAGCATGCGCGAAGCGAACGCGTAGTCGATATAGAAGTGGACCTCGCAGCCGCCGGGCACCTCGCGGAACCGCCAGCGGTTGGCGAGGTACGAGAACGGCCCCTCGATTTTGACGACATCGACCTCGTGCCGCTCGGGGCGCAGCGTGACGCGGCTGGTGAAGGTCTCGCGGATGGCGCCGTAGCCGACGGTCATGGTGGCGACGAGCGTTGAATGCGTGCTGCCTTCCTCGCGCGACTTGACGACCAGCTTCTCGCACAGGGGCAGGAATTCGGGATAGCGCTCGACATCGGCGACCACCGCAAACATCTGCGCGGGCGTGAAGACGACGCGCCTAGTCATCTCGAAGGTCGGCAAGGGGATGCTCCGCTATGCCTGTGCCGCGCGGCGGGCCGCCTGCAGCTTCGCGAAGTCTTCGCCGGCATGGTACGACGAGCGCGTCAGCGGGCTGGCAGCGACGAGCGCGAAGCCCTTGGCGACGGCGATGCGGCGCAGGCCGTCGAATTCGTCCGGCGGCACGAAGCGCACGACCGGCGCATGCCGCTGGGTTGGCTGCAGGTACTGGCCGATGGTCAGAAAGTCGACGCCCGCCGATCGCATGTCGTCCATGACCTGCATGACCTCCTCGCGCGATTCACCGAGGCCGACCATGATCCCCGACTTGGTGAACATCCGGCGGTCGATCTCCTTGGCGCGTTGCAGCAGCCGCAGCGAATGGAAGTAGCGCGCACCCGGACGGATCGACAGGTAAAGGCGCGGCACGGTTTCGAGATTGTGGTTGAAGACATCGGGCGCAGCGGCGAGCACGGTATCGAGCGCGCCGTCCTTGCGCAGGAAGTCGGGCGTCAGCACCTCGACCGTCATCGCCGGCACCGCTTGCCGCAGCGCCGTGATCACGCGGGCGAAGTGCGCTGAGCCACCGTCGGCGAGATCGTCCCTATCGACGGAGGTGATGACGATGTGGCTGAGACCGAGCTCCTTTGCCGCCGCTGCCACACGGTCCGGTTCCCCAGGATCGAGCGGGCGCGGCATGCCGGTGCGCACGTTGCAGAAGGCGCAGGCCCGCGTGCACGTGTCGCCCATGATCATGAAGGTGGCGTGCCGTTTCGCCCAGCACTCGCCGATGTTGGGGCAGCCGGCCTCTTCGCATACGGTATGCAAGCCGTGGCCGCGGACGATGCGTGCCGTTTCGGCGTGGGCGGCGGAGCCCGGTGCGCGCACCCTGATCCACGACGGCTTGGCCGGGCGCGTCGACGCGCCGGCAGGCGCGGCTGCCACGGTGGATGCATCGGTTGGGACGGGCGCGCTCACGTCTCGAAGCTCCGGCCAATTCTCCCGGCCATTGTAGAGCCGCGCAGCCCCGGCGCAAACCGGCCCTTGAGCGGCGCGCTAGCGGCCGATGATACGGGCGATGATGATGATGAGCAGCGCGCCGACGGTGGAGACGAGAATCTGGTGCGCCCAGGGCATGTCCAGCAGGAACGGCAGCTTCAGCAGGCCCGCATGCACCAGCGCTCCGCCGACGAAGGCGCCGATGATGCCGACGAAGATGTCGCGGATGATGCCGCCGCCGCCGAGCAGCAGCGAGGCCAGCCACCCGGCGATGAGGCCGTTGAAGGCCATCACGACCCACGGTGCATAGGCTGCGTAATTTTCCATGGGCGTCCTCAGGCGATGAAGCGTGCGAGCAGCACGACGATGACGGCGCCGACGGAGGCGGTGACGATCTCCGAGACGATCTTGCTGCGGAACCCCAGATCGATCTTCAAGACATCGAACAGATAGCCGCCGACGAACGCGCCGATGATGCCGGTGAGCAGGTAGCGGAGCAGGCCACCACCGCCGCCGAGCAGCAGCGAGGCGATAAAGCCGGCAACGATGCCGATAAAGACGAAGACGAGTAGCGCGCGCGTCTCGATATCCATGCGTCCCTCCCCGCGATGCCGATTACCCGGATGACTTTCCCGCGGCCGCGCCGGTGGGCGCGATATGCAGCGCCCGCCCGTACGCCGCCAATGCGCTCTCGCCCATCATCTCCGAAAGCGTCGGGTGTGGGAAGACGGTGCGCATCAGGTCCTCCTCGGTCGCCTCGAGCTGCATGGCGATGACGAAGCCTTGGATGAGCTCGGTCACCTCGGCACCGATCATGTGGGCGCCGATCAGCTCGCCGGTCTTGGCATCGAAAATCGTCTTGACGAGGCCGTCGCGCTCGCCGAGCGCCAGCGCCTTGCCGTTGGCGCGAAATGGAAATCGACCGATGCGCAGCTCGCGGCCCGCGGCCTTGGCGCGCGCCTCGGTGAAACCCACGGAGGCGATCTGCGGACGGCTGTAGGTGCAGCCGGGGACGCGCAGCTTGTCGAGCGGGTGCGCATCGAGCCCCTTGATGGCCTCGACGCAGATGACGCCCTCGTGCTCGGCCTTGTGCGCCAGCATGGGCGGACCGGCGACATCGCCGATAGCGTAGATGCCGGCGACCGACGTGCGGCCGACGCCGTCGGCGACGATCAGCCCCTTCTCCAGTTTGACGCCCAGCGCCTCTAGGCCGAGGCCGTCGATGTTGCCGACGACACCGACGGCGGAGATCAGGCGCTCGGCCCCGAGGCTCTCGCGCTTGCCGTCGGCCTGCTCGATGCTTGCGGTGATGCCCCCCTTGCCGCGTTTCACCTCGCCGACCTTGGCGCCGGTGAGGATTCGAATGCCCTGCTTCTCGAAGGCCTTGCGGGCCAGGGCCGCGATCTCCGCATCCTCCGCCGGCAGGATCTCCGGCAGCAGTTCGACCACCGTCACCTCGACGCCGAGCGTGCGATAGAACGAGGCGAACTCGATGCCGATGGCACCGGACCCGGCGATCAGCAGGGATTGCGGCAGCGCCGGTGGCAACATGGCCTCGAAGTACGTCCAGATGCTTTTGCCGTCGGGCTCGATGCCCGGGAGGACGCGCGGCTTCGCGCCGGTGGCGATGATGATATGGGTGGCCGTGTAGCGGCCGGCGCCCTTCGCCTCCTTTGGCGGTTGGGGATTGCTCCGCCCACTGGCGGTGGGAGCGGCGACGTCGATGGCGCCGCCGCCACGCAATGTCGCGGCACCCCAGATGACGTCGACGCCGTTCTTCTTGAGGAGGAAGCCGACGCCGGCGTTGAGCTCGTGCGCCACGTCGCGCGAGCGCTTCAGCATGACCTTCAGATCGAGGGTAGGCACACCCGGCACGACGACCCCGAAGCTCGCAGCTTCGCCGACCTCGTGGAAGATCTCGGCCGAGCGCAGCAGAGCCTTGGTCGGGATGCAGCCCCAGTTGAGACAGATGCCGCCGAGGTGCGCTTGCTCGACGACGGCGGTGCGCAAGCCGAGCTGCGCCGCGCGAATGGCCGCCACGTAGCCGCCCGGGCCGCCGCCGATGACGATGACGTCATAGTCGGGCGTGCTCATCCGCTCGGTTCTCCTGCGGCAAAGCAAAGGCCCCGGAGTCGCGCGACGCCGAGGCCAGCAGGATCGATCGAACTAGCCGCGCGGCATGCGGCGGGAACAGCTACACGTGGCAGCGCGCGCCGAGATACTTGTCGAGCAACTGGTTGTAGAGATCGGCCTTGGCCTTCTGCGGTGCCGCCAGCTTCTTGCCGGAGTTCTGCTGCTCGACCAGCGAGGGCACGCCTTGTTTGTCGAGCTGGTTGAGATTGGAGCGTATCGACTGGCACGTCTCGCCACCACTCAGAGCCTGTGCACCCGGGTCGCCATTGGTGTTGGTATTGCCTGCACAGCCGGCAAGCAGCACCGCAATGGTGCCCGCGATTGCTCCGCCGAAAGCACGCGCGCGCCGAACGTTGCCAGACACCATGTCCTCCGCTTGGAACTGGAAGCCAGGGCGTTTTTCACCACACGCATAGCCGGCGTGCAACCCTTGTTGTCGGTCTGGGGAGAAATGATTGAGGCGCTGCCGCATCTTCACGACACAGCAGGCGCCTGAAAGTCGAGCACAAGTTCGCAAATCGACGTTATTACGGCGCGCCCACGGCCACCGGCCCGCTCGAGGCCTGCGTCGTCTCCTGCGGCGCCGCGGCGGAGGCCACGGACTTCTGCGCCGGAACCGGCGGCTTGGCCTTGGCGGCTGCCGTCTTCGTAGCTTCCTTGGCCGAAGCTTCCTTGGTCGCCGTCACCGGCTCGACCGGCGCCGTCGCGGCGACGCGCGGCGGATAGCTCGAGCACTTTCCTTGGAATTCGGTGTTGGCCTTGTTGAGTTCGTCCGCCTTCGTCAGATCGGTGGACTTGAGTTTGTATTTTTTCGCCGCGGCCTTGGCCACCTTGTCGGAGATGCCTTCGGTGTTCAGCGCTTCGATCTGCGAAGCAAGCGTGAGACACAGGGCTTCCTGCGACTTGGAGGCCGATGTCGCCGCGGTTTGCGGATTGACCGAACCGGTGTTGAGTCCGGTCGAGAGGCTGCCGTCGTTCGCACAACCTGCGAGGGCGCAGGCTATGGTCGCGGCATAAATTATGTTCGAGCGCGCCGTCATTGGGATTCACTCCAAGGGCTAGAGTCGGTCACCAGGTACGCCCACGCTGTGTTTCCGCTTCTAGGCTCGCGCTGGGCCAGCGGCAAGCGAGTGCCCTATTCTTACGCTCTTGCGGCCTTGTTGTGAGGCGCTTACTTGGGGAAAGCCGCCTTGGCGTGCCCCGGCGGCCACAGGTTTGAACCCTCGCAACCCCCCGACAGGAGAAGGGTGATTCGGTTAACGCGCCCAGGTGTGGCCGCTAAACCAGCATTCTGACGGGGTCTTCCATGAAGGCGCGGAAGGCGCCCAGCAGGGCAGCGCCGGTGGCACCGTCGACCACCCGATGATCGCAGGAGAGGGTCACGTTCATGATCGTCGCCGCTTCCAGCGCCTCCCCGGACACGACTGGCCGACGTTCAGCCGCCCCGACGGCAAGGATGGTGGCGTGCGGGGGGTTGATGACGGCGTCGAAGTTCTTGATGCCGTACATGCCGAGATTGGAGATCGAGGTGGTGCCGCCCTGATACTCGTGCGGGGCGAGGCGTCGCTTGCGCGCACGCTCGGCGAGATCGCGCATCTCGTTGGAAATTTCCGATAGAGACTTCATCTCGGCGTGGCGGATGACGGGGGTGAAGAGGCCGCCGTCGATGGCTACGGCGACGCCGACGTCGGAATACTTGTGGCGCAACATGCCGGCGTCGGTCCACGTGGCATTGGCTGCCGGCACTTCCTGCAGCGCCAGGGCCATGGCCTTGATGATGAAGTCGTTGACCGACAGCTTGTAGGCGCGCGGGCCCTCGCTCGGTGCTGCCGCATTCATGCGCTCGCGCGAATGCAGCAGATCGTCGATGCGGCAGTCGATCGACAGGTAGTAGTGCGGGATGGTCTGCTTGGCGAGGGTCAGGCGCTCGGCGATGACGCGCCGCATCTTGTCGTGCGGAACGAGCTCGTAGCTGCCCTTGTCGTAGAGGGCGAGAATCTTGTCGTCGGAGGCGCCGGGCGCGGGACGCGGCGTTGTCGCGACCTCGCGATGCCCGGCATCGCCTGCCGGCGCCCGCTTGCCGCCCGACCGGAGCGCCGCCTCGATGTCGCGCTTGATGATGCGGCCGTGCGGCCCCGATCCGGAAAGCGCGTCGAGTGCGAGGCCCGACTGCCGCGCCAGCCGCCTGGCTAGCGGTGAGGCGGGAATGCGATTTTCCGCGGGCGCTTGCATTTTGCTCCTCAGTGCTGCTGACGGCCGCGCAGGTGTCCGGAGGCACCCGGCGATACGTTGCCGAAGCCGGCGACGAAGGCGTCACGCAGCGCCGCCTGTGCGTCGTCCTCGCGCATGTAGCCGTTGAGGGCTGCCGCCTTGGCGATGTGATGGCCCACCTCGGCCAGCAGGCGCCCCCAGTCGGCGACGTGATCGCCGAACGCCGAAGAGTTGAGGGCGACGAGCAGCGCACCATCGCAGATCCAGGCGCGCATCAACTCCACCGCCTCCGCCGCATCGTCGACGCCCTCGGGCGGATCGAGCTCTACCGGAAGTTCCCTATCCATGACGGCTCCTTGCGAAGCTAGAGATACAAGACCGATTTGACGGCGCTGACGACGCGCTCGACCGATGGCAGCGCCAACTTCTCGAGGTTTGCCGCATATGGCATCGGCACGTCGGCACCGGACACTTTGGCGGGGGGCGCATCGAGATCGTCGAAGGCGTGCATGGCAACTTGCGCGCAGATTTCCGAGCCGACCGAACAGATGGGCCAGGCCTCCTCGACGGTGACGATGCGGTTGGTCTTCTTCACCGAGGCGAGGACGGTGTGCATGTCGAGTGGGCGCAGCGTGCGCAGATCGATCACCTCGACGTCGATGCCGTCCTTGGCGAGCCGCTCGGCCGCCTCCAGCGCATAGACCATGCCGCGCGCGAACGAGACGACCGTTGCGTCGCGGCCCTCCCGCGCGATGCGCGCCTTGCCGATGGGAATGAGGAAGTCGTCCCCCTTCGGCACCGGGCCGTGGGCGCCGTAGAGGATTTCGTTTTCGAGGAAGACGACCGGATTGGGATCGCGGATCGCCGACTTCAGCAGTCCCTTGGCGTCGGCCGGCGTCGACGGCGCGATGACCTTCAACCCGGGCACGTGCGCATACCATGCGGAGAAGCACTGGCTATGCTGGGCGGCGACGCGGGCGGCGGCGCCGTTCGGCCCGCGAAAGACGATGGGCACGGTGACGTCGCCGCCAGACATGTAGTGGGTCTTGGCCGCCGAGTTGACGATCTGGTCGATCGCCTGCATGCCGAAGTTCCACGTCATGAACTCGACGATGGGCTTCAGGCCGGCGAAGGCGGCACCGACGCCGATGGCGGCGAAGCCCTGCTCGGTGATGGGCGTATCGATGACCCGGCGCTCGCCAAACTCTTCCAGCAGGTGCTGACTGACCTTGTAGGCGCCCTGGTACTGCGCCACCTCTTCGCCGATGAGGAACACGTCGGGGTCGCGGCGCATCTCCTCGGCCATGGCGTCGCGCAGGGCCTCACGCATCGATAGGTTGACCGTCGCCATGCCGGGCGCGATTTCCGGCTCAAGCGACGGCGGCTCGTAGCTGCGCGACGGCTCATCGCGCGCCTGTTCGGTGGGTGGACCGTCGGGCTCCTTAAATATGACCCTCGCCGGTGCCTTCGCTTCGGCGCGAGGCGCGGGCGCCGCTTCTTCCTCGCCTTGTATCAGCGCGATGGGCGTATTGACCTTGACGTTCTCGGTGCCGGCGGGAACGAGGATCTTCGTCAGCTTGCCTTCGTCGACCGCCTCGACCTCCATGGTCGCCTTGTCGGTCTCGATCTCGGCGATGACGTCGCCCGACTTGACGGTCTGCCCCTCGCTGACCAGCCACTTGGTCAGCGTGCCCTCCTCCATGGTGGGCGACAGCGCGGGCATCAGAACTTCAGGCATACGGCCTCCCCCACTGGCACTTGGTATTGCCTGGTTGTTGGGCACGAAACCTAATGCAGCCGACTGGTCCTACGGAACGCTGGATCCCGGCAACAAGTGCCGGGATGACAAACAAAGCCGCCCGGAACGATCCTTCTGTCATCCCGGGGCTTGTCCCCGGGATCCAGGCTCCCGCATACTCATGGCCCGAATGCGGGTTCGCGCCGTGTACAGCTATTGGGTCTATATTCTCGCTAGCAAGCCTCGCGGTACGCTGTGCATCGGCGTCACCAACGGCCTCATCCGGCGCACCGAAGAACATGCCAACGGCCTTGTTCCAGGTTTTACGCTTCGCTACCGCGTGCATACGCTCGTTTGGTTCCAGGAGTTCACCAGCATCGCCGAAGCCATCCAGCGCGAGAAGACCATGAAGGAATGGCCGCGCGCCTGGAAGGTCAACTTGATCGAGCGAAGCAATCCCCACTGGCAAGACCTCTATCCTTCACTGCCGGGTGTGAAACCTATGGCTGACGATTGGTTCCTCGGAGAACTGGATCCCGGCAACAAGTGCCGGGATGACGACTAGACACCTAAATCAGAACGTCGGTGGTAAGCTCGGCGGGATCGGGCTCGGGATCGGCGAGCGCATATTCCGCCGCCGCACTCACCTCCTCGCGCACCTGCCGGTCGATCGCCTTCAACTCCTCCTCGCCGACCCCCGCCGCGATCAGTCGCGCCCGCGTCTGCTCGATGGGATCCTGCGTGTCGCGCATGCGCTGCACCTCCTCGCGCGTGCGGTACTTGGCCGGGTCCGACATCGAGTGCCCGCGATAGCGGTAGGTCATCATTTCGAGGATCATCGGCCCCTTGCCGGTGCGGGCGTGCGCGACAGCGCGGGCGCCGGCGGCGCGCACCTCCTCGACGTCCATGCCGTCGACGTGCTCACCGGGAATGGCGAACGAGAGCCCGCGCTGGGAGAGATTGGTCGTCGACGACGAGCGCTCGATCGAGGTGCCCATCGCGTATTTGTTGTTCTCGATGATGAACACGACGGGGAGCTTCCACAGCTGCGCCATGTTGAAGGCCTCGTACACCTGCCCCTGATTGGCGGCGCCGTCGCCGAAATAGGTCAGGCACACGCGTCCGTTGTCGCGATACTTGTTGGCGAAGGCCAAGCCAGCGCCGAGCGGCACGCAGGCGCCGACGATGCCGTGGCCACCGTAGAAGCCGCGCTCGGGCGAGAACATGTGCATGGAGCCGCCTTTGCCCTTCGAGCAACCGTTGCGGCGACCTGTCAGTTCCGCCATGACCGCCTTGGCGTCCATGCCAACGGCGAGCGTGTGGCCGTGATCGCGATAGGCGGTGATCACCTGGTCGCCCGGCTCGAGCACCATCTGCATGCCGACGACGACCGCCTCCTGCCCGATGTAGAGGTGGCAGAAACCGCCGATGTGCCCCATGCCGTAAAGCTGTCCGGCCTTTTCCTCGAAGCGGCGGATGAGCAGCATGCGGCGGTAGGCGTCGAGTTGCTCGGCGCGAGTAAATCCTTCGCGCGCCGGCTTGTTATGCCCATTGGTCGACTTACCCCTGCCGCCCGCTGCGGCAGAAGTCGAAGGCCGCGAAGATTTTGTTGAAGCCATAGGTCACCGCCGCCGCGACAGGTTGAGCCCCGAGTTAGAGCCTACAAGAGCCGGTCGGCGATGGCCAGAATGTGCGGTGCGACGGCATGCTGCGCGCCACGTACGGCAGCTGGGCGCGCCTCACGGCCGCGTCAGCACCTGATCTTGCGGACGCACGAAGCCCAGGACCTCGCGGGCGATTTCTTCCACCAGGTCGTCGTCGGGCTTTTGCGGAGAGAGGAGCGCGACGTCGCGCTCGAGCTTGGCGCGCACGGCTTCGAGGCTTTTGATCTCAAACTCTAACAGGGCTGATCTCTCGATCAGCCTGGATCGCATCTCGAAGCCGTGCCTGCCATTGATGGCATGATGGACGAAGTAGGCCGTCAAACCCAAGCAGAGAAGCAAAACCGTGACCTGCCGTGGCCTCGAGCGTCGATCATGAATTTTTGGCTGACGCAGCACTGTGGGTACGCTGCACAAAACTGGTGGACACCCCAGTTATGCCACGTGCTGCTTAATGGCAGGTAAAGCGCTGTCCCAGTGACGAGCTACTCAGGACCAGCCGGCATGATCCGCGGATTCCACCCATTCACGCGCCGGCGTAGCCGCGGATGACGCTCTTGCCGGAGTAGCGCGCGACATCGCCCAGCTCGCCCTCGATGCGGATGAGCTGGTTGTACTTGGCGAGCCGGTCGGAGCGGCACAGCGAGCCGGTCTTGATCTGGCCGGCGTTGGTGGCGACGGCGAGGTCGGCGATCGTCGCGTCCTCGGTCTCGCCCGAGCGATGCGAGATGACTGCGGTGTAGGCGGCGCGCTGGGCCATGGACACCGCGTCCAGTGTCTCCGACAGCGAGCCGATCTGATTGACCTTGACGAGGATCGAGTTGGCGATGCCCTGCTTGATACCCTGCTCCAGGCGCTCGGTGTTGGTGACGAACAGATCGTCGCCGACAAGCTGGCAGCGGGTCGCCGATTGCCTCGGTCAGCGCCTTCCAGCCTGCCCAGTCGTCCTCCGACATGCCGTCCTCGATGGAGATGATCGGGAAACGCGACACGAGGCCTTCGAGATACTTCACCATGCCGCCGGCATCGAGCGACTTGCCCTCGCCTTCGAGCGTGTACTTGCCGTTCTTGAAGTACTCGGTCGCCGCGCAGTCGAGCGCCAGCATGACGTCATCGCCCGGCTTGTAGCCCGCCGCCTCGATGGCCTTCATGATGTAGCCGAGCGCGTCGTCGGCCGACTTGAGGTTGGGCGCAAAGCCGCCCTCGTCGCCGACGCTGGTCGACAGCCCCGCGTCCTTCAGCGACTTCTTCAGCGTGTGGAAAATTTCCGCGCCCATGCGCACCGCGTCGGCGATGGAATTGGCCGACACCGGCATAATCATGAATTCCTGGATGTCGATCGGGTTGTCGGCGTGCGCGCCGCCATTGACGATGTTCATCATCGGCACCGGCAGCACGTGCGCGGCGGCGCCGCCGAGATAGCGGTACAGCGGCAGGCCGCTGCGTCTCTGCCGCCGCCTTGGCCGTCGCCAGCGAGACGCCGAGAATGGCGTTGGCGCCGAGGCGCGATTTGTTGCGCGTGCCGTCGAGCTCGATCAGGGCCGCGTCGATGCCGCGCTGATCCTCGGCGTCCATGCCGGCGAGCGCATCGAAGATTTCGGTGTTGACCGCTTCGACGGCCTTCTCGACGCCCTTGCCGAGGTAGCGGCTCTTGTCGCCGTCGCGCAGCTCGACGGCCTCGTGCGCTCCGGTCGACGCACCCGAGGGAACCGCGGCGCGGCCCATGGCGCCATCCTCCAGCACGACATCCACCTCCACCGTCGGGTTGCCGCGGCTGTCGAGGATTTCGCGACCGATGATGTCGATGATGGCGGTCATTTGTCGTTACCTTATGAGTTGCAGGCCGCGGACGGGCATGGGAGGGTCCGGCGCGTTTTAGCCGCTCTTGCCGCGGGCGCAAAGAGTTGAAAATGCTCTTGCGTCCGGGCGGGATTGACGCGCTGCCGCCAAAGTCGGGGAGGTTCACGATGGCCGAGACGAAAACCTACACAGGAAGCTGCCATTGCGGACAGGTCGCCTATGAGGCCGATGCCGACCTCAACCCGGTCATTTCGTGCAACTGTTCTATCTGCCGCAAGCGCGGCGCTATCCTGGCCTTCGTCCCGGAGGACAAGTTCCGCCTCAAGAGCGGCGGCGAGACACTGACCGACTATCAGTTCAACAAGAAGGTCATCCACCACATGTTCTGCCCGACCTGCGGGGTCGGGCGCGTTCGCGCGCGGCATCAGGCCAGATGGGGCAAAGATGGTCGCCCTCAACGTGCGCTGCCTCGACGGCGTCGACCTCGACGCGCTCAACATCAATAAGTTCGACGGCGCCAGCCTCTGACGGACGCATATGGCCGACGACGCAGCACTGGTGTTGTTCTCCGGCGGCCAGGATTCGGCTGTTTGTCTCGCCTGGGCGCTCGATAGATATCCGCGAGTAGAAACCGTCGGCTTCGACTATGGGCAGCGGCATGCGGCAGAGCTCGGCCAGCGCGGCGTCGTGCGTGATGGCCTCGCTGCGCTGAAGCCTGACTGGGCAAAACGCCTCGGCCCCGATCACATGCTGGAACTGCCGGAGCTCGGACGCCTCAGCGACACGGCGCTGACGCGCGATGCCGAGATCGTGCTCAGCGACAAGGGTCTGCCGTCGACCTTCGTGCCCGGCCGCAACCTCCTGTTCTTCACCTACGCTGCGGCACTCGCCTACCGGCGCGGCATGCGCACGCTGGTCGGCGGCATGTGTGAAACCGATTTCTCCGGCTATCCTGATTGCCGCAACGACACGCTGCAGACGCTAGCAAAGGCGATCTCGCTCGGCACCGACGCCGCCTTCACCATCGAGACGCCGCTGATGTGGATCGACAAGGCCGGCACGTGGGCGCTGGCCGAGGCGCTGGGCGGCACGCCGCTGGTCGAGCTGATCGTCGAGGATTCGCACACCTGCTATCTCGGCATCCGCTCACGCCGGCACCCGTGGGGCTACGGCTGCGGGCATTGCCCCGCGTGCGGCTTGCGCGCCAAGGGATGGGAAGCATGGCAAGCCGGCAAGAAGATCTGACGCTGGCCGTCGCATGCCGCTGCGCTCGCCGGTCACGCATCTTCATAGATCGTAGGGATCGCGTCGAGATCGATATTTCGCGCCGCATGCCACGTGTCGTAAGCAGCCTGCATGTGGACCCATAGGTCAGGCCCATTGCCGAACAGCTTGCCTAGCCTCACGGCAACGGCCGGCGACACCGGCTTGCGCTCGCTGACGATGTCGTTGAGATGCTGGCGCGAGATGCCAAGCAGCTCCGCAATCTCCGTCTTCGGCCGGTTCACGGCCGGCAGGATTGTCTCGCGCAGCAAGACACCCGGATGGGTCGGGCAACGCCGAAGGTTGCGGCTTGCTGGATAGGCGACCATGTCTCTGCTCCTAATGGTACTGCTCGAAATCTACATTGAAGGCATCGCCGGCGACGAACTCGAAGGTAATGCACCAGGGTCCGTTGACGTGGACCGAAAACCGCTTCGGAACGCCTTGCAGACCGTGAAACTTGTAGCCGGGTACGTTCATGTCATTTGGACGACTTGCGGCATCAAGGGCATCAAGGCGTTCCTCAATGCGATCGTGAAAGCGCTGATCGATCTTCGACCGGCTGCCTTGCCAGAGTTGAGCAAGCTGCTTGCTTCGGAAAGTCTTGATCACCTTAAATAGTGTAAGCCGGTTGCTTACTGTAAGCAAGTGGCTGGCATGGCAGTTTGGCCGTCTACCGAAATTGCTCCATACGCGCGGCTCTCGCCAGAGCCCGAGTTGTCCAACGCCATCAAGGAGCGCGGGGCGCGCCAACGCCATGTCGAGACCTACGCGGCCATCCAGAAGAGCTACAAGGCGCTCGCCAAGCAGGTCGGCGAAGACAACCGGCTCGACACCACCGCGGCCGTGCCCGCTTCGAGGCGATGGTCAAAGCTTGCATCGACCACAAATCGAATGTCACCACCGGCGGTCACAACACCATGATCGACGTCAACCCCAACGACATCGCCGCGCGCTGCCTCGACATGGGCCGCAAGTTGCTAAACGAGGAAACCGCCTGGCTGACCACTGATCCGGAAAAACCGTTGCGCCGGCAATAGTTTCCGAAACGTTCCTTTTGCGCATGCGTCAAACGGCGCATCTCAACCCGCTATTAGGCGGGTCGCAAGCTTGTGTGTGCGTTCGCATATGAAGCATCGCATATACTCGACGCCACTAAGAGGCCGAGGAGATTCCCCATGGGCGATATGAGCAAGGCTGCCGAGCGCCGCAAAGCGCCGCTGCAGACACCGAGCGTCTACGATACCAATGCCATCCGCGATTTGTCCGGCGCGCTCAACGCGCTGCTCGCCGATACCTTCGCCATCTACCTCAAGACCAAGAACTTTCACTGGCACATGAGCGGGCCGCATTTCCGCGACTACCACTTGCTACTCGACGAGCAGGGCGATCAGATCTTCGCCATGACCGACCCGCTGGCCGAGCGCGTGCGCAAGATCGGCGGCATCACGCTGCACTCGATCGGAGAAATCGCGCGCCTGCAGCGCGTCGAGGACAACGACGCCGCCTACGTGACGCCGCAAGACATGCTGTCGGAGCTGCGCGACGACAACAAGGATCTCGTCGGCCGTCTACACGAGGCGCACGGCCTGTGCGACGAGCTCAAGGACGTGGCGACTGCCAGCCTCATCGAGAACTGGATCGACGAGACCGAGCGCCGCGTGTGGTTCCTGTTTGAGGCCACGCGCGATCGGAACATTTCGCCCTAGGTGTCCAGCGCCGTCACGACATCACGAGGCGGCGGCCGCCTTGGCCGCCGCTGTGTTCCCCGCGCGCCTTCCGCGCCGTAGCGAAGGAGTGTTGCATGTCTCTCACCCTCACAGATGCGGCAGCCAGCAAGAACGCACTGCCGAAGCGGCGACTTGGCCGCACCGACATGCACATCACGCCCGTCGGGCTCGGCGCCTGGGCCATCGGCGGCGGCGACTGGGCCGTTGGGTGGGGCAGCCAGGACGACACGCAGTCAATCGCGGCGATCCGCCATGCAATCGAGCGCGGCATCAACTGGATCGATACCGCGGCGATCTACGGCCTCGGTCATTCGGAAGAGATCGTGCGCCAGGCACTCAAGGACATGCCGTCGGCGCAACGGCCGTTCGTGTTCACCAAGTGCGGCCTGCGCTGGGACGACCACGACCGCATGGCGCCGCCGCAGAATGTCGGTGCTCCGGCCAGCATTCGCGAAGAGTGCGAGGCTTCCCTGAAGCGCCTCGGCTTGGAGCGCATCGACCTCTTCCAGATGCACTGGCCGGCCCGCGACGGCACGCCTATCGAGGACTACTGGCAGACGCTGCTCGACCTCAAAGCCGAGGGCAAGGTGCGCGCCGTCGGCCTCTCCAATCACAACGTGGCGCAACTTGCCGCGGCCGAGAAGGTCGGCCACGTCGATACGTTGCAGCCGCCGTTCTCCGCCATTCGCCGCGAGTTCGCCGCCAATGAGCTGCCGTGGTGTCTCGCCCACGATACCGGCGTCATCGTCTACAGCCCCATGCAGGCGGGCCTGCTGACCGGCGCCTTCACCGCCGAGCGTGCGAAGTCGCTTCCCGCAGACGACTGGCGTTCGCGCAACGCCGAGTTCACCGGCGCCAAGCTGACAGCCAACTTAGAGCTGGCCGAGACCATGAAGACCGTAGGCAGCCGCCACGGCGCGTCTGCGGCCGCCACCGCCATTGCCTGGACGCTCGCCTGGCCCGGCGTCAGCGGCGCCATCGTCGGCGCCCGCGAGCCGAGCCAGGTCGACGGCTGGATCGACGCTGCCACGCTGCACCTGCGCCAAGCCGACCTAGATGAGATCGCCGGGACCATCGAGCGCACCGGGGCCGGCTCCGGTCCGGCGCTGCCGGTCGAAATGGCGCGCTGAGCCGCGGCTCTAAGACTTGAACGCGGGCCTACGGAAGCTTACGGATGCCCGCATGTACGCCGTGAAGGAGATTTTCTATACGCTGCAGGGCGAGGGTGCGAACGCCGGGCGCGCCGCCGTGTTCTGCCGCTTTGCCGGCTGCAATCTGTGGTCCGGGCGCGAGCAGGATCGCGCCGCCGCCGACTGCCAGTTCTGCGACACCGATTTTGTCGGCGTGGACGGCGAGGGCGGCGGCAAGTTCGCGACCGCCGACGCGCTCGCCGGTGCCTGCGCCAGGATTGCGGGCGAGGCCGGCGCCACCTTTGTCGTGCTGACCGGCGGCGAGCCGATGCTGCAGGTCGACGCGCCACTGATCGATGCGCTGCACGCGCGAGGCTTTACGATCGCGATCGAGACCAACGGCACTCTGCCCGTGCCGCGCGCCATCGATTGGATCTGCGTCAGCCCCAAGGCCGGCACGGACCTCCAGCAGCGGTCGGGCGACGAATTGAAGCTCGTCTACCCGCAGTCGGGCCTCGAGCCCGAGACGGTGGAGGGCCTAGCGTTCACGCATCGCTACTTGCAGCCCATGGACGGCCCCGACGCCCAGGCCAACACCGACCGGGCCATCGCCTACTGCAAGGCCCACCCCGGCTGGCGCCTGTCGGTGCAGACGCACAAGCTGCTCGGTATCCCGTAATCCCGCGGGCAACGCCCCTACTCACCCTCCCCCGCAAGGGGGGAGGGAAGCGTAGAGGGGCGCACGCTGGAAATACTCGAGAAAATCGCCTAGAGACCCCTGATGCGCATCTACAAAGAGTTTCAGTTCGAAGCCGCCCACTACCTGCCCGGCGCCCCCGCCGGGTCGCCCAACGCGCGCGTGCACGGCCATTCGTTCCGCGCCCGTGTCACCATCGAGGGCGCGCCGGGCGCCGACACCGGCTACGTCTTCCACTTCGACGAGCTGGCCGGCGCCATGGCCGAGGCCCAGGAGGCGCTCGACCATCGCCTGTTGAACGAGGTCGAAGGCCTCGAGTTGCCGACGCTGGAGCATATCGCCATGTGGCTGTGGAACCGGCTGCAGAACCGTGTGCCCGGCTTGTCCGAGATCGAGATCGCCCGCGACAGCTGCCGCGAGGGCGCCGTCTATTCGGGGCCGGCGCCGTCGCGCATGGCAGCGGAGTGAGGCGCATGGGCCAGAAAGACACCACGGTCACCATCCTCGGCCAGGCGGCGAAGCTGCCGCAGAGCCCCGATGAGGCGACGCTCGAGCGCGTGCCGAACCCGCATCCCGACGCCAACTACGTGGCGCGCTTCACGGCGCCCGAGTTCACCTCGCTGTGCCCGGTCACGGGTCAGCCGGACTTCGCCCATCTCGTCATCGACTACGTGCCGCGCGACTGGCTGGTGGAATCGCAAATCGCTGAAGCTCTACCTCGGCTCGTTCCGCAACCACGGCGCCTTCCACGAGGATTGCACGGTTGCCATCGGCAAGCGCCTCGTCGCCCTGCTGGAGCCGCAGTTCCTGCGCATCGGCGGCTACTGGTATCCGCGCGGCGGCATGCCGATCGACGTGTTCTGGCAGACCGGCAAGCTGCCGGACGGCGTGTGGCTGCCCGATCAGGGCGTCGCCCCCTACCGCGGCCGCGGCTGACCCGCGCAGATTTCTCGCGCTGGGTTATCCCGGCATTGCGGACTGCGCGAGCCAATCGGCGAAATGTGTCTTCCCTAGGCGAGCCCCCGCCGCGGGCGTCAGTGTCCGATCGTTCAGGGGAGCGCCAAAATAGAGGGCCTTGTCGTCGGTGACCACGCGTCGTTCGTCGCGGCGTGCCTCGATCAGCTGGCGCACCAAGCTGTCGAGCCCGATCGCTTCCGGCCCGGCGATCTCGACCGTGCCGTTGACAGGCGGGGCGACCGCCACCTCCGCCAGCGCCGCGGAAACGTCGCTCGCGGCGATGGGCTGCAACTTCGCTGGTGGCATGTGGATGCCGTCGGCCTCGTTGTTTGACTGCGCGATGGCGCCGACGAACTCGTAGAACTGCGTGGCGCGCACGATGGTGTAGGGCACGGGCGACGCCTTGATGAGTTTCTCCTGCGCGATCTTGGCGCGGAAATATCCGCTGCCGGGCAAGCGCTCACTACCGACGACCGATAGCGCGATATGGTGCTTGACCCCGGCCGCCGCCTCCGCCGCGAGGATGTTGCGCCCCGACGTCTCGAAAAAGTTGAGCACCGCGGCGTCCTCGAAGGACGGTGAGTTGGCAACGTCGACAACGACGTCGGCTCCGCTGAACGCCTCGGCCAGTCCCTCGCCTGTCGGCGTGTTGACCCCCGTTGACGGCGATGCGGCAATGACCTCATGGCCCTCCCCGCGCAGAATAGTGACGAGCTTTGAGCCGATAAGGCCGGTGCCGCCGATGACGACGATTTTCATGGTGCAAGCTCCGGTGTCGATGAGCGGGGTGCACACGCGCTCAAGCGGGATTTATGGACGATTGGCGATAGGCCCAGACGCTCAACGCGATGCCGATGAGCGCCGGCAGTGTCACGGCCGGGAAGTCGCGCGGCAGGACGTCGGGCGTGCAGATGCCGACGGCGACCTCCCAGAAATGGAACAGGGCATGACCGCATAGCCAGGCGGTGGCGGCGGTCCACAGCACCACGCGCATATGCGGCTGGGCAGCGCCGAGCAAAAAAGCCCCGCCGAGCAACAGGAAGATCAGCCCGATGTCGCGCACGAAATGCTGATTGAAGGGCCCAGTGTCGGTGACGCCGGGCACGGCAAGGTACCAATCGTCGGGAGCGAGGAGCATGAAGATGCCGTTCGCCACCCCGAGAACGCCCATAAGGACGGCGAGCGCTAGAATGATCGTCCGCATTTTGGGAGCCTTTCGGTTGCAGTGGTCGCGCTGCCAAATGTCGCCGGCCAATATTATACAGCGCCGGCGACGCTTGGCTCGGGGCCGTCATAAGCCGCGGAGGCAGGGCCACACCCCGCCAAAACTGGCCGCGCCGATCCTGCCGCACCCTGGCCAGATTGGCATGGCTCGGTTAGCGTTCGCGCTCCGGAGGGGGAATGATTCGACTAACGTTTTTAACGCTCGCCGTCTTGCTGCCGCTGATCGCAGCCGGAGAAGCAGGGGCAGTCGCTCCGCCGGCGGCGGCGGAGCTTCCAGGCGCCACCGATCCGGCGATCACGCCTCCGATGGCGGCGCCGAAGGACGCCAGCCCCGTCGCCAGCGCCGTGCGCTCCAAGCTCGCCGGCCTTCCCACCGAGGGGTCGGCGCAGGAGCTGAAAGAGCGGGCGGTCCTTTCTGATTTCTACGCCGGCCGGCGCGATGCGCCGATCTGGCTCAGCGAGGCCGGGCTGACCGACAGCGGCGCGGCGCTGGGAGCCGAGATCCTCAAGGCCGACGACTGGGGCCTCGCCGCCAAAGATTTCGCCCTGCCGCCTATACCGCCGGCTTCGCAGCTCGATGCCGAGACGATCGGCAAGTCCGACGTCGAGATCTCGCTGGCCCTCCTCAAGTACGCGCGCTACGCGCGTGGCGGACGCATCATCGAGCCGTCGATCCTGCTCAATTCAAATCTCGATCGTAAGCCGCAACTGATCGACCCGGAGATCGTCATCAAGGGCGCCGCCGAGGCCGCCGACATAGGTGCCTACGTACGCGGCTTGCACCCGCAGCAGCCGCAGTTCGAAAAGCTGCGCCAAGCCTACCTCGCCAGCAAGGGGCGGCCAGTCGGCAGGAAGATCCTCGCCAACATGGAAGAATGGCGGTGGATGCCGGAGGATCTCGGCCAGATCCACGTCATGGCCAATGTCCCCGAGTTCATGGTCTACCTCGTCAAAGACGGCGCCCCCATCCATACGGAGCGCATTGTGGTCGGCGAGACGGGCAAGCAGACGACCATCTACTCGCGCAACCTGAAGACCATCGTCTTCAAGCCTATGTGGCGCGTACCCGACTCCATCAAGGCGCATGAGCTGCAGCCCAATCTGCGGCGCGGCGGCAGCATGTTCCGCCAGTACGATTTGGAGCTGGAAACCAAAGACGGAAAGCCGCTCGACTATCGCTCCATCGACTGGAACACCGCCAACCTGCTCGACTACGAGGTGGTCCAGCACAACGGGCCCAAGAACGTCATGGGCGTGGTCAAGTTCACGTTCCCGAGCCAGCACACCATCTTCATGCACGACACCGTCGATAAGTGGATGTTCGCCAACGCGGTGCGCACGCTCAGCCACGGCTGCCTTCGCCTGCGCAAACCGATGAAGATGGCGGAGCTGGTACTTGCCGAAGACAGGGGCTGGGACGCCGCCAAGGTGCAAACGATGATGCGCGAGGGGGGCGACAACAACGAGGTCGTGCTGGAGAAGAAGATCCCCATGCACCTCGTCTACTTCACTGCCTGGGTGACCGATGACGGCAAGTTGCGCACCTTCGGCGACATCTATGGACACGAGAAGCGCATCTCGCTGGCCCTCGAAGGCAAATGGGATCAGATCGACGTCGGCCGCAATCACCTCGCCCCGGTCGACGCGTCCGACCCGGGCGAGTTCACGCCGGCGGCGACCGCTGCGATACGCCAAAAGCGCTCCAAGCAACCGGCGACCATCATCGACATGGTCGGCAATGCGCTGGGCGGTGGCTTTTAGGCGTCAAGTAGTGCTCCTGGGCTCCTGGTACGCGGTGGGAATAGCCGTTGCGCTCATCGCCCTCTTCGCCCTCCGCGCCCTATGGGAAGAGCAAGCGCTGATGGACGATCTGCCCCGCTACGCGTCCGCTACCGCCCTATCCCCGGCATCTTGGTAGTGCGCTATCATCTCGCTCCATGTCGGTTGGCAACAATGATCCGTATGACCTGCAGCGCTTCGTCGATGCGCAACAGCCGGTCTACGCGCAAGTGCTGAGTGAACTCGGCAATGGACGCAAGCGGACTCACTGGATGTGGTTCGTCTTCCCACAGATCGCCGGCCTCGGCTCGAGCCCTATGGCAGAGCGCTACGCCATCACCTCCCGCAACGAAGCCGCGGCCTTCCTCGGTCACCCGTTACTTGGCGCTCGATTGCAGGAATGTACGCGGCTCGTAACCGCCATCGACGGCCGCAGCGCCCGTGAGATTTTCGGCAGCCCGGACGACATGAAGTTCCATTCCTCGATGACGCTGTTCGCGCAGGCAACGTCAGACAATGCCCGCTTTCTCGCCGCGCTCGACAAGTATTTCGCCGGCGCCCGCGACCCGGCTACGCTCGCCCGGCTGTCTTAGGAGGACGAGGCATGGCCAAGGCGAGCGACCTACGGCGCATAGCCCTGTCCCTCGATGGCGCCACCGAGGCGCCGCACTTCGATCGCACCGCCTTCAAGGTCAAGCGCATCTACGCGACGCTCGCCGCCGACGGAAAGACCGCCAACCTCAAGCTCGACCCGGACGAGCAGGCGTTCAAATGCATGCTGGCACCGGACGTGTTCGCGCCGGTGCCGAACGCCTGGGGCAAACAGGGCTGGACCACCGTCACCCTCGCCAATGCCTCGGCCGCCGAGTTACGCGCTGCCCTCGAGATGGCGTGGGCACACGCGGTCCCCACCAGGCCCGGCGGTAGCCGCCGCAAGAAGTAGGGCGAGCTGTTCCGCCTGGAACAGTCAGCGCACGGCCAAACACCTAGGCTGACCCTTCCATCATTGGAAGGTACACACGTGTTTCGACGCAGCACGATCACGGTAGCGACCATCGCGGCCTGCGGCGTAACACTCGCGCTCGGCGCCAGCGTCGCCGTGCTGCCGCGCTTCGTGCATCCGATTGCCAGCGTGACGCCCTATGGTTGAGGAACCTTCGCCGCAGAAGACGAACGCGCGTCAAATCCCGCACAAGTTCATGCGACCACTCCCCACCGCGCCCTGAAGCGGGTGGCATCTTCCGCGCGCCGCAGTCGCCCTGCGCAACTCTCGAAATCCTGCCGACGCAGCTAACTAGCCTTAGCACGCGCGTTCACGCCGACGGCGGCGTACGCGCGCCGCGCACGGCAGCGAACCGCGGCCAGAGGACGTTGAGGCAAAGGCCGGTCATGACCAGCGTCGCGGCAGCGAGCTTCCAGTCTTGCAGCGGCTCGTGCAGCCACAGCGCCGAGGCCCCCATGCCGAACACGGGCACGAGCAGCGACATGGGCGCGATCGTCGCCGCTTGGTAGCGCGACAGCAGCCAGCCCCACACCGCATAGCCGAACAAAGTATTGGCGGCCGCCTGGTACAGCACGACGCTCCAGGTCGCGACGTCGGCATGAACGAGCCCGTCGCGGATGGCGGGCCAGCCCTCGAAGATAAACGACAGCGCATAGAGCGGCGGCGCCGAGAAGAGACTGCCCCACACGACGTAGGCCAGCATATTCACATCCGGCGTCGAGCGCACGACGACGTTGCCGCCCGCCCAGCA
This sequence comes from uncultured Alphaproteobacteria bacterium, assembly GCA_963795225.1. GTDB lineage: Bacteria > Pseudomonadota > Alphaproteobacteria > Rhizobiales > Hyphomicrobiaceae > Hyphomicrobium_A. Next base: position 49,099 of record CAWCHB010000001.1, on the reverse strand, counting down.
CAGTGCCGCCAGCAACACGAGGCCCAGGCCGAGCGGCGTGGTTGCCGCGTCCGTGTGCGCGAGGATCACGCCGATGCCGGCAACGGCGAGCAGCAGCGCCGCCACCTGGAAGGGCTGCACGCGCTCGCCGGTCAGGTAGGCGGCAAGCCCGATGGTGAAGAAAGCCTGCAGCTGCACGACCAGCGAGGCGAGGCCCGGCGTGATGTCGGCGCGCATTGCAATGTACAGGAGGCCGAACTGCCCCGCGCCGATGAGCAGCCCGTAGGCTGCAAGGTTCACCCACGGCACCGGCGGCCGCTTGAGGAAGAACACCGCCGGCAGCAGCGCCAGCGTGAAGCGCAGCGCCGCGAAGAGCAGCGGCGGCAGGTCGTCGAGGCCGAAGCGGATGACGACGAAGTTCGTCCCCCACACGGCCATGACGGCGAGCGCCAACAGGCCGTCGCGCAGGGTCAGCGGCTTGGACGACATCTCAGCCGCGCTTCTGGTCCGGCGGCGTCGCCTCGTCCTTGAGCGATGGCGATGCGCCTCGGCGAGCGGCATGACGGTCTGATCCTGCGATCCCATGCGGCGGATCGAGACCTTGCCCTCCTCCGCCTCGCGCTTGCCGACCACCAGCATCACCGGCACCTTGGCAAGCGAGTGCTCGCGCACCTTGTAGTTGATCTTCTCGTTCCTGAGATCGAGATCGACGCGCAGGCCGGCCGCGCGCAGTTGCGCCGCGACGTCGAGCGCGTATGCGTCGGCGTCCGACACGATCGTCGCCACCACCACCTGCAACGGCGCCAGCCACAACGGGAAGTGTCCGGCGAAGTTCTCGATCAGCACGCCGGTGAAGCGCTCCAGCGAGCCGAAGATGGCGCGGTGGATCATCACCGGCGTCTTCTTCTCCGAGTGCTCGTCGATGTAGAAGGCGCCGAGACGTCCCGGCAGATTGAAGTCGACCTGCGTCGTGCCGCACTGCCAGTCGCGGCCGATGGCGTCCTTCAGCACATACTCGAACTTCGGCCCGTAGAAGGCGCCTTCGCCGGGGTTGATCGCCGTCTTGATCCGCCCCTGCCCGCGCTTCTCGATCTCGGCCAGCACCTTGGCCATGATGGCCTCGGCGTGGTCCCACTGCTCGTCGGTGCCGACGCGCTTCTCCGGCCGCGTCGACAGCTTGACGACGATGTCCTTGAAGCCGAAGTCGGCGTAGATCGACAGCAGCAGATCGTTCACCTCGAGGCACTGCTCGGCGAGCTGCTCCTCGGTGATGAAGATGTGCGCGTCGTCCTGCGTGAAGTGGCGCACGCGCAATAGGCCGTGCATGGCGCCGGACGGCTCGTAGCGGTGCACCTTGCCGAACTCGGAGATCTTCAGCGGCAGGTCGCGGTAGCTCTTGAGGCCGTGCTTGAAGATCTGCACGTGGCCGGGGCAGTTCATCGGCTTGCAGCAGAAGATGCGCTCGTCCGGCAGCACCGTTGAGAACATCATCTCGTGATAGTTCTCCCAATGGCCGGAGAGCTCCCAGAAGCTCTTCTCCATCATGTCGGGAGAGTTGACCTCATTGTATCCGGTCGCATCGAGGCGACGGCGCATGTAGGCGATGAGCGTCTGGAACAGCGTCCAGCCCTTGGCGTGCCAGAACACCGAGCCTGGCGCCTCCTCCTGGAAATGGAACAGGTCCATCTCGCGGCCGAGCTTGCGGTGGTCGCGCTTCTCGGCTTCCTCCAGCCGGTGCAGGTAGTCCTTGAGCTCGTCCTCGGTGGCCCACGCCGTGCCGTAGATCCGCTGCAGCATCGGGCGGTTGGGATCACCGCGCCAATAGGCGCCGGCGATCTTCTGCAGCTTGAAGGCTTTGCCGACCTGGCCCGTCGAAGCCATGTGGGGGCCGCGGCAGAGGTCGAGCCATTCGCCCTGCTTGTAGATCTTTAGGTCCTGGTCCTCGGGAATGGCGTCGACCAGCTCGACCTTGAAGTTCTCGCCGCGCTCGCGGAAGAAATCCTTCGCCTGCTTGCGGCTCCAGAACTCCTTCGTGAACGGCGCGTTCTTGGCGATGATCTCGCCCATCTTCTTTTCGATCTTGGCAAGATCGTCGGGGTGGAACGGCTCCTGTTTGGCGAAGTCGTAGTAGAAGCCGTTGTCGATGACGGGGCCGATGGTCACCTGCGTCTTCGGCCACAGCGCCTGCACCGCCTCCGCCATGACGTGCGCGGCATCGTGCCGGATCAGCTCCAGCGCTTCCGGGTCCGTGCGGGCGATGAACTTGATCGCCGCGTCTTTCGTGATCGGGTCGGCAAGATCGGAAAGATTGCCGTCGAGGCTCATGGCCACGGTGCGCTTGGCGAGCGACGGCGAGATGGCCTTGGCCACGCTCAAGCCGGTCGTGCCCGCCTCGACCTTGCGTGTGGCGCCGTCCGGAAATGTCAGGGTGATCTGTTTGGAATCTCGGGAAGCCGAGTCTGGGGGGGCCGCGTCGGCCATACCGTATCTCCTCTCACTCGCTGCCTACCAACGCAGCGTAAGTTGGAGCGGTTACATGCGGGGCGGGGCGGCCGGAGTCAAGCGTGGACAGCGTTTCTCACCGAGCGCCGGGCTGATCGGGCTCTAGGCGGGACTTCAGCTCGCCGAGACCGCAGTTGTCGCAGCAGACGAGACGTCGCGGCGGGCGCCGCTCGCGCAAGCAGCTGCAGGCCAAATGAAACCGGTCGCGCACGCTGACAAAAGCCACGCCCTCCGGAGTATGGCGCAGGCGCGACCCGCTCGCTTCGTTTACGGGCGCATCGAGTAACGGCTCGCTGGTCACCTTGGTCAAAGCGGCACTGGCGAGTCGGCCGCGCTCGCCCAACTTGGCCTGCATGACAATGGTCTCGTCGAAGAGCTTCTTTCTTTCCTTTCGATTCCGCGTGCTTTGCACCAGAGTCGCCATGCTCAAGGCGGTGCAGAAGCTGTCGCGGAATTCGCGATCACCCTCGGCCGACCGCAAGGCGTCGGCGAGCTGGGTTAGCTGGTTGCGCAGGGGTGCGACCTTGTCGAGCTCGGCAGGTGTGAAGTGCATGGCAGGCGCGGGTACTGTTTGCGCACCCGCGGCGGGAGTGCGTCCGTCGTCGCATGGCACACGCACGATCTTGCCGACGGCCGCGACGTAGCGGGTGCACTCCACCTCCTCGGCGGGCGTGCCGTAGCCGCCGGCTTGCAGCAATCCATAGGCAAGACACAAAGCAACAAAAGGCCGGCGCATCGAGCTGCCCCCGGGGTAGCCGGAATATGCGGGTCAACATCCCGCAGCAGGGGCGCCGTTGCCAAGCGTCAACTGAAAATAGAGAAAATGGCGGCGAAGAAAGCAGCAATAGCTGCCAGGATTCCGAGGATGATATTGGCCAGCATCTCGAACAGGCTCTCGAAGACGTCCGAGACGCTGCTGCCGACGACCAGAGCACCGGTGCCACCGGCGGCGATGAGCGCGGCCGTCACGGCGCTGAAGACGAGGTACCAGAGCGCGGCGAATAGGATGAGCCCGATCACCGCGGCGACGGCGACCCGACGCAGGATACCTTGCGATGCGGGTTGGTTCGGTGTGGGTTGCTGACTCACGGCGCGCTCCGATGATGCGGGCGCAGACTATAGCGCCGAATATGGCGGCGGCCGTGTTCCCGTCGGGATAGCGCGGTGAGAGTAGTCACTTCTTCGGCAGCTCGAGGCCCATCTCGCGGTAGCGCTCGGGGTCGTTCTGCCAGTCGGCACGCACCTTGACGAACAGGAACAGGTGCACCGGCCGCTCGAGGATCTGCGTCAGCTCGCGGCGCGAATCCATCGACACCTGCTTGATGGTCTGCCCGCCCTTGCCGAGCATGATCGCCTTCTGCCCGTCGCGGGCGACGAAGATCGTCTGCTCGATGCGCACCGAGCCGTCGCGGCGCTCGGTCCACGCCGTCGTCTCGACGGTCGAGTGATACGGCAGCTCATCGTGCAGGCGATGGAAGATCTTCTCGCGCGTAATCTCGGATGCCAGCAGGCGCAGCGGCGCGTCAGTGAGGTCGTCGGCCGGGTAGTGCCAGGGCCCTGGCGCCGCGCGCGAGGCAAGGTTGCGCTTGAGGTCTTGAACGCCGTCGCCGTCCGTCGCCGAGATCATGAACACGCCGTCGAACGTCAGGTGTTGATTGAGATCGGCGGCGAGTTCCAGCAGCTTTTCGCGGCTGTCCAGCCGATCGATTTTGTTGAGCGCCAGGATGCGCGGCAGCTTCACGCCCTTGAGCTTATCGAGGATGCCCTTGACCTCCTCGTCGAGGCCCTTCGCGGCGTCGACGACGAGGACGACCATGTCGGCATCGCGGGCGCCGCCCCACGCAGCCTCCACCATCGCCGTGTCGAGGCGCTTCTTCGGCGCGAACACTCCGGGCGTGTCGACAAAGATGAGCTGGCTGTTGCCCTCGTTGGCAATGCCGCGCACGGGGACGCGCGTCGTCTGCACTTTGTGCGAGACGATCGACACCTTGGCGCCGACGAGGGCATTGACCAGCGTCGACTTGCCGGCGTTGGGGGCGCCGATGACGGCGATGAAGCCGCAGCGCTGATCCCCGATCGGGGGGGTGTCGTCGTTGGATTCGCGCTTACTCATGCAATTCGGCTCCGGCCACACCTTCGCGCTCAAGCAGCGCCCTGGCGGCCGCCTGCTCGGCAGCCCGCTTGGAAGCCCCCTCCCCGCGTGCCGGCGGGCACCCGTCGATGCGAACCTCGGACGTGAAGCGTGGCGCGTGGTCGGGGCCCTTGCGGCTGACCTCAACGTACTCGGGCAATGCTAAACCCTTTCCTTGCGCCCACTCCTGCAACGCCGATTTGGCGTCCGGTCCGGCACTGGTCTGGCCCTTGTCCTCCTGGCTCCCCCACAGGCGGCGCACCACAGCGCGGGCCGGCTCGAAGCCGGCGTCGAGGAAGATCGCCCCGAGGATCGCCTCCATGGCGTCGGCGAGGATGGTGCCCTTGGCGCGGCCGCCGCTGCCGGCCTCGCTTTCCGAAAGGATCAAATGCTGGCCGAGCCCGACGGTGCGGGCGACACGCGCGCAGGCTTCACCGCGCACCAGCCGATTGTAGCGCCGCGCCAATTCGCCCTCGCTGGCCGAGGGAAATTGCTCGCTCAACGCCTCGGCAATGACGAGACCCAAGACGCGGTCGCCGATGAACTCGAGGCGCTCGTTGTCGCTCAGCTGCACCTTGCCACCGCGCATGCTGGCGTGCGTCAGCGCCATCTCGATCAGCTTCTGGTTCTTGAAGCGATGACCCAGCGCTTTCTCGAGCTCTTTGTACTTTCGCGGGCGCAGTATCACGGGTTGAGCTTAACGCATCTGCGGACGCCGCGCATGCATGGCGCGGCGGCCTCGGCAATAGGGGCGCACGTTAGCGAACCAATTTGAAGAAACGGTTCCAGCGGATGTCGAACGGCCAAGTCCAAGGGCTCCACCAGCGGAAAGCTTCCGGCTCGTCGACGGCGGCGGAGAAGAAAATGATCTCGGCGCGGCCGATCAGGTTGTCGAACGGCACATAGCCTACCCCCCACGACGCCCGGCTGTCGGTGGAGTTATCGCGGTTGTCGCCCATCATGAAATAGTGCCCGGCGGGAACCTTGTAGGGACCGACGTTGTCGAACGGCCCGTTCTCCTCGGCGTCGAGGACGGTGTACTTCACGCCGTTCGGCAGCGTCTCTTGATAGGCCGGTATGGGGTGCGGCGGGCCAGCGTCCTCCTGGGTGACGAAGTCGCCGATGCGCGTGCGCGGCACTTCCTCGCCGTTGATGAACAGGACGCCACTGCGCACGTCGATCTGATCGCCCGGCAGGCCGATGACGCGCTTGATGTAATCGGTCGAATTATCGCGCGGCAGCTTGAACACGGCGACGTCGCCGCGCTTGGGCTCGGCGGCGAAGATGCGGCCCTCGAAGGGGATGAAGTTGTAGAAGGAGTAACGGCTGTAGCCGTACGACAGCTTGGAGACGAACAGGTAGTCGCCGACCAGCAGCGTCTCCTTCATGGACCCGGAGGGGATGTTGAAGGGCTGGTAGAGGAAGGTGCGCACGACCATGGCGATGGCCAGCGCCTCGATGACGATGGTGGCCGTTTCCAGCCAACCGCCCTTCCTGGTATTTGCCGATACGGCCATGCGAGACTCCCGATGTCGCAGGCCCGGCTGCGCGCCCGCGCCCTATAGCTACTTTGCCGTCGTGGCGCAATTCGCGCCGTTGTATCAGCCGCCGCGGCGGCTTTCCTTAGCGCCGGTCGCCCTTTTCCGGGATGCCGGAAATGATGACGATTGCAGAGGCGAGGGGAAAATCGTCGGTAATGGTGAGGTCGATGCGGGCTTCGTACCCATCCGGTGTCAGATCCTGCAAAACCTTTGCCGCCCCACCGGTTAGCCGCATGGTTGGGCGCCCCGAGGGCAGGTTGACGACCCCCATGTCGCGCCAATAAACGCCGTTGCTGATCCCGGTTCCTAGCGCCTTGGCGCAGGCCTCCTTGGCGGCGAACCGCTTGGCGTAGGAAGCCGCACGCAAGCGCCGGCCGTCCGATTTGCGGCGCTCGATCTCAGTGAACACCCGCTTGATGAAGCGCTCGCCGTACCGCTCCAACGTCTTCTCAATGCGTCGAATATCGATGAGATCGTTGCCGAGGCCCAGGATCACGCCGACCTCGCCTGCTGGCCCTCGAAGTCTGCCCTTAGGCGGGCTTCGCTCATCAGCGCGCGCATGCGCCGAACCGCCTCATCGAGACCGACGAAGATCGCCTCGCCGATGAGGAAGTGCCCGATGTTGAGCTCGACGATTTGCGGCACGCGCGCAACGGCGGCCACCGTATCGAAGGTGAGGCCATGGCCTGCGTGCACTTCAAGGCCGGCCGCGGCGGCGAGCTGTGCCGCGGTGGTGATGCGCTCGAGCTCGCGGCTCACACCGGCCGTGTCGCCCTCCAGCGCCCGCTCGCAATAGGCGCCGGTGTGCAGTTCGACGATGTCGGCCCCGATGCCCTGCGAGGCTTCCACGGCGACCGCATCGGGCTCGATGAACAGCGATACGCGGATCCCGGCCTCTTTGAGGGCGTCAACGACGCCCTGTAGTCGCGCGCCGCCGCCAGAAACGTTGAGACCGCCTTCGGTCGTCCGCTCCTCGCGCCGCTCAGGCACCAGGCAACAGGCGTTGGGCATGTGCCGCAGAGCGATGGCCAGCATCTCGTCGGTTGCCGCCATCTCCAGGTTGAGCGGACGCGTCAGCTCGGCCTTGAGCCGTGCGATGTCATCGTCGGAGATGTGTCGCCGATCTTCGCGCAGGTGCGCGGTAATGCCGTCTGCCCCAGCTTCGACGGCCAGGTGTGCCGCGCGCACGGGATCGGGATGCCGTCCGCCACGCGCGTTGCGAATGGTGGCGACGTGGTCGATGTTCACGCCCAGTCGAAGGTAGGCAGGCTCACGCATTTCGAAACGCCAAGGAAGCGGGTGGACGACTATTCGGCAGGAGCCGAGGTCCGATTCATAGTACGCAGCCGCCAACCGCGGACGACGTTCCTCGAAATATAGTAGACGATTGCTGCCGTCAGCAGACCAATCGGCAAGCTGCCGGCCAGCATCGGCCACAGGAGCGGCCAGAAGAGTGCTGCAGTCGCGTCCAGAAGGTGCGGCGAAGGCTCAAGCAGCGCGTGCCACAGCAGCATGACGTTCCGATGCACGGCGGCGGGATCGAATGCGCCCTCGAGGCCGACGATCTGCAGGCCCATGACGTAGGTCGATACCCAGATGAACGGCCAGCTCAGGGGATTGCCGACGAAGGTGCCGATGATGGCGGCCGGCACGCTGGCGCGTAGCGCCAGGGCCAGAACGACGGCGAGAATGGTTTGCACGCCCAGCAGCGGCGTTATGGAGACGAAGGCGCCGAGCGCGCAGCCTAGCGCGATCTCGTGCGGGCTGGCGCGCAGGTTGACGAGGCGGCGGCCCGAGCTCCGCAAACTCTGTGCCCACCGCCAATGCGGAGGCGGCAACATCACCGCCAAACGGCTCTGGCTCTGCCGACGAGGGTCAACCGCCATGCGCTGCAACAACTCCGCTTCCGCCACTCGCTATGTCCGTCCCCCGCCTGACAGATTCTAATATCAGTCGAACACCCGCTCGACTTTGTTGACCACCGCTTTTTCGCGAAGTCCTGCGATGATGTGGTTCAAATGCACCAGGTCCAGGACCTCCAACTCGATGCGCATTTCGGTGAAATCCGAGGCCCGGCGGACCATGCGCACGTTGTCGATGTTGCCACCCGCCTCCCCTATAACTTTGGCTATCTGGGCCAAAGTTCCAGGCTCATTTAGGGCTGTGACACTGACGCGCGCCGGAAAGCGCTGCGGGGTATCGGTGTCGACGTCCCAGGTGACGTCGATCCACCCCTCGTGCTCGTACTCGCGCAGGCGCGGTGAATGGATTTGGAAGATGCGGATGCCTTCGCCGGGGATCATGACCCCGACGATACGGTCGCCGGGCACCGCGCCGCCGGGCTCGAAAGTCACCGGCAGGTCGTCCTTGACGCCGCGGATGGCGAGGCCGCCGCTGCTGCCGGCCTTCTGCCCGGTCTCGCCGCGGAACTTCAGGCTCATGACCCGGTCGATGTTGAACCAGCCGTCCTGCCCGCGGGCACGACCGAACCGCCGCGTGCGCCGATAGGCCGGCTTCTTTTCCTTATCGACCGCCTCGGGAATGACGGCGCGCAGCACGTTGTCGATAGAGAGCTCGTTGCGGCCGACTGCGGCGAGCGCGTCCTCCAACGACTTGTAGCTCAGCCGGGGCAGCGCCTTTTTCAGCTTGTCGTCGGTCAGCTCCTCGCCGAGGCGCTCGAAATGTGAGGCGATGAGCCGCCGGCCGAGGGAGCTGTACTGCTTGCGCACTGCGTCGCGTGCGGCACGTCGGATGGCCGAACGCGCCCGCCCAGTGACCACCAGGTTCTCCCACGCCGCCGGGGGGGTATGGTTCTTCGCCGTCTCGATCTCGACCTCGTCGCCGTTGCGCAACTGCGTGTCGATCGGCACGTGCCGCCCGTTGACAAAGGCACCTACGGCCGCGTTGCCGACGTCGGTGTGCACGGCATAGGCGAAATCGAGTGGGGATGCCCCGCGCGGCAGCGCGATCAGCCGGCCCTTGGGCGTGAAACAGAAGACCTGGTCCTGGAACAGCTCGAGCTTGGTGTGCTCCAGAAACTCTTCCGGGTTGGAGCCCTCGAGTAGCGTTTCGACCAACCGGCGCAGCCAGACATAGGGGCCGCTGTCCTTGTTGTATTCGAGTGGCGTCTTGGCGAGCGCGGCGTGACCGTTGAGGTGCAGCGCGTCCTTGTAGATGGCGTGCGCGGCGACACCGTACTCGGCGATGTCATGCATCACGCGCGTGCGGATCTGCAGCTCGACACGCTGGTGACGTGGTCCGACGATGGTGGTGTGGATCGACTGGTAGTTGTTCTGCTTCGGCGTCGAGATGTAGTCCTTGAAGCGTCCGGGCACTGTGCGCCAGGTCGTGTGGGCGACTCCTAGGACGCGGTAGCAGTCGTCGATCGACTTGGCGATCACGCGGAAGGCGTAGATGTCGGAGAGCTGCTCGAGGCTGATCTGCTTGTTGGCCATCTTGCGCCAGATGGCATAGGCCTTTTTCTCGCGCCCGGAGACCTCCGCGTCGATGCCGACTTCGGCGAGCTTGCCTGCCAGCGCTGCGCGGATCTCCTCGACCAATCCCTCGTTCGACTTGCGCAGTTCGGTGAGCTTGGCCGTTACCGTGGCGTAGGCTTCCGGATGCAGCCAGCGGAACGCGTGGTCCTCCAGTTCCTCGCGCATCTTCTCCATGCCCATGCGCGCTGCCAGCGGGGCATAGATGTCGACGGTTTCCTCGGAGATGCGCTTGCGCGTCTCCGGCTTCATGTGCTCGAGCGTGCGCATGTTGTGCACGCGATCGGCGAGTTTCACGAGCAGGACGCGAATGTCGCTGGAGATGGCAACGAGAAGCTTGCGGAAATTTTCCGCCTGCTCGGCCTTCTTCGATACGAGGTCGAGCCGGCGGATCTTGGTCAGACCATCGACCAGCTTGCCGATTTCCGCCCCGAAAAGCTGATCGATCTCCGCCCGCGTGATGGGCGTGTCCTCGATGACGTCGTGCAGCAGCGCCGTGACGATAGTCGCGTCGTCGAGCTTCAAGTCGGTGAGGATGGCGGCAACTTCGAGCGGGTGGGAGAAATAGGACTCGCCCGAGGCGCGCTTCTGGTTGCCGTGCGCCTTCATGGCATAGACGTAGGCGCGGTTGAGCAGCGCCTCGTCAGCCTTGGGATCGTAGCTGAGAACTCGCTCGACGAGTTCGTACTGCCGCATCATGGCCCGCCGATCCTAGTGTGATGATCGACAAATTCGCTATCATCAGCGGCAAGTTATCGAGCGAATTTCTCGATCTGAATCACACTAGCAAGTTCTATTCCTCTAGTGTCCCTTGTGATTTCGAACTTCGCTCCCGGCCCCGGCAGCGAAGTATGGCGAACTTCGGAATCGGGACACTAGTGCCGGCCGCCGTCAGAAAGCCCCGGACCGGCCCGGTTAAGCTGCGGCGCGGGCTTCATGCTCAACGGCCGCGATCGCGGTCACGCTCGCGAGGACCGCCATTCGGGCCGCCGTTGGCCGAAGGCTCGGTCGGCGTCATGCTTTCCAAGCCCCGCAGCAACTGCTCCTCGGTCATCACGTCGACGACGCTGTCGCTCGACTGGTCGTCACGGCCAAGGACGGGTGAGCGACGGTCGGGCGGCAGCAGCGGCGCCGCGGCGGCTTCCGGCTCGTCAACCTCGACGTTCTTCTGGATCGAGTGGATGAGCGCTTCGCGCATGTCCTCGGGCGGAATCGTTTGCTCGGCGATCTCGCGCAGGGCAATGACGGGGTTCTTGTCGTCATTCACCGGAATCGTCAGCGCGCTACCGTCGGCGATGGAGCGCGCGCGGTGGGCGGCCAACAGAACCAGCTCAAAGCGGTTCGGGACCTTGTCCACGCAATCTTCAACTGTCACGCGCGCCATGAGCGACAACCCCTTTGGAAACGAGCAGATTGATCGGAGAGTGGTGCGCGGCGCCGGCAAAATTGGCCTGGTGGCGCCGATGTGTTCCTAGTCGCATGAAAGACCGTGCAAATCAAGCGAGGATCAAGCATTGTAGAGCAGGTTAGACAGACCATACCTCGGGTAGCACCGTGAACGGTCGCAAGTTAAGCTTCGAAAAATTAGCTGGAACCTGTAGTGCTTGCCTTAATTAAGCAGAATTGACCTGCGGAGATACTTGGTGCTTCACATTGTCGCTTAATTTCAAGCCAATATAGTGCTTGGTATGCCTCTGAAAGTGGTAACAAACTTGGGTCTGCCGGCGACCGCACTTTGCGGCGCCGCGGCTCCATTCCATTGAGAACTACTGTGCCGCGTCTTACGTGGTACTTGCGGCCCTGAGGGTGAAAGAATGCATTTCTACCAGACCGAACGCATTGCTCTGTTTATCGACGGAGCCAACCTTTACGCGACCGCCAAGTCGCTCGGATTTGATATCGACTATAAGCGGCTGCTGGCCCTCTTTCGCCAGAAGGGCCAACTGGTTCGCGCGCTCTACTACACGGCGCTCGCCGAAGACCAGGAATATTCCTCGATCCGCCCGTTGATCGACTGGCTCGACTACAACGGCTTCACAATGGTGACCAAGCCGACGAAGGAATTCACCGACGCCTCGGGTCGGCGCAAGATCAAAGGCAACATGGACATCGAACTCGCCGTCGACGCCATGCGCCTGGCCGAAAATCTCGACCACATCGTCGTCTTCTCCGGTGACGGCGATTTCCGCAGCCTTGTCGGCGCGTTGCAGCAGATGGGCAAGCGCGTTTCCGTGGTTTCCACTTTGCAGACGCAGCCGCCGATGGTCGCCGACGAGTTGCGTCGGCAAGCGGATCAGTTCGTCGATCTCGCCGACCTCGAGCAGCTCATTTGCCGTGACCCGGCAACCCGCCCGGTGCGTGAAGGCCGTTCGTTCGGTGGTGGCGGCGGTGGCCGCGGCGGATATACGGCGACCCGCGAGGCCGGGTCCTTCCAGGATAGCGACGACCTCTCCGAAGAGGTCTAACGGGCTCTCGGCAGATAGCCGCCATGGGGGAAGCGTTTTCACCGGAGGCTCCCAAGCTGTGCGCCTTGTGCCCACGGCTGGTGGCCTTTCGTGACGAGAACCGACGCAAGGCCCCCGATTGGTTCAATGGTGCCGTACCATCGTTCGGCGATGCGGCCGGGCGCCTTTTGATCGTCGGATTGGCGCCGGGACTCAACGGCGCCAACCGGACCGGGCGGCCATTCACCGGCGACTATGCCGGTGATCTCCTCTACTCGACGCTGCTTGCGTTCGATTTCGCCACGGGCCGCTACGAGGCACGCCCCGACGACGGCCTGCAACTCGTCGACTGCATGATCTCCAATTCCGTGCGCTGCGTGCCGCCGCAGAACAAGCCGACTCCGGCAGAGATCGCCACCTGCGGCGGCTATTTACGCGCGCGCATCGCCGCTCTGCCCAACGTCTCAGTGATGCTGGCACTTGGACGCATCGCTCACGACAGCGCACTGACCACCTTGGGCTTGCGCAAATCCGCGTTTCCCTTCGCGCACGGCGCCAAGCATGCGCTGCGCCCCGGCCTGCACCTTTTCGATAGCTTTCACTGCTCGCGCTACAATACGAACACGCGCCGCCTGACGACGCCGATGTTCCATGCAGTGTTCGCCGCGGTGCGCGAGATGCTTCCCCCTGATCCGGGCAAAGCGCGCCCCCATTGAGGCGCGATGGGTTGCTGCGACGATGCGGCCTTTCAAGCCGAAACTCGCGATGCTATTTGAACGTGGCGTCCGCTTCTCTCGCCCTGGCCAGGAGATTCGCCGCTATGGCTCTCGAGATCGCTCCCGAAAAGGTCGCGCACGTCATCATCAAGGCGCGCGAGTACGACGTGAAGGTCGGCGCCTGGGATGACACCCGCGAGGACGGGGATGCGGAGGAGGATCCGAGCGCCATTCTCGAGGACTACGCCAACGATCCGACGCGCGCCGAGCTGTTGGGCTTCATCGAGCGCATGAACTACGACGAACAGGCGAACCTCGTTGCCCTCGTTTGGGTCGGACGAGGCACCTTCGAAAAGGAAGAGTTCGAGGAGGCGGTGGAGACGGCGCGTGCCGAACGCGTCAACTCGACGTCGAGCTATTTGCTCGGCATCCCGCTGCTTGCCGACTATCTCGAAGAGGGCCTCGAGAAGATGGGCTTCTCGGTCGACGACGTGGAAAGCGACGTCCTCTAGTCGCGCGGGTCGGCGATGGCGCGGCGCATCTGATCGAGCCAGTCGAGAACCTCGCGCGCATGGCTCGTCGGGCGCTCGATCGGATAGAAGACGTGGCCGATCCGACCATCGCGTACGAACAGCGTCAGCCGCTTGAGATACGGCAGGCCACCGGCTTCGAAGGTGGGCAGCCCCAGCGCCTCCCTGAAGGCGAAGCCAGCGTCACTGAGCAACGGAAACGGCACCGCCAGCCGCGCAATGAGTTCGGCGTGGTGCTCGCTCGATTGGCCGCTCAGGCCGAAGACCTCGATGCGTTGGGCACGAAATTTCAGGTAGTAGTCGCGGAAGCCTTCGGTCTCCGGCGTCGACCCATGGGCGCCGGGGATGTCATCCCACCCGGGCGGATCGGCGACGCCCGGCCTGCCCGTCCAGGGATAGACGTAGACCACCGCCGCGCCCCGGCGCGTGTGCAGGTTGACCGTCTCGCCGCGGCTCGACGGCAGGGCGATATCGGGCAGCTCCATGCCGGTGACGAGATGTCGGGCCGCGCCGTCGTCGTGCACCTGAGGTGCCGCACTTTCGGTCGTCATGCCGATTGCGCCCTCAGCCATGCGAGCACCTCGGGGGCATTCCGGTCGGGCGGAAACACGGGGTAGAAGACATGCGTGATGACACCGTCGTCGATGATCAGTGCCATCCGCTTCAACAGCGTGGCACCGTCCACCAGCATGACGGGAAGTTTCAGCGCGGTCGTCAGGCGAAGCGCCGCATCCGACAGGAGCGGGAACGGCAGGTGCAGCCGCTCGGCGACTTCGCACTGATAGCTTGCGTCTTGGGTGGAAAGGCCGAATACGCGGTCGGCGCCAGCCGCCAGAAGCTCGGCATGATGGTCGCGGAAGGCGCAGTTTTGCGGGGTGCAACCGCGTGCCCCCGGAATCTCGTCCCAGCCGTCGGGCAACGGCGCGCCTGGGCGCCCAGTGAGTGGATAGAAATACACGACCGTCCGCCCGCTCAGGCTTCCGAGCAAGACCGCGGATCCGTCGGTCGCCGGCAACGTCACCTCGGGTATCGCGCGGCCGGGTAGGTGCCGGGCTGCGCCGTCATCGACCGGGGCCGGCAACCGTGACCAATCGATCTGCAGAAAATTCGGCGAGGCGGCGTCCGGCATCACCCCTTGTCGCGCATGATGCGCGCCTTCTCACGGTTCCAATCCCGCTTCTTGTCCGCCTCGCGCTTGTCGTGCAGCTTCTTGCCTTGCGCGAGCGCGATCCTCAGCTTGGCGATGCCGCGTGGATTGAAATAGAGCTCGAGCGGAACCATGGTCATGCCCTGCCGCTCGACCGCGATGGTGAGCTTGTGAATCTCCTTGGCGTGGAGCAACAGGCGGCGCTTGCGGCGAGGCTCGTGCTGGAAAAAGCGGCCGGCGCCCTGATACTCCGGGATATAGGAGTTGATCAGCCATAGCCCGCCGTCCTCCCATGTGGCGTAGCTCTCGGAGATGTTCGCCTGCCCCTTGCGCAGCGACTTCACCTCCGTGCCCGTCAGCATGAGCCCGGCTTCCCAAGTCTCGGTGAGGAAATATTCGTGACGCGCCTGCCGGTTCTCGGCGACGATGAGGCGGCCGTCCTTCTCTTTGGCCGCCATTGGCCTATCGAACTCCGAACATGAGGGTCAACGCCGCTTTATTCGGCGGCGCGCGCTTGAATGAGGCCGGCGCGCACCAGAGCCGCATCGACGGTGCGCTGGGACGACTGGGAAATCGGCACCATCGGTAAGCGGACTTCCGCTTCGCACAGACCGAGGCGCGAGGCGGCATACTTCACCGGTCCCGGATTGGCCTCGCAGAACATGGCGTCATGCAGCGGCATGAGGCGATCCTGCAAAGCCAGCGCCGCCTTGTAGTCGCCGGCAAGGCAGGCGTTCTGGAACTCGGCGCACAGGCGCGGTGCGATGTTCGACACGACCGAGATGCAACCATGCCCGCCGTGCGCCATGAAGCCGAGTGCGGTGGCGTCCTCGCCCGACAGCAAGTTGAACTCCGGCCCCATGGCGAGGCGCTGCTGCGAGGTGCGTGCTAGGTTCGCCGTCGCATCCTTCACACCCATGACGTTCTTCAACGCGAAGCAGCGCGTCATGGTCTCGACCGTCATGTCGACGACCGAGCGACCGGGAATGTTGTAGATGACTATGGGTATCTCGACCGCGTCGTTGATCGCCTTGTAGTGCTGGTAAAGGCCTTCCTGCGTCGGCTTGTTGTAGTAGGGCGTCACGATCAACACCGCGTCGGCGCCGACCTTGGCGGCATACTCGGTGAGCTCGATGGCCTCGTCGGTCGCGTTCGATCCGGTGCCGGCGATCACCGGCACCCGGCCCTTCGCCGTTATGACCGCCAGCTCGATGACGCGCTTGTGCTCATCGTAATTCAGCGTCGGGCTCTCGCCGGTCGTTCCCGCCGGCACAAGTCCGTGCGTGCCTTCGCTGATTTGCCAATCGACGATGCGCCGGAAGGCTTCCTCGTCGAGGCCGCCGTTCCTGAATGGCGTGATCAGCGCCGTGAACGATCCCTTGAACATGTGCCCGTATCCTTGAGCGTAAAGCTCATTCTTATTCGTTTGGCGCGAGCAGTGTCAGCGGAAAACTGCTCCGGCGCCTTGCTATCGCCGCATCCTGCGGCATCCTGCGACGCCTTGTCCCTCGCCGGGCTGCTTGGTATTTTTGTGGCGCGCTGGTGATGGTGAAATCGCCGCGCCTCGCCGGCCGGGACATTAGGACCTTGCTCTGCGCCCCGCAACCCAGCCGGACGCCCTCCCCGCGGAAGGAAGCACATTGCCCGAGACGCCCCGGAAGCCCTTGCTGAGCGCCCGCGGAACTCGCGATCGGCTGGCGCTCACTGGCGCACTGCTGGCTGTGATCGCCGGATGCCTCGCCTGTGGAAACATAGCGGCCGCCGAACCGCGCGTAGAGCTGGCTCAGGCCAAAGATGCAAAGCCTGCGGCCCCCGAGAGCCGGCAATCCGCTGCCGAGCGCGAGGCCGCCTATGTTGCCCGCCTCGATCAGACCGTGGCGCCACTGCAGGACTACGCGCTGTCCGCCGACGACAATACTAAGCTCAACGCCGCCTTCAAGGCGCTGGCCTCCGGGGATGCAGAGAAGGCGCGAACGACGCAAGCCAGCGTCAGCGATCCGCTCGCCCGCACCCTCATCGAGTGGGAACGGCTGCGCCGCGGCGAGGGGCAAGCCGCCGACTACCTCAAATTCCTGGCGGAGAACCCCGATTGGCCGAGCCGCGAGCAACTGCAGCGGCGCATGGAGGAGACCCTGTTCGAGGAAGGCGGCGACACCGACGTCATTGCCACCTATTTCTCCGGCCGCGAAGCGCGCAGCCCTGCCGGCATGGCCGTGCTCGCTTCGGTGCACGTAGCGCACGGCGAGAAGGAGCAGGCGAAGGCTCTCGCGGTGAAAATCTGGCGCGAGAAGGATCTTCCGGCAAGTCTCGAGAAGGGCTTCCTGTCCCGCTTCGGCGCGATGCTTGGCGAGCAGGATCACAAGTGGCGTCTCGATCGCCTGTTGGGCGAGGACGTGAAGTTCAAAGCTGCGCGCGAGGACCGTGCGGCGCAGGCCAAGCGCGTCATCCCGCTGCTCTCTGTCGCCGAGCAAAAGACGGCGAAGGCGCGCCTTTCGGTCTTCATGCGATCGGGGAAGCCCGCGCTCGCCAGGCGCGCAAAAGGGTACCGGCACCGACTGGGGCGTCGTGTTCCACAAGGTCCAGCAATACCGACGCGCCGGCAAAGTCGAGGAAGCCGCCAAGCTCTTGCAGACCGCCTCCCTCGATCCGACTGTCGTCGCCAATCTCGACGAGTGGTGGGTGGAGCGGCGCGGCCTCGCCTACCTGGCGCTTAAGGCGAACAAACCCAAGCTCGCCTACGAGATCGTCCAAGATGCCGGACCGGTCAGCGTCAACGAACTCAACGACCAGACGTTCATGGCCGGGTGGATCGCCCTTCGCTACCTGAAGGACGTCAAGCAAGCCGAGAAGCATTTCACTGACCTCGTCCGCACCGCCGACGGGCCGTTGAGCCGCGGGCGGGCGCATTATTGGGTGGGGCGCACTGCCGAGGAGCTGGGCGACGCAGCCCGTGCCCGAGCGAGCTACCAGACGGCGGCGCGCGAGACCGATACCTTCCACGGTCTACTCGCCCTGCAGAAGCTTTCACCCGGCCACCAGCCCTTGACGATCGAGCCGCCGGCGCTGCCCAGCGCCGACATCGCTGCCAGGTTCACCAACCACGGCGCGGCGAAGGCTATCGCACTCGCGCGCAAGGCTGGCCTCGGCCGCACCGTGACGCGCGTCTTCCTGCTCAACTTGGCCAAGATCGAAAAGGACGAGGAGGCCTGGGTGGCTATGGCCGCACACTATGCCCGGGCCACGGGCGACACGCAGACCGCTGTGCGCATCGGCAAGGCAGCGATCGCGAACGGGCAGAACATGATCTACTACAGCTATCCGGTGCACGCGCTGCCGAAATACACGCCGTTGCGTCCGCCGCCGGAGACGGCGATGCTGCTCGGACTTGCACGCCAGGAGACCGAATTTCACAGTGCTACCGTGTCGACTGCCGGTGCCGCCGGCATCCTGCAGGTCATGAAAGTGACGGCCAATCACATCTGCCGCGACTACAAGATCAAATGCACGCACGCGCGGCTGCTGACTGACGACGCTTACAACATCATGATTGCCTCGGCCTATGTTGCCGACCGCATGGCCGAATGGCAGGGCTCGTACGTGCTGGCGCTGTCGAGCTATAACGCCGGGCCTGGGCGCACCCGCCAGTGGATCAAGGAGTTCGGCGATCCGCGCACCACCGCCATCGATCCCATCGACTGGATCGAGCGCATCCCCATCGAAGAGACGCGACGCTACGTCGCCAAGGTCTTATCCAACATTCAGATCTATCGTGCACGGCTCGGAGAGGCGGCAACGGCGCTGCGGCTCGACGAGGATCTGAACCGCGCACGCACGGCCTCCGCTACCGTACCGGGCGGCAGCGAGCGCAAGACAAGCGCGGCGGACTCGCGCAACTAGGCGGCAGACGAAGTTTCCGGCTCGTCGGCAGCGGTTCGCGGCCCGGGGTGGGCGAGAGGTCAGGTGAAACGATGGCGTCCGGCGAAGCCTTCGAGGACATCTACTACACGTCGCGTGATGGACTGCGACTGCATGCGCGCCGCTATGCCGCGTCCAGCGGCACCGGCCGACACACGCGCCCCGTCATCTGCCTACCCGGTCTAACGCGCAACGGGCGCGACTTTCACGATCTCGCCATCGCCCTCAGCAAGCGTTCGCACACGCCGCGGACCATCTACACGCTCGACTATCGCGGTCGTGGGCTGTCCGATTTCGATCCCGATTGGCGCAACTACGCATTGCCCATCGAGATGCTGGACGTCATCGACTTCATCACGCTAACCGGCCTGCAGGACGCAGCCCTGATCGGCACCTCGCGTGGCGGCCTCATCAGCATGCTGCTGGCGGCAGCCCAGCCGACCGCAGTAGGTGCGGTCGTGCTCAACGACATCGGCCCGGTGATCGAGCACGAGGGAATGGCTCGGATCAGCGGCTACGTCGGCCGCGTGCCGCTGCCGATCTCGTGGCCGGACGCTGCACGCATGATGCGGGAGCTCAACCGCCGCCACTTCCCGGAAATATCGGAGGCGGTCTGGGAGGACGTCGCGCGCCAGTGGTACAACGAGAAGAACGGCAAACCCGCCCCGGGCTACGATTCCAATCTCGGTAACGCCCTCTCGGTGCTCGATGGCCCGATGCCGACGCTGTGGCCGCAGTTTGAAGCGTTGAAACGTGTGCCACTGATGGTGGTGCGGGGCGAAAATTCCGACATCCTCACGGCGCAGACGGTGGACGAGATGCGCCGGCAGCACCCGGCGATGGCGACCGTCACCGTACCCAACCAAGGGCATGCACCGCTACTCAAAGACCCGACGACCACCGAAGCGATCCGCCACTTCCTGACCGCCGCAGATGCCGGACGACAGTTCGCTACGCTGGCGTCTGCGTGATCGGGCTAGGGTGCGGGCAGTAGCGCTTCCGAGCGCCCCGTCAGCCGGTTCACCAACAGCCCGAGCCATTCCTTGGCGACGAAGTCGAGGCGCCGCAGGCCCTCCACTGGTGAGGCGAACAACATCCACGCATCCCCCGGTCCGGCGGTACGGTAGTCGACAGGCCAAGCTTCGACCGGAAATCCCGCCTTGCGGAAGAGACCGATGGCGCGGGGCATATGCCAGGCCGAGGTGACTAGCAACCAACGCTGCCCCGGTTTCGGATTAGCAAGCTCCTTGGCTAAGGCCGCGTTCTCCGCCGTGTTGCGCGCCTTGCGCTCGAGGATCAGTCGATCACCGGCGATGCCGAGGTCACGCAGCACGATCCCGGCCGCGTCCGCTTCCACCGTCGGCACCCGTAGGATCTCGACCGATCCGCCGGTGAAGAGGACCTTGGCATCGGGATAGCGCCGGGCGAGCGTCGCTGCCTCCGTCATCCTTTCGGCCGAACTCGTTGAGCGCATGCGTGCCGCGACCCTTGGCGACCCGCGCATCCTCGGAGCCGCCGAGTACGACGATACCGTCGATTGGAGGCCCTGCCAGGTCGGCGCGCGGAAAGCGGTCCTCCAATGGCAGGATCAGCCAGGTGCTGAGCGGTCCCAGCCCGCCCACGACGAGGAGTATGGCAGCAGCGACCAGCAATACCCTGCCTGTCCGCAGGTAGCGCGTGCCGAGCAAGCCGACGCCGGCGACGACGAGGATCATCAGCAGCATTCCCGGCTGCATCACCCCCCAGAAGATTTTCGAGATGTAGAACAAACGTCTTTCCTCCACTCGGACGCTCGCCCAGCAGCCCGGCGTTACGGTTCCGAAACCCGCGGTACGGCAATGTGCTGATAACTGTTGTGCCCATGTGGGCCAATCGATGGCTTAGTTGCTGGTGAACACGCATGCGAGACTTGGCACTCTGGACCAGCGAAACGCTCGACATCATCGCCTTCGCCGTCATCCTGATCGCCGTCGCCATGTCGACCGCGGTGTTCATCGTGCGGGTCTGGCAGACCGGATTTCTCGCCAACTACCGTGAATACCGCGCCAACCTCGGTCGCGGCATTCTGGTCGGTCTGGAGTTGCTGATCGCCGCCGACATCCTCAAATCCGTCGTCGTCGACCCGACACTCCAAGGCATCGCCGTGCTCGGCGGCATCGTCCTCATCCGCACTTTCCTGTCGATCTCCCTCGATGTCGAGATCAATGGCCATTGGCCATGGGAGACGACCCGCCTACAGCAGCAGGCCGAGGCTGATACCGCGGCCAAGACAACCTAAGCGTCACGCCGCAGGTCCCGCTTGTCGCCCCGAGCCCTGGTCGGCATGATCAGGGCAAGGCGCGTGCCGCCGGGGGGCTGCAATGATCCTGTTCGGAATGATCGCCTACGTCCTGGCGCAGTTCGCCGTGGGCGTCTGGGTTTCACGACGGGTCAAGAGCGAGAGCGACTACATCCTCGCCGGCCGCAGCCTCGGGCCGACGCTCGTCGCGTTCTCGGTCTTCGCCACCTGGTTCGGCGCCGAGGCCATCGTAGCCACCACTGCCGAGGTCTACGACAAGGGCATCTCGGGCGCACTTGTCGATCCCTTCGCCTACGGTCTCGCCGTCATCGCCGCCGGCTTCCTCTACGCCGCGGTGCTATGGCGCATGGGCGTCACGACGTTTGCCGACGTGTTCCGCGCGCGCTTCTCGCCGAGCGTCGAGAAACTGGTGGTCATCATCCTGCTGCCGGGCTCCGTCTTCTGGGCGGCGGCGCAGATCCGCGCCTTCGGACAGGTGCTCAGCTCCGGCTCCGACCTGTCGCTGCACAACGCCATCATCCTGGCGGCGGTGCTGGTCGCCTCCTACTCGGTCATCGGCGGCCTTCTGGCGGACTCGGTTACCGACTTCCTGCAGGGCACGGCCGTCATCATCGGGCTGGTCGTGCTGACAGGTGCCGTCGTCTTGGCGGCCGGCGGCGTCGCGCCGGCGCTCAACGGCATGCCTGAGGATCATCTGACGCTGGCAACGGCGGCGCACGGTACGCCGTTGGAGCTTACCGAAGCCGTAGCCGTCGCCTTCTTCGGATCTTTCGTCGCCATCGAGCTGATCTCGCGCTTCCTCGGCGCCCGGTCGGCCGAGGTGGCGCGGGGCGGCACGATTGCCGGAGGCATCATGTACATCGTCATCGGCTTGCTGCCCGTATTCCTCGGGCTCGCCGCCTCGGGCCTCGTTCAAGCGAGCCCGGAGCTCAAAGCCAAGCTCTTGGATTCCGAGCAGGTCATCTCCGTCCTGTCGGAGCATTACCTGCCGCAATGGCATTACGTGATCTTCGGCGGTGCGCTGATCTCGGCAATTCTGTCCGTGGTGCATTCGGCGCTGCACGCCTCGGGCGCGCAGGTGTCTCACAACATCGTAGTCAGGCTGATCCCGACGCTCGGAATTCGCGGCAAGCTGATCGCGGCGCGCGTCAGCGTCGTCGTCCTGACGGCGGTCGCCTTCGTCCTCGCCATGACCTCCGACCGCATCAAGGAGCTGGTCGAGATCGCCTCGGCCTTCGGCAGTGCCGGCGTGTTCGTCTCGGCCGCGTTCGGCATGTTCACGCGCTTTGGAGGCGCCGCGAGCGCCGCGGTGTCGATCTGCCTGGGGACGGCGGTATGGGCGTTGGGGCGCTTCGTGCTCGAGTGGCAGGCGCCCTATCTCGTGGCGCTGGCCTGCTCCGCCCTGGCGTATATCGCCGTCGCCGCCCTGCAGCGTCGCGACGCTCCCACGTAAGTCACCGAATGCGGGAATTTGGTGCGGTCGAGAGGACTCGAACCTCCACGGGTTGCCCCGTTACCACCTCAAGGTAGTGCGTCTACCAATTCCGCCACGACCGCAAGCCGGGAGAACGAGGCGCTCATATAGCCAAGTTGGGCGGCGGGAACAAGCGTGCGCGAAGCCCGCAAATACGCGGCTTGTTGACAGGCTGCGGTGGCATATCGCCCCTGGACGGCCGACTCGGCCTGCCTAGCCCTCGCCCGGACGCGGCGACCTAGACTGCCGGCATGACGCGAGAGGGCAGCGCACGGCTGCGATGCCGGCGTCCGCCGCCGATCGAGTGGGCGCGTAGCGAGGCTCCTATCGACTATCCCGATGCGGTGCGCGCCATGCAGGAGCGCGCCGCCGACATCGCCGCAGGCGACGGCCGCAGAGCTCGTCTGGCTGCTCGAGCACCCGCCGATCTACACCGCCGGCACGAGCGCGCGCGACGACGGAGCTGCTCGTTCGCGACCGGCTTGCCCGTGCTACCGGACCGGCCGCGGCGGGCGCCTCACCTATCATGGGCCCGGGCAGCGCATCGCCTACGTGATGCTCGACGTGAAGCGCCGCGGCGGGCGACGTTCGCGCCTTCGTCACCGCGCTCGAAGGCTGGATCATCGGCGCGCTGGCCGACCTCGGCGTTGCCGGCGAGACGCGCCGGGATCGGGTCGGCGTCTGGGTCCGGCGCCCCAGACAGGGGGCAGACGTCGAAGACAAGATCGCCGCCATCGGTCTGCGGCTGACGCAAGTGGGTCAGCCTGCACGGGATAAGCCTCAACGTCGACCCCGACCTGTCGCACTACGGCGGTATCGTACCGTGCGGCATCGCCGGCCATGGCGTGACGAGCCTTGCCGACCTCGGCATCGGGCATCGGATGGAAGTTGTGGATAACGCCTTGCGCGATCACTTCGAGCGTCAATTCGGGCCGACGCGCGACGCGTCGCGACCCCCTCGAACGCACGCGGCAGCCGGCAGCCGGACGCTGAGCCGAACGCCTCAAAAAGAGAAAGCCCGGCCCCCTAGGTGGGCCGGGCTTCCAAAAGCGTAGCGTTCGATACCTGCCCCTACTTGGCGCTGGGCTCTGAAGGCTGGTCCGCATCACCAGCCTTCGGCACTGCGGATGCGGGCGGCCCGTCGTAGTAGAGGTAGCCGTCCTCAATCGACACGACGTCGGAGCCTTTCAGCTCGTACTCGTCCTTTTCACTGTCGTTGAGGCGGATCACGCAGCCCTTTTTACAGACCCCTTCGAGTAACGCAGACGGCCGTAAAACATGGTCGTTTGTCGCATTTCCCTCGACGACACTGACCTTGTAGTCCTTGCCGTCTCGGTTCTTGATCGACGCATGCGTACGCGATGGGGGACCAGATCAGAGCTACGCTCAGAGATACCGCAACGACCATCTTGGACATCACGGCAGCTCCTGTTGATCTCTCAGAGAGAGATCGACTACCTCTTCTTCTTCTTGGCAGCCGGCTTCTTCGCTGCGGCTTTCTTCGGCAGGTTTCTTCGCTTTGGCCTTCATGGTCGTTCGTCCTTCCATTGTGAACCCGAACGTTGAGAGCCGAATCGGATTCGACTCGGTCGGGACGCTGACCAATCTGGTTAGAATCAACCCCGTCCACAAACGGAATTTTCCGGTGACCACTATCGGAAATTTCGATAGATACATTTTCAGAGCCTTCGCAGCGATCGTGTGAGCACGATGGACGTCAACTCTCGCGCGCACCTTCCTGATGGTTGCCGAGACGGGCAGCTTCATCGATGCCGCGCGCAAGATGAACATCACGCAGTCGACCGTTTCGGCGCGCATCAAAGGCCTCGAAGACCTGCTCGGACGCCCGCTTTTCGAGCGCTCCAAGTCCGGTGCCGAGCTCACCGCGGCGGGCGAGCAGTTCCAGAAGCATGCGCTCGCGCTGGTCCGCGTCTGGCAGCATGCCCAGCTCGAAGTCGGGCTCTCCGATCAGCATCGCGACCACCTCGCGGTCGGCGCGCCTATCTCCTTCTGGGACGGCTTTCTGCTGCGCTGGATCTCGTGGCTGCGCTCGAACATCCCCGACATCGCCGTCTCGGCGAGCAGCGGGCATGTCGGTCGAGCTCATGCAGCGGCTGATCGAGGGCACCCTCGACCTCGCCGTCATGTACCGCCCGACGCAGCCGCCGGGCCTGATGATCGAGCACCTGTTCGACGAGGAGTTCGTGCTGGTGACGAGCGTGCCCGCCAGTCAGCGGCGCTCGGCGTCCGACTATGTGTTCATCGATTGGGGGCCCGGATTTCCAGCAGGACCACGCCGCCGCCTACCCGGAGTACACCAACCCGGGCCTCAATCTCGATCTCGGGCCCGGTCGGCCTCGACTACCTGCTGACCAACGAGTGCTCGGGCTATTTTCCTGCCCGGCTCGTCGGCTCCCACATCGCGCGCGGACGCCTGCGACTGCCCAAGCGGGCGCGCAAGTTCGTCTATCCCGTCTATGTGGTCTATCCCGGAGGCGCGCAACGAGGAGGCCTATGAGCCGATCCTCAACGGCTTGCGGCGCTGGCGGAGAAGTACGCCTGAGGTCGCCTCAGCCGTCGGCCGCACCTCGAAGCCGTCGAAGGCGCCAACCCCCTCACCGACGACCTCGACCCGATCGACGCGCGATGCCGGCGGTCCGGAGCGGCAGAGCTCGAGCATCGCATCGACTGCTGCCGGGCACGCCTTGCAGCACCGCTTCGACCGACCCGTCATGGCGATTGCGCACCCAGCCGGCAAGGCCGAGCTCGATCGCCTTCCGTCTCCACGAAGGCGCGGTAGCCGACGCCCTGCACGCGGCCCTCGATGCGAAGGTGAACGGTGCGGATGTTCTCGCTCATGAGCTATCGCTCCCGGCGAAGCGTGTCAGTCGGCCGCCTTCAGCGCCGTGACCTCGATCTCGATCAGCATCTTGTCGTCGACGAGGCCGGTGACCATGACGGTGCAGGCGGGCCGCACGTCGCCGAAGTACTTCTGCAGCACCGGCCAGATGGGCTCGAAGTCCTCTTTGCGGGTCAGCAGGTAGTGGACGCGCACGACGTCGGCGAGCGAGGCACCGGCCTGGGCGAGCGCGGCGGCGATGTTCTTGAAGCACTGGTCGGTCTGCTCGACGACGTTGTCCGAGATGGTCATCGTCGCGTAGTCGAAGCCGGTGGTGCCCGAGACGAACACCCAGCGACCGTCGGCGACGGCGCGCGAATAGCCGATCTTCTGCTCGAACTGCGAGCCGGAGGAAATAAGCTTGCGGTTGGACATCAGGCGAACTCGAGGATGACGGCATCGACAGCGAGGCTGTCGCCGGGCTTGGCATTGACCTTCTTGACGGAGCCGTTGCGCTCGGCGCGCAGGATGTTCTCCATCTTCATGGCCTCGACGACGGCCAGGGCGTCGCCGGCCTGCACTTCCTGCCCCTCGGTGACGTTGATAGCCTTGACGAGGCCAGGCATCGGACACAGCAGGAACTTGGAGGTGTCGGCCGGCACTTTCTCCGGCATCAGCCCGGCAAGCGCCGCCTCGCGCTCGGTGTAGACGTACACGGGCACCTGGATGCCGCGGTAGGCGAGGTTGACGCCGTTGACGATGGAGCGCACCTGCACGGCGACCCGCTTGTCGCCGACCGTGCCGAACCACACCGGATCGTTGGGCTTCCAGGTCGGACTTGAGCGTCACCGTTTTCTTGCTCTGCGGGAACGTGACGCGATAGGCGCCGCCCTCCACGGCCTCGACCTCGACCGGGAGTTGGGCGGTCTTGACCTTGACCACGCGCTGGCGCGCAAAGGCGACCGGCGAGCCGGTCATCTGGTGGGTGATCTCGCGGCGGCGCACGTTGTTCTGGTGGTCGATCACCGCAGCAACGGCGGCAATGACGTTCAGCTCATCGCCCTCGGGCACGCGCGGCTGGAAGCCATCCGGATACTCCTCCGGGATGAAGCCCGTCGACAGCGCGCCCTTGCGCCAGCGCGGGTGCTGCATGATGCGCCGAGACGAACGGGATGTTGTGCTGGATGCCGTCGATATAGAAGGCATCGAGAGCATCGGCCTGCGACGTCGATGGCGGCCTCGCGCGTCGGGCCGTGCGTGACGAGCTTGGCGATCATCGGATCGTAGAACATCGAGATCTCGCCGCCTTCCTCGACGCCCGTGTCGTTGCGCACCGTGATGCCGTTGGCGGATGCCCTCGGCCGGCGGGCGGTACTTCACCAGGCGGCCGATGGACGGCAGGAAGTTGCGGAACGGATCCTCGGCATAGACGCGGCTTTCGACGGCCCAGCCGTTGATCTTCACGTCCGACTGCTTGAACGGCAGCTTCTCGCCGGCCGCGGAGCGGATCATCAGCTCGACGAGATCGACGCCGGTGATCAGCTCGGTGACCGGATGCTCGACCTGCAGGCGGGTGTTCATCTCCAGGAAGAAGAAGCTGCGGTCCTGGCCGGCGACGAACTCGACGGTGCCGGCGCTGTCGTAGCCGACGGCCTTGGCGAGGGCGACCGCCTGCTCGCCCATGGCCCGGCGCGTCTTCTCATCGAGCAGCGGCGAGGGCGCCTCCTCGATGACCTTCTGGTTGCGGCGCTGGATCGAGCACTCGCGCTCGTCGAGGTAGATGACGTTGCCGTGCTTGTCGCCGATGAGCTGGATCTCGATGTGGCGCGGATCGACGATGAACTTCTCGATGAACATGCGGTCGTCGCCGAAGCGACGCCTTGGCCTCGGACGCGAGCCACGGGAAGCCTTCCTCGACCTCCTTTGCGTTGAAGGCGATGCGCATGCCCTTGCCGCCGCCGCCGGCGGAGGCCTTCATCATCACCGGGTAGCCGATCTCCTCGGAGATCTTGATGGCGTGCTTGGTGTCGGCGATCTCGCCGACGTAGCCCGGCACGGTCGAAACCTTGGCCGCCGCCGCCGCCTTTTTGCTCTCGATCTTGTCGCCCATGGCGGCGATCGCCTTGGGGTTGGGGCCGATGAAGACGATGCCGGCCTTCTCCAGCGCGATCGGGAAACGCCTCGCGCTCGGAAAGGAAGCCGTAGCCCGGATGCACGGCCTCGGCGCCGGTCTGCTTGCAGGCGTCGACGATCTTGTCGATCACCAGGTAGGATTGGGCCGCCGGCGGCGGTCCGATGTGCACCGCTTCGTCCGCCATGTCGACGTGCAGCGCATCGCGATCGGCATCGGAATAGACGGCGACGGTCTTGATGCCCATTTTGCGCGCAGTCTTGATGACGCGGCAGGCGATCTCGCCACGGTTGGCGATCAGAATTTTTTTGAACATAAACCCTTGTGCCCACTAGGTAGGCGCGCCCGCTTGAGAGACGCCAGCCGGTTGCGTAGCTGACGTTCTAGACGGCCATTGAAGTGTCGTAAACTGGCCAAGCGTGCGGCAAAAAGCGCGCAGTGTCGCAGTCTGCCGACCGCCATTGCGGTCGATGCCCTATCTGCCCGTGTCCGACGGGCCTAAGCAGCCTGCGCAAGACGCTCAACCGCGGCTTGCAGATCCGGGTGAATCTTGCGGCTTTCCTTGTTGAGGTAGGCGACCAGCGCCGCCTCATTGGGCGTCAGGCGCCCGTCACGGCCGATCCGCTCGCACAGCCACGCCGCCTCGGCCTGCGTGATCTCTTCGTTGGTGATGATCTCGATGCGCTGCTGCTCGAGCCGCGCCAGCGCGCGCTCCTCGGCGGATTGCTCCTGGTAGGCGGCCCGGACGGCGTCGATGCTCGAGGAAACCATGGCCGACAGCAGCGCCAGCGGCGACAGCTCGCCCCTGGCCTCCATCAGCCAGGCGTCGCGGCGGAGCGCTTCCTCGCGGGTCGGCACGCCCTGTCCCGAGGCGGCCATGACCACGTTGGTCACGGCCTTGACGAAAAGGTCGGTCCAGGCGGCATTCGACTGCGGGTCGCGGATGTTGTCGTTGATGTCGAAGAGGACCTCGGCCTCGGGGCGCGTGATGGCGACGCTGCCCTCGCCGCCGAAGGCGTAGAGGATGCGCCGAACCAGCTCGACCTCGCACTCGCGGATCGTGCCCTGTTGTCCGGGATGGCTCTCGCGCAGCGGGCCGTCACCGTCGATGACGGCGCGCTTCACCTGCTGCAGCGCGAGGCGCGACAGGCTCACCGGCGACCAGCGCGATTTATCGAGCACGTTGACGAGGAGATCGAGCTCCGACTTGCGCGCGATGATACCGTCGGGGGCGATGCGGCTCGCGAAGCGCTGGGCCTCCTCGGCCGTCAGGTAGCCTTCCGGCTCCACCTGATTGACAAGGTAATCGGTCAGGGCGTCGACGTAGAAATCGGCCCAGGCCGGATCCTGCAGCGGGCAGGTCTCGTTGAGGGTGAAAAGCGCCTCGGCCTCATCCGCCGAGATCACGCCGTCGGTGTGGAGCGCCGCTTTGAGCCTCAACACATCGACGTCGTGGATACTGCCCCGCTGCAACATCTCGGTAATCGGAAGCGACTGCAACGCGCTCATCTCAGCCCCGCTCGCAAAAGCAACATGCCGGCAGATTAGGAAAGCGGGCTTACTATTTGGCTAACGGCTGCCCCGCCGCGGATGCATTCGGCGCGCCTGCCGCCGCAGTGTGGCTCGCCGGCATCTACTCGTCCCGGCGCTCAAAAAGAGAGGGCCGCCAAGCGGCGGCCCAGGAGGCAGATGGAGGCACTTCGGCGACTTGCTTACTTGCCGACGCGCGGCAGCCACCACGCGCGGCGACGAGCGTCGCTCTTTTCGTCGGCAATGTGCTCGGCGGCATCGTTCTGCAGGTAGCGAAGCTGACGGCGCTCAGACTTGCTCACGTAGCCGTCCGACTTGAACTGGGCTTCCTTGTTGGCGATGCGCTTCTGCTCGGCGCGCAGCTTGAGACCCTCGGTCCACGTGATCTTGCCGGTCTTGCGGCCCTGCTCGATGCGGTTGGCCTGGTAGTCCTGGCGTGTGTCGAAGCTGGCGGCAGAAGCCGCGGCAGTCGTGGCGATCAGAGCGGTCGTAGCGATGAGAGCAATCTTGTTCATGGTCCACCTCTTCCTCGGTTCGCGCCGCTCCCTGGGGAGTGGCGTTGTGATGAGGCGGACAATGCCGTCGGCGCTTTGAACTCGTTCTGAATGACGGTTACAGCCGCCGTTCATGTGCCGGCTGGGCGGGTCCGAGGCGGCGATTCTGCGGTCGGAAGGGGCCCGGCGGATCAGCAGCCGCGGCGCTTCTCGATCGATTGGATGACCCGCACGTTGGCCCGCTCGTAGTCGTTGAGCGGCACCTGATCCTGGTCGGTATAGGTGCAGCCCTCGTTGCCGAACTCGTCCTGCCCGCGGCCGGTCTTGAAGCAGTAGCCGCGCGAGGCGTAAATGCCGTTGCGCACCGTCTAGAGCTGATCGCACCCGAGTTTCTCGGCATCGCGTGACGATATGTTGCGGTCCTGCACGCAGCCGATGACCTCGTAGCAGAGCGGGGCGGCACCACCGCCGGCCATCGCCGGGCCGGCGAGCACGAGAGCAACCAGGCTCCAGGTCCGGGTCATCGCATCGCTCCCCACATTCAGCGTTAACTCTACGATTGGACGTCCTGTCCATCGAACGGGATTATGGCGCAGACGGGCGCACCTCGATAGCGGGCCGTCCGAGGCTCATGAGGGCGGTATCGGGCGCATAGACATACCAGAGCGGGTCCGAGATGACCTCGAGGCTCTGCGGATCGTTCAACCTCGCCGTCACCTGTTCGGCGAATGGCTCGGGCTCGGGTTGCTGCTGATCGGCAGGGAACATCGTGAGCGATAGAAACAGCTCATTCTTCTCGTTGGCGTAGACATCGATGATGCACACATTGGTCGCCTCGTGCCCGAAGAGATCGAGCGTCGTGCGGAAGCGTCCGTCGGCCAGCTTGATAGGCTCGTCCGACCCGCGGATCTCCGGAAAATCCGACTGCCGCAAACCGTGCAGCGTCTCGTGATCATCGGCAGCGCGCCCCAGAACCGTGTGGGAAAAGTTCGTCCACATATCCTTGCTGCGGCACGCCTGATCGAGCATCTTCGAGGTGAGCGCCGCGGGCGGCTTATATCCCTTCAACTTGATCGACCAGACGCCGACCTTTTCGATGGTGTCGACGTAGAGGAGCTCGTTCGACCTCACTTGCAGAGCCTTGGCGAGGAGGCCGCGCGGGATAAGCTCGCGCCGGTCGATCTCCAGCATTTTGGCGATGGCGCTGACGCCGCGCCGAAAGTTCTCGATCGTCGCCGCGGTCACGTCCGTGCCGGTGCCCGTCTGCAGGTAGGGCGCATGAAACCCGAGCGTCCCGCGCACGTCGAGAGTGCGGTTCGGCGCCAATTCGCCGTCCTCGGACCTTTGCGCGTTGCCGGCGAGGAACAGGAAGGCGCAGGCCGAATAGCACTCGGCACCCGCGTCAACGATGGTGGCCACGTTGGTGAAGGTGAGCAGCGTCGTCATCAGCTTCAGCGCTTCGTCGTAGTTGCCGCCGAGGCTGTTGAGGCACAAGCGCACTTCGCGGCTGTCGAAGCCGCCGGCGGCCCCTAAGGCAGAAAGGGCGGCAGACAGCTTCTCGCTGTCTCCCGCCTCTATCGGCCCCTCGAGCTTCAACTCGCAGACGGGCGCATTCCCCGGCCCCACCTCCGCGGCGTGCGCCGGCAGCGCGGGAAATAGGAGGGCCGTACCGACAATCAGCATCAGGTCCAATCGCAGCGCCGCTCGCCTAGATCGGACCATGGCTGTTCAACCCTACAGCGGGATGTTGTCGTGCTTCTTCCAGGGATTTTCGAGGGTCTTGTTGCGCAGCATGTTGAGCGCCCGGCAGATGCGCCGGCGCGTGCCGTGCGGCAGGATCACCTCGTCGATGTAGCCGCGCTCGGCGGCGACGAACGGATTGGCGAAGCGCTTCTGGTACTCGTCGATGCGCGCCTTGATCTTCTCCGGGTCGCCAAGATCGGCGCGATAGAGGATTTCGGCCGCGCCCTTGGCGCCCATCACCGCGATCTCGGCCGTGGGCCAGGCATAGTTGACGTCGCCGCGGATGTGCTTGGAGCTCATCACGTCGTAGGCGCCGCCGTAGGCCTTGCGGGTGATGACGGTGATCTTCGGCACGGTCGCCTCGGCGAAGGCGAACAGCAGCTTGGCGCCGTGCTTGATGAGGCCGCCGTATTCCTGCGCGGTGCCCGGCAGGAAGCCCGGCACGTCGACGAAGGTGACGATGGGGATCTCGAAGCAGTCGCAGAAGCGCACGAAACGGGCCGCCTTGCGCGAAGCATCCGAGTCGAGCACGCCGGCGAGCACCATCGGCTGGTTGGCGACGATGCCGATCGTGCGGCCTTCCATGCGGGCAAAGCCGGTGACGATGTTCTTGGCGAAGGCCTCCTGGATCTCGAGGAAGTCGGCCTCGTCGACGACCTTCAGGATCAGCTCCTTGATGTCGTACGGCTTGTTCGGGTTGTCCGGGATGAGCGTGTCGAGCGAGTAGTCGTGACGGTCGGCGCTGTCGGCGGTCGGCAGCGCGGGCACGCCCGACTTGTTGTTGGAGGGCAGGAAGTCCATCAGCCGCCGCATCTGCAGCAGCGCCTCGACGTCGTTCTCGTAGGCGCCATCGGCGATGGATGACTTCGTCGTGTGCACCTTGGCGCCGCCCAGCTCCTCGGCCGTGACGGTCTCGTTGGTCACCGTCTTCACGACGTCGGGACCGGTGACGAACATGTAGCTCGTGTCCTTCACCATGAAGATGAAGTCGGTCATGGCCGGCGAGTAGACGTCGCCGCCGGCGCACGGGCCCATGATGACGGAGATCTGCGGGATGACGCCGGAGGCCATCACGTTGCGCGTGAACACCTCGCCGTAGCCGCCGAGCGCGTCGACGCCCTCCTGGATGCGGGCGCCGCCGGCGTCGAACAGGCCGATGATCGGCGCACGGTTCTTCAGCGCCATGTCCTGGATCTTGGTCATCTTGCGGGCGTGGCTGCCCGACAGCGACCCGCCCATGACGGTGAAGTCCTTGGCGAAGACGTAGACGACGCGCCCGTTGATGGTGCCCCAGCCGGTGACGACGCCGTCGCCGGGGGTCTTCTGCTTCTCCATGCCGAAGTCGGTGCAGGTGTGCTCGACGAAGGTGTCGAACTCCTCGAAGGAGTTCTCGTCCATCAGCAGCTCGATGCGCTCGCGGGCGGTCAGCTTGCCGCGCTTGTGCTGCGCGTCGATGCGTGTCTGTCCGCCACCGAGGCGTGCTTCGGCCCGGCGCTTCTCCAGCTCTTCGATGATGTCCTTCATGGTATCCCTCGCGCACGCGCCTTGCCGGCGCAAACCGTCGAGAGGGCTCATAGCATGCGGCTTGGCCCGTGAGAACGCGGGCCAAGCGCGCGGATATGCGACGTTTGGGGCAGCCGGGGTGCCAGGAGCTAGGTGGAGGTCCTGCGGCTGCGCAGGAACTGCAGCAGGGCGCGGATGGAGAGCCAGATTATGGCCACCGAGGTGACGAGGAACGGTATTCCGAGCACCGGAACGGCGTAATCGATGATGGTCTGAGAGACGATCCCGTAGTGGCCGGCAAGGGTGACGAAGGCGTTGAGCGTCAGCAGGCCGAGGACGACCATGGCGACACGCATCAGGTTGGGATGCTCGCGCCACAGATAGATGTTGAAGGGAGAGTTCGCTCCCCAGTTCATCAGATTGGCCAGGATCAGCAGCGGCATGCCGATGGCCACAGCGAAATTGAGGAACAGGTCGAAATCCGACAGAGGTTGCATGCGCGTCTCCTGTTACGCCAACAAGCGCGGGCAGCAAGCACAAGATATTGACCGAGATCCACAGCATCAGCGCCAAGATGCCGAAAGCTACGGCGAGGTCGAAGCTGGTCACGGTTGCCGGCCCGCTCCTATGACGAAGGGCATGGCGGCAACGATGATGACAACAATTGCGAGGTCAAAGAGAGTCAGCATGGCTTGCTCCGGGGTCGATTACATCTCATTCGGAGCCTAGCCGGACTGCCGCAAGCAGGCTGTTCCCGCGGGAACAGCCTCCGCGTCGTCCGGTTTTTCTTCAAGGTTTCCCGAGCAAGTCGAGGAAACGGGCGGCGGCCTGCATCTCCTGCCAGCGCCGCTCGCGCCGGTCGGCGGCTTCGACGTCGATGCCCCAGCGGGCGATCTGCCAGTCCTCGTCGAGGTGCGCAGCGGCCCATGCATCCGCCACCGGCATGCGCCCCATGGCGACCGCCAGGGCGAGGAACGCCGAGCCCGTCAGGGTTGTCATCACATGCAGACCGGCCAGCGCGAAAGCGCCGAAGGGAGCCAGGAGGCGGTCAACCCCCGCCAACGCGCCGGCGCTTTGCGTCACCGGCATCACGCCCTCGGCCAGGAAAAATCGTTCCCCCGTCTCTGCCTCGATCCAGCGCAGGGTCGGGTCCCACGCCTTCGCTTGCAGGTCGGCGAGCGCGGTGGGCGCCTCGGCCCGGTAGCACAGCAGATCGCTGCCGGCGAAATGAACGATATCGCTCCTAACTTCCGCGGCATTCTCGGCAACGCCATCGATGGTGGTGATGGCGAGCTTCGACAGCGGCATGGTAGCGGGGTCGATCTTCTCGCCTTGCGCCGCCCATTCCTCGGCAATGGCCTCGGCCAAGGCGCGCGTCGCCACGATCCAGTTGACGCTTCCTGGGCGTGCGCACAGGACGGCCGTCGAGATGGATCGCAAAGCCGTCCGGCTGCTCGTCGACCGCGACCTCCTTGTAGAACCGCTTTGGCAGCGGCGCGGTCCGTGGCTCCCTGCCGGGCACCTTCGTCGTCGGCTTGTCGCCCGGCTCGCTCACGCGGCCTTCTCCCGGTCGGCAAAGAAAGCGTCGATGTCGGTGGTGAGGCTGTGACAAGCCTCGATGACACCGTGCGCGCCGGCGCCGTTCAGCTCATCGATGGAATGATAGCCCCACCCGACGCCCAGGGCGCCCGTACCCGCCGCGCGCGCCATTTCCATGTCGAAGGTCGTGTCGCCGACCATCACCGTGCGATCGGCGGTAACGCCCGCCTCGGCCATGGCCGCGTGCAGCATGGCGGGGTGCGGCTTTGATGGATGATCGTCGGAGGTCTGCACGGTCAGGAAGCGATGCGCCCAGCGCTCGCGCTCGAACAGCCGGTCGATGCCCTTGCGCGATTTGCCGGTGGCGATGCCGAGCACGATGTCGTCGCGCGCATCCGAACGCCTCAACGGCCGCGGCGACGCCGTCGAACAATGGCTCGTGCAGCTCGGGATCGCGCCGGATCTCGAGGAATGCCGATTTGTAGCGCTGCACCATCTGGGTACGCAGCGCGTCGTCATGCTCGGCCGCAAGAACCGCAAACGCCTCCGGCAACGACAGCCCGACGATGGCGAGGGTCGCTTCGCGCGTCGGCGCCACCAGCCCGAAGCCGGTGAAGGCGTGGGTCATCGCCTCGCAAATACCGTTCTGGCTGTCGACGAGCGTGCCATCGCAATCGAGGACGACGAGCTTCATCAGTCGGCATCCTCGTAGCGATCGGCATCGAGGCTCAGCAGCTCCCAGGTCTTGCGCATATGCTCGGGCAGCGGCGCCGTGACATCGATCTTGCCGCCCGTGAACGGGTGCGGAAGCACCAGGCGACGGGCGTGGAGGTGCAGCTTCTTCTCGATCTGTTCGGCCGGCATGTTCTCGTCGCCGCCGTACTTGTTGTCGCCGACGATGGGATTGCCGATGAGCGCCATGTGGGCGCGCAACTGGTGCTGCCGCCCGGTCACCGGCTTGAGCGACACCCAGGCGGCCTTGTGCGCCAGACGATCCACGACCGAATAATGCGTGGTGGCGTGCATGGCCTCCTTCTGCTCGCCGGGCAGCGCCTTGCGCACGCGGTCGCCGTCGGGACCGGCGGCTTTCACCAGCGCCGCCTCCACCTTGCCCTGTGGGGGCTTGGGTACGCCGCGCACGAGCGCCCAGTAAGTCTTGGCGGCCGAACGTGTCTGGAAGACGCGACCGAGCTTGGCGGCGGCATCGCGGTGCTTGGCGATGAGCAGCACGCCCGTCGTGTCGCGGTCGAGACGATGCACGAGGCGCGGGCGCTCGCCGCCGAAGCGGTCGGCCATGCCTGCCAGCATGCCGTCGATGTGCCGCTTGGTGCCGCTGCCGCCCTGAACAGCAAGACCGAACGGCTTGTTGAGCACGAGGATATGCTCGTCCTCGAACAGGATCATGCGCTCGATGGCGGTGCGGTCGGCTTTGGACAGCCCCAGCGGCGCCTTGACGCTCGGCGCGGCGGCCGGCTTTTCGCTGCGGACGATCTTCGGGACGCGGATCTGCGCGCCGGCCTCGAGGCGTTCGTTGCCCTCTACGCGCCGGCTGTCGACGCGCACCTGCCCCGTTCGCAGCAGCTTCTGCAGATACGAATACCCGACGTCCGGAAAGTGGATGCGGAACCACCGGTCGAGCCGCATATCCGCCTCGGCCGCCTTCACTTTTATGGTCTCGACGCGATCGTTCATCGGGCGCTCTAAACAGCAATCCTGCGGGGCTTGCGCGCATGGCCTAAGTTGAGCGGCCATCAAAGTCCAGCTTCAGGCATGAAAATCCGGTGTCGGGCCGTTACCGCGGCGCGGCGGGTATAAACGTATATGAAGTTTGACCAAGGTTTCCGCCCCGGCATAGGCTGGGTGAACGCTTGGGGGGCGGATGCATGTGGTCGCAAATCTATGACCCGTTCGGCAACGCCCTCCTCTCCACAATCGTCGCCGCCATTCCGGTCGTCGTGCTGCTCGGCGGTATCGGCATCTTCGAGCTACGGGCGCACGTAGCGGCGATCCTCGGTCTCCTCGCAGCCCTCGCGGTCGCGATCCTGGGCTACGGGATGCCGGCCCCGATGGCCGCGCTTGCCGCCGCCTATGGCGCGGCATTCGGCCTGCTCCCCATCGGCTGGATCATCCTCAACGTCATTTTCCTCTATCAGCTCACGACCGAAAAGGGCGACTTCGCGGTTCTGCAGCGTTCGATCGGCGCCATCAGCGACGACCGGCGGATGCAATTGCTGTTCATCGCCTTCTGCCTCGGCGCCTTTTTCGAGGGTGCGGCGGGCTTCGGAACCCCGGTCGCCGTCACGGCGGCGATGCTCATGGGCCTGGGCTTCAGACCGCTCGCCGCATCCGGCTTGTCGCTTATCGCCAACACGGCGCCCGTTGCCTTCGGCGCGCTCGGCACGCCCATCATTGCGCTCGCGGCCGTCACCGGCCTCGACCTGCACGAGCTCAGCGGCATGGTCGGGCGGCAGCTTCCGTTCTTCTCGGTGATCGTGCCGTTCTGGCTGATCGTGGCGTTCGTCGGCTGGAGGAAGACGCTCGAGGTTTGGCCGCCGGTGCTCGTTGCCGGACTATCTTTTGCGATCCCGCAATACGCCGTGTCGAACTTCCACGGCCCCTGGCTCGTCGACATCGTCGCCGCTATCGTCTCGATGGCTTCGCTGGCACTCTTCCTCAAGGTCTGGCGCCCGGCGACGCCGATGACCGCCATGCCCGACGCCGACATCGAGGCGCCGGCGGCGACGATCGCGTCCACGTCTCCTGGCGCTGCAGCGGTCAGGCGCGCCTGGACCCCGTGGCTGATCCTCAGCGTCTTCGTGTTTCTGTGGGGCACGCCGCAGGTGCGCGCCGGTCTCGACGATCTGTGGGTGCTCGAAGCTGCCCGTCACCGGTTTGCACGACCTCGTGCAAAAGGTGCCCCCGGTGGTCGCGGCGCCGAAGATCGAAGCCGCGGTATTCAACTTCAACGTCCTGTCGGCGACCGGGTCCGGCATCCTGCTCGCCGCCATCGCCTCGGGAATTTTCCTCGGCTACGGCCTGCGTGACCTGGCGCGCATGTACGCGCGCACGCTCTACGTCGTGCGCTATTCGCTATTGACGATCGCCTGCATGCTGGCGATCGGCTTCGTCACGCGCTACTCCGGCGCCGACGCGACGCTCGGGCTGGCGCTCGCCGGCACCGGATTCCTTTATCCTCTCTTTGGCACGTACATCGGCTGGCTGGGGGTCACCCTGACCGGCTCGGACACATCGTCCAACGTGCTGTTCGGCGGCCTGCAGCGCGTCACCGCCGAGCAACTGGGCCTCAACCCGGTGCTGATGGCTGCCGCCAACAGCTCCGGCGGCGTCATGGGCAAGATGATGGATGCGCAATCGATCGTCGTCGCCTCGACGGCAACGCGGTGGTACGGGCACGAGGGCGAGATCTTGCGCTTCGTCGCCTTCCACTCGATCGCGCTGGCGACGCTCGTCGGGCTGCTCGTCCTCGCCCAGGCCTATCTATGGCCGCTGACGCTTCTGGCGCCGCACTAGGGCTCAGGCGCCGGCGGCGTAGATGAGCCGCCGCCGCCGATGACCCAGCCGACCATCCACCCGACGAGCAGGCCGCCGACGATGGTGCCGACGAACGCCAGCATGTTCAGGTTCTCCGCGTCGTCGGAGCTTTCGAACGAATTCTGCGCCACGACCCAGTCGGCGACGCTCGAGCCGAGGAACATCGTGGCGAGCGCGGCGACAATCAGCGCGAACACCATGGCAACGACGTAGCGCATTACAGTTCCCCCGGCGCGGCCGGCCGTCTACTTCACTTCCCAGAACCAGATTTCGCCGGCGTTGGCGTAGTTCGAGTAGTACCCCATCCAGGAGAACCACTCGAGCAGCCACTTGGCCGACGAGCGATAGCCGTTCCACACGTCGATGTGGTCGCCGGTGGCGCGGCCGCTGTCGGACGTACGCTTCCAGTAGTCCTGGAAATAGATGATGCCGGTACGGCCGAACAGCTTTGGATAGTAGTGCGGCCGCCTCGCGTGCCCGTGATCTTCTCGACCGCGCCGATGCCGGGGATGTTGGCGTGCGTCAGTGCGTTGGCGAGCTGGCTCGCATTGATGAAGTGCATCTCCGAGCGCGGATGCACGGCACAGGCGGCGCAGCCGCCGATCTGGCCATCGGTGACGCCGGCACGGCGCAGCGCGATGCCGAGGCGAATGGCGCATTGATTGCTAAAGACCGGAAAGCCCATGGCGACATGCTGGCCTTCCATGTTGGTCAGGTCGTGGGGCGCGACGCAGGGGGCGGTCACCGACTTATTGATCGGGTGGCCACGCCAAAGATCGATGAAGCGAACCGTCAACGCCTGCCCCTCCCCTAGCCGCGACGTGACGCCCACTATAGAGCCCAGCCTGGCGTCTTCAAAGTCGGCAGGACTAGCCGCCTCGCTTTGCCCGCAGATCGGCCCAGTAGGCCAGCCGCTTGCGGATGTCGCGCTCGAAACCCCGCTCCGGCGGCACGTAATACTGCGGCCGTGCGTCGAATTCTTCGGGGAAGTAATCCTGGCCGGAAAAGCCTTCTTCCGTGTCGTGGTCGTAGGCGTAGCCTGAGCCGTAGCCTTCCGACTGCATGAGCTTGGTCGGAGCGTTGAGGATGTGCTTGGGCGGGCTGAGCGAGCCGTGCTCCTTGGCGGCCCGCATCGCCGCCTTGTAGGCGACGTAGGCGGCGTTCGATTTGGGCGCGGTGGCGAGATAGATCGTCGCCTGCGCCAGCGCCAGCTCGCCTTCGGGGCTGCCGAGGAAGTCGAAGGTGTCCTTGGCGGCGAGCGCCTGCACGAGTGCCTGCGGATCGGCGAGACCGATATCCTCGATGGCCATGCGCACGAGGCGGCGCGCCAGAAACAGGCGATCCTCGCCGCCGTCGAGCATGCGCGCCAGCCAGTAGAGTGCGGCGTCAGGATCGGAGCCGCGCACCGACTTATGCAGCGCGCTGATCAGGTTGTAGTGCCCTTCGCGCGACTTGTCGTAGAGCGGCGCGCGCTTCTGCACGAGCGTGCTGAGGGCGGCGCGGTTCAGCGGCGCTTGCCCAGGAGCGACGGCGGCGAAGACCTCGTCGGCAAGATTGATGGCTGCGCGCCCGTCGCCGTCGGCCATGCCGATCAAGGCGTCGCGCGCATCCTTGTCGAGCGGCAGCGCCCGCTTCTCCTCCTTCTCGGCGCGCAGCAGCAGATCCTCGATCGCCTCCTCGCCGAGACGATTGAAGACGAGCACGGAGGCGCGCGAGAGCACGGCGCCGTTGAGCTCGAAGGAAGGATTTTCCGTCGTCGCACCGACGAGAGTGATCGTGCCGTCCTCCATGTGCGGCAGAAAGCTGTCCTGCTGGGCACGATTGAAGCGGTGGATCTCGTCGATGAACAGCAGCGTGCCTTTGCCCTGCTCGCGGCGCGCCTTGGCGCGGTCGAAGGCTTTGCGCAGATCCTGCACGCCGGAGAAGATGGCCGAAAGCTGCTCGAACTCGAGCTGCGTCTCGTGGGCGAGGAGGCGTGCCACCGTCGTCTTGCCGGAACCCGGCGGCCCCCACAGAATGAGGCTCGGCAGCCGGCCGCTCTTGAGCATGCGCGTCAGCGTGCCGTTGGGCCCGACGAGCTGCTCCTGTCCGACGACCTCCGCAAGCTTCGTCGGCCGCAGCCGGTCGGCGAGCGGGCGCGGCGCGCCCTTCTCAAGTCCTGCGGCTTCGAACAGCGTCGCCACTAGTGTCCCGATTCCGAAGTTCGCCTGTGTTCGCAGGCAATGTAGCGAGCGAATTTCTCGATCTGAAAATCACACTAGCGCTCATCCAGACATTTGCAGCTTCATCAGGCGTCCGGCGCGCTTGATGGTGACGCTCCACATCCGCTGCGGGGTGCGCGTCAACTGATCGAGCGATGATGACGTCGGTGATCTTGTCGTTGTTGATCTGAACGATGATGTCGCCCGGCTGGAAGTCGAGCCGCGCGGCGACGCCTCCGGTGCGCACGGCGACGATGACGACGCCATCCGTCTCGTCGAGATTGAGCTCGTCGGCAACGCTGGGGAGGATGTTGGAGACACGCGCGCCGTCGAACGGGTGATTGCCGGACAAGTTGCGTACGTCGTCCTTGCCGGGCTTGGGCGCCGGCAGCAGCGGCACCTCGATCGTCATGCGCTTGCCGTCGCGGATGATCTCGATGCGGCTGTTGTTGCCGATGCCGCGCGTCGTCAGACGGTAGAGCACCGAATGGGAATCGCCGACCTCGAAGTCGTCGACGCGAACGATGACGTCGCCGAGCTGCATGCCGGCCTTCGCCGCCGGGCCGTGGTTGGTGAGGCGCACCACGACGGCGCCGGAGACACGATCGAGCTTGAGCTGCTTCGCCATCTCGCGCGTGACGGTCTCGAGCTGGCCGCCCAGCCACGGACGCTCGATCTTGCGGCCGGCGATGGCATTGTCGGCGAAGAGGCGCACCAGGTTCGAGGGAATGGCGAAGCCGATGCCCACCGAGCCGCCCGACTGCGAGAAGATCATCGTGTTGATGCCGGCGAGCCGGCCATTCATGTCGACGAGCGCTCCGCCCGAGTTGCCGGGATTGATCGCCGCGTCGGTCTGCAGGAACACCTGCGTCTCGGCCTGCGCCATCTCGGTGCGCGCCAGGGCCGAGATGATGCCGCTGGTCACCGTCTGGCCAACGCCGAACGGGTTGCCGATGGCCAGCACCACGTCGCCGACCTCCAGCTTGTCGCTGTCGGCGAACTGCAGGAACGGGAAGTCGTTGCCGCCCTTCTCGATCTTGAGCACGGCGAGATCGGTGCGCTCGTCCTGAGCGATGATGCGCGCGTCGAACTCGCGCTTGTCGGACAGCGCCACGCGGATCTGGGTGTCGGTGCCGCCCTTGACCACGTGCGTGTTGGTGACGATGACGCCGTCGGCGCTGATGATCACGCCCG
This sequence comes from uncultured Alphaproteobacteria bacterium, assembly GCA_963795225.1. Taxonomy (GTDB): domain Bacteria; phylum Pseudomonadota; class Alphaproteobacteria; order Rhizobiales; family Hyphomicrobiaceae; genus Hyphomicrobium_A. The sequence goes on along the minus strand of CAWCHB010000001.1, from coordinate 8,201 downwards.
AGCCCAGCGAGGATTGGATGCGCTCCTGCGGCAATCCAAAGCCGCCGCGACCGCCGAAGAAGCGCTGGAAGAACGGATCGTTGGCGAAAGGGCGAAACTTGCGTGCGCACGCGCGAGCGGACGTAGACGTTCACCACCGCCGGCGTCGCCTTCTTGACGATGGGCGCATAGGAGTACTGCAGCGCCTCGCGCGTAGGCGGCACCTCGCGCTCCTGCGCCGGCGCGGCGGCGATCGCCGCGCACAGGGCCAGCGCCGTGGTGGCGATGCGGATCAACGGAGAGGTCAGCGGCATGCTCATGGTTCAGATCGCAATCCCTGGACTAAGCGCACGGGCAATCCCTGTCACTCCAGCGGGCGCCTGCGCAGGCCTAGCATAGCGCGCGCCATCGTGGCGCTCCCGTGACAAACCGCCGGCTGCGGCCGGTTAATAGAGTGCGGCAGCCGTTTAGATCACCTGCAAGGCGCGCAAGCTGGCGGCGGCGGAGTTGACGGCCTCCTGCGGCGTGCGGAACGTCTGCCCCAACGCTGCCTGCGCCTTGGCGTTGGTCACCGGGCGCGGAAAGCCAAGGTCGGCCAGCACGCCTTTGAGGCGGGTATCGACCAACGCCAAGGCGCGCACCGCCAAATCGGGCAGCTCACCGCGGGGCACCTTCCTGGCGAGATCGGGCAGCGCCTGCTTGAGGAGCTGGCCGATCTCGAACAGGCGCAGGTGGCCGTTGGCGGAAAGGTACCGTTGCCCGGCTGCCTCGGGGTGGGTCATCGCCAGCACGTGCGTCTGGGCGACGTCACGCACATCGCTGATCGGGAACCCGATCTTGGGGGCGGCGGGATAGGCGCCGGTAGCCATCAGACGCAGCACCTCGTGCGACGTCGACAGATCGGCGTCCGGCGCCGGGCCGAGCACGAAGGCCGGATTGACGACGGTCAGCTCCGGCGCGCCCGGCGTCTTGGTCACGTATTCCCAGGCCGCCCGTTCGGCGAGCGTCTTGGAGACGACATAGGCGGTCACATCCGGCCGATCGGGGTTGGTCCAATCGGTCTCGTCGAACACGTGTCCCGGCTGCGCCTCAGGCCAAGGCAGCGTGATGGCGACGACCGAGGACGTCAGCACCACGCGCTTCACCCCGGCCTTGCCCGCGGCCTTCAGAACGCGGACGGCGCCCTCGCGTGCCGGGCGGATGACTTCGTCCGCCTCCTTCGGGTTCTTGATCGGAAACGGCGAGGCGACGTGCAGCACGTACGTGCAGCCCGCGACGGCCTTGTCCCAACCCTCATCCTGCAGCAGGTCGGCGGGGAAGAACTTCACCCCACTCGCCGTGGCGCCGGCGTTGCCGATGGCGCGCCGTGTCTCTTCCTCGCGGTTGAGGTCGCGCAGCGTCGCCTGCACGGCGTACCCCTGCCGCAGCAGCTCGGCGATGCAGTGCTTGGCGATGAAGCCCGAGGCTCCCGTGACCAGAACCTTTTCGCCCGCCATCGCATCCTCCTATCGTCGTCGAGCGCGGCACTCTAAGCGCCTGCGGCACGCACGCTCGACCGCCTGGGCGCCATAGGGCGCCCAGCACTCGAAGGAATGCTTAGCTGTCAGCTCGTGGTTAGGCCAGTGCGGGAAGCACCGACGCCGATCACGATTCCGCTGGGGCCTCGGCGAGCTTGGCTTCGTGCCGCTCGCGGTCTTCCTTGCCCTTGATCGAGGTATCGCGGTCGACGAGCTCGATCACGGCCCGCGGGGCGCTGTCGCCGTAGCGGAAGCCGGCCTTGAGCACGCGCGAGTAGCCGCCGGCGCGGTTCTTGTAGCGCGGGGCAAGGGTGTCGAAGAGCTTCTTGACCATGTCCTCATCGCGCAGGCGGCTGGCAGCCAGGCGGCGCGAGTTGAGGTCACCACGCTTGGCCAGCGTGATGTACTTGTCGATGACGCGCTTCAGGTCCTTGGCCTTCGCCAAGGTCGTCACGATCTGCTCGTGCTTGATGAGTGACGCCGCCATGTTCGAGAACATGGCCTGGCGGTGGCTGCTGTCGCGGCTGAAGCGCCGCCCCAATTTCTTGTGTCGCATGTCAGTTCCCTTAGGTTGTTTAACGGGGAGGTTCTATGGCCTCACCTCGCTAGGCTCGTGAACTCGTGGTCCCGGCGTCACGACATGCGTCGCGCGCCGGAATTCGCACGCCGTGTCAGTACTGGTCCTCGAAGCGCTTGGCCAGCTCCTCGATGTTGTCCGGCGGCCAGTTCGGCACTTCCATGCCGAGGTGCAGACCCATCGAGGCGAGGACCTCCTTGATCTCGTTCAGCGACTTGCGCCCGAAGTTCGGCGTGCGCAGCATCTCGGCCTCGGTCTTCTGGATGAGGTCGCCGATGTAGACGATGTTGTCGTTCTTCAAGCAGTTGGCCGAGCGCACCGAAAGCTCGAGCTCGTCGACCTTCTTGAGCAGCGCGGCGTTGAACGCCAGCTCCGGGTGACGCGTCTCCTCGACGGCCTTCTTCGGCTCCTCGAAGTTGATGAACACGGCGAGCTGGTCCTGCAGGATGCGCGCGGCGAGCGCGATGGCATCCTCCGGCTTCACCGAGCCGTCGGTCTCGACCGTCATCGTCAGCTTGTCATAGTCGAGGATCTGGCCCTCGCGGGTGTTCTCGACCTTGTAGGAAACCTTCTTCACCGGGCTGTAAAGGCTGTCCACCGGAATGAGGCCGATCGGCGCGTCCTCAGGACGGTTGCGGTCGGCGGCGACATAGCCCTTGCCCATGTCGGCGGTGAACTCCATGCGGATGGAGGCACCCTGGTCGAGCGTGCAGATGACGTGCTCGGGATTGAGGATCTCGACGTCGGCGCCGGCCTCGATGTCCTTGGCGCGGACAGCACCACCGCCCTCTTTCTTCAGCACCATGCGCTTCACGCCTTCGGAGTGGACGCGCAGCGCAATCTCCTTGATGTTGAGGATGATGTTGGTGACATCCTCACGCACGCTGGGGATCGACGAAAACTCGTGCAGCACGCCGTCGATCTGCACCGTCTTGATGGCGGCGCCCTGCAGTGACGACAGCAGCACGCGCCGAAGCGCGTTGCCGAGCGTCATGCCAAAGCCGCGCTCGAGCGGCTCGGCGACCACGGTCGCGATGCGGCTGCGATCGCGGCCCGAGGCCACGTCGAGCTTGTTGGGCTTGATCAGGTCTTGCCAGTTCTTTTGCAGAACGTTCACCACGGGGAGCCTCGCTTAGCATCGCGCCTGCGTCAGGGTGCGCAGGCGAATGGGATATGGGTCGCGGTCAGCAGCAAAGCTGCGAAACTGGACGGGGCGGGCGATGCTCGCCCCGTCGGAGCAAATTAGACGCGGCGGCGCTTGCGCGGCCGGCAACCGTTGTGCGGGATCGGTGTCACGTCGCGGATCGAGGTGATCTGGAAGCCGACGGACTGCAGCGCCCGCAGGGCGGACTCGCGCCCGGAGCCCGGACCGCAGACCTCGACCTCGAGGATCTTCATGCCGTGCTCCTGCGCCTTGCGGCCGGCATCCTCGGCGGCCACCTGGGCGGCATAGGGTGTCGACTTGCGCGAACCCTTGAAGCCCTTGGTGCCCGAAGACGACCAGGCAATCGTGTTGCCCTGCGCGTCGGTGATGGTGATCATCGTGTTGTTGAACGAGGCGTTGACGTGCGCAACGCCCGACGTGATGTTCTTCTTTTCGCGCTTGCGGACCTTGGCGCGTCCAGCGGGGGCGGTTGTCTCTTTGGCCATCCGTCAACTCTCCAGCGGCCGCGCGGCGGCCCGTCATGCGATATGCGTCAAACGCGAATGGGGACCGGCCAAACGGCCGTCCCCGGAATGATTGCGATCAGGCCTTCTTCTTGCCGGCGATCGGCTTGGCAGGGCCCTTGCGGGTGCGCGCATTGGTGTGCGTGCGCTGGCCGCGAACCGGGAGCCCCTTACGATGGCGCAGGCCGCGGTAGCAGCCGAGGTCCATCAGCCGCTTGATGTTGGTGATGACTTCGCGGCGCAGGTCGCCCTCGACCAGGTAGTCGCGGTCGATCGTCTCGCGGATCTGCAGCACCTCGGCGTCGGTCAACTGGTTGACGCGCCGCTCAGCCGGGATCCCGACCTTGGTGCAAATGTCCTGGGCGTACTTCTGACCAATGCCGTGAATGTACTGTAGCGCGATGACAACGCGCTTCTGCGTCGGAATGTTGACGCCTGCGATACGGGCCACACATCTCTCCTGAGGTATCGAATGCCGCCGGCAGAAGCACTCCGCCCCCGGTGCGGCATACCGCTGCTCGAATGTTCTTGCGCCAAAAAACGCACCTCTCCAGCCCGTCTGGTATCAGACCGGATTTTTTTGAAGATGCGTTAAGAACGGGGTGTTGTAGCGGAGCAATAGGCCTCCGTCAATTGGCCGGATAACGGTTTTTTTAGGGTGCGGCGAGACCGCTCAGAACAGTGTCCACTTGGGCGCCGACCTCACCGACGGGCGCCATTCCATCGACCGAATGCAGCTTACCCTTGGCGAAGTAGTAGCCGATTAGCGGGGCCGTCTCGCGGTAGTAGGCCATCAGCCGGTTCTTCACCGTCTCGGGGTTGTCGTCCGCCCGGCGCACGAAGCTCGTGCCCCCGCAGCGGTCGCAAACCCCTTCGACCTTCGGCTTGCAGGCCGTGTCGTGATAGCTCGCTCCGCAGCTCGAGCAGACGTAGCGCCCGGTGATGCGGTCGATCAGTGCCGCGTCGTTTACCTTGAGCTCGATGACGGCATCGATCTTTTTGCCCTGTGAGGACAGCAGCTCGTCGAGGGCGGCGGCTTGCTTCAGCGTGCGCGGGAACCCGTCGAGAATGAAGCCCTTGAGGCAATCGGGCTGAGCGATGCGCTCGGCGATAATCTTGATCACCACCTGGTCGGGGACAAGCCCCCCCGCTTCCATGATGGTGCTCGCTTCCCTGCCAATAGGAGTACCGGCCTTGACCGCCGCCCGTAACATATCGCCGGTCGAAAGCTGGATAAGCCCTCGTTTCTTGGCAATCCCCTCGGCTTGCGTCCCTTTGCCGGCTCCCGGTGGACCCAGCAGGATCAGGTTCATCGCCGCCCTCGCCCGCCCGTGCTGGCGCCTCTGAGCTTGGCCTTCTTGATAAGGCCTTCATACTGGTGCGCCAGCAAATGGCTCTGCACCTGAGCCACGGTGTCCATGGTGACGCTCACCACGATGAGCAGCGAGGTGCCGCCAAAGTAGAACGGCACAGCGGCGTACGAGATCAGGATTTCCGGCAGGACGCAGACGGCGGCGAGGTAGATGGCGCCGACGACCGTGATGCGCGTCAGGACGTAGTCGATGTACTCGGCCGTCTTCTCGCCGGGACGGATGCCGGGCAGGAACCCGCCGTACTTGCGCAGGTTGTCGGCCGTCTCCTTCGGATTGAATACGACGGCCGTGTAGAAGAAGGCGAAAAAGATGATCAGCACCACGTAGAGGAGGATATGCAGCGGCTGGCCGCTGCCGAGCGCGGCCGTGACCTCATTGAGCCAGCCCGGCCCCTGGCCGGCCGTGAATTGCGCCGCAGTGATCGGCAACAGCAGCAGCGAGGACGCGAAGATCGGCGGAATGACGCCGGCGGAATTGAGCTTCAGCGGCAGGTGCGAGGAATCGCCCTGGAACATCCGGTTGCCCACCTGCCGTTTCGGGTACTGGATGAGCAGGCGGCGCTGTGCGCGCTCCATGAAGACGATGGCGGCGACGACGAAGAGCATCAGCCCCAGGAGGGCGAGCAGCAAGCCGACCGACAGCGAACCGGTGCGGGCCAACTCGAACAGGCCGACGAGCGCCGACGGCAATCCGGCGACGATGCCGGCAAAGATGATGAGCGAGATGCCGTTGCCGACGCCGCGCTGGGTGATCTGCTCACCGAGCCACATCAGGAACAGCGTACCGCCGACCAGCGTGATGACGGTGGTAATGCGGAAGAACCAGCCGGGATCCATAACGACCGGACCGGCGGCACCCTGTGAGCCTTCGAGGCCGATGGCGATGCCGTAGGCCTGAAACGCGGCCAGCACCACGGTCAGATAGCGGGTGTACTGGTTGATCTGCTTGCGCCCCTGCTCGCCTTCCTTCTTCAAGGCCTCGAGCTTCGGCGACATCGAGCTCATCAACTGCATGATGATCGACGCCGAGATGTAGGGCATAATGTTGAGCGCGAAGATCGCCATGCGCTCGACGGCACCGCCCGCGAACATGTTGAACATGCCGAGGATGCCGGAGGCGTTGGCGTTGAAGGTCTGCGCGAAGGCGACGGGATTGATGCCCGGAAGCGGAATGAACGTCCCGAAGCGATAGACGATCAGCGCACCCAGCGTGAAATAGATGCGGCGCTTCAGGTCGTCGGCTTTGGCGAAGGCGCCAAAGTTCAGATTGGCGGCTAGCTGCTCGGCAGCGGATACCATGTTCTTCTCTCCCGACCTTCGCGCCCGTCGCGGCGGGCCGCCCTGGGATGTCCCCTCGCTTAGATGGGAGCCGTTCCCCGGTGTGGCAACGCCGCTCTAGTAGTGACCGCCGATCGCCCGATCAGCGGCTTTCTTGCGCCAAGGCTATTCCTCGGTGGTGTCCCCTGCGGGCTTCTTGGCCGTGCCGCCGCCGCTCTTGTTGGCTGCGGCCTTCTTCTTGGCAGCGGTCTTCTTGCGCTTGGCCTCGTCGGCGGCAAGCACCTTCTTCTCGATGAGCTTGATCGAGCCGCCCGCCTTCTCGACTGCCGCCTTGGCGGTGCCGGTGGCATGATCGACGGTGAGCGACAGCTTGCTCTTGATCTCGCCCGATCCGAGCAAGCGCAGGCCATCCTTGGCCCGGCGCACGATCCCGGCGGCGACGAGCGCGTCAAGGTCGACCGGCTTGCCGGCGTCGAGGCGCTTGTCGTCGATTGCCTGCTGCAGCGCGCCGACGTTGACCTCGTTGTAGTCCTTGCGCCGCCACTTGTTGAAGCCGCGCTTGGGCAAGCGGCGGTGGAGCGGCATCTGGCCGCCCTCGAAGCCACCGATGGCGACGCCGGAACGGGCCGTCTGGCCCTTGCCGCCGCGGCCGCCCTGCTTGCCGACGCCGGAGCCGATACCGCGGCCGATACGCACGCGCACCTTCTTGGAGCCGTGCTTGTCTTTGATTTCGTTGAGCCGCATCGGACCGTCGCTCCTTAGGATTTCTTGGCCGCCGGCGCGTCGACGATGCGCACCAGGTGGGGAATGCTGTTGATCATGCCGCGAACGGCCGGAGTGTCTTCCAGCTCACGCGTGCGGTTCAGCTTGTCGAGGCCCAATCCGCGCAGCGTCTTGGTCTGGACCGCCGGCCGCCGGTTGGCGCTGGCGAACTGCTCGACGGTAATCGTCTTCTTCTTGGCAGCCATGTCACATCGTTCCTTGCGTTTCCGCGACGCGCGCTAAGCTCACGCCTCGGCAACAGTCTCGCCAGCGACCGAACCGTCACGGCGGCGCGAAACGATCTCGCTCACCTTCTTGTTGCGGCGCGCGGCAACGCCGCGTGGGTTTTCCTGGTGCTTGAGAGCGTCGAAGGTCGCGCGCACCACGTTGTATGGGTTGGTCGAGCCGAGCGATTTGGCGACCACGTCATGTACGCCGAGCATCTCGAAAACGGCGCGCATGGCGCCGCCGGCGATGATACCGGTACCGGCCGGGGCCGAGCGCAGCACGACCTTGCCGGCGCCGTGGCGGCCTTCGCTGTCGTGGTGCAGGGTGCGCGCGTCACGCAGCGGCACGCGGACGAGCGCGCGCTTGGCGGCTTCCGTCGCCTTGCGGATGGCTTCCGGCACCTCGCGGGCCTTGCCGTGACCGAAGCCGACGCGGCCCTTCAGGTCGCCGACGACGACCAGCGCGGCAAAGCCGAAGCGCTTGCCGCCCTTGACGACCTTGGCGACGCGATTGATGTGCACCAGCTTGTCGGTGAACTCGCTATCGCGCTCTTCGCGATCCCGGCCGCGGTCTCTTCCTGGTGAACGTGCCACGATGCAATCCTCTTCGCTTAGAAGTTCAGGCCGCCTTCGCGGGCGGCGTCAGCCAGCGCTTTCACGCGGCCGTGGTAGATGTAGCCGCCGCGGTCGAAGACGACATCCTTGACCCCGGCCTTGATGGCGCGCTCGGCGATGAGTTTGCCGACCGCTGCAGCTGCAGCCCTGTCAGCACCGGTCTTCAGCGACGACTTGAGATCTTTCTCGAGCGTCGAAGCCGCCGC